>NZ_LGSZ01000093.1 GCF_001298265.1 Allobosea vaviloviae | reverse complement strand
GTCGCGGCGATGGCGCGCATCGAGAGCGCCTCGCAGAAGATCTCCGACATCATCCGGGTGATCGACGACATCGCCTTCCAGACCAACCTGCTGGCGCTCAACGCGGCGGTGGAAGCCGCCCGTGCGGGCGATGCCGGCAAGGGCTTCGCGGTCGTGGCCTCGGAGGTGCGGACCCTCGCGCAGCGTTCGAGCGACGCCGCCAAGGACATCTCGGCGCTGATCTCCTCCTCCAACAGCGAGGTCGGCGAGGGCGTCAAGCTGGTGCGCCAGGCCGGCGACCAGCTCGAGCACATCCTTGCGGCATCGCGCAAGGTCGCCGCGACCATCGCCGAAATCTCCTCGGCCTCGGCGGAACAGGCCAGCGGCGTCGAGGAGATGAGCCAGGCGGTGGCCCATCTCGACGAAATGACCCAGCAGAACGCCGCCCTCTCCGAGCAGAGCGCAGCTTCGGCCGGCTCGCTCTCCTCACGCATCGCTCAGCTGAACGCGCTGGTCGCGGCCTTCAGGACCGGGAACGAGGGCGCGGGAATGGCTGGCAGCGCACCAAGCC
>NZ_LGSZ01000096.1 GCF_001298265.1 Allobosea vaviloviae | reverse complement strand
ACTCGGCGTAGCGCCGATGCGCGCTGGGCATGTGATCGGGATCTGTGCCATGCCGGCGCCCGCCATGACGACGCTGGTGTGCGGCGATGCGCTGACCCCGGTGGAACAGCTCGATCGTCCGGGTCGTTGCGCGGATATCGACCTGCTCGCGGATCAGGCCATGGGGTACCGAGTAGAAGAAGCCGTCGAACTCGACATGATAATCGAGGGAGACCCGCGCCAGGCGCCATTCCGCGAACTGGTAGTCGGCGTCCGGTAGCAGCGCCAGCACGGGCCGCTCGACGGTCTCGAACAGATGCCGACGGCTGACGCCGAGCCTGCGCATGACGTGGGCGTTGATGCGCTCCACCATGGCGGCGATCGCGGCATTCGCCTCGGCCAGCGAGAAGAAGGTCTGCCGACGCAGCCGCCCAAGGATATAGCTCTGGGCGAAGCGCACGCCGGCTTCGACCTTCGCCTTGTCGCGGGGCTTGCGCGGGCGGGCCGGCAGAATGCCGACGCCGTAATGGGCGGCCATCATCCCGTAGCTGCGGTTGATCTCGGGATCGTAGAACGAGGCTCTCTGGACGC
>NZ_LGSZ01000094.1 GCF_001298265.1 Allobosea vaviloviae | reverse complement strand
ATAGAGCCGATGGATGCGGTTGATGCCCGACGGTTCGCCCTCCCGCCTGAGCAGGATGAATAGCCGTCGATAGCCAAACCGGCGTCGCTCATTGGCAAGCTCCCGCAACCGGGTGCGAAGCTCCGCATCCGGCGGGCGGCGGGATTGGGAGCGGACCATCTTCCGGTCCGCTCCGACGATACTGCAGGCCCGACGTTCCGACAGGCCCATGACGGCCTGCAGATGCGCGACGGCGTCGCGCTGCACGGCGGGCCCTACCATTTTTTTGAAAGGAGCTCCCGCATCGCTGCCGCATCCAGCATCTGCTCGGCCAGGAGCTTCTTCAGCTTGGCGTTCTCGTCTTCGAGTTGCTTCAGCCGCTTGGCCTCGGAGACATCCATGCCGCCGAACTTGGCCTTCCAATTGTAAATGGTCGCCTCCGAGACGCCGTGCTTGCGGGCGAGGTCGGCGGTCTTCGCCCCAGCCTCGTGCTCCTTCAGCACCGCAATGATCTGCTCTTCCGTGAATCTTGCTCGCTTCATCAGTCCGTCCTCATCAGGGCCGGACTCTAACTCCGCGTGGAGGAAAAACTCAGTGGCAGGTCA
>NZ_LGSZ01000061.1 GCF_001298265.1 Allobosea vaviloviae | reverse complement strand
GAGGATGGCGAGATCGCGCGTGTCGGCGAGACGCTCCGATTGGCAGGTCGCGATCAGCCGGTCCAGGATATCGCGCGTCACCGCGCGCTTGCTCTTTCGCCGCCGCGGGCGGGCGCTGGCCCTGACCGCCAGGCGCACGCTGGTGCGGATCGCCGGCGTGCCGAGCGGGCTCTCAAGTCCCTTCCAGCGGTGTAGCGTCGCCCAGTGAGCCAGGCGCCGTTTGACGGTGGAGCTCGCATGGGGCCCGTCGCTGCGCAGATGGTCGCCAGCGCGCAGCGAAGCCTCGACGTCGGCCGGCATGCCATGCGAAGAATCCTCGGCGCGCCGCGCCGGATCCCAGAGGTGATGGGCGATGAACTTCAGTGCCAGGGCTTCCGGCGCCGGCCAGGGCAGGGGCGAGCCCGCCGCTGCGGTCGACCAGGCCTCGAGGTAGGCGAGGTCGGAGGCGAGCGCGCGCAGCGAGTTCTCACCCATGCCTTCCTTGGCCAGGTGGCGAAGCGTCGCGACGTCGTCGTCGGTCAGGATGGTGGCGAGCTTGTCGCGGCGCTCCATCGGCAGGATGCCGGCAAGCGCGTCGAGCTGTAGGGCGCGTCGC
>NZ_LGSZ01000092.1 GCF_001298265.1 Allobosea vaviloviae | reverse complement strand
AAAAATGAACCTTGCTCGCCGACCGGCCATTCCGGTGGCGCTGACGCTCAACCGCCGCCGTCGCGATCCCGGTCCGTTGTCCCGCGCAGGGCTTTGCCCCGCTTGGCCATCCGGACCGAGATGCTCGGCCGCAGTTGCACCGACCTGTCCGCTCCGCGGCCTGGGAGGGGTCTTCGGGAAGAAGACTGAACCGGACAGGTCGAGGCCGTGTCCCGCACCCTCTGAAGGAGCTTCCCCCATGCATCTCATGAAAGTCGATCCGCGCGCACTGAAGGAGAACCCCGATCGCGCGCGCCAGACCGAATCGGCGCCGCAGGCCGATGCGCTGCTGCTGGCGACGATCAAGGCGGTCGGCCTCGTCCAGCCGCCGGTGATCGCGCCGGAGACCGATGGCGGCAACGGCTACATCATCGATTCAGGCCATCGTCGTGTGAAGCAGGCGATCGCGGCGGGTCTCGATGAGATCGAGGTCCTCGTCGTCGATGCGGCGAACGACAACGGCGCGATGCGCAACATGGTCGAGAACATCGCCCGCGAGCCGCTGAACCCGGTCGATCAGTGGCGGGCGATCGAGCGTCTCGTCGCGCTCGGCTGGACGGAGGAAGCGATCGGCATCGCGCTCGCACTGCCGGTGCGCCAGATCAAGAAACT
>NZ_LGSZ01000056.1 GCF_001298265.1 Allobosea vaviloviae | reverse complement strand
GCCGACAGGCGCTTTGACATGTACCCACGCCATGCCGAAAGCCGCATTCGCGAAGCGCTGACCGACACGCGCGTCGTCGCGATCGCAGGACCGCGTCAGTCGGGCAAGACCACGTTGGCGCGCAAGATCGCCGGGGAGACGCATAGCTACCTGACGCTCGATGATCCAGCCGTGCTCGCGGCGGCGACAAGCGATCCGTCAGGTTTGATCCGGCGGCTTGATCGAGCCGTCATCGACGAGATTCAACGCGCGCCCAACCTGACTCTGGCCATCAAGCAGGCCGTGGATGAGGACCAACGACCCGGGCGCTTTCTGATCACGGGCTCGGCCGACATCCTGGCGATGCCCAAGGCGGCAGAGTCCCTGGCCGGGCGCATCGAGATCGTAACGCTGCTGCCGTTGAGTCGGTCGGAAATCGCAGGCCGTCCGCCATCCTCATTCATCGCGCAGGCGCTCGCCGGCAATATCGTCGATGCCTCTCATGACACGGCAGGTTTGCCCGAGCTTGTTCTTGCCGGGGGCTATCCGGAAGCCATCGCTCGCTCGAGCGAGCGGCGGCGACGCGATTGGCACCGCGCCTATCTGCGGTCGGTGATGGAACGGGATGCGCGCGAGATATCCTCGGCCGAGCGGCTCGACCGCCTTCCCGACCTTTTCGGGCTGCT
>NZ_LGSZ01000034.1 GCF_001298265.1 Allobosea vaviloviae | reverse complement strand
TAGGTCGTGTGGACAAACCTGATCCAGCATCGGATCGTTGCGAGCTGCACGAACCCGAGGAAGCTGGACGCGAGCTTGTCGTAGCGGGTCGCCACGCGGCGTGAGTGCTTGATCTTGTTGAAGAATCGCTCGATGCGATTGCGCATGGCGTAGGCCGCCTTGTCGATTGTCCGCTGCATCTTTCGGTTCGACTTGGTCGGGATCACCGGGTCGATGCCGCGCCGTTCGAGGTCGGATCTGATGGCGTTGCTGTCATAGCCCTTGTCGCCGAGCATCGCCTCTGGCAGTGGCGCGTCCTCCGCCATGAGATCGTCGTAGGCCGTCATGTCGGAGGCCTGGCCGGGCGTCACATGGAAGCCGACCGCCAACCCTTCCGCATTCGCTCTGGTATGAACCTTGGTCGTGAGCCCACCGCGCGAACGGCCAATACAGTTTCTCTGAATCCCCCCCTTCCGCCGGCGCCGTGCTGATGCACCCGGACAATGGTGGAATCGATCATTTGCAGCGTGTTGTCAGAGGCTTCGCTGTCGGATAGCGCTGCCAGCATCACGTCCCAGACGCCGGCCTCGGTCCAGCGTCGATACTGCCGGTGGACCGAGTTCCAGTTGCCGAACTCGGGCGGCAGGTCACGCCATGGCACCCCCGTGCGCGTCACATACAGCCCGCCGCCGAGCCCCCGCCGATGGTCCAAGGGCCGCCGCCCGCCCTGCGTCCGGTTCTCGATCAGGAAAGGCGCGAAGAACGCCCATTCCGCGTCGCTCATCAACCCGCGAAGCACCGCTGCCCTCCTCAAA
>NZ_LGSZ01000044.1 GCF_001298265.1 Allobosea vaviloviae | reverse complement strand
GAGGCCGAGGGCGACCTGACGGTGCGGGTGGATGCCGCCTATCGCGGCAAGTTCGCGGAGTTGAAGGGGGCGATCAACGATACGGTCGATCGTCTGTCCGCGACGGTGCGCACGATCCAGGTGACCTCGGCCGATGTCGGGCTCGCCGCCCGCGAGATCAACATGGGCGCCGACGATTTGTCGAAGCGCACCGAGGAGCAGGCCTCCTCGCTGGAGGAGACCGCCGCCACGACCGAGGAGCTCGCAGCCTCGGTCAAGGCCTCGGCTCAGGCCTCGAAGGACGCAGCCGCCATCGCCAACGAGGCGATGCAGGCCGCGCAAAGCGGCGGCGCCATCGCCGGCCAGGCTGTCGAGGCCATGGCGCGCATCGAGAGCGCCTCGCAGAAGATCTCCGACATCATCCGTGTCATCGACGACATCGCCTTCCAGACCAACCTGCTGGCGCTGAACGCGGCGGTGGAAGCGGCGCGTGCGGGCGATGCCGGCAAGGGCTTTGCGGTCGTGGCCTCGGAGGTGCGGACGCTGGCGCAGCGCTCCAGCGCCGCCGCCAAGGACATCTCGGGCCTGATCTCGTCGTCGAACCTGGAGGTCGGCGAGGGCGTCAAGCTGGTGCGCCAGGCCGGCGAGCAGCTGAGCCAGATTCTGGCCTCCTCGCGCAAGGTCGCCGCCACCATCGCCGACATCTCGGCGGCGTCCGGCGAACAGGCCAACGGCATCGACGAGATGAGCCAGGCGGTCGCTCATCTCGACGAGATGACCCAGCAAAACGCCGCGCTCTCCGAACAGAGCGCGGCCTCGGCCGCCTCGCTCTCCTCCCGCATCGGGCAGCTCAACGACCTCGTCGC
>NZ_LGSZ01000025.1 GCF_001298265.1 Allobosea vaviloviae | reverse complement strand
GTGGAGATATCCCGCAAAGCCCTGGAGATGGCCTTGCGGGCGGATGCCCTTGCGATCCGGGGTGTAGCGATAGAGGACGGCGGGCGCTGCATCACCGGCATGGGGGCGCTCGTCGCGGACATAGACCCAAAGCCGCCCAGTCGCGGTCTTGCCGAACCCGGGAGCGAGCACCGGCACGGGGGTATCGTCGGCGTGGAGCGCGGGCCCGGCCATGGCATGCCTGCCGATCGCCTCGGCCAGGGGCGTCAGCAGCGCCGCCGCCGATCCGACCCAGTCGGCCAGGGTGGAACGGTCGAGATCGACGCCTTCGCGGGCATCGATCTCGGACTGTCGGTAAAGTGGCAGGTGGTCGGCGTACTTGGCCACCAGCACATGGGCGAGCAATCCAGGGCCTGGCCGCCCGCGCTCGATCGGCAGGGAGGGCATCGGCGCCTGCACGATCGCCTCGCAAACACGGCAGACGATCTTGGGGCGGATATGCCGGACGACCTTGAACAGGGTGACGCGCTCAAGCACCTCGGTCTCGTCCTGGCCGAGCCGGCGCAACTGTCCGCCGCAAGCAAGGCAGCCACAGCCGAGATCGCCACTGGCGATACCCACCGGCCAGTGGATGACCTCCTCGCGCGGCAGGTGATCGGGCAAGGGACGACGAACCGGATGCTGACGGGCATCGGGAGCTGCCGGCATGACCGCGCGCTCCAGAACCGTGCGCGTCGCCGTGCCCTCCTCGACATCCTCGAGCGCCAGCTCCAGCTGGAGGATGGCGGCGTCGAGCTTCTCCGACGACTGCCCGAACTGCATCCGGCGCAGCTTCGCCAGTTGTGCCTTCAGCTTCTCGATCATGAGCAGATGGGCGGCGCTCTGCGCCCGCGCCGCGATCAGCAGCGCCTGGAGCGTCGCGACGTCATCGGGAAGGTCTGCGGAGGCGCTCGCCATGATGGTCTTAAGATTATCGCGAGACCGGCGGCCAAGCCATTGAATCATGGTCGATCTTGACCGCGGGCCACAGTCCTGAATCGGCTCGAAGCCCTTCGCTTTACAAAGCGAAGCTGGGGCGATCGGTTCGGATCGGCGCGCGCCAGTCGATCCCCTCCAGCAGCATGGAGAGCTGCGCCGGCGTCAACCGCACCACGCCGTCGGTCGTCACCGGCCAGATGAAGCGACCCCGTTCCAGCCGCTTGGCGAACAGGCAGAAGCCCTGTCCATCCCAGTACAGCACCTTCAGAAGATCGCCTCGGCGGCCGCGAAAGACGAACAGGTGACCAGAGAACGGATCCTGCTCCAGGGCCCCCTGCGCCAGCGCCGCCAGGCCGTCGAAGCCTTTGCGCATATCGGTCGGGCCCATGGCGAGATAGACCCGCATCCCGGCGGGGATCGCGATCATCGCCGGTCCAGCACGTCGAGCACCCGCCGCAGCGCGTCCGCGTCGACATCGCGATCGACCCGCAGCCTGCGGCCCGAGCCGAGCGCGATCTCGATCATGCCGGACAAACGATGGCTCCGGCGCGCGGGCTCCGCGACGGCGACCTCGGCAACCGGCGGGGGCGTGACGTCGGTCACGACAGGAGCCAGTTCGACAGGCAGCAGAAGCGACGCCAGGCTGCCCCCTCCCAACTGTCCCAGCTTCGCCTGTCGACGCCATGTGAAAACCAGGCTCGCAGCGACGCGTTGCGCCGCGCGACATCCGTCACCGTCATGCCAGCCGCGAAACTCTCCTCGACGATCCGGACCTTGTCCTCATAGTGCCAGCGCCGCCGCCGCTCGATCGCGCCCAGAACCTCCGCCCGAACCATCGCCATGACCTTAAAGCGAGACTTAAGGTCATACCGTCCGGGAAATGCCGCCTACCGCGCAAGGCGGCCAAGACCGGACGGTTACGATTGTGCGCTCACACCCCACGCTCCAGCTTGCCGGCAGGCTCCTCGGGCTCCTGCGGCATCAGGAGAGACCAGCATGAAGGGGGCGGCGCGACTGCAGGCGAGCATTGCAGCTGGCTGGAAACGGCCTGTTGCTTGAGCGCGGCTTCAGGCGATCGGGACCAGCGCTGCAGCCTCCCGTTCCGACGGCCGGGGGCTTTCGGCCAGGCCGGCGGCGACCTGGCTTCGATCTGCCAGGCTTCGGTTCTGACTCATCTTGCGCTTGCCCTCGAGCCGCGTGATCGGCATCCGGATGCCGATGATCCCCCGCAGCTGGGCCTGGATGAAATCGGCCGGAGCATCGGATACGCGCCAGGGCGCCGCACGCTCATCCTCATGGACGTCGGTCAGGCGGGTCACGACCTGCAGCAGCCTGGCCGGGTCATCGAAGAACTCGACGGGGCCATGGGCGTGGACTGCGACGTAGTTCCAGGTCGGGACGACCTTCCCGGTCTCCTGCTTGGTCGCGTACCATGACGGCGTGATATAGGCGTCAGGCCCCATGAAGATGGCCAGCCCGTCGCCGATTGCAGCCGTCCTGCCTTGCGGGTTGGCCTTGGCGAGATGGCCATACACCACGCCATGCTCACCCTCTTTCTGGTCGATGTAGAGCGGCAGCGGCGTCGCCATCACCCCTTCCGCCGTAGCGGTGATGAAGTGGGCGAGACGGGCCGCACGCAGGGTTGCGCGAATGCTGTCCCTGTCCTCGTCGCGGAAGGCTGGGGGCGTGTACATCTCGGAACTCCCTTGTGTCGCCTAGACAGATGACACCATTCTGGCTTGCCTGGAATAGCCAGTTGCAAGGGATTGAGGTGGTCCAGTTGGAAGGTGTCGGACACAGGATCATCGCCGCGATCAAGAACCAGATCCACAGTGGCGCCTATCAACCGGGCGATCGGCTGCCGTCGTCGCGGACCTTCGCGGCAGAGTGGGGAGCGTCCCGCACGACGGTGACGGCGGCCTATGGTCAGCTGATCGCGGAGGGCTATCTGATCACGCGCGCGGGGGCCCGGCCGGTCGTGGCCCAGGGGCTCGCTGCCCAGCCGACATCGGCGCCTGTCCCAAGGGCGGCGGCACGACATCTCTCGGGCTTCGCAAAACGCCTGCTCGGCTTGCCGCCCGTGCCACCGCGTCAAGCGGTCAAGCTCGCGGACTTCCGCTACGGTGACCTGGCCGGTCACGATTTTCCGGTGTTGGCTTGGCGGCGAGCGCTGAACGCGGTCAGCCTTCGGCGGAGCGCGCGACTGCGCTATGGCGACCCTCAAGGTTCCTCCGATCTGCGCGCGGCCCTGCAAGGCTATCTCTGGCGGGCTCGTGGCATCAGCTGCTCGCCGGACGACATCATCGTCGTTAACGGCTCGCAGCAGGGGCTCGACTTGTGCGCTCGGCTGTTGCTCGATCCCGGCGACACCTTCCTGATCGAGAACCCCGGCTATGTTCTCGCCCGTCATGCTTTCGCTGCCGCCGGTGGCCTTGCTGTTCCTGTTCCGGTCGATGATGAAGGCCTCTGCACAAACAGCCTCCCATCGGGGCGTCTGGTCTACGTCACGCCCTCGCACCAGTTCCCCCTGGGCGGGGTTCTCTCCGCAACGCGCCGCCGTGCGCTGCTGGCTTGGGCTGCGGCCTCAGGCGCCTGCATTATCGAGGACGACTACGACGGCGAGTATCGACACGGCCTTGCGCCGATCCCGCCGCTGCAAACGCTCGATCCGCAGTCGGTGATCTATGTCGGCACCGTCTCGAAGACGCTCTCGCCAACCCTGCGACTGGGCTATCTCGTCGTTCCCTCCGGATTGGCCGGCGTGTTCAGCGAGGCCAAGCGGCTGACGGACCGCCACGCCCCGCTGCTGGAGCAGGAGGCGCTGGCCCAGATGCTGGCCAGCGGGGGCTACGAACGCCATGTCCGCAGCATCCGCCGGAAGAACGCCGAGCGGCGCGCCGTGTTGCTCAAGGCCTTGTCGGCGGAATGCGGGCCGGCGGTTTCGATCGAGGGAGCGGAAACGGGGCTCCATGTCGTGATCTGGGTCGACGACGTCGATGCGTCCCGCGAGGGCGAAATCGTCGATGCGGCGCGGTCCGTGGGGCTTGGTCTTTATCCGGTGTCGTCGCTGTACGATCCCAACCTACCGAGACCCGGTACGGCAGGCTTCGTTCTCGGCTACGCGGCTCTCGACGTCGACATGCTGCGTCGTGGCGTTGCGATGCTGGCGGCTGTGCTGAACTCGGCTTGATCTGGGTATGAAACAGCCCGACGACGGCTGCCCGCGCGAAACGCAATTCCCCGGGGAACAAAAATCCGGCTGCGGGGTTCGCTTGGGTTGCCCTTGATCGCAGGGGATGGGGGTGTCTGGGGATATGACGTCTGACGACAATCTGGCCGACGACAAGTATCGGCTGCTGGTGGAATCGGTCACCGACTACGCCATCTACATGCTCGATCCCGCAGGATTTGTGTCGAGCTGGAACCCCGGCGCGCGCCGCTTCAAGGGGTATCAGGACCATGAAATCATCGGGCGTCACTTTTCCCGCTTCTACACGGTCGATGATCAGGCTGCGGGACTGCCGGCTCGGGCACTGGACACCGCCAGCCGCGAGGGGCGCTTCGAGAACGAGGGCTGGCGTGTCCGCAAGGACGGAACGCGCTTCTGGGCTCACGTCGTCATCGATCCCATCGTTCACCCCACGAGCGGCAAGGCTTTGGGCTATGCGAAGATCACCCGCGATCTGACGGAGCGCAAGCGGCAGGAGGAAGCGTTGCGGCAAAGCGAGCAGTCGTTTCGGCTGCTGGTTCAGGCCGTGACCGACTACGCCATCTGCATGCTCGATGAGAACGGCACCGTCACCAATTGGAATGCGGGTGCGCAGCGCATCAAGGGGTATCGGCCGGAGGAGATCATCGGCCGCCATTTCTCGATCTTCTATACCGATGAAGACCAGGCGCGGGGCGAATGCGAGCGGGCCTTGGCCAGCGCGCGCAGCGGCGGCGGCTTTCAAATCGAAGGCTGGAGGGTTCGCAAGAACGGCGAGAGGTTCTGGGCCAGCGTCGTCATCGATCCCATCCATGACGATCGCGGTCACATCATCGGTTTCGCCAAGCTGACCCGCGACTTGACGGAGCGCCGACACTCCGACGAGGCGCTTCAATCGGCTCGCGAGGCGCTCTACCAGGCGCAGAAGATGGAATCGCTGGGGCAGCTCACCGGCGGCGTCGCGCATGATTTCAACAATCTGCTCAACACCGTGATCGGCAGCCTCGAACTTCTGCGCAAGCAGGTGACGGATGAGCGCTTGCTGGGACTGATCGGTAACGCGCTGCAGGGGGCGACGCGCGGGGTGACGTTGACCCAGCGCATGCTCGCATTCGCCAGACGGCAGGAACTGCAACCGGGGCCGGTGAACCTTCCCGAGCTGATCGGTGGGATGAGCGACCTCCTGGCTCGCTCGGTCGGGCCTTCGATCGGGCTCGAGACGCTGTTTCCGACGGGGCTCCACCCGGTGTTCGCCGATCGCAATCAGCTTGAAGTGGCCATCCTGAACCTGGTGGTCAATGCGCGCGATGCCATGCCCGACGGGGGCAGAATCACGCTCACGGCCAGGAACGCGCTGGTGACGGAAGACAGCCATTCCCCACTCGCGCCCGGCAGCTACGTCCAGATCATCGTGACCGACACGGGAACCGGCATGGACCCCCAAACGCTCGCCAAAGCGTCCGAACCGTTTTTTACCACGAAGGGAGTGGGCAAAGGGACGGGGCTTGGCCTGCCCATGGTCCTGGGCACGGCCGAGCAGCTGGGTGGGAGCCTGACGCTTCAAAGCGAGGTCGGCCGGGGCACGACCGCGACGCTGTGGCTGCGCACTAGCGAACAGGGACCCGATGTCGCGACCATCGAGAGCCACCCTGCGAGTGTCGCGACGACCGCCTTGCCGCTGGCAATCCTCGCGGTTGATGACGACGCGCTCATCTTGATGAACACGGTCGCTCTCCTGGAGGATCTGGGGCACACCGTCGTCGAGGCCAATTCCGGTCGCGAGGCTCTCAAGCAGCTCGAAAGCGGTCAGTCGTTCGATCTGATCATCACCGATCACGCCATGCCCCACATGACCGGCGGTCAGCTGATCGCCGAGGCGAGCACGCGCTGGCCCCATATCCCGATCATTCTCGCGACCGGCTATGCCGAGATGCCTGACGGCCTTCCGCCCGGTGTTCGGCGTCTTGGCAAACCCTTCTGGCAGGCCGATCTTGAAAAGGCGATTGCGGAGGTGACTGCTGCGACAAGGACCCCGGTGGGTGCCTGAGACGAGCGGATCGCGATCAGGCCGTTCATCGGAGACCTCGATCAGCGTGATCGCAACGCAACCATTGCCCCCCCCGACGAGTTCATTGCTCGCGCCCGCTTGCCGGGACGCGATGTCACGGGAGTCGAACGGAGAGGATGCGGGGATGGCTGAACTCAGCGTCGAAGAGGCTGGCATCCTTGATCGCCTTCTTCAGATTATCGCTGATGAAGGCCTGGTCGATCGCAACAAGCTCTTGCCGCAAGCCCAACTCGATGAGATCGGCGTGTCTGCCGATGACCTCGTCCTGATCGGGAACGCCATCGAACGTGAGTTCGACAGGGACATTCTGGGCGATGACGAACTGGAGAAATGCGTGACCGTTCGCCAATTGCTGCAGCTCTTCGCCAGCCGGATTTCATAGGAGGGCGATGGCTGCGGTCGGGGGGGCGCTGGCGGTTTTCGCCGCTCGTTGCGGCTTCGCCGGGGGCTCTCAATTGCCGATCGAAGCCTCGTTCGGTCCAAAGCCAGTCGCGTGCGATCCTGCCATCGACCGCATCTCTGTGGCGTTCGGTCTGGAAAGCGAGTAAGGCAGCGCAGTCGCTCGCGACCGACCTTTCGGGGCGGACCTGCGACACCTCTGGTTGAGCTGAAAAGCTCCCGACGGAAGGCGGCTCCGCAGTGATGCGGGGCCGCTTTCGTTCGTCGATGGGTGTCTTCCAGATGGGCGGCGGTCCGTCGGCTGCCGTTTCGTCCGGCTGACCCGTCGAAGCCGTTGACCAGGGGGGCGATGGCCGCTGGCAGCCGTGGGGGCTGGAGCGGGGCCAGGCGAGATCGGCGCGACCTGAATACCGGCGCCTCCGTTGTCGGCATGGTTCCATCGACCCGACCGCATCCACATCAAATGACATTGAAGCCTACGCCTCCTCAATCGATCCTGTGCGTCGATCGTCGGCAAGCGGACGACCGGCAGAGGATCGACGTGAGGCAGGAGCGCCGGTGATGCGTGAGATGATGAACCCGTTGAACGCCCAGAAGACGGCGTTGGAACGTGCCTTCGAGATTGCCCGGCAAGGCCGCTGCGCTGGGATCGAAGACATCCGCCGCCAGCTCGGACGCGAAGGCTACAATCAGCGACAGCTCATCGGGCGGGCGCTGGCCCGGCAGCTCTGTGCGATCGCGAGGGAGGCGCGGGTCGTTTCGCGGGAAGACGCATGAGCGCTCCATCAGCGATATGGCTGGGCCGCCGCAAAGCAACCGAAGGCGGCGACCTGTCCCTCCCGTTCCCGAGACGGCGTACGGGCTGGGCCGCCGCCGATGACTGCCGCACAGCTGTTCGACCTTGATCGCTTCGTGCAGGCGCAGACAGGCGTCTATGACATCGCCATGGCGGAACTTCGGGCCGGCAGGAAACAAACCCACTGGATGTGGTTCATCTTCCCGCAGTTGCGCGGTCTCGGGCACTCGCCGACGGCCCGCCATTTCGGCATCGCCTCGATCGGCGAAGCGCGCGCCTCCCTTGCCCCCGGCTTGCCCGGCCCCCGCCTCGAAAGCGCGACACAGGCGGTTCTGGCTGGGCCGGGTCAGTCCCTCACCGCCATCTTCGGCTCGCCCGACGACCTCAAATTCCGCTCGTCCATGACGCTCTTCGCCGCGGCCTCACCTGATGCCGCCGAATTTTGCGAGGCTGCGTTGAAGCGCTTCTGCGCAGGGGAGCGCGATGGCACCACGCTGGCATTGCTGCGCGGAAACGGCGTGGCGACACGCGCTGAGGGGTAGAGCCGCCGGTCAATGGGCTGGCCTGTCCAATCGGCGCGGATACCCGCGGATCGGTCAGTGATCGTGAGGTTTCGTCCAGTCAGCCGGCGGGAAGCTCGGATCGCCGTAGGGATAGTAGTCGGTCAATCTCAGGTTCTCATAGGGCAGCGCTTCGAGATGGACCGTGCCCATGAAAGGCTGCGGCGGCTCCACCAGCAGGATCGTCGGGGCAAAGCCGCTATCGTCGAAGCCCCTGCGGAAATGCGCCCGGGACTTGATTGCGATCACGTCGAACGCCTCGAGATCGAGCCCGACCTGCCGGAGTTCCGAGGGCTCCACGATCTGGACGAGATTGGGGCTGAGCACCAGCACGTTGCCGATCCCGAAATTGACGCAGACCCATTCGCTGCTCCCACCATGCGCCGTCCTGGCGCCGCTCACCGATCGTATCGTGCCGCGGATGCGAACGGCGTCGCCGGCCGATTCGTCGAACAGGCCGCCGATCTCAGCATTGAACGCATCGCCGGCCTTGGCGCCCGCAGCCAGCACCGAGCGAACGACATCGGGCGAAGCGATCGTGGCGATCAGCGTCCGTTCCAGATTTTGCGCGATGATCTCCTGGAGCAGCCAGGTGGCATAGCCCGAGCGGTCGCTGTAGTCGGCAAGCAGCACGGGCGCCTTGCCGGCGCTCACGGCCTGCCGGGCCAGCGCGACGCCGTCCTTCATGGGGTGGATCTTGACCGTGTCGAGCAGCGCTTCGCGCCGGCGCCACATCCACTCGGCCATGTCGCGGATGACGCGGTCGGCAAGCTCTGGGTCGTTGTTCGTCAGTACCTGCAGCCCCATGCCGGCATCGGGCACGTCCGACCACGGGAAGCCGAAGAACACGTTGACGAAGACGTCGGGCTCGCGCGCCTCCCAGATCAGCGCCCGCTGGATCAAATCGGACCAGGGCGAGGCGCCGGTCCACATCACCACCGTCGGAGCGATGATCGGGATGCGCAGGGTCCGGTGTACCGGCGTGAAGCTGCCGCGGATCGTCCTGACCAGCATGCGCGCCGCGCGTTCGCCCTGCAGATGCATGTCGTAATGCGGGAAGTATTTCACTGTGAAGGCCATGTCGGCCTGCTCGAGGAAGGCCTCGTCCTCATTGCCATGCGGATCGAAGGTCGCCGACAGCACGACGTCCCGACCGACCGCCTCGCGGACGCGCCGCGCGATATCGGCCTCCGGCCGCGCCACGCCGCGCACGGCCAGCGCCCCGTGAAGCGCGAGGTAGACGCCATCGAGCTTCGGTTGCGCCTTCAGCTCCGCGATGATGATGCCGAGGAAATGCTCGTAAGCCTCCGCGGTGATCCAGCCGGACCCGGTACCGGTCTTCGGCCAGAGCGGCGAGGTGATGCCGATCAGCTCGACATCGTCATATTCGCTGATGACCTGCACGAAGCCGCCCATATAGCCCTTCGGGTCGGTCGCCAGCAGCGCCTCGCCGCCGGCCGGCGAGCCCGGATAGATGAAGTCCTCCCGCGTGGTGTCGTTGGGCAGGAAGGTGACGGTCTCATGGGCGAATTGCAGGACGGCGATACGCATGGTCTGGCGGGTCATGCCGGCTTCACATCGTAGAATTGCGCAAACCCGTTGCGCAGGCCGGTCAGCCCGCGATAGGCGGTTTTCTCGTAATAGGCCCCCAGCGGAATATAGGGCACCTCGACGAAGAACTGCTTCTGGATCTCGGCGCAGATCGCCTTCTGTGTGGCGATGTCCTTGGCGGCGAACCAGTCGAGGCGCAGTTCCTCCAGCCGTGGCGATGTCGGCCAGCCAAACCAGGCCTGGTCGCCATTGCCGCGAATGCCGAGCTGGCTTGCCGGATCGAAGTTGTTGGTGCCGTTGAGATAGGTGAAGAAGATGTTCCAGCCGCCCTTGTCGTTGGGCTGCCGGCTGGCGCGCCGCTGCACCACGGTGCCCCAATCGGTCGAGACCAGGTCGACATTCATGCCGCATTTCTGCAGCGCATCCGCTGCCACCATCGCCAGCGCATGGGTCGAAGGGTAATCGGTCGGATCGAGCAGCACGACGCGCTCGCCCTTGTAGCCGGCCGCGATCAGCTCGCGCTTGACCTTCTCGAAATCGCGCTTGCCGACCAGCACATCGGTCCCGGCCGTGGTCGCCAGCGGCGTATCGGGGCTGAACACGCCGACATGGTCCTTCCACATCGAACGCTCGTCGCCGGCGACCGCGGTCATGTACTCGGTTTGGTCGATGGCGCCGAGCAGGGCACGGCGGATCGCCGGATTGTCGAAAGGCGGATGCAGGCAGTTGAAGCGCAGGCAGCCGATGCCGCCGGCCGGATCGAGGCCTTCGACCTTCAGCCCGGCCTTGCTTCTGAGCACACCCAGCAGGTCCGGCGTCGGGTTTTGCCACCAGTCGACTTCACCGTTGCTCAGCGCATTCGCCGCCGTCGACGGGTCAGGCATGATGCGCCATTCGACGCGGTCGAAATGAACGTGCTTGGGGCCGGCCGTGAAGGTGGCGGAGCCATCGGAGCGTGGGACGTAGCCGGCGAATTTCTCATAGACGGTCAGCGCGCCGGGTACCCGCTCGTCCGTCTTGAACCGGAAGGGGCCGCTGCCGATCATCTCCGTCACCTGCTTGTTGGCGTCGGTCACCGCAAAGCGTTCCGGCATGATGCAGGGCATCGACGTGCCCGTCTTGCCGAGCGCGGCTGGCAGCAGCGAGAAGGGTCGCTTCAGGCGGAATTTCACGACGCGGTCGGATTCCGCCGAGAGCTCGTCGGTTGCATCCATCAAGGCACGCCCGAAGGCGTCGCGGGCGGAGAAGCGCTTGATGCTCGGCACGACGTCCTGCGCCCGCACCGGCTCGCCGTCATGGAATCGCAAGCCTTCGCGCAGCGTCAACTTCCAAAGCTTGCCGTCATCCTCGACGGTGTGGCCGGCGACCATCTGCGGCTCGAAATTATAGTCGGCCGTCTGCCCATAGAGCGTATCGAAGACGAGATAGCCATGGTTGCGCGTCACCGTCGCCGTCGTCCAGACCGGATCGACGATCGCGACATCCGCCTCGGGCACGAATTTCAGCACCTTCGCCGGCTGCGCGATGCTTGGCTTTGCGAGCGTGGAGACGGCGGCACCCGCCGCGACGCCCAGAAATGTACGACGCTTCATGCCTTTGAACCTTCCGTTCGAACCGAGGGAATGGTCGCGGATGGAGCGTCGCCGCGATGTCGTCGGCTGATCCTAGTGCGCGGGAAATGACGGGCGCAAGCCATAGGGCTGGCGACAGGGGCGCCGCGTCGAGGCGCGCCGCATCCCGTGGTTGCAGACGTCCCCGTACTCTGCGCAGCCTGATATGGCGCTTCAGCGTCGGCGCCTGGTCATATCGCGTCTTACGATGACGCCGTCATGGATCAGGCTGCTTTGGCCATGGCCTCGTTCAGCCGCGAATGCGTCTGCTGGAGAATGTCGTGGAGGTTCCGGAACGCGTCTTCCCCGACCGGCGCGAAACCGTCGCGAGCGGACCGCTCCATCTCGGCCGCGGCGGAGGCGACGCGTCTTGCACCGAGATTGGCGCTCATCGACTTCAGCGCATGGGCGCACTTGGCGATCAGGTCGCTGTCGCCCGACATGGTCGCCGAGCCCAGGCGTTCGATCTCCTTGAGCGAGGTCACCCTGTAGAGATCCGTAATGCGGCGCACGGTCTCCAGCGATCCATTGGTCATTTCCATCAGGTCGCGCAGCACCGCCTCGTCGAGATAGTCCTCCTCGACCTCCGCTGGCGAGGCCGATGGCGCCGGCGTGGACGCCTGCTCCGTCGAAGCGGAGGTGAAGGTCGCGATCGTGCTGCCGAGCTGTACCAGGGTGAAGGGCTTGTAGACGACACCATCCATGCCCGCCTCGCGCCAGGCCGTAGCGGCCGAGCCGACGACATGGGCGGTCAGCGCGACGATCGGGACGCGCGGCCGGCCGGTCTGCGCCTCGCGCGCCCTGATGGCGCGCGCAGCGTCGAAGCCGTCGAGGACGGGCATGCTCCCATCCATCAGGACGAGATCGAAGGGCTCGCGCTCGACAGCCGCGACGGCCTGGGCACCGTCACCGACGAAGCGCGCGACGATGCCGAAGCGGCGCAGCGCGGCATCGGCGACCTCGCGGTTGACCTCGCTGTCATCGGCGACGAGGACCCGCATCTGCGGGAACTGCGCGCTCTCGCTCGTTTCGGCCTGGGCGGCGTCGGTGCGGCGCCAGGATTGCCCCAAGGGCTGGCCTGTCTGCAGGCAATGAATCAGCGCGGCAACGTCGCGTCGCTGGACGGGCCAGGGCAGGACATCGTCGGCACCAGCCTCGATCAACCCGTCGACATCCTCGTGGGCGCCGGCCAGGACGATGAGGGCGTGGCCCAACTCCCTGAAGGCAGCCAGCCGATCGGGCGAGGCGATGACGAGATCGGCCTTGTCGACGCCTGTCGGCAGGGCGCCGTCGAGTTGCCGCACCGCGAATCCGGCAGCGGCCAGCGCATCCCTGATCATCGCCGCAGTCTGGCGCTGCGGCAGGGCGATGATGGCGGTCTTGCCGGAGCCGGCCTCCGAAGCCTCAGCCCCTGCGGCGTCGGACGAAGCGGCGAGCGGAAGTGCGAAGGAGAATGTGCTGCCGTGGCCGACTTCGCTGTCGACGCTCAGCGTCCCGCCCATCGCGGCGACGAGTTGCCGCGCGATCGAGAGGCCCAGACCGGTGCCGCCATGGGTGCGCGTCGTCGACTGATCGGCCTGCGAGAAGGATTCGAAGATCGTGTCGACCTTGTCGGCGGCAATGCCGATCCCGGTGTCGCGGACCGAGAAGCGGAGCCGGTCCAGGCCCTCCTGGACGACATGGACGGTGACGCCTCCAGTCTCGGTGAACTTTAGCGCATTGTTGACGAGGTTGCCCAACACCTGACCGAGGCGGACCGGATCGGCCTTGACCCTCAGACCCGGCGGGGTCGCGATCGCGCCGCAGAGGTCCAGCGCCTTGGAGCGCGCCCGGTCGCTGAACAGTTGCAGCACGGCCTCGACCGGGTCCTCGGGGTCGATCTCCAGGGTTTCGACCTCGAGCTTGCCCGCCTCGATCTTCGAGATGTCCAGGATGTCGTTGATGATCGCGAGCAAGCTGGTGCCGGACCGCGCGATGACCTCGGCCTGCCTGCGCGCGCGCTTCGGCAGTTCGCCCGCGGCCAGAAGCTCCGCCATGACCAGGATGCCGTTCATCGGCGTCCTGATTTCGTGGCTCATTGTCGCCAGGAAATCCGATTTGGCCTGGTTTGCCCTGTCGGCCGACAACGCAGCGCGCTGATAGTCCGCCGTCCGGTCCGAGACCTCCCGCTCCAGCCGGTCGCGATGGTCAGCGAGCCTGCGGTCGCGCTCGCGGATGTCGCCGATCATCCCATTGAAGCTGTTGACCAGCAAGCCGATCTCGTCGCTGGACTCGGCCTTGAGTGTAATGGCGTAGTCGTGCTCTCGGCGCACGCGCGACATGGTCTGCGTCAGCGCGCCCAGCGGCCCGGTGATCCGCCGCTGCAGGCGAAGCGCCAGCGCCACCGCGAACAGCGTCGCGATGGCGCCGGTCAGCAACGTGTTTTCCACCGAGCTTCGGATCAGCGCCGGCAGATCCTGCGTATCGGCGATGACGCGCAGGCTGCCGACCTGCACGCCGCCATGGACGATGGGGACCACGGCCTCCATGGAGCGGCTGCGCAGGATCGCGGGCAGGGACCAGCGCGTGTCCGGTCCCAGCACGACGAGGTCGCCGGCAAGTTGTTCGGCTGCACCGATATCGGCCAACGACGTCCCGTCGCTGGTTTCGATGCCGGCGAAGCTGATGCCCTTCATTCGAGCGATCGCAGTGATCGCCTCATAGGTCGCGCTGGAATCAGAGTCAGCGACCGGGCGGGATGCGGCAGCGGCGATCGCCTGGGCCGTGCTCAGCAGCGCGTCGCGTCGCGACTGGCCGTAGCTTTCGGTCTCGCGCCAGACGGACGCACCGACCAGGATCCCACTTGCCAGCAAGGTCGATGCAACGACCAGCAGGATCAACCGGACGCGGATGGAAAGGTGAGGGCGCAAGGACATGGTGCCACGATAGGCAGGCTATGCTTTCCCAAAGACAAACAACCTCGCCTTTTTTTTGAAAGCCGCGGAACTGTTTATTTGGATTTCTGGTCGAGGGTCATGGAGTTGGACACCAGAACAGTGCTCCCGGAGTGATGCGATGACGATGGCGGGCGAGAACTGCATCCCGTTCAGTTACGTGCTGTGCGATCAACTGGCGATCCTCGCGGTCGATGACGACCCCATTCAGCGGGAATTCTGCGCGGTCTATCTATCGACGCCGCATGCCGAGATCACGACGGCCGGTTCGGCTGAGGAAGGTCTCGCTCTCCTGGATCAGGCTCGATACGACGTGGCGCTCATCGATGTCGATATGCCCGGAATGAACGGCATCGAAATGGTGCGCCGGATTCGTGCCGAGAAACGCTTCGACGACTTGCCCGTGATGGTCATCACCGGGCGCGAGGATATCGTCTCGATAGACCAGGCCTATGCCGCCGGCGCCACCTCCTTCATGTGCAAGCCCGTGAACTGGCGACTCCTGGGCCATCAGATCCGTTTTCTGGTCCGGGCGCACCGCGCGCTCGTGGCGGCTTGATATGATCGCGGCGCTCATCCAAAAGGCTGTGGCACGCTTTCGCGGCGACGAAACCGGCGGCGTGCTGATCATCTTTGGTGCGGCGTTGCCGGCCTTGCTGATGGGCGCCGGGGTGGTGATCGACTACGGCATCCTGTCTGAGCAGCGAACCGCCTTCCAGGCGGCCGCCGACGCTTCCGCTTTGGCGGCGGCCCGCGAGTTCCGGCTGGCGAACGCCAACCCGACGACGGTGCAGTCGGTTGCGGAGAAATTTGCGGCCACGTCGCTGAAGGCCGTCAACCATTCCGGCACGATCGCGGCGTCAGTCGATCTCAAGAAGATGACCGTCACGGTCGAGATCAACACGATCGCGAAAACGAACATCATGCATCTGTTCGGCTCGGAGATGGTCGCCGTCGGTGCAAGAGCGACCGCGCGCGTGCTCGGCAGCGCGGCGATCTGCGTGATCGGGCTCGAGCAAAACAAGAACGAAACCATCTATCTGGAGAAGGATGCAAAGCTCGAGGCTCCCGAATGCGCGGTGTACTCGAATTCCAAAAAGGCCGAGGGCCTCAAGGCGAAGCAGAATTCGTCGATCCGGGCCCGCTTCATCTGTTCGGCCGGCGGAAGCTACAAGGACAAGTACGACAGCTTCAGCCCTAGCCCGACGCTCGACTGTCCTGTCCTGACCGATCCACTGGCGTCACGGGCGCCACCGCCGACCGGAGGCTGCAGCGCCACGGACCTGAAAGTCACCACCAGCATGACGCTGAGTCCCGGGACCTACTGCGGTGGCATCCGGATCAGCAAGATGGTCGTCGTCAACCTGAATCCGGGCATCTACGTCTTCAAGGATGGCCCTCTCGACGTCTCCGGCGGCGCTTCGCTGAAGGGAGCGAATGTCGGGATCTATCTCAATGGCAAGGGCGCCGTGATCCGATTCGATACCGACACCAAAATTGACCTGACCGCCCCTAAGGACGGGGTCCTGGCGGGCATTCTGTTCTATGAGGACCGGAATTCGCCGATCAATCAGAAACACGAAGTTCTCAGCAACGACGCGAAGGTGCTGCTGGGTACGCTCTATCTGCCGCAGGGCGAACTCAACATCGGCGCCACCAAGCCGGTCGCGGCCGAATCCGCCTACACGATCGTGGTGGCGCGGCGCTTCACGCTCTCGGCAGGGCCGACCATGGTCCTCAATGCGAAGTACGCATCGACGAATATTCCGGTGCCCGATGGTGTCGGCCCGGGATCGACGGCCGCGCATCTCGCTCGCTGACCATCAGGCGGCCATGGCGCCATCAGCGATTGGCGGGCCAGCCGTCGCGGATGAAGGCGTCGATCCTGTCTGCCTCGACCGCGGGCGAGAACAGATAGCCCTGCAGAAGATGGCAGCCAGCCACGCGCAGGAACTGCTGCTGCGCCTGTGTTTCCACGCCTTCCGCGACGACCTTCATTCCCAGCGCCCGCGAGAGGGCGGTGACGGCCTGGACGATGGCGGCGGACTTGAGTTCGCCGGTTCCGTCGACCAGCGATTTGTCGAGCTTCAGCTTGTCGATCGGCAGCTTCTGCAGATAGGCGAGGCTGGAATAGCCCGTGCCGAAATCGTCTAGGGCGATTCCGATGCCGCTCTGCCGCAGAACGGTCATCGTCTCGATCGCGCGCTCGAAATTCTCGATGATGCCGCCTTCGAGCAGTTCGAGTTCGATCTGGGCCGGTGCATTCCCGATCTCGCTGGTCAGCGAGAGCAACTGCCGGGCGAAATCCGGCGATTGAAACTGCCTTGCGCTGACATTGATCGAGATCGTCAGCTTCGGCCAGCGCAGCCCGTCCGTGCAGGCCTGCCGGATCACCCACCAATCGACGGCGTCAGCCTGCTCGACGCCGTCTATGCCGCCCAGAATAGACTGCGGGCCAGATACCTGGCCATCACCATCCACAGACCGCAACAGACATTCCACGCCGACGAAGGTTTTGCCGTCGGAGCTGACCTGAGGTTGGTAATAAAGGCGCGCGCCCGTCAGAATGGCGTGATCCAGACTTTGTGTCATCGGCGAGATGTTGTCACACCGCTGATGCAGGCTCGATTTTCTACAGCCATAGCCGCTTCCTCGCGCGGGAACAACGCCGCAGATCCGTCGCGGTTCCGCCGCCTCGACGTCGCCAGGATGTGCCGCAGGTGCTGTTCATGTGCCCCTCCGTCATTTGGATGACGATGGCCGCTCGGCAACGGCACTAGCATGGCCTCGATCGGCTTGGGGGGGTAGATCGATGGCTGCATCCGCAGCGCAAGCGACAGGTGTGGCGACAAATGCCGCTTTGACTGTGCGGACTGGCGTCGGAGCAATCGAAGCGCGAATCGGCATCGACCTGACACAACCGCGTCGCATGCCGCCGCAGGTGATCGACCCAATTGCAGCGAGCGGCCTAGGCGCGCGCACGCAGCGGCAGGACGGCGCCGCGCAGCAACGAAACCAGCTGGCTCTGCTGGCGCGTATCGGTCTTCTGGAAGATGCGGGCGAGATGGGTCCGCGCGGTCGAGATGCGCACGCCTTGCGCTTCCGCCGCCTGCGTCAGCGACAGGCCGCTGGCCAGGGCCGAGGCGAAGCGCGCCTCGCTTTCGGTCAGGTTGAAGAGCTGGCGGCTGCTGACCACGAGGTCGGTCGCCATGCCCAGAGGCCTCAGCGCCATCATCACCTTTGCCGGGGCAGCCTCGCCAGGGCGGGTGGGAGCGGCGGGCATGACGCAGGCCGAAAGCGCATGAGCGCCGTCGCTGCTGCCTCGGACAATCATGCTGCTGCGGTGCTCTTCCAGCGGGTCTGTGGCGCTGCGCAACGCGGCTTCGACCAGCCGCTTGAGCTGGCGCTGGTCGCTCGGCTGCCGGGCGAACAGACGGCCCTGACGCAGGCCGATGGCGCCTTCGGGATCGGAGAGGATCTCGTCCGCCCCTTCATTGGCATAGGAAACCTGCAGATCGCGATCGACGATCACGATTGCCATGGCCAGTGCATCAAGTGCGCCGCGTGCCTCGTCGCGCTGCAGTTTCAGATGCCCGACCTGCCGGCTCAGTTCCGTGACCTTGCGCAGCAGTGGCGCCAATTGCCCCAGCAGGGCAGCTTCGGCTGCGTCGAAGGATTCCTGGTTCTTCCCGCGCTGGACGTCGAAGAACCAGGAGGAGGAGCCGGTCTCCGCGAGGCGGCAGGCGATGCCGCCATACATGTCCTGTGGTGCCATCCATTCTCGCCAGGGGCGGCTGGCCCGAAGGGTCTCCTCACCCAACAGATCGCTGTCGCGGTAGACGGAACCGATCGGGACGCTGCGCAATGTCTCGCCCAACCTGACGAAATCCTCGGCCAGGTCTTCGTAGCAGCGGCGCTGCATGGCTTCGTCACTGTTGGTGCTGACCGAGTCGGCCGCCGTCATGTTGGGGCCGATTCGCGACAAGCAGGCCTTCGAGCCGTTGAAGAGCTGGCGCAACTGCTCGACCGCCAAGGGCATTCGGTCGGCGTCGAGTGCGCCTGCAAGCAGGTTGTCGACGGCAGAGATCACGGCATCGACGCTGGGACCCGACATGACTGCTCCTCGCCCTCATGGCGCCTTCCACGGCACTTTCGCGAGAGGGAGATTAGCAATGTGGACTGCTTACGGAAAGTCCAAAAACAATCCATAAAACAAAACGTCGATCAGGGCTGTTGTCCGAGCAACTGGTCGATGTCGGCCTGGGTCCCAAGCGCCTCGAAGACCCCTGTCCGCCGGGTTGCGACCGCGCCTGCGGCGGCAGCCTGTCGCAGCGCTGCGGCGGTGTCGGAACCGCGCGAGAGGGCGACGCCGAGCGCCGCGGCGAAGGCATCGCCGGCCCCCAGAGCATCGATCGCCTCTACGGGAAACGCGGCCTGTCCGATCGCGCCCTCGGCCGTGACGGCGACCGCGCCGGCCGCGCCCAGCGTCAGCACGACGAGCCTGGGTCCCCGCGTCAGCAGGGCCGGGCCCAGTTCCGCCACGAAGCGGCTCGGTTCTGCCGGCTCGCTGGCGTCGGGCAGGATATCGGCGGCCAGTCCCTGCGCCTCGGTCTGGTTGACGACGAGGATATGCGTATCGGCCAGCAGCTCCGGCGGGATCGGACGGAATGGCGACGGGTTGAGCAGCGTCGGTATGCCGGCGCGCCGTGCCAGCGTGAAGGCTTCGCGAATGGGTTCGTCACCAATCTCGAACTGGGCCATCACGATCGCGCAACCAGCGATCGCTTCAGCGCGATCGCGCACATGCGCGGCCGACAGCGCGCGATTGACGCCGGCATCGACGGCAAGGCAGGTCTCGCCCTGCGCATCGGTGAATCCGACGCCGCTGCCGGTCTTGCCGGGCAGCGCGACCAGCATCGTCGCGGGCAGGCCTGCCTTCGCCAGCGCCGGCGCCGCGAAAGCGGCGGCGATGTCGTCGCCGACAGCCAGCAGGCCGTCGACCTCGGCGCCGAGGCGCCTCGACGCGACCGCCAGGTTCAGTCCCTTGCCTCCGGGCTCGATTGTCACAATATCGGCGGCAAGCGATTCTCCGGGGCGCGGGAAACGCTCGACCTTTGCCGAGCACGAGACGACGAAGCTACCAAGTACGAAGATCGACCCGTCGGGCATTGCGTTCGATTCCCTTGATGTTTCCGGCAGGTGGACAGCCGCTGCGCACCCTCATGCACCCAACGACACCAGTATCGAACGCTCCGTCGAAGCCGCCGTTCCAGGATCTGCTGGAACTGCGAGACGACACCGCAAAGCCGCTATACCAGCAGCTTGAAGATCAGCTGACACGGCTGATCGGCGACGGAACCTTGCCTCCGGGTACCACACTCCCGGCCGAGCGACAGCTTGCCGAACGGCTGAAGATCAGCCGCGCGACGGTGCAGCGGTCCTACAACGCGCTGCGCGAGCGCAAGTTGCTCAGTGCGCAGGGGCGTCTGGGGTCGATCGTGCAGGGGCCGGGCTCGCGTCTCCATTCGGGCATGGACCGGCTCAAGGGCTTCACGGAGGAGATGCGGGAACTCGGACGCGTGCCGTCCTCGCGTATCCTCGAGCAGAGCGTTGTGAACGACCGCTCGATCGCGTCGATCTTCGGCCTCTCCTCCCATGCCCGCTTCCTCAAGCTGGTCCGCGTCCGCAGCGGCGACGGCACGCCGATGTCGCGCGAGGTCGGTTGGTACAATCTCGAACGCGCCCCGGAGTTGGAGCACGCCGACCTTTCCCGCTCCGTCTATGCCGAACTCGAGCGGTTGGGGGCGCCGCTCCAGCACTGCGAGCAGACCATCGAAGCTGCAGCGCCCACAGCCGACGAATGCGCTATCTTCGGCTTTCCCGTGCCGTTGCCCTGCCTCCTGATCAAGCGCCGCAGCTATGGCCGCGACGGCGACATGCTCGAATATGTCGAGGGCCTGTTTCGCGGCGACGCCTACACCTACAAGCTGTCGCTGCGCATCTGACGGCCGCCGCCCGGCTGGCTGGTCAAGGACTCCCGCTTCGGCGACGCGCGCCCAGTCCATATGCATACCAAAAGCGATGAGCCGTCGTTCAGACAATTCCTGAACGAACGTTGAACCATTCGCGGCCGCAGCGCGACCAAGAGGAGACAGGACATCACAGTCTGTCACGGCCGGTTCCGGCAGACTGTTACATGAGGGACAGCGAAGATGCTCGCACTTGTTGACACTTCTCGCATGACGATGTTTTCGCTTCCCCCCTCATCCGGCTATGCCGCCCCGCTGCCGCCCTGCACGTCCCACACGCAGGATGCAGGCCGCAGCGCCAAGCCGCTCTTCATCATCGACGCCGATCTGCGGGTCCATTTCAGCAATCAGGGCGCCGCCGCCCTAGCGCGCGAAGGCCTCGGGGCGGCAGGCCGCCTCGTCTGCGCCGACAAGCTCTTCGCCGCAAAGCTCCAGACCTGGCTCAAGCGCCGCTGCGCCGGCTCCGCCCCGGAAGAAATCCGCCTCTCGCTGTCCATGCGCTGCGGCCGTCAGACCGTGGTCGACGCGGTTCATCTCGGCGGGGCAGGAATGGATCTGTTCGTTCTGACGGTCGACGATCCCCAGCGCGCGATCGACCGCAATGTCGACGAGGTTGCCGAGGCCTGCGGGCTGACGCCGACGGAAGCGCGCATGCTCGGCCTAATCGTCAAGGGGCTCGACACCGTCGTCGCGGCCAAGAAGCTCGGCATCGCCCGGACCACGGCACGCACCCATCTGCAGCGCCTCTTCGCCAAGACCGGCACGGCCCGCCAGAGCGAACTCGTCCGCTTCGTCGCGACCTTCATCGAGGAGGCGGCCTGAACGCAGGCACTCTGCGGCGATCAGGCCGGCGCGCGGGCATCGACCCAGCCATCGACCAGGTTGAGGCCGAGCAGGAATTCCGGGCTGAACAGGCTGCGCAGGAGGCGCTCGATGGTGATCGCGCCGGAGAGGAAGGATTGCTCCTCCGCCCGGGCCTGCACAGCCTCGGCGTGGGAGACAGCACGGAAGCCGATACATGTTCCCGGCCTCGCCTGAGCGAGGCGACCGAGATCGACTCCGATCACGGTCGCGATCTTGGGATAGCCGCCGGTCGACTGCCGGTCGGCCATCAGCACGATCGGCAGGCCTTCGCCCGGCACCTGGATCGCGCCCATCGCGACGCCGTCCGACGGGATGTTGAAGCCCAGCTTGTGGCTCAGCCTGGGGCCTTCGAGGAAGCAGGCCATCCGGTCGCTCCGCGACCCGATCGTCCAGGGCCCGGCAAGAAAGGTCGCGATCTGGTCCGGCGCGAAATAGTCGTCCTGTGGCCCGAGCAGCACGCGGATGCTCTCGGTCGGGCGGTCGAGCAGCGGCGCGACGATGCGTCCGGTCGCGATTTCACCCGCTGCCATGCCGACCGGCAGGATGTCGCCGGCCTGCAGCATGCGCCCATCGAGCCCGCCCATGCCGGTGCGCGTATGGGTCGCGCGCGAGCCGAGCACGTCAGGCAGGCGAAGCCCGCCCGCGACAGCGAGATAGCACCAGACGCCGGCCGATCCCGCCCGAACCTTTAGGCGCGCGCCGGGCTCCAGCCGCGTGACGACCGCCGGGGGCAGCGCCTGACCGTCCAGCGTCACCTGAAATTCGCCGCCGGCGAGCGCGATGGTGACGGGCGCGCCCTCGACCGTGAGTTCGGTGCCGCCGAGCGAAATCTCAATCGCCGCAGCGCCGGCGGGGTTGCCGAGCGCGCGGTTCGCCAGCGCATGCGCGAGCGGGTCCATCGGACCGGCGCCGGTGACGCCATAGCGAAGGAAACCGTGCCGGCCGCCATCCTGGACGGTGACACCGGGGCCAGCCGAGAACAGGCGCAGCGCTGCGCTCATGCCGCCTGCCGCCGCGCCACGATCTCGCCCGCCTCGGCGCGCGCCTCCAGCGCCGTGAAGGTCGCGGGATCGATCGGTTCGAAGCGCAGGCTGTCGCCCGGCTCGAACAGGAAGGCGCTCGGCCGCTCCGGCGCATAGAGCCGTTCCGGCGTGCGGCCGACGACATACCATCCCGTCGGCATCGAAAAGCTGGCGACGGCGCTCAGGCCTCCGCCGACGAGCACGGCCTTGCTCTCATGAGGCGGGCGCGGCTGGCTCCGACGCGAGATCGCAATCGCCTCTGGCAGGCCGCCGAGATAGGTGAAGCCCGGTGAGAACCCGTACATATAGACCCGGTACAGGGCCGATGCGTGGATGGCCGCGGCCTCGGGAGCGTTGAGCCCCATCAGCGCGGCCATCTCGGCGAGATCCTCGCCATGAGGCGCCTCGTAGCAGCAAGGCAGTGTCCACAGCGCTGCCGCCCGGCTGAGCGTCGCTGGTACCGCCAGCCGCTCCTCGACCAGTGCGATCAGCGCCGCTCGGTCGAGCCGCAGCGGATCGTAATGGATCATCAGCGAGCGATAGGTCGGCACGAGTTCGCGCAGGCCCTCGGGAGGCGCCGCGGCCAGCGCGGCATCGAGCGCCAGCACCCGGTCGCTGATCGCGGGATCGACGATGCGGCCGAACTCGACCACCAGCGCGGCCTCTCCGGCGTCGAGGAAAAGCGGGCGCGCGCCTTCGAGCGTCATGCGAAGGCTGCGAGCCGGACGCCGGCCTTTTCGAGCGCCGCGCGGACCTGTCGCGCCATGGCGACTGCGTGGCTCGAATCGCCATGCACGCAGATCGAGTCGATCGCAGTCGGCAGGCGCGCGCCCGACAGGGTGATGATGGCGCCTTCGCGGACCATGGCGACGACGCGCTCCGCCGCCTCCTGCGAGTCGGTGATCATCGCGCCAGGCAGGCTGCGCGAGACCAGCAGGCCCTCTTCGGTATAGCCGCGATCGGCGAAGATCTCCTGACGGACTGTGAGGCCCGCCGCTTCGCCCGCCGCGACCTGGGCGGTCAGGGCTGTCGCCAGGAAGGAGAGGCTGGGGTCGACGGCCTTGATCGCGCGCGCGATCGCATCGGCCACGGGGCGCTCCTCGCAGGAGATGTTGCCGAGCGCGCCATGGGGTTTGACATAGGTGATGCGGTGGCCGGCATAGGCCGCAAGCGCAGCCGCCGCGCCGATCTGGTAGGCAGCGAGGCGCTCGATCTCCCCGGTGGAGAACGGAATCCGTCGGCGGCCGAAGCCCCAGAGATCCGGGAAGCCCGGATGCGCGCCGACCGCGACGCCACGCTCGCGCGCCACCGTGAAGGCATTCGCCATGATCTCGGGATCGCCCGCATGCAGCCCGCAGGCGACATTCGCCGAAGTGACGATGGAAAGCATCGCCTCGTCGTCGCCGCAGCGATAGGCGCCGAAGCCCTCGGCGAGGTCCGAGTTCAGATCGATGGTCGTCATGCAGCGTTCCCCTGAAGCCCCGCGCCGGCGCGGCCCCCCGTCCGCCGACCATAGGACGATCGATGGAGGCCGAGGAAGCCCCTGCGCAGGCGGCAGGCCGCCGTCAGTCGCCGATGTGCCGGATCGCGATCCGGTCGAAGGGCAGGGCCGCGCTGCCCTCCTGCGTCATGTCGATTTCGCCGTCGCAAACCTCGAAACGCATTACCGACGCACCCGCGCCGCGCCAGTCGGCGGTGTCGCCGTCATCCTCGTAGAGTTCGCCGCTGGCACCTTCGACCAGGCCGCAGACCAGGAGTTCGCGGAATTCGCTGATGCCGGCCGGGTCCCCCAGCGGGATCAGCGCGCCGGCCCTGACGAAGAGCGGCAGCCGCCCCAGCGGGGCCGCGACGGTCACGATCGCGCCGCCTGCATGGTGCTTCTTCTCATGCCAGTCATACCAGCCGCCCTTGTGCGCCGGCAGATAGACGCTGCGCTCGCTGGCGCCCTGTTCGAGCACGGGGGCCACGAGCAGGTCGGGGCCGAGCATGAACGCGTCGTCGGTCTTCACCGCGGTCGCATCCTGCGGGAAATCATAGAGGAGCGGGCGTACGGCCGGGATGCCGTCGCGGCTGGCGCGCCACATCTGCGTATAGAGATAGGGCATCAGCCGGTAGCGCAGCAAGATCGCCTCGCGCACCTGCGGCACCATCTCCGGATACATCCAGGGCAGGTTGACGACGCCGTCATCGTTCCATGAGTTCATCACCATGCGCGGCCATAAACTGCAGAACTCGTTGAAGCGGCAGAACAGCTCCGGGTCCGGCGTCGGCCCATGGAAGCCGCCGACGTCATGGCCGATGCTGAACAGGCCCGACAGGCTCATGTTGAGGCCCTGCGTCAGGTTGTAGCGCAGCGTCTTCCAGGCCGTCTCGTTGTCGCCCGACCAGGTCTGGGCGTAGCGTGAAATGCCGGCGCAGCCGCCGCGCGTGATCGCATATTGCCGCTTGGCCGGCTCACGCGCCGCTTGCGCCTCATGCGAGAGCTTGGTCATCAGCAGGGCCTGCGCCGGCCGCGCCAGCGCCTGCCGGTAGGGTCGGCCATCGCCGTTGCAGAGCGCGTCCTCGTCCCAGATCTCGTATTCGTTGTTGTCGTTCCAGACCGTGCTGAAGCCGTAATCGAGCAGCGCCGTCTCGATGCCGTCGCGCCACCAGGCCCGGCCCTTGGGGTTGGTGAAGTCGAGATGGAATCCGAGCCCGTCCCAAAACTGCGCGACGGCCGGTTCCCCGGTCTGCCCGTCCTTGACCAGGAAGCCGCCATCGAGCGTCTCCTGCAGGCGCGGATGGTCGTCGAGCAGGCAGGGCTTGAGATTGGCGACGGTGAAAATGCCGGCGTCGTTCAGCCGCGTCATGGTCGCCTTGGGGTCCGGGAACTTCTGCCGGTTCCAGTTGAAGGCGTAGCGGCGATGGCCGATCTGCGTATAGCCCGAGCCGAAATGGAACGAGTCGCAGGGGATGCGGTGGGTCGTCAGCTTGCCGATGAAGTCGCTGATGCGCGCATCGGCATCGGGCGCATCCGCGATCGCCATGGAGGTGACGCCGAAGCCGAAGGACCAGAGCGGCGCGAAGGCCTGCCCCCCGGTGAGCCAGGAGAAGCGCTTGACCACCTCGGGCACGCTCGGGCCGGCCATGACGTAGTAGTCGAGATCGCCGTCATCGCCTGTCCAGGAGCGGAACAGGCCGTGATAATTGTCGAGCGTGCAGCCGAAATCGACGCTGCCGGTCGAGAGGTTGTCGTAGAACACGCCATGCGCGCCAGCGGGCCCGTCGACGATGAAAAAGGGCAGCATCTTGTAGAGCGGGTCCGACAGCTCCGCGTCGAAGCCGCAAGGGTCGACGGCATCGATCGCAAAGCGCCGCCCGGTGCGGTCGAGCGGGCCGGCCTTGTCGCCGAGGCCGTAATGCCGCTCGGTATAGTCGCGGGCCATGAAATGCGCGACCGCGCCGGTGCGAGGCGACATCAGATAGGCCTGCGTCGTGCGATCCTGCAGGAAGGGCTTGTCCTCGCCGGCGCGCCGCCAGGCGATGCCGAAGGGTGACAGCGTGACCTCGGCCGTCAGCCCGCCGGCCGAGAGCACCACCTTGTCATCGCTTTCGGCGACGCTCGCCTTCGGGCAGGCGAAGCCTTCGAGGCTGTCGCGGGGACGCCCCTCATAGGCCGGCTCCAGCCCGCCGGGCGCGATCGACCAGCCGCGGTCGAGCCGGTAACCGTCGCGCGGCTTCAGCGTGACCCGGCCGATATCGCCGTCGAGGATGCGCACGACGAGCGTGGCGCCCAGTCCGACGTCAAACAGGGCGGCTTCTCCGTCGCGGCCGAGATAGCGGCCTTGCGTGAGGGCTTTCATAACGTTGTCTCCAAACCTGACATCACATCCGCAACGTCATCCCGGGCGACCAACGGGAGATCCGGGATCCATTCCTGAACCGTTCCGGAATGGATCCCGGGTCTGCGCTTCGCTTCGCCCGGGATGACGGCGCGTATTCTTAAATTCTGACCGCTTGGCCCGCCTCGTCGAACAGGTGAAGCTGCTCCGAAGGCAGCGCCAGAAACACGGTCTCGCCGCGCTGATGCGCGCTCTGGCCGTCGAGCTTGAGCGTGATCTGCGGCAGGCCGGGCGAGGCGCCATAAAGGTAGCTCTCGCCGCCGAGCCGCTCGACGAGATCGATCGCCAGCGGCAGGCCGTCGCCCTCTGCGAGCGCCAGATGCTCGGGGCGCACGCCGAGCGTCACCGGAGCACCGGCAGCCAGCTCGCCCGTCGCGCAGGCGACCTCGTGGCCGCCCTCACCAACGGTCACGAATCCGGCGCGCGCCACCGTACCGGGCAGCAAATTCATCCGCGGCGAACCGATGAAGCCGGCGACGAACAGGTTGTCAGGCGCATTGTAGAGCTCCAGCGGCGTGCCGACCTGCTCGATCCGCCCGGCTTGCAGCACGACGATGCGGTCGGCCAGCGTCATCGCCTCGACCTGGTCGTGGGTGACGTAGATCATCGTGCCGCCAAGTTCGGCATGCAGGCCCGCCAGCTCCTTGCGGGTGGCGACGCGCAGCTCCGCGTCGAGATTGGAGAGCGGCTCGTCGAACAGGAAGATCTTGGGATCGCGCACGATGGCGCGGCCGATCGCGACGCGCTGGCGCTGGCCGCCCGAGAGCGCGCGGGGCTTGCGCTCGAGATAGTCGGTCAGGCGCAGCATCCCGGCTGCGCGCCGCACGCGCTGGTCGATCTCGTCGCGCGGCAGGCCCATGTTCTCGAGCGCGAAGGCCATGTTCTTGTAGACGCTCATATGCGGGTAGAGCGCATAGGACTGGAACACCATGGCGAGCCCGCGCTCGGAGGCCGGCAAGCCGGTGACGTCGACGCCGTCGATCGCGACCGCGCCCTCCGTGACCTCTTCCAGCCCGGCGATGACCCGCAGCAGGGTGGACTTGCCGCAGCCGGAGGGGCCGACGAAGACGACGAATTCGCCGTCGGTGACGGTGAGGTCGATGCCATGAAGGACGTGCGTGCCGCCAAAGGATTTGCGCACGCCGGAAAGGGTCAGGCCGGCCATGACTACTTCATTCCCGTATTGGCGATGCCGGTGGTGATGAACCGCTGCAGGAAGACGAAAACCAGCGCCACCGGCAGCAGCGTCACCACCGTCATCGCGAGCAGGTAGTGCCACTGCGTCTGGAGCTCGCCCTGGAAGGCATTGAGACCAATCTGCAGCGTGTAGGACTCGGTCTTGGTCAGCACGGCCAGCGGCCACAGGAACTCGTTCCAGCGCCACATCACCGAGAAGATCGCCAGCACCGCCAGCGCCGGCATGGCCAGCGGCATGACGATGCGCCAGTAGATCTGCCACTCCGAGGCCTTGTCCATGCGCGCGGCCTCGATCAGGTCGCGCGGCAGGGTCAGCATGTATTGCCGCAAAAGGAAGACGCCCGTCGGCGTCGCCGCGCCCGGCAGGATCACCGCCCAGAGCGAGTTCACCAGCCCGAGTTCGGTGACGACGAGATAGACCGGCACGAGGATGATGGTGATCGGGATCATCAGCGTGCCGATCACCATCAGCATCACCGTGTTCTTAGCCCGGAATTCGTAGATCGACAGCGCATAGGCCGCCATCGAGTTGATGATCAGCGTGATGATCGTCGCCACCACGGTGACGAAGACGGAGTTCCACAGAAAGCGCGTGAAGGCGAAGCGCTCCAGCGGCTCGGTGTAGTTCTCGGTCGCGAGCTTGAAAGCGCGCACTGGGCTGCGCTTGTCGATCGGCACGCGGATCACCTCTGCCGGATTGGCGGGATCGACCATCTGCGCCTGGATGCCGATGCGCCGGACCTGCGCCAGAACGCGGGTCGAGCCGTCCGGCATCGTCACCGAAAACAGCGGCAGCGGCTGCGGATGGCCGGGAACCACGACCTCCTGCTGCGACATCGGCAAAAGCGAGGGCGGGAATTCCAGCAGGCCTGCCTGCGTCTTGAAGGACGACAGCGCCAGCCACAGCACCGGCCCGAACATCAGCACGACACCGAGCGCGAGATAGGCATAGGCCGCGACATCGGTCCAGTGCCAGCGGCCGGGCTTGCGGCGCGCGGTGGCCAGCTTGGTGACGAGGCTCATGCCGGCCACCGGTTTAGATGGACGACCGCCGATAGGTCGCAGCTCGCTCCTGCGTCATTGCGAGGAGGCGCAGCCGACGAAGCAATCCAGGGGCAACACGCAATCCCTCTGGATTGCTTCGCTGCGCTCGCAATGACGAGGAAGGCGCTCATGCAGCCCCCTTGCGGTTGCTCGCCGCCAGCTGCGCCAGCGTCAGCGCGAAGAGCACGATGCCGAGCACCACGGAGGCCGCCGCCGCCAGCCCGAAATTCTGGACCTGGTTGGAGAACGCCGTCTCATAGATGTAGTGCACGACCATCAGCGTCGCGGTGCCGGGCCCGCCGCCGGTCAAGACGAAGACCTCGTCGAAGGTCTGCACGCCCTTGATCAGCGCCAGCACGATCACGACGATCATGTTGGGCCAGAGCAGCGGCAGCGTGATGCGCCAGAACACGCGCCAGCGCGGCGTCGCATCCATCTCGGCCGCCTCATAGAGATCGGCGGGAATCGCCTGGAGCCCCGCGAGCAGGATCAGCGTGTAGAAGCCCATATGGGCCCAGACCGAGACGAAGACGATCCAGAACATCGCCCAGCTCGGATCGACCAGGAACAGGATGCGCTCGCCGCCTAGCGAGGTGATCCCCGCGTTCAACAAGCCGTCGCGCTGCAGGATCCATTTCCAGGTCAGCGCCACCACCACCGGCGAGAGCAGCACCGGAAAGAAATACACCGCCCGGAAGAAGCCGCGCGCCCTGATCTTCATGTTCAGCACCACCGCCGTCACCAGCGAGAACAGCACCATCGCCGTCACCTGGAAGACGGTGAAGCGGGCGGTATTGGAAACGCCGCGCCAGAAATGGTCCTCGCGGCAGGAGTTGGGATCGAGGAACGAGCCGCAATCGAACAGATAGGAATATTGCTGGCCGCCGACGAAAGGCCGCTGCGAGGGAAACAGCTCCGCACCGCCCGTCACGGAGAAGACCACGTTGATGATCAGCGGCAGGAAGACGAAGAGGCCGAAGAAGGCGATGTTGGGGAGAAGAAAGGCATAGGCCATCCGCCGCTCGCCGATGAGGCGCTGCAGCGCGCTCATCGGCCAGTCGACGAGCCGCATCAGCAAAGACAGCGGCGCGGCGAAGAGGCGTGCGGCGCCGCGAGGCGCCGCTGTGTCGGCGGAGGCCATGCGAGCTTACTTCTTGTTGCGCTCGGCGATCTGCTGCTCGACGTCCGAGGCGATGCGCTTATAGGCCTCCTCCAGCGTCGTCTCGCCCGAGATCGCCTGTCCGACACGGCTGATCACCGCATTGAAGATGATGCGGTTGTTGACGTAGCCTTGGAGCTTGTAGGCGACGGGCGAGAGGTTCGCGACCTGGTCGGAGAAGACCTTCAGCGCGGCCTTGGCCTGGGGGCTGGCGTCCTTGTAATCGAGCCCCTTGGCGGCGATGCCGAGATGACCCGGCACGAACAGCGAGCGGGCATAGAACTCGCTCAGCACCGGCTCGCTCGCCAGATACTCCATCACCTTGGCGACGGCTTCGGGATTCTTCGTCGGCTTGATCGCGACGAGGCCGGCGCCGCCGGGCATGCCGGTGCAGGCGGCCGCGCCGCAGGGCGAGGGCACCGCCACCCAGTCGAAGGCGTTGCCGACGGTCTTGTCGAACTGCGCGATCTGCCAGGAGCCGGAGACATACATCACGACCTGGGCGTTCTTGAACTCGTCATTGGCGCCGCGATAGGCCGCGCCCGAGACCGAGCCCCAGAGCTCCTTGGCCATGACGCCGTCCTTGTGCCAGTCGAAGACGCGCTGGGCCGCGCGCTTGAAGCCGTCATCGATCACCGCCGGCTCGCCCTTGGCGTCGAACACCTTGGCGCCTTCCGAAATGGCGAGTCCGAAGAAGCGGTGGCCGGAGCGGTCCATCGCCAGCGGGAAAGGCGCCTGCACCTTGGTCGCGACCGCCTTGGCGGCCTTGGCCCAATCGTCCCAGCTCGCCTTGGCGCCGGGCATCGCGATGCCGGCCTGTTCGAACAGCGTCTTGTTGACGAGCGGCCCGGTGACGGTGAGCTGCGTCATGAAGCCGGTGATGGCCTTGTCGTCGCCTGCCGGCCGCATCCAGGGCAGGAAGGGGCCGAAATTCTTCTCCCAGTAGCCGGCGTCCTTGAGATAGGGCCGCAGGTCGAGCGCATAGCGCGCGATGCCGCCGAGATCGACGACGCGGGCGATGTCGGGGCCCTGGCCGGAGGCGAGCTGGACCGGCAGATTCTCGGTGATCGCCTTGTAGGGCACCTGGTCGAGCACGACCTTGATGTCCTTGTTCTCAGCCTCGAAGCGCTTCAGCAGGTCGGAGACGACCTCGCCTTCATTGCCGTCCGAATACCAGGCGATGCGTACCGTGGTCTGGGCGAAGGCCGTGCCGCCGGCCAAGAGGCCCGTCGAAAGGCCCGCCGTCAGCGCGAGCGCGGAAATCCAGTGTTTGCTCTGCATCTGCGTTCATCCCTGAATGTTGTCCGGCGTTCCAGGACGCCTTGCCGCCACTAAGGCAAACGTTTGCCTGGGTTGTCAACGCCCGCATTCAGTAGCATTGCTGGCATGCCCGGCGTTTGCACGGGCGGGCCGCAGGGGCGTCCGGGGAGAACCGGCAAGGCGATGAAGGGCAAGTCGGCAAGTCCCCAATCGGAAAGTCCCCAATCGGCAAGCCCGCAACCGGCAAGTCCGCAACCGGGAAGATCGCCGTCGGGCGGAGCGCGCAAGCACGCGGCGTCGCTGGCGACGGTGGCGCGCGACGCCGGCGTTTCGGTCGCGACCGTCTCACGCATCGTCAACGGCAAGATCGGGCGTGCCTCCGCTGAAACGATTGCGCGCGTCGAGGAGGCGATTGCGCGGCTGAGCTACCGGCCCAATTCCGTCGGCCGCGCGCTGCGCCATCGCGCCAGCCGCGTCGTGGCGATGCTGGCGCCCAATCTCGACAACCCAGCGATGGCCGCTATCGCGGTCTCCGTCGAATCGGCGCTTCGCGACGCCGGCTACGTCATGATCCTCTGCGACACCCATGACCGCGCCGAACTGCAGGACGATTATCTGCGCGCGATGCGCGATCAGCTCGTAGCCGGCTATGTCATGGTGAGCGCGGTCAGGAGCAAGGGGCTGGAGGAGACGCTCAAGCGCGGCGACCCGACCGTCTTCGTCGCGCGGCGCAACCCGCTGGGAGGCGGCGCCTATGTCGGGATCGACAACCGCCAGGCGGGAGCGGACGTCGCCGATTTTCTTCTCGGCTGCGGTATCGAGCGACCGGCCGTGCTGATGGCTCAGCAGAATGCCTCCAGCACCTCGGAGCGGGCCGCAGGCTTCATCGAGCGCCTGGTGGCGCGTGGCGTGCCCAATGATGCGATCCGGCGGGCGATCGGGCCGGGCCTGTCGCATATCGAGATCGGCTATGCTGCCGCCGGCATGCTGGTGCGCGAGGGCGGCTGGCCGCGCGGCGCGCTCTGCGTCAGCGACATGATCGCCTATGGCGCCTACCGGCTGGCGGTCGAGCATGGCGTGCCGATCCCGCAGCGCTGCCGGCTCGTCGGCGTCGATGGCAACGCCATCAACGCCTGGATCGCGCCTTGGTTGACCTCGATCCGCATCCCCTATGAGAGCTTCGGTGGGCATGTGGTCGCCCAGTTGCAATCGCTCTGGAGCGGCGTTTCGACGAGCGAGGTCCACGTCGCCCATGAGGCGCCATCGGCCTGGAGCAACCCCGGCGCTCCCGCGCGCCCTGCGACAGGCGCCGGCTAATTCCACGGGCCGGGCCACCCAAATCGCACCGGCCTCGTCCTGTGACGAGCTATGCCTGTCGGTGACGCCCCAGGATGGGTGCAAGCGGGGTACGTCCCGTTGCTGCCAAGTAATAGGCCATCACGTTGCCGTGATTGCATCCCTGGCTTGCGGCTGACTCTGGTCGCACCGATCGGCCGCCAACGGGTTGCGGAGACAGTCAAAACCAGTTGCCGGGCCACGTGAAATGTCGAAATTCCACGTCGCGCGGTCGATCATGCAGCGCGATCTGTCTCGGATCCGCCGTTGGCTCATCGGTACATCTGAGTTTCAATCGCTTCCAATGAAAATCAGACCGGCGCGCCGCATGGCAGGCCGGGATTCGCGGCGAGGCGCGTCGGCTCTCTCGCCGTCCTTCTTGATCGAAACCGGGAGGTTGCGGTGGCGAAGCTCAATGTGAACGGCAAGATGCTCGACGTCGAAGCGGCCGGCGATACGCCGCTGCTTTGGGTCATCCGTGAACAGATCGGCCTGACCGGAACGAAATATGGCTGCGGTGTCGCCCAATGCGGCGCCTGCACGGTCCATATCGATGGCGTCGCGACGCGCTCCTGCGCGCTGCCGCTCGATGCGGTGACGGCCGAGCAGAAGATCGTCACCATCGAGGGGCTCTCGGCCGACGGCAGGCATCCGGTCCAGCAGGCCTGGATCAAGCATGATGTTCCGCAATGCGGCTTCTGCCAGAGCGGCATGATCATGGCGACCGCCGCGTTGCTGCAGGCCAACCCCAAGGCCACGGAAGCCGACATCGCCGCCGAGATCACCAACATCTGCCGCTGCGGCACCTATGCACGGGTCAAGACGGCGATCCTCGATGTCGTCGCCGGCGGCACCCTTGGTCGCGGTTGAGGGGAGAACGATCATGACCGTCTCGACCGACAAGACCTCCATCCGCCTGTCCCGCCGTGGTGTGCTCGCAGGCTCGGCAGCCGCGGCCGGCGCCTTCAGCTTCGGCTTCACGATTCCCTTCGCCGGCGAGGCGCAGGCGCAAGGCGCCGTGCCTGAGATCAACGCCTGGGTCGTGGTCCATCCCGACGACAAGGTGGTGATCCGCATCGCCCGCTCCGAAATGGGGCAGGGCACGCTGACCGGCCTCGCCCAACTCGTCGCCGAGGAGCTGAACTGCGACTGGACGAAGGTCACGACCGAATACCCGACGCCGGGCCAGAGCGTGGCGCGCAACCGCGTCTGGGGCAATTTCTCGACCGGCGGCAGCCGCGGCATCCGCGAGTCGCATGAGTATGTCCGCAAGGGCGGCGCAGCGGCGCGAATGATGCTGATCCAGGCGGCGGCGAACGAATGGAAGGTGCCAGCCGCCGAGTGCTCTGCCGAGAAGAGCGTGATCACGCACAAGGCCTCGGGCAGATCGATCCGTTACGGCCAGGTCGCGGCCGCCGCCGCGAAGATTGAGGCGCCCAAGGATGTCGCGCTGAAGGACCCCAAGGACTGGATCATCGCCGGCAAGCCGCTGCCGCGCCTCGATACGGTCGACAAGACCAACGGCCAGAAGATCTACGGCATGGATTTGAAGATGCCGGGGATGCTCAACGCCGCGATCAAGGACTGTCCCGTCTTCGGCGGCAAGGTGAAGAGCTTCGACGCCACCGCGATCAAGGCCATGCCGGGCGTCAAGCATGTGCTGGCCGTCGGAGACAGCGCCGTCGCGGTGGTCGCGGCGACCTGGTGGCAGGCGAAGTCGGCGCTCGATGCGCTGCCGATCGTCTGGGACGAGGGCGAGCACGCCAAGGTCTCCAGCGAGAGCATCGCGGCCTGGCTCAAGGAAGGGCTCGATGCCCCGACCGCCGTGGTCGGCAACCAGAACGGCGATGCGAAGGCTGCGATCGCCGCCGCCGCGAAGACCGTCGAGGCGGTCTACAGCTACCCCTACCAGAACCACGCCACCATGGAGACCATGAACGCCACGGCGCTCTGGACCCCGGAGAAATGCGAGGTCTGGACGCCGACGCAGAACGGCGAGGCGGCGCTGGCCGCGACCGCCGAGGCGGCGGGCCTGCCGATCGCCAAATGCGAGGCCTACAAGATCGATCTCGGCGGCGGCTTCGGCCGGCGCGGCGCCTCGCAGGATTGGGTCCGTCAGGTCGTCGCCATCGCCAAGCAGATCCCCGGCACGCCGGTGAAGCTGATCTGGTCGCGCGAGGAGGACATGACCCATGGCCGCTACCACCCGGTCACCCAGTGCAAGATGGTCGGCGCCTTCGACAAGGACAACAACCTGACCGGGCTGCACATGCGCATTTCCGGCCAATCGATCGTGGCGGGCCTGTTCCCGCAGAACATCCAGAACGGCCGCGATCCCGCGGTGTTCCAGGGCCTCAACCCGCCCGGTCCCGAGGCCTCGATCGGCTATGGCGTGCCCAACCTGCTGATCGACCACGCGATGCGCAATCCGCATGTGCCGCCGGGCTTCTGGCGCGGCGTCAACCTGAACCAGAACACGATCTATCTCGAATCCTTCATGGACGAGCTCGCCTATTCCGTCGGCAAGGACCCGCTGGAATTCCGCCGCGCCCTGATGAAGAACCACCCCAAGCACCTGGCCGTTCTCAACGCGGTGGCCGAGAAGGCGGGCTGGGGCAAGCCGCTGCCGGACGGCGTCTTCCGCGGCATCTGCCAGACCATGGGCTTCGGCTCCTATGTCGCGGCGGTCGCCGAGGTCTCGGTCAGCGCGGACGGCAAGCTCAAGATCCACCGCATCGTCGCCGCGACAGACCCCGGCCACGCGGTCAACCCGGCGCAGATCGAGCGCCAGGTCGAGGGCTCTTTCGTCTATGGCCTCTCGGCCTCGCTCTATGGCGAGATCACCATCAAGGACGGCCGTGTCGAGCAGGAGAATTTCGATACCTATGAGGTGATGCGCCTTGAAGCCATGCCGGCGGTCGAGACGGTCCTGGTGCCGTCGGGCGGGTTCTGGGGCGGCGTCGGCGAGCCGACGATCGCGGTCGCGGCACCTGCCGTGCTGAACGCGATCTTCGCCGCGACAGGGAAGCGCATCCGCAGCCTGCCGCTCAAGCACGCCGATCTCAAGAAGGCGTGAGGGCGGCGGCACCTACTCCTTCCCCCCGCTTGCGGTGGGGAAGGCCGGGATGGGGAGACGGAAAGCCCGAGCGATGTCGTGCATCGTCTCACCGAGCGGGACTGCCCCCCACCCCAACCCTCCCCACCGCAAGCGGGGGGAGGGAGAAGGGTGGCATTGCGCTCAAAGCTGGGTTGGCTCTGACCGTGTTTGGCCTGATGGGGACGTATTCCTCGACAGCGCTGGCGCTCGAACCCTATGCGGTCGTCGGCGACGCGATCCCGCGTCCTCTCGGCGGCCTCGTCGGCAACCCGGCGCGGGGGGCGGCGCTGGTGCGTGATCGCGAGCGCGGCAACTGCCTGATCTGCCACCGGGGCACGGACGCATCGGAGCCCTTCCAGGGCACGATCGGGCCACCGCTGGCCGGCGTGGGGCTGCGCCTCGATGCAGGCCAGATCCGCCTGCGGCTGGTCGACGCCTCCCTGCTCAACCCGCAAACGGTGATGCCGCCCTATTTCCGGACGGAAAACCTGCATGATGTCGCCCCGGCCTACCGGGGCAAGCCGGCCCTCTCGGCCCAGGAGATCGAGGATGTCGTCAGCTATCTCGCCTCGCTCAAGACCTTCTGAACCCGGCCTCGACCGCCGCAGCGTGCTTGCGGGCGCAACGGCCGGGCTTCTGGTCGCGGCCTTGCCCGCCCGTGCGGCCACCGAACCCTCGCCCGAACTGGCGCAACTGATCGCGCGCATCACCGAAGGCGCGGTGCCGGAGCGCGCGCGCATCACGCTCGACATCCCCGCTCTGGTCGAGAACGGCAATTCGGTCGACACCCGCATCCTCGTCGAGAGCGCAATGACCGAGGCCGATCATGTCCGCTGGATTCACCTGATCGCCGAGAAGAACCCGTTTCCCGACATGGCCCGGTTCCATCTCGGCCCCCGGGCCGGCCGCGCCGAGGTCGCGACCACCTTGCGCCTGGCGGCGTCGCAGACGGTCACGGCGGTGGCTGCGCTGAGCGGCGGCGGCTTCGTCATGACTGACGCCGACATCGTCGTGACGCTGAGCGCCTGCATCGACGGCGGCTGAGGAGACACGCTGTGAGTTTCAACGCCCGCATCACCATGCCTGCCGAGGCCCGCGCCGGCGAGATCCTCGAGATCAAGGTGCTGACCCGCCACCCGATGGATCGCGGCGGCCAGTCCGACGGCCGGGGCGGCACCGTGCCACGCAAGATCCTGAACCGTCTGACCGCGACCTATGCCGGCGATCAGGTCTTCCGCATGGACATGCACACCGGCGTCGCCGCCAACCCCTTCGTCTCCTTTACCACGCGGGCGGTGGCGACCGGCGACATCGTCTTCGAATGGCGCGAGGACGGCGGCGCAACCTACACGCGCACGAGCCGGCTGACCGTGACGTGAGGGAGAAGGCATCCCTGGTCACGCTCGCTCCCTCACCTCGCGGGTCATCCCGGGCGACCGCAGGGAGACCCGGGATCCATGCCGGAACGCCTGCCCGGAAAGGTTCCGGAATGGATCCCGGATCTCCGCTTCGCTGCGTCCGGGATGACCCACATATCTCAGGGGTCATCAAGCTGGCCGTCGCGCTCGCATGCCTCGTCGTCCAGCCCGCGCCTGCGCAGGCGCAGATCAAGTCCGGCACCGAATTCCTTTCCCCCGAGATGCGCCGGCAGCAGGCAGACGAGACCCGCAACCCGGCCTTCTTCTGGGTCGAGCAGGGCCGCGAATTGTTCAGCCGCAAGCCCTCACCGGACGGGCAGGCCTGCGCCTCCTGCCATGCCGAGCCGCAGCAGAGCCTGCGCGGCGCCGCGACGCATTATCCGCAGGTCGACGCGGCCACCGGCAAGCTGCTCAACCTCGAAGGCCGCATCGAGCAATGCCGTGTCGAGCGCCAGGGACAGCCCGCCTTCGGCTATGAGAGCTCCGAGCTTCTGGCGATGACCGCCTATCTCGGCTCGCTCTCGCGCGGGCTGCCTGTCGATGTGAAGACCGACGGTGCGGCCAAGCCCTACTACGAGGCGGGCAAGGCCTTCTTCGAACGCCGGCAGGGCCAGCTCAACCTGTCCTGCCAGCAATGCCATGACGGGCTCGTCGGCCAAAAGCTGCGCGGCGATACCGTCAGCCACGGCGCCGGCACGGGCTACCCGGCCTACCGCCTCGAATGGAACGATGTCGGCTCGCTGCACCGGCGCCTGCGCGCCTGTTCGCTCGGCGTGCGCGCGACGCAGTTCGATTATGGCTCGCCGGAGTATCTCGCGCTGGAACTCTATCTCGCCGGCCGGGCAAGGGGGCTGCCGGTCGAGACGCCTGGGATGCGGCGCTAGATCTGGAGCCCGCTGCGTTGCGTGGACCGCATTGTCACGCGCAAGCGGAGACAAGGCGCCGCCGTCAGGTGAACATGTCCGCGCAGATGGCGTCGTACCAGGCGATGTTCTCGGCCTGGGTCTGACGGCGGATCTCGGCGCTTTCGCCGGGCTGGGAGATGAAGGTCTCGACAGCGGCGATGCGCCCGTCCCGGGGTTCGTAGCGGCCGCCGACCTTGATCGCGTCGTCGGTGTCGACCAGGCTCCAGCAGGTGTTGAAGTAGCGTGCCGGGAAGGTCGGGCTTCCGGTCAGTTCGCCGCGCAGCACCATCGCCGCGACCTTGGCCTGGTTGTTGGCGGAGAAGGCCGATTTCGGCATGTCGCCGGCATGGCAGGCATCGCCGAGCACGATGATGTCGCTGTCCACCACGGATTTCATCGTCGCGGGATCGATCGTGCAATAGCCCCCGGCCGGGGCGAGCCCCGCATCGCGCGCGATCGCACCGGCCATCTGCGCCGGGATGACGTTGACGAAGGCGCAGTTCTCATAGGTCTCGAAACCGGTGACGACGGTACCGGTCTTGGGATCGACCGATGTGATGCCGTCATGCACCTTGGGGCCGAGCCATTCGATCATGGCACCGTAGCGCTTTTCCCAATCGGGCATGAACACGCCCTGCTTGGAGAAGCTCTCCTTGGGATCGAGGATGACGATCCGGGCCTTGCTTCGGCCGCTCTGCTTCAGCACATGCGCGAACATCGAGGCGCGCTCATAGGGCCCAGGCGGGCAGCGATAGGGATTGGGCGGGGCGATCATCACGATGGTGCCGCCGTCTGGCACCGCGTCGAGCTTCTCGCGGATCAGCTGCGTCTGCCGGCCGGGCTTCCAGCCATGCGGCATGGCCTCCTCCGCCTCCTTCGACCAGCCGGCAACCGAGTCGTATTTCAGGTCGATGCCGGGCGAGAGCACGAGCCGGTCGTAAGGCAGCCGGCGGCCATCTCCCAGCACGACCTCCTTGCGGTCGCGGTCGATTTGGGTGGCGCGGCTGCGCACGAGCGCGATGCCATAGGCTGAGGCGAGTGCGTCGTAGCGATGGACGATCTCCTCATAGCGCTTGAACCCACCGATATAGAGGTTGGAGTGAAAGCAGCTCTGGTAGGTCTCGTTCTCCTCGACCAGCGTCACGGCGATCGCGCCTCGGCTGTCGCGGGCGAGGTATTTGGCGGCCGTGGCGCCGCCCGGCCCCCCGCCGACGACGACCACGCGCGGCCGGCCCTGACCGAGAACGGCGGGTGCGGACAGCGTTCCCGCCGCCAGTGCCGTGCCGAAGCCTGCCATCAGGTCGCGTCGCGTCGCTGTCATCGGGCTCTCCTCCACGCGGTCACGGCTTTGCCGCCAGCGCGCCGAAATAGGCGGCGAGCGCGGTCATCTCGTCCCGGCTCAGCCTTGCGGCGATGGTCTGCATGGTCGTGCCGTCGCGCTGCTTGCGGCCATAGGCGTCGAGCGCGGCGACGAACTGCTCCTCGGGCCAGCCGATGATCGGCGGAATGCCGCCGCTGCTGCGGCCCGAAATCTGATGGCAGCCGGTACATTCGCTGGCGAGATACGCGCCAAGCGCCCGGTCGCCCGCAGCCCCGGCGGGTGCGGCGGCCATCAGCAAGGCCGCAACGCCCGTCAGGGCGAACTCTGCGGGACGCCGCGCATGCAGCCATCTCATCCTGTGCCTGCCCAAGCCGGGCTCTCCCGTAGCGATCGTCCATCATTCGCCCGCCGCAGAGATCGGCAGAGCCGCAAGGTGCGATGATGAAGCCTTGCCTCTGTTTTGGAAGAGTTCCCCAGTCGCGTCTTTCACGATCCTGTCAGATGGCAGGTCAAGCGCAGCGAGCCGTCAATAGGTCGCCCGACCGCCGGACAGGTCGAAGATGCCGCCGGTCGAGAACGAGCACTCGTCGCTGGACAGCCAGAGCACCATGCGCGCCACCTCCTCGACCTCGACGAATCGACCCATCGGGATGCGGCCGAGGATGTCGGCGCGGCGTTCCGCCGAGATTTCCTTCGCCATGGCGGTCTCGGCCGCTGCCGGGGTGATCGCAGTGACGATGATGCCGTCCTGCGCGGTTTCCTTGGCGACGCTCTTGGTCAGCGCGATCAATCCGGCTTTGGAGGCGCTGTAGGCCGCGGCCCGGGCCATGCCCTCCTTGCCCTGGATCGAGGCGATGTTGACGACATGGCCGCGTAGGGGATGCGGTGTCAGCTTGGAAGGCCGAGGAGCTTGGTCGCGCATGCGCCCGACCACGGCGCGCGTGACCAGATAGGAGCCGAACAGGTTGACCTGCAGCACGCGCTGGAAGTTCTCCGGCGACGTCTCCCAGATCGGCTTCACCTCGCCAAGCACACCGGCATTGTTGACGAGGATGTCGACACGGCCATGGGTGGTGAAAGCTGCATCGGCCGCCTGCTCGACGGCTGCCGCGTCGGTGATATCGACCGTGCGGGTCGTGGCGTGCGGTCCCAGCGCCGCGGCAGAGTCTGCCAGCGCGGAGGCGTTGGCGTCCCAGAGTTCGACCCTTGCCCCGGCGTCGATGAATGCGCCGGCGATGCCGCGCCCGAGCCCGCCCGCTCCGCCGGTGACGATCGCCAGGCGGCCCGACAGATCATAGCGCGCGCTCATCAGCCGGCGCTCCAGGCCGTCTTGGTGCGGGTGATCTGGTGGCGATAAAGCCCGAGCGAATAGGGACCCTGGCCGCCGATGGCGTCGATACGGGTGGCCGTGAGTTCGGCTTTCGCCGTCGCGACGAACGCTGACTCGTCGCCCCAGCCCTCGACCAGCAGCACCCAGCGGGGCACGGCATTGGCGACGCCGCGCGCCTTCTGCTCGGCGGTTGCGACGCCGCTCGCCTCGGCATCCGCCGTCAGCAGATGCACGGCCGCGATTCCTGGCAGCGCCAGCAGATCGGGGATGGCTTTGCGCCGGAGGTTTGCCAGGTGGCGCGCCGCATCCGCAACGGCCACATCGTAGCGCAAGGTCGCGATCAGCCCGCCCTGAGCCGGCCCGGCGCTATGGGCGACGCGGCAGATCGAGCGTGCCACCGAGCGGAAATGCTTCACGGCTGACAGCGTCCACGGCGTCGGCGCATTGACCCGAGCCGTATAGTCCTGGCTCTTGAGGACCTCCACGCTCAGCGCCTCGTAGAGGTTGAAGAATTCCAGATCGGCCTCGATCGCGACATAGCGCCGGCCGCGCTGAAAGCCGGGGATGCCGACGCGCTCCGGCATGTGCTCCTGGCCGTGCCAGGCATAGAATTCGTCGCGCCCCTCGGCCGCGATATCGTGCCAGATGGCAACCGCGCCTTCTCCAGACAAACTCACGATGGTCCCTCCCGGCTCGCTCGGCACAGCGCGTTGACTCCGCCGCTGAGGGCTCATATACGAAATCCAATTCCGAATTGGAAATGATTTCCAAAATAAGAGAAGCGGGGACGGGAAGCGTGACGATCGCGGCTGCGGAGCGTGTGCTCAGAGTGCTGGAGGCCTTGTCGGGCGAGCCGGGTGGCGTCGATCTCGGCGTGCTGTCGGCGCGGCTCGGCCTGCCCGTCAGCGCCACGCACAGGCTGCTCGCGACGCTGAGCGAGTGCGGCTTCGTCAGCCAGGATGGCGCGACCGGCGCCTATGGGCTCACGCTGAAGCTGGCGCAGCTCGCCTTCCGCGACCTGGATCTGCGCGGCCTGCCCGATGCAGGACAGATCGTGCTCGATGCCCTGGCCGAGCGAACCCGTGAATATTGCCGGCTCGCGGTCGTCGAGGATGAGAACCTCGTCTGGATCGCCCGCGCGCAGGGCGCGACCGCAGGCCTGCGCTACGACCCGCCCATGGGCGCCGAGATCGTCCTGCATGCGACCGCGACCGGGAAGGCCTGGCTGGCCTCCCTGCCCGAGTCGGACGCGCTGCGGATCGTCTGTGCCCGGGGTTTCCGGGCGGGGGGGCCCAACGCCTTGTCGGATGTCGATGCGCTGCGTGCCCATCTCACGCAGACGCGGCAGCGCGGCGTCGCGCTGGCGGTCGAGGAGGGCGAGATCGGGACCGTCGCCATGGCCATCGCCTTCCGCGCCGGGCCTGCGCCCGATGCGGCCATCGCCGGGACGCTCAGCGTCGCCGGCCCGCTGCCGCGCATGACTGAAGACCGGCGCGGGCCGATTGCCGACGCCTTGCGGGACGCGGCGCGGGACATGGCCGAGATCTGGCCGTTGCGGCGGCGGCAGATGCAATCCCCGTTGGGCCTCGTTCCGAAAGGGCGGCCTCAGCCCGAAACCCGGCCGGGAACGATCTCATGACCGACAACGCCGCTCCCACTCCTGCGACAAGGCCCGTCATGGGGCCCGATGCCGCTCCGAGCCAGGCCGCCGAATGGGCCTCGGCCATCGCCTGGCCGCTGGCGAGCTTCGCCGTGCTGCTGCTCGCCTGGGAATGGCTGGTGCCGCTGGCCGGCGTGCCGGAATACATCCTGCCCGTGCCGAGCGCCTTCTTCGAGCGGCTCTGGACCGACCGCGCCCTGATCTTCCAGCACACATTGGTCACGGCCAACGAGATCGTGCTCGGCTTCCTGATGGCAGCGGTGATCTCGATCCCGCTCGGCTATATCATCGTCTCGGTGAGGCTGTTGGAGAAGGCGGTCTATCCGGTGATCGTCTTCTTCCAGCTCGTGCCCAAGATCGCCATCGCGCCGCTCTTCGTGGTCTGGTTCGGCTTCGGGCTGTTTCCGAAGGTCCTGCTGACCTTCCTGCTCTGCTTCTTCCCGACCCTGGTCGCCAGCATGACCGGCTTCCGGGCGCTCGACGAGCGCGTGCTCTACCTCACCCGCTCGATGGGTGCGACACCCTGGCAGACCTTCCGCAAGGTGCGCGTCCCCGCGGCGCTGAACTACATCTTCTCGGGGCTGAAGGTGTCGGCCGTCTTCGCGGCGACGGGCGCGATCGTCGGCGAATTCGTCGGCGCCAATTCGGGGCTGGGTTACCTGCTGCTGCGCGGCACGAGCTTCCTCGACATGCCCCTGATCTTCGCCTGCCTCGTCGCGCTCAGCGTCGTCGGCATCCTGTTCAGCTACCTCGTCGACGGGCTCGAGGTGCTGCTGATGCCCTGGCAGCGCAAGAGCTGAGAGCAACTCCATAATCATCGACCGGGCTCAACCGGGACATCTGGGAGGATGAAGACCATGAACAGACGCACCCTGATCTCGACCGTTGCCATGCTGGCGCTGAGCGCGACCTCGGCCTTGGCACAGGCCGGCGGCAAGCCGATGAAACTGACGCTGAATTTCCTCGCCGCGGCCCCCAATGCTGGTTTCATGATGGCCAAGCAGATGGGGCTCTACGAGAAGGCAGGCATCAACCTGACGATCGAGGAGGGCAAGGGCTCCGGCACCACTGCCCAGATGGTCGCTACCGGCCAGGCCGATGTCGGCTTCGCCGATGCGCCGGCCGCCATGCAATTGCGCAGCAAGGGCGCGCCGGTGAAGATCGTGGCGCCGGTGCTGCAGACCAACGGCTTCGCCATCATCTCGCTGGCCGAGAGCGGCATCGCCTCGCCGAAGGATCTTGCCGGCAAGAAGGTCGCGGTGCAGCCCGGCACCGCCCAGACGATCCTGCTGGAGGCCATCCTCGCCAGCAACAAGATCGACAAGAGCAAGGTCGACGTCATCGCCATCGACCCGGCCGCCTTCGTCGGCGCGCTGCTGGAGAAGAAGGTCGACGCCATCCTCGGCGGCGCCGATTTCCACTCGATCCAGATCCGCGAGCGCGGCTTCAAGGTGACCGACATCTTCTACCGAGACGTCGGCGTGCCCACCGTCGGCCTTTCGGTCATCGCCCGCGACGACCGGATCAAGGCCGATGCGGACCTGTTCAGGAAATTCGTCGAGGCGAGCCTGCAGGGCTGGGATGCGGCGCGGAAGAACCCCGACGCCGCGGCCGATGCCGTCGTGGCGCAATTCCCGGCGGTGAAGAAGGCGCAGGTGCTGGCCCAGTTCGACGTCGTCAACAAGCTGCTCTGCGCTCCGGGAGCGACGACGCTCGGCAAGGTGCCGGAGAAGAACTGGGCGGTCAGCTACGATCTCCTGACCCAGTATCTCGGCCTGCCCAAGGACAAGCCGATCACCGACTACTACAGCACGGAATTGCTGCCGGCCTCGGCCCTGGCCTGCTCGTGAGGACGGCATGATCGTCGCTGCCGGCACCGGCACGGCCGCGTCCATTACGGGGCGCGGCATCGTCAAGACCTTCGGCGGCTTCACCGCCGTCGATGGTCTGAACCTCGACATCAGGAGCGGCGAGTTCGTCAGCCTGATCGGCCCCTCGGGCTGCGGGAAGAGCACCTTCATGCTCATGGCCGCCGGCCTCATCCCCGTCACTGCCGGCGAGCTTCTGGTCGACGGCAAGGCGCTGACCTCGCCGTTGACCGACATCGGCATCGTCTTCCAGGACCATCTCCTGCTCGAGTTCAGGACGGCGCTGGAGAACGTCCTGCTGCAGGCGGAAATCCGGCACCTGCCGCTCGAGCCGGCGAGGGCGCGCGCGCTCGAGCTGTTCGCCAAGCTCGGCATCAGCCACGCCGCCGACCGCTATCCCAAGCAGCTCTCGGGCGGCATGCGCCAGCGCGTCTCGATCGCGCGCGCGCTGATCCACGACCCCAGCGTGCTGATGATGGACGAGCCCTTCGGCGCGCTCGACGCCATCACCCGCACCCAGATCCGCCACGACCTCGAAATGCTCTGGCTGGAGACCGGCAAGACGGTGGTCTTCATCACCCATTCGATCGAGGAGGCGATCGGCCTCTCCGACCGCGTGCTGGTGATGTCGCCGACGCCGGGCCGCGTCGTCGACGAGATCGCGATCGAACTGCCGCGTCCGCGCCCGGCCCATCTCGGCGATTATCCAAGCTTCAATACCCATTCCGACCGCATCCATGACGCGTTCCGGAGGTTTGGCGTGATCAAGTACTGACGCTGTCGCGGCCTGTCGGCGCGTGGCCCTGATGGCGTCGGGCACGCGGTCTGAGGCCGCTTTGAGCGTTGGACGGGCCGGAACCGACGTAGCCATCCGCGCGTCGCGCTGACATCCCGCAGGCCAAATCCGAGCGCGGTTTCTATCTCGCTTCGACCAACTTCGATGGGCGACGCGCCTGGCAAAGACCAGATGCGCGGAGAATCCGCCGTCCCGACGCATGAATGAGCATGGCTTCCGCAGCATCAGACGTCCGTCTGATGCGCCGCGCACGGTGCCGCGTCAGAATGGACAGAAGCCCTGCTCCGTCAAGACTCTCAGCCACATCAAGGAGATGGGCTGGTGCTGCGAGAGAGGATTGAACTCTCGACCTCACCATTACCAATGGTGTGCTCTACCACTGAGCTACCGCAGCAGGAATTGAGCGTCCACGGCGGTTGTCGGTCGCCGCGAGGCGAAAGTCAGCGTGGCGTCGTTTCCGAAGCGGCGTCCTGATGCCACAAGCCCTTCGCGGACGCAACCCATCTCATGGACCGCGCGTCAGACAGATGGGGATGGCGGCCATGTCGCAGCTGCGGCGGTGCCATGGCGTGGCCAGCCGGGCTCAATCCGGCAGCAGCAGCCGTGGGTCGATGCGGAACAACCGGGTATCCCCCAGCAGATGCGCGCTGAAGCTCTCGTCCAGCAGCGGCCGGAAGGCGATGTCGCGCAGGTTCAGGCCGCCGGCATAGGCCCCCATGGCCGGCATGACGCAGCGCCGCGACGACAGCGCAAAGCAGCGCCGCCGCAGAGCCCGCCCACGCATCCGCACCTTCGCCGCCGGATGGAGATGGCCGGCGATCTCGAAGCCGGCCTCGCTTGCGTCCGGCTCGTGGCGCAGCGTGACGCCGGACAGGGCGATCGTGTCGGCGCTCTCGCCGCCCATGGCGCGGCTGATCTGCGGATCATGGTTGCCGGTCACCCAGATCCAGTCGCGGCCTGTTTGCAGCAGGCACAGCGCGGCGAGGTTGTCGGCGCTGATGCGCACCTCCGCCTCGCGATCATGGAAGCTGTCGCCGAGCGCGATGACGCGCAGCGGGGCGTGGCGCAGGATCGCCGCCGTCAGCGCCGCCAGCGTGGCAGTCGAATCATAGGGCGGCAGGAAGATGCCGCGCGCCGCATAGGCCGAGCCCTTCTCCAGATGCAGGTCGGCGACGACCAGCGTGCGTTCCTCGGGCAGCCAGAGCGCGCCGGAGAGATCGGGCACGACCGCGAGCCGCCCCAGCATGAAGGCCGGGCTTGCCGTCCCACCTGCCGCTGCCGCCATCGCGTTCACGCCATCGCCTCCTCGATCAGCATCGCTTCCGCCTCCGCCAGGATTTCGTCCGCCGCCTCGCCATAGACAGCCTCGCGCCCGATCTCGAGCATGACGGAGACGCCGAGCGGCGAAACATGGTCGAGCGGCTGATGAATGATTCGGCCGCTGATTCGTGTCAGCATCTCACCCAGCCGGCGAATGTCGAGCAGGCCCGTCGCCGCATCGGCACGCGCGGCCTTGAGCAGCACATGGTCGGGCTCGTGCCGGCGCAGCACGTCATAGACCAGGTCGGTGGACATCGTGACCTGCCGCCCGTTCTTCTCCTGGCCGGGAAAGCGCCGCTCGATCAGCCCCGCGATCACCGCGCATTGCCGGAAGGTGCGCTTCATCAGCGCCGATTCCGCCAGCCACTCCTCGAGATCGTCGCCGAGCATGTCCTGAGCAAACAGGTCGTCGAGACTCAAGCGCCCGCCCGCGATCGCCGCCGACATGTCGCCGAGCCCCCAACAGGCCATGCCGTAATCATTGCAGACGAAGCCGAGCGGCCGCATCTTCGCCCGCTCCAGCCGCCGGGTCAGCAGCATGCCGAGTGTCTGATGGGCAAGCCGGCCCTCGAAGGGGTAGGCGACGAGGTAGAAGCGCCCGCCGCGCGGAAAGGTCTCGACCAGCAATTCGCCGGGCTGGGGCAGGCGCGATTTCAGGCGCTGCGCATGCAGCCAGGACGAGACCTCCTCGGGCAGGCTGTCCCAATCCTTCGGGCTCGCCAGCATCGCCCGCACGCGCGCCGCCAGGAAGGTCGAGAGCGGGAACTTGCCGCCGGCATAGGAGGGAATCTTCGGGTCGGTGCCGGGCGGCGCGCGCGAGCAGACCGCCTCGTTGCCAGTGATGCCTTCGAAGCGCAGCACCTCGCCGGCGAAGATGAAGGTGTCGCCGGGCGTCATCGTCTCCGCGAAATACTCCTCGACCTCGCCGAGAACGCGCCCGCCGCGCGTCACCTGGGAGGGCTGGCCGGGCTTTCCGGCCCGCGCACGCCCGAGCCGGACCTTGAGCATGGTCGATTCGACGATGGTGCCGACATTCATCCGGTATTGCTGGATGATCCTGGCGTTGCTGGCGCGCCAATGCCCGGCCTTGTCCTGCCGCAGCTTGGCGAAACGCTCATAGCTTTTCAGCGCATAGCCGCCCGTCGCGACGAAGTTCACCACGGCGTCGAAATCGGCCCGCTCCAGGCCGGCATAGGGCGAGGCGGTGCAGACCTCGTCATAGAGCGCGCCGGCGTCGAACCCGTCCGAGCAGGCGACGCCGAGCACATGCTGGGCCAGCACGTCGAGCGCCCCGATGCGGGCATCCGCCGTGTCCTGCGCGGCCTCGGCCACGGCATCGAGCGCAGCCCGGCACTCCAGCAGCTCGAAGCGGTTGGAGGGCACCAGCAGCGCCTGGGAGGGCTCGTCCATGCGGTGGTTTGAGCGGCCGATGCGCTGCATCAGGCGACTCGCACCCTTGGGCGCGCCGATATTGACGACGAGATCGACGTCGCCCCAGTCGATGCCGAGATCGAGCGTCGCGGTGCAGACCACCGCCTTGAGCCGGCCGTCGGCCATCGCCGCCTCGACCTTGCGGCGCTGCGCCACATCGAGCGAACCGTGATGCAGCGCGATCGGCAGGCTGTCGTCGTTGATGGTCCACAGCGCCTGGAAGGCAAATTCCGCCTGCATGCGCGTGTTGACGAAAACCAGCGTCAGCTTGTGCGCCTTGATGGCCTCATAGATCGCGCCCATCGCATGGCCGGTGGTATGCCCCGCCAGCGGCAAACGGGTCTGCGTCTGCAGGATGCCGATGCGGGCCGCGGCCCCGCCGGTGACGGTGACGAGGCCCGCCGGCGTGTCCGACCCGCCGAGGAAGCGCTGCAGATCGGCCGGCTCGCGCACCGTCGCTGACAGCCCGACCGCGCTGACCTGTGGCGCCAGGCTGCGCAGGCGTGCGAGATCGAGCGAGAGCAGGTCACCGCGCTTGGAGGTCACCAGCGCATGCAACTCGTCGAGCACGATGCGGCGCAGGCTCGAAAAGAAGCGCGCGGCATCGCGATGCGAGACCAGCAGCGCAAGCTGTTCCGGCGTGGTCAGGAGGATGTCGGGCGGGCGGGCGATCTGGCGCGTGCGCTTGGCCGCCGAGGTATCTCCGGTGCGGGTCTCGACGGTGACGGCCAGGCCCATCTCGCGGATCGGCGCGTCGAGATTGCGGGCGATGTCGACGGCGAGCGCCTTGAGCGGCGAGATGTAGAGCGTGTGCAGTCCCTCGCGCTTGGCTTCGGGCACGGCCTGGCGCCCGGAGAGCTCGACCAGCGAGGGCAGGAAGCCGGCGAGCGTCTTGCCGGCACCGGTCGGAGCGACCAGCAAGGTCGAGCGTCCGGCGCGGGCCGCGTCGAGCAAGGCGAGCTGATGAGGCCGCGCGCTCCAGCCTCGGCTTGCGAACCAGTTCTCGAAGGCGGGCGGGAGCGGGGAGGGCACAGCCATGCTGTCCAGAGATAGAGCGCATGGCGAGAGAACGAAAGGGGAATGGCTGGAGCCTGGCTCGGTCTGCCCCATGATTGCAGCGCTGCCGTGGTGCGTGACGCGGTTGCCGCGCACGCCACGCTCTATGCCTTACGCAAGGCCGTGCGGCGGCGCATCGGGGCCAGAACATTGACCTCGACGGCGGCGACGGTGGTGACGAGCAAGGCGGCGATGCAGATCGCCAGCTTCGAGTACTCTTCCATCGCGCCTTCGATCTGGATGGCATGGATGGCGCTGGCGCCAACCACGGCGACCGCCAGGACGCTGTGCAGGATGCGCCAGGGCCGATAGCCGATCTTGAGCACGCGCCGAGTCGCCGCAAGCGCAGCCGTCAGCACCAGGCACCACAGGCTGATTACGCCATAGAGCGAAAACGGCGTCGGCGCGACGAGCAGCAGGGCGTCGGTGATGTCCTCGGGGCTGTAAAGATACAGCGCGCCGATATGCACCGCGACCATGGCGACGATCGCGATGCCGCCCCGGCGATGCCACGTCACACCGGCTCGGACCTGCATGAGAGGCGGCGTCGCCGCCATCAGCAGCGGTTGCAGGAAGAGCAGGCTGAGCGCCAGCACGCCGGCCATGCCGCCGATGATCCACAACAGCTCCCGGCCACGTTGCAACGGACTTGCAGCGGCAGCAAGAACCGGAACGCAGGCAATGGCGGCGACAAGGATCCAGGCTGCGATGCGGCGGCGGTCAGCTCCGTCGCGGCTCATTGCCTGCCGCAGGCGCGAGGACGAAATCGGCCGTGAGAGCCTTGTCGTGACGGCTGTTCAGCACGGGGCGGAGGAACAGCGTTGCAAAGCCCGGATCGTCATAGGCGATATGGATATGCGGCTGCCCGAACTGGGGAACGATCGGCGAGATGTCGAGGCGATAGCTGCCATCCGGCCCGGTCATGACGCTTCCCCGGTTGCTCGGCACGCGCTCGCCGCCCCGCTCGGTAGCGGCCCAGATCTGGACCCGGATATTCGACAGCGGCTTACCGTCGCCGGCCCTGCGGACCACGCCCGACGCGACGAAGCCGGTCCCGAGATTTTGGACCAGCGGCGCGTTGGCGACATAATTATTGGAGCCGCCAGCCATGGTCTCGGTCGGGGCAAAGCCATTGCTGGCGGAGGACTGCGCGGTGGCCGGCGTTACCGAACGGGGCAGCAATCCCGCAGCGCCGATGGCCAGCGCTCCAGTGAGAAGCACTCTGCGATCCGTGACGATGATCTTGGCGGTCATTGTCTCTTCCTTCGCGATGGATGTGATGTCGGCGGCCCTGGACTGGCTTGTCATGCGCGTCCTGAGGGCAGGTCTCGAGCCGGATTCTCAGGCTATAAGCTAGCCATTGCGCCCTCGATGTCCACCAACGGGGCCGTGATGTCGGCATGACCGCCGATCACCTTCCCGTTAGGCGGTTGCCGAAGGTGTCGCCCGCGTCCTGACCAACGGACGCGTCCTCAGCCCCGCTCCGCCACCACCAGCAGCCCCGGGACGGCCACGCCACGATCCTGCCGCGTACTGGCGGGCTCCAGCAGTACCGGTCGAAGCCCCGCTTCCCGAAGCCTCTGACGCAGCCAGCCCTCGCCATGCGCGAACCGCCGATCCGCTCCGACGACGACCCCCTCGCCATCATGGCTCTGCACCGTGAAGGCAAACAGCCCGCCGCGTTTCAGCACACGCGCGCTCTGGGCGAAGCTGGGGCCAAGCTCGCCGAGATAGACGAAGACATCCGCCGCCACGACGAGATCGGCGCTGGCGTCTGGCCGGCTCGACAGGAAGGCGGTCAGCCCCGCCACCGCCAGCTTGTCGTAAAGCGGCTCGCCGTCCACGCGGGTCTTAACCCGCGCCCGCTCGATCATGCGCGGCGAGAGATCGCAGCCGGCGAGGAAGCCGGTCTCGGCGCGGATCGCCTCGCCCATCAGCCCGGTGCCGCAGCCGAGATCGAACACGGCGTCGAACCGGAAGGGCAGGCCGGCGTTGTCGCGGATGCGGGCCAGCGCGGCCCGCAACAAAGCGGGGGCGTTGTAGTGCAGGGCTTGGGTCAGATGGCTGTCGAAGCGTTCGGCATAGGCGTCGAACAGCGTGCCGGAGAAATTCTCGGAGGTGGCGTCCTCGGCTGCCATCGCGCCGATCCGCGCGAGGTCGAGCCGCGCCCCGAAATGATCGTTGGGATCGAGCATGAGGCAGGATCGCCAGGCGGTCGCGGCCTCCTCATTGTGGCCGAGAGCCTCCTGCGCCAGCCCGTAAAGGTGCCAGGCGGCAGTGAAGCCATAGGCCTCGGCAAGCGTCTGGTCGAGGATCTCGACGCAGGCCTGCGCATCGCCCTCCTTCAGCGCGGCTTCCGCCCAGGCATAGCGTCGGTCGAGCGTCGGGTCGCCGGAACTGGCGGAATGCGCGGTGGAGCCCTTTTCGATCATGGCTGCCGGTCTATCTGAGGAGTATGACACTGGCCAGACCGCGCCCGCTCAAGACAATGCGCCCATCCGAACTGCTGATTCCGACGCCGGCCGGTTTGTGGTGCCCGCCGGCCGACATCTATATCGACCCGGTCCGGCCGGTGGACCGGGCGCTGATCACCCATGGCCATTCCGACCATGCCCGCGCCGGCCATGGCGCCGTGCTGGCGACGCGCGAGACGCTGGCGATCATGGCGCTGCGCTATGGCGAGGGCTTCACGGGCGAGCGGCAGCAGGCGGTGCCGGGCGAGACGGTGCGGATCGGCCCGGTCGATTTCACCTTCGTTCCGGCCGGGCACGTCCTCGGCTCGGCCCAGATCATCGTCGAATCCGGGGGCCTGCGCATCGTCGTCTCCGGCGACTACAAGCGCGAGCGCGATCCGACCTGCGCCGGTTTCGAGCCGGTACGATGCGACATCTTCATCACCGAGGCGACCTTCGGCCTGCCGGTGTTCCGCCATCCGCGTGCCCATGCCGAGGTCGCAAAACTGCTGGAATCGGTGCGGGTCTTTCCCGAGCGGACCCATATCGTCGGCGCCTATTCGCTGGGGAAGGCGCAGCGCGTCATGGCCCTGATCCGCGAGGCCGGCTACGAGCGGCCGATCCATGTCCATGGCGCGATGGAGAAGCTGACGGAGTTCTATTTGTCGGAAGGCGCCGTGCTGGGCGATATTCGCAAGGTCGTCGCGGCCGAGCGCAAGAGCCTTGGCGGCGAGATCGTGATTTGCCCGCCAAGCGCGATCCAGGACCTCTGGGCCCGCAAATTTCCCGATCCGGTGACGAGCTTCGCCTCGGGCTGGATGCGGATCAGGGCGCGGGCCCGGCAGAAGGGCGTCGAGCTGCCGCTGATCGTCTCCGACCATGCCGACTGGGACGATCTCCAGGCGACGATCCGCGAAACCGGCGCCGGCGAGATCTGGGTCACGCATGGGGAGGCCGAGGCGCTGGTGCATTGGTGCGGCACGGTCGGCCTCAAGGCCAAGCCGCTGCATCTGGTCGGCTATGGCGACGAGGGCGAGGCGGAACCGACAGGAACGGAACCGGGATTGGAGGGGGCAGATGCCGCCGCTTTCTAGGCCCGAGCTACTTGCTCTGCGCCATCACAGGGCGCCCCGCCGTCGTCAGCGAGACGAGACCCGTCGCCATGTCGCGGGCGAGGCAGTCATAGCCGGCGTCGCTCATATGGAAGCTGTCGGGGGCAAGCGCCGCCGTGAAGGCCTGCGCATCTGTGCCGTGCCATTCCCGCATCGTGTCGTAGCGCGTGAACACCGGCACGTTCTGGCCCTTCGCGACCTCACCGATCGCATCGACATAGCTGCGGTAGCGGGCCGGCTCGCGGATGCCCGGAAAGAACTGCGGATCGAGCAAGGCAAGGCTCGTCCCCGCCGTCTTGACGATCGAGACACCGTCCTCGACCATCGCCTTGAAGGCGGCGAGGTCGCCGCCGGTGACGGCGTCGTTGGTGCCCACTTGCCAGATCACGAGGTCGTAGCGCTTCCCGGTCACGGCCTGCTTCAGCCGGGCAAGCGTCTGGGGCGCGATTTCCCCGCCGATGCCGGCATTGGTGATATTGATCTGCACGCGCGGCCAGGCGGCACCGAGCAGGGCTTGCAGACGCGCCGGATAGGTCTTGTCCTTGGCCGAGGCGCCGATGCCTTCCGTCGAGGAGGAGCCGATGGCGAGGATCTCGATTTTGCCTCCCGCCGCGATGCGCGGCGAAAGCGCTGCAAGCTTGTCGGTCGCCCGGACGATCTGGGTTTCGCGGCAGGTGAACGGTCCGGCTTGGGCGGCGCCCGCAAGCGCGGCCGTCAGCACGACGGCGAGACCCAAGGCCTGGATGGCAACACGCATCGGCAGCAGTTCCCCCTCAGCGACGAGCAGCCTGCCGCTCCGTTCATGAATGGAAACTGAATGAAGCGTTGCATCGACCGTCGCGTTCTCGAACACGGGTCTCTGCGCCAGGGGCGCGCCTCGTGAACCGGTTCGCCTGGCTGCTCGACCGCCTCGCCTATGAGCCGCGCCGCAATGCAAAGATTGCGCTGATCGCCGATTATCTGCGCACGACGCCCGATCCCGACCGCGGCCTCGCGCTGGCGGCGATGACCGGCGGACTGGTCTTTGCCAATGCCAAGGCGGGGCTGATCCGCGCGCTGATCGCCGAGCGCACCGACCCGGTGTTGTTTGCGCTGTCCTACGACTATGTCGGCGATCTCTCGGAGACGGTCGCGCTGATGTGGCCGGTCAAGCATGGCGCCAACGACATCCCGCATCTGCCCGACGTCGTCGAAGGCCTGCGCAACGCCGGCAAGGCCGAATTGCCGCGCCTTGTGGCCTCCTGGCTCGATGCGCTCGATGAGAACGGTCGCTGGGCGCTGCTGAAGCTCATCACCGGCAGCCTTCGCATCGGCGTCTCGGCGCGCCTCGCCAAGACTGCGGCCGCCAGCCTCGGCGGCATTCCCGCCGACGAGGTCGAGCAGGTCTGGCACGGGCTGGAGCCGCCCTACGCCACGCTCTTCGCCTGGCTGGAGGGGAAGGGGCCAAGGCCGGAGGCGACAGACCCCGCTCCGTTCCGGCCGGTGATGCTGTCGCATCCCATCGAGGAGGGCGATTTCGACAAGATCAACCCGAAGGATGTCCAGGCTGAGTGGAAATGGGACGGAATTCGCGTCCAGGCCGTCAGCGGCACGCGGCCGGACGGCACGCGCGTCACCCGCCTGTTCTCCCGGACGGGCGAGGACATCGCCGCCGCATTCCCCGATGTCGTCGAGGCGCTGGTGCTGGACGGGGCGATCGACGGCGAATTGCTCGTGCGCCGCGAGGAGACGGTGCAGAGCTTCAACACGCTCCAGCAGCGGCTCAACCGCAAGAGCGTGACCGCGAAGATGCTCGTCGAGTACCCCGCCCATATCCGCGCCTATGACCTCCTCGTCGATGGCGAGGTGGATCTGCGCGAACTGCCGCTGTCGGAGCGCCGCAAGCGCCTCGAGGCTTTCGTCGCGAGGCTGGGGAGCCCGATCGTCGATCTCTCGCCGCCGATTGCGTTTTCGACCTGGGAGGAGCTTGCCTCAGCCCGGGCGGACCCGGCTGCGGCCGGTGCTGGGGCGGATGCCGAGGCCGTCGAGGGCTGCATGATCAAGCGGCTCGAATCGCCCTATCTGCCGGGCCGTCCCAAGGGCCATTGGTGGAAATGGAAGCGCGAGGCGAGGCTCGTCGATTGCGTGCTGATGTATGCCCAGCGCGGCCACGGCAAGCGCTCCTCCTTCTATTCGGACTTCACCTTCGGCGTCTGGCGCGTTGGCGAGGAAGGGACGGACGAACTGGTCCCGGTCGGCAAAGCCTATTTCGGCTTCACCGACGAGGAACTGATCGAGCTCGACTGCTATGTCCGCAAGCACACGCAAAATCGCTTCGGGCCGGTGCGCGAGGTCACGCACACGGTTGAAAGCGGGTTGGTCTTCGAGGTCGCTTTCGAGGGGTTGCAGCGCTCGACGCGGCACAAATCGGGCCTCGCCATGCGTTTCCCCCGCATCAGCCGCATCCGCTGGGACAAGCCGCCTGGAGAGGCCGACCGCATCGAGGCGCTGGAGGCGCTGCTGCCCTCGACGGGCTGAAAGGTCCGGTTTCGCCATTCGTCGGAATTGCTCCTCGGCGCGGGATGGTTCACAGCCTTCCGGGCGCGCGGCGATGGATCATTGCCATCGCGCTTGAGATCAAGGCCCCGCTTGGGGCAGGATGCTGGCTGCGGGATGCTGGCAGATACCGGAGATCGGTTCCAATGAAACGGCAACCTTCGACACGGATCGTGATCGCGGACGACCATCCGCTCTTCCGGGGCGCGCTCAGGCAGGCCGTGTCCACGGCGCTCGAAGGCGCCGATGTCAGCGAGGTCGGCTCGCTGGAGGCACTGACCGAGGCGCTCGACACCGGCGGCGACGCCGATCTCGTCCTGCTCGACCTGACTATGCCCGGCGTGCAGGGCTTCTCGGGGCTGCTCTTTCTGCGCGCCGATCATCCCGAGGTGCCGGTCATCGTCGTCTCCGCCAATGACGAGCCGAGCGTGATCCGTCGCTGCATCGAGTTCGGCGCACTCGGCTTCCTGCCCAAGACCGCCGATGTCGAGCAGATGGGCGAGGCGATCCGCGCCGTGCTCGAAGGCACAGTCTGGACGCCGCCTGGCATCGATCTGAACGCGCCCGTCGATGCCGAGACCGCGACCATGGTCCGCAATCTCTCGACGTTGACGCCGCAGCAGGTCCGCGTGCTGATGATGCTGTCGGAAGGTCTTCTGAACAAGCAGATCGCCTATGAACTCGGTGTCTCCGAGGCCACGGTGAAGGCCCATGTCTCGGCCATCCTGACCAAGCTCGACGTCGATAGCAGGACGCAGGCCGTCATCGCCGCGGCCAAGATCGCCGGCACGGCCTGGGCCACGACCGGAGCCTCCGCCACCTTGTGAGGCGGAAGGCCTCGTCGCTCGACCGGCCGTTCAGCCCTGGTTCAAGCGCGCGGGGCACTGATGAATGCATATCGGGGATAGATCGCTCATGGCCAACGGCAGCAGTATCGAACGTTTTCTCGGCGGCTCGCCGCTCGCCGTGCTCGTGCGGCTGCTCTTCATCTCGCTGCTGGTCGGCGCGGCCATGGCCTTTCTCGGCCTGTCGCCGCGCGCGCTCTACGAGACGGCGGCCCGCTTCGTGCGCTCGCTCGGCGATATGGGCTTCGGCGCGGTGCGCGAAGTCGGCCAATGGGTGATCGCGGGCGCGCTGCTCGTGGTGCCGGTCTGGCTGCTGGCAAGGCTCTTCGCCGCACGGCGCTGATCCGTCGGGTTGCCCCTGCTTAGCGTCGCCGTCAGCCGGGCAGGGCCCGGATGGCGGCCCCCACGCAGATGATCAGCATGATTGCCGGTAGCGCCCAGCGCAGATGCAGGCGCAGGTCGGCCGCGTGTGCGCTCCAGCGCCATTGAGAATTGGCGATCGCGACCGATAGCATGATCTCGAACATCAGCACCGCGATGAGATAGAGATAGCCGAGCGAGATCATCTGGGCGATGGGCGTGTTGAGCGAGATCGAGCCCGGAAAGCTCGATTCGAAGGTGAAGCTGATCGCGGCCAGTGCCAGAAGCGACGAGAAGATCAGCCCGCCCTTGTCCTGCTCCTTCAGCCCCGGCGACCAGAGCACGAACAGCGAGACCGCCAGGACGGCCATGATCGGTATGAACACCCGCAGCAGGTAGCGTTCGGCATCGCGTGCGATCGTGACGGTCGCGTTCAATCGGGAGTAGGAGCGGGCATTCCATCCCATCACGAGGTCGTTCGAGAAGCGCAGACCCGCTGGCCGCCAGTCCACCACGGAGAGGTTGCTGTCGACGCCGGAGAACTGGCGGTCGGCTTCGGTCGTGAGGATGACCGCGTCCTGCTGCGCATAGCGCGGCAGGGACAGCGATAGCGTCAGGCTCTGCTGGTCGAAGGGAAAGGCGTCCATGTTCATGCGAAAGCGGAAATCGCTTTCGAACCGTTCGATCAGCATGACGTCGCCATTGGCATGCACCGACAATGCGACGGTACGCGAATCCTTGTCGCCGATCTGGTTGTCGAGCGAGAGGCCAGGCGTCCAGATCGTCTTGAGATGCTCGTCGGCCTCGTCGCCGACACGGTCCTGTCGAGAGAGCCCTCGGGCAATGCCATCGAAAGCGACCCGCGGGTCGTGCCAGCGCTGGGTCAGTTCGACATGCAGTCGCCCCTGACCGGCGACCTCCTTGATCTCGAGCACGTTGAGGACGCGCATCGCGACGCGCACTCTCACCGGCAGCTCCACACCCGTCGGCAGCGTGGTTGGGCTGCCGGCGGCGGGCTCCTCGGCATGCGCGCCGGAACCGAGCCCGATCATCAGCATGAGAAGCAGCGCGAGGCGGTACATCACGCCGCCTGCCGGCGCTTGCGGGCCAGGACGAGGAAGCCGACGAAGGCGATGATGCCCCCGCACAGTGCGATGACCCACAGCTCGGTCATGAGACGGCGCCAGTCGGCGTTCGGTTCTTCCTTCAGCACGAGCGTCAGGCCGATGAGACGGCCGGAGAAGTCGACGAGCGGTTGCGCCATGACGCCATAGGCCCGGCCGTCGAACCTGCGCGTGGCAATCTCGATATCGCGAAGAGGCTTCGTCGGATAGGCGCGCAGGAAACTGGAGAACAAGGAATCGTTGGTCGACGCCATGATGGTGAGGTCGCCGACCGCGGGCAGTTTCGGATCGAGCGGAACACCGCTCAGCGAATGCGCCGCCACCACGGCAATCTCGGTATTGGTGGAGGTCTTGACGAGGTCGAGCAGGGGGCGGATGTCGAGCCCCGCTTCCCAGGTGCCGACCAGCTCTCCCGCTTGCTCGACGGGCGCTACGCCGCGAATACCGATCCCGGCGACCCCGATCTCGACCCCCGTCTGTGCCCGGCGCAGGCGATTGGCGGCGACGACCATGGCGCGGAACGAAGAGATGTCGTCGCCATACTGGTCGGGGCGATGCATGCGCAGCAGGTAGCGCAGGTCCGGCGAGTGGAAGCCGAAGATCTGCACGCTGGCCTGACGGTTCAGGTATTGATAGGCGTCCTCGGCGAGGGCTTCGAGCCTTGCCCGGTCGCCGGCCGCCGCCGCCTCGCGGATCTGCGGATTGCGGGCGAAGGATTCCGCCAGCGAGAGCGAAAACTTCGCCGCCTGGTCGAAGCTGGACCCGAGCAGCGAGCCGACGAGACGCATCTGCGTTCCCCGGTCGCGCTCCGCCACCTTTTCCAGACTGTCATGCTGGTGCCAGAGCATGGCGCCGAGAATGGCTGCGATCAGCAAGGCGGGCGGGAATGCGCCCGAGACAAGCTTCTTCCAGTCGATACGCAGCAAAGCAAGGCCCTCTTCGATCGCTTGCGCGACCTGCACGCTATGTCGATCGACGACAGCGTGCGTTGACACAAACTGTTAGGTTCACGCTGGCGGATAGGACAGCGGCGACGCTGGGGCAAGGGCTTCGAACAAGGGCTTCGAGCGCGCGCCTTGGCCGGCGCCTTCGCAGGAGCAGCGGATGGCTCAGATGGCTTCTCCCCGCGCGATCGCGGCCGCATCGCGCCCGACCATCGCAGCGAGCTTCGACAGCCCGGCCTTGCGCGCCTCGGCGGCCAAGCCCGCCTTGACCGCCTTCACCAGCCCCGGCCCCTGGAACACCATCGCCGAGTAGAACTGCACGAGATCGGCGCCGGCGCGGATCTTGGCGAAAGCAGTCGCGGCCGAATCGATGCCGCCGACGCCGATCAGCGGAAACTGGCGCTCGACCCGCAGGAAGGTCTCGGCGAGCAGCCGCGTCGAGGCGGTGAAAAGCGGCTTGCCCGAGAGCCCGCCGGTCTCGTTCTTGGCCGGGCTGCGCAGGGTCTCCGCACGCGCGATCGTCGTATTGGAGACGATCATGCCGTCGATGCCGCGCCGGCGCGCCACCGCGACCATGCCGTCGAGCTCCGGCAGGGTCAGATCGGGGGCGATCTTGAGCAGCATCGGGGTGCGGCGTCCGCCGTTCGCGGCCTCGTCTCGGGCCTCGATCGCCCTGGCGATCAGGTCGTCGAGAGCCGATTCCGCCTGCAGGTCGCGCAGGCCCGGCGTGTTGGGTGAGGAGACGTTGACCGTCAGGAAGTCGGTGACCGGAGGGAGCCTGCGCGTCAGCACGGCGTAATCGGCGGCGCGGTCGGCCGATTCCTTGTTGGCGCCGAGATTGACGCCGACGATGCCGCCGCGCGCGCGCCGTGCCGCCAGACGCTGCGCCACCACCTCCATGCCGTCGCTGTTGAGGCCGTAACGGTTGATCACCGCCGCATCCTCGATCAGGCGGAAGACACGCGGCTTCGGGTTGCCGGGCTGGGGCAGGGGGGTGACGCCGCCGACCTCGACGAAGCCGAAGCCGAGACCGAGCGCGCCATCGACCGCTTCGGCATGCTTGTCGAAACCCGCCGCGAGCCCGACGGGATTGGAGAACGACAGTCCGAAGGCCTCGGTGGCGAGCACCGGATCATCGGCAGCCGGCCGCAGGGACGGGGCGGCGGCGAGAGCCGCCACCGTCAGACGATGCGCGGTCTCGGCATCCATCCGGTGGATCAGCGGCCGGGCGAGATTGAACAGGGAGCCGATCACGCAATGTCCTCCGGAACGATGTGCCGCCCATCTGCGTCCTGCGGCAGAGGCGCCACCCAGCGCACGGCCTTTGGATCGAGCGCCGCATAGAGATGCGGGAACAGCGCGCCGCCGCGCGAGGGCTCGTAGCGCAGCGCCTCGCCCAGTGCCGCGTCGTCGACCGCGATCAGCAGCAGCCCCCGCTGGCCGGCGAAGTGCTTGGCCACGGTCTCCCGCAGCTGTGCACCCGTCGAGAGGTGGATGTAGCCGTCGGTGAGATCGATCGCGGCGCCGGCAAAGCGCCCGGCGGCCTCGGCATCGCGCCACAGGGTCTCGGGGCAGATCTTGTAGATGAGGGGCACGCAAAACCTCGCAGGTGAAGCCTGCGGAGGGCATAGCGACTGTGAGGACGCTTCGGCAAATTTTATCCGCATCACGGCGGAAATCAGATTGAAATCTTATCTGATAGGGGATATTTCCTATCTTTGTCCCCGCCTACCGGCAACATCCTTCGCGAGGCCTCCGCGGTGCTGTCCCACGACCAGATCTGGAGCGCCATCGACGCGCTCGCCCAGCGCTATGGTTTCACCGCCTCGGGGCTGGCGCGCAAGGCCGGGCTCGACGCTACCACCTTCAACCGCTCGAAGCGGATCGGGCCGGACGGGCGCGAGCGCTGGCCCTCGACCGAATCGATCGCCAAGATCCTTCAGGCGACGGGTGCATCCCTCGACGAGTTCATGAGCGTTGTGATGCGGCGCGGCGCGGCGCCTGCCCGCACGATTCCCTTGATCGGCTTCGCCCAGGCGGGCTCGGGCGGGTTCTTCGACGATGGCGGCTTCCCTGTCGGCACCGGCTGGGAGGAGGTCGCCTTTCCCGGCGTGGCCGACGAGAAGGCCTATGCGCTCGAGATTTCCGGCGATTCGATGCTGCCGCTCTATCGCGACGGCGACACCATCATCGTCTCGCCGACCGCGACCGTGCGCCGTGGCGACCGCGTCGTGGTCAAGACCGTCGAGGGCGAGGTCTTGGCCAAGCAGCTCAAGCGTCAGACCGCAAAGACCATCGAGCTTGCCTCGCTCAATCCCGCCCATGCCGACCGCAGCCTGAATCTCTCCGAGATCGCCTTCATGGCCCGCGTGATCTGGGCGAGCCAGTAGGCCGCATCAGGCCGCCGCCTGCCGACGTCCCGGTAGCGTCACCATGAAGACAGCGCCGGTGTCCGAGGGCTCGAGCGCGATCGTGCCGCCGTGCAGCCGCACCAGTTCGGCTGCAACGGCAAGGCCGAGCCCGGTTCCTCCGGGCGTCACGGAGCCGCGAAAGGCCTGGAACAGGTTTGCCCGCGCCCGCTCCGGCACGCCGGGGCCGTTATCGGCCACGCGCAGGATGATCGAGCCGTTGTCGCGCTCGGCCTTGACCCTCAGCGTCGGCCGGCCGCCTTCCTCAGCCCCGGCCTGGGTCAGCGCCTGCACCGAATTGCGCATCAGGTTGAGCAGGACGCGGGCCATCTGGTCGGGATCGCAAGGCGCGATCAGATCGGCGGGAACCTCGTTGCTGAACGTGACCATGGCCGCCTCGGCGAGGCCGAGCATGTCGGCCTGCTCCGCCACGAGTTGGCGCAAGCCGACGTCCTTCAGCACCGGCGTCGCCTCCGCCGCGCGGCCATAGGCCAGAGTCGCCTGGCAGAAGTCGATGGCGCGGCCGAGCGTCGCGATCAGCCGCGGCGCGAAACGCTTGATCTTGGCGTCGCGGGTGTCGACGAGCCGATCCGACATCAATTGCGCCGCCGCCAGCATGTTGCGCAGATCGTGGTTGATCTTGCTGACCGCGAGGCCGAGTTCGGCGAGGTGCTTCTTGGTGCGCAGTTCGCCCGCGAGCGTCATCTGCATGCGGGCGAGCGCGCGCTGGGCCTCGCCGATCTCGTCTGCCCGCTGCGTCGGCTCGATGATCCGGTGCGGGTTCTCCGGATCGGCCTCGAATTCCATGACATTGGCGGCGAGCTGGCGGATGGGATCCACGATCATCCAGTTGAGCGCGATATAGACCGCGACCGCCGTCAGCCCCGAGATCAGCAGCGAGAGCAGCAGCAGATTGGTCGAGAATTTCAGCATCGCGCGCTGCAGCGGCGCTTCGTCGATGACGAGTTCGACGAAGTCGGCGCCGCCGACCGCCTCGCCGATGACCCGGATCGGCATTTTCGCAGGCGGCAGCACCAGCGTGTCCAGCGCCTCGCCGATCGCGTCGACCCAGCCGAGACTGCGCAGATCGACAGTGCGCGACACGGCAGCAGGGGGCATCGAATCGAGGGTGAGCAGGCGGCGGGCGCCTCCGACGCGCGCCGCAATGGCGCGGGCGCCGACGCCCATCAGCAGGCGATTCTCGCTGCCCTCGGGCAGGCCGTCCTGCGGGGCGCCCTCCAGCACGAGCACGGCGATCTGTGCCGCCGCCAGCCTGTCGTTGAGCCAGTTGCGCCGGAAATTGGCGACTGACGGCAGATAGATCAGCACTTCCGCCAGCATCACGAACAGAACCGTCAGGACGAGCAGCTTGGCTGAGAGCCCGAGCCGCGTCAGGCCGCGCGGCAGGCTGATGGAAAGCTGGTTCCTGTTGGGCGTGTGGTGCTGCATCGGCTTCGATCCTACCCGAAACGGCGCAGGAAGCCGATGAGGCGGCGCAAGGCGGGTTTTGCAGCCAGCGGCATGAGGAACGAGGTCGCCGCCCGCTTCGAGACGTCGGACAGGGTCGGATACGGCATCATCAGCTCCGCCATGGCCGTGGCGCTCGTGCCCGTCTTCAGCGCCAGCGCCCAGGTCGCGATCAGATCGCCCGCCCGTGCCCCGACGATCGTGACGCCGAGCACGCGGCCCTTTGCGTCGGTGACGAGCTTGACGAACCCCTCGGTCTCGCGCTCGGCCTGGGCGCGCTCACTTTCGGCATAGGGCCAGCGCAGCACGCGGATGGCTCCGGCCTGCGCGCGCGCCTGCTCCTCGGACAGGCCGAGGCTGGCAAGCTCCGGCTGGGTCTGCGTGACACGGGGGACGGCCGTCGCGTCGAACCGGCCGCGCTGGCGAAACAGCGCATGGCGCAAGACCAGACGGGCGTGCTCCTCGGCGATCGGCCCGCCGCCGACACCGCCGACCGAGCCGCTTACGCAGTCGCCGATGGCATAGACGCGACGATTCGTGCTGCGCAACTGCCGATCGACGCGGACGCCCCCTGCATCGCTGACGACGCCGGCCAGCTCGAGGTCGAGCGTTTCGATTGCCGGCGTCCGGCTGGTCGCGAGCAGGAGATGCGTGCCCCCGATGATGTGCTCGGCGCCGCCATCGAGCCCGGCGATGGCGAGCCGCAAGCCGCCACGGACCGATTGCGCCCGCAGCAGTTGCGCCTGCTCATGCAGGACCACCCCCTCGCGCAGCAGCGCCCGGCGCAGGATCGCGACCGCCTCGGGGTCGTCGCCCGCGAGCAGGCTCGTGGATTCGACGAGCGTGACCTGGCTGCCAAGGCGCGCCATCGCCTGTGCGACCGCGACGCCGGTCGCGCTGCCGCCGAGCACGATGAGGCGCTCGGGCCGGCGTGTCGCGCTCGCCAGACTGGCATCGGTCAGGAAGGGGACGGTCTCCAGCCCCGGGATCGGCGGAGCGACGGTACGTGCGCCGGTCGCGATCACGAAGCGGCGCGCCTTGATCGTCTGCGCGCCGACCGCGACGGTGCTGCGGCTGACGAAACGGGCTTCGCCCGCGATCACCACGGCGCCCAGCGCCGTCATGCGTTGCGCCGAGGTGTTGGGCGCTGCAGCCGCGAGCACGCGCTGGACATGGTCGTGGAGTTGCGCGTCGTTGACCTGCGGCTCGCCTGTCACGACGCCGAAGCGTCGCGCCTCGCGAACGGCCTGCGCCCGGGCAGCGGCAGCCGCGAGCGCCATCACGGCGCTGCCGCCGGCATGGCCGCCCATGCGGTCGCGTTCGACGATCACGACCGAGACCCCGAAGGCGGCCGCAGCCGTCGCGACGGCAAGCCCCGCCGTGCCGGCCCCGATCACGCAGAGATCCGGGGTCAGAGCCGGAGGCGTGCCGGCTGATGCCGCGCCCTCGCTCACGCCGTTCCTCCCCGCGTCCATGAGAGAAGGTCCGAAAGGTTCGACGGGCCGGACCGGCAAGGGAGCCGGCTGTCGGGCAGGATCATGCTGGCTCCCAGGCTGCTGACGGATTGCAAGGACGCGGAGGAATTCCAAGGACGCAGATGCGCTGCCCGATGAGCGGAATCAAGGCCGTATCAGCCGTAACATGGATTGGAAGCGCTGGCTCGATGCGGAGCATTCCGCGCCGGCCGACCGGCCTTGGCTGCCGCGCCGCCTCTCAGGCGACGTTGCGGTCTTTCCGCGGCAGGAAATTCGCCAGCGGCTCCGGCCTGCCGAAGAGATAGCCCTGGGCCCGTTGCGCACCCAGGAGCTGCACGGCGATGCGCTGCTGCTCGGTCTCGATGCCCTCGACCACGACATTCATCGAGAGGCGGCGCGCGAGCTGGCAGACCGCTTCGATGATCGCTTTCGAGGCTTCGCTGGAATGGACGGTGCGGGTGAAGCTCTGGTCGATCTTCACTTGCGCGAAGGGGTAGGTCGAAAGATAGGCCAGCGAGGAATAACCCGTGCCGAAATCGTCCAGGGCGAAGGTCACGCCAAGCGTCCGCAACTCGTCGATCACGCCGAGCGTCGTCTTGTTGTCCTCGATCAGCAGCGATTCGGTGACCTCGAGCGTCAGCCTGCGTGAGTTGAGGCCCGATGCGATCAGCGCATCCTTCACCGTCTCGACGATACGGCGCGGCTCGCGGAACTGCAGCGGCGAGACGTTGACGGAGACGCCGACATGACTTTCCCAGGAGGCGGCATCCTTGCAGGCCTGGCGGATCGCCCAGTCGCCGATCGCAGCGATCAGCCCGGATTGCTCCGCGACGGGGATGAACAGGCCGGCTGACACCATGCCCCGCGTCGGGTGCTGCCAGCGCATCAGCGCCTCGCGCGAGACGATCTCTCCGGTCCGCAGATCCAGGATCGGCTGGTAGTACAGCTCCAGCGTGCCGTCCTCGCAGGCCTTGCGCAGATCAACCTCGATCTCGTGGCGCTCGAGCATCTCCTCGGCCATGGCCGGGTTGAAGAACATCAGCGTGTTGCGGCCGGCTGCCTTGGCCTTGTAGAGCGCCGTGTCGGCATGGCGCAGCAGGTCTGCCGGCATCGCGCCGTCATGTGGCGCCATGGCGATGCCGATGCTGGCTGTGACGTAGACCGTCTTGTTGTCGAGCCTGAAGGCCTTGGACATCGCGTCGATCATGCGCTGCGCAATGATGGTGACGGTGGCGTGGTTGGCCGCCGGCAGGATCAGCAGGAACTCGTCGCCGCCAAAGCGGGCGAGCAGATCGCTGCCGCGGACGGCGCCGCGCAGGCGGTTGGCCGTCTCCACCAGCACGCGGTCGCCGAGATCGTGACCGAGATTGTCGTTGATCTGCTTGAAGCCGTCGAGATCGACATAGAGCAGCGCGAAGGGCTCGCCGGTCCGCTCCATCCGGCCGAAGGCCTCGGCGATGTTGCTGTTGTACTCGAATCGGTTGGCGAGCCCGGTCAGCTCGTCGAAGCGCGCCATCTGCTCGATGCGGGCCTCCGTGGCCTTGCGGCTGGTGGCGTCCTCCGTCGACATCAGCACGCCGCCTTCGGCCGCGGGCGCGAAGGTGACGACGAGAATGCGGCCGGCCTGGGTCTGGATTTCGCGGCTGGTGGTTTGCTGGGTCCTCTGGATCTCGACCAGCGCCTCCCTGAGGTCTCGCAGCTGCTCCGCACGGACGACCTGTCGCTCGACCAGGAAACGCCCGATCGCGGTGATCGGCGTACCCGGCAGAGCCAGCGTCTCGGGCAGTCCGTAAAGTGCTTGGTGAGGTGCGTTGCTGACGGCGAGCTTGAGGTCGCGGTCGAACATCGCCAGCCCATGGATCATGGTGTTCAGGGCGGCGTCGAGCGTCAGGTTCTGGGAGTGCAGGGCCGACGCCAGCGCCTTCGACTGCTTGGTCGCGTCGCTGAGGGCCAGAAGGTTGCGATGGATCGAGTTCGTGATGGCGATGTTGGCCGCCACGAACAGGAAGGCGAAATAGCCGATGTAGTGATAATAGACGTTGTGGGCCTGGATCAGCCCGATCGCCATCGGAATGCAGAAGGTCAGCAACTGCACCGCGACGAATTTCGGCCGGCCGGCATTGCGCGAGACATAGCCTGATGCGATCGCGATCGTCGAGGCGACCGAGGTGATGTGGGCGGCCGCATCGTCCGTATGCGTGAGCGCGGCGTAGCAGCTGTAGCCGAGCACCGCGCTGAAGGCGGTCGCGCCCAGGAAATAGTCCCGGTCCCAGCGACGCGTCGCGGCATAGCCTTCGCTGGAATGGTCGCACCGATGATAGGCGATGAAATTCGCCAGCCGCAGGAGCACGATGACGGTGACCATCAGCGTCAGATGCAGGAAAAGATCGAGGCCTGTCGAAATCCAGCACAGGAACGGCGTCAGGATACCAGCCACGCCGCCGGGAATGATCGAAGCCGGCGACGAGAACAGCGAACTGACCAGCAGCGCATAACCGGGCAGGTCGAAACCCTCCGCCGGATCCTGCGCTCTGGCGTTCCACAGTCGCTTGAGCGCGCCCGCCATGAAATCCTGCCCCAGGGGGTGCCGGGGCGCCTGCTCGCCGCACCCGTGTCCTGTCGATTCCAGGATTTAAGGGCGCAGAGGTAAATGTTTCGTGTTTGGTGGCGTTTTCCTCGCGTCGGAAGCGCCTCGTCCCGGCTCAGGCCCCCAGCCGCTGAATGGTGGGGACGGACCGCTGGTAGACCCGCGCGAGCATCCTGTCCTGCGTTTGTGCGATCCGCTGCAATTTCGAGATCGCACTGGGATTGAGCCGCAGCATGCAATCGGTCCAGATCTGGCCGAGATGTTCGAGTTCCTCCTTCAGATCGCCCGCGCGGCGGTTGAAGGCCGAGAACAGTGCGGTCTTGGCTGCATGGACGGGCAGCGAGTCGCTGGCATATTTGCGGATCCAGGCCTCGCCGGTCCCCGTCGGCACGACGGCTTCGAGCCCGCCCGCCGCGAGGAATTCCTGCGCGCTCATCTCCTCGCCTGACAGGAGCATCTCCTCGGCGGCGCGCGGACCCATGCGGCGCGACAGGATCGCGACCGCCGTGATCGGAAAATGGTTGAACTTGATTTCCGGATAGACGAACGACGCCTGCTCCTCGGCGATCATGACGTTGCATGAGCGCGGCGCATCGATGCCGCCGCCGATCGCCTTGGCGTGGATCGTCGACAGCGTCACGACGAGCCCGTTCAGGCCGCTGGCGTTCATCACCGCTCCGGCGCTGGACAGCCGGGCATATTCGGCGAGCGCCGCGCGATCGTTCTTGGCGAGGCAGTCGAGATAGAAATCGAGATCGCCGCCGAGCGTGAAGAACGGGCCGGTTCCCCGAAACGCGAGGAAGCGCACCGGCGCGCGATGATACTGTTCGGGAGCGCCCCAGAGCGCTGCGATCGCGTTCTGGATTTTCACCAGGCTGTCGAGCAGCTGCAGCGTGAAGACCGGCTTCAGCTCCGGACGGATCGTCACCCAGAGGGTCTTGATCTCCGGCTCGTAGGACAGCTGCGTCTCGGGCAGGAAGCCCGCCTTGTGGCGGATCGCATCGATGACGTCGCAGCGGTCCAGCACCGCCGGTGCCGCGACATCCATGACGGAAGCAAATGAATGAAACATGCCGCAGACCCCCAAATTGCCGTGCATCGAGAGCGATGTCGGCAAGGTATGCGAAGTTAACAAATTGTAAACGCAATCCCGTGGAAATGGTTAATTTCGTTAAGCTTTATTCCCTAACGTCATGTGCCGATCGTCTGGTCGTATCGCGATGGAACGACGGGCGCGCGAGGCCATGGTCGCACGCAAGCCGCGTGCCTCCGCCAGGCCGCAATCCGCTTGCCGCACATCGCCGATCGAGGCGGCCTGCCGCGCCGTGCTTGTCCAAATCAATGCATGCGGCTAACCATGCGCCGCGATTTCGCCGCGATCCGAGCGTTGAACCCCGGTACCGAGTTGATGCCGTGAACCACCAGACATCCGCAGACGACGAGAAGAGGGCGCGCCTTGCCGCCGCCCTTCGGGAAAACCTGAAGCGCCGCAAGGCACAGGCCCGGGCTCGCCGCGCGGACGAGGCGCCCGCGCAGGAGCCGGCACCGCAAACCCAGGCCGACCTCAACCGGTCCTGACCGAGTTTCCCATGCGCCGCCGGCTGTCAGCCTGGCGGCTTAGCAGGACCTGACGATGGACAAGATCCGCATCACCGGCGGCCAGCGCCTCAATGGCGCGATTCCGATCTCGGGCGCGAAGAATGCGGCACTGCCGCTGATGATCGCGAGCCTGCTCACCGACGAGACCCTGACGCTGGCCAATGTGCCGCGCCTCTCCGATGTCAGCGCGCTCTCGCGCATCCTCTCCAACCAGGGCGTCGACAGGACCGTCGCCGGCAAGCGCATCGGCCAGTCGGCCGAGACCGGCCAGACGATCTCCCTGACCGCCCGCCAGATCGTCGATACCTGCGCTCCCTATGAGCTTGTCTCGACCATGCGCGCCAGCTTCTGGGTGATCGCGCCGATCCTCGCCCGGATGGGCGAGGCCAAGGTCTCGCTGCCCGGCGGCTGCGCCATCGGCACGCGCCCTGTCGACCTTCTGCTGATGGCGTTGGAGAAGCTCGGCGCCGAGATCGAGATCGAGAATGGCTATGCGCTCGCCCGCGCGCCCAGGGGCCTCAAGGGCGCCGAGATCGTCTTCCCGAAGGTGACGGTCGGCGGCACCCATACTGCGCTGATGGGCGCGGTGCTGGCGCAGGGCACGACGGTGATCGAGAATGCGGCGCGCGAGCCCGAGGTCGTCGATCTCGCCGCCTGCCTGATCAAGATGGGTGCCAAGATCGAGGGCGCCGGCACGAGCCGGATCGTCGTCACCGGCGTCGCCCGCCTCGGCGGCGCGCATCATACCGTCCTGCCCGACCGCATCGAGACCGGCACCTACGCCATGGCGGTGGCGATGACCGGCGGCGACGTGCTGCTGGAAGGGGCTCGTGCCGACCTGCTGCAGTCGGCGCTCGACGTGCTGGTCAAGGCCGGCGCCGAGGTGACCTCGACCAATGAGGGCATCCGCGTGCGCCGCAATGGTCAACGGCTCGAATCCGTCGATGTCGATACCGACCCGTTCCCCGGCTTCCCGACCGATCTCCAGGCCCAGTTCATGGCGCTCATGACGAAGGCCAAGGGCACCTCGCGCATCCGCGAAACCATCTTCGAGAACCGCTTCATGCATGTGCAGGAGCTGGCGCGTCTCGGCGCGAAGATCAGGCTGGAAGGCGATGCCGCCCATGTCGAGGGTGTCGCCAAGCTCACGGGCGCGCCGGTGATGGCGACCGATCTGCGTGCCTCGGTCTCGCTCGTCATCGGCGGCCTCGCGGCGGAAGGCGAGACCATGATCAACCGCGTCTACCATCTCGACCGCGGTTTCGAGGCCCTGGAAGCCAAGCTGACGCGCTGTGGCGGCCTCGTCGAGCGCATCACCGGTTGACGTATCCCGGCGGCACCGCCAGAACACCCCCCATGTCGGACGATGCCGCAGACCCGTTGAAGCTCCTCGCGCTGGACACCGATGATCTGGCGGTCGTGTCGGCGCATCTGCAGGATGCGGTTCTGAAGGTGGCCGACATCGTCTGGCTGCCGGCGCAGAAGCGCTTCGCTCTCGCAGCCCGCCGCTTCGACTGGGAGGGTGAGGCTCTCGGCCAGCGCCGCCGCCGGCTGACCGCCCTGCATTTCGACCGCGTGCTCGCCGTTCGCAGCACCAGGATCGACAAGGCCATGCCCGACCAGGTGCTGAGCCTGCTGGCGATCACCTTTGCCGAGGGTGAGGTGCCGGCCGGCGCCGTCACGCTGCATTTCTCCGACGGTGCTGCGATCGTGCTCCAGATCGAATGCATCGAGGCCCAGATGAAGGATCTCGGCCCGGTCTGGGAAGCCGTGGCGACGCCCGGTCATCCCGACGGCCCCTGAGCCCTTTCCTGCGACAGAGAGATTTTCGGGGATAGCGATGCCAATCAGGCTCGACGACAGCAGCGCCGCTTTCGAGCGCGACTTCCGTGACCTGCTTTCGGCCAAGCGCGAGGTCTCCGAAGAGGTCGATCGCGTCGTCGCCGACATCATCGCCGATGTGCGCGAGCGTGGCGACGCGGCCGTCATCGACTATACGCAGCGCTTCGACGCGCTCGCGCTGACGCCGCAGACGCTGCGTGTCCAGGCCGACGAGATCGACGCTGCGGTGGCGGCCTGCCCGCCGGAGCAACTCGCGGCGCTGGAGACGGCGCGCGCGCGCATCGAGGCCTATCATCTGCGCCAGAAGCCGCAGGACGCGTGGTTCATGGACGCCGCCGGCGTCGAGAGCGGCTGGCGCTGGAGCGCCATTGAAGCCGTCGGGCTCTATGTCCCCGGCGGCACGGCGAGCTACCCCTCCTCGGTGCTGATGAACGCGGTGCCGGCGAAGGTCGCCGGCGTCGATCGCGTGGTGATGGTCGCGCCGACTCCGCGCGGCGAAACCAATCCGCTCGTACTCGCGGCGGCACGGCTAGCCGGCGTCGATGAGATCTACCGCATCGGCGGCGCGCAGGCCGTGGCAGCGCTCGCCTATGGCACCGCCAGCATCGCGCCGGTGGCCAAGATCGTCGGCCCCGGCAACGCTTACGTGGCCGCCGCCAAACGCCGTGTCTTCGGCCAGGTCGGCATCGACATGATCGCCGGTCCCTCGGAGGTGCTGGTCATCGCCGACGGCACCGCCAATCCCGACTGGATCGCCGCCGACCTGCTGGCCCAGGCCGAGCACGACGTCTCCGCGCAGTCGATCCTGATGACCAACGATGCGGCGCTGGCCGCCGAGGTCGAGAAGGCGGTGCAGGCGCAGTTGCAGACGCTGCCCCGTGCCGAGATCGCGGCGAAGAGCTGGGCCGATTATGGCGCGATCCTGCTGGTGTCCGATCTGGAGGCCGCCATACCGCTGGTCGACCGGCTGGCGCCCGAGCATCTCGAGATCATGACGGCCGATCCCGACCGCCTGGCTTCGATGATCCGCAATGCCGGCGCGATCTTCATCGGCGGCCATACGCCCGAGGCGATCGGCGATTATGTCGGCGGCCCCAACCATGTCCTGCCGACGGCGCGCTCGGCGCGCTTCTCCTCGGGTCTGGGCGTACTCGATTTCATGAAGCGGACATCCCTGCTGAAATGCAGCCCCGACGCACTTCGCGCGCTGGCGCCGGCCGCGACCCGGCTCGCGCAAGCCGAGGGCTTGCAGGCGCATGGCCGATCCGTGACGATCAGGTTGAACTGAGCGCAGCCGCGGGCTGAGCGCGGCACCTTTGCCGCGACGCGGGACCGGAGGTGTGATGCCCCAAGCCGATCAAACCACGAAGCAGTGCCTGGTCGGCGTCACGCTCGACCCGTCTTCGCTCGGCGGCGGCTCCGCCGACCAGGAGCATGAGCGCGCGGTCGCGATCTACGACCTGATCGAACGCAACCATTTTGCGCTGCCGGGTCATGAGGGCGGGCCCTATCTCGCCCACCTCGCCATGATCGAGCGCCGGCTGGTCTTCGAGATCCGGGAGGCGGATGGCGAACCTGTCATCACCCACCACCTGTCGCTCACGCCGTTCCGACGCATCGTCAAGGACTATGCGATGGTCTGCGAGAGCTATTATGCCGCCATCCGCACCTCGACGCCCTCGCAGATCGAGGCGATCGACATGGGCCGACGCGGCCTGCACGATGAGGCGGCCGGCATCCTCGTCGAGCGTCTCGCCAGCAAGGTCGAGATCGATTTCGACACGGCCAGGCGACTCTTCACCCTGATCTACGCGCTGCACTGGAAGGGCTGAGCGCTTGGAGCCGCCAGCCTCGCGCAGCAAGGTCCAGAGCGTGCTGTTCATGTGCGCTCACAACGCAGTGCGTTCGCCGATGGCAGAGGCCATGGCGAAGCACTTCTTCGGCAGATCGGTCTATGTCCAGTCGGCCGGCGCGCGGCGTGGCGAGGTCGACGGCTTCGCGCTCGCCGTGCTCGACGAGATCGGCATCGACGCCCACAAGCACAAGCCGAAGTCGATCGAGGATCTGGAGGAGTGGGAGGGGCTCAACTTCGACCTCATCGTCTCGCTCTCGCCGGAGGCCCATCACAAGGCGCTCGACCTGACCCGCACCGTCGCGGCCGCTGTCGAATATTGGCCCACCGTCGACCCCACCGCTGTCCAGGGTTCGCGGGAGCAGATGATGGAGGCTTATCGCGAGGTGCGAGACGGATTGATGCGGCGCATCAAGGACAGGCTCGCCTCCTGAGGAGCTCATCCGAGAACCGGAAGCTGTGCGACGGAATGTCGCGGCACAATTCGCCTGGAACCAGGCTCTACCGCCCTGCAAGTGATGGTTGAGGCGGCAGGCATCCAAGATGCAGATAAGCCCCGGCCGACGACCCTGGCGCCACTCGCCATTGTTTCGCCAGCCGCGACTTTCGCCGGGGGCAGATCGACAGGCATCATTCTCGCCTGCGTCGCCGACGCGCAATCCAGGGTTGCTCGACGGCAGATGCGACCTGCGCGCGCAGGCTCAAGATATCGGCCGCCATCGAGCGCGACGGTTCACGTTAAGGAAAGCGTTAACCCGGAGCCATGCAGTTGGGTTCGTCTGCTGGGGGGCTTGCGGGCGGTCGTTCAACCTTCGGACACCCAATGACATCGAGAACCGTGATCCCCATTTGCCGGGATCAGGCACTGTCCGCCCGCGAACGCGCGGCGGTGTGCATCCTGTTCGTCGCCAGCATCTTTGTCGCGGTGGCGGCTCTGCCTGGTGCGTCGTCGGGTCGGCGTACGCCTGCCGCCATCGTCTTCCCACCTTGGATCAGCGGTGATGAGGCTGTGGGCCGCAGCATCGCCGCCGGTCATCTGGTGCTGCGCTCCGGCCGTTCAGGCTTCATCGTCATCGTGGCGACCGATGGGCAGGCTGCTCCGACCCATAGACCGGACGGCGCTATCCTGGTCGTGGCGCTCGCTGGTCTGGACGGCTGCCTCGACGCGCGCGTGACGGATCCGGCAGCATGACCTGGACCCTCGACATCATTCGGCAGCGCGTCGCCTGCGTCCTGCTGGGTCTGGCTTTCCTGCATGTTCCGGTGCTGGCTCTGGTCTTCTGGCTGCGCGACGAGAACGGAGCCCTGTCGGTCGCATTGGCGTTCGTCCTGGCTGCCGCTGCTCTCCTGTTCTACAGCAGCCGCGGCGCGGCTCCGATCACCCGTCTGTTCATGGCGCTTGCGCTGATCGGCCAGGTCTCGATCATGGTGTTCAGTCTGGCCGGTCACCCCTGGCAGCCGGACATGCACATGTATTATTTCGCAGTGTTGGCGCTGCTCGCCGGCTTCTGCGACTGGCGGCCAATCGTGCTGGGTGCGGCCCTGACGGCTGCCCACCATCTCGTCCTGCAATATGTCCTGCCTTCGGCCGTCTTCTATCAGGGCGGCAGCCTGATGCGTGTCATGCTGCATGCCGTCATCGTCGTGATGGAGACGGCCTTCCTCGCCACCATCGCCGTGATCATGGAACGCATGTTCCTGCTGAACCAGGAAAGCCTCGCCTTGGCGCGCGAGATTGCCGAGCGGGAACGTCTTGCGGGCGAGAGCGAAAAACGCCTCGGCGAGGAGATCGGTCGGCGCGCTGAGTCCTTGCGCGAACTCGTCGCCGCGTTCCGGGGCCGGATGGAGCAGGAGATGGCCGTTCTCGACCGATCTGCCGACACCATGCAGGGCGGTGCCGTTGCCCTGATCGGCACCTCCGACCAGGCCCGGCAACAGACTGTGCTCGTTTCGGATGCCACATCCGAAACGATGCTCGGAATCGATCACCTCTCGGCCGCCAGCGATGAACTGGCCGTGTCGATCGGTGAGATTGGCCGCAGCATGTCACGGTCGGCCGCAGGCTCGACGGAAGCGTCTGAACTGGCGCGCAAGGCCAGCGAGGAGATCGAGCATCTGGCCCGCAACAGCGAAAATGTTGGGGCGGTGGTCGAGTTGATCCGTGGCATCGCTGCACAGACCAGCCTGCTCGCACTCAACGCGACGATTGAGGCGGCACGCGCTGGCGAGATGGGTCGCGGCTTCGCCGTCGTGGCGAGCGAGGTCAAGATTCTGTCGGCCGAGACGGCGAAGGCGACCGACGAGGTCTCGATCCAGATCGGGGCCATGCAGGACGCATCCCAGCGCTCGCTGAAGGCGATCCGCGATATCGTTGTGGCGATCGGCGATGTCGAGCGCGTCGCCGATTCGATCTCGCTCTCGGTCCAGCAGCAGGAGCAGGCGACCTCGGAGATCGCCCATCAGGTCCGGATGTCCTTCGAGGGGGCCAGGCGCAGCGCCGACATCGTCGAGAGCTTCGAGGCCATGACCCAAGGCGCCCACGATGCCGCCCGCAACGTCCAGGACTCCGCCAATGCCCTCGCTGCCCAGGCCCGGGGCATCCGTGAGGAGGTCGCGGCCTTCTGCGAGCGCGTCGCGGCAGCCTGAACGGCTGGCTGGCGGCCTTGCTTACCAGGCCTTGCCCGGCCCGACCTTGCCGACGCCGAGCCAGTCGCCGAGCGTGGCTGCGATGTCGGCGAAGCTCTCGCGCCGGCCGAGCGGCGCGGGCGCAATGCCTGGGCCGAAGGCCAGGATCGGCACATGCTCGCGGGTATGGTCGGTGCCGGGCCAGGTCGGATCGTTGCCGTGGTCGGCGGTGATCACCGCGAGATCGCCCGGCCGCAGTGCGGCCTCCAGGCGCGGCAGCATCGCATCGAACGCTTCCAGCGCCGCCGCATAGCCGGGCACGTCGCGGCGATGTCCGTACTCCGTGTCGAAATCGACGAGGTTGACGAAGCAGAAGCCGCCATCGGGCAGGCGTTCCCAGGCCGCGAGCGCCGCGTCGAACATCGCCGCATTGCCGAAGGGCTTGATCTCGTCGCCAGTCGAGCGATGAGCGAAGATGTCGCCGATCTTGCCGACGGTGATCACCGTGCGTCCGCGCGCGGGGAGCCGGTCCAGGATCGTCTCGTCGGGCGGCGGGATAGCGAAATCCTTGCGGTTGCCAGTGCGGGTAAAGCCGGTCTCGGCCGTTCCGACGAAGGGCCGCGCGATGACGCGCCCGATCCTCAAGGGATCGACCAGAACCCGCACCTTGCGGCAGAGCGCATACAGCCGCTCGAGCCCGAAATGCTCCTCATGCGCGGCGATCTGCAGAACGGAATCGACCGAGGTGTAGCAGATCGGCTTGCCGGTGCGGATATGCTCCTCGGCAAGATCGTCGATGATCGCGGTACCCGAGGCGTGCCTGTTGCCGAGGATGCCGGGCAGGGCGCCTTCGCGGATGATCCCGGCGACGAGGTCCGGCGGGAAGGAATTCTCCAACGCGGTAAAGTAACCCCATTTGAACGGCACGGGGCAGCCCGCGATCTCCCAATGGCCGGACGGCGTATCCTTGCCCTGGCTGATCTCGACGCCGTAGCCCGCCCGTCCCCCGGGCGCGGCGGGCTTCACGGCGCCTGCCAGCGGCCGGCCCGTCGAAGCCTCGTAGGCGTGGGCGAGTCCGAGCCGGACGAGGTTCGGCAGGGCTAGGGGCCCGATGCGCAGGCCCGGGCGGTCGCCGCGGCCCTCGAAACAGGCCTGCGCGATATGGCCGAGCGTGTCGGAGCCGGTGTCGCCATAGAGATGCGCGTCTTGCGCCCCGCCGCAGCCGACGGAATCGAGCACGATCAGGATTGCGCGCGCCATGCTCAATCCCTCACGGCGGCGCTTCCTGCCGGCTCGAGGTTGAGGGCCGCCGCTAGCAGCGCCTGCGTGTAGGGCTCGCGCGGCTGCGAGAAGATCGTCTCGGCCGGCCCCTCCTCGACGACTTTGCCGTTCTGCATCACCAGCACGCGATGCGCCATCGCCCTGACGACCTTGAGGTCGTGGCTGATGAAGAGATAGCCGAGCCTGCGACGCGCCTGCAGATCGCGCAGCAATTCGACGATCTGGACCTGAACCGACATGTCCAGCGCCGAGGTCGGCTCGTCCAGCACGATGAACTTCGGATCGAGCGCCATGGCGCGCGCGATGGCGATGCGCTGGCGCTGGCCGCCTGAGAATTCGTGCGGATAGCGGTCCATGGCGGACGGATCGAGCCCGACGTCGCTCAACGCCTGCGCCACCACCTCGCGGCGTTGCGCGTAGCTCTGTTGCTTCGCCTGGACCGTCAGACCTTCCGCGACGATCTCAGCCACCGACATGCGCGGCGACAGTGAGCCGTAGGGGTCTTGGAACACGACCTGGAGGTCTTTTCGCTTCGGCCGGACCTGCGAACTCGTCAGCCCATCGATACGGTCGCCGAGAAAGGCGATCGGCCCCTCCGACGAGATCAGCCTGAGGATGGCGAGACCCAGCGTCGTCTTGCCCGAGCCGGATTCCCCGACGACGCCGAGCGTCTCGCCCTCCCGAACGGTCACCGCGATGCCGTCGACCGCCTTCACATGACCGGTCGTCTTGCGCAGGAAGCCCGTCTTGATCGGGAACCAGACCTTGATCGGCCCGGCCTCGAGCAGGGTCGCGGCATCCGCCGCGATGGGCGCGGGGCGGCCTTTCGGCTCGGCGGCGAGCAGGCGCCTGGTATATTCGTGCTGCGGATGGCCGAAGATCTCGGCTACCGGCCCTTGCTCGACGATCTTGCCCTTCAGCATCACGCAGACCCGGTCGGCGATGCGCCTGACGATGCCGAGATCATGGGTGATGAACAGCATCGCCATGCCGAGCCGGCCCTGCAACTCCTTCAGCAGCGCGAGGATCTGCGCCTGCACGGTGACGTCGAGCGCCGTGGTCGGCTCGTCGGCGATCAGCAAGTCCGGCTCGTTGGCGAGTGCCATCGCGATCATCACGCGCTGGCGCTGGCCACCGGAGAGCTGGTGCGGATAGGCATCGAGCCGGCTCTCCGCGTCACGGATGCCGACCAGCGCCAGCAGTTCGAGCGTGCGTGCCCGCGCAGCCTCGCCCCGCAAGCCCTTGTGCAGTTCGAGGATCTCGCCGATCTGCCGCGCGATCGTGTGCAGCGGGTTGAGCGAGGTCATCGGCTCCTGGAACACCATGGTGATGTCGTTGCCGCGCACCTTGCGCATCGCGTCCTCGTCGGCGGCGATCAGATCCTGCCCGTTGAACAGCACCTTGCCGGACGGGTGCGAGGCGGACGGATAGTTCAAGAGCTTGAGGATCGACAGCGCCGAGACCGACTTGCCCGAGCCCGACTCGCCGACGATGGCGAGCGTCTCGCCCTTAGCGAGGTCGAAGGAGACACGGTCGACGGCCAGCGTCTCGCGTCCGCCCTGGTGGAAGGCGACGGAGAGATCCTGGACGGAGAGAAGGGGGGAGCGGGTCAAGAGTCGAACTGCCGTATTAGAGCTTCTATCGCAGTTGCCTCAAGCGGCACGAAATCAAACTTGTTGAGAGCTTGTTGCCAGGCAGGGTCTCTTTCAATGGACTTTACCAAACGCTCGTCGCCGGTAACGAAATGAGTGCAGCCGGATTCGTAAGCTGTGGCGGTGTGAATGGCATCGGGCGCGCGCAGAGATTTTACGCGGGCTCTCATGAGAGCGGCTCTCGTCAAGACGGACCTAACAACGGGTACCGTCCGGATCAGGACGCTGTCTTCGGTCAGGTTGGAGAGATACCAATCGTGATGATCGCGGCTGAACGGGGCACCCTCTTGCCACGGCGTAACGTCCATAAGTCCCCGTATCGGTTCGACCAGCACTTCGGTAAGAGTGAGTTCGCTGGTCAGCAGATGGGTTGGATTTCCGGCAGCAACGCTTAGCAAGGCATTGAGCGCGCTGGCTTCGGCTGTCCGTTTTTCAAGAATTTCGATGATTGCACATGCATCGAGGTAAATGAGATGGCGGGCCTTCACCTGTCCCATTCGTCCCGCAGCCTGCTCACGCGTTCAACTGAATCTGAGGGCGCAACCGGCAATCGGGCTCGATGAGCTCTGAGTTGCTCAATGGCTTGCCGCACCAACAGATCGTTCTGACGTGAGCGAATCTCCGGTTCGATCGTGACTGTGACTGTCTGAGTCAGCCCAAGCTCCGCGCGCAAATCCTCTGGCAGCTTCTCGACTGGATAGTGCTCCCTCACGATCTTGTTCATCGCCTCGCTCCTGACTGCCCCGATCATACCACATCCCTCACGCGAACGTCTTCCGCGGGTCGAACGCGTCGCGGACCGCCTCGCCGATGAAGATCAGCAGCGACAGCATCAGTGCGATCACGATGAAGCCCGACAGGCCGAGCCAGGGCGCCTGCAGGTTCGACTTGCCCTGCGCCAGAAGCTCTCCCAGCGAGGGCGAGCCGGGTGGCAGGCCGAAGCCGAGAAAGTCGAGCGAGGTCAGGGTGGTGATCGAGCCGTTCAGGATGAAGGGCAGGAAGGTCAGCGTCGCCACCATCGCGTTGGGCAGCAGGTGCTTGATCATGATCGCGCGGTTGGAAAGCCCGAGCGCGCGCGCGGCGCGGACATATTCGAAGTTGCGCGCCCGCAGGAACTCCGCCCGCACCACGCCCACCAGCGCGACCCAGGAGAACAGCAGGAGGATGCCGAGCAGTACGAAGAAGCTCGGCGTGATGATCGCCGCGACGATGATCAGCAGGTAGAGCGCCGGGATCGAGGTCCAGATCTCGATGACGCGCTGGAAGATCAGGTCGGTCCAGCCGCCGAAATAGCCCTGGATCGCCCCGGCCGCGATGCCGATCACCGAGGATATCCCGCACAGGATCAGCCCGAACAGGATAGAGATGCGGAAACCGTAGATCAGCCGCGCGACCACGTCGCGGCCCTGGTCGTCGGTGCCGAGCCAGTTCCATTCGAGGTCGCGGCAGCCCGAGCCGCCGGTCCGCTCGGCGATGCCCTTGCACTGCTCGTCCCGCAGCATCCAGGTCGGCGGGGCGGGCGCCGGCACCGGCAGGTCGAGGTTGTGGGTGCGGAAGCTGTAGCGGATCGGCGGCCAGATCGCGAAGCCGTTGGCGCCGATCTCCTTGGCGATGACCGGGTCGCGATAATCGGTCGTGGCGAGGAAGCCGCCGAACTTCTCTTCCGGATAGTTCACCGCGACCGGAAACAGCCACTCCCCCTTGTAGCGCACGAGGAGAGGCCGGTCGTTCGCCAGGAACTCCGCAAAGAGCGAGAGCACGAACAGGATCAGGAAGATCCAGAGCGACCACCAGCCCCGCCTGTTGGCCTTGAAGTTGTTCAGGCGCCGCCGGTTGATCGGCGAGAGCTTGAGCCAGCCCTGGTTCACCTCGGGTGGGGCCAGGGGCGTCTCGCCGCGCAGGGCGTGCGGTGGCGCGTCGATCAGCGTGTCGCTCATCTCAGGTCTCCCGCGTCTCGAAATCGATGCGGGGATCGACCCAGGTATAGGTGAGGTCGGTGATGAGGTGCACGACGAGGCCGATCAGCGAGAAGATGTAGAGATTGGCGAAGACGACCGGGTAGTCGCGGTTGACGATCGCCTCGAAGGACAACAGCCCGAGCCCGTCGAGCGAGAAGATCGTCTCGATCAGAAGCGAGCCTGCGAAGAGCGCATGCACGAAGGCGCCGGGGAAGCCTGCGATCACGATCAGCATCGCGTTGCGAAAGACGTGCCCATAGAGCACGCCGCGCTCGGACAGGCCCTTCATCCGCGCGGTCAGGACATATTGCTTCCTGATCTCGTCGAGGAACGAGTTTTTGGTCAGCAGCGTCGAGGTCGCAAACGCTCCCAGCGCCATCGCGGTGACCGGCAGGGCGATGTGCCAGAGATAATCGGCGATCTTTCCGAAGAAGGAGAGCTCCGAGAAATTATCGGAATAGAGCCCCCGCAGCGGGAAGACCTGCCAGAACGAGCCGCCGGCGAACAGCACGATCAGCAGGATCGCGAAGAGGAAGCCCGGGATCGCGTAGCCGACGATGACGACCGCGCTGGTCCAGGTGTCGAAGCGCGAGCCGTCCTTCACCGCCTTGCGGATGCCGAGCGGTATCGAGATCGCGTAGGACAGCAGCGTCATCCACAGGCCCAGCGAGATCGAGACCGGCAGCTTCTCCTTGATCAGCTGCAGAACCGGCGCATCGCGGAAATAGCTGCGCCCGAAGTCGAAGCGGACATAGTCGCCCAGCATCTTCCAGAAGCGCTCAGGCGCCGGCTTGTCGAAACCGAACTGCTTTTCGAGCTCCTTGATGAAGGCGGGGTCGAGACCTTGCGCACCGCGATAGGAGGAATCGGCGGATTGCGTGCCGGCATCGCCGCCGGAGCCGCCGCCGACCCGGTCGGACGCGCCGCTGTTGGGGTTCTGCAGCTGCGAGATCACGCGCTCGACCGGCCCGCCGGGCGCGAACTGCACGATGACGAAGGAGATCAGCAGGATGCCGAACAGCGTCGGAACCATGAGCGCGAGGCGCCGCGCGATATAGCTCAGCATGCGCTCACTGGACCTTTCCGGGCCGGCCGATCGATCCCAGATGCGTGTGATTGAACGCGCCAGGATATTTCAGGCCATAGCCAATCGCCCTGTCGATGCCGATATGAGCGGCCCAGATCAAGGCGAGGGCGACGGCAAGGGGGGCTTGAGTGCCCCAGCCGATGATCACGAGAAGGCCGGACCATAGCAGCGTATGGCCGGCGTTGTAGCATGCTGCGCCGAAACGTGGACCGGCGAGATAGCCCAGCATCGTTAGGTCAGGCGCCAGAATCAAGCTGCCGAAGAGCCACCACGAAGCCCCCGACCTGTGGAACAGCCAGATGCTGAGCAGACCCAGCATGAGCGCCTCCACCCGCAGCAGCAGGCGCGGCGCGCCTTGAACGGAACCGACGGACAAGGGTGCGGTCATCACGCCTTCCCGATCCGCTTCGCCTTAGCGGCGTCGTACCACCAGATCGAGGGCGCGCCCGAGCCGAATTTGGGCTTCGTCTGTGGCCGGTCGAACATGTCCCAATGCGCGATCCATTCCTCGTCGTTCCACCACATCGGAATCCAGTAGCGTCCGGCGCGCAACAGCCGGTCGAGGCATTTCGCGGCGACGACCACCTTGGCGTAGCTGTCGGCCTGGCCGATGGCCTCGATCATCGCGTCGATGGCGGGATCGCTGATGCCGCCCACATTGCGCGAGCCGCGCGTCTTCGCAGCCTGCGACCCGTAGACGATGCGCAGCGAATCGCTGGGGATGGCGCTGCCGCCGAGCGCGCGGCTGATGATGTCGAAGTCGAACTCGTCGAGCCTGCGCTGGTACTGGGCGCCGTCGACGATGCGCGAGGTGGCGTTGATGCCCAGCCGCTTCAGATTGGCCTGGAAGGGCTGGGTGTGGGGCTGCAACGCGCCCTGCGAGTCCAGGAACTCGATCTCGAAGGGCTGGCCGCTCGGCAGCCTCAGGATGTTGCCGTCCCGCTTGCAGCCGGCGGCGCGCAGCATCTCGTCGGCGCGGCGCAGCAGGGCGCGATCGCTGCCCGAACCGTCGGAGACCGGCGGCAGGAAGGGCTCGCCGAACACCTCGTCGGGCACCTTGCCGCGGAAAGGCTCGAGCAGGGCGAGTTCCTCTGGCGATGGCTTGCCGACGGCCTTGGAATCCGAGTTCTCGAAATAGGAGGTCATCCGCTCGTAGAAGCCGAACATGATGGTCTTGCGCGTCCACTCGAAGTCGAAGCAGAGCCCGAGAGCCTCGCGAATGCGTGGATCAGCGAATTTCTCCCGCCGCAGATTGTAGACCCACCCCTGCGAGCCGACCGGGTCGGTCTTCGGCAACGACTCCTTCTTGACCTTTCCGTCGTGGATCGCCGGGAAGTCGTAGCCGGTCGCCCAGATGCGCGAAGTGAACTCCTGCTGGAAGGTGACGACGCCGCTCTTGAACGCCTCGAACGCGACCTGACGGTCGCGGAAATACTCCCAGCGCACGCGGTCGAAATTGTTGACGCCGATGTTCACCGGCAGATCCTTGGCCCAGTAGTTCGCGACGCGCTCGAATTCGATGAAGCGCCCCTGCTCGAAGCGGCCGACCTTGTAGGCTCCCGAGCCCAGGGGCGGTTCCAGCGTCGAGGCCTCGAAATTCCGGGTGGACCAGTACGCCTCCGAGAACACCGGCAGGCCGGCGACGACGAGGTGCAGGTCGCGGCTGCGCTTGGGTGATAGTTGCGCGACGAGGATGTCCCGCCCCTCTGCCGTGGCGGAGACCAATTCGCCGAGGATCAGGCGGTAGGACGGGTGGCCCTTGCTCTTGAGCAGGTTCATGCTGAAGGCGACGTCGGCAGCCGTCACCCGGCTGCCGTCATGGAAGCGCGCCTCGGGCCGCAGCCGGAAACGATAGGTCAGCTTGTCCGGCGACACCGCGACGCTCTTGGCCAGCAATCCATAGACGGTGCCCGGCTCGTCGCCCGACCCGGCCATCAGGCTGTCGAAGCAGGCGTCCATGCCGGCAGCGCCGTCGCCCTGCAGGACGAAGGTGTTGAGCGTATTGAAGGTGTCGAAGCTCTGGTTGCCGCTCGCCTGCTTGATTTGCACGGTCAGCGTGCCGCCCTTGGGGGCCTTCGGGTTGACATAGGGAAAATGCGGAAAATCCTGGGGCAGACCGAGCTCGCCAAAGGTCGAGAGGCCGTGAGCCTCCGCGGCCTGCGCGAAGGCGCGTCCGCCCATGCCCGGCAGCGCCGCTCCCGCAGCCGCCAGCGCGGCAGCTTCCAGAACTCTGCGGCGGGTGAGGCGGGTCGTCATCGTGTCGCGTCTCCTGGTCGGCCGGTTCAGGCGAATCGCCTCGTGTCATGTCGCCCGCCGGATCGACGCGCGCAACCATGCCACTCGACGACATCGTGGCGGCAACACCATGGCAGGTGCAAGCGAAACGGCGATGAACGGCAGCCCTCGGCAAAGCAAAAGCCGGGCGAAAGGGCCCGGCTTCGAATGCGTCTGCGCTGACGGGAGGGCCCGCTCAGGGCTTCGGCAGGGGCTTGGGCGCCTCGGCCAGCGTATTGAGATAGGCGACGACGTCGGCCCGCGTGTCGGGGCGGCTGATGCCCGCGAACGCCATGATCGTGCCCGGCAGATAGGCCTTCGGGTTCTTCAGGAAGCCGTCGAGCTGTTCGGCCTCCCATTTCTCGCCCGCCTTGCCCTTGAGGGCCGCGGAATAGGCGAAGCCGTCGACGCTGGCCTTCGGGCGGGCGTAGACGTCGTAGAGATGCGGGCCGATCTTGTTGGCGCCGCCCTTCTCGAAGGTGTGGCAGGCCTTGCAGGCGCCGACGGCCTTTTCGCCCTTGGCCGGGTCGGCCTTGGCGAGACGCACCACGATCGGCTCGTCGGCCGCGGGAGCCGCCGCGCCTGCGGCTGAGGCCGGCTCGGCGCTCGGCAGATCGAAGCCCGGAACCGCCGGCTTGTGCGGGGCGAAGGCGATGCCGGCGACCATGTTGAGGCCCATCACCACGAGCAGCGTGGAGAGAGCCGCGCCGGCGATCTTGTTGGTTTCGATATCCATCGTATCCGAACCCTCGGCCGTCATGCGCCCATGGCGCAGGAGGCAAGACATCGCATTGGCCGGAGCCTGGAAGCACCGACACCCGAGCGTTGCTTAACCGCTTTGCGCGCTTCATTGCAACTCGTATAAGCACCCTCCGCTTTGAGACCTTTTGACGCTTGCAGCGGCAACCTGCGCAGGCCCCCCGCTGCCTGCACCGACCAAAGAGTTCGCCGATTCCGATGTCCGACCCGATGATCCTGATTCCGGCGCGCCTGAAGGCGACGCGCCTGCCCGGCAAACCGCTTGCCGACATCCATGGCGAGCCGATGATCGTGCGGGTCTGGCGGCGCGCGGTCGCGGCCGATATCGGGCCTGTCGCGGTGGCGACGGATTCGCCCGACATCTGTGCCGCCATCGAGGCCGTGGGTGGGCGGGCGGTGATGACGCGCGACGATCACCCTTCCGGCTCCGACCGCATCAAGGAGGCCGCCGACATCCTCGACCCGCAGGGTCGGCACGACGTCATCGTCAACGTTCAGGGTGATTTTCCGACGCTGGAGCCCGCCGCCATCGCGGCCTCGATGATCCCGCTCGCCGATTCGGAGGTCTCGATCGCGACGCTGGTGGGCCTGATCACGGACGAGGAAGAGAAGGCCGCGCCGAGCGTGGTCAAGCTCGTCGGCAGCCATGTCACCCCGGCCCGGCTGCGCGCGCTCTATTTCACGCGCGCGACCGCCCCCTATGGGGATGGGCCGCTCTACCACCATGTCGGAATCTACGCCTACCGCCGCGCCGCGCTGAACCGTTTCGTCAGCCTGCCGCAGTCGCCTCTGGAGAAGCGCGAGAGCCTCGAGCAGTTGCGGGCGATCGAGGACGGCATGCGCATCGACGCGATGATCATCGATCATGTCCCCCGTGGCGTCGATACGCCGCCCGATCTGGATCGCGCCCGCGCGATCCTCCAAGCTCGCCAGTAAGCCCGCGCCGGAGCCTGAAGCCTCATGTCCGTCATCGTGTCCTATCAGGGCGAGCCCGGCGCCTTCTCGTCGCAGGCCGCTCTCGCGGTTTTCCCCGATTGCGAGCTCCTGCCCTGCGCCACCTTCGAGGATGCGCTGGCCGCGGTCTCGGACGGCACGGCCCGCTACGGCATGATCCCGATCGACAACTCGATCGCCGGCCGCGTCGCCGACATCCACCATCTGCTGCCGCGCTCAGGGCTGCACATCATCGGCGAGCATTTCCTGCCGATCCGCTTCCATCTGATGGCGGTGAAGGGCGCGACGCTGGCGACGGTGAAGACCGTGCAGAGCCACATCCATGCGCTCGGCCAATGCCGCAAGATCATCCGCAAGCTCGGGCTGAAGGCCGAGGTCGCCGCCGATACCGCAGGCTCCGCGCGGCAGGTCTCCGAGGCCGCCGATCTCAGCCGCGCCGCGATCGCGCCCCGCATCGCAGCCGAGGTCTACGGGCTCGACATCCTGATGGAGGACATCGAGGACGAGAAGCACAACACCACGCGCTTCGTGATCCTGTCGAAATACCCGGAATTCGTTCGCCAGGGAGCCTCCAAGACGGTGACGACGCTGATCTTCCAGGTCCGCAACCTGCCGGCGGCGCTCTACAAGGCGATGGGCGGCTTCGCCACCAACGGCGTCAACATGACCAAGCTCGAAAGCTACATGGTCGACGGGCATTTCTCGGCGACGATGTTCTACGCCGATGTCGAGGGGCACCCTGACGATCCGGCGCTGCGCCGCGCGCTCGACGAACTCGCCTTCTTCTCGAAGGAGGTCAGGATCCTCGGCGTCTATCCCGCCAATCCGTTCCGCGACAGCTTCGCCGAGGCGGCGGAGTAAGGCAGGGCAGCGGTCGTGGCCGAGGCGATCCCTGCCTTCGTGCCGAAGCGGCCCTGGCTGAGGCTCGACCATCTCACGGTGATCGCGCCCTCGCTGGCCGAGGGCGTCGCGCATGTCCGGGCCTGCCTGGACCTCGATGTCCCCTTCGGGCAGCGCCACGGCTACATGGGCACCCACAACCACCTGCTGCAGCTCGGTGGCTCCGTCTATCTGGAGATCGTCGCACTCGACCCCGATGGTCGCCACCCTGGCCGTGCGCGCTGGTTCGGCCTGGACGATCAGGCGGGCGTCAGGCGGGCCTGGGACGATGGGCGCCGCCTGCGCGGCTCGGTCGCGCGGGTCGACGGCATCGATGCGGTGCTGGCCGGCCGCGAAGCCATCTTCGGCTGCAAGGTCGCGCTGCCGCCGATCGACTCGTCCTTCGATTTCGCGATCCCCGAAGACGGTTCGCTGCCTCTCAGCGGGGCGATGCCCTCGCTCATCGACCGGCGCGGTAAGCCGCGCGCGATGGCGACGATGGCCGACCTCGGCGCGAGATTGCTGTCGCTGGTCCTCGCCCATCCGGAGCCGGACAGGATCGCGAAGCTCTACGATGAACTGTCCATCGATCGCCCGCCCGAGATCTTGCCGGGCGCAAACACGCGCTATCTGGCGCGGATCGAAACGCCGGCAGGCATGAAAGAGTTGAGCTAGACCCGCTCGCCCTCGACCGCCCAGGCCTTGAGCAGCGTGTTGGCGATCGCAAGATGCTGCGGGCTGGTGAAGCCCTCGGGATGGGTGCCTTCGAGCATCGCCAGCGCTTCGTCGCGGGTGAACCAGCGCCCGGCCTCGAGCTCGGTCATGTCGAGCACGATCTCGTCGTTCAGCGCTTCCGCGATGCAGCCGATCATCAGCGAGGAGGGAAACGGCCAGGGCTGCGAGGCGATGTAGCGAACGGTGCCGACGCGCAGGCCGGCCTCCTCCCAGCTCTCGCGGCGCACCGCATCCTCGAAGGTCTCGCCGGGCTCGATGAAGCCGGCGATGCAGGAATACATGCCGGGCGCGAAACGGGCCTGCCGCGCCAGCAGGCAGGTCTCGCCGCGCGTCACCAGCATGATCACGACCGGGTCGGTGCGCGGGAAATGCTGGGCGCCGCAGGCGCTGCATTCGCGCTTCGTGCCTGCGGCGCCGGACGTGGTCGGAGCGCCGCATTGGGCGCAAAAGCGATGGCGCGCGTGCCAGTCGAGCAGCGCCTTGCCCTGGCCGAGCGGCCCGAGTTCGTCTTCCGGCACGAGGCGCTTCAGGGCCACCGAGCGCAGATCGGTGACGAACAATTCCGGCCGCTCCCGCAAGGGCTCGATCTGCGCGCGGTCGAGCAGCCGGGCAAAGCGCGGGGCGCCGTCGGGAGCAAGGCCGAGGAAGACCTCCTCCAGCCCGTCGCCGAGAAGCTGGGTCTCGCCATGGCTGAACCAGACCGACAACGCCTCGCCGTCGAGCCGCTTCAGGATCGGCGTTTCCCCAGCGACCACCGCGACCCGCGTATCCGACCGATGACGCAGCGCCGAGACCGCATCCGGCTTGTTGCGCAGATCCTCGCGGCGGTCGAGCCTGTTGACGGAAAAGCCCGTGAGGGCCGAGCGTTCGCGAGGGCGGGAGGCGTCGTTCATGGCAACCGTCCTAAACCCGCTTTGCGCCGTCATGCAAGCGCACTTCGCGAGGCAGCTCCGCTTCACGGGGCGAGGCGCCTACGAAGCATCGCGCCCGCGGAGCAGATGGACGATGGCCGAGAAGTCAGCGCCACCCTCGCCCCAGGCATTGTGGAGCCCATAGAGCTGCGTCGCGGCCGCGCCAAGCGGCGTCGAGGCGCCGGCGGTCTGCGCCGCCTCCTGCGAGAGCTTCAGATCCTTCAGCATCAGCGCCGAGGCGAAGCCCGGCTTGTACTCGTTATTGGCAGGCGATGTCGGCACCGGGCCCGGCACCGGGCAATAGGTCGTCAGCGACCAGCACTGCCCCGACGATGTCGAGGCGACGTCGAACAGCGCCTGGTGCGACAAGCCGAGTTTCTCGGCCAGTACGAAGGCCTCCGACACGCCGATCATCGAGATGCCCAGGATCATGTTGTTGCAGATCTTGGCCGCCTGGCCGTTTCCAGCCGCGCCGCAATGCACGATGCGCCGGCCCATCGCCTTGAGCACCGGTTCGCCGAGCGCGAAGGCCTCGTCGGAGCCGCCGACCATGAAGGTCAGCGTGCCGCCCTTGGCCCCGCCGGTGCCGCCGGAGACGGGCGCGTCGAGCGACAGGCACCCATGCTGCCCGGCCAGCGCATGCGCCTTGCGCGCGCTCTCGACGTCGATGGTCGAGGAATCGATCAGCAGCGCACCCTTTTTCACCGCAGGCAGAATGTCAGCCCAGACCGAGAGCACATGCTTGCCGGCCGGCAGCATGGTCACGATGATATCGGCATCCGCCACGGCCTCCTTGCCCGAGCCGGCGATGCCGACGCCGAGCTCGGCCGCCGCATCCTTGGAGGCCTGCACGAGATCGAAAGCGCGGACCTCATGTCCCGCCTTGACGAGGTTGCCGGCCATCGGGCCGCCCATATTGCCGAGGCCGATAAAGGCGATTGTGGTCATGGTCCTGTCCTCCTGTTGGTTGCGACGTCATGGTCGGCCTTGAGCCGACCATCTCCTGCCAGAGATTCTCGGGTCTGCGCTTCGCTCCGCCCGAGAATGACGCCGAATCTCAGTTTCCCTTCGCCCGGCCGACCAGCCCGCGCGCCACGATCATCCGCATCACCTCGTTGGTCCCCTCGAGGATCTGGTGGACGCGGAGATCGCGGACGATCTTCTCGATGCCGTAATCGGCGAGATAGCCATAACCGCCATGGATCTGGAGTGCGTCGTTGGCGACCGCGAATCCGGTGTCGGTCGCGACGCGCTTGGCCATGGCGCAGAGCTTCGTCGCATCGGGCGTCTTGGCATCAAGCGACGCCGCCGCGCGCCACAACAGGCTGCGCGCCGCCTCCAGCTCGGTGGCCATGTCCGCCAGCTTGAACTGCAGCGCCTGGAAATCCGCGATCCGCGCGCCGAAGGCCTTGCGCTCCCCGGCATAGGCGATCGATTTGTCGAGCGCGCCCTGCGCCCCGCCGAGCGAGCAGGCGCCGATGTTGAGCCGCCCGCCATCGAGCCCGGCCATGGCGATCTTGAAGCCGATGCCCTCGGGTCCCAGCCGGTTGGCGACAGGCACGCGGCAATTCTCGAAGATCACCGCCGCCGTCGGCTGGGCGTTCCAGCCCATCTTCTTCTCGTTGGCGCCGAACGACAGGCCGGGCGTGCCCTTCTCGACGACGAGGGTCGAAATCCCCGCAGGCCCGGGCTCGCCGGTGCGCACCATCACGACATAGACGTCGGAGACGCCGGCACCCGAGATGAACTGCTTCTGCCCGTCGAGGACATAATGGTCGCCGTCGCGCACAGCCTTCGTCTTGAGGGCGGCGGCGTCCGAGCCGGCGCCGGGCTCGGTCAGGCAGTAGCTCGCCAGATGCTCCATGGTGCAGAGCTTCGGCAGGAAGGCCTGACGCTGCGCCTCGTCGCCATAGCGGTCGATCATCCAGGCGCACATGTTGTGGATCGAGATATAGGCCGCCACCGTCGGGCAACCGGTCGAGAGCGCCTCGAAGATGACAGCCGCATCGAGCCGGCTCAGGCCGGAGCCGCCGACGTCCTCGGCGATGTAGATGCCGCCCATGCCCAGCGCTGCGGCCGCGCGCATTTCCTCGACAGGGAAATGCTTCTCCTCATCCCAGCGCATGGCGTTGGGCGCGAGCGTCTCGGCGGCGAAATCCTGGGCCATGTCGCGGATCGCGATCTGGTCCTCGCTCAGGGAAAACAGACTCAAGACTGGCGCCCTTTCAAGGTTGACGCTGTTGGCGCGGCGGGGGCGGCCGCGCCGTCTTGCGTTCGGGGAAAGCCCCGTCGAATTGCGTCGCGCGTGCCCTGTGCGGTGAGCGCGGCGAATCGATCGCGACGAAATCTTCCAGCGTGGCGGCCTCGAGTGGCTTCCCGATGAAGACCCTTGGTCCGCGATCCGTCACCACCACGTCGCCATAGAAGAGGCTGCCGGCTTCCATGAAGGTCTCGACGGTCACCGGCGGAGGTGGCGGCGGCGGCAGGCTTGCCTCGAGCGCGCGCCGTTGCCGGTTCTCCTCGATCACCTGCCGGACCCGCTCCCGATTGCGCCGGCGTGTCTCCTCGATCCTGGCCTGCCGAAGTGCCCGGCATTGGCGCTGCTGGTCTTCGTCCAGCACCGTGCCTTCTGCCGGTTCGGCCTCGCAGAGCGCGTCGCCGACAGACACGGCTTGCTGAGGCGCGGCCGGCTCCAGCGCGGCCGCCTGGGCCGCGCCGCAGAAGAGCACGAGCAAGGATGCGATGATGCGCAATCGTCGCCCCATGCTCTCCTCCGCCGATCCAGGCCCCGATGTGGCGGACCTCAGTTCATCGTCGGGATGACAAAGCTCGCGCCATCCTTGATACCGCTCGGCCAGCGTGCCGTCACCGTCTTGGTCTTGGTGTAGAAGCGGATCGAGTCCGGCCCGTGCTGGTTGAGGACACCGAAGGAGGAGCGCTTCCAGCCGCCGAAGGTGTAGTAGGCCAGCGGCACGGGGATCGGCACGTTGATGCCGACCATGCCGACCTGGACCTTCGAGGCGAAGTCGCGCGCCGCATCGCCATCGCGGGTGAAGATCGCGGTGCCGTTGCCGTATTCATGGTCGTTGGTCAGCTTCAGCGCCTCGTCATAGGACTCGGCACGAACGACGGAGAGGACCGGCCCGAAGATCTCCTCCTTGTAGATGCGCATGTCCTTGGTGACGTTGTCGAACAGGCAGCCGCCGACATAAAAGCCGTTCTCGTAGCCCTGCATCTTGAAGTCGCGCCCGTCGACCGCGAGCGTCGCGCCCTCGGCGAGGCCGATATCGATATAGGCGCGAATCTTCTCCTCAGCCGCCTTGGTGACGACCGGGCCGTAATCGGCGGCCATGTCGGTCGAGGGGCCGATCTTCAGAGCCTCGACGCGCGGGATCAGGCGCTTCACCAGTTCGTCGGCGGTGGCCTTGCCGACGGGAACCGCGACCGAGATCGCCATGCAGCGCTCGCCGGCCGAGCCGTAGCCGGCGCCGATCAGCGCATCGACGGCCTGGTCTATGTCGGCGTCGGGCATGATCACCATGTGGTTCTTGGCGCCGCCGAAGCACTGCACGCGTTTACCATTGGCGCAACCGCGCGCGTAGATGTACTCCGCGATCGGCGTCGAACCGACGAAGCCGATCGCCTTGATGTCGGGATCGTCGAGGATCGCGTCGACAGCCTCCTTGTCGCCGTTGACGACGTTGAGGATGCCGGGAGGGCCGCCCGCCTCGATGAAGAGCTCGGCGAGGCGCATCGGCACGCCCGGGTCGCGCTCGGAGGGCTTCAGGATGAAGGCGTTGCCGCAGGCGATCGCGGGGCCGAGCTTCCAGAGCGGGATCATCGCCGGGAAGTTGAACGGGGTGATGCCGGCGACGACGCCGAGCGGCTGGCGCAGCGAATAGATGTCGATGCCGGGGCCGGCGCCGTCGGTGAACTCGCCCTTCATCAGGTTGGGAACGCCGAGCGAGAATTCGACGACCTCGACGCCGCGCTGGATGTCGCCCTTTGCGTCGGGAATCGTCTTACCGTGCTCGCGGGCGAGCAGCTCAGCCAGCTCGTCATTGTTCTGCGCGATCAGATCGAGGAACTTCATCAGCACGCGGGCGCGGCGCTGCGGATTGACGGCGGCCCATTTCAGCTGGGCCTCGGCGGCGTTCTCGACGGCGGCGCGCAACTCAGCCGGAGAGGCCAGCGCGACCTTGCCGATGATCGTGCCGTCCATCGGCTGGTAGATGTCGGCGGTGCGGCCCGAGGTTCCCGCGACATGCTTGCCGCCGATGAAATGCCCAACCTGACGCATCGCGTCCTCCCCTACGAATTGTGATGTCCCGAAACTGAACCACCCCTACCATTCTCGTTTGCGCACGGCTATAGCGACCTTGGATCCATTGTCGTGCGAAAAAACATATATCGGGGAGGGCGGCGGTGGAGCGGTTCGACTGGGATGATCTACGCTTCTTCCTGGCGGTCGCCCGCTCGGGCCGGCTGACGGCGGCCGCACGCCGCCTCGGTGCCGACCATGCCACCGTCTCGCGCCGCATCACGTCGCTGGAGGAAGCGCTCAAGGCCAAGCTCTTCGAGCGCCGCCCGCAGGGCTATACGTTGACGGCCCATGGCGAGCGGCTGCTTGCCCGGGCGGAAAGCATGGAGACCGACGCTCTGGCGATCCAGAGCGACATCGGCGGTGCCGACATGGCTCTGGCCGGCACGGTCAGGATCGGAGCGCCGGACGGTTTCGGCGCCATCTTCCTCGCGCCGCGTCTTGCCGGATTGGCGAGCGCCTTTCCCGGGCTCGAAATCCAGCTCATCGCCATGCCGCGCCTGCTCTCATTGTCGAAGCGCGAGGCCGATGTCGCGATCACGCTCGCCCCACCCAAGGAGGGCAAGGTCGTCGCGCGCAAGCTCTCCGACTACCGTCTCGGCCTCTATGCGACGCAGGCGTATCTCGATTCGATGCCTGAGGTGACGAAGCCTGAAGACCTCTTCTCACACCGCATCGTCGGCTATATCGACGACCTGATCTTCACGCCCGAGCTCGATTATCTCGACGAGGTCGCCAAGGGTCTGCGCGCGCAAGTGCAGAGTTCGAGCGTGCTGGCACAGATGAATGCCGTCGTCGGCGGCGCCGGCATTGGCGTGATCCACCATTTCATGGCGCAGGGCGAACCGCGCCTCGTGCCGGTCCTGCCCGATACGGTCTCGATCACACGCTCGTTCTGGCTACTGGTGCATGCCGACCTGAAGGATGTCGCCCGCGTCCGCGCCATCGTCGATTTCGTCGTGCGCGAGGCCAAGGCGAGCCGTGCCCTGCTGATGGGCGAGGGCGCAGCATAGCGAAGCCTGGCTCAAGCGTTGAGGCGGTTGCGGCCGGCCTGCTTGGCTGCGTAGAGCGCGCGGTCGGCCTTGCGAAGTGCCAGGTCGAGGCTGTCGGTCGCCGACATCACGGCCAGGCCGATCGACACTGTCAGGCCCAGATTCACGTGGCGGACCGGCATGCCGAGGCCGGCAATCCCGATCCGAACCTCTTCGATCAGCATAGCAGCCGCGCTCTCGCTCATGCCCGGCAGCAGCAGCGCGAATTCCTCGCCCCCGAGCCGTGCGAGGAGATGGGGGTGCCCCTCAAACGACGTGCCGAGATGGTCGGCGAAGATGCGCAGCGCATCATCGCCGACATCATGCCCATGCTCGTCGTTCAAAAGCTTGAAATGATCGATGTCGAGGATGGCGACGCAGGTCGGCTGGCTGGCCCGCCGCGCCTCGGCGACCATTTTTGGGCCGCGTTCGAAGAAATAGCGTCTGTTGAACAGGCCGGTCAGGTAGTCGCGCCAGGCGAGATCGTTCAGCAGACGCATGCGCAGCAGAGTCTCGGCATTCGAGGCGATACGGCATTGCAGCTCCTCCAGCACGAAAGGGCGCGAGATGAAGTCGTGCGCGCCTGCCTTTAAGAAGCCTGCGGAGGTCGTGCGGTCTGTCGATGAGGAGATGCCGATGACGCGCACCTGCTCGGCTGGGTAGCGGCGGCGGATGCGGCGAGCGAGCTCGTAGCCGTCCATGTCAGGCATGTTGTAGTCGGAAACGACGAGCCGGATTTCCTGATCCTGTTCCAGCATCATCAGCGCATCGGCGCCGGAACCGACTTCGACCACGCTGTATTGCTGGCTTGTCAGCATCTGGCCGAGCAGCCGGCGGGTCGTGGTCATGTCGTCGACGACAAGGATGCGGGTTTCCTTGTTGGTCAGAGCCCGCTTGACGGAGCCGACCAGGTTGCCGAGCGCAAATTCGGAATCTTTCAGGACGTAATCGAAGACCTCGCGCTCCATGATGCGTGTGCGCGTCGCCGCATCGAAGGTGCCGGTGAAGACGATGGTCGGGATGCCGTGACTGACGGTCCAGTCCAGCGCCTCGCCATTGGGCGCATCAGGCAGGTTGAGATCGACGACGGCGATCGCATAGCCTTCCTGGTCTCGCAGGATCGCCGTGCTGAGGTCCTTCAGGCAGCCGCAACTCGTGACCTTGAGGCCGGTTTCGGCCTCGATCATCTGGCGCAGCGCGATCGAAAAGGTCTTGGAATCCTCGACGACGAGAACGCGGCGTTTATCCTGCGGACGGAAGAGCGGCTGATATTCCGCTGAACGTTGGGTCATGGGTCCGTCCTGAAAGGCGCGTCCGCGCCAAAAGACGCTTCAGCCGGCGCGTAGGCACCCCGCCAGTCCGTCGCATCACATCGATCTACCCACGAGGCGTTAATGGTATCTTGTGGAACGCGGCGGACCGCGCCGCCATGTGAGCATTTGCGGCTCGTCAGATCCGCCAGGGCAGCACGTTCTGCGGCAAGCGCTTGGCCAGCAGGTCGAGCGTCAGCATGGCGCAGAGGATGACGGCCGATGCGCTGATGGCGACGGCCGCCGCCTCGCCCGCAAGCCCGGCTTCCTTGAGCGAGAACAGTACGACGCCGAGCGTCTCGGTGCCCGAGGACCAGAGCAGTGCCGAGACCGTCAGCTCGTTGAAGGCGACGAGGAAGACCATCAGCGCGCTGACGGTCGCGGCCGGCGCCAGGATCGGCGCCACGATGAAGCGCAGCATCTGCCAGAGGGTCACGCCGTCGAGCCGCGCCGCCTCCTCGTGATGCGCCTCGATCTGCGCCATCGCCGCCACCGGCGCTTTCAGCGCCAGCGGCAGAAAGCGCGCGAGATAAGCGAAGAGGATGATGAAGGGGGTGGCGTAGATGCTGACGCCGACGACTGGCAGCGGCTTCAGGAACATCAGGATGCAGGCGATGGCCAGCACCACGCCGGGCAGGGCATAGGGCAATTCGATGACGACCTCGACGACGCGCCGCAGCTTGCCCATGCGCCGCTCGAGCGCATAGGCGAAGGCGATCGAGACCAGGGCCAGGATCAGAGCGGCGCTGCCGGCGAACAGGAAGGAGTTGCGGAAGGCCCGCACCGTCACGTCCTGCCGCAGCAGCACCTCGGCGAATTTGTCGAGCGTCAGATTCTGCCAGGTCAGCGCGACGCCGAGCGCCGGTGTCAGCGCCTCGCCGAGCAAAGCGAGGAAGGGCAGCCCGAGCTTGATCGCCAGCAGCATCCACAGCCCGCCTGTGACGAGGGGGCGCGCCCGGCCGAGCTGCCAGAACGGCTGCAGCGGCCTCTCGATCTCGACCTTGCCGCCGCCGCGCCGCGTCGCCAGCATGCCGGCGATGATGCCGAGCCCCGCCACCAGCGCCACCAGCACCGATAGCGCGGCGGCATCGGGCAGGCCGGCCGGGCCGAAGCTCGACAGGCGCCGGTAGATCAGTGTCGGCAGCGTCAGGTAGTTCACCGGCAGGCCGAGCAGCGCCGGAATGCCGAAATTGCCGATGCCCGCGACGAAGGCGAGCAACGCTGCGGCGATGATCTGCGGCCGCAGCACCGGCAGCAGGATGCGCGCGGCGATGGTGCCGGGACCGGCGCCTTCCATTTGCGCGGCCTCGATCAGGGATTGCGGCACGCTGCGCAGGCCGGTCCACAGCGTGATCGCGACCAGCGGCGCATGATGCAGCGCCATCACCAGCGCGATGCCGCCGCGCCCCAGCAGCGGGTTCGGCGTGCCGGGCTCCGGCGACAGGCCGAACAATGACAGGATCGGCGAATGCGGCGCGAACAGGCTCAGGAAGGCCAGCGCCGCAACCTGCGGCGCGATCATCATCGAGAAGACCAGCGCAAACGCGATCGGCCGCTTGCCGCGGACATCGGTGACGCCGAGCATGATCGCAGCCGTGCCGCCGATCAAAAGCGCGCCGAGGGCCGAGAGGCCGGCGGTCTCGAGAGTGTGCAGCGTCGCGGTGATGGCGGCGCGGCTGCCGATTTCGGCCAGCGCCGCATCCGGCGAAAACTGCCAGCCGGGCGCGAAGGCCGCCGCCGCCAGCCGCAGGAAGGGCAGGCCGCCCAGCACGATCGCGCAGGCGGTGACCAGAACCGGCAGGCCGAAGCCTGTCGGCAGGCTCAGACCCCGCCAGGATGGGCGAGGCCTGGTTTCCTGCCAGCCCGTATGGGCAGCCAGCGTCACTCGAAGATCGCGCTGAAGCGCTTGCGCGAAGCCGCCTCGTCGGCCAGCGCCTTGGCGGCGTCGAACGGCATCAGCTTGATCGCGGCGCGGTCGGGATAGAGCCGGCCGGCAGGGCGACGTCGGGATGGGCTGCGACATAGCCCTGCTTGAGTGCCAGCGCCTGGCCGTCCTTCGAGATCAGGAAGTCGACGAAGGCCTTGGCGGCTTCCGGGTTCTTGCTGCTCTTGAGGATGGCGACGGGTTCGCTGACGGCCGAAACACCCTCGCTCGGGAAGACGAACTCGACCGGCGCGCCCTTGGCCTTCTCGCGGATCGGCATGAAGTCCACGATCATGCCGTAGAGCTTCTCGCCGGTGGCGACCTGGCGCAGGATGTCGCCATTGGCGCCGGCCGCGAGTGCGCCGTTTTTCTGCAGCGCCTCGTAGAAGCTCCAGCCCGTCGGCAGGTTGCTGGTCAGGGTGATGGTGTGGATCATCGCCGCGCCGGAATTGAGCGGGCTCGGCATCGCCAGCAGGTTCTTGGCTTCCGGCTTGGTGAGATCGAGCCAGCTCGTCGGCTTCATCGGCGCCTTGGTGTTGTAGACGATGCCGGTGGTGATCAGCTTGGTCGCGAACCAGAACTTGGCGGGGTCGTGGACGCCGGCGGGATAGGCGGAGATGTCGGCCTTGGCATGCGCCAGCAGCCGGTCTTCCTTCTTCAGCCCTTCCATCGTCACAGCGTCGGCGATCAGCAGCAGGTCCGCCTGCGGCGCACCGGCCTCGATCTCGGCGCGCAGCTTGGCCATGACCCGTGGTGTGCCATCGCGCACGAAGCTGATGTCGACCTTGGGATATTTCGCCTTGAAGGCGTCGATGGTCTGCTGGGCGTCGGTGTTGGGCTGGCTGGTGTAGAGCACCAGCTTGCCTTCGACGGCCTGGGCCCATGCCTGCGGGGCGGCCAGCGTACCGGCGACAACAGCCGCCGTGATGATGGCGATCGACGTCTTGATCGGCATGAAACTCTCCTGTGCGCGTGCCCGAGCGGGCTTGGCGCTGGCGGTAGTCCCCGCATATGACATATCCATGAAGGCGGCGTCATGAGGCTGAAGAGGTTCGGCTGCCATGAAAATGGCGGGACGTTGAGGCATTGACGCAGGACGGCCCAGCTGCCCGACGGCTTGACCCTGCCGGGCGCGCGCCCCACGTTCCGCTCGAATCCATGCATCCGTTGCGACAGGACAGCCATGACCGCCTCCAAGCTCGACCAGCTCCGCAAGATGACCACGGTCGTCGCCGATACCGGCGACATCGAAGCGGTCCGCCGGCTCAAGCCCGTCGACTGCACCACCAACCCGACGCTGATTCTGAAAGCCGTCGAGAACCCGGCCTATGCCGCGCTCGTCGATGAGGCTGTCGCCTGGGGCAAGAAGGCGGGCGGCGGCGACAAGGCCGTGCATGCGATCTGCGACCGGCTCGCCGTCACCTTCGGCGCCGAACTGACCAAGATCGTGCCCGGCCGGGTCTCGACCGAAGTCGATGCCGATCTCTCTTTCGATACGCAGGCGACGATCGACAAGGCGCGCGCGATCATCGCGGCCTACAAGGAGCGGGGCATCGAGAAGGACCGCATCCTGGTCAAGATCGCCTCGACCTGGGAGGGCATCCAGGCCGCCAAGGTGCTGCAGGGCGAAGGCATCGACTGCAACCTGACGCTGCTGTTTTCCCTGCCGCAGGCCGTCGCCTGCGCCGATGCGGGCGCCTTCCTGATCTCGCCCTTCGTCGGTCGGATCCTCGACTGGCACGTCAAGGCCGGAGGCGGCCCCTACACCGCCGAGACCGATCCGGGCGTCGTCTCTGTGAAGAGCATCTATGCCTACTACAAGGCGTTCGGCATCAAGACGGTGGTGATGGGCGCCTCCTTCCGCAACACCGGCGAGATCGAGGCTCTGGCTGGCTGCGACCGGCTGACCATCGGGCCCGCTTTGCTCGACGAGCTCGCCGCCGCGACCGGCGACCTGCCGCGCAAGCTGTCGCCCGATGCGCCGGGCGAGGCGCCCGCGAAGCTGACGCTCGACGAGAAGGCCTTCCGCTTCGCGATGAACGAGGATGCCATGGGCACCGAAAAGCTCGCCGAGGGCATTCGCGGCTTCGTCAAGGACCTGCGCGGCCTGCGCAAGCTCGTGGCGGCGAAGCTCGTCTGACGCGAGCGCGGAGCCGCCCGTCAGGGCTTGGCCGCTTCGGCCTGCACGGTGACGGTGGGCTTCGGCGGGGCCGAAGCCGGATCGAAGAAGCTGCGCCCTCCGGCAGCAGCCGTCTCCAGCTGGCTCTTCCAGCCCTTGGTGTCTTTGCCGCCAAGGGACGCGAAATCGGAGCGGCGGTTGTCGTCGCTGCCACGATTCCCCTGATAGACCATGACGCCGGTGGCGGTGACGACGATGTCGCCGCGCCGCAAGGTCGGATCCTTCAGATACCAGCTCGGATCGGTGGCTGGATCGAGCTGGACGACAGGGGGCTTCGGCTTGCTCGACGCCTCGGGCGCGCGCGGACGGGGCGCACGCTGCTGGATCGGCTCATCATATTCGTAGATCGGCGTTGCCCGCAGGCGGGGCCCGCCGCCGAAGATGGCGCGCCCCAGTTCCTCGAACAGGTTGGCGGCCTGGGCTCCGGGCGCACTGGCGACCGCCATGACGGTGATCATCCCGAACATCATTACGCGCCGCGCAGCCATTGCCGTCCATCCCCTGCTCACCGACTTGCCGTCAGCTCAACGACTGATGGTCGCAAAAGGTTCAGCACAGGTTCACCGACGCGGTTAAGATTTTTTATGCGATTCATAGAAGCAACTTTACCTGTGTGAGCATACCTCCACGTGGCTCGTCCAGACGATGTCACCAGCCTGATCGCCTTCAGGGCGAGCAGGAAATGGATGACCGTCTCGAGCCTGAGCTGGCCTTCGCGCTCAGCTTCACCTTTGCGTGTTCAGGCGCTGCTTGCCACGCTCTTTCCCCGAACGGCGCCATAGACTGTGGGCCCCGCAAGCCTTCCCGGACACCGCCATGGCCAAGCTGCCCGCCCTTGTCGTCGCCGCGCTGTTTTTTAATTGGCCTGCTATTGCCCAGACGAGCTGGCGATTTGATCGCGGGGCGACCGACATCAGCTTTGTCAGCCATCGGTTCGGAGCTGTCGTCGCAACCGGGCGTTTCGAGCGTTATGAGGGCACGCTTGCACTCGATTTCGATGATCCGGCGAAGAGCCGTATCAAGGTCACCCTCGACACAGGTTCGATCAAGGCCGGCTCCTCGCTCATGGACGGTTTCATCACCGGCGCGACCATGCTGGACTCGGCCCGCTACCCAACAGCGAGCTTCGCCTCGGAAAGTGTCACGCGCACCGGCGAGCGGAGCCTGGAAGTTCGCGGCCGCCTAACCATCCGTTCGATCTCGCAGCCGTTCACGGTAACGGCTGTCGTGGACGGCGACATCGACAAGGCCCGGCGCGGCGAGGCGCTCCCCTTCCATGCGAGCGGCTCGTTCCTTCGGCCGGCTTTCGAGATCGGCCGCGACGTCAACATCGTCGACGATCAGGTCGAGGTCGTGATCAAGGGACGGCTGTCGCGATGAGCAAGGGCGCTGGCCGACGGGTGCGCTGGCATCCAGCCAGCGTTGTCCTGCACTGGATGACGCTGCTGCTTATTCTGTTCCAGTTCTGGGTCGCTTGGCCAATGACCGATGAAACGCGCGATCTACTTACGCGTTTCGAACTCTATCAACTGCACAAATCGGTCGGCCTGACGATCGCGGCATTTGTCGTGTTGCGCCTCGTCCTGCGCCTGGTTCTGCGCGCGCCGGTGCCGGCGCCGGAGCATGCCGGCCCTTGGTTGCGGGGTGGGGCAGGCGCGGTCCATGCCGGCCTCTATCTCTGCGTGATCGCGCTGCCCCTGACCGGTTTCCTGATGGTGTCGTCGGCCCCGATCCAGATCCCGACATTCTATTTCGGCTGGTTCGCGATTCCCCATGCCATGAGCCCGGACAAGGCTGCCTACGAGCTGATGCTGCGCTTCCATGGCTGGGCGGGCGACCTGCTGATCGCGCTCGGCGCAGCTCACTTCGCGGCGGCGCTCGTCCATGTCCTGGTCTGGCGCGATGGCCTGCTGCACCGGATGTGGTTTGGCACGTCGCGCGGCGCAAGGCTCACCCGGCCTAGCCCTGTGCCGCAAGTGCCTCCGCCCTGATCGTCGACAGCGATTTCGCCGGCGTGATCGCCTCCGGATCGAGCAGGCAGTGGATGATCGAAGGCTTGCCCGATGCCACCGCGCGTTCGAAGGCCGGGCCGAATTCGGCGGTGGTCTCGACACGTTCGCCATGGCCGCCGAAGGCCTTCGCATAGGCCGCGAAATCGGGGTTCTTCAGCGTGGTCGCCGAGACGCGGCCGGGGTAGTGCCGCTCCTGGTGCATGCGGATCGTGCCGTACATGCCGTTGTCGACGACGATGACGATGACCGCGAGGTCATATTGCACGGCGGTGGCGAAATCCTGCCCGTTCATCAGGAAGCAGCCATCGCCGGCAAAGGCGATCACGGTGCGCTCGGGAAACAAGCGCTTCGCACCGATCGCGGCCGGCACGCCATAGCCCATCGACCCCGATGTCGGCGCGAGCTGCGTCGCGAACTTGTTGAATCGGTGGAAGCGATGCACCCAGGTCGCGTAGTTGCCGGCGCCGTTGCACATGATGGCGTCGTCGGGCAGCTGCCGGCGCAGCCAGGTCACCATCTCGCCGGGATGGAAAGTGCCGGCGACCGGCGCGGGCTGGCCGCTCCAGCCGAGATAGCTCTCATGCGCCTCGGCGGCGGCGCCGGCCCACGGAATCTCCTGCGGCGGATGCACGGTCTCGAGCGCGGCGCAAAACGCGGTCGGGGAGGCGTTGATCGCCAGCGACGGACGGTAGACCCTGCCGAGCTCTTCGGCATCGGGATGGACATGCACCAGCGGCCGGCCCGGATTGGGGATTCCGAACAGCGTGTAGGACTGGCTCGGCATCTCCGACAGCCGCCCGCCGACGAGCAGGACGAGATCGCTGTCCTGGATGCGCTTCAGCAGCTTCGGATTGGGGCCGATGCCGAGATCGCCGGCGAAGTTCGGATGGTCGGCCGGAAACAGCATCTGCCGCCGGAACGAGACCGCGACCGGCAGGTCGAAGCGCTCCGCGAAGCGCTGGAAGCGCGCGATCGCCTGCGGATCCCAGCGCGAGCCGCCCAGGATCGCGACGGGCGACTTCGCCGCCCAGAGGCGCTTCTGCAGGTCGATGGTCTGTAGCAGCGAGGGGTGCGTTTCGGTGACCTGATAGGGCTGCGCATCGGCCACATCGGCGAGGTCGGTCAGCACATCCTCGGGCAGCGCGATCACGACCGGGCCGGGCCGGCCGGAGGTGGCGACATGGAAGGCGCGGCTGATGATCTCGGGGATGCGCTCGGCATCGTCGATCTCGGTGGCCCATTTCGTCATGGTGCCGAAGACGGCGCGGTAGTCGAGCTCCTGGAAGGCCTCGCGCTCGCGCATGCCGCGCTCGATCTGGCCCACGAACAGGATCAGCGGTGTCGAATCCTGATCGGCGATATGGATGCCGGGTGAGGCGTTGGTGGCGCCGGGCCCGCGCGTGACGAAACAGATGCCCGGCTTGCCGGTCAGCTTGCCGGCGGCTTCCGCCATCATGCAGGCGCCGCCCTCGGCCCGGCAGATGGTGACCTTCAACGAAGCATCATGCAGCGCGTCGAGCACGGCGAGATAGCTCTCGCCCGGCACGCAGAAGGCGTCGGTCGCGCCATGGATCAGGAGTTGGTCGACGAGGATCTGCCCGCCGGTGCGATTAGCCATGTTGCGGCCCTCCCCAGGCCGGATCGTTCAGGATCTCAGCGGCGTGTTCGCCGAGTTGCGGGCTCGGGCGCGGCGAGACCTGCCTCACGCCGTCCATGACGATGGGCGAGGCGACGGTCGGGATACTCCCGCCCTTCGCGACGTCGCTCGCCAGATCGACGCGGACGCCGCGCGCCAGAACTTGGCGGTCGGCGAAGACCTCGTCGACGCCGTTGATCGGGCCGGCGGGAACGCCGAGCTTTTCCAGCGCCGCCAGCAGATCGGCCTTGAGATGGCGCTGGGTGAGCGTGTGCAGGTGCTCGGTCAACGCCACGCGGTTCTTCACCCGCGAGCGGTTGTCGATGTAGCCGGGCTCGTCGGCCAGCATCGGCTCGCCCAGGACCTCGCAGAGCTTGCGCCACTGCCCGTCATTGCCGGTGGCGATGATGATGTGGCCGTCCGCGACCGGAAACACATCGTAGGGCACGATGTTGGGGTGGGCGTTGCCAAGACGCTGCGGCAATCGGCCGGAGACGAGATAGTTCAGCGCCTGGTTGCCGAGCACGGCGATCTGGCTGTCGAGCAGAGCCATGTCGAGCGCAGCACCCTCGCCGGTCGCGTCCCGCCGGCGCAGCGCCGAGAGGACGCCGATCGTGGCGTAAAGCCCCGTATAGATGTCGGCGGTCGCATAGGCGGCCTTCATCGGGGCCCCGTCGGGCTCGCCCGTCAGCGACATCACCCCGCCCATGCCCTGAACCAGGAAGTCGTAGCCGGCGCGGGGCGCATAAGGTCCGGTCTGGCCGAAGCCGGTGACGGAACAATAGATAAGACGGGGGAACTCCGCCCGCAGCGAGGCGGCATCGAGCCCGTATTTCGTGAGGCCACCGACCTTGAAATTCTCGACCACGATATCGGCATGGGCGGCGAGCCGGCGCACCAGCGCCTGGCCCTCCGGCGTCCGGAAATCAGCGGTGATCGAGCGCTTGCCGCGATTGGCCGAGTGGAAATAGGCGGCCGACAGGTTCTCGCCGTCCTCGCTTTCGACGAAGGGCGGTCCCCAAGTGCGGGTGTCGTCGCCCTCGGGCGCCTCCACCTTGACGACGTCGGCGCCGAGATCGGCCAGCACTTGGCCGATCCAGGGCCCAGCGAGGATGCGCGCGAGTTCGAGGACGCGCAGGCCGGCGAGGGGAGGGGCTGAAGTCATTGAAATCGATCCGCGCCGTCATCCCGGCCGGAGCGAAGCGGAGAGCCGGGATCCATGCCTGAACGCTGATCGGCGATGTTCTGGCATGGATCCCGGGTCGACCTGCGGTCGCCCGGGATGACGCGGAGGGTGACGGAAGGGCTCAGAAGAACGCCTGCAGCCCGGTGATCGCCCGGCCGAGGATCAGCGCATGGACGTCATGCGTGCCCTCATAGGTGTTCACCGTCTCGAGGTTCGCGGCGTGGCGCATGACGTGGTACTCGATCGAGATGCCGTTGCCGCCATGCATGTCGCGGGCCTGGCGGGCGATGTCGAGCGCCTTGCCGCAATTGTTGCGCTTGACGAGCGAGATCATCTCCGGGGCCATCCTGCCCTCGTCCATCAGCCGGCCGACGCGAAGTGAGCCCTGCAGGCCGAGCGAGATCTCGGTGAGCATGTCCGCGAGCTTCTTCTGGAAGAGCTGCGTCTGGGCGAGCGGCTTGTTGAACTGCTTGCGGTCGAGCCCGTACTGGCGCGCCCGGTGGAAGCAGTCTTCCGCCGCGCCCATCACGCCCCAGGAAATGCCGTAGCGGGCGCGGTTGAGGCAGCCGAACGGACCCTTCAGGCCTGAGACGTTGGGCAGCAGGTTCTCCTCGGGAACGATCACGCCATCCATGACGATCTCGCCGGTGATCGAGGCGCGTAAGCTGAGCTTGCCGCCGATCTTCGGGGCCGACAGCCCCTTCATGCCCTTCTCGAGGATGAAGCCGCGGATCTGGTTGTCATGCGCGGCCGACTTCGCCCAGACGACGAAGACGTCGGCGATCGGCGAGTTCGATATCCACATCTTCGAACCGGTCAGCCTGTAGCCGTCGGCGACCTTCTCGGCGCGGGTCTTCATGCCCGCCGGGTCGGAGCCGGCATCGGGCTCGGTCAGGCCGAAGCAGCCGACCCATTCACCCGAGCCGAGCTTGGGCAGGTACTTCTTGCGCTGGCTCTCGTCGCCATAGGCGTAGATCGGATACATCACCAGCGAGGACTGGACCGACATCATCGAGCGATAGCCGGAATCGACGCGCTCGACCTCACGCGCGACCAGCCCGTAGGAGACGTAATTGGCGCCGGCGCAGCCATATTCTTCCGGGACGGTGACGCCCAGCAGGCCGAGCTCGCCCATCTCGTTGAAGATCGAGCGGTCCGTCTTCTCGTCGAGATAGGCTTCCGAGATCCGCGGCTGCAGCTTCTCCTGCGCAAAATCGCGCGCGGTGTCGCGGATCAGGCGCTCGTCTTCCGAGAGCTGGTCGTCGAGCAGGAACGCGTCGTCCCAGGTGAATTCGGCCAGCTTGTGGCTGGTGCTGTGGCTGCGGGCGGCTTCGGCCATCTGGTTTCTCCCTTGTCGTTCTGCCGTCATGGTCGGGCTTGACCCGACCATCTCGGAAACCAGCTATCTGGTCCAAGAGATTCTCGGGTCTGCGCTGCGCTTCGCCCGAGAATGACGCGCTATTGGATCACGCATCCACATCGAAGCTGACGCCCTGCGCCAGCGGCAATGTCGTGCCGTAGTTGAGCGTATTCGTGGCGCGGCGCATATAGGCCTTCCACGCATCCGAGCCGGCCTCGCGACCGCCGCCGGTTTCCTTCTCGCCGCCAAAGGCCCCGCCGATTTCGGCACCCGACGGGCCGATATTGACGTTGGCGATGCCGCAGTCGGAACCTTCGGCCGAAATGAAGCTCTCGGCCTCGCGCATGTCGAGCGTGAAGATCGAGGATGACAGGCCGGCGCCGACATCGTTCTGGATGGCGATGGCCTGGTCCAGCGACGTGTATTTCATGACGTAGAGGATCGGCGCGAAGGTCTCGCGTGCGACCGGGCCGGTCTGCGCGGGCATCTCGACGATCGCGGGGCGGACATAGAAGCCGCCGGTTCCGACCGTGACGCGCTCGCCGCCATGGACGGTGCCGCCGGCAGCCTTCGCCTCCGACAGCGCCGCCTGCATGCCCTTATAGGCGGCTTCATCGACCAGCGGGCCGACCAGCACGCCCGCTTCGCGCGGATCGCCGATCTTCACGCTAGCATAGACCTTGATGAGCTTGGGGATCAGCGCGTCATAGACGCTCTCATGCACGATCAGACGGCGCAGCGTCGTGCAGCGCTGGCCGGCCGTGCCCATCGCCGCGAAGGCGATGCCGCGCAGGGCGACGTCGAGATCGGCGGACGGTGCCACGATCGCGGCATTGTTGCCGCCGAGTTCGAGGATGGCGCGGGCGAAGCGGCTGGCGAGCTTCTGGCCGACCTCCTTGCCCATCCGCGTCGAGCCGGTGGCCGAGACAACCGGGACGCGATGATCGCTGACGAGGATGTCGCCGATCTCGCGGCCGCCGATCAGGATCTCCGACAGACCCGCAGGGGCCTCGGGGCCAAAGCGCTTCATCGTCTTTTCGACGATGGCTTGCACGGCGATGCCGGTCAGCGGCGTCTTCTCGGAAGGTTTCCAGACGACGCTGTCGCCGCAGACGAAGGCGAGCGCCGCATTCCACGACCAGACCGCGACCGGGAAGTTGAAAGCCGAGATCACGCCGCAGACGCCGAGCGGATGCCAGGTTTCCATCATGCGGTGCTTGGGGCGCTCGGTCGCGATGGTCAGGCCGTAGAGCTGGCGCGACAGGCCGACCGCAAAGTCGCAGATGTCGATCATCTCCTGGACCTCGCCGAGGCCCTCGGAGGTGACCTTGCCGGCTTCCAGTGTCACCAGAAGGCCGAGATCGTCCTTGGCGGCGCGCAGCTCCTCGCCGAGCAGGCGCACGAACTCGCCGCGGCGTGGCGCCGGAACCTTGCGCCAGAGCAGGAACGCCGACTGCGCCCGGCCGATCGCGGCCTCGGCCTCGGCGGCGCTGGTCTCCTTCAACGTCGCGACCGTCTCGCCCGTGATCGGCGAGTGTGCAGAAAGGCCGGTCGAAGCGAAGACGGCATCGCTGACGCCGAGGCGCTTGAGAAGCGCGAGCGCATCTTGTGGCAGGGGAGAGGTCATATTCAAAGCCTGACGTTCTATGGGCCGCTGAAAGCCCTCATCCTGAGGAGCGATCCAACGGATCGCGTCTCGAAGGATGCTTCAGGAGGCTTTGGGCCATCTGGAGCATCCTTCGAGACGCAAGGCCCAAAAGCCTTGCTCCTCAGGATGAGGGCTCGGATGGATGAGACCCCATCCGAATGACCGCAACAATGCCCCCTTCCGCCCTGTTCCGGCAACCGATATGTTCTCACCACTTGATGAGAATAAATCATGGATTTCGAGATCGTCCCCGGCCGTCTTTCGGTCCCGTCACTGTCGGCGCTGGCGGCCTTCGAGGCTGCGGCGCGCCATGGCAGCTTCACGCGCGCGGCCGAGGAGCTCAACCTGACCCAAGGGGCGATCAGCCGGCAGATCGCCCATCTCGAGAAGGTGCTGGGCGTCGGGCTGTTCCAGCGCGTCCGCCAGCGTGTCAGCCTGACGCCGGCTGGCAGCGCCTATGCGGCGGAAATCCGTGACGGGTTGTCACGGCTGGCGGCGGCGACCGTCTCGGCCATGGCGTTTCGCGGCGCGGGCGGTGTGCTGAATCTCGCCATTCTGCCAACCTTCGGGACGCGCTGGCTGATCCCGCGCCTGCCGCGCTTCACCGAGGCGCATCCCGGCATCACCATCAATTTCGCCACGAAGCTCGTCCCCTTCGACTTCGGCCGGGAGCAGCTCGACGCCGCGATCCACTTCGGCGACCCCGTCTGGCCCGGCGCGCGGCTGCACCGTTTGATGGGCGAGGAGATCGTGCCCGTTGCGGCGCCCTCGCTGGTGGCGCGGCTCGGGCTGAAGGAGCCCGCCGACATGCTGCGGGGCTCCCTCCTCCAGCAGTCGACCCGGCCGCGCGCCTGGGCGAACTGGCTGGAACAGCAGGGCCTGCCGCCGCAGCGCGCGTTGATGGGGCCGCGCTTCGAGCAGTTCGCCATGGTCTCGCAGGCTGCCGTCGCCGGTCTCGGCCTCGCCATCGTGCCGCGATTCCTGATCGAGGAGGAACTGCGCTCCGGCTCGTTGATCATCCCCTTCGACCGGCCGGTCACAGGCTCCGAGGGCTATTATCTGGTCTATCCGGAAACCCGCGCCGAGCTTCCCGCGGTGATCGCCTTCCGCGACTGGCTGCTCGGCGAGTGCGTTGCGGCAAACTGACTCGACAAGTCCGTTAAGGCGCGCCAATCATGTGCGCAGTTCACTAACCGGGGTCGCCGAGCGCACCCGGCTCATCCCCCGGGACCCGCCATGTCGTCTTCCTCCGAGACCGCCGATGTCGTTATTTGTGGAGGCGGCGCGATCGGCTCCTCGGTCGCCTATCATCTGGCGAACGATCCAGGCTTCAAGGGCAAGGTCGTGGTGGTCGAGAAGGACCCGACCTATCGCTATGCCGCCTCGGCGCTGTCGGCGGCGTCGATCCGCCAGCAGTATTCCAGCGCCGTGAACATCCGCATCTCGCTGCATGGCATCGACTTCCTGCGCAACATCGGCAGCCATCTCGCCGTCGATGGCGAGGCTCCGGTCATCGATCTGCACGAGGGCGGATATCTCTATCTCGCCGGTGACGAAGGCGCGCCGGTGCTGGCCGCGAACCAGGCTTTGCAGGCTGCCGAGGGCGCCGATATTGCACTTTATGCTGCACCCATGTTGCGCAGCAAATTTCCCTGGATGAACGTCGAGGATATCGCCTGCGGCACCTTTGGCGTCAGCGGCGAAGGCTGGTTCGACGGCTGGGCGGTGTTGCAAGCCTTTCGCAAGAAGGCGCGCGCGCTCGGCGTCGAGTATCGCCAGGGCGAGGTCGCTCGTTATGTCGTCGAGGCCGGCCGCGTCACCGGCGTCGAGCTGACCGATGGCAGCCGCATCGCTTGCGGCGCGGCGGTCAATGCCTCGGGCACCCATGGCGCCAGGCTTGCGGCCACGGCGGGCGTCGACATCCCCGTGCGGTCGATGAAGCGCTATGTCTTCTCGTTCCTCTGCAAGGGAGAGATCGAGAACTGCCCGCTGCTGATCGACCGCTCGGGCTCCTGGTGCCGGCCGGAGGGCAAGCGCGGCAGCGACGGCCAGCTCTTCATCGGCAGCTGCTCGCCGCTCACCGCCGAGCAGGACGAGGAATGGGTCGAGACCGATCCGTCGGTCGAGGACGTCCAGTGGGATTTCTTCGAGGAGACGGTCTGGCCGGCGCTCGCGCACCGCATCCCCGCCTTCGAGCAGATCAAGCCGGGCCGGGCCTGGGCCGGTCCCTACGACATGAACGAGATCGACCATAACGCGATCATCGGCCCCGCCATCGGCGTGAAGGGGCTCTATCTCGCCAATGGCTTCTCCGGCCATGGTCTGCAGCAATGCCCCGCCGTCGGGCGCGGGCTCGCCGAGCAGATATTGCATGGCGGCTATCGCAGCCTCGATCTGTCCGATCTCGGCCATGAGCGTATCGTCGAGGGCAGGCCGCTGCTGGAAACCAACATCATCTGACAGGGCGCCGCGATGATCGGGACGGCCTATGTCCGCACCATGGCGCGCTACAACGCCTGGCAGAACCAGAGCCTCTACACGGCGGCCGCGACGCTCGACGACGCTGCGAGGCGGCAGGATCGCGGCGCCTTCTTCCAGTCGATCCAGGGCACGCTCTGCCATCTGCTCTGGGCCGACCGGATGTGGCTTTCGCGCTTTGCCGGCACGCCGAAGCCTGCGGTCCGCATCCACGAATCCGCCGGCCTGGTGACGGGCTGGGACGATCTCGTGGTCGAGCGGCAGGCCTTCGACGCGACGCTCACCGATTGGGCCGACACGCTGTCGCAGGACTGGTTGTCGGGAGATCTGACCTGGTTCTCGGGGGCGACGCAGCGCGAGATGAGCAAGCCCATCGGGCTGCTGGTGACGCATATGTTCAACCACCAGACCCATCATCGCGGGCAGGTCCACGCCATGCTGACCGCGGCCGGCGCAAAGCCGGAGGACACCGACCTGATGCTGGTCGATGTGGCGGGCTGAGCCCCCGCTGGCTGTCAGGTCTAGGGCGCCGGCTGCCGGTTCGAGCGCCGCGAACGGCCGGGGGGCTGAGCGGGCGCCGCTTCGTCCTCCTCCACGTCCCCATGATCTGCCGGAACGGCGGCGGTCGCGTTCTGGCTGAGCTTCTGGAACAGGCCGAGCCCGACCAGCGCCGTGACCGCGAGGAAGACCAGCAGGCCGGGATAGACGATGTTCCCCATCGTCTCGCGCGAGGTCTTGGCGATCAGCACGAGCGATTCCAGGCTCAGCGCCACGATCATGATCGTCATGAACTTGGTCAGCGATCCCCGCGCCTCGGCCGGGCGACGCAATTCGCGGTCGGCGAGAACCTCCTCCTCGAACAGGAACTTGCCGACATCGGCCACGGCGACCGCGATGATGATCAGGCCGATCCCGTCCAGCATCGTGTCCAGCGCGTTCTCGCCGGTCCAGTATCCCGTTGCGGTACGCCAGACCGCGACGCCGATCAGCAGGACCGCCGCCGCCATCAGCGAAAACGCGATCACCGTATAGAGAATGCGGCTGAACAGAAGCATCGACGTCCCCCAATCCCGCAATCCCGGGCCAACCCGGATAACCCTCGCGCCGCTGCGGGGTTCCCTTGCGGAGCCGCGCAGGCGTTGTCGGGAGAGCCGCCATGCCGCCGCGGCGATTGTGCGCGGTTAGGCCATCTGCGAAGCCTGCTGAATCCAGGAGCCCGCCATGCCCGACACCGCGCATCTCGCCCCCTTCGCCCTGATCTGCCTGGGCATGGTGATCACGCCCGGCCCCAACATGATCTATTTGATCTCGCGGTCGATCGCGCAGGGGCGCATCGCCGGTTTGATCTCGCTCGGCGGCGTCGCGCTCGGCTTCGTCGTCTACATGCTCAGCGCCGCGTTTGGCATCACGGCGCTGCTCTTCGCGGTGCCTTACGCTTATGACGCGCTGCGCATCGGCGGCGCGCTCTATCTGTTCTGGCTGGCCTGGCAGGCGGTGCGGCCGGGCGGCAGTTCGCCCTTCCATGTCCGTGAGCTTCCCTCCGATCGGCCGCGCAAGCTCTTCGTCATGGGCTTCGTCACCAGCCTGCTGAACCCCAAGATCGCGATGCTCTATCTGGCGCTGCTGCCGCAATTCATCGATCCGGCGGCCGGCAGCGTGCTCGGGCAATCGCTGGCGCTGGGCTCGATCCAGATCGTGATCAGCCTGAGCGTCAACGCGATGATCGCCTGCGCGGCGGGATCGATCGCGCTGTTCCTGCGCGAGCGCCCGGCCTGGTCGCTGGCGCAGCGCTGGCTGATGGGCACCATGCTCGGCGGCTTCGCGGTCAAGATGGCGACCGAGGCGCAGCGCTAGGCCGGCCGCAGGCGATGGCACAGCCTGAAGCGCCTGACGGCGTCGCCCCGGCGCCGGGCTTGGCCGAGCTGTTCACCGGCTTCCTCAAGATCGGCCTGATGGGTTTCGGTGGGGTCGGGCCGATCGCCCGCTACGTCATCGTCACCGAGCGCCGCTGGCTCGACGACCGCGACTATGCGCGGTTGCTCGGCGTCTGCCAGGCCTTGCCCGGCGCCAACACCGTCAATGCCGCCGTCATGATCGGCGATCGCTACCGGGGCGCGGCCGGCGCCTTGACCTGCGTTGTCGCCCTGATGGCTGCGCCGCTGCTCTGCCTCGTCGCACTCGCCACGCTCTACGATGCGGTCGCCGATAAGGCCTGGGCGCAGGTGGCGCTCACGGGTGCCGCTGCCAGCGCCGCTGGCCTGATCACCGGCACGGCCGCGCGGCTGCTGACGCGTGCCGAACTGGCGATCTGGGGCTGGGTTGTGGCCGGCGCGGCATTCCTGTCGGTCGGCGTCTTCCGGCAGCCGCTGCTGACGACGCTGCTCGTGCTGATCCCGGTCGCTGTCGCCGCCGCGATTCTGACCGCGAGGCGGCGCTGATGGAACGCGGCGTTCTCGGCCAGATCATCCTGCTGTTCGGCACCCTGTCGTTGATCGCGATCGGAGGCGCCAATGTGCTCGTGCCCGACTTCCATCGCCAGGCCGTCGGAGTCATGGGCTGGATGAACGACGCGACCTTCGCGCGGCTGTTCGCGATCGTCCAGACGGCGCCGGGGCCCAATGTCATGCTCGCCAGCATCATCGGCTGGCATGTCGCGGGCTGGCCCGGCCTGGTCGCGGCGACCGTCGCGATCCTGCTGCCCTCTTCGCTGATCGCCTTTGCCTGCAGCCGCGGGCTCGCGCGCTTCTCGGACCGCTCGGCCGTCAAGGTCATGACCGTGGCTCTGGTGCCGATCGCGCTCGGGTTGATGCTGGCCAGCGGTCTGGTGGCGACGCTCGCGGCTGCCGCCGGCCTGCTCGGCTTCGCCATCACCGCCGCCACGATGCTCGTGACACTGCGCACCAGCCTCAATCCGCTGGTTTCGATGCTGGCGGGAACGCTGGTCTATCTGACGGCTTGGCTGCTCGGCTTCGTCTAGCGCGATCTACCGTGGCGTCGGCAGGGAGATGATCTCGGCGCGGGCCGCGGCAGCGGAGAGTGTGCCGCCGCTCTGGCCGATCTCGGCGAGCACGGCGCCCAGCGCCTCGAAATCCTGCCGCCGCGGCGAGCTGCGCCGCCAGACCAGGCCTATTGAGCGCCTGGGGCCGGGAGCGGCGAAGGCAAACAGCGTCACCGGCATCTCCGGCCTGAGTTCGATCGGCAGCGCCATCGCCGGCATCAGCGTCGTGCCGAACCCGTTGGCGACCATCTGCATGATCGTCGAGAGGCTCGACGCGCCATATTGCCGGCGCGAGCCGCTGCGCGTCGGGCCGCAGAAGGACAGCGCCTGGTCGCGCAGGCAATGGCCTTCCTCGAGCAGGAGCAGATGATCGCCCGACAGCGCCTGTTCCGGGGTGAAGCCGGCACCCTTCGGCCCCGCATCCGAGGGCATCACCAGCAGGAAGGGATCGTCGAACAACGGCAGGGTCTCGATCCCGCTGCGGTCGATCGGCAGCGACATCAGCGCGACGTCGAGCTGGCCGTCGACCAACTCGTCGAGCAGCGTGTTGGTCTGCGATTCCCGCAGGCGCAGGCCAAGTGCGGGATGGCGCCGCTGCAGCATCGGCAGCGCGGCGGGCAGCAGATAGGGCGCGATCGAGGGGATGACGCCGAGGTCGAGCTCGCCGCTCAGCAGATTGGGTCGGTGCCGGGCATGATCGACGAGGTCGCTGGCTTCCAGCAGGATGCGGCGCGCCCGTTCCGCGATCTCGCGCCCCGTCTCGGTCAGCGCAATCGCACCGCGCTGGCGCTCGACGAGCTGGCAGCCGAGCTGCGCTTCGAGTTCCTGGATCTGCAGCGAGAGCGCCGGCTGGCTGACATGGCACTCCTGCGCCGCCCGGCCGAAATGCCGGTGGCGCGCCACGGCGGCGAAATAGCGAAGCTGCTTCAAGGTGATCATGACGATTTGATAAACTTATCGTCGATGCCCGTAAACAGTATTGGACATCATCGTCACAAAGCGCTGTTAGTTCGACCAATTCGAAATTGGGCAAGGGCGGACGCCGCCCGAGCGAATGATGGAGGACTGCATGTCGAAGAACCCGACCATGACGACGACGGCCGGCGCGCCGATTCCCGACAACCAGAATTCGATCACCGCTGGCGAGCGTGGTCCGGTCCTGCTGCAGGACTACCAGCTCCTCGAGAAGCTCGCCCATCAGAACCGCGAGCGCATCCCCGAGCGCGCCGTCCACGCCAAGGGCTGGGGAGCGCATGGCACGCTGACCATCACCGGCGACATCTCGAAATTCACCAAGGCCAAGGTGCTGCAGCCCGGTGCGAAGACGCCGATGATCGCGCGCTTTTCCACCGTGGCCGGCGAAATGGGCGCAGCCGATGCCGAGCGCGACGTGCGCGGCTTTTCGCTGAAGTTCTACACCGAAGAAGGTAACTGGGATCTGGTCGGCAACAACACGCCGGTCTTCTTCGTGCGTGATCCCGTGAAGTTCCCCGACTTCATCCACACCCAGAAGCGCCACCCCAAGACCAATATGCGCTCGCCCACCGCGATGTGGGATTTCTGGTCGCTCTCGCCTGAGAGCCTGCATCAGGTGACGATCCTGATGTCGGATCGCGGCCTGCCGACCGATGTGCGCCACATCAACGGCTATGGCTCGCACACCTTCTCGCTCTGGAACGATGCCGGCGAGCGCTACTGGGTGAAGTTCCACTTCAAGACCCTGCAGGGCCACAAGCACTGGACCAATGAAGAGGCCGAGAAGGTCATCGGCAAGACCCGTGAATCGACGCAGGAAGACCTCTTCAATGCGATCGAGAAGGGCGAGTTCCCGCGCTGGAAGATGCAGGTCCAGATCATGCCGGAGCTCGACGCGGAGAAGACCTCCTACAACCCCTTCGACCTCACCAAGGTCTGGCCGCACAGCGAGTACCCGATGATCGACATCGGCGTCTTCGAACTCAACCGCAACGCCGACAACTACTTCGCCGAGATCGAGAACGCGGCCTATTCGCCGTCCAACATCGTGCCCGGCATCGGCTTCTCGCCCGACAAGATGCTGCAGGCGCGCATCTTCTCCTATGCCGATGCCCATCGCCACCGGCTCGGCACGCATTACGAGAACATTCCGGTCAACCAGCCGAAGATCCCGATCGCGCATTATCATCGCGATGGCCAGATGAACACCTATGGCGGTATCCGCACCGGTCACCCCGACGCCTATTACGAGCCCAACTCCTTCGGCGGGCCGGTCGAGGCGCCGTCTGCCAAGGAGCCGCCGCTGCGGATTTCGGGCGACGCCGCCCGCTACAACCACCGCATCGGCAATGACGACTATTCGCAGCCGCGCGCGCTCTTCAACCTGTTCGATGCCGGCCAGAAAGAGCGGCTGTTCTCCAACATCGCCGCCGCGATGGGCGGCATCCCGCGCGAGATCGAGGAGCGCCAGCTCGCGCATTTCGACAAGGTCCACCCGGACTACGGCAACGGCGTCCGCCGCGCTCTGTCGAAGGCCGACGGCACGGAACGTCCGGCCATCTCGGTGACGCCCAACACGCCGCAGCAGGCCGCCGAGTAAACGGGGCGCTTTTCCCCACCGCCAGACATGAGGGCCGTGCCGCGAGGCACGGCCCTTTTTTCATGCGCTGCGGCGGCTACCGCGCGGCCATGCCTTTGGCTAAGCTCGCTTCATTGTCCCAGTTGGAACGAATGCGAGCCGACGATGAGCGCCATGACACCAGAGGAAGCCAAGATCACGGCCTGGCTCGCCGACCACAAGGAAGCGATGGTCGCGCTGCTGCGCGAGATGGTCGACACGGATTCCGGCTCCTACGACAAGGCCGGCGTCGACCGGGCCGGGCAGATGCTGGCGCGTTTCCATGAGGGCAACGGGCTCTCGGTCGAGATCATCCCCGATCTGCGCTTTGGCGATGCGGTCAAGGCGCGCCTGCCCAATCCCACCGCCAACGACCAGCGCCCGGTGCTGTTGCTGGGCCATCGCGACACGGTCTTTCCTCAGGGAGAACCGAGCCGCCGACCCTTCACCATCAAGGACGGCCGCGCCTATGGGCCGGGCGTCGCCGACATGAAGGCCGGCCTCGTCATCGAGGCTTTCGTGGCGGCTGCCTTCGCGCAATGCGGCGGGTTGTCGGCGCCGCTGACGATGCTGACGACCAGCGACGAGGAGATCGGCTCGCCATCCTCGCGCCCCGTCATCGAGGCCGCCGCGCGCGAGTCGCGCTGCGTCTTCAATGCCGAGCCGAGCCGGCTCCCCAGCGGCACGGAGTTCGCCCGCGACCAGCGCCAGTCGGTCACCAGCGGCCGCAAGGGCGGCGTCTTCATGCGTGCCGAGTTCATCGGTAAGCCGGCCCATTCCGGCGCCAACTATGAAAAGGGCGCCTCGGCGATCGTCGATCTCGGCCACAAGATCCCGAAGCTCCAGGGCCTGACCGACCTCGCCAGGGGCATCACCGTCAATGTCGGGCTGATCGGCTGCGGCCAGACGGTCAACACCATCGCGCCCAGCGCCTGGTGCGAGATCGACCTGCGCTATGTCACGGCCGACCAGCGCGGCGAACTCGTCGCCGCGATCCGCGCCATCGTCGAGACGCCGGTCGTGGAAGGCACCAGCGCGGCGCTCTCGATCAAGGGTGAGTTCCTGCCGCTCGAAGGCACCCCCGAATCACGCAAGCTGTTCGAGACCTACCGCGACGCTTCGGCCGGCTTCGGCATCGCCACGATCGCCGAGTTCACCGGCGGCTGCGCCGATTCCGGCTTCACGGCCGCGCAAGGGACGCCGACTTTGTGCAGCGTCGGCCCGATCGGCGGGATGGCCCATACGCCCGAAGAGTTCCTGGAGGTCGAGAGCATCGTACCTGCCGCGCAGATACTGGCGCTGGCGGTGATGCGGGCGGCCAAGCTGATGGAGTGAGGCGCCAGAGACGTCATGCTCGGGCGACGCGGAGCGGCGACCAGAGCATCTCCAGCCGGAGGGCCTCCTTCACGAGATGGTCGGGTCGAGCCCGACCATGACGTTCCCGTTATTCAGAACGCCTCTTCCCAGTTGCGGCTGAGCCGCATCGCCGAATTGATCATCCCGACATGGGAGTAGGTCTGGGGGAAATTGCCCCAGAGTTCGCCGCTTTGCAGGTCGGCATCCTCCGACAGCAGGCCGAAGCTGTTGCGCCGCTTCAGGATGCGGCCGAACAGCGCCTTGGCCTCCTCGCGCCGACCGATCGCATGCAGCGCATCGACATACCAGAAGGCGCAGATCAGGAAGCCGGTGTGCATGAACCCGAAATCATCCTGGGTCGCATAGCGCAGCAGGAGATCGCCGCGTGTCAGGTCGCGCCCGATCGCCTCGACGGTGGCGACGAAGCGCGGATCGTCCGCCTTGAGGAACCCCAGTTCGGCGATGAGCAGCAGGGTCGCATCAAGATCGGCCCCGCCGAAGGTCGAGACGAGATGGCCCTTCTCCTCGTTCCAGATCTGATCGAGGATCACGGCCTTGAGCCGCTTCGCCTCGCCCTTCCAGTACGCCTTGCGGTCGGCGCGGCCCAGCGTTCCCGCGATCCGCGCGAGCCGGTCGCAGGCCGCCCAGCACATCACGCTCGAGAAGGAATGCACGGCCTCCTTTTCGCGCAGCTCCCAGGGGCCGGCATCGGGCTTGTCGAAACAAGTGATGGCGAGTTCACCCATGCGTTCGAGCTGGCCGAACAGGGCTTCCTTGCCCGGCTGGATCAGGCGCTGGTCGAAGAAGGAATGCGTCGCCGCCAGCACGACCGCGCCATAGCCGTCGTTCTGGATCTGCGTCGCTGCGCCATTGCCGAAGCGCACCGGCTGATGGCCGCGATAGCCTGACAGATGGGGCGCCTCGAACTCGTCGAGCGTGCCGCCGCGCGTGATCGGATAGAGCGGCGGCAGATGCTCGGCGCCGCTTTCCGTGAAGCTGTCGACGATGTTGCTGATGAAACCGAGATAGTCCTCCATCGTCCGCGTCGTCCCCAGCCGGTTCAGGGCGTGGACGACGAAATAGGCGTCGCGCAGCCAGCAGAAACGGTAGTCCCAGTTGCGTTGCGTGCCCGGCGCCTCGGGGATCGATGTGGTCAGCGCGGCGACGATCGCGCCGGTTTCCTCGAAGGCGCACAGCTTCAGCGTGATCGCGGCGCGAATGACCTCGCGCTGATACTCGAAGGGCAGCGAGAGCGAGCGGACCCAGCCGCGCCAGTAATCCGTGGTCTTGTCGAGGAACTCGCGCGAGGTCTCCTCGATCTCGGCGCGCAACGCCTCGTCGGAGCCGATGAAGAACGAGAACGGCCGGTCTACCGCGAAGGGCACGCCATCGACGACATAGGAGATCGGCGCGTCCGTCGTCAGCCGGATGGTCTGGACGGCACCGACGAAGCGGACATGGTTTGAGCCGCGCGTGATCTCGTCGGGTTCCTGGCCGAGACCCAGGCACGGCTTGATGACGACCCGGATGCGCGGCCGGCCCGAGATGCGCCGGACCCGGCGCACCAGCTGGGGCGGGCGGAAGAAGCGCTCGTAGCGGACGAAACGGGGCGCGAAATCGAGGATTTCGATGGCATTTCCCTGGTCGTCTGACAGAACCGAGGAGAGGATCGCCGTGTTGTCGAGATAGGTCTGCTCGCACAGCGTCATGCCGACGAGCTCGATGGTGAAGACGCCCTTGCGCGGCATCGCGTCGCCGTCCGCGATCTGGTTGTCAATCAGCGCGCAGAAGACCGGGTCGCGATCGAAGCGCGGAAAGCAGCCCCAGACAATGCGCGCGCGCCGGTCGATGAGTGCCGCGATCGAGCAATTGCCGATCACGCCGAGGTCGAGCGAGGCCGAAATCGGCCCCGCATCCGTCGTCGAAACTGTCATCGTCACTCTTGTGAAAAGCTGGAGGCGGTCAGGCTGCCACGTTCGGCGGCATCAAGCAGAATGGCACGCAGCGAGGTCGGCGAGGCAATCCGGAGCTTTGCCTGCGTCTCGCCGTCTCCGATGCGGATCGTCAGCCCACCAAGCGCGTTGACCGCCTCGAAGCCGTGCTCGTCGGTGATGTCGTCGCCGATGAAGACGGGAAGGCGCCCGGCATAGGGCGCGATCTGCATCAACTGGGCGATGGCAGAGCCCTTGCTGGCTTCGGCGGGAACCAGTTCGGCGACGGATTTGCCTTCCTGGAGCCGGATGCCCGGCCCCATGCGGATGGCGACAGCGCGCATTAGCTCGAGCGCCTCGCCCTTGAGCTGTGGCGCGAGCCGCCAGTGCAACGCAACGGAGATGCGCTTGTCCTCGACGATGATCCCGACCTGGCTGTTGGCGAACCTCACCAGATCGCGCAGCGCACCGCGCATCTCCTCGGGCACGGCCGATTGCGAACGGATTTCGCCGTTCAGTCTGATCTGGGCGCCATGCAGGGCCGCCGTGTCGAAGCGATAAGGCTCAAGCGCGGCATCGAGGAAGGAGACCGGCCGACCGGATACCAGGGCGAGCGCCCCACCGAGGCTCGTGCGCAGGACATCCAGGGCGGGCGGCACGCGCCGGTCGAGCCTGACTTCGTCGGGCGAGGGCGCGATCTCCACCAGCGTCCCGTCGAAATCGAGAAAAAGCGCGATCTCCTGCGCGGTGGCGATCTTCTGCGCGGAGGTCGGCACGTCGCGGATGTCGCTGACGGCCTGGGGTTCGATCGATCTCATCATTTTAGCCTGTCTGGACACCGAAACCGGCGGAAAAGGGGCGCCGGACCGATGCCGATCCTTTTCGTCTGCTCTGCTTCCGGCATGGGCATCGGTCCTGTTCTCGACCACGCCATCGTTCGCCTTCGATCCGCCGCCGTCGCCTTGGTTTGACCGCAAGGCCGACATGGCGTCGCCGGAGATCGGCGCGCGCTCTTGGAAACATTACGTTCGCAGCAGCGTTCTGTTCCTGCCGAGGTGGCGAAAATCGGGCCGCCAAAGATCGTCCGCCTGCCCGATTACGCCACCAGGATGACAAGGAGAACAGTCCCGCCATGCGTCTCGTGATCGTCTCAAACCGCGTCACCATTCCCGACCGCCATGAAAAGGCCGCGGCGGGCGGTCTGGCGGTCGCCTTGCGGGAGGCGCTCGAAAAACAGGGTGGACTCTGGTTCGGCTGGAGCGGCGCGGTCAGCGAGGCGGCGGGGGAGCCCCGTGTCGTGCAGCGCGGCAAGGTCACCTACGCCGTCACCGACCTGACGGAGGCCGAGCGACAGACCTATTATCTCGGCTTCTCCAACCGCGCGCTGTGGCCGATCATGCATTACCGGCTCGGCCTGACCGAGTTTTCACGGGCCGACTACGCAGGCTACCTCGCCGTGAACCGGCGTTTCGCCAAGGCACTGATGGCGCTGCTGCAGCCCGACGACATCATCTGGATCCACGACTACCACCTGATCCCGCTGGCGGCCGAACTGCGCCGCCGCGGCGTCACCAACCGCATCGGCTATTTCCATCACATCCCCTGGCCACCGGCCGAGGTCTTCGGCGCGCTGCCCTTCGCCGCCACTCTCGTCAACACGCTCGCCTCCTATGATCTCGTCGGCATGCAGACGGCAATCGACGTCGGCAATCTGATCGGCGGCCTCGTCTCGATGTGCGGAGCCAAGAGCGACGGGCGGCATGTCCGGGTGGGCCGCCGCGAGACGGTGGTGCAGGCCTTCCCGATTGGCATCGACGTCGAGGCCTTCCGCAAGCTCGCGGCCGCATCCGTGCGCTCGGCCACGACCCCGCTGAAGACGACGCGGCAATCGCTCGGCGAGCGCAAGCTGGTGGTGGGCGTCGATCGGCTCGACTACTCCAAGGGCATCGTCCAGCGCCTGGAGGCCTTCGGGCAATTCCTGCGCAGCCATCCCGAGCAGCGCGGCCGCGTCGGCATGCTCCAGATCGCGCCGCCCTCGCGCTCCGACGTGCCCGAATATGCCGAACTCGACCGGCAGTCCGATGAGGTTGCCGGGCGGCTGAACGCGGCGCTCGGCGAATTCGACTGGACGCCGATCCGCGTCGTCAAGAAGACCTATTCCCGTAATGCCCTGGCGGGCTTCTACAGGCGCGCCCAGGTCGGGCTGGTGACGCCGATGCGCGATGGCATGAACCTCGTCGCCAAGGAATATATCGCGGCGCAGGATCCAGCCGATCCCGGCGTGCTGGTGCTGTCGCGTTTCGCCGGCGCGGCTCAGCAGATGGGCGAGGCGCTGATCGTCAACCCCTACGACACCCACGAGGTCGCGGAGGCGATCCGGACCGCGCTCGCCATGCCGAAATCCGAGCGCATCCGCCGCTTCGAGCGCCTCTACGCCACGATCGACCAGACCGATATCGGCTGGTGGACGCAGCGCTACCTCGATGCGCTATCAGGCCGAGACGCGATGCCGGCCGAGATCGCGCCGCCCGCGAAACCCGAGCCGGCTGCGGTTGCGCGCAAGCGCAAGTCCGCTCAGGCCAAACCGGCCAAAGCCAAATCGTCCAAAGCAAACTCTGCCAAGGCTGGATCCGCCGGCAAGACGCCGGCCCGCCGCGTGGCGACCAAGACCGCGCTAGCGAGCACCGTGGCGCCATCCTGATGTCCGGCCTACATGGCGCCGGTCTCGACGGTCTCGGTCCCGGAGAAGATTATCCGCCTGACCCGGTCGATCGCGCGACATCCCTCCCCTTTGCGCAGCCGGGCTTGCCGAACCCGGGTTTGCCTCGCTAGAAGGCGGCGACAGGGCGGCACCGCTTGCGACTCGGCCGCGACAGGTGTCAGGGTCTGCGATGGCTGCCGGTCGCGACGGCCGGGGGCGGCAGGCGGAGGACGTCAGATCGATGCGAGGCGCTCACGGAGGATCGGGCGTTCTGCTGCGCCGCCTCCGCGAGGTGATGGCGGCGTCGATCAGTCCGCAGGAGCGGCTGGACCGGCTCGTCGTCCTGATCGCGGGCAATCTCGTCGCCGAGGTTTGCTCCGTCTACGTCCTGCGCGAGGACGGCTCGCTCGAACTCTATGCCACCGAAGGCCTCAACCGCGAGGCGGTCCATCTCACCACGATGCGGGCAGGCGAAGGCCTCGTGGGTCTGATCGCGCGCGAGGCCGAGCCGCTCGCGCTCTCGGATGCGCAGAACCATCCGGCCTTCTCCTACCGGCCCGAGACGGGCGAGGAAATCTACCGCTCCTTCCTCGGCGTGCCGATCCTGCGAGGCGGCGCGGTCATGGGCGTGCTCGTCATCCAGAACCGTGCCTCGCGCCTCTACAGCGAGGAGGAGATCGAGACGCTGCAGACCACCGCCATGATCATGGCGGAGATGATCGCGGCCGGCGGGTTGAAGTCGCTGGCGGCGCCGGGAGCCTCGATCGGGCTCGACCGTCCGATCCATGGCATCGGCGTCTCGCTGGCCGACGGTGTCGGCCTCGGCCATGCCGTGCTGCACGAGCCGCGCGTGGCGATCACCAACCTGATCGCCGAGAATCCAGCAGCCGAAGTCCAGAGGCTCGAGGCCGCGATCGCCCAGATGCGCGCCTCGATCGACGAGTTGATCGAGCGCGGCGACGTCGCCCATATCGGCGAGCATCGCGACGTGCTCGAGACCTTCCGCATGTTCGCCCATGATCAGGGCTGGCTGCGGCGCATGCGCGAGGTCGTGCTGACCGGCCTGACCGCCGAGGCCGCGGTCGAGCGCGTCCAGTCCGACACCCGCGCCAAGATGCTGCGCCAGACGGACCCCTATCTGCGCGAACGCCTGCATGATCTCGACGACCTCGCCAACCGGCTGCTGCGAACGCTGGTCGGCAAGGCCAATGGCGTCGCCCGCGAGGAGTTGCCCGAGAACGCCATCCTGATCGCCCGCTCCATGGGGCCGGCCGCGCTGCTGGACTACGACCGTGCTCATCTGCGCGGCCTCGTGCTGGAGGAGGGCGGCCCGACCAGCCACATCGCCATCGTGGCGCGCGCGCTCGGCATCCCCGCCGTCGGCGAGATCGTCAATGCCACCGCGCTGATCCAGTCGGGCGATGCCGTCATCGTCGACGGGCAGGCCGGCGAGGTCCAGATCCGCCCCCAGCCGGACGTCGAGAACGCCTACAAGGACAAGGCGCGCCTGCGTGCCCGCAAGCAGGAGCAGTACCGCAAGCTCAAGAGCCAGCCCGCGGTCACCAAGGACGGCGTGCCGATCGTGCTCCAGATCAATGCGGGTCTCCTGGTCGATCTGCCCAATCTCGACGCCACGGCAGCGGCCGGCATCGGCCTGTTCCGGACCGAGCTGCAGTTCATGGTGGCCGAGCACATGCCGACGACCGCCGAACAGCAGGCGCTCTACGCCGCCGTTTTGGAGCAGGCGCAAGGGCGGCCGGTGACCTTCCGCACGCTCGACATCGGCGGCGACAAGGTGCTGCCCTATATGGAGCGCATCGAGGAGGAGAACCCGGCGCTCGGCTGGCGCGCCATCCGCATCGGGCTGGACAGGCCGCGCCTGCTGCGGGCGCAGGTCCGGGCCCTGCTGCGCGCCGGCTCGGGCCGCGACATGAAGATCATGCTGCCGATGATCGCGACCGTGGACGAGTTCCAGCGCGCACGCACCATCGTCCGGCGCGAGCAGGCGATGCTGGAGAAGCAGGGCCATGTCCCCCCGCTGAGCCTCCAGCTCGGCGTGATGGTCGAGGTGCCCTCGCTGCTGTTCGAGCTGCCGGAGATCGTGCGCGAGGCCGATTTTCTCTCGATCGGCACCAATGACCTGATGCAGTTCCTCTTCGCCGCCGATCGCGAGAACAAGCGCGTCGCCGACCGCTTCGATCCGCTGGGCGTCGGCGCGCTGCGGGCGCTGCGCAGCATCGTCGAGGCCGCGGCGGAGGCGAAATGCCCGATCACCGTCTGCGGCGAGATGGGCGGCAAGCCGCTGGAGACGATGGTGCTGATCGGGCTGGGGTACCGCGCCTTCTCGATGTCGGCGGCCTCGATCGGTCCGGTCAAGGCCATGCTGCGCGCGCTCGATGCCGGCAAGCTCGCCGAGCGGCTCGACTGGATGCTGGCGGCGGGTGAGGGTTCGACCAACCTGCGCCCGCAGCTCGCCGCCTTCGCCACCGAGTTCAAGGTTCCGGTCTAGCGACGCTTTCGAGCCCGCCCGAGCCTCCCGCTGTCCCTGTTTTCGAGTTTTTGCATGTCCCTTCAGCTTCCGCAGGATCGTCTCGACGCCATCGTGGCGCGCCACGCTGCCGCCTCGGCCGAGATCAACACTGCCGCGGAAGCCGCGCGCACCGTCGAGCTCGCCAAGGAGCTGTCCGAACTCGATCCAGTGGTCTCCGCCATCGCGACCTGGCGGCAGGCACAGACCAGCCTGGCCGAGGCCGAGGCCCTGATCGACGATCCTGCGACCGACGCCGATTTCCGCGAACTCGCCTATGAGGAGCGCGACGCCGCCCGCATCGAGATCGACGACCGCGCCCGTGAGATCCTGATCGCGCTGCTGCCGAAGGATGCCGCCGACGAGCGCGGCGTCATCCTCGAGATCAGGGCTGGCACCGGCGGCGACGAGGCCTCGCTCTTTGCCGGCGATCTGCTGCGCATGTACCAGCGCTATGCGGCCCAGAAGAGCTGGTCCGTCGACATCCTCTCCGAGAGCGAGGGCACGGTCGGCGGCTTCAAGGAGGTCATCGCCGAGATCGCGGGCAAGGGCGTCTATGCCAGGCTGAAATACGAATCCGGCGTGCACCGCGTCCAGCGCGTGCCCGATACCGAAACGAGCGGCCGCATCCACACCTCGGCTGCGACCGTCGCCATGCTGCCGCTGGCCGGCGACGTCGATATCGTTCTCAACGACAGCGAGATCCGCATCGACACGATGCGTGCCGGAGGTGCGGGTGGCCAGCACGTCAACAAGACAGAATCGGCCGTCCGCCTGACCCATATCCCGACCGGCATCGCCGTCGTCGTGCAGGACGAGCGCTCGCAGCACAAGAACAAGGCGCGCGCCTATGATCTGCTGCGCGCGAAGCTCTATGATATCGAGCGCGGCCGGGTCGATGCCGAGCGCTCCGCCGACAGGCGCTCGCAGATCGGTTCGGGCGACCGCTCGGAGCGCATCCGCACCTATAATTTCCCGCAAGGGCGCGTCACCGACCACCGCATCAATCTGACGCTCTACAAGCTCGACGAAATGATGCAGGGGCTGGTGCTGGACGATATCATCGATGCCCTGACCGCCGAGCACCAGGCCCGGCTGCTGGCCGACGCGACAATCGCCTGACGCCATGAAACCTCTCAGCCCCTCCAGCGTTGTTTTGGCATCGATGACACAACAGGGGGGACCCTCCGATGACCAAGATTTTCTCGACGATCGCAATGGCCGGTCTGATGGCGGGCGTGCTGGCGGTTCCGGCTTATGCCCAGAGCACGGGACAACGGGTCGAGCGATCGCTGGAAAGGGGCATGAAGCGCGCGACCTCGGGCGAGCCTGCCGCGCTCAACAAGGCGATGACCCAGTCCCAGGCGCGTCGTGCCTGCCAGTCGGAGATGCGGGGCTCTCGCGAGAGCAGGTCCTCGATCAGGATCAAGATGCGCAACTGCGTCATCCAGAAGACGCAGGGCAACTGATCCGGTCGACAGTTCCGGCCCCTGACGCGCCCACGATAGCGCAGGCGCGTCGCGAGCTTGCAGAGCGATTGCGCGAGGGCGGCAGCGAAAGCGCCGCCCTCGAAGCGCGCGTGCTGATGGAGGCGGTTGCCGGCGAGCGCGATCCGGACCCTTTCGGCAGGCTCGATCCCGATGCCACGGCCCGGCTGGAGGCCTTTGCGGCACGCCGTCTGTCCGGCGAGCCGGTTTTTCGGATCATCGGCGAGCGTGAGTTCTGGGGGCTGCCCTTCGCTTTGTCGAAGGCGACGCTGGAGCCGCGCCCCGACAGCGAGACCTTGGTCGAGGCGGCTCTGGATTGCATCGGCGACCGCCGGCAGGAGCCGTTCTCGGTTCTCGACCTTGGAACGGGCACGGGTTGCCTGCTGATCTCTGTCCTCAGCGAATGTCGCGCTGCGACAGGCCTCGGCGTCGATCTGTCTCCTGATGCCTGCGAGACCGCGCAGCACAACGCCGTCGTGAACAGCGTGTCCGAGCGCGTCAGCTTCGTGCAGGGTTCCTGGACGACAGCTCTCGACCGGCGCTTCGATCTGATCCTGTCCAATCCGCCCTATATCCCGACCGCTGAGATCGCGACGCTGGACGTGTCCGTGCGAGATCATGATCCCATGCTCGCGCTCGATGGCGGCGCCGACGGCCTGGCTCCCTACCGCATCTTCGCCAGGACGCTGCCCGATGTCCTGGCCCCTCAGGGGATTGTCGTGCTCGAGATCGGCGCAGGACAGGAGCAGGATGTGATCGCGCTGATGACGCAGGGCGGCTTTGCCTGGCGCGGGTCGCGCCGCGATCTCGGTGGCCACCCGCGCGCCCTGATCTTCGGTTATGCCCTGAAATAGTGCGGGCAATGGTGCGATTTGGCTTGGCGCAGCGCGCAAAAGCCGCTATGCACAATTTAGCCGAAGCTGGTGTCGTCAGCACGGAGCCGTGGTTCATGCCATTGGCGACCGGTCGTTCCTCCGGACATGTCCGCGGATCGATGGAACTGACAAGCCAGATTGGATACCGAAGGCGTCGAGGCGCCAATCGGCTCATGGGACTGAAGGTCCCTTTTTGGAAAGAGCGCGTGAAGACCAGGAACGGCGTAACGCCACTTCAGGTCACTTTTATCCGGCGCAGCGCCGCAACCCGCTGCGCACCGGAACGTGCACGATGACCCCACGGTTGCCTTGAGCATAGAGCGCGAGATTCACGCGAATGAGACCAGGTCAGAACCGGCGCATGCGCGGCCGTAACAACAATAACAATAACAACAATAACAACAATGGCGGTGGAAACCGCAAGGCGCCGAACCCGCTTCAGCGGAGTTACGAGTCGAACGGGCCCGATGTGAAGGTGCGCGGCACGGCTCAGCACGTTGCCGAGAAGTATCTGCAGCTGGCGCGCGATGCCCAGTCGTCGGGAGACCCGGTCGCGGCTGAGAACTACTTCCAGCATGCCGAGCATTATTATCGGATTCTGCTGGCTGCGCAGGAACAGATGGCCCAGCAGTTCGGCCACAGCTTCCCGCCGAATCGCGCCTTCAACGATGATGGCGAGGATGGCGAGGAAGAGGGCGACGACGAGAACCAGACCTTCCAGCAGGGCGGCCCGCAGCCTGACCTGCGCAACGCCCCGCAAGGCGGCAACGGCAACGGATACAACGGCAACGGCAATAGCGCCCCGCGCCAGGACGGCGATGGCGGCGACGGCCAGGCCAATGGCCAGCGCTTCGACCGTCAGCCGCGCAACAATGATCGCCCCCAAGGCGACCGAAACAACAACGACCGAAACAACAACGATCGCAACAACAACCGTCGCTTCGACCGGAACGATCGCCCCGAGCGTCCTCGTTTCGATCGCCAGGAGGGCGGGCAGAACGTCCAAGGCGGATACGCCCCGCGTCCCGACGCGCCGCGCTCGGATATTCCGGTGCAGGGCGAGCAGCCCGAGGCCGTGCCGCAGCCGGCTCAGGCCGAGCGCCGCTTCGAGCGTCCCGAGCGTGGACCGCGCCCCGAGCGGCGTCCGCGCCGTGATCGCGATGTCGAGGCGGATGCCGACCAGGGCGATGATGTCGCCGCGCTGCCGTCCTTCCTGACGACGCCGGTGCGCGTGCCGGTGGCGGTCGCGGAGCCCGCTCCGGTCGCCGTCGAGGCGGCTGCGCCGGATGCTCCCGAGGCGGTTTCGACCGAGGGCGCTCCCAAGCGGCCGCGCCGCCGCCGTTCGCCGCGCGAGGTCATGGACGCGCTCGGCTCCGAGAGCGACGGCACCACCGAGTGATCCGCGGCAAACGCTGACATTGACAGATCAAGGGGCCCGCGAGGGCCCCTTTTTCGTGCGCGCGGCAATTCGCGGGTGAGGGGACGGCGCCCGCTCAGGAGATGCCGAGCGCGGCCGGCACGTCTTCGATGTCGAACTGCTCGCCCTCCGCCAGCCGGCCTCCTTTGAGAATCCGGCAGTAGATGCCGCAATCGACATGGCCAAAGGCGGTCAACAGTGCCTTGGGCAGTTGCAGGTCGCGGGCTCCGGTCTGCGGATCGACATTGGTCGCCGCGCAGCGTTCGATCCGCTTGAGGACCTGCAGCCTGACGCCCGACGCTGTCTCCAGCTCCCGGCCGACGAGATCGAGCTCAGTCCAGGCATCGAGCCCCTCGACCATGATATTGCCGCGGAAACGCAGCGGGTCGATGGGAAGACCGATGCGCGCCTCGAGGTCGGCGACGCTGGCGAGGTTGATGATCGAGACGAAGCCGGATCGGGAATCCGTGAAGCGGTAGCCTTCGGGCGCCTGCAGCAGGCGGGGCGTTCCGCGCAACGCGCCGGGCATGAAGCCTTCGAAGAAGCCGGTGATGCGCTCCCGACCCTCCGGCGACGTCGTGCTGGCCCGCAGCATCTCGCCTCCGGCCCCCGCGATGACGAGGTCGCCGGTCGCGTCATCATAGCGCGTGCGCAGCGTCGCAAGCACCTCATTGCGCATCAGCATCAGGTACTTGATCTTCGGCTGGTGCACCGGCTCCGCCGGATCGAAGCCCGACGGGCCGTTCTCGATCGCAAACAGGCGGTCGCCGGGGAAATACGCCCCCTCCTCGAGAATGGCGGAGGTCACGGGTTCCGGCGACAGGCCCTTGACGGGGTAGCGATAGAGGGAGGCGATGCGCATGGGGTTGATCCGCAGTTCGATCGGACCGACAGGATAGCGCGAGAGCGATTCACGGATCGATCAAATCCTCGCATGGATGTCATCAGCTGCGGGAAATACGGGTCCTGACAGCGCCCTCTTCCACCTCCGGCAGATCGGCGACCGAGCGCTGGCAGCCCCAGCCGGCCAGCACGGCGTCGGTGTCGTCGACCACGAAGAAACGCGCCGCCTCGCGGTCATAACCGTCGGCGAGCAGATGCTCGTAATCGGTATGGACGTGGCGGACATGGCTGCCGAGCGCCAGCCAGAGGGCGGTTGTCGGCGGCAGATCCTTCATGTGGCGGCGCTCCGCCAGGGCGACCACGGCCTGCGCGTCGGCGAGCGGAATGCCCGGCGCCAGCGCCCGAAGCGCCTTGCGGATCGATTGCTGTCGTTGCGTTCCGGCCATGTCGAGAAAGTGGTCCGACGATTTGACGCGCGTCAATGCTTTGCAAGCCGCCGCCCCTTACGTTGCGCAGATGCCACACCTATCTCTGTGAGCGAAGGACGTCCCTGAGGGAGTCCTATCCTGAAGATGGGCAACCGGACAGCGTCGCCACGGGGCGCGCCGGTGGGCGGAGCGACGTAAAGACATGAACATCGAGAAATACACCGACAGGGCCAAGGGCTTCCTCCAGGCGGCCCAGACCATCGCCTTGCGCGAAGGCCACCAGCAGTTCACGCCCGAGCACCTGCTCAAGGCGCTGCTCGACGACAGTGAAGGCATGGCGGCCGGGCTGATCGACCGCTCCGGCGGCAATGCCAAGCTCGCGCTGCAACTCACCGACGCGGCGCTCGCCAAGCTGCCCAAGGTCAGCGGCGGATCGGGTGGGCTCAACCTGACGCCGGCATTGGCCCGCGTGTTCGACACGGCCGAGAAGGCCGCCGACAAGGCCGGCGACTCCTTCGTCACGGTCGAGCGGCTGCTGCTCGCGCTGGCAGTCGAAAAGGACACCGAGGCGGGCAAGGTGCTCGCGCGCGCCGGCATCACGCCGCAAAATCTCAACGCCGCCGTCGAGGCGATCCGCAAGGGCCGCACGGCCGATTCCGCATCGGCCGAGCAGTCCTACGACGCGCTGAAGAAATATGCTCGCGATCTCACCGCCGCCGCCCGCGAGGGCAAGCTCGACCCGGTCATCGGCCGCGACGAGGAGATCCGCCGCACCATTCAGGTGCTCTCGCGCCGGACGAAGAACAACCCCGTCCTGATCGGCGAGCCCGGCGTCGGCAAGACCGCGATCGCCGAGGGCTTGGCGCTGCGCATCGTCAATGGCGACGTGCCCGAAGGCCTCAAGGACAAGGAGCTGCTGTCGCTCGACATGGGCTCGCTGATCGCGGGCGCAAAATACCGCGGCGAGTTCGAGGAGCGCCTCAAGGCGGTGCTGAACGAGGTCTCCGCAGCCGAGGGCGGCGTCATCCTGTTCATCGACGAGATGCACACGCTCGTCGGCGCCGGCAAGAGCGACGGCGCCATGGACGCGTCGAACCTGCTCAAGCCCGCTTTGGCGCGCGGCGATCTGCACTGCATCGGCGCGACCACGCTCGACGAGTATCGCAAATATGTCGAGAAGGACGCCGCCCTGGCCCGGCGCTTCCAGCCCGTCTTCGTCGATGAGCCAAGCATCGAGGATACGGTCTCGATCCTGCGCGGCCTCAAGGAGAAGTACGAGCAGCACCACCGCGTCCGCATCACGGATTCGGCGCTGGTCTCGGCCGCGACCCTGTCGAACCGCTACATCACCGACCGCTTCCTGCCCGACAAGGCGATCGACCTGATCGACGAGGCTTCGGCGCGGCTGCGCATGCAGGTCGACTCCAAGCCCGAGGAACTCGACTCGATCGACCGCGAGATCGTGCGCCTCAAGATCGAGCAGGAGGCCTTGAAGAAGGAGAACGACGCCGGCTCGAAGGAGAGGCTGAAGCGGCTCGAATCCGAGCTGGCCGATCTCCAATCGCGCTCTGATACGATCACCGCGAAGTGGAAGGCCGAGAAGGACAAGCTCGGCGCCGCAGCCGAACTGAAGACCAAGCTCGACGCCGCCCGCAACGAACTGGCGCAGGCGCAGCGCAAGGGCGAATACCAGCGCGCCGGCGAACTCGCCTATGGCGAGATCCCGCAGCTCGAGAAGACCCTGGCCGAGATCGAGGCCATCGGCGACGGGTCCGGCATGGTCGAGGAAGCCGTCACATCCGACCACGTCGCGCAGATCGTCAGCCGCTGGACCGGCGTGCCGGTCGACCGGATGCTCCAGGGCGAGAAGGAGAAGTTGCTGCGGATGGAAGAGGTGCTGGCCGCCCGCGTCGTCGGGCAGCGCGAAGCGGTCGAGGCCGTTTCGACGGCGGTCCGTCGTGCGCGCGCCGGCTTGCAGGACCCCAACCGCCCGATCGGCTCCTTCATGTTCCTCGGCCCCACCGGCGTCGGCAAGACCGAGCTGACCAAGGCGCTGGCGTCGTTCCTGTTCGACGACGACACCGCCATGGTGCGCCTCGACATGTCCGAATACATGGAGAAGCACTCGGTCGCCCGGCTGATCGGCGCACCTCCAGGCTATGTTGGCTATGAAGAGGGCGGGGCGCTCACCGAAGCCGTGCGCCGCCGGCCCTATCAGGTCGTGCTGTTCGACGAGGTCGAGAAGGCCCATCCGGACGTGTTCAACGTCCTGCTCCAGGTGCTCGACGACGGACGCCTGACCGACGGCCAGGGCCGCACGGTCGACTTCCGCAACGTCCTGATCATCATGACCTCGAATCTGGGCTCCGAGTATCTGGTGAACCAGCCCGAGGGGCAGGACAGCGAGGAGGTCCGCGACGAGGTCATGGGCGTGGTCAGGCAGGCCTTCCGGCCGGAGTTCCTGAACCGCATCGACGACATCATCCTGTTCCACCGGCTGCGGCGGGAGGATATGGGCGCGATCGTCGATATCCAGATGACCCGCCTCGCCAAGCTGCTGACCGACCGCAAGATCGTGCTGGAGCTGTCGAGCGAAGCCCGCCAGTGGCTGGCCGACAAGGGCTACGATCCGGCCTATGGCGCCCGCCCGCTCAAGCGCGCGATCCAGAAGTCGGTTCAGGATCCGCTGGCCGAACTGCTGCTGGCCGGAAAGATCGTCGACGGCCAGACCGTGCCGGTCACGGTGGGGCCGGCGAGCCTGATGCTGGGCGACATCGCGGCGGTGAAGGAAAAGCGGCCGGCGGGCGTGCCGCTGAATTGATGCGGCTGAGGCCTCGTCATCCTCGGGCGGCGCGCAGCGCCGACCCGGGGATCTCGGGCCGGACCAATCTCCGGCAGGAGATGCTCGGGTCTTCGCCCGAGCATGACGTGGTCACCCCCGCTTCAGCAAGAACACCGCCTGCGCGCCGAACAGGTTCCAGAACCACCAGGGCGCGCTGACGCCGACCTTGCCGCCGGCGGCGTCGAGCGCGACCGCGCGCTCCTTGACCGCGCCGATCGTGTCGCACAGCGTCACGAAATCGCGGATCGTGCAGAAATGGATGTTGGGCGTATCCCACCAGGAATAGGGCAGGGAATCCGTTACCGGCATGCGGCCGAGGAAGAAGACCTGGCTGCGCATCCGCCAATGTCCGAAATTCGGAAAGGAGATGATGGCGCGCCGGCCGATCCGCAGCATCTGCTCCAGCACGAGGCGCGGATCACGCGTCGCTTGGATCGTCTGGGACAGGATCACGTAGTCGAAGGAATCGTCAGGGTAGGCGGCAAGATCAGTGTCGGCGTCGCCCTGGATCACCGAGAGGCCGCGCGCGACGCAGCCCGCCACGCCCTCGCGCGACAATTCGATCCCGCGCGCATCGACGCCGCGCGTTTCTGCCAGCAGGGCGAGCAATTGTCCGTCGCCGCAGCCGACATCGAGCACGCGCGAGCCCGGCGCCACCATCTCGGCGACGAGTTTGAGGTCGATGCGGTTGGTCTGGGTGTCGAGAGGCGTCAAGCGGATCTCCACCTGTCATTCCGGGGCGGCCCGAAGGGCCGAACCCGGAACCCACGACCGGGTGAGCCCGATCGAACGAGGATGATGCCGCATGGAGCCCAGTCGTGGGTTCCGGGTTCTTCGCTGCGCGAAGCCCCGGAATGACAAGGGTTGGCGCTCGCCATCAAATCCCCCGCGCCCGTGCCGCCGCGCCGATGAAGCCGCGCGTCGTGGCAAACAGGTTGGGCTCCTCCAGCAGGAAGGCGTCGTGGCCCTTGTCGCTTTCGAGTTCGACGAAGGAAACGGAGGCGCCGGCCGCGTTCAGCGCATGCACGATGGCGCGGGAATCGCTGGTCGGGAACAGCCAGTCGGAGGTGAAGGACGCGACGCAGAAGCGCGTCTTGGTCCCTGCGAAGGCCTTGGCCAGGATGCCGTCATGGTCGGCGGCGAGGTCGAAATAATCCATCGCCCGCGTGACGTAGAGATAGGAGTTGGCGTCGAAGCGCTCGACGAAGGAGAGCCCCTGATAGCGCAGATAGCTCTCGACCTGGAAATCCGCGTCGAAGGAGAAGGTCGGCGCTTCCCTGTCCTGCAGCTTGCGGCCGAACTTGCGATGCAGGGCGGGCTCCGAAAGATAGGTGATATGCGCGCCCATCCGCGCGACCGAGAGCCCCTTGGAGGGCCGCGTGCCCTCTTCGAGATAGCGCCCGCCGCGCCATTCCGGATCGGCCATCACCGCCTGGCGGCCGACCTCGTGGAAGGCGATGTTCTGGGCCGAATGCTTGGCGGCCGTCGCCAGCGGCAGCGCCGAGAACACCCGCTCGGGATAGCTCGCCGCCCATTGCAGCACCTGCATGCCGCCCATAGAGCCGCCGGCGACGCAAAACAGCGTCTCGATGCCGAGCGAGTCGATGAGATGCCGCTGTGCCCGCACCATGTCGCGGATCGTCACCACCGGAAAGGCCAGGCCCCAGGGCTTGCCCGTCTGCGGGTGGGTCGAGGCAGGGCCGGTCGTGCCGGTGCAGCCGCCGACGACATTGGCGCAGATCACGAAGAAGCGGTCGCTATCGACGGGCTTTCCCGGGCCGACCATCGCCGTCCACCAGCCGCCCTTGCCGGTGATCGGGTTGCGGCTCGCGACATGCTGGTCGCCCGTCAAGGCATGGCAGACCAGGATGGCGTTGGATTTCGCCGCGTTCAATGTCCCGTAGGTCTGGTAGGCGATCTGCCAGTGATCGAGCGCGACGCCGCAATCCATCAGCAGCGGCGTATCGGGGCCGAAGCGTGCAACCTCGCTGGTGGGCTCGTTCGCTTCCTTCAGCGGATCGGCCAGGCTTGCAGAAAAATCGTTCATACGTGTCCGCTTTGACGGGATCGTTTGTCTTGCCGGTCAGCTTGTTTGAAAGATAGAACTCTAGCGATGCCGCGACGCGCGCGTTCTGTCAACGCGGCGATGCGCCCTGCGGCTTTGCCAAGGGGCGAAGGGAGCGCTAAGAGCCTAGCCCACATCCGTCGGGCTTTTCCTCACAATCGCGCTGTCATCATGACCCAGGTTGCTCCCACCACCCAAGCCGCTCCGACGACTCTTGCCGATCTGCGCGCCGGGATCGATCGCATCGATGCGGAAATGCATGCGCTGCTGATGGAGCGTTCCTCGATCATCGAGACATTGATCTCGGTCAAGAAGACGCAGGCCTCGGGCTCGGCCTTCCGCCCCGGCCGCGAGGCCGACATGATGAAGCGCCTGGCGCTGCGCCATAAGGGCCTGCTGCCGCTCGACACCATCGAGGGCATCTGGCGCATCATCATCGCCACCTTCACCTATGTGCAGGCGAACTATGCGGTTCATGCCGACGTGTCCGGCGGCGATGCGGCGATGCGCGATTCCGCCCGCTTCCATTTCGGCTTCACCGTGCCCTTCGTCACCCATGAGGATGCGCGCGCCGTCATCCGCGCCGTGGCGGAATCCGCTGGCGATCTCGGGATCTTTCGCATGGACCAGGGCGCCAGCGCCGGCATCTGGTGGCGCGACCTGATCGGTGCCGACGCGCCGAAGATCATTGCGCGGCTGCCCTTCATCGAACGGCCCGACCACCCGGCCGGAACACCGGTCTACTGCATCGCCAAGCCGCTGGCCGATGCGGCGGTGCGCGAGATCGTGCTTTATGCCGCCCGCGTCGAGCGCTGGTCGGAAACCTTGCGGGCCGGGCTTGCCCAGCATCTGGCCGAGGTCTCGGCCTCCGCAGCCGACGGCTCGCATCTCTCGCTGCTGGTCGCGGCGTCCGGCGAGGTCGATCAGGCCGCGATCCGCCGCTCGCTGGAGCCCGCTGGCCTGAGCGACTTCGCCGAGATCGGCAGCCACGCCGCCCGCTTCGCCTTCAAACCCGTCCGTTCGTAAGTCCGCATGCTCCTGATCTGACCATCCTCAACGCCGTCATCCCGGGCGACCGTAGGGAGACCCGGGATCCATGCCGGAACCGTTCAGGCATGGATCCCGGATCTCCGCTTCGCTCCGTCCGGGATGACTGCGCGGGGATAGAACCCGAAAGCCGAGACCATGTCCGCAGCCTCCCGCCCCATGCCCCGTCCCGGCGTCCTCGACATCGAGGCCTATGTTCCCGGCAAGTCGGCCGCTCCCGCCGGCGTCAAGCTGCACAAGCTCTCCTCCAACGAGACCCCGCTCGGCCCGAGCCCCAAGGCGGTCGAGGCCTATGGCAGGATCGCCGGCAAGCTCGAACTCTACCCGGACGGCTCCTCGACCAAGCTGCGCGAGGCGATTGCCAGCCGCTACGGCCTCGACGCCGGCCGCATCCTCTGCGGCACCGGCTCGGACGAATTGCTCCAACTCATCACCAAGGCCTATCTCGGCGATGGCGACGAGGGCGTCTTCACGCAGCACGGCTTCCTCGTCTACCGCATCGCCATCCTGGCGGCGGGCGGCAAGCCCGTCGTCGTCGACGAGACGAACTTCACAGCCGATGTCGATGCCATCCTCGCCGCGGTGACGCCGCGCACGAAGATCGTCTTCCTCGCCAATCCCAACAACCCGACCGGCACCTATCTGCCCTTCGACGAGGTCAAGCGCCTGCATGCCGGGCTGCCCGCCGACGTGTTGCTGGTGCTGGATGCGGCCTATGCCGAATATGTCCGCCGCAACGACTACGCCTCGGGCCTCGAACTCGTCGCCGAGAGCGAGAACGTCGTGATGACGCGCACCTTCTCGAAGATCTACGGCCTCGCCAATCTGCGCATCGGCTGGATGTACGGCCCCGCTCACATCATCGACGCGCTCGAGCGCATCCGCGGCCCGTTCAACGTCAACGGCGCGGCGATAGAGGCCGGTGCTGCGGCCATCGCCGACGAGGCCCATGTCGCGGCCGCCATCGAGCACAACGACACATGGCTGGCCTGGACCACCGCCGAGCTGGAAAAGCTCGGCCTGACCGTCACCCCTTCGGTCGGCAACTTCCTCCTGATCCATTTTCCGACGACGCCGGGCAAGACGGCGAAGGAGGCGGACGCCTTCCTGACACAGCGCGGCCTGATCCTGCGCGGCGTCGGCTCCTACGGTCTGCCGGGCGCGCTGCGCATGACCATCGGCACGCAGGAGCAGAACCGCCTCGTCGTCGCGGCGCTCGGCGAATTCCTGGCGGCATGATGGCGCCCGTTCCGCAGAGCTTCGCCCCGCGCCGTGACGAGCCGCTGTTCGGGCGTCTCGCGATCATCGGCATCGGCCTGATCGGCTCGTCGATCGCCCGTGCGGCGAAGGACCTGAACCTCGCCGGGCGCGTCCTCCTCTATGACCGCGACGAGGCCGTGCGCCAGCGCGCCCGCGAACTCGGCCTCGGCCATGAGGTTGCGGAGACGGCGGCCGAGGCCGTGCGCGACGCCGACCACATCGTGCTCTGCGTGCCGGTGGGCGCCTGCGGCACGGTCGCGGCCGAGATCGCCTCGGCGTTGAAGCCGGGCGCAATCCTGTCGGATGTCGGTTCGGTCAAGAAATCCGTGGTCGAGGCGGTGCTGCCGCATCTGCCCGAGGGCGTGCATTTCGTCCCGGCCCACCCCGTCGCCGGTACCGAGAACTCCGGCCCCGATGCCGGTTTCCCGAGCCTGTTCCTCAACCGCTGGTGCATCCTGACGCCGCCCGAGGGCACGCACGAGACGGCGATCGCCCGCACCCGCCAGTTCTGGGAGGGCATGGGCGCGATCGTCGAGATCATGACGGCGAGCCATCATGATCTGGTGCTCGCCGTCACCAGCCATCTGCCGCATCTGATCGCCTACAACATCGTCGGCACGGCGGAGGATCTGGCGGCGGTGACGCAGTCGGAGGTGATCAAGTTCTCGGCCGGCGGCTTCCGCGATTTCACCCGCATCGCGGCCTCCGACCCGACGATGTGGCGCGACGTCTTCCTGCACAACAAGGATGCAGTGCTGGAGATGCTCGGCCGCTTCAGCGAGGATCTCGCGGTGCTGACCCGCGCCATCCGCTTCGGCGACGGCGACACCCTGCACAAGCACTTCACCCGCACCCGCGCCATCCGCCGCGGCATCGTCGCGCTCGGCCAGGAAAAGCCCGAGACGGAGAAGCTGCGCAAGGACTGACACAAGGGCGGACTGACGCCGGCGCGGACGGACGAAAGCAGGGGGGCGGACGAAAAAGCCGGGGTTTCCGGCGCGAGCCCGCGCCATCGCCTTGCCAAGAACTCGCCTTGCCAAGAATCGGCCGGGCTGGTAGAGGCTGCCGCGTCGCCGCTTTAGCTCAGCTGGTAGAGCACCTCATTCGTAATGAGGGGGTCGGGGGTTCGAATCCCTCAAGCGGCACCACTCCTTCTCTTAAATTTTGCCCCAAAGTCAGGTCTTTAGGTCCTGACATTCGACGCCCTGGGTTATGCTCGGGGTCATCCGCATGTCCAGTATCACCATCGCCCTCGGGCTTCCTCTTCAACAATCCTTGCCGGGCGCTTGGCCTACAAGTTTTGCTGCCGGCCTTTCAAAAGGGCCGGTAAAGGTCCATCGCTGTCGTTCGAAGTCGCAATGCCGGGTTTGAGCCACAGAGGTCTGGAATGACGGTTCTTGGTCTAAGCGTGAGGCTATATCTCGTTGACGGTTCGCCTACTGGGGTACTAACCGCAGAAATCATGAACTGGACCGGTCATGTGCTTGTCGCGCCCCGGTCCCGGCTAGGCGATGCTCTTCAACGTGATGAGGCAAGCAGGACGGGCGTATATTTCCTTGTCGGTGACGATCCCGAGCAGCCCACAAAGTCTCGAGTCTACATTGGTGAGGGAGACAGCGTTGTCGATCGCATCAAGTCGCACGCCAAGGACTCAGCCAAGGATTTCTGGAATCGTGCTTGCTTGGTGACCTCCAAGGACATGAACCTGACGAAGGCTCACGTTCGCTACCTTGAGAACCGGTTCATCGATCTCACGAAGCAGGCAGATCGCGCCAATGTAGCCAACGGCAACGAGCCGAGCCCGAAGGCTTTACCAGAGAGCGATATCGCTGACATGGAGTTCTTCATTTCGCAGGTGCAAGTCGTTCTTCCTGTTGTTGGATTTGACTTTCTGCGGCCTAAGGCCAAACCTACATTCAGCGACAGTATCCCCGTGAGCGCTCCGGCGACCGCATCTTCGCTGGAGCTAGTGCTCGCGAGCAGCAAGCACGGCTACGAGGCTCGGGCAATCGAGCTTGATGGTGAATTCACGGTCCTTGCCGGTTCACGAGCAACGACCAAGAGTGACTTTGTATCGAATGGTTATGGCCCGCTTCGTCAGCAGCTCATCAAGGACAATCGCATCGTCCCGAGCGCTGACCCCCAATTTCTAGAGTTTGCCGAGGATGTCGCATTCCCTAGTGCGAGCGCGGCAGCGGCGGTGATCACCAACCGCAATACCAATGGCAGGACAGCTTGGCGTCTAGTTCGGACCAATCAGACACTCAAGGAATGGCAAGATGCGCAACTAGGCCTAGTTTTCGATCTATAGAATAAGATATTCATCGCCTCGCGTCGTGGGTCTTGGCTAAAACGGATCCCCTTTCTCTGTGATAATGGGTTTTAGAATCCAAAAAATGAAGGGTCATATTCAGAAAACTACATGCCTTTTATCAAAACGGATGCGATAGGCGCCATTCCCAATCTCTCGCAGCGTCATCGGAGCCGGCCTTGCTCAGCGAGCGAGCACGCGCGATGCTGCCCATCTCTTCAGCACCACCCTGCCGCGTTTTGCGCCCCGCCTGCGATTGCCCGGGGATTTTTTTGATGCCATGAATTGGTTCCCGGAGGAACTAATTCCATGCCTAGCCTGCCGCATGCCGATCTTATTCTCCAGAACGGTCCAGTCTATCTCGGGCTGAAGGAGGGTTACGCCTCGGCTGTCGCGCTCTGGGCGGGCAAGGTTCTGGCGACGGGCACACCCGCCGATATGGCGCCGCTGATCGGCCCGGGCACGAAGGTGATCGAGCTTGCCGGCCGCATGGCGACGCCTGGCCTCTACGAGGCGCATCTGCATCTGCTGCCGCTCGGGTTGACGATGAAGGAGCTCGATATCCGGCCGCGCTTCGTGCGCACGCTCGACGGTCTGCTGGAGATGATCGCGCAGGCGGCGGCCAAGGCGAAACCCGGCGAATGGATCCTGGCGCGCGGCTACGACCATTTCGAGCTCGACGTGAAGCGCCATCCGCATCGCACGGAGCTCGACCGCGCCGCGCCGAACAACCCCGTCTACATCGTGCGCGCCTGCGGCCATCTCTCCGTCGCCAACTCGCTGGCGCTGAAGCTCGCCGGCGTCGACGAGAAGACCCCCGTTCCCGCCGGCGGCGCGATCGAGCAGGTCAATGGTGTGCTCACCGGGCTGATGGCCGAGAACGGCCGCGACGCGATCAAGCAGGTCATCCCCGATCCGAGCGACGAGGAGCTCGTCGCGGCGATCGAGCGGGCAGGGCGCTATTGCAACTCGTTCGGCATCACCTCGGTCATGGATGCCGCAGTGGGCATGCGCTCGCGCTACCGCGAGGTCGCGGCCTACCGCACGGCGCAGCGCACGGGCCGCCTGCCGGTGCGCACCAATATGTGCCTGCTCGGCGGACATAACGGCATCGTCGAGCAGTGCTTCGCCGACGGGCTGGTGACGGGAGCAGGCGACGACTGGCTCAGCGTCGGCCCGGTCAAGATCTTTACCGATGGCTCGGCCGGCGGGCGCACTGCGGCGATGAGCCTGCCCTATCTCGGCGAGCCGGAGACGAAGGGCATCTTCTGCCTGACCGATGCCGAGATGGACGCGCTGACCCGCGACTACCACGCCAAGGGCTATCAGCTCGCGGTGCATGCCATCGGCGATGCCGCGATCGAGCAGACGCTGAACGCGATGGAAAACGGGCTGAACGATCACCCCGATCCTGATCGCCGCCACCGCATCGAGCATTGCGGCTTCAACTCGAAGGAGCAGATCGCCCGCATGGTCCGGCTCGGCATCGAGCCCGTGCCGCAGCCGGTCTTCATCTATGATTTCGGCGATCTCTATCTCTCGGTGCTGGAGGCCGAGCGCGTCGACGCCTGCTATCCGATGCGGGATTGGATCGAAGCCGGGCTGAAGCCCGCCGCCTCCTCCGATGCGCCGGTCTGCGACGCGAATATCTGGCCCAACATCTACACCATGCTGACCCGCAAGACCGCGCGCGGCACGGTGATTTCGCCGGACCAGACCCTGACGATCGACGAGGTCATCTCCGCCTACACCGAGTTCGGCGCCTATGTGAACCGCTGCGAAGAGAGTCGCGGCCGCCTCCTGCCGGGAATGGCCGCCGACGTCGCGATCTTCTCGCGCGACCTGTCTCAGGCGACGCCGGAACAGCTCTTGCACGAAACCCGCTGCGACATGACGATCATCGCGGGCAAGGTGGTGTACGAGGCGGGAGCGTGATGAGTGTGATCCCGGCGTTGTTGGTGTTTGGCAGGGAACCTCCCCGTCATCCCGGACAAGCGGCGCAGCCGCGCCGATCCGGGACCCATTCCGGAACGGCTCAGGCATGGATCCCGGATCTCCGCTTCGCTGCGTCCGGGACGACGATGCGTTTCCGAGACAAAGCGATGAGCGGCGCTCGCCCATGCTGAACCACATCGCCCAGCGCGTCGCCATGTCGGTGCCGGTGCTGCTCGGCGTGCTGCTGTTCGGCTTCCTGCTGCTGCAACTGGTGCCGGCCGACCCTGCCGCCATCGTCGCCGGGCCGACCGCGAGCCCCGAACTGGTCGAGCAGATCCGTCGGGATCTCGGCCTCGACCGGCCGATCTTCGTGCAGTTCGGCATCTATCTCGCCCGCGTGCTGCAGGGCGATCTCGGCGTCTCGCTGATCTCCAACACCAGTGTCATCGCCGAACTCGGCGAGGCAATCGGCCCCACCGCCGAACTGATGTTTGCCTGCCTGATCTGGGCCGTGCCGCTGGGCATCGCGCTCGGCACCATCGCGGCGGTCTATCGCGGCCGCCTGCTCGACCGGGTCGTGATCGCGATCTCGGTCGCCGGCGTCTCGACGCCCGTGTTCTTCATCGGCCTGATCCTGATGCAATACATCGGCTACCACTGGGGGCTGCTGCCGTTCATCGGCCGCGGCGGGCCGCTCTGGAGCGTTGAGGGGCTCGCGGCCATCGCCCTGCCGGCACTGACGCTCGGCCTCGTCTTCATCGGCCCGATCGCGCGGATGACCCGCACGGCCGCGCTGGAGGTGCTGAGCGCCGACCATGTCCGCACCGCCCGCGCCAAGGGGCTCTCGGAGCGCGCCGTGGTGCTGCGCCATGTCCTGCGCAACGCGCTGATCCCGGTGGTGACGCTGATCGGTCTTCAGGCCGGCTATCTCCTCGGCGGCGCCGTCGTCACCGAGACGATCTATTCTTGGCCCGGTGTCGGCCGGCTCGCCGTGGGCGCGATCCTGGCGAGTGATTTTCCGCTGGCGCAGGGCGCGATCCTGGTGCTGGCGCTGGCCTTCCTCATCATCAATCTCATCGTCGACATGCTCTATGCCGTGCTCGATCCGCGGGTGGACAAACATGGCTGACATCGCCGTCACCGCCCCCGTCGCCAGCCGCCCGCTCGCCGCCTTCGGCCGCCGCATCCTGCGCGACAAGCTCGCTTTGCTGGCGGCGGTCCTGCTGCTGCTGATCGTGCTGGCGGCGCTGTTTGCTCCCTGGCTCGCCCCCTTCGACCCCTACAACACCACCCGCCGCCCCTTCATCCCGCCGGTCTGGAGCGCGGGCTCGCTGCCGCAGCACTGGCTCGGGACGGATGGGCAGGGCCGCGACATGCTCTCGCGCCTGCTCTACGGCACGCGGCTGACGCTGGTGATGGGCCTGGCCTCGATCGTCATCGGCGGGGGCTTGGGCGCTCTGGTCGCGCTGCTTGGCGTCTATTACCGCCGGCTCGACCCCTACATCATGCGCGCCGCCGACATCCTCTTGTCCTTCCCGGCGATCCTGCTCGGCCTGGCGCTGGCCGCCGTCGTCGGCCCCGGCCTGACGGCGATCGTGATCGCGCTCTCGATCGCAACCATCCCCGATGTTGCGCGCATCACCCGCAGCGCCGCCATCGTCATCATGGGGCAGGACTACATGGAGGCTGGCCGCGCCATGGGCCTGCCGGACCGGACGCTGATCTGGCGCTACCTCGCGCTGAACTGCCTGTCGCCGGTCTTCGTTTTCATGACCCTGCGCTTCGGCCAGATCATCTTGATCGGCGCGGCGCTCTCCTTCCTCGGGCTCGGCGTGCGTCCGCCGGAGGCGGAACTCGGCATGATGGCTTCGCTCGGCCGCGACGCGCTGTTCTTCGCGCCGCATATCTCGCTTTTGCCAAGCCTTGTGATCATCGCCATCGTGCTCTGCGTCAATCTGCTGGGCGACGCCCTGCGCGACCTGCTTGATCCGCGGATGCGCAACCAGTGAATGAGCAAAGCGCCCCATTTCACGCGGTCATCCCGGGCGCAGCGAAGCGAAGACCCGGGATCCATTCCGGAGCGCCAGCCGGAGAGGTTCCGGAATGGATCCCGGATCGGCGCGGCGTTGCCGCTTGTCCGGGATGACGGCGCGAATGGAGCGAGGTCGATCCAAATCTGACGGTACGTGACACAAAAAGGGGAGAACGATCGTGAAGCATCTGACATCCATCGCCACCGGCGCCCTGCTGGGGCTGGCGGCGCTTGCCGGGCCGGTCGCGGCCCAAGGCTCGAACAACAGCCTCACCATCGTCCGCGAGGTCGACAGCGACCGCTACGACCCGCACCGTTCGACCGCGCGCGCGGCTTCCGAGGTCATCTTCATGATGGCCGACACGCTGGTCTCGCTCGACCACGACATGGCGACGATCAAGCCCGGCATCGCCACCTCCTGGTCGATGTCGCCGGACGGCAAGACCTACACCTTCAAGCTGCGCAACGACGTCTCCTTCTGCGACGGCAAGAAGCTGACCGCGCAGGACGTCGTCTATTCGATGAAACGCTGGATCGACCCGGCGACGCGCTCGCCCGTGCGCTGGCGCGCCGGCAAGGTCGACGACATCGTCGCCATCGACGACACGACCGTCGAGTACAAGCTGACCGCGCCCTTCTCGGAATTGCTCTACCAGCTCACCCAGAGCTTCGCCGTCATCATGGACAAGGCCAATGTAGAGGCACTGGGCGCCGATTTCGGCGTCAAGGGTTTCAACGGCACCGGCCCTTATTGCTGGGGTGACTGGAAGCCGCGCAACGAGTTCCGCCTGAAGAAGCACGCCGCCTACAAATGGGGCCCGCCGATCTACGAGAACAAAGGCGCCGCCCAGATCGAGGAGATTGTCTGGCGCATCGTGCCGGAGGAGAACACCCGCCTCGCCGCTGTGATGACCGGCCAGAGCCAGGTCACGCAATACGTGCCCTATTCCGGCCTGGCGCAGATCCGCGCCAACAAGAATCTCAAGCTGGTCGACTCCAAGGAAGCCTTCTGGACCTATTTCGTCGGCTTCAAGATCGACAAGGAGGGCGTCAGCGATCCCGCCGTGCGCAAGGCCATGGTCATGGCGGTGGACCAGAAGGCAATCGCCGAGAACCTCTATTTCGGCGAGGTCGAGCCGGCCTACAGCTACATCTCGAGCGAGGCGCTGGACTGGAACAAGGCCGTCACCCCGATCAAGACCAATGTCGCCGAGGCCAACAAAATCCTCGACGCCGCCGGCTGGGTGAAGGGCTCGGACGGTTTCCGCGCCAAGGACGGCAAGAAGCTCTCGCCTGTGGTCTATGGCTTCACCGGCTCGACCTGGCAGAAGCTGATGGAAGCCATCCAGGGCGATCTGCGCAAGATCGGCGTCGATCTGCGGGTCCAGCTCTTCGATGCCACGATCGCCTGGGGCAAGATGGCAACGCAGGAATTCGACATGTTCGGGATGAGCTTCCCTTACATCTCCGCCGGCGACGCGCTGAACCTCTACTTCCCCTCGGCCAATGCGCCGACGCCCAACCGGATGAACTGGAAGGACGCCGAGACCGACGCGCTGCTGAGCAAGGGCATGACGGCCCTGAACGATGCCGATCGCGCCGCCGCCTATGGCGAGGTGCTCAAGAAGGTGCATGAGGCCGCCGTCTGGCTGCCGCTCTATCACGAGCCGATGAAGATCGCGGCCTCGGCGCGGCTCGCCCCGTTCAAGGCCCACAACATCTATGGCTGTGGGCTCTACAAGGGGCTGGACCTGAAGTTCGTGCGCTGATGCCTCGTCATTCTCGGGCGAGGCGAGGCGCAGACCCGAGAATCTCTTGCCAGAGATGGTCGGCTCAGGGCCGACCATGACGCCCTCATTGTGCCCCCACGCCGGAGCCTGCCATGCCCATCACCCTCATCGCCAACGCCAGCTGGATCGTCGCCTATGACGCCAAGGCCAAGGGCCATGTCTATCTGCGCGATGGCGATGTCGCCTATGACGGCAACCGGATCGTTCATGTCGGCGGGAGCTACAAGGGCAAGGCCGATGCAACCATCGACGGGCGCGGCAAGATGGTCATGCCCGGCCTCGTCAACATCCATTCCCATCCCTCCTCCGAGGCGATGACCAAGGGCTGGAACGACGAACTCGGCTCGCCGAAGATGTACGGCACGGCGCTGTACGAGTTCATGCCGCTGTTCCGCTGCGACGCTGAAGGGATCAAATCCTGCGCGCAGGTGACCTATTCCGAGCTCTTGATGTCGGGCGTCACCACGCTCGTCGACATGTCCGTCGCCTGGGATGGCTGGCTCGAGACCTTCAAGGCGTCGGGCCTGCGCGGCGTCTTCTCGCCGATGTATCGCTCGGCGCGCTGGTACACCGACAACGGCCATCTCGCGAAATACGAGTGGGACGCCAAGGCCGGCGAGGCCGCGATGGCCGCCGCCATGAAGCTGCTCGACCAGGTCGCGGCCGATGATTCAGGCCGGCTTTCCGGCATGGTCTCGCCCTCGCAGATCGACACCTGCACGCCAGAACTGATCCAGGCGAGCTATGCCGAGGCCGAGGCGCGTAAAGTTCCCTTCCAGATCCACGCCGCCCAGAGCGTGGTCGAGTTCCACGAGATCACCCGCCGCCACGGCATGACGCCTGTCGAATGGCTGGAATCGCTCGATGTGCTCGGGCCGTTCTCGATCATCGGCCACGGCATCTTCCTCGACCATCATTCCTCGGTGAAATGGCCGGCGACGGACGATCTCGGCTGCCTCGTCGAGACCGGCACTAACGTCGCCCATTGCCCGATCGTGTTCCAGCGCCGCGGCATCGCGATGCAGAGCTTCGGGCAATATGTCGCCGCCGGCGTCAATGTCGGCATCGGAACCGACACCTATCCGCACCACATGCTGGAGGAGTTGCGCGCGGTCTGCATCGGCTCGCGCATGATGGCGGAGGACGTCTACGATCTCAGAACCTCGGACGCCTTCAACGCCGCGACGCTCGGCAGCGCCAAGGCGCTCGGCCGCGACGATATCGGCCGCCTCGCCAAGGGCGCCAAGGCCGACATCGTCATCGTCGACGTAATGCATCCGATGATGCGCCCCTTGCGCGATCCCATCCGCAGCCTGATCTACGCGGCGGGCGAGCGTGCGGTGACGACGGTCATCGTCGATGGCGTCACGGTCGTCGACAACGGCAAGGTCCTGACGATGGATTACGCCGCCGCCGCTGCCGAACTCGAGGAGGCACAGCGCCGCGCCGAGCCGAAGGTCAAGGGGCTCGACTGGGCCGGCCGTGACCATCTCGAGATCTCGCCGCTGACCTTCCCGTCCGGGCGATAGCCGGCCTCACCGCCGCCGCGGCCTGTTCCGTCAGGAACAGCGCAGCCACGGCCACAAGCCTATCCCTGTATCCAGCAGCGGGCCATCGGGGCCCGCTCCGGGGCGGGAGGGCGACATGGCCAAGGTCATTGAAACGAGCGACGGCACGATGCTGACGGTGGAGATGGGCGTCGGCCCGGGTCGCGCGAACAACCGCGACGACGTCACGCTGGTCCAGTATCTGCTGAACCTCTACTTTCAACATCCCAACCAGGCCCGCGTGCGCCAGTTGGGCGGCACCGCTGCCAGCCGCAAGCTGGTCGTCGACGGTATCATCGGGCCGAGGACGAATGCCGCTATCCTGGCGTTCCAGAACGCGATCTGCGCCACGGACAATGCCCGCGTCATCTGCGATGGGCGCGTCGATAAGCTGCGCAACGAGCAGGTGGTCGTCGCAGGGTCCGACATGCAGCTCTACACCATCTTCGAATTGAACAATTACGCCTGTGCGCTCTACCTCGAAGACGAAGACATCACGTGGCTGCGCTTCCGCTCTGACTTTCCGTCGCGCCTCCTACCGGTCGTCAATCGGTTCCTGCCGGCCTGGGCGCAGTGGTCGCGGAGCGCCTGACGCGCGTCGTGGTCAGGGCTGGTGCGCGTCGGGTTCGATCGCAATGAGGACCTCGCCCGCTGCGACGGTGACGCCAGCACGGATCGCCACCCGGGAGATCGTGCCGCTGGCCGGGCTCTTCAGGTCCATGAACAGCTTCATCGACTCCAGCACGGCGAGCACCTGCCCCTCCACCACGCTGTCGCCTTCCGCGACATGGATCGCAACCACCGTGCCCGGCATCGCGGCCCGCAGGGTGCCGCCGCTGTCGTAGCTCTTGGTCCGCGTCGCTGCTGCAGCCTCGACCGCAAGCGCGATGCCGACAGGCCCTTCGAAGTCGCGATAGCGCAGCAGCAAACCGTCGCGGTCGCGCACAGCCTTGGCGGCTGACCCGACGCCGCCGCACTGGACGGCCCAGTCCGTGTTGTCCAGCGCACGCGCCACGGTGACGTCGCAGGCCCCGTCGGGGCCGAGCACACGCAGGACGCCGTCACGACTCTCGACACGAAGCCGCGCCGTGTCGCCGGCCAGTGAGACGCTCAGATGCGTCGTGGCAGGGCGTCCCGCCGGCGACAGCAGCCGGAAGCCCGCCAGCGCCCGCCAAGGCCCGGCCCCGGCAGCCGGCGCGCCGCAGCCGTCGCCCGTCGCGAGACACAGCGCAGCAGCGACGGCGCGCAACTCTGCGACATCCGCACCGGCCTGCTGCCATCCGTCGGGCCAGGTCTCCTTGAGGAACAGCGTCGTCGCCCGCCCGGCTGCGAAGGCGGGCTGCCGCAGCGCGTCGATCAGGAAGGGCCTGATCGTACCCAGGCCCAGCACGACCATGCGGCGCAGCCCTTCGCCGAGTGCGCGCAGGGCCCCTTCGCGGTCTGGCGCATGGGCGATGACCTTGGCCAGCAGGGAATCGTAATGCGTCGAGACGATGCTGCCGGTCGCGACGCCGCTGTCGACGCGCAGGCCCTCGGGCTCGCTCCAGAGCGCGATCCTGCCCGTATCCGGCCGGAATCCTTCATCCGCGCGTTCGGCCGTCAGCCGCGCCTCGATGGCGTGGCCGGAACAGGTGATCTGGTCCTGGCGCAGCGGCAGCGTCTCACCCGCCGCGATGCGGATCTGCCATTCCACGAGGTCGAGCCCCGTGATCGCCTCCGTGACGGGATGCTCGACCTGAAGCCGAGTGTTCATCTCGAGGAAGAACACCGCCTCGCTCTCCGCATCGACCAGGAACTCGACCGTGCCGAGATTGTCGTAGGAGATCGCCCGCGACAGCCGCAGCGCGTAGTCATGCAGCGCGGCGCGCGTCTCGGGCTCCATTTTGGGCGCCGGCGCTTCCTCGATCAGCTTCTGGTTGGCGCGCTGCACCGAGCAATCGCGCTCGAACAGATGCACGAGATGGCCGTGCCGATCGCCTGCGACCTGCACCTCGACGTGGCGCGGCCGCGTCACGAACTTCTCGATCAGCAGGCGCCCGTCGCCGAAGGCGGCTTGCGCCTCACGCGCTGCGGCCAGAATGGCGCCGTCGAGTTCGGATTCATCCTCGACCTTGCGGATGCCTTTGCCGCCACCGCCCGCCGAGGCCTTGACCATGACCGGCAGGCCGATGCGCAAGGCCTCCGCGCGAAGCACCTCGGGCGATTGGTCGGCTCCGTCATAGCCGGGGACACCGGGCACGCCCGCGTCCCGCGCGATCTGCTTGGAGCGGATCTTGTCGCCCATCGCATCGATCGCCGCGCTCGATGGCCCGATGAAGCTGATGCCGTTGGCCTCGCAGGCGGCGATCAGGTCGAGCCGCTCTGAGAGGAAACCGTAGCCGGGATGGATTGCCTGCGCGCCGGTGGCGAGCGCCGCTTCGATGATGCGGTCGGCCCTGAGATAGCTGTCACGGGCCGGCGCGGGGCCGATGCGAACGGCAGTATCGGCGAGGCGAACATGCAGCGCGTCCCGGTCGGCATCGGAATGGACCGCGACGCTGCGGATGCCGAGCCTCCGGCATGTCCGAATGATGCGGCAGGCGATCTCGCCGCGATTGGCGATCAGGATGGTGTCGAACATCAAAGCAACCTTGTCATTCCGGGGCTTCGCCCTCGGGTCCGGCCTCTGGCCGGCCCAAGGATAAACTCCGCGAAGAACCCGGAACCCACGACCGGGCGAGCGTGGAAGATTTGGCTTGTCACAGGTTTCACCCCGTCGTGGGTTCCGGGTTCGACCCTCCGGGCCGCCCCGGAATGACAGCGTAGGTTCGCCGCCATCGCCATCACATCCGGTACACCGGCCGCGGGCTCGTATCGCGCGGCTCGCCCGCCGCCAGCGCCAGGCACAGCCCCAGCACGTCGCGGGTCTGGCCGGGCTCGATGATGCCGTCGTCCCAAAGCCGTGCGGTGGCGTAGTAGGGGTCGCTCTGCTCCTCGAACTGGGCGCGCGTCCTGGCGTCGAGTTCGGCGAGGGCAGCCTCGTCGGCTGCGCCCTTGAGCGATTGCCGCCGCAGTTCGGTGACGACATTGGCCGCGACCTCGGGGCTCATCGTCGCGATGCGCGCATTGGGCCAGGAGAACAGGAAGCGCGGCCGGAAGCCCCGCCCGCACATCCCGTAATTGCCGGCGCCGTATGATCCGCCGATCAGCACGGTGTATTTCGCCACGCGTGCATTCGAGACGGCATAGACGAGCTTGGCCGAGTGCTTGGCGATGCCGCCGCGCTCGGCCTCCGTGCCCACCATGAAGCCGGTGATGTTCTGCAGGAACAGCAGCGGAATCTGCCGCTGGTCGCAGAGTTCGATGAAATGCGCGCCCTTCACGGCGCTCTCGGAAAACAGCACGCCGTTATTGGCGATGATCCCGATCGGGTGCCCGTGGATGCGCGCGAACCCCGTCACCAGCGTCGCGCCATAGTCCGGTTTGAAGGCATTGAAGGCGCTGTCATCGACGATCCGGGCGATCACCTCGCGCACATCATAGGGCCGACGCAGATCGGTCGGGACGAGGTCGATGAGCTCGGAGGGATCGAGCCTGGGTGGCACCGGCGCATGCGGTGGTTCGGCCAGCATGCCGGTGTCGCCGAGCGAGCCGACGATCTCGCGCAGCTTCGCCAGCCCCTCCATCTCGGTGAGAACGATATGGTCGGCGACGCCCGAGATCTGCGTGTGCATCTCGGCTCCGCCCAGCGTCTCGCCATCGACGATCTCCTGGATCGCCGCCTTGACGATCGGCGGGCCGCCGAGATGGATGCGGCCGGTGCCCTTGACCATGATCGCTTCGTCCGAGAGCGCCGGGATATAGGCGCCGCCGGCCGTCGCGGCCCCGAAGACGATCGAAATCTGCGGGATGCCAGCGGCCGACATCCGGCACTGGTTGTAGAAGGAGCCGCCGAAATGGTCGCGGTCGGGAAAGACTCGGTCCTGCTCCGGCAGAAAGGCGCCGCCGCAATCGACGAGATAAAGACAGGGCAGGCGATGCTCCCCAGCGATCTCCTGCGCGCGCAGATGCTTGCGCACGGTCTCGGCAAAGAAGGAGCCGCCTTTCACTGTCGCATCATTGGCGATCAGCATGCAGGCGCGGCCCGCGACGATGCCGATGCCGGTGACGATGCCTGCCCCGGGCACCTCGTTGCCGTAGAGCCCCCAGGCGGCGAGCGGCGAGAGTTCGAGAAAGGGTGCATGCGGATCGAGCAGCAAATCGATCCGCTCGCGGACCATGATCTTGCCGCGCGCCTCGTGTCGCGCGCGCATCGTCTCGCCGCCGCCCCCCGCGACGAGGGCGTGGCGCTCGCGCAGGGTCTCGATCATCGCGGACAGCGGGGGAGGGGGCGCGGTTGGTGACAACGCAATATCCGACATGTGCGCTCTCGCTTGCCGTCATCCCGGGCGAAGCGCAGCGTAGACCCGGGATCCATGCCTGACCCGTTCCGGCATGGATCCCGGATCCGCGCCGCTTCGCGGCTTGTTCGGGATGACGCGTTTCCTCGTTGAGGTGCGACACACCTTGATCTCGATGTTTCATTCACCTACCGTCCGGTAGGTAGTCAGATCGCCACGCTGCGGTCAAGCTGGGAGGAAGCCATGTCGGCTGTCGAAAAGCTCGTGGGCGAAAGCGCTCGCCGCTCGCCTTATTTCACCGAGGAGCACGAGGCGCTGCGGACGCAAGTGCGCCGTTTCGTCGAGGCCGAGATCAAGCCGCATGCGCTGGCCTGGGAAGAGGCCGGCTTCGTGCCGCGCGATGTGCTCCGCAAGATGGGCGCGCTCGGCTTCCTCGGCATCCGTTACCCCGCCGAGTATGGCGGTTCCGAAATGGATACGATGGCGACCGTGGTGCTCGCCGAGGAGCTGGGACGCTCGACCTTCTCGGGCGTGGCGATCACGGCACTGGTCCACACCGACATGGCCTCGGTCCATATCGCCAATGCCGGCAGCCAGGCGCAGCGCGATGCGCTGATGCCCGCCATCATCGCCGGCGAAAAGATCGTCGCGGTCGCCGTCACCGAGCCCGATGCCGGCTCGGATGTGAAGGGTATCCGCACCACGGCGCGGCGCGAGGGCGATTCCTACGTGCTGAACGGCGCCAAGATGTTCATCACCAACGGCGTTCATGCCGATCTCTACTGCGTCGCCGCCAAGACCGACCTCTCGGCCAAGCCCTCGCAATCGGTCTCGATCTTTCTGGTCGAGAAGGGCACGCCCGGCTTCACCGTCTCGCGCGCGCTCGACAAGCATGGCTGGCGCTCGTCGGACACGGCGGAACTCGTCTTCGAGGATTGCCGCATCCCGGCCGAAAACCTGCTCGGGCAGGAGGGGCGCGGCTTCTACGCCATCATGAGCAATTTCCAGAACGAGCGCACCGTCATCGGCGCTATGGCGATCGGCGAGGCCCAGGCCGCCATCGACCTGACGCTGGACTATGTGAAGACCCGCAAGGCCTTCGGGGCGCCGCTCTGGGACAAGCAGGCGATCCGCCAGAAGCTCGCCATGCTGGCGGCGAAGGTCGAGGCCGGGCGGCAGCTCGTCTACCATGCGGCTTATCTGGATTCGCAAGGGCTCGACGCCACCCGCGAGGTCTCGATGGTCAAGGCCTATTGCGGCGAACTGGTCAACGAGGTCATGTATGCCTGCCTGCAGTTCCATGGCGGCATGGGCTACATGCGCGAAAGCACGATCGAGCGCATGACCCGCGACGCCCGCGTCCAGGCCATCGGCGGCGGCGCGACCGAGGTCATGCTGGAAGAGGTCGCGAAGCGGCTGTGAGCGGTCCGGCGCACCTCTCCTCCGTCATGCTCGGGCTTGACCCGAGCATCTCGGAAACCAGTAGGAGCTGGTCATGAGATTCTCGGGTCTGCGCTTCGCTTCGCCCGAGAATGACGCCGGGTGCGTGCGGTGACGGTCGCGGCCGCGCGGGTCGGCAAGGACCCGGAAACCGGCTCCCGCCGCCTGATCCTTGACACCGCCGCCCGCCTCCTGCGCTCGGGCGGATACCACCAGACGACGCTGCGCGAGATCGCCGAGGCGGTCGGCATCCGCAAGGCGAGCCTCTACTACCATTTCGCCTCGAAGGAGGAGATCGTCGAGGCGGTGGTCAATGACGGCGTGCGCTTCGTCCATGAGGCGGTGGTCGCCGCCCTTGCCGCCACGCGGAACGCGCCGCCACGGCAGCGGCTGGAGGCAGCGATCGGCGCCCATCTCACCGCGCTGCACGGCAACAGCGACTATACCTCGGCCAGCATCAAGGTCTTCACCTTCGGCCAGACGCCGACGCCCGAGAGCGTGCGTGGCGTCCGGCGCGCCTATGAGGATGTCTGGCGCGAACTGATCGCGGAGCTGCAGCACAACGGCGCCTTGTCGCTGGAGCGTTCGCCCGATGCGTTGCGCCTGTTCCTGCTCGGCGCGCTCAACGGTTCGATCGACTGGTATCGCCCCGGCCGCTTCGACGTCGCGGCACTGGCGGCTGAGTTCACCGCCCTGATCGCGCATGCAGAACAGGGCGCTGCGGCGTTCTTCGGCGCTGACGCGTCGGTCGCGAGCCGCTAGCCTGTCGTCAGGCGGATGCGCATGGGCGCGCCTCCGCGATCAGAGGACACCAGGCTGGCATGCGCGCTTTCTATCATCCCGATCAGTCGCTTCACGATCCCAAGCAGTATCTGCGCTTCGGCGCCGTCGTCGCGCCCAAGGACCTGCCGGAGCGCACGGCGCGCTTGCTCGGCGCGCTCGAGAAGCACGGCATCAAGCCTGAGCTGCCGGCCTCGCACGGCACCGCGCCGATCCTTGCGATCCACGATGCCGGCTTCGTGAAGTTCCTCGAAACCGCTTGGGCGAAATGGCAGGACCTGCCTGCCGAGCGCGGCCCCGAGGTCTGGCCCAGCACCTTCCCCTATTGGAGCGGGCGTCCCGACGAGGATGTCCGCCCGCCCTGCCGCCCGACCGGCTTCATCGGCCAACTCGGCTGGTATCTCGGCGATATGTCGGTGCCGATCGGCGAGCATTGCTGGCACTCGACGCTGCTCTCTGCCGAGACGGCGGTCACGGCCGCCGATGCGATCATCGCCGGCGAGCGCGCCGTCTATTCGCTCTGCCGCCCCTCCGGCCACCATGCCCGCGCTGATCGCGCCACGGGCTTCTGCTACCTCAACAACACGGCCATCGCAGCCCAGCGCCTGCGCTCGAAATACGCCAAGGTCGCGATCCTGGATGTCGACGCCCATCACGGCGACGGCACGCAGCAGATCTTCTACCGCCGCGACGATGTGCTGACGATTTCGGTCCATGCCGATCCCTCGAACTACTATCCGTTCTACACCGGCTATGAGGATGAACGTGGGAATGGCCCGGGCGAGGGCTTCAACCTCAACCTGCCGCTGCCCCACGGTGCCGGCGGCGCCGAAATGGCTGCGGCCGTCGACCGGGCCGGGCGCGCGATCCGCGAGTTCGGCGCCGATGTCGTCATCGTCGCGCTCGGCTACGACGCCCATAAGGACGATCCCATCGGCGTTCTGAAGCTCGACGCCACCGATTTCGGCATGATTGCCGAAAAGGTGAAGGGCTTTGGCCTGCCGACGCTGGTGGTCCAGGAGGGCGGCTACGCGATCGAGGCGATTGGGGAGTGCCTCGACGCGTTCATTGGTGGGTTTAAGGGGTAGCCACAACGCGCGTCATGGTCGGGCTTGACCCGACCATCTCGTGACCGATGGCCGCCGTTTATTTTGAAGACCTCATTCGGCAAGAGATTCTCGGGTCGCTCTGCGAGCGCCCGAGAATGACGCGCCTTCTCAGATCACCGCCTCGATCAGGAACGGCCCTTTCCGGCCGAGCGCACCCTTGAACAGCTTGGTGAACTCCTCGGCTGTCGTCGCACGCGCCGCTTCCACGCCCATGCCCCGCGCCATCGAGACCCAGTCGAGCGCAGGCTCGTCGAGGTTGAGCATCAGCGTGGCGTTGCGGCCGAAATCATTGACGCCGACGGCGCGCATCTCGCCATGCAGGATCGCATAGGTCCGGTTGGCGAAGATCACCGTGACGATGTCGAGGTTCTCGCGCGCTTGCGTCCACAGCCCCTGCACGGTGTACATGCCCGAGCCGTCCGCTTGCATGCCGATGACCTTGCGGTCCGGGCAGGCCACCGCCGCGCCGACGCACATCGGGATGCCCTCGCCGATGGCGCCGCCGGTGAGCTGCAGATAGTCGTGCTGCGGCGCGTTGTGGCACTGCTGGTAGAAGACGCGGCCAGACGACACCGACTCATCGCAGATGATGGCGTTCTCCGGCAAAAGCCGCGCCACGATGGTGCAGACCTTGTCGGCGTCGAGATCGCCTGATGGCAGCGCCGTCTCGGTCTGCGCCCGGGCGATGAAGGCGGGCTCGACCTTGGTCGCACCGGTCTCCTCGGCCAGCGCCGCGAGCGCCCCATTGAGATCGTCGCCCATGACGCCGAGCGTGGCGACGATGCAGCCGTCATGGATCAGCCGGCCGGGCTTGCCGGGATAGGCGAAGAAGCCGACCGGAATCTGCGCGCCGACCAGCACCAGCAGGTCGATGTCCTTCAACTGCTCCAGCGCCATGTCGACGGGGTAGAACACCTTGGGGATGGCGACGCGGCCCACGCCGCGCTCGATCCGTCCGTTCGACATCTGCCCATACATCTTGCAGCCGGTCGCGGCGCAGATCCGCGCTGCGGTTTCGAGCGGCCCCTCGCGCAGCGACGAGCCTGTCATCATCAGCGCCGCCCGGCCGCCATGTTTGCGCAGCAAGGCCGCAACCTCGCTGATGGTCTCGGGCGCCACGGCCTTGAACGACGGCACGGGGGTCGCGGTCACCTCGGCCGGCTCGACACTACCCCAGGCGCAATCGCCCGGCAGGATCACCGTTGCGACGCCCGGCAGAGACATCGCGGCGGCATAGGCCTCGCCGATCGCCGGGCCGACATCCTCCGGCGTCGCGATCCGGTGGACATAATGCGACATCGGCCTGGCCAGGCTCTCGATGTCGCTGGTCAGCGGCGCGTCGTGCTGGAGATGATAGGTCGCATGGTCGCCGACGACGTTGAGCATCGGCGTCCAGGCGCGCCTGGCATTGTGCATGTTGGCGAGCGCATTCGCCATGCCCGGCCCACAATGCAGCAGCGTCGCCGCCGGCTTGTCGGCCATGCGGGCATAGCCGTCGGCCGCGCCCGTCACCACGCCCTCGAACAGCCCCAGCACGCAGCGCATCTGCGGCTTGCGGTCGAGCGCCGCGACGAAATGCATCTCGGAGGTGCCGGGATTGGCGAAGCAGACATCCACGCCGTTGACGAGCAGCGTGTCGCAGAGGCGGTCGGCACCGTTCATTCTGATGTGTCCTGAGCAAAGCAAAAACAGGTCGTGCGAGCAGGGCTCAGGGGAAGGGATGTCCCCGCGCCTGTCAAACCAGAGAATGTCATGGACGTCCCCAATGATGGTGATCGGCTGCTTGACGGATTTGCATATGCATTTAACGTCTGCTGGAACGAAGGTTGCATCTCGCCTCGCCATGCGATGCGATGGATTTTGATCTTCGCACGAAGCCGGACATCACGTGAGGGGAAGGGCCCGACATGACAGGTTTGAAGCGTTTCGGAGTGGTGGCAGGCCTTGGCCTGGCTGCGGCATGTGCGGTGGCTGGCAGCGCCCAGGCGCAGACCAAGGTCTCCATCGGCATTTCCGGCTGGACCGGCTTCGCGCCGCTCGTGCTGGCCAAGGAGGCGGGCATCTTCGCCAGGAACGGCCTCGACGTCACCGTCAAGAAGATTCCGCAGAAGGACCGCCACCTCGCCATGGCGTCCGGCGACATCCAGTGCGCGGCGACCACCGTCGAGACCTGGATCGTCTGGGACGGCGCGGGCGTGAAGACCAAGCAGATCTTCCAGCTCGACAAGAGCTATGGCGCTGACGGCATGGTCACGCGCAACGCCACCGCCTCGATCAAGGATCTGAAGGGCAAGACCGTCGCGGCTTCCGCGCCCGGCACCTCGCCTTATTTCGCGCTCGCCTGGATGCTCAAGGAAAACGGCATGTCGGTGAAGGACGTGACCGTCGTCAACATGGAGCCCGGTCCGGCCGCGCAGGCCTTCATCGCCGGCCAGAACGACGCCGCGCTGACCTATGAGCCTTACCTCTCCGCCGTTCGCGACAAGCCCGAGGCCGGCAAGATCATCGCCACCACGCTCGACTACCCGATGGTGATGGACACCTTCGGCTGCACGCCGGCCTTTCTCGCCGCCAACGACACGGCGGCCGCCGCTCTGACCAAGAGCTACTTCGAGGCGCTCGAGATGATCGCCAAGGAGAAGGACAAGGCCTTCGGCATCATGGGCGCCGACGTCAAGCAGTCGGGCGAGCAGTTCGGCAAGTCGGCCGCCTTCCTGAAATGGTCGGACGCCGCCGGCAACAAGGCCTTCTTCTCGGGCGAGTGGCAGGCCTTCTCGGCCAAGGCCGCCGACCTGCTGCTGGAGATCGGCCTGATCAAGGCCAAGCCGGATCTGGCGTCTCTCGTCGAGACGAAATACGTCGTCGGCAAGTGATCTGATTCCCACGCGTCATGCCCGGGCTTGACCCGGGCATGTTGTCCCCCACCACTCCACGTCATCCCGGACAAGCCGCGTCAGCGGCGCCGATCCGGGATCCATGCCTGAACCGTTCAGGCATGGATCCCGGGTCTCCCTTCGGTCGCCCGGGATGACGCTGCGGATTTTCGTCTGATGAAACCCCTCCAGCCGGTCTCCGCGCCCGCCCGTGTCGGCTACGGCATCGCCTTTTTCGCGCTGTTCGTGGCGCTCTGGTCGGTCGCGACCTTCGGCGGCTATGTCCAGAGGCTGTTTCTCGCCGACCCCATCACGATGGTGCGCGAGGGCTATAACCTCCTGGTCCAGTATGGCTTCGCCTTCGATATCGGCATGACGATCTGGCGCGTCGTCGGCGGCTTCGTGCTGGCGGTGATCGTGGCGCTGCCGCTCGGCATCATGATGGGTGCCTACAAGCCGGTCGAGGCCTTCCTGGAGCCGTTCGTCTCGTTTGCCCGCTACCTGCCGGCCTCGGCCTTCATTCCCCTCCTGATCCTCTGGGCCGGCATCGGCGAGGCGCAGAAACTGCTCGTCATCTTCATCGGCTCGGTCTTCCAGCTCATCCTAATGATCGCGGTGTCCGTCGGCTCGATCCGGCGCGATCTGGTCGATGCCGCCTATACGCTGGGCGCGACCGACACCTCCGTCGTGCGCCGCGTGCTCCTGCCCAATGCCGCGCCCGAGATCGCCGAGATCTTCCGGCTCGTGCTCGGCTGGGCCTGGACCTATGTCATCGTCGCCGAGCTGATCGGCTCGTCCTCGGGCATCGGCCACATGATCACCGACAGCCAAGCGCTGCTGAACACCGGGCAGATCATCTTCGGCATCATCGTCATCGGCCTGATCGGGCTGGTCTCGGATTTCCTGTTCAAGGCGGTCAACCAGCGCCTGTTTCCGTGGGCGCAGAGGTAGTCGGTCGCAAAGATGAGCAAGCTCCTCGTCGAGAATGTCGGGAAAGTGTTCCCGGCCCAGCGCGGCGGTCAGCCGACCCGCGCCCTGATGCCCACCTCGCTGAAGGTGGGCGATAATGATTTCATCGCCATCCTCGGGCCCTCCGGCTGCGGCAAGTCGACCTTGCTGCGCATCATCGGCGGGTTGGAGACGGCCAGCGAAGGCAAGATCATCCTCGACGGCGTGCCGGTCTCCGGGCCGGGCGCCGATCGCGGCTTCGTCTTCCAGAGCTACACGCTGTTCCCTTGGCTGACGGTCGCCCAGAACATCGCCTTCGGCCTGCGCGAGAAGGGCGTCGCGGAGCGCGAGCGCATCGACATCGCCCGGCAATGGGCCGATCGCGTCGGGCTGTCGAGCTTCGTCGATCACTTTCCCAAGCAGCTCTCCGGCGGCATGCAGCAGCGCACCGCGATCGCGCGAGCGCTCGCCAACGACCCCAAGATCCTGCTGCTCGACGAGCCCTTCGGCGCGCTCGATAACCAGACCCGCGCTCTGATGCAGGAGATGCTGCTCGGCATCTGGGAGCGCGAGCGCAAGACCGTGCTCTTCGTCACCCATGACATCGAGGAGGCGATCTTCGTCGGCTCGCGCGTCGTGGTGATGAGCGCGCGGCCCGGCCGCATCAAGGCCGACATCGCCGTCGACCTTCCCCATCCCCGCCCCTACACCATCAAGACGAGCCCGGAATTCGTCGCGCTGAAGGAGCGGCTGGTCGAGGAGATCCGCGCCGAGGTGATGGCGGCCGATCATTGAAAGGCGCAGGCAGCGCTGGACGTCTCGGCCTTTCCGTCTCGCCAGCGATCTTCAAGGGAAAGGGGCCGAGCCCGGCTCCGGTCCGGTGTAGCGAGCGCGGGGGCGGATCAGCCTGCCGGTCTCGTTCTGCTCCAGGGCGTGGGCGATCCACCCCGCGCAGCGCGCCGCTGCGAAGATCAGAAACGGAGCCTCCTCGGTGAGGCGCAGTCGCGCCGCCATGGCGGTCAGGGCGAAGTCGATATTCGGCTCCTCTCCCGTGAGCGCCGAGACTGCGGAGCGTAGCTGCGCATAAAGGGGAGGCGGCTGGAATGCCCTGAGCAGCGCCGCCGCGCGCGGATCGCCATCGGGATAGAGCGGGTGCCCGAAGCCTGGCACCGCCGTGCCGGCCGCGAGACGCTCCGCCAATGCCGGCTGGATGCCCTCGCGCTCCGCTTCGCGCATCAGGGCCAGGACACGCCGCGCCATGCCGCCATGCAGCGGTCCCGACAGCGCCGCCAACCCGGTGAGCACGCAGGCAGCCAGAGAGGCCCGCGTCGAGGCGGCGACCCTCACCGCGAAGGCCGAAGCGTTGAGCTCGTGATCGGCCAGCAGCACCAGCGCCCGGCGGATCAGGTCGGCGCCCTCGTCCTCGCAGCCCCAGGCGCGGGCGAGCCTGGCGTGGATCGGCCCCTGGCCGGGCCTCCCGGCGATCGCATCGACCAGCGAATCGAGCACCGAGGCCGCTTCGAGATACAGCGCCTTCTTCGTCCGCCCGGCCATTGCGGGATCGATCGCGGCGCGCGCGCCGACGACCGCGAAGACGCGCTGCAATACGGTTCCGTCCGGCACGAGAGTGAAGAGCGGTGGAAAGCGCTGGGTGCCGCAGTCCCAGAGCAACCGCGCCACGTCCTCGAGCTTACCCGTCTCGGCGAGGATGGCGGCGTCCCGGCCGCGATACCACAGCGTGCCGCGTGCCACGGTTGTGATCGTCGAAGCCAGCACCGGCTCGCCCCATGAGATCGCGTCCTCCGCGATCGCCGCTGGCCTGCGTCCCCGCGCCTTGCGGTGTTTCAACCTGTCGATGTCGGCGGCGCGGTAGAGCCTGCGGCGGGAATCGGCGCCATCCGCCCGTGCTTCGATCAAGCCGCGGCTGACATAGGCATAGAGCGTCTGTGGCTTCAGCCGCAGTTGCTCCATCACCTCCTGTGCCGTCAGCCAATCGCTCATCGAGATATCTTGATTATATTGTTCAAGATTGATTCTAACGGCAACGACCCTGATCCTCAACCATCTGGATTGAGGAGCCACTGCCATGTCCAATGGACTCGAGAACATCGTCGCCGCTCATACCGTCCTGTCGCACGTCGACGGCGCGGCCGGACGACTGATCATCTGCGGCCACAGCCTCGACGAACTCGCCGGCCGAACCTCCTTCGAGCAGATGGCGGGGCGCATGCTCGGCGGCTTCCTGCCGGATTGGCCGACCCCCGACGCCGTGCCGGCAGCGCTGGCGGCGGCGCGCTGCGACCTGTTCGAGACGATCGTCCAGACCGCGTCCTTGCCGCTGCGGCTCGGTCCGGTCGAACTCGTGCGGGCGCTGACCGCGCTCATTCCCGACGGCGAGAGTGTCGAAACCGCCCTGAAGCTGCTGGCGGCTCCGGCGGTCTTCACCCCCGCCGTGTTGCGCCTGCGTGCGGGACTGGATCCGATCGCACCCGATGCCACGCTGTCCCAGGCAGCAGACACGCTGCGCATGTTGACGGGGACCACGCCCGGACCGCAGCAAGCGGCGGCGCTCGACACCTACCTCGTCACCGTAGCCGATCACGGCCTCAACGCTTCGACCTTCGCCGCCCGCGTCGTGGCCTCGACCCGTGCCGGTCTCGTCTCGGCGGTGCTGGCCGGAATCAGTGCGCTCAAAGGACCGCTGCATGGCGGCGCGCCAGGCCCTGTCATCGACATGCTGGATGCGATCGGCTCGGCGCAGAACGCCAGGCCCTGGCTCGAGGCGGCGCTCGACCGGGGCGATCGGCTGATGGGCTTCGGACACCGCATCTACCGCGTGCGCGATCCGCGCGCCGACGCGCTGAAGGGCGCGATCCGCGAGCTGGGCGCAGAGACCGGCCGCCTGGTCCTGGCGGAAGCGGTCGAGCAGGCGGCGCTGGCTATCCTGCGGGAGCGCAAGCCCGACCGGACGCTTGAAACGAATGTCGAGTTCTACACCGCTCTGCTGCTGGAAGCGCTCGGTTTCCCGCCCGAAGCCTTCACCTGCGTCTTCGCGCTGGGCCGCACGACCGGCTGGCTCGCCCACGCCCGCGAACAGATCGCCGGGGGCAAGCTGGTTCGTCCGCAATCGGTCTATGTCGGCCCCAGGCCGCAAGCCGCGGCATGAGCCGCGCTGCGGTGTCTGCTCGCCTTGCGGGAGTGCGGTCGGGTCCTGGCGCCCGCCGGGTCTGATTGACAGTCCGCCGCGAGAGTGCTTGTTTCTCCCGCAATTGGCCTGACCACATGGCCAAATCGAGCTTCCGTCCACGGGAGCCGGGGATGGAAACCGGGAGCAAACTGTGCCGCTCGAAGCTGTCGAGTCGCCACGCCTTTATCGTCAGATCGCCGACCAGCTCCGCCATCTCATCGATCGGCGCGAGTATCCGGTGGGCGGTCGGCTGCCGCCCGAGCGCGAACTGGCGGAAAAGCTCGGCGTCTCCCGCCCCTCCGTCCGCGAGGCCCTGATCGCGCTGGAGGTCGAGGGTCTGGTCCGCATCCGGATGGGCTCCGGCGTTTATGTCATCGACAGGCCCGCCGGGCATGCGTCCCTTGCCGGGGTGGCGGAGGAAGCGCCCGAGGGACCCTTCGAGGTCCTCAAGGCGCGCGAACTGGTCGAGAGCGCGGTTTGCGCTGAAGCCGGCACCTGCGCGCGACCAAACGACATCGCGGCGCTCGACGAGATTCTCGCCCGCATGGAAACGCCTGGCCTCTCCAGCGACGAACTCGTCGCTCTGGACCGCGCCTTCCATGTCGGCATTGCCTCCAGTCTCGGCAATGGGGTGCTGGCGCGTTTCGTCGGCATGCTGTTCGATCAGCGCATCAATCCGTATTTCCAGCAGCTCGCGAGCTATTTCGAGAACGCCGAGTCCTGGCGGCAGGCCGTCGCCGAGCACCGCGAGATTCGCGACGCGATCGCGGCGGGAACCGGCGATGGCGCACGGATGGCGATGCGCCGCCATCTGCAACGCTCTCAGGAGCGGTTTTCACAGAGCTTCGGGGAGGGTCTTCCGAATGGAGGATCCAACAGCCGTGGAAGCGGGCGGGGAAGCGTCGTTTCCCGTCTTGCCAAAAGGAACTGACGCGACAAGAACTGACGCAAGAAAAACAACTGACGCAAGAAGAAGACTGACACAAACGGTGGCAACACGATCGATCCCATGGGAGGGACCAAAGCGATGAAGACCTATCTGACGATGGCGGCGGTGGCCGCGAGCCTGATCGTCGCCGGCGCGCCGGCACAGGCTCAGACCAAGCTGAAATGGGCGCATGTCTACGAGACCTCCGAGCCCTTCCACACGGAATCCGTCTGGGCGGCAGACGAGTTCAAGAAGCGCACCAATGGCCGCTACGAGATCACGGTCTATCCGGCGTCTCAGCTCGGCAAGGAAACCGACATCAACCAGGGCCTGACGCTCGGCACCGTCGACATCATCATCTCCGGCTCGAGCTTTGCCGCGCGCGCCTTTCCGCCGATCGGCGTGACCTATTACCCCTTCACCTTCCGCAGCCCGGAGCATCTGCTGGCCTACACCAAGAGCGATGTGTTCACCGACATGGCCAAGGGGTACCAGGAGAAGACCGGCCACCAGATCGTCTCGGTGACCTATTACGGCACGCGCCACACCACCTCGAACAAGCCGATCAAGAGCTGCGCCGACATGAAGGGCCTCAAGATCCGCGTGCCCGACGTGCCGGCCTATCTCGCCATGCCGCGTGCCTGCGGCGCGAACACGGCGCCGATCGCTTTCGCCGAGGTCTATCTCGCGCTCCAGAACGGCACCGTCGAGGCGCAGGAGAATCCGCTGACCACGATCGAGGCCAAGAAGTTCTACGAGGTCCAGAAGCACATCGTCCTGACCGGCCACATCGTCGACCACCTCAACACGGTCGTCGCCAAGCAGCTCTGGGACAAGCTTTCGCCCGAGGATCGCAAGATCTTCAGCGAAGTCGCGCAGGAGGCCTCGGCCCGCGCCACCAAGCAGATCCAAGCCTCCGAGGCCAAGCTCGTCCAGTTCTTCAAGGACAAGGGTCTGACCGTGACCGAGGTCGACAAGGCGGAGTTCCTCGCCAATGTGCAGAAGAACGTCACCTTCGAGCAGTTCGGCTACCGCAAGGCCGATTGGGATCGCATCCAGGCGATCAAGTAAGTCTTGATCCTGCCTCCTCGCGACGACGTTTTCGTCATTGCGAGGAGGCGCAGCCGACGAGGCAATCGAGAGCCGCTAAGCCAACCTCCTCGATTGCTTCGCTGCGCTCGCAATGACGAAGGCCGCCTTGGCCGAGTTCCTCACGACTGGACCAACCTATGAACACGACCCCCGAGATTCACACCAAGGTTACCAGCGAGGAACTCGCCCACGTCTTCGACGAGACGGCGCCGCCCGCCGATCTATCGGTCTATGGCATTGAGGACTGGCTGACCCTCGCCGCGTTCTGGGTCATGGTCGGCTGCGTCATCCTGCAATTCTTCACCCGCTACGTTCTCAACAACTCCTTCGCCTGGACAGAAGAGATCGCGATCAATGCCCTCGTCATCGTGGTCTTTCTCGGCGCCTCGCTCTGCGTGCGCGCCTCTCGACACATCCAGGTGGATTTTCTCTACCGCTACATGTCGCCTCGCCTGGGCCGCATCATGGCGACCTTCGTCGATATCGTCCGCATCGGCTTCCTCGCCTATGGCACCTGGTTGACGTACAAATACGCCTCGCTGATCCCTGACGAGATGATGACGACGGTCGACCTGCCGAAATCGATCGTCTTCAACGCGGTCGTTCTCGCCTTCGCGCTGATGACGCTGCGGGCGCTGCATGTCGCCTGGCAGAATTTGCGCCGCGGCTATTCCGTCCTGGAAAAGCCCGCGGCCTTCGACGGCTCGGAGGCCTGAGACCAGACATGCTCATCCTGCTCGGTTCCTTCCTCGCCCTGATGATACTCGGCGTGCCTGTGGCGATCGCCATGGCCGTCGCTTCCCTCGCCTTCATCCTCGTCTCGGGGACGGTGCCCGACGTCATCCTGGCCCAGCGCATGATCGCAGGCGTCGAGAGCTTCCCGCTGCTCGCGGTGCCCTTCTTCATCCTCGCCGGCAACCTCATGAACATCGCTGGCGTGACCGGGCGCATCTACGCCTTCGCGGTCGCGCTCGTCGGCTGGATGCGGGGTGGCCTGGCGCAGGTCAACATTATCGGCTCGGTCATCTTCTCGGGCATGTCGGGCACCGCGATCGCGGATGCCGCCGGCATCGGCACGATCGAGATCAAGGCGATGAAGGACCACGGCTATTCTGCCGAGGTCGCCGTCGGCGTCACGGCAGCCTCGGCCACGCTGGGGCCGATCATTCCGCCCTCGCTGCCCTTCGTCATCTACGGCATGATGTCGAACACCTCGATCGGCGCGCTCTTCCTCGGCGGCGTCATCCCCGGGGTGGTCATGACCCTGTTCATGATGGCGACGGTGGCGATCTTCGCGCGCATCTACAAATGGGGCTCCGACTCGGCGTTCTCGTGGCGCGAAATCGGAACGGCCGGCATCGAAGTCGCGATCGTGCTCGGCTTCCCGATCGTCGCCTATGGCCTGATCTGGGTTGGCCTGTCGGACAATGTCGCCATCGGGCTGGCTCTCGCGCTGCTGCTGGCCCTCGACTATTACTTCGACTTCTCGGCGGTAATGGCGCTAATGACGCCGGTCATCCTGATCGGCGGCATGACAATGGGCTGGTTCACGCCGACGGAAGCCGCCGCGGCCGCCGTGATCTGGTCGCTGTTCCTGGGCCTCGTCCGCTATCGCTCGATGACGCTGCGAACCCTGACCAAGGCGACCTTCGACACCATCGAGACGACCGCCTCGGTGCTCTTCATCGTCACCGCGGCTTCCATCTTCGCCTGGCTGCTGACGGTCTCGAACACCGCGCAGATTATGTCGGACGCGATCCTCAGCCTGACCCAGAACAAATGGGTCTTCCTGATCCTGGTGAACCTGCTGCTGCTGTTCATCGGCTGCTTCCTCGACACCATCGCGGCAATCACGATCGTCGTGCCGATCCTGCTGCCGATCGCGCTCAAGCTCGGCGTCGACCCGATCCATTTCGGGTTGATCATGACGTTGAACCTGATGATCGGCCTGCTGCATCCGCCGCTCGGCATGGTGCTGTTCGTGCTCTCGCGCGTCGCCAATCTCTCGGTCGAGCGGACGACCATGGCGATCCTGCCCTGGTTGATTCCGCTGTTTGCGGCGCTCTTCGCGATCACCTTCATCCCCGAGCTGACGCTCTGGCTGCCGCGCACGATGGGGATGATCAGATAGGGTGGCCGAGCGCGGTCGATGCGCGCCGGCTCTATGACAGCCGGCGCAGGCTGATCACGTAGAGGGCGCCCCCCAGCGTCGCCGCAGCCTTGACGCTGGCGGTGGCGTCGAGAATGGCGCTGTCGCCGGCTCCAAGGCTTTCGCTGCGGTCACCGCTCGTCACGCTCCAGGCGCCGCGATGCGCGACGAGGACGAGCAGACCTCCGGGGGCTTCCCAACGATGCGTCCCGGGACCGTCGAGCCGCACCATGTCATGGGTCCAGCGCCCGCGCCGGCTCATGGCATTCAGATCGGTGATCGGCCCAGATGTGAGCAGGCCGGTGACCGGCCTGCCGCCATCGAAGCCATGGGGCGGCGAGGCGTGGTCGAGCGCGACTGTCTCGCCATCGTCGAACGACAGGCGCATGCCGTTCCCGTCGAGGAAGGCGAGCGTCCGGTCGACTCCGGGGAAGGGCGAGAATGGTCCGTCTGCCGCGACGTCCGCGGTCGAGATGCGCCAGTCGAAATCGCTCAGCGAGGCTCCCTCGGGAAAGACGGCAATCTCGGTCGTGATCCCCTTGCCGTTCTTCCACGGCATGACCGTGCGGTCGGCGGCGCGGATGATGCGCATGGGCTTCCTTTGCATGCCGACCCTTTGTCATTCCGGGGCTCCGCGCAGCGGAGAACCCGGGAACCACGACTGGGCGACGACATTCCATATTGGCCGAGGGTGTCTGGCTGGCTCACCCGGTCGTGGGTTCCGGGTTCGCCCTTCGGGCGCCCCGGAATGACAGTGGGCTCACCCCAAAATTCCCGGCAGCTTCAGCCCCTTCTCCTTCGCGCAGTCGATCGCGATCTCGTAGCCGGCATCGGCATGGCGCATGACGCCGGTGGCGGGGTCGTTCCAGAGCACGCGCTCCAGCCGCTTGGCCGCCTCCGGCGTGCCGTCGGCGACGATGACCACGCCCGAATGCTGCGAATAGCCCATGCCCACGCCGCCGCCATGATGCAGCGAGACCCAGGTCGCACCGCCCGCCGTATTCAGCAGCGCGTTCAGCAGCGGCCAGTCTGAGACGGCGTCCGAACCGTCCTTCATCGCTTCGGTTTCGCGGTTGGGCGAAGCGACCGAGCCTGAATCGAGATGGTCGCGGCCGATCACGACGGGCGCCTTCAGCTCGCCCTTGGCCACCATCTCGTTGAAGGCCAAGCCCAGCCGGTGCCGGTCGCCCAGGCCCACCCAGCAGATGCGGGCAGGAAGGCCCTGGAACTTGATCCGCTCTCGCGCCATGTTGAGCCAGTTGTGCAGATGCGGATTGTCCGGCATCAGCTCCTTCACCTTGGCGTCGGTCTTGTAGATGTCCTCGGGATCGCCCGAGAGCGCCGCCCAGCGGAACGGCCCGATGCCCCGGCAGAACAGCGGCCGGATATAGGCCGGCACGAAGCCGGGGAAATCGAAGGCGTCAGCAACGCCCATGTCCTTGGCCATCTGGCGGATGTTGTTGCCGTAATCGAGCGTCGGCACGCCCATGCGGTGGAAATCGAGCATCGCACCGACATGCACCGCCATCGATTCTTTCGCCGCCAGGATCGTCCCGGCCGGGTCGCGCTCGCGACGCTCCTCCCATTCGGCCAGCGTCCAGCCCGCCGGCAGATAGCCGTTGAGCGGGTCATGCGCCGAGGTCTGGTCGGTGACGACGTCGGGCCGGATGCCGCGCTCGACCATGTCGGGAAAGACCTCGGCGGCATTGCCGAGTACGCCGACCGAGACCGCCTTGCCGGCCTTGTGAGCCCGCTCGATGATTTCCAGCGCCTCGTCGACGCTGTCGGCCTTCTCGTCGAGATAGCCGGTGCGCAGGCGGAACTCGATCGAGGACGGCTTGCACTCGACTGCGATCATCGAGGCGCCGGCCATCGTGGCGGCCAGAGGCTGCGCGCCGCCCATGCCGCCAAGTCCGCCGGTGAGCACCCATTTGCCCTTGAGCGAACCGCCGAAATGCTGCCGGCCGACCTCGACGAAGGTCTCGTAGGTGCCCTGAACGATGCCTTGCGTGCCGATATAGATCCAGGAGCCGGCCGTCATCTGGCCGTACATCATCAGCCCGAGCTTATCGAGATGGTGGAAATGCTCCCAGTTCGCATAGGCCGGGACGAGGTTGGAATTCGCGATCAGTACGCGCGGCGCGTCCGCATGCGTCCTGAAGATGCCGACCGGCTTGCCCGACTGCACCAGCAGCGTCTCATCGGCTTCGAGCGAGCGCAGCGAGGCGCAAATCCGGTCGAAATCCTCCCAGGTGCGGGCGGCGCGGCCGATGCCGCCATAGACCACGAGCTCGCCCGGCTTTTCGGCGACGTCGGGGTCGAGATTGTTCATCAGCATGCGCAGGGGCGCTTCGGTGAGCCAGCTCTTGGCGGAAAGCTCCGTGCCATGGGGTGAGCGGATGACGCGGCTGTTGTCGATGCGGGTCATGGACGGCTCCGTTCGGGGCAGGGCGGTTTGAGATGCGGCGTGGTTGGTCGTCAGCCGAGGCCGACGGATTCGACCATCGCGGCAGCGAGCGCCGCGTCGATGATGCTTTCGAGCGCGGCCTGAAGCGGGCGGGAGCGTGCGGCGTCGAAATGCCAGGGCGACGCCTCCTGCGCGAGATAGGCGCTGAGCGCGATCTCCATTTGGATCGCGTGAACATTGTCCTGCGGGCGGCCGTAGTGCCGGGTGATCCAGCCGCCCTTGAAGCGGCCATTGACGATCTGCGTCAGCTCATGGCCGGCCATGGCGGCGGCCGCAGCCGTCTCGACGGCGGGCGCACAGCTCTGGCCTGAATTTGTGCCCAGATTCAGCGTCGGCAGCGTGCCGGGAAACAGGCGCGGGATCACCGATTTGATCGAGTGGCAGTCCCAGAGCAGGCACCAGCCATGCGCCTTCCGGACGCGCGCGATCTCGGCGGCCAGCGCATCGTGATAGGGCTGGAAGTAGGTCTCGCGCCGCCGTTCGATCTCGGCCGCGTCGGGCGGCGTCGTCCAGATCGGCTCACCGTCGAAGGTGGTCGTGGGCACCAGCTCCGTCGTGGCCTGGCCCGGATAGAGCGAGACGCCCGACGGGTCGCGGTTGAGGTCGATGACATAGCGCGACAGCCCGGCCTCGACGATGGTCGGCTGGAAGCGCTCCGCGAAGGCATAAAGCTCGCGCATGTGCCAGTCGGTATCGGGCACGGTGCGGCCGGTCTCGTTCAGCGCGGCATGAACCTCCGGCGGCAGCCCGGTGCCGGGATGGGGCATCGACAGGATCAGCGGGGAGGGGCCCTGGGTGACGGTGACGATCGAGGTCATGCGTTCATGCTCCGTCATGCTCGGGCTTGACCCGAGCATCTCCTGCCCGAGATTCTCGGGTCTGCGCTGCGCTCCGCCCGAGAATGACGCGCGCGAGCCTCAAGCCCCGAACTCCGCAAACGAATCCAGCCCGGCCGCCTGGCCCACAGCCCCCGACAGCACCAGCTCCGTCGCCGCCGCGAGATCGGGCGCGAGGTAGCGGTCCTCAGTCAGCGGCGCGATCTTGCCGCGCAGCAGCGCCAGCACAGGCTCCAGCCTTGGGCTCGTGGTCATTGGGCGATGATGCTCGATCGCCTCGGCTGCCGCCATCAATTCGACGCCGACGATGCTCGCGGCGTTGGCGGCCATGTCGAGCAGGCGGTAGGCGCCATGCGTCGCCATCGAGACATGGTCCTCCTGGTTGGCCGAGGTCGGGATGGTGTCGACCGAGGCCGGATGGGCCTTCTGCTTGTTCTCCGACGCCAGCGCGGCCGCCGTCACCTGCGCGATCATGAAGCCGGAGTTCAGCCCCGCATCGCGCGCCAGGAAGGGCGGCAGGCCGCTCATCACGGGGTCGACCAGAAGCGCGATGCGCCGCTCCGAGAGATTGCCGATCTCGCACAGCCCCATCGCCAGCATGTCGGCGGCGAAGGCCACTGGCTCGGCATGGAAGTTCCCGCCCGAGACGACCTCGCCCGGCCCCAGCACCAGCGGGTTGTCGGTGACGGCGTTGGCCTCGATCGCAAGGGTTACCGCCGCATTGGCGAGCAGGTCGCGCACCGCGCCCATCACCTGCGGCTGGCAGCGCAGCGAATAGGGGTCCTGAACCTTTGAGTCCCCGAAGCGGTGGCTGTCGCGGATTTCGCTACCGGCGATCAGTTCGAGCAGCAGCGCCGCTACGCGGATCTGGCCGGGCTGGCCGCGCAGGGCCTGGATGCGCGGGTCGAACGGTGTGTCGGAGCCCTTCAGTGCATCGACCGAGAGCGCGCCGGCGACCAGCGCGGCGTCGAACACCCGCGCCATGGCGGTGAGGCCGGTGAGCGCCAGCGCGGTCGAGACCTGCGTCCCGTTGATCAGCGCCAGCCCCTCCTTAGGGCCGAGCGCGAGCGGCGCCTGGCCGATCCGCGCGAGCGCGTCCGCCGCCGGCATCACCTCGCCCTTCAGCCTGATCTCGCCGACGCCCATCAGCGCGGCCGTCAGGTGAGCGAGCGGTGCGAGATCGCCCGAGGCGCCGACCGAGCCCTTGGCCGGCACGATCGGCAGCGCCTCATTCGTCAGCGCGCCGAGCAGCGCCTCGACCACGACCGGCCGCACGCCCGAGGCTCCACGCGCCAGGCTTGCCGCCTTCATCGCCAGGATCAGCCGCACCACGCCGTCGGGCAGGGCAGGGCCGGTGCCCACCGCATGCGACAGGATGAGATTGCGCTGCAGCGTGGCGAGGTCGGCGTCCGCGATCCGCACGCTGGCGAGCTTCCCGAAGCCGGTGTTGACGCCATAGGTCACGGTGCCGGCCGCGACGATGTCGTCGACGATCGCCTGGGCGGCATGAATCGCATCCGCACTCGTCTCCGACAGCGTGATCGGCGCGCCGTGGATCACGTCGCGCCATTGCGTCAATGCGGCATGGCCGGGCTCGATCGGGAGAAGCGTGCTCATTGGCCGTTCCAGATCCGGGCGTGAAGCGGGTTGAAGCCGATGCGGTAGGCGAGCTCCGCCGGGCGCTCGATGTCCCAGATCGCGAGATCGCAGGCCTTGCCGGCCTCGAGCGTGCCGATCTCGTCCTGAAGGCCGAGAGCCTTCGCGGCATGGCACGTCAGCCCCGCCAGCGCCTCCTCCGGCGTCAGCCGGAACAGGGTGCAGGCCATGTTCATCACCAGCAGCGGCGATGTCAGAGGCGAGGAGCCGGGGTTGGCGTCGGTCGCCAGCGCGATTGCGACGCCATGCTTCCGCAAGAGCTCGATCGGAGGCTTCTGCGTCTCGCGCAGGAAATAGAAGGCGCCGGGCAACACGACGGCGACCATGCCGGCCTGCGCCATCGCCATCACGCCGGCCTCGTCGAGATATTCGAGATGGTCGCCCGACAGCGCTCCCATCTCGGCTGCCAGCGCCGCACCGCCGAGATTGGACAGCTGCTCGGCGTGGATCTTGATCGCCAGCCCCTTGGCTTTCGCCGCCGCGAAGACGGTCCGCGTCTCCTCCGGGGAGAACGCGATGCCCTCGCAGAAGACGTCGACCGCGTCCGCCAGCCCCTGCGCCGCGATGGCGTCGAGCATCGAGCCGGCGATGAGATCGGTGTAATCGCCCGAGCGCCCCTTGAATTCGGGCGGCACGGCATGGGCGCCGAGGAAGGTGGTGCGGACCCGGACCGGCCGCTCGCGCCCAAGTCGCCGCGCCGCGCTGAGCTGCTTGATCTCGGCCTGCTGTTCCAGCCCGTAGCCGGATTTGATCTCGACGGTGGTGACGCCCTCGGCGATCAGCGCCGATAGCCGCCTGTCGGCGCTGGCGAACAGCTGGGCCTCGCTCGCCGCCCGTGTCGCCTTGACCGTCGACAGGATGCCGCCCCCGGAGCGCGCGATCTCTTCATAGCTCGCGCCCTGCAGGCGGAGTTCGAATTCATGGGCGCGGTCGCCGCCATAGACGAGATGGGTGTGGCAGTCGATCAGCCCGGGCGTGATCCAGCGCCCGCCGCAATCAATTGTCTCTGCGGCGCGGAAGGCAGGCGCGTCGCTGCGCGGCCCTACGTAGAGGATGCGCCCATCGCGGGCGGCCACGACACCATCCTCGACGGCGCCATAAGGAGCCGCCACTGAGGGCGACATCGTCGCCAGCCGCGCCTTCGTCCAGAGCCTGTCGCAGGTCGGGGGCTCACCGGACATCGTCGCCACGTCAGCTCCTCTCGGCTATCCTTACGTCCGAATATGCTATCTAATTGCATATGCAAATGGCAAGAGGTTAATTGCATATGCAATTGATGTTGGGAGCGATGCCGTGAACCTGACCCTTCATTTGGAGCAGGCACTCCTGCCAAGCGGCTTCGCCGACAATGTAAGGCTCGTCGTCGCGGACGGAACGATCACCTCAGTCGAGCCCGGCGCCGCGGCCAGCACCGATGATGTCAGGCTTTCCGGCCTTGCGCTGCCGGGCATGCCGAACCTGCACAGCCACGCCTTCCAGCGCGGCATGGCCGGGCTCGCCGAACGCCGCGGGGCAAGGGAGGATTCGTTCTGGACCTGGCGCGAGGTCATGTATCGCTTCCTCGACCGGCTCGACCCCGACGATGTCCAGGCGCTTGCCGCCCAGGCCTTCGTCGAGATGCTGGAAGGCGGCTTCACGGCGCTGGCCGAGTTCCATTACCTGCATCACGACAAGGACGGCCGCCCTTACGCCGACATCGCCGCGATGGGGGCCGCCATCGCCGCTGCCGCCGAGGAGACCGGGCTTGGCCTGACCCTGCTGCCGGTGCTCTACCGCTTCGGCAATTTCGGCCAGGCTCCGTCCGTCCATGGCCAGCGCCGCTTCGTCAACGACCGCGACTCCTATCTCAGGCTGATCGAGGCGAGCGAGGCCGCGATCCGTCATCTCCCTGATGCAAAACTCGGCCTCGCCCCGCATTCGCTGCGGGCGGTAGCGCTCGACGACCTCGCCTGGCTCGCAGGCTTGCGCCCCGACGGGCCGCTTCACATCCATGTGGCCGAGCAGATGCGCGAGGTCGAGGACAGCGTCGCGATCATGGGCCGTCGTCCCGTCGCGTTGCTCAATGACACCATCGAGCTCGACCGGCGCTGGTGCCTGATCCACGCCACCCATCTCGACGATGCCGAGCGCGATGCCATCGCGACAAGCGGCGCCGTGGCCGGCCTGTGTCCGATCACCGAGGCCAGCCTGGGCGACGGCATCTTCGACGGCGTGCGCTACCGGGCTTCGGGCGGGCGCTACGGCGTCGGCAGCGATTCCAACATCCAGATCGACGCAGGGTCCGAACTGCGCCTGCTCGAGTATTCCCAGCGCTTCCGCGACCGCCGCCGCGCCCTGATGGCGGAGGCCGACGCCTCGACCGGCGTCGCGCTCTGGCGCGCGGCGGCGGCCGGTGGCGCCCAGGCCTGCGGCCGGGCGCTCGGCGCGCTCGCACCGGGGCTGCGCGCCGATCTGGTCACGCTCGATCCCGACCACCCCGCTCTGATCGGCAAGACAGGTGAAGCGGCGCTCGACAGCGCGATCTTCATCGGCAATGCGCTGCCCGTGCGGGACGTCTTCGTCGGCGGCCGGCAGGTGGTCTCGGGCGGACATCACCCCGCGCGTGCGGCGGTGAAGGCGCGCCTCGCCGCCGTCATGCGCAAGCTGCTCGCAGCCCTGTGACGGCCATGAACCAAGCCGGCATGACGCAGGAAGCCATGACGCAGACGCGTCTCGATGCGGTGAGGCTCGATGGTGCCGGCCCGATCTACGATCAGATCCGGCGCGCGGTCCGTGATCTTATCTTGGCAGGAACTTGGCCGCCGGGGACATCGGTGCCGCCCGAACATGCGCTGATGGAGCAGCTTGGTGCGTCGCGGATGACGGTTCATCGCGCGCTGGTGCAACTCGCCCGCGAGGGTTTGATCACGCGGCGCCGTCGCTCCGGCACCATCGTGGCGAGCCCTCCGGCGAGCCACGCCATGCTCGACATCCTCTCGATTCCCGAGGAGGTCGAACGGCTCGGACAGCGTTATGATTATGAGGTTTTGTCACGCGAGGATGGGCGCCCCTCCGCCGAGCTCGCTCTTCGCTTTGGCTTGAAGCGAGGCGAGAAGGTCGCCCATCTCGTCACGCTGCATCGCGCCGACGGCAAGGCTCATGTCCTCGAAGAGCGGGTGATCCATCTGGCGACGGTCCCGGCCGCCGCTGCCGAGGATTTCAGCAAGACCCCACCGGGCGACTGGCTGCTTGGCAACAGCCTCTGGTCACAGGCCGAGCACGCGATCAGCGCCGTGCCGGCCGAGCCGGACGACGCGCAGCTTCTGGACATCGGAGCGGGCGAGCCCTGTCTCCTGATCGAGCGCCGTACCTGGAACCAGGGTTCGCCGGTCACGGCCGTTCGGCTGCTCTATCCAGGCAGCCGGCATCGCTTCGTCGGCAGGTTCGGACCTTATGGTCAGGTCTAGCTGGATGGGCGCAGCCTGGGCTGGATAGCCCGATCCAGAGCGGTATCGACATGATGCCGGGCCGCCCGGAAGGGCAGCCCGGCCTGATCGTCAGGCGATCAGCAATCGTAGCGGAAGCGCTGGCCGTACTCGTCGCGACCGACGCAGGTGCGGGTCGGCGAGGTCGCGCCACCGATGGCACCGCCGGCAACGCCGCCGATAGCCGCGCCAGCGAGCGCACCGCCCGCACGTCCCGTCGCCAGACCGCCGATCACGGCACCGGTGCCGGCGCCGATCAGCGCCCCGCCGCCGACTCGCTCTTCCTGGGCGGTGCAGGCACCAAGCGATGCTGCGAGGGCAGCGATAATCATGATCTTTTTCATTGTATCGTTCCTTGGCGCTTATGATTCAAAGCGACGGCATCGTGCTGTGCCGGCTTAGGGCACGCCGCTCGGCACGGCCATGACCGACCGTCCCAACCTAACGGCTGCCCGTCCCAAAGGTTCCCTGGCGAGCTTTGCGGCGCGCCTGGCTCGACCGCTGCCTGGACGGTCTCCCTGCTGGTGTGCGGTCAGTCCAATCGGATCAGGCTGTCGGATCATCGAGTCCGGTCAGGAAGGGTGCACCAAAACTCACAGTTTAGGTTCGCTTCCAAGCGGGGAACTTTCTCCGGCAAGCCACGTTGATCCGGCAATCTCGCAGCATGACAGGCTGCATAGTCGGAGGATCCGCATATGACCCTGAACGACACACCGTCACGCCTCGGGGAGACGTCTTCGTCAAACCCCCTCATCGCCGGTGCGCGTGTCGCTGGCACGGACGTCTACAACTCCAACGGCGACCATCTCGGCGAGATTTATGACGTCATGCTCGACAAGCAGACCGGCAAGGTCGCCTACGCCATCATGTCGTTCGGCGGCTTCCTCGGCCTCGGCGAGAAGTACCACCCGATTCCGTGGAGCGTGCTCGATTTCGACAGCGAACGCGGCGGTTACGTCGTTCCGCTGACCAAGGACAAGCTCGAGGCGGCCCCCATGTACGATAGCGAGGGCGAGCCCGACTGGGACGACAAGGCCTATGGCAAGCGCGTCCATGATTACTACGGCACGATGCCCTACTGGATGATGTAGGCGACGCCCAGACGCAGGTCGCGGCGGTTGCTATCCCCCCAGCCGAACCGTCGTGGCGGCGGGATGCGGGCCGAAAGGCCCGCATCTTCCGTTTTATGAGAGCTCCGCTCTTGGCTGTGTGAGTGAGACGGGTGCGCCGACGGCCCCTCTATTCCTGTGAACGGGCAGACGAGCACCAGCAGGCCCCGGACCGCCGTGTCCGGCATCGACGGCGGAAGGCCATTCGATGCGAACCCCATGAGAGCATCATGCACATTCGCTATGGCTACAATATCGAGATCGTCTGCCAGCAGGAATTGCCTCTCATCACGCTGCTCGACGTGCATCCCTCCCGCCGGCACGATCTTTTGACCCCCGGCGACATGGCCGTGACGTCTCTGCGAAATCCGGCGCTGCGGATCGAAGCGACGCAGCATATCGACCCGTTCGGAAACATCTGCCGCAGGATCACGGCGCCCCCCGGTGGGATAGCGTTGCGGGCCGATGGAATCGTCCAGGATTCGGGTGTAGCCGATCCGATCAACACCGCCGCTGGCGAGGTGCCGCCCTCGCGCCTTCCCGACGAAGCGTTGATCTACCTGCTCGGCAGCCGCTACTGCGAGACCGATAAATTGTCGGCGCAGGCATGGAGCCTGTTCGGTCATATCCCGGCGGGTTGGCAGCGCGTTCAGGCGATCGTCGATTTCGTCCACAACCACCTGACCTTCGGCTACCATTTTGCTCGTAGCACGCGCACGGCGGCGGAGGCCTTCGAGGAGCGCATCGGCGTCTGCCGTGATTTCGCGCATCTCGCGGTTGCGCTGTGCCGCTGCGTCAATGTCCCGGCACGCTATTGCAATGGCTATCTCGGGGATATCGGCGTGCCGCGAGATCCGGCGCCGATGGACTTCAACGCCTGGTTCGAGGTCTTCCTCGGCGGGCGCTGGTATACCTTCGATGCCCGGCACAACATGCCGCGCATCGGCCGGGTGGTCATCGCCAGGGGGCGCGACGCGACGGATGTGGCGATGATCAGTTCCTTTGGGCCGCATGTTCTGCAGCGCTTCGAGGTGACGACCGAGGAGGTCGACGAACCACAGGTCGAGATCGCCGTGCGGACGCCGGCGAACGTGCGGCCCATGGCGCACGCGACCGTCTGAAACTATAGTCCGGGCGGTCGATCGACCGCATCGCCGTCCTGCCCCGGACCGGGGCTTCTCCCTTCTCGGCGCCCCATGCATCACGTCGTCGTCGTCAACGCCCGCGCCGGCACCGTCCTCGAAGCCGGCGCAGACGCTTTTGCCGCGCGCATCATCGCAGCGTTCGAGGCCCAAGCTTGCTCCGCCGAGGTCAAGCTGGTGCATCCGCGCGAGCTGGACGATGCGCTCTCGCTGGCGATCGAGGATCAGGATTGCATGCCCGTGATCGCGGGCGGCGACGGCACGCTCAACGGCGTTCTTCCCGTCTTGCTGCAAGCGAACAGGCCTGTTGGCGTCCTGCCGCTGGGCACTGTCAACGTGCTCGGCCGGGATCTCGGCCTGACCGGCTCGCTCGAAGATCAGATCGCGGCGGTTTGCAACGGTGCGCCCGTGGTCCTGGACGTCGGCAGCGTCAACGACCGGCTGTTCCACTCGCTCTCGGGCATGGGCTTCTTCAGTCTGATGGCCCGCGAGCGCGAATTTGCCCGCCGCCGCTTTCCGTTCAGCCGCGCGGTGGCGTTCATGGTGGCCGCGACGCGCTCGATCCTGTTCACCCGGGCGATCACCGTCGATGTCGGCATCGGCGACGAGCGCCGCGTGGTCCAGGCGGATGCCGTGCTGGTCACGGTCAACAGCTTCGAAGGCGCGGAATGGCGCCGCGACAAGCTGGATGGCGGCGTCTTCGAGGTCCATATCCTCAATGCCGGCGGGCTCTACTCCCGCTGCAAGGCGGCGTTCTCGATCGTTTCCGGTAAGTGGCGCACCTCCGACAACCTCACCTCGTTCACCGGCTCGGAGGTCACCTTGACGCGGCGCGACAAGCGTCGCGGCCATATCACCTTCGACGGCGAGGTCGAGCGCAAGGCGGGCCCGCTGGTCTACAAGCTGCTGCCCGGCGCCATTCGGTTGATCGCGGCGCGCAGGCAGCCCGATTGAAAGCGCGAGCGCATCGTCTATCTACGATCGCGTCGCAGACCTGCCCCTCGATTCAACGCTCGGATTGGCCGTCTCCTTGCTGAAGCCGCGTTTTCTCATCCCGGTCGCTGCCGCCTTTGCCTTTCTGGGCCTGGCGTTGTTCATTGCGTCGGGCCGCAGCTTTGCGTTCGATCGCAGCCTCGTCCTGCTGTTTCGAGAGAGCGACGACCTGTCGATGCCGCTCGGCCCCGCCTGGTTTCGCGAGGCGATGCGCGATGTGACGGCGCTCGGCAGTTTTGTCGGGCTCGGCATGATGACAATCGCTGCCAGCCTGACGCTGTGGCTTTGCCGCTATCGGCATCTCTCAATCGGGTTGGCGGTGACGGTGATCTCGGCGACATTGGTCAGCACCGGGCTTAAGATAGTGATCGGCCGTGACAGGCCCGACATCGTCGAACATGCCGCACTGACCTTCACGGCGAGCTTCCCGAGCGGGCACGCCTTCCTCTCCGCGGTCACCATGCTGAGCATCGCCGGCTTCATCGGCCTCGCCTCGCACCGGGACGACATCGCGCGGCTCTGCATCTGGCTGGCCTGGGTGATGATCGTCCTGATCGGCGTCAGCCGCGTCTATCTCGGAGTCCACTGGCCGACGGACGTGATCGGCGGCTGGTGCCTGGGGATCGCCTGGTCGAGCCTCGCCGTGGCCTTGCTCGGTCGCAAAATGGCGGCGGCCGATCCGCCCGATGCCGGCCCGGGCGCCTGACGGTACGGGCCGGTCCTACCTCATGTCGATCGTGGCGTTGACGCCGAGGTCGGGCTGGCGGCCTAGGATCTTGGCAGTCGCCAGCTTGAAGGCCACGAGCACGCTGCTGGAGGGCCCATTCCAGATTTCCGCCGAAAGCGGCGTCAGCGCCAGCAGCATCGCGTCGGGATCGTCCGGACCACCGGGAAACCAGGCGCTGGTCATCGGTGTCCAGATCTGCCGGATCAGGTCGCGGTCGTCGATTTCGGCGGCCGAGCAACCAATCGCAGCATAGAAATTGCGATCCTCTTCGCTGATCGCCATCGAGACGCTGGGCGAGCGCAAAGCCTCCGCCAGCGCTCCGGTATGGCGGTGGGGCACGAACAGGACGCGATGGTTTTCACGGTCGATATGCCCTGACATCGGCCTTGTCCGGATCGCCCCATCGGCGGCCGTCGTCACCATCCAGACGGGGTGACGGTCGAGCGCCGACCAGATCGTCTGCTGGAGTTCCGTTTCCGGCATCGTGCGCCCTCCTGCTGCGACAATCGCGGCGGCAGCTCCATGACGAAACGCCGACGCCCGCATGGGCGTTCCCCATCAAGGTGCCGGCCCGTCCGGCTGTCAATCACGCACCGTCTCGGGCCAGGGCCCGCGCCCCGCTGCACTGCGGGAACTTTATGCCGCATTGCGGGTTGAGAACGCGCCGCACCGCCTGCGGTTCTTTACCTGGAAGTCTCATGCCCGCATCCCGCAATCTGCTCGTCGCGCTTGTCGTCCTCCTCGTCGTTGGCCTGGCCGTCACCGGCTACGCGCTCTATCAGGAGAAGAAGCAGCCCGAAGGCGTCGAGATCTCCGTCGGCAAGAACGGGTTGTCGATCAAGGAGAAGTAGGCGGTCCGGCGCCGCCCGACACCTCCGCCTAGCTGTTGGCGACAATCATGTTGCGGACGATCGGGTAGATCTGCCCGTCCCATTTGCGGCCCGAGAACACGCCGTAATGCCCGACGCCGGCCTGCATGTGATGGCGCTTGCGGAAGGGTTTGAGCCCCGAGCAGAGATCGTGCGCCGCCGATGTCTGCCCGAGGGAGCAGATGTCGTCGCGCTCGCCCTCGACGGTCAAAAGCGCGGTCTTGCGGATCGCGCGGCAATCGACGGTCTCGCCGCGATAGGTCAGCGTACCAGCCGCCAGCCGCGCCTCCTGGAAGATCCATTGCACGGTCTCGAGGTAGAATTCGGCCGGCAGGTCGAGCACTGCGAAATACTCGTCGTAGAACGACTTGATCTTCTGCGCCTCCTCCGTCTCGCCGGTGGCAAGATGGGTGAACAGGTCGATATGGGCGTTGATGTGCCGCTGCATGTTCATCGCCAGGAACGCCCCGAGCTGGACGAAGCCTGGATAGACCTTGCGGCCCCCGCCCGGATAGCGCGACGGCACGGTGGCGATCAGGTTCTTTCGAAACCACTCGATCGGCTTGTCCATCGCAAGCTTGTTGACCGTCGTCGGATTGACCCGGGTATCGACCGGCCCCGCCATCAGCGTCATGCTGCGCGGCTGGAAGGGGCTGCCCGCCTGCGCCATGACGGCAGCCGCAGTGAGCACCTGCACGCAGGGCTGGCACACCGCGACAACATGGGTCTGGTCTCCCAACGTCTCGATGAACCGGATCAGCGTATCCACGTAATCGTCATAGCCGAACGGGCCGTGTTCGAGGCTGACATCGCGGGCATTGTGCCAGTCGGTGATGTAGACGTCGTGGTCGCGCAGCAGCGTCGCGACCGTGCCCCGCAGCAGCGTCGCGAAATGGCCCGACATCGGCGCCACCACCAGCACTTTCGCCTGGGGCGTGTCGCTGTCTTTGCGGAAGCGTAGCAGGCTGCCGAAGGGCAGGCTCAGTACGACCTCTTCCTTGACGGCGACGTCGCGATTGCCGTCGCGCACGCTGTCGATGTGATAGGGCGGGCGTTCATGGGTCAGCCCGGCGCGCGTCACCATCTCATAGGCGGCCGAGGCCGCGCGCAGATCGACGGGCTGGCCCGACATGGCCCGCGCTCCGAGCGCGGCCAGCGCCCCCTGGGCCAGCATCTTGGCCGGATTCATGACGTCGGACTGGGCCTGATAGGCGAGATAGAGCATCAGTGTGCGACCCCGGCGGACAAGGCACGGCCCCCTGCCGACGGCGATGCCGGCGGGTGGCTCCCTGTGGCGATCATGTTGCACCGCAAAATTGGATTTCCGCAAGAATCTTTCTATTGTACGCCACGCATTGGAACATCTCTTGCTATGCTAAGAGCCTCTCCGTCGAGGACGACGCCCATGACCGCAGCCACCCTGACCATCAGCAGCAGGAACTACTCCTCTTGGTCGCTGCGTGGCTGGCTGCTGTGTGTACTGGCGGGGCTGGAGGTCGAGGAGCATATGCTCTCGGTCGACGACCCCTCCGCCCGCGCCGAATTGCTGCTGCTGTCGCCCTCCTTCCTCGTGCCCCGTCTGACCCATGACGGCATCACGGTCTGGGACACGCTGGCGATCGCGGCCTATCTCGATGAGATCAGGCCGCAGGCCGGGCTGCTGCCGAAGGACGCCGCCGCGCGGGCGCATTGCCGCGCGATCTGCGGCGAAATGCACTCCGGCTTCGCCAATCTGCGCTCGGCGCTGCCGATGAACCTCAAGGCGCATTATCCTGGCTTCAAGGTTTGGGCCGGCGCCCAGGCCGACATCGATAGGGTCACCGAGATCTGGCGCGAATGCCTCGCGAGCCATGGCGGCCCCTATCTCTTCGGCAAGACGCTGACCATGGCCGACGCGATGTACGCGCCGGTCTGCCTGCGCTTCCTGACCTATGACGTCCCGCTCGATCCGGCATCCCAGGCCTATTGCAAGGCGATTTCGGCCTGGCCTGCGCTCAAGCGCTGGATCGAGGCCGCCAAGACCGAGCCGGAAGAGCTGGAAGAGCTCGACGCGGAGTTCTGACGAAGGCTGATCCTACGCCAGCGGGATCGGGCGATCTCTCTGCGGCATTGGTCTTCCGGTCCCAAAGACGCTAAACCCCCCACGAACGCCAGAAGCCGTGGGAGGCAACCTCATGACAGAGATTTTCAAGAACCTGATCGCCGGCGAATGGGCCGCATCGGGCAACGCCTCGCGCAACATCAACCCGTCGAACACCAACGACGTCGTCGGCGAGTATGCGCAAGGCTCCGTCGACCAGCTCAATGACGCGGTCGCCGCCGCCAAGGCCGCCTTCCCGGCCTGGAGCCGCTCCAGCCCGCAGGAGCGCTACGAGATCCTGAAGAAGGCCTCGGACGAGATCCTGGCCCGCAAGGAAGAGCTCGGCAAGCTGCTCTCGCGCGAGGAGGGCAAGACCCTCGCAGAGGGCATTGGCGAGGCCGGCCGCGCCGGCCAGGTCATGGCCTTTTTCGCCGGCGAAGCCTTGCGCCTGAGCGGCGAGATGCTGCCCTCCGTGCGTCCGGGCGTCGGCGTCGAGATCACGCGCGAGCCGGTCGGCATCGTCGGCATGATCACGCCCTGGAACTTCCCGATCGCGATCCCCGCCTGGAAGATCGCGCCTGCGCTCGCCCACGGCAACTGCGTCGTCATCAAGCCGGCCGACCTGGTGCCGGGCTCGGCCTGGGCGCTGGTCGACATCCTCCAGCGCGCCGGCCTGCCCAAGGGCGTGCTCAACCTCGTCATGGGCCGCGGCTCGGTCGTCGGCCAGGCGCTGCTGCAGCACAAGGACGTGCACGCGATCTCCTTCACCGGCTCGGTCGCGACCGGCCGCAAGATCGCCGAGGCCTGCATCGCCTCCTCGCCGATGAAGAAGGTCCAGCTCGAAATGGGCGGCAAGAACCCGCTCGTCGTGCTCGACGACGCCGACCTGAAGACGGCCGTCGAGGCGGCCGTCACCGGCGCCTTCTTCTCCACCGGCCAGCGCTGCACGGCGTCCTCGCGCCTGATCGTCCAGGCCGGCATCCATGACCGCTTCGTCGAGGCCTGCATCGAGCGGCTGAAGGGCGTGGTCGTCGACGACGCGCTTAAAAGCGGCACACATATCGGCCCGGTCGTCGACCAGAGCCAGCTCGACCAGGACCTGAAATACATCCAGATCGCCAAGGACGAGGGCGGCAAGCTCGCCTTCGGCGGCGAACTCCTGAAGCGCGAGACCCCCGGCTTCTACCTCCAGCCGGCACTGTTCACCGAAACGACGAACAGCATGCGGATCTCGCGCGAGGAGGTCTTCGGCCCCGTCGCCAACATCATCCGCGTCAAGGACTACGAGGAGGCGCTCGCTGTGGCCAACGACACCGAGTTTGGCCTGTCCTCGGGCATCTGCACGACCTCGCTGAAGCATGCGACGCATTTCAAGCGCAATGCCGAGGCCGGCATGGTGATGGTCAACCTTGCCACGGCCGGCGTCGACTACCATGTGCCCTTCGGCGGCCGGAAGGGCTCGAGCTACGGCCCGCGCGAGCAGGGCGCCTACGCCAAGGAGTTCTACACCACGGTGAAGACGGCCTACACGCTGGCCTGAACCTGCGGACGTGACGTGAACAGGGCCGCGCTCTCCGGAGCGCGGCCTTTTTCGTAGCGACGAGGTTGACGCGGCGAGCGCGCCAAACCTACAGGACACGGCGAAAGACCCGTTGGCGCGTCCGGTGCGGCTCCGCCTTTTGCATGCGGGCCGCGTGTTCGATGACAAGCCTCTCCGACGCCCCGATCAGCCCAGTCCCGCCCCGCCGCGGCCGCCTTGCGCAGAGCCGCCGCGATGCACGCGCCGTTTGGCTCCGCTTCCGTCGCAACCTGCCGCGTCTGCTGCGCAGTGACGATCTCGCCATCGTTCTCGTCGCAGGTGTCATCGGCATCATGTCGGGGCTGCTGGTGTCGGCGATGGTCGGCATCTCCAAACTGCTTCACGCCGCCTTTTTCGCGACCGCCAAGGGCGAGGTCAGCGGCGCGGTTTTCGTCGAGCCCTTGCGCGCCTTCGGCATGCCGGTTCTCGGCGGATTGCTGATGGGAGCGCTCGGCATCGTGCTGGCCAGGCGCGGGCGCGGCACGGTGGTCGATCCGGTCGAGGCCAATGCCCTCCATGGCGGACGGCTCTCGTTCCGAGACAGTCTCGTCCTTGTCGTCCAGACGATCATCTCCAACGGCTTCGGCGCCTCGGTCGGCATGGAGGCCGGTTACACGCAAGGGGGCGCTGCGCTGGCGTCGGGCCTCGGACGCCTGCTGAAGGTCAGGCGCGTCGATCTGCGCATGCTGGTCGGCTGCGGCACCGCGGGCGCGATCGCGGCAGCGTTTGATGCGCCGCTGACCGGCGCCTTCTATGCGTTCGAGCTGATCATCGCGAGCTATGCGATCGCGACGCTGGCGCCGGTCGTCGTCGCCTCGATCTGCGCGATCGGCGTGGCGCGGCTGCTGGTGACGCCGATCCCGTTCCATGTCGGGTTCTCGCAGCCGCTGACTGGCGCGGATTATGTGCTGGTGATCCTGATGGGCGGGCTCTGTGCCGGCCTCGGCATCGTCCTGATGCGCGGCGTGGCGCTGGCCGAGAGCCTGTTCCGGCGCAGCCGCATCCCGCTTGCGCTTCGGCCGGCGGTCGGCGGATTGATCGTCGGATCGCTGGCGCTGATCACACCGGCGGTGCTGTCCTCGGGCCATTCGGCGCTGCATGTCGGCTTCGCCGCCGATTATTCCGCGATGGTGCTGCTGACCTTGATCGTGCTCAAGGCCGTGGCCTCGGCGGTCTCGATCGGCTCGGGCTTTCGCGGCGGCCTGTTCTTCGCCTCGCTGTTCATTGGCGCGATGTTCGGCAAGCTCGTCGCGCTCGTCTGGATTTCCGGGCTTGGGCTGCAGACCCCATCCCTGGTGATCGCGGTCATCGGCATGAGCGCGATGGCGACGGCCGTGCTCGGCGGCCCGCTGACCATGTCGTTCCTCGCGCTGGAAACGACCGGCAGCTTGCCTTTGACCATCGCGGTGCTGGCGGCGTCGGTCGTCTCGTCGCTGACGGTGCGCCGCACCTTCGGCTATTCCTTCGCGACCTGGCGCTTCCACCTGCGCGGCGAGACCATTCGCAGCGCCGCCGATATCGGCTGGATGCGCGAGCTCAGCGTCGGTCGGATGATGCGGCGCGACATCCGCACTGTCCCGGCCTCGAACACGCTGGCCCAGTTCCGGCGGGATTTTCCGCTCGGCGCCAACCAGCGCGCGGTTCTCGTCGATGATCTCGGCCGCTATGCGGGCATCGTGCTGGTCGCCGATGCCCATGCCGAGGACACCACTGCCGAGACGGTCGCGGATCTCGCCCGCAACCGCAAGGACGTGCTGCTCCCCAGCATGAACATCCGCGAGGCCGCCAGCCTGTTCGCCACGTCCCAGGCAGAGGAACTCGTCGTCGTCGATGATCGCGAGCGCCTGTGCGTTCTCGGCCTCCTGACGGAGCAGTTCGCATTGCGCCGCTATAACGCCGAACTCGACCGGCAGAGTCGCGACCTGACAGGGGTATGAGGCCAGCGCGCTGGCGCGCGTCTGGGCATGGCGCTTGCTGGAGCAGGCGCGCCAACGACGAAAGGGGATGAGTATGAGCCCGATGAGAATTGACCGGAGGAGCCTGTTGGCACTGGCGGGCACAGCGCTCGCCGCCGGTTCCGTACGCGCCCAGACGCCAAAGAAGGTCGCCGCGCTCTTTGCCGGGCGCATCGACGATCGCGGCTTCATGCAGGCGGGCTATGACGGGCTGAAGCTGGCCGAAGCGCGCCTCGGCGTCTCCGTCGCCTTCCGGCAGGGCGTCCAGCCGAAGCCGGAGGAATTGACCGCCGCCTTGCGCGAACTCGCCGCCGCCGGGCCCGATCTCGTCATCGCCCATGGCGGCCAGAACAACGCCGCCGCCAAGGCGGTCGCGGCCGAGTTCCCGGCGGTCCGCTTCGTCGTCACCCAGGGCAATGTGACGGGGCCTAATCTCGCGAGTTACGAGGTGCTGCAGGAGCAGTCGGCCTTCCTCGCCGGAATGCTCGCCGCCTTGACGACCCGCACCGGCGTCGTCGGCCACATGTCGGGCATCCGCGTCACGCCGGGCCTGAAGGGCCGGGCGGCCTATGCGGCCGGCGTCGCCCATGCCGATCCGAAGGTGATGCTGCTGACGAATTTCTCCGGCAACCAGGACGACAACGCCCTGTCGGAGAAGATCGCCCGCGCGATGATCGCCAAGGACGCGCAGGTCATCTTCACCATGCTCAACGCCGGCCGCAACGGGGTCATCGCTGCGTGCCGTGAACTTGGCGTCAAGCAGATCGGCAATGTCGGCGACTGGACCGCGATCGCTCCCGACGTCTTCATCGCCTCCGCCTTCGCTGATTCCGGCCGGGCGCTGTTCGATGCGGTGGCGGATTTCACCGCCGGCAAGTTTGCGGCAGGTGAGGTCAAGCATCTAGGTCTGCAGACCCCTGAGGCGGTTCGCCTCGTCATGGCCCCCTCTGTTCCTGTCGAGATACGGGGCCGGATCGAGGCGGCAGCGAGCTCCATCATCGCTGGCTCGCTGAAGGTCCCCGTCGAATGGACGGGCGCGGAGTTCCCCACGCCCGTCTGAGCGACACAGATTGTGGCCGGGCCTCGCTTCGGCGCCCCGGCTACGGCGGATCTACCAGTAATAGTGCCAGCGTCCGCGATGCCAGCGGCGGCGCATCCGGCGCCTCCGTCTCCGGGCCCAGCGGCGCCGATGCCATTCACGATGCGCCCGATGTCGCGGTCCCGGGGGCATATGAGCGAATTCGGCATCCGTTTCGTCGAGCGCCGATGGATCGACGACCGCTGCCGCCTGTACCTCATCGACCCCCGTGGATGTCGCCAGGGCCGCGCTGCTCGCCGCTGCGGTCAGTCCTCCGACCAGAACGGCCAAAAATGAGCGTCTTTGCATGACGTTCCTTTCTGCTGTCGCCCCTGCGAAAAAGTGCTGAGGCATTGGAGGAACGGTTTTTCGGCGCAGGAGTTCCGAACGTGCTCGGCCTCACACTTCAGTAGGGCAGCCCGACATAGTTCTCCGCCAGCGCCGCCATCGCGTGCTCGGACGAGACGAGATAGTCGAGCTCTGCCTGCTGCATGCGCTGCTCGAACGGGCTCTGCTCCGGGAAAAGGTGCATCAGCGAGGTCAGCCACCAGGAGAAGCGCTCGGCCTTCCAGATCCGCGCCAGAGCTGTCTGCGAATAGGCGTCGATGCCGGCCTCCGAGCGGTCCAGGAACAACTCGCGCAGCGCCTCGAACAGGTAATGCACGTCGCTGGCGGCGAGGTTGAGCCCCTTCGCGCCCGTCGGCGGCACGATATGGGCGGCGTCTCCCGCCAGGAACAGCCGGCCGAAGCGCATCGGCTCGGCCACGAAGGAGCGCAGCGGCGCGATCGATTTCTCGATCGAGGGTCCCGTGGTCAGGGACGCCGCGGTTTCGGGGTCGAGCCGGCGGCGCAGCTCGTCCCAGAAGCGCTGGTCCGACCAGCCGTCGACGCGCTCGTCGGTCCCGCACTGGACATAGTAGCGGCTGCGCGTCGCCGAGCGCATCGAGCACAGCGCAAAGCCTCGCTGGCCGCGGGCATAGATCAACTCGTCCGAAACCGGCGGGACATCGGCGAGGATGCCGAGCCAGCCGAAGGGGTAGACCCTTTCGAAGATGCGCAGCGCATTGGCCGGGATGCTGGCGCGCGAGACGCCGTGATAGCCGTCGCAGCCGGCGATGACGTCGCAGTCGAGCCGCTTGGGAACGCCGCTTTCGAGATAGGTGACATAGGGGCTTGCGCCGTCGAACCCGTGCAACGTCACATCGTCCGCCTCGAAGATCGTCTGCCCGCCCTGCGCGGCGCGCTGGTCCATCAGGTCGCGCGTGACCTCGGTCTGTCCGTAGACGGTGACGTGCTTGCCCCCGGTCAGCGCGTCGAGCGCGATGCGGTGGCGCCGCTCGCCGAAGAGCAGGTCGAAGCCGTCATGGACAAGGCCCTCGGCATGCAGCCTGGCGCTGGCGCCCACCTGGTCGAGCAGGCCGACCGTGCCCTGCTCGAGCACGCCGGCCCTGATCCGGGCGAGCACATAGTCGCGGCTCTTGCGCTCCAGGATGACGCTGTCGATCCCCGCCTGGTGCAACAACTGTCCGAGCAGCAGGCCCGATGGTCCAGCTCCGATAATGGCGACTTGCGTGCGCATGCGTCCTCCCGGCTCGCGCCTTGCCCCGTGCAAGCCAGCACAGGGTGACGTTCTCGCCAAACAAGTTGCCATGGCAACCAATCAAAAGGAAGCGTTTTGGATGCTGCGTTCGCGTCCATTCCGCAGCCCTCATCCGGAGGAACAGCCAAGGCTGCGTCTCGCGGGATGAGGACTTGCGAGAGCTCAGATCACCGGGATGACATCGACCGCGATGCCGATCTTCTGGGAGCCCGGACCGACCACCACGCCGTCCAGCGGCGAGACGTCGGCATAGTCGCGGCCGAAAGCCGTGACGATATGGTCGTCGGCGACGATCAAATCATTGGTCGGGTCGAGCCCGATCCAGCCGGTCTCGGGCCCGCACCAGAGCATCACCCAGGCATGGCTGGCATCGGCGCCTTCGAGCCGCTTCTCGCCCGGCGGCGGGATGGTGCGGATATAGCCGCTGACATAGGCCGCCGGCAGGCCGAGGCCCCGCAGCCCCGCGATCATCACATGCGCGAAATCCTGGCAGACGCCGTGGCGGTTGCGGAAGGCTTCCTCCAGCGGCGTCGAGACCTCTGTCGCGTCTGGGTCATAGGTGAACTCGCGGCGGATGCGCGCCATCAGTTCGCTGGCGCCTTCGAGCACGGGCCGCAGCGGCGGGAAGCTCGCCCTGGCATAATCGGTCACCGCTGGAACGGGCGGCACCAGCCGGCTCGGATAGAGATGATGCGCAGGGGATTCCGGCGCCAGACTGTCGGAGGCCAGCGCCAGCGCGCAGACCTCCTCCCAATGCCGCGTCAGGCCGGGAAAGGGCGGGGGCGGCCGGTTCACCTCGACACGCGCGCGCATCTCGACCCTGAGCTCGCGATGCGGCTTGGAGATCGTCAGCGTCGTCATCGGGTTGCCGAAGAAGCAGATTCCATCGACGCGTTCGGCCGGGCGTGGCGTGATGATGAGTTCGCTGGACGCGACGGTCTGGCCGCCATCGCTGCGCGGCTGCAGCCGCAGGATGCAGCGCGCGAAGGGGACCATGCGGCTGTAGCCGTAGGTCGTGATGTGCCGGACGTCGTAGATCACGCGATGCCTGTCAACCGGGAGCCTTCGGGACCGCTGTTCTGCAGAAAATAGCGGTCGGCAATCGCGCTCGAAACGCCCATCAGCAACTGCTCGAACAACAGGATACTGGCGCGGTCGAGCCGCGAGGCTTCCGCCGTGCGGCATTCGGCGGCGAGCTTCAGGATCAGCCGGCGCGGCGCTTCCAGCATGCCATCCTCGGTCAGGGATGGCAGGTCGCGGATCTCGGTGTCGAGCCGGTCGACCTGGAAGGCGACCGAGCGCGGATTGTAGGGGTCGAGCATGACGAGATCGAGCACCGGCTGAAGGCTGGCGCCGACCATGTAGCGCGAGCGGTAGGTGATCTGGGAATCGGTCAGGTCGAGCAGTGCGTCGAGCCCGTCGCTCGGCGCCGTCGTCTCGGCGAAATGGCGGGCAAAGCGGCAGGTCGCGATGCCGCGCTCGATCCGGCGGCCGATGTCGAGAAAGCGCCAGCCCGGCCCGCGCACCATGTTCTCCTGGCTCAGCCCGGAGAAGGCGGCGAGCGTCTTCAGGGCCCGGTCCGCAACCTCGTAGACTTCGCCTTCGCTCGGCTGCCGCCCCGGCTCGAGCGTCAACTGGCGCAGCAGATCGCCGAAGAGACGCCAGGCATCGATCGACAAGCGCTCGCGGATGACCGAGGCGGTGCGCCTTGCCTCGCCGACATTGGCGCGCGCCGAGCCGTATTCGGCGGCATCGTAGAGCGCAGCCGTCGCCTGCGCGAGAGCCGGAGAGACCTTTCCGACGGCAGGGCCGCGCCCCTTCGACGCCAAGCCTTTGGCATTGGGGGCGGCGCCCCAGGCGACCAGGATATTGGCCAGCCGCCGCACCGTGTCGGGACGGGCCGGGTTGGTGACGTCGGCATCGATCAGCCGGCCGAGCAGCGCCCGCACCAGCCGCAGCGTCGCCTCGGTGCGCTCGAGATAGCGCCCGAGCCAGAACAGATTGTCGGCGGCCCGGCTCGGCAGTGTGCCGGTGACCCGGCGGATGGTGATGCGGTCGGCCGTCGGCAGCAGCGTCACTTGCTCGACGGGCGCGTCGGACGTCACCCAGACATCGCTGGAGCGCACGCCGCTGCGCATGCTGACCGCGCGCGCATCCGGCTCGTCGGAGATGCGGCAGAAGCCGCCGGGCATCACCTTCCAGCCGTCGGGTGTGTTGGCGGCGAAGACGCGCAGCGTCATCGGGCGCGGCTCCAGATGGCCGTTCTGGAACACCGGCGTGGTCGAGAGCCGCACGACCTCCTGCCCGACATAGTCCATGCCGCGCGCCTCGATCCGGGCTCGCAAGGCGTCGCGCTCCCGGGGCGGCAGGTCGGCCGCAACGACCGGCCCGGTGTCGAGCCCACCGCCCGCGCTGCGGAAGGCCGGCGCGATGCTCATCTCGTCGAGACGGTCGAGCACGGCGGCGCGCTCGCGCGGCTGGCCACACCACCAGGTCGCGACATTGGGCAGGATCATCTCCTCGCCGAGGAGTTTCTCCCCCAGCGCCGGCAGGAAGCCCATCAGGGCACGGGCCTCGACGACGCCCGAGCCGAGCCCGTTGGCGATATGCACGCTGCCCTGGCGCACGGCCTGGACCAGGCCGGCGACGCCGAGCGCCGAATGCGCGTTGAGTTCCAGCGGGTCGGCGAAATCGCCGTCGATGCGCCGCCAGATCACGTCGGCCCGCTTCAGCCCGGCGATGGTGCGAACATGCACGCGCCCCTCGCGCATGATCAGGTCACCGCCCTCGACGAGAAGGAAGCCGAGATAGCGCGCGAGATAGGTCTGCTCGAAATAGCTCTCGTTGAGGGGGCCGGGCGTCAAAAGGCAGATGCGCGGCTCGACGCGCTTCGAACTCGCCACCAGTCCCGCGCGGAAGCCCTGGAAGAAAGCGGCCAGCCGCTCGATGTTCATCGTCCGGAACATGTCCGGGAAGGCCCGCGACAGCGCGAGCCGGTTTTCCAGGGCGTAGCCGGTTCCTGACGGCGCCTGGGTGCGGTCCTGCAGCACCCACCAGCGCCCATCGGGCCCGCGCCCGAGATCGGCGGCATAGAGCTGCAGCGCGCCGCCGCCGGGCGCGCCCTGCAGCGGGCGCAGATAATCGGCGCTCCCGGTGACGACGGATGCGGGCAGGAGCCCGTTGGCGATCATCTCGCCGGGGCCGTAGATGTCGTCGAGCAGCGTGCCCAGCAGGTGCGCACGCTGCGCCACGCCTGCCGCGATCGTCGCCCATTCGGCGCCGGTGATGACGAGCGGCACATGGCTGAGCGGCCATGCCCGTTCGCCCGCGGTCAGGTCCTGCCCGTCGAGGTCGCCATGGACGCGGTAGGACACGCCGGTATCGTGGACATGCCGGTCAGCGAGGCCAAAGCGCTGGATCAGCTCCTCCGGCGACAGGGCGCACCACTCGGCCAGGAACGGCTCCCATTGCGGGCGCACCTGGCCGTCGCGGCCGATCAGCTCGTCATGCACGCCCGGAAGCGGCCGATATCCGGCCAGCAGTACGTTGCGCCGCTCCGTTCTGGTGCGCGCCGACGGTGATCGCCCCTGCAATGCCATCGCTTGCGTCTACACTCCGGGGGGACGCCTCAAATCCAGGGTGAACGGGAATTCGGCGCTGCGCTCTTCAGGCGGAATCGCCAGCGCGCCGGGAGTATGACCGATCGCTTCGAAACGTGCGAGCCGGCGCGCCTCCGCTTCGTAGGAATTCACAGGCGGAGTGTCATAATTGCGACCGCCGGGATGCGCGACATGGTAGACGCAGCCGCCGAGCGAGCGCCCGACCCAGGTATCGACGATGTCGAAGGTCAGCGGCGCATGCACCGGAATTGTCGGATGCAGGCCGGACGCCGGCTGCCAGGCCTTGAAGCGCAGCCCCGCGACGCTGTCGCCGGCTCCCCCCGCAGGCGTCATCGGCAGGCGTCGTCCGTTGCAGGTGATCAGGTGGCGGCCGGGCACCAGCCCCTTCGCCTTGACCTGCAGGCGTTCGACCGACGAGTCGACATAGCGCACCGTGCCGCCGATCGCCCCTTCCTCGCCCATGACGTGCCAGGGCTCGAGCGCCTGCCGGATCTCGATCTCGACGCCGCCATGCTCGACCTTGCCGAAGAACGGGAAGCGGAACTCGGCCTGCGCCTCGAACCAGACCGGGTCGAAGGCATAGCTGGCGCGGCCGAGATCGCCGAGCACGTCCTTGAAATCCTGCCAGACCATCTCCGGCAGCATGAAGCGGTCATGCAGCGTCGTGCCCCAGCGCACCAGCCCGCCGGTCTGCGGCTCGCGCCAGAACCAGGCGATCAGCGCCCGCACCAAGAGTTGCTGCGCCAGGCTCATGCGCGCATCCGGCGGCATCTCGAAGCCGCGGAACTCGATCAGGCCGAGCCGTCCCGTGGGGCCGTCCGGCGAATAGAGCTTGTCGATGCAGATCTCGGTGCGGTGGGTGTTGCCGGAAACATCGACCAGGAGATTGCGCAGCAGCCGGTCGACCAGCCAGAGCGGGATCGCAGCCTCGCCCGGCTGCGGGATCTTCGCCAGCGCGATTTCCAGCTCGTAGAGCGCGTCGTGGCGCCCCTCGTCGATGCGCGGTGCCTGGCTGGTCGGGCCGATGAACAGCCCGGAGAACAGATAGGACAGCGAAGGGTGCCGGTTCCAGTAGAGCACGAGGCTCTTGATCAGGTCCGGCCGGCGCAGGAACGGCGAGTCGGGCGGGGTTGAGCCGCCGAGCACGACATGGTTGCCGCCGCCGGTGCCGGTATGGCGCCCGTCCACCATGAACTTCTCGGCGCAGAGCCGCGATTGCCGCGCCTCCTCATAGACGCCGCGCGTGATCTCGACCGCCTCGCGCCAGTTGCGCGCCGGATGGATGTTGACCTCGATCACGCCGGGATCGGGCGTGACCTTGACGACGTTCAGGCGCGGGTCGTGCGGCGGCGGATAGCCCTCGATATGGACGGGCTGGTTGCGCTCGCGCGCCACTTGCTCGACGCTGGCGATGAGGTCGAGATAATCCTCCAGCCGCTCGACCGGCGGCAGGAAGACGCACAGCACATTGTCGCGGATCTCGAGGCTGATGGCGGTGCGCACATGTTCGCCGCCGATCTCCTGCTCGGTGCGATCCTGGGCGGAAGCGCCGCTGGCCTCGACCGTGCGCGACATCTGATGCGGCGGTAAGTCCTGGGAGGCGTGCGGCTCGACGCGGATCGGTGCCTCGGCGGGCGGCGGGTCGGCCGCTGGTCCGAAGCCGCCGGCGGCGCGCGGCAGCGGCGCGCGCTCCTCCATCGGATCCTGCGGGTGGATATGCGGATATTCGGCCTTCGGCACCACCGGCAGCGAGCCGAGCGGCAGGCGGTAGCCGACGGGGGAATCGCCCGGCACGAGGAAGAGCTTGCCCCGGCGCAGCTTCCATTTCTCGGAGCGCCAGCGCTTGTCGCCGGCTTGTGCTTGCCAGCGCTGCACCGGAATCACATAGCCGCGCGGCTTGCCCAGCCCGAGCTGGAAGACCTGCTGCATGCGCGCGCGCTCCTCCGGGTCGGCCAGGCGCGGGTCGAGTGGATCGACATTGTCGGGAAGCTGGGCCTCCTTCAGCAGCCAGTAGCCGGTGTCCTCATAGGCCGGCACGACATAATCGGAGCCGAGCCCGAGCTTGTCCGACAGACCCTCGGCTAGCGCCTCGGCTTCGGCGATCGTGGCGCCGGCTTCCAGCTCGCGGTCGCCGCCGGTCGGCGCGCCCGGTTCGCGCGCGATCAGCGCGGCGTCGCGCCAGATCGGCTCGCCATCGGCTCGCCAGTAGAGCGCGAAGGCCCAGCGCGGCAGGCTCTCGCCCGGATACCATTTGCCCTGGCCGTAATGCAGCATGCCGCCGGGCGCGAAGCGTTCTCGCAGGCGCCGGATCATCACATCGGCGCGCTGGCGCTTGGTCGGGCCGACAGCGGCGATGTTCCATTCCTCGCCGGTCTGGTCGTCGATCGAGACGAAGGTCGGCTCGCCCCCCATGGTCAGGCGCACATCGCCGGCCTGGAGATCGGCCTCGACCTGCTCGCCGAGCGCATCCAGCCGCTGCCAGGATTCATCCGAGAAAGGCAGGGTGATGCGCGGCACCTCATGAACGCGCGCCACGCTCATCTCGAAATCGAAGGTCGTCTCGGCATAGCTTGCGACGCCCGAGACCGGCGCGGCGGAACGGTAATGCGGCGTCGCCGCCAGCGGCAGGTGGCCCTCACCGGTCAGCAGGCCCGAGGTCGGGTCGAGCCCGATCCAGCCGGCGCCGGGAATATAGACCTCCGCCCAGGCGTGCAGGTCGGTGAAGTCCTTGTCGGTGCCGCGCGGACCCTCCAACGGGTCGATGTCGGCCTTCATCTGGATCAGGTAGCCCGAGACGAAACGGGCGGCGAGCCCGAGATGGCGCAGGATCTGGACGAGCAGCCAGCTCGAATCGCGGCAGGAGCCGGACTTGATGTCGAGCGTGTGCTCGGGCTCCTGCACGCCGGGCTCCATGCGGATGCCATAGGCGATGCCGCCCGCGAGCCGCGCATTGAGGTCGACGACGAAGTTGACGGTGTTGGTCGGCTCGCGCGGGATGGTGGCGAGGAAGGCTTGCAGCAGCGGCCCGGCCGGCTCGGTGACAAGATAGGGCGCAAGCTCCGCCCGCAGCTCTTCGGGATAGGTGAAGGGGAAGATCTCGGCATCCGTCTCGACGAAGAAGTCGAACGGATTGATGATCGACAACTCGGTGACGAGATCGACCTCGATGCGGAACTCGCTCACCGGCTCGGGAAAGACATAGCGCGCCAGCCAGTTGCCGCACGGGTCCTGCTGCCAGTTTACGAAATGCTCGGCCGGCGAAACCTTCAGCGAATAGCTGTTGATCGCGGCGCGGCAATGCGGCGCCGGCCGCAGCCGAATGATCTGCGGCCCGAGCGTGACCGGCCGGTCATAACGGTAATGGGTGACGTGATGAAGCGCGGCGATGATGGCCAAGAGCTGAGCACCTGTTGGTCATGGGCCGGCGAGGGCCGGGATGTTCCACGTTAGCGAGGCCGGGAAGGCTCGCAAAGCCGCATCTCGCGACGCATTGCACGATCCGGGCAGCCCGATGCACAAGAACTGTGCAGCAACATCTGGACACGGGCCTCGTCCTGCTGGACAGAAGCCGCCGACTGGTTCCACATTCACGCCAATGGCCGGCGCGTACGGCCGCCAATCCGAAACGATGGGGAATGCGATGCGTCACGTAGCGAAACTGATGGTGGCGTCGGCCTTTGCCACGCTGCTGACCACCACTGCCCAGACCACGGTGTCCTTTGCCCAGACCCCGAAGGACACGGTGGTCATGGCCAAGCAGATCGACGACATCATCTCGCTTGATCCGGCCGAGGCCTTCGAATTCTCCGGCGTCGAGGTCGTCACCAACCTCTACGACAAGCTGATGGGCGTCGATCTCGCCAAGAACAACGAGCTGACGACCGAGCTCGCCCAGAGCTGGAGCGTCTCGCCCGACAACCTGACCTACACCTTCAAGCTGCGCCCCGGCGTCAAGTTCCACTCCGGCAACCCGCTGACGGCCGCCGACGTGGTCTATTCGTTCCAGCGTGCGGTGACGCTCAACAAGTCGCCCGGCTTCATCCTGGCCCAGTTCGGCTTCACCAAGGACAATGTCCTGGAGAAGGTGAAGGCCACCGATGACGCCACCGTTGTCATCACCGTCTCCAAGCCCTTCGCCCCGACCTTCTTCCTGAACTGCCTGACCTCGGGCGTCGCCTCGATCGTCGACACCAAGCTGGTCAAGGCCAATGAGAAGGATGGCGATTTCGGCAATGGCTGGCTGAAGCTCAATTCGGCCGGCTCGGGCGCCTACAAGGTGCGCGCCTATCGCCCCAACGAGCAATACGCGCTCGACGCCAATGAGAGCTGGTACAAGGGCGCGCCGAAGAACAAGCGCATCGTCGTGCGCCACGTCGCCGAGCCGGCCTCGCAGCGCCTGCTGCTGGAGAAGGGCGACATCGACATCGCCCGCAACCTCTCCAAGGACCAGCTCGCCGCGGTCAAAAGCAACAAGGATGTCGAGATCGTCCAGGGCGACAAGGGCTACATCCTCTATCTCGGCCTGAACTCGAAGAACGCCAACCTCGCCAAACCCGAAGTGCGCGAAGCCCTGAAGTATCTCGTCGATTACGCCTCCATCGAGCGCAACATCGTCGAGGGGACCTACAAGGCCCATGAATCCTTCCTGCCGCAGGGCTTCCTCGGCGCGATCAGCGACAAGCCCTACAAGTTCGACCCCGCCAAGGCCAAGGAGCTGCTCGCCAAGGCCGGCCTGCCCAACGGCTTCACGGTCACCATGGACGTCCGCTCGGTCAACCCGATCACCGACATCGCCCAGGCGATCCAGTCGAGCTGGGGCCAGGCCGGCATCAAGCTCGAATTGATCCCCGGCGACGGCAAGCAGACGCTGACCAAGTACCGCGCCCGCACCCACGACATCTATATCGGCCAGTGGGGCCCGGACTATCTCGACCCGCACACCAATGCCGAGACCTTCGCCATCAACGAGAACAATGGCGAGGACGCCAAGTCGAAGACGCTGGCCTGGCGCAATGCCTGGGACATCCCGGAGATGACCAAGACCACGCAGGCCAACGTACTCGAGACCGACGCCGCCAAGCGCGCCGCCATCTATGGCGATCTCCAGCGTGAGCACCAGAAGGTCTCGCCCTTCGTCATCATGTTCCAGCAGGTCGAGGTCTCGGCCGATCGCAAGGGCGTCAAGGGCTGGGCCATCGGCCCGAGCTCGGACACCAACTTCTACGCGCCGATCACCAAGAACTGACGCAACGGGCCGCAAGCCCCGCCACGGCCCTGCGCGGCCGTGGCGGGGCTTTTGCTTCCGGCTGCTCGCGCGGCCCGGCCGGAGCGAAGGCCCGGATCAAGAATCCCGGAAACGGAAACATGGCATGAGCAGCGTGGCCCAAGGCCCGATCCGAAGGCGATCATGGAGCGAGACGGCGCGACGCTGGGCGAAACTCGCCTCGCGTGAGCTCAGCACGGTCGCGATCACCATCTTCGGCCTGCTGCTGATCACCTTCTTCATCGCCCGCGTCATCCCGATCGACCCGGTGCTGGCCGTCGTTGGCGACAACGCCCGCCCCGAGACCTATGACGCCGCGCGCATCGAGCTCGGTCTCGACAAGCCGCTCTGGCAGCAATTCGCTGTTTATGTCGGCAAGGTCTTCACCGGCGATCTCGGCCGCTCGGTCCTGACCTCCAACACCGTCGTCGACGACATCCGCCGCGTCTTTCCGGCCACGCTCGAACTCGCCACGCTCGGCACGCTGATCGGCTGCCTGCTCGGCATCCCCCTGGGCGTGCTGGCGGCGGTCTATCAAGGCCGCTGGCCGGACCAGGTCGCCCGCGTCATCGGCCTCTTCGGCTATTCGATCCCCGTCTTCTGGCTCGGCCTGATGGGCCTGCTGCTGTTCTACGCCAAGCTCGGCTGGGTCGGCGGGCCGGGCCGCGCCGGCGTCGCCTTTCAGGACCTGATCACCCCGATCACCGGCATCCTTGTCATCGACGCCGCGATCGAGGGCGATTGGGAGGCCTTCCGCGACGCCTGGTCCCATCTGATCCTGCCGTCGGCCGTGCTCGGCATCCTCAGCGTCGCCTATATCAGCCGCATGACCCGCAGCTTCATGATCACCGAGCTGCAGCAGCAATACGTCATCGCGGCGCGCGTGAAGGGGCTCTCGGAGTTCCGCGTCGTCTGGCGCCACGCCATGCACAACGCCTTCGTGCCCTTGGTGACGGTCATCGCCGTCTCCTACATGCACCTGCTCGAAGGCTCGGTCCTGACCGAGACGATCTTCGCCTGGCCTGGCCTCGGACGCTATCTCACCCACTCGCTGCTCAACGCCGACATGAACGCGGTGCTCGGCGGCACGCTGGTGATCGGGGCCGTCTTCATCGGCGTCAACCTGCTGTCCGACATCCTCGGCCGGCTCGTCGATCCCCGGACGCGATGAGGCAGCTTAGATAGATGTATCATTTTTAGTACATAAGTGACATGATCGAACCTGTCGGAAAGCGATTGCCGGCTGCGTTCTATGAGACCGAGCGGGGGACCGCGCCTGTGCGCGACTGGCTGTTGGGTTTGTCGTCGGAAGACCGGAAAGTGATCGGGGCGGATATCAAGGCGGTGGAGTTCGGCTGGCCGATCGGAATGCCGCTCTGCCGCGCGATCACGGGACGCAAGGGACTTTGGGAGGTGCGGAGCAGTCTGGCGGGAGGGCGGATCGCACGCGTTCTGTTCTGTGTCCATGGCGGGCACATGGCTCTGCTGCACGGTTTCGAGAAGACGACGCAGAAGACGCCCGATCGCGAGATCGAGGTTGCGCTAAGACGGATGAAGGGACTGAGGTGATGAGCGAGGATACCGAGCAAGGCCGCCTGGGGCAGTCCTTCGATGACTTCCTCAAGGAGGACGGCATTTACGAGGAGGTCGCCGAAACGGCGGTCAAGCGCGTCATTGCCTGGCAGTTGAGCGCGATCATGCAGGAGCAGAAGATCACCAAGGTCGAAATGGCACGGCGCCTCGCCACCAGTCGGGCACAGTTGAACCGGCTGCTCGACCCCAATAATGACTCCGTCACGCTGGGGATGCTGTCGCGTGCCGCCAAGGCGGTCGGGCGACACATCCGTCTTGAACTCGCATGACCACCTGGACCGACTATCTCCTCAGCGATTCTCCGGCGTCCCGGCGTCAGGCCCGGCTTGGCCAGGCCTATCGCAAATGGCTCGCCTTCCGGCGCAATCCGCTGGCCATGTTCGGGCTCGCCATCATCGTCGCGCTCTTGCTGGTCGCAGCCTTCGCGCCGCTGATCGCGACTGCCGATCCGCTGGCGCAGAACCTCGACCGGCGCCTGCTGCCGCCCTCGGGCGGAAACCTCTTTGGCACCGATTCGCTCGGCCGCGACATCTTCAGCCGCATCGTCTACGGCACCCGCGTCACATTGGTGATCGTGCTGCTCGTCGTCATCACGGTCGGCCCGATCGGCCTGCTGATCGGCGCGACCTCGGGCTATCTCGGCGGCTGGGTCGACCGCCTGCTGATGCGCATCACCGATGTCTTCCTCGCCTTTCCCCGCCTCGTCCTGGCGCTGGCCTTCGTCGCGGCGCTCGGCCCCGGCCTGGAAAACGCCGTCATCGCCATCGCGATCACGGCCTGGCCGCCCTATGCCCGCGTCGCCCGCGCCGAAACGCTGATCATCCGCCAGCAGGATTATATCGCGGCGATCCGCCTGCAGGGCGCCTCGCAATGGCGCATCGTCTGGAAGCATGTCGTGCCGATGTGCCTGCCTTCGCTGATCGTGCGCACGACGCTCGACATGGCCGGCATCATCCTGATCGCGGCCGGCCTCGGCTTCCTCGGTCTCGGCGCCCAGCCGCCGATTCCCGAATGGGGCGCGATGATCTCGGCCGGCCGCGAGCAGATCTTCGACCAGTGGTGGGTCGCGACCTTCCCCGGCCTGGCGATCTGCGTCGTCGCGCTGGGCTTCAACCTGCTCGGCGACGGCCTGCGCGACGTCATGGATGCGAGGTGAGCGCCATGAATCAGAGCGCCATGAATGAGAGCACCAGCGAACAGCCCCTCCTCGAACTCGACAATCTGCGCGTCGATTTCCACACCCCGACCGGCATCGTCCAGGCCGTGCGCGGCCTGTCCTTCACGCTCGGCCGCGAGCGGCTCGGCATCGTCGGCGAATCCGGCTCCGGCAAGTCGATGACTGGCCGCGCCATCCTCGACCTGATCCCCCATCCCGGTGAGGTGAGGGCCGACCGCCTGACCTATCGCGGCCAGGATCTGCTGACGATGGACAAGCGCGCCCGCCGCAAGCTGCGCGGCCGCCATATCTCGATGGTGATGCAGGACCCGAAATTCTCGCTCAACCCGGTCCGCACCGTCGGCGACCAGATCGCGGAGGCCTATCGCGTTCACCACAAGGCGAGCGCCCGCGAGGCCAGGCAGCGCAGCCTCGCCATGCTGGAGCAGGTGCAGATCCGCGAACCCGCGCGCGTCTACGAGCTCTATCCGCACGAGGTCTCCGGCGGCATGGGCCAGCGCGTCATGATCGCGATGATGCTGATCGCCGAGCCCGACATCCTGATCGCCGACGAGCCGACCTCGGCGCTCGACGTCACCGTCCAGCTCCAGATCCTGAAGATCCTCGACGATCTGGTGACGCAGCGCGGCATGGGGCTGATCTTCATCAGCCACGATTTGCATCTGGTGCAGTCCTTCTGCGACCGCGTCATCGTGATGTATGGCGGCAAGGCGATGGAGACGCTGCCCGCCGCCGAACTCGCCGACGAGTCGGCCCGTGCTCGACGCCACCCCTATACGCTGGGCCTGCTCGGCTGCCTGCCGGATCTCGACCATCCCAAGGCGGAGCTCGCCACGCTCAACCGCGATCCGGCATGGCTGGCATGATGATGCAGGCAATCAAGGCGCCGGAAGCGAGCGCCACTCCCTCCCCCCGCTTGCGGGGGGAGGGGACCCTGTTGCGCCCAGCGGCAGGGCGGAGCGTTTGCATGACCACAAATCCCGCCATCCGCGTCGAAAAACTCAACGTCTCCTACGGCGACTCCCATGTCGTGAAGGACCTCTCCTTCAGCGTCGCGCCCGGCGAGAGCTACGGCATCGTCGGCGAATCCGGCTCTGGAAAATCGACCGTGCTGCGCGTGCTCTCCGGGCTCAACCGGGACTGGAGCGGCACGGTCGCGATCGAGGGGCAGGTCCAGCCCAAGCGCCGCGACAAGGCCTTCTACCGCGCCGTGCAGATGGTCTTCCAGGACCCCTACGGTTCGCTGCATCCGAAGAAGACCGTCGATGACACCCTGGCCGAGCCGCTGGCGATCCACGGCATTGGCGATGCCGAGGCGCGCATCGCCCGGGCGATGTCCGAGGTCGGACTCCCCGCGTCCTTCCGCTTCCGCTACCCGCACCAGCTCTCGGGCGGCCAGCGCCAGCGCGTCGCGATCGCGCGCGCGCTCGTGCTCGAACCGACGATCCTGCTGCTCGACGAGCCGACCTCGGCGCTCGACGTCTCGATCCAGGCCGAGGTGCTCAACCTGCTGCAGGCGCTGCGACAGGAGCGCAAGCTGACCTATATCCTCGTCAGCCACGATCTCGCGGTGGTGGCGCATATGTGCCAGCGCCTGCTGGTGATGCAGTTCGGCCGCGGCGTCGAGGAGATGACGGCGGCAACGCTCGCGGCCCGCAGCCCGCAGACGGACTACGCCCGGCAGTTGCTCACGGCGAGCGAGGGTTTCAGGCGCGTGGGCTGAGAATGCCGTCATTGCGAGCGCAGCGAAGCAATCCAGGGGACTGCGCGAGACGCTGGATTGCTTCGCTGCGCTCGCAATGACGGGAGCGCCGGATCAGCGTGTCGCCAAAGCGTTTGGCAATCGCGCGGCTTGGTCTCATTCTCGTCGCAAGCCCGAAGTCCTTTACCGCCATCGATCGGACAACGGATCGGGCATGGAGACTGAAGACCTATGGACGCCATCGCCAACACCGCCCTCCGGCCGGAAACGATCCCCGAGCGGACCCCGGTTCCGTCCTTCGATCTGGTGATCTTCGGTGCGGGCGGCGATCTCGCCTTGCGCAAGCTGTTTCCGGCTCTGGCCCAGCGCAGCCGCGAGGGCGTCCTGCCGCCCGAGAGCCGCATCCTCGGCATCGTCCGCAAGCAGGAGGATATCGAGGGCCTGCCCAAGCAGATCGCCAAGCGCCTGACGGAGGAGGGCCTGTCGAAGGACGACGTCAAGGCCTTCCTGCAGCGCCTCACCGTGGTCATGCTGGATGCGGTCAAGCCCGAGACCTTCAAGGCGCTGAAGACGGCGCTGGGCGACAATGACCGGGTGCGCTCGTTCTATCTCTCGACGCCGCCGGACCTGTTCATCCCGATCTGCGAAAACCTCGCCGCAGCCGATATTCTGACGCCGACCTCGCGCGTCATCCTGGAAAAGCCGCTCGGGCGCGACCTCGCCTCGGCGCGCGAGATCAACGATGCCGTCGCGCGCATCCTGCCGGAGAGCCGGACCTACCGGATCGACCATTATCTCGGCAAGGAGACGGTCCAGAACCTGCTGGTGCTGCGCTTTGCCAACACCCTGTTCGAGCGCTCCTGGTCGAGCCGCGACATCGACAACGTCCAGATCACGGTCGCCGAGACGGTCGGGCTCGAGCAGCGGGCCGGCTATTACGACAAGTCCGGCCATATGCGCGACATGGTGCAGAACCATCTCATGCAGCTTTTGACGCTGTTTGCGATCGAGCCGCCGAACATGCTGGAGGCCGGCGCCGTCCGCGACGAGAAGATCAAGGTTCTCAAGGCGCTGCGCCCGATCGTGGGGCCGGACGTCCAGCGCTTCACCGTGCGCGGCCAGTACGTCGCCGGCCAGATCGACGGCCAGCGCGTGCGCGGTTACGCGGACGAACTCGGCCATGCCAGCAACACCGAGACGTTTGTCGCCATCCGCTGCGAGATCGACACCTGGCGCTGGGCCGGCGTGCCGATCTATCTGCGCACGGGCAAGCGCATGGCGCAGCGCTATTCCGAGATCGCGGTGACCTTCAAACCGGTGCCGCATTCGATCTTCGGCGGTGGCTCCTGCGACCGGCTCGACGCCAACCGGCTGGTCATCCGGCTCCAGCCCAATGACGGCGTGCAGCTCCAGTTGATGATGAAGGTGCCGGGCTCCGGCCGGCTCAAGGTCGTGCCGCGCCAGCTCGATCTTCGCTATTCGACCGCCTTCGACGAGCGCACGCCCGACGCCTATGAGCGCCTGCTCACCGATGTGATCCGCGGCGACCAGACCCTGTTCATGCATCGCGACGAGGTCGAGCAGGCCTGGACCTGGGTCGATCCGATCATCGCCGGCTGGCAGGAATACAGCCCCCATCCGCATCGCTATGCGGCCGGCTCCTGGGGCCCCTCGCAGGCGATCGGCCTGATCGAGCGCGAGGGCCGGTCCTGGGCCGACCCGGATCTCGTCTGATGCAGCCGACGTCTCCGATCGGCGGCACCATTGCCTGGCATCGCTTCGCCACCCTGGCCGATGCCTCGGAAGCCCTGGCCGAGGCCGTCTCGATCCGCCTGCGCGCGCTTCTGGCGGGGCAGGGCAGGGCGTCGCTCGCCGTGCCCGGCGGCACCACCCCGTCCCGCTTCCTCGCCGCCCTTGGCGCGATCGATCTGGCCTGGGAGGACGTCACGCTGCTGCCGACCGACGAGCGCTTCGTCGCGGCCGATGACGCGGCCTCGAACGAGCGCATGATCCGCGAACAGTTCGCCCCGCTGCGCGACGGTCGCGTCACCTTCCTGTCCTTCCACGGCCATGGCAGCGACATCGAGGCCGCCGCCGCCGTGCTCTGCGCCGAGCTCGCGGAAGCACCTCCGCTCGATCTTTTGGTCAGCGGCATGGGCACGGACGGGCATATCGCCTCGCTGTTCCCGGGCGGCGAATCGGGCTTCTCGGCCGCGCCCGACAGCGGCATCGTCATCGCCCGCCCGCCGGGCCTGCCGCCGCGCCTGTCGCTTTCCCCCGGCAGGCTGACCGGCGCCGGCTGGGCCAGTCTGCTGGTCTCGGGGGCGGTCAAGGAAGCCGTTCTGAAGACCGCCGCGGAGCGTGCCTCGCCCCTGCCGGTCGATCTCCTGCTGGCGCGAGGACAGGGTCTCGACGTCTATTGGGCGAAAGAGTAGACCCGCCAGGTCTCCGGAAGGGGACAGGTATTCAACCGATTGAAAGATGCTGACGATGGACGAGACTGCCGCGATTGCCCGGCTCAAGGCCTGTGGCGTGATTCCGGTCGTGGTGATCGAGGACGCCTCGCGCGCGATCGATCTCGCCCATGCCCTCGTCGCCGGCGGCATCGACGTCGTCGAGGTCACCCTGCGCCGGCCGGCTGGCTTGGCGGCCCTTGAGGCCATCGCGAAGTCGGTGCCGAACGCGCTTCCCGTCGCCGGCACCGTCGTCACGCCGGCTCAGGTCGCGCAGGTCAAGGATGCCGGCGCGCAGGCCGTCGTCAGCCCCGGCTTCAGCGAGGCGGTCGATGAGGCGCTGAAGGCGGCGGGGCTGCCCTGGCTGCCGGGCGTCGCCACGGCGTCGGACTGCATGCGCGCGGTCGCAGCCGGCCGCACCGTCGCCAAGTTCTTCCCGGCGGAGACGGCCGGCGGGCCGCCGGCCCTGAAAGCGCTGTCGGGCCCCTTCCCGCAGATGAGCTTTTGTCCCACCGGCGGCGTCGGCCTCTCCAACCTGTCGTCCTATCTCGCTTTGCCGCAGGTCATCTGCGTCGGCGGCTCGTGGCTCGTCCCGGCCGATGCCATCGCGGCCGGCGACTGGAAGCGCGTGACGCAGCTCGCGAAAGAGGCGAGCGCCGCGTTCAAGGCGCTGCGGGGCTGACCGCTCGCGTCATTCTCGGGCAAGCGCAGCGCGGACCCGAGAATCTCTTGCAGAATAAAACGCTGGCACGGAGGCCTCATCGGTCTGAGATGGTCGGGTCTTCGCCCGAGCATGACGCGCGCTACGCCGCCAGCCGCTCCGCCACGATCTCCGCGATCGCCAGCGAACTCGTCAGCCCGGGGCTCTCGATGCCCAGCAGGTTGACGAGCCCGGCGACGCCGTGGACATCCGGCCCGTCGATGCGGAAATCCGGCATCGGCTCGGTCGGTCCGTGCAGCTTGGGGCGGATGCCGGCATAGTCGGCGACGAGCGCGGCATCGGGCAGCGCCGGCCAATAGGTCCGGATCGCGGCATAGAACTTTTCGGCCCGCTGGGGATCGACGATCAGGTCCTGATCGTCATCGACCCATTCGACATCCGGCCCGAACTTGACCCGCCCGCCCATGTCGATCGTGGCGTGGATGCCTAAGCCCGCTGCCTCGGGAACGGGGTAGACCAGATGCGAGAAGGGCTGCTTACCCAGAAGCGCGAAGTAATTGCCCTTGGCGTAGTGCTGCACGGGCACATGCTCGGCCGGGAACCCCTCCAATTGCCCGAGCAGCTTCGGCGCTCCATGGCCGGCCGAATTGACGATCGTCTTGACCGTATAGGTCGCGGGCTCCTCGCCGCCGAAATCGACGCTGAAGCCATCCGCCTCGCGGCGCCAGCCGGCGATCGGCGTGTTGAGGGCCAGCGACCCGCCCGCCGCCTCGCATTCGCCGAGCAGCGACAGCATGAAGGCATGGCTGTCGACCACGCCGGTTTCCGGAGAGAGTAGCGCGATCTCGCAACGCACCTCCGGCTCCATGGCTTTCGCCTCGGCGGCGTCGAGCCAGCGTAGGCTGTCGACGCCCGAGGCCTGGGCGCGGGCCATGATCGTCTCCAGCGCCGGCTTCTGCGTGGCGGAGGTGGCGACGATCAGCTTGCCGCAGGCCTTGTGGGGCAGGCCTCGTTCACGGAGATAGGCATAGAGACGCTTGCGGCCGTCGACACAGACCCGCGCCTTCAGCGAGCCCGGCGGATAGTAGATCCCGGCATGGATGACCTCGCTGTTGCGGGCCGAGGTCTGCGTGCCGATGCCGTCCGCCGCCTCGGCGATGACGACCTCGCGCCCGGCCAGCGCCAACGCGCGAGCGACGGCGAGGCCGACGACGCCGGCCCCGATCACCAGGCAATCGATGTCATGCATGCGCGTGCCCCTCAGGCTCGGGCCGGCATCGCGGTTTCGATCAGGTTCGCCCAGTAGGTCACGCCGACCGGGATGACCGCGTCGTTGAACTCATAGGCCGGGTGATGCAATCCAGCCGACTCGCCATTGCCGATATTGATGAAGGCGCCGGGGCGCTCCTCCAGCATGTAGGAGAAGTCCTCCGAGCCCATCGTCGGCGGCACGGTGGTGTCGACCTTGCCCGCGCCGAAGGCGGCCTCGATCGTGCCGACCACGAAGTCCGCCTGCTCCGCGTGATTGAAGGTCACCGGGTAGCCGTGGAGATAGTCGCAAACGACGCTCATGCCGAAGGCGGCCATGATGCCCGCCGTCACCTCCTTGATCCGCTTCTCCGCCAGCTCGCGCATCTGCGGCGTCAGCGTCCGCACCGAGCCCTTGAGCTCGACGGTCTGCGGGATGACGTTGAAGGCCTCGCCCGCATTGATGGCGGTGACTGAAACCACGATTGAATCCAGCGGGTCGGCATTGCGCGAGGAGATCGTCTGCAGCGCGGTCACGAGCTGGCAGGCGGCGACGATCGGGTCGTTGACGCGATGCGGCGCGGCGGCATGGCCGCCCTTGCCCTCGATCTTGATGTGGATGCGGTCGGCGGCGGCCATGGTCGGGCCCTTGCGGACGTCGAACTGGCCGACGGCCAACCCCGGCTTGTTGTGCATGCCGTAGACCTGCTGGATGCCGAAGCGTGTCATCAGCCCGTCATCGATCATCGCCTTGGCGCCGGCCCCGCCTTCCTCCGCCGGCTGGAAGATCACGATCGCGGTGCCGTCGAAATCGCGCGTTTCGGCGAGGTACTTGGCTGCGCCCAGCAGCATGGTGGTGTGGCCGTCATGGCCGCAGGCGTGCATCTTGCCCGGCACGGTCGAGCGATGCTCGAGATTGGTCTCCTCATGGATCGGCAGCGCGTCCATGTCGGCGCGCATCGCGATCACCTTGCCGGAGCCCTGGTTGCGGCCCTTGATGACGCCGACGACGCCGGTCTGGCCGATGCCGGTGACGACCTCGTCGACACCCCAGGCCTTCAGCTTCTCCGCGACGACGCCGGCCGTCCGGTGGACGTCGTACATCAGCTCGGGATGACGGTGGAGGTCGCGGCGGATCGCGGTCAGCTCGGGATGAATCGCGGCAATGAGTTCGGCTTTGGGCATTGTGACCTCGAAAAGGGGCGGAACCGATCCGCTGGGGGCGGATCGCAGGGCAAGCAGATTGTCAGCGGAGCCGGTCAGGCGTCGGCGGGGACGTAGCGGCGCGACAATTCGTTGCGGTCGTCATAGGACGCCTCGAAGATGGCGGCAGCCAGGGTGGCGCGGACATGCAGCGTGTCCGTGCCGATGTTCTTGAAGCCGTGGCGAGCGCCCGCTGGCACCAGCACCGACTGGTTGGCGGTGACGACCATGGTCTGGTCACGCAAATAGATCTCGGCCGTTCCGCCCATCACCTCGAGCACCTCTTCGACCGCATGCAGATGCATCGGGGCGCCCAGGCCAGGTTCGCAGAACTGCTCGAAGATGCAGAGCTGCCTGCTCTGGACCAGCGCGGAGACCCGCACCTGTGTCATCACGCCATCGCGCCATTTGTCCTGCGGCTGCGTCTTGTGGTCGAGGATCGTCATCTCGCATTCCCTCAGCTTCGTCCGCGCCCCGTCGAGACGGCCCCCCGCCGGATCTGGCAAGCGCGGCACATCCTCCCAAAACCCGAACGCGGAGCAGCGTCAAGGCCGGGCGCCGCGACCCTGCCGCGCGCCCGCGGCACTGCGCCCCTCTTCTCCCTCCCCCCGCTTGCGGTGGGGAGGGCCGGGGTGGGGGGCAGTTCCGCTCGGCGAGACCATCCAGGATCGCGCTCTGGCTTTCCGGCCCCCCACCCTAACCCTCCCCACCGCAAGCGGGGGAGGGGACATCAAACCCCGAACTGCGTCCGCCAGGCGGCGATGTCGTCGAGCGCCACGTTCGAGCCGCAAAGCACGAGGCCGACGCGTTCGCCGGGCTTGAACATCGCCTTGCTCGCTTGCGCCGCAGCCACCACGCATGACGCCGCCGGCTCCAGCAGCACGCGCCCGTTCTGCAGCACCCAGGTGATCTCGCGCACCGCCTCGGCGTCGGGCACGATCACGATGTCCTCCAGGAACTGGCGGGCGGCGGCCATGGTGCGCTGCGTGGCGAAGGGGGCGCCGAGCGTGCGCGCGATCGAGGTCGGCCGGATCGGCACCGGCTCGCCCGCCGCCAGCGCCTGCGTCATCGTCGTCGCGCCTTCCGTCTCGACGCCATGGAGGCGCAGCGCCGGATCGAGCCCCTTCATCGCCGCGCCGACACCGGCCGCGAAGCCGCCGCCGCCGATCGAGATGAAGACATGGTCGAGCCGTCCGCCAGCATCATTGTTCAATTCGAGGCCGAGCGAACCGTGTCCGGCGATGATCGCCGGGTCGTCATAGGAATGGACGTTGGTCATGCCCTGCGCGGCATAATCCTCGGCTTTCGCGAAAGCCGCGATCGAATCCTCCGCGAGTTCGACGTCGGCGCCCAACGACCGGGCCATCTCGACATTGAAGGCCGCCGCGTTCGCCGGCATCAGCACCAGCGCGCGGCAGCCCATGGACTTGGCGACCAGCGCCACCGCGATGGCATGGTTGCCGCCCGACACCGTGACGACGCCGCGCGCCAACTCCTTGTCGCTCAGCCCCATCAGCTTGTTGAAGCAGCCGCGCACCTTGAATGAGCCGCCGAGCTGCAGGCTCTCGACCTTCACCACCGTCTCGACGCCGAGCCGGGCTGACAGGCCGGCGCTGTGAAAGGTCGGCGTGCGCCTGATCTTGCCGGCGATGCGTGCCGCGGCTGCCTGTATATCGCCCAGAGTGACGTCGAAGTTCATGCCTGCGCCTCGTGCTTGCGTCGCAGCTCTTATAGAAGGTCGGGGCGGATGCGGAAACGCATCCAGGGCAATCTCCCGAAGCGCCTCAGGCGCGACGTTTGCCGCTCCCTCCCCCCGCTTGCGGTGGGGAGGGCCGGGGTGGGGGGCAGTGCCGCTCGGCGCGACGAAGAAGGTGAGGGCGAGCCCTGCTTTGCGGCCCCCCATCCCTAACCCTTCCCCACCGCAAGCGGGGGAAAGGGAATGAGCCCAGCCTGCAAGCAATGGCCCGGCAAACGCGCCGTTGGCATGCAAGGCGAGGGAGCCTACACAATATATCAGGACAGCCGAATGATGCGCGGCGGCATGAAACCTGCCTGCCGCCGCCTTTTTGGAGAACAGCCTCGTGACCATGACGCCGCAGACGATGACGCCGAAGGAGATGCTGGCGAAGCTGGTTTCGTTCAACACGGAATCGCAGCGCAGCAATCTCGACCTGATTCATTTCTGCCGCGACTATCTCGCAGGTTTCGGCGTCGAGAGCACGCTGGTGCCCAGCGAGGACGGCCAGAAGGCCAATCTCTACGCCACGATCGGCCCGAAGGTGGATGGCGGCGTCGTTTTATCGGGCCATACCGACGTCGTGCCTGTCGCGGGCCAGGACTGGACCTCAGACCCCTGGACGCTGACCGAGCGCGACGGCAAGCTCTATGGCCGCGGCACCTGCGACATGAAGGGGTTCGATGCCATAGTGCTCGCCCTCGTGCCGCAGATGCTGGCGGCGCCGCTGAAGCGGCCAATCCACATTGCCCTGTCCTATGACGAGGAGGTCGGCTGCCTCGGTGCGCGCCTGCTCGCCAAGGCGATGACGGCCGCCGGGCTGAAGCCCTCGGCGGCGATCGTCGGCGAGCCCTCGATGATGCAGGTCGTCACGGCCCATAAGGGCGGCACCCGCATGCGCACCACCGTGCGCGGCCACGCCGTCCATTCCAGCCGCGTCGATATCGGCGTGCCCGCCGTGATGATCGCCGGCGAGCTGATCCACTGGCACAACCTCGTCATGGCGGAGAACAAGGCGCGCACCTCGCCCGACAACGGCTTCGAGCCGCCCTACAGCACGACCCATGTCGGCACGGTCCAGGGCGGCACCGCCGTCAACATCACCGCCGAGCTTTGCAGCTTCACCCATGAGGTTCGCGTCGTTCCCGGTGACGAGCGCATGGACTATGTCGGGCGCTACAAGGCCAAGGTCGCCGAGCTCGAGGCGCAGATGCAGGCGGTCGCGCCGGAGACCGGGATCACCGTCGAGATCACCTCCTCGACGCCACCGCTCGCGCCGGAGACCGATGGTGCCGCCGAAGCCCTGTCGCGCCGCCTCACCGGCGACAATGGCAGCCATGTCGTCGCCTATGGCACCGAGGGCGGGCTGTTCCAGGGCGAGGGCTGGTCGACCGTGGTCTGCGGCCCCGGCGACATCGCCCAGGCCCACCAGCCCAACGAGTTCATCACGGTTGCGCAGTTGGAGGCGGGGGCAGCGTTCGTGCGTGGGGTGATTGGTGAGCTGGCGCGGTAGCGTTCGGGCGAGGCGCGATGGCGGCGCCTCGCTTTTGTTACGGGCAATGATAGCTCGCCCGGCAATGATCTACTAAGCTGCAAGCTTCTCGATATCTTTTGTAAATCTATGCCAGCCTCGAAGCTGAGCCTCGGGGTTTGAGATCGGCTTTCCTTTGATATACATCCAGTTGGCGCGGATTCGAAAAGGGCCAATAGCCTGCGTCACGAACGCGAATTCTTCGCTAACGTGCTGGCCGTCCTCGGTGCGAACACCAATCTGGATATCGATAATTTCCAAGTAGGCCTTCCCAAAACCGCTTTTCGGGCTGAACGCACTAACTATCCAAGGGTCAATCGCCTTTGGAGTTACCGCCCGATCATACGCTTTGAAAAGCGTGTCGTAGACGACCTGGGGGCCAACTCGATCAATGAGCGAAGTCACCATCAGGAGGTGGAACTGGCCATTTCCGTCGATCGCCCACGCAAAGCCTTCCGGCTGTACGCCATGGGCTCGCAGAGCCGCCAAATAGTCGGCTGCAGCCTGACGCCTCTCCGGGCTCAACGGATCCGGATTCAGAGAGATCTCAGCCATTCGCAGACGCCTCCCTTTCCGAAAACCGCTGCAACCATCTGCCGGGCCACGATCCTAGCCATCTTGCCAGCATCGTAATCGTGCATTCGATCCCAGTCGAATGCAACCTTGAGCCTGCCCCTCAATTCGGGAGGAACGGCTGTTAGGTCAACACCCGACTCTTTAAAAAGTACCTTAAGGTCGTGAGTGTAAAGTTCAGGATAGCTATCTTTGGAGGGCCATGCGTTCCAACGACGACGGCGAATGATTAAGGCTTTCAACTCAAACTCGACCGCAGTTCCCGCTGCATTCCAAGCCTCACGGCAATGCTTGCGATCATTCACCATCGCATAGGCCACGGCGCGCTTGTCTTCAGCGCGTGCGACAAAATCGTCCGCCGTGATAGCCTCGCCGCGCTGCACGCCCACCCCTTTTGTTGGGGGAACGGTGCGATGTCGAATTGTGGTTGGTCAAGGCCACATGCCGGAACGGCTGTGCATGATAAAACAATAGCGCATCGACGGTGATAGAGTTTTTGGTCATGTTCCCTCGCGATTGTCCGCGACTACGCTTCCAAATCCATTTCTGACCGTCTGCCCCAAAATCGCGCACATCCTGCCCCCACCCATGCGCCCCACGCGCATTACCCCCGTGACTCGCGCGCAACCTGCCCTTAACATCTCCCCTTTCGGGCGCCCCATCGCGCCTGCCAGGGAGGTGTCACGTCCATGAAAGCGCGTGTTTTCGGGTTTGCTGCCGCATTGCTTGGGGTCTCGTTGCTGGCGCTGGGTGCAGCCGAGGCCCGGCCGCTGAAATGGGCCGCTGCGGGCGATGCCCTGACGATCGATCCGCACGGCCAGAACGAGGGGCCGACCACCTCGCTCAACCAGCACATCTATGAAAGCCTGACCGAGCGCGACCATGCCGGCAAGCTCCTGCCGCTGCTCGCCTCGTCCTGGCGCGTGCTGCCCGACGATGCGACGACCTGGGAGTTCAAGCTGGAATCGGGCGTCAAATTCCATGACGGCAGCCCTTTCACCGCCGACGACGTGGTGTTCTCCTATGAGCGCGCCATGCAGCCGACCTCCGACTTCAAGGGCTATCTCACCTCGGTCGAGAAGGTCTCGAAGGTCGATGACCTGACGGTGCGCATCAAGACCAAGGGGCCGAACCCGCTTCTGGTCAACAACACCTCCTCGATCCGCATCATGAGCAAGGCCTGGGCGGAGAAGAACGGCGCCACCAAGGCGCAGGATTTCAAGAACAAGGAAGAGAACTTCGCCGTCCGCAACGCCAACGGCACCGGCCCCTTCATCCTGGTCTCGCGCGAGGCCGACGTGAAGACGGTGATGAAGCGCAACGACGCCTACTGGGCCAAGGCCAAGGTGCCGCTGGAGATCACCGAGCTGACGCTGGTGCCGATCAAGCAGGACGCCACCCGCGTCGCGGCGCTGCTGTCGGGCGAGGTCGATTTCGTCCAGGACGTGCCGGTGCAGGACATCGCCAGGCTCAAGACGCAGCCGAAGCTGCGGGTCAATTCCGGCGCCGAGAACCGCACCATCTTCTTCGGCATGGACGTCGCCTCCGCCGACCTCAAGGGCGACGACGTCCAGGGCAAGAACCCCTTCGCCGACAAGAAGGTGCGCCAGGCGCTCAACATGGCGATCAACCGCCCGGCGATCCAGCGCGTCGTGATGCGCGGCGAGTCGGTGCCCACCGGCGTGATCATGCCCCCCTTCGTCAATGGCTGGACCAAGGAACTGGACTCCTTCCCGGCGGTCGACAACGCCAAGGCCAAGGCGCTGCTGGCGGAAGCCGGCTATCCCAACGGCTTCTCCGTCACCCTGAACTGCCCCAACGACCGCTACGTCAATGACGAGGGCATCTGCCAGGCGGCAGTCGGCATGTTCGGCCAGATCGGCGTGAAGGTGAACCTGGTCTCGCAGTCGAAGTCGATCCACTTCAACCTGATCCAGAAGAACCCGCCCGAGACCGAGTTCTACCTCGTCGGCTGGGGCGTCCCGACCTATGATTCCGACTACATCTTCTCCTACATGTACCATTCGCGCACGGGCTCGCAGGGCTCCTGGAACGCGACCGGCTTCAAGAACGCCGAGATCGACACGATGATCCAGTCGCTCTCGAAGGAGGTCGATCTGCCCAAGCGCGATGCCACCATCGCCAAACTCTGGACCCGGCTGAAGGACGAGACGATCTACCTGCCGATCCACAACCAGTCGCTCAGCTATGCGATGAGCACCGCGCTCGACATCCCCGTCGACGTCGCCAACAACCCGAAGCTCAAGATGGTGAGCTTCAAGGGGTCGTAGTCATTCACGTCATCCGCGCGTGAACCTCCGCCGTCATCCCGGACAAGCCGCGTCAGCGGCGCCGATCCGGGATCCATGCCTGAACGGTTCCGGCATGGATCCCGGGTCTGCGCTCCGCTCCGCCCGGGATGACGTGGAGAGTTGTCTTCTGACGGCCTTCGAAGGGTAACCCCGCGATGCTCGCCTATATCCTGCGCTCGCTGATGCAGGGCATCATTGTGATGCTGGCCGTCGCCTTCATCGCCTTCTCGATGTTCCGCTTCGTCGGCGACCCCGTCGTCAACATGCTCGGCCAGGAGGCGACGCTTCAGGACCGCGCCGAACTGACGGAGCGGCTCGGCCTCAACGATCCCGTGCCGCTGCAGTTCGCCCGCTTCGTCGGCGATGCGGCGCGCGGCGATTTCGGCATCTCCTACCGTCAGGGCCGCAAGGTCTCCTCGCTGATCCTCGAGCGGCTTCCCGCCACGGTGGAGCTGGCCGTGCTGTCGGCGATTTTCGCCTTCGTCTTCGGCGTCGGTCTCGGCGTCTATGCCGCGATCCGGAGCGACGGCTGGATCGCCAATCTCGTGATGTCGCTCTCGCTGATCGGCGTCAGCCTGCCGACCTTCCTGATCGGCATCGGGCTGATCTACATCTTCGCCGTCGAATTGCGCTGGCTGCCCTCCTTCGGGCGCGGCGACACGGTGGCGCTCGGCTGGTGGAGCACCGGCCTGCTGACCGTCAGCGGGCTGAAATCGCTGGTGATGCCGGTTCTGACGCTCGGCTTCCTCCAGCTCACCCTGATCATGCGCCTCGTCCGCTCCGAGATGCTGGAGGTGATGCGGACCGATTTCATCCGCTTTGCCCGGGCGCGGGGCATTCCCGAGCGGCGCATCGAGTTCCGCCACGCTTTGCGCAACACGCTGATCCCCGTCATCACTATCGCCGGCGTGCAGCTCGGCGGCGTCATCGCCTTCGCCATCGTCACTGAGACGGTGTTCCAGTGGCCGGGCCTGGGCGCGCTCTTCGTCAACGCCGTGCAGTTCGTCGATGTGCCGGTGATGTCGGCCTATCTGCTCTTCGTCGCCTTCGTCTTCGTGCTGACCTCGCTCATCGTCGATCTCGTCTATGTCGCGCTCGATCCGCGCCTGCGCAGCGGCAATCCGGCGATGGCGAAGTGAGGCCGCGATGATCGCGTTCAACCCCTCAGTCATTCCGGGGCGGCCCGTAGGGCCGAACCCGGAACCCACGACCGGGCGAGCCCGGTCGGATCAACCTTCCCTGAGCACGTTTCGAGGCGAGGCCTCTCACCCGGTCGTGGGTTCCGGGTTCTTCGCTGCGCGAAGCCCCGGAAAGACAGAGGGTGCGCCTTGACCACGCTTCATCCCCAAACGTCCAATCCGCCCGGCCGTCTCGCGCGCCTCTGGGATTCCGACCTCGCCTTTTCCTTCCGCTCCTCGCCGGTCACGGTCGCGGCCACGCTGCTGGCGCTGCTGCTCGTGCTGGCGGCGGTCGCGGCGCCGCTGATCGCGCCATACGACCCCTTTGATCCCGCCTCGCTCGATCTGTCGGACGGTTTCTCGCGGCCGATGGAGCCCAACGAGATCACCGGCAAGGTCTTCTGGCTGGGTTCGGATGCGCAGGGCCGCGACATCTTCTCGGCCATCCTCTACGGCTCGCGCGTTTCGCTGCTGGTGGGCGCGGCCTCGGTGCTGTTCTCGCTGGTCATCGGCGTCGGCCTCGGGCTCGTCGCCGGCTATCTCGGCGGCCGCACCGAGGCGCTGATCATGCGCGTCGCCGATGTGCAGCTCTCCTTTCCGGCGATCCTGGTGGCGCTTCTGGTGTTTGGCGTGGCGCGCGGGCTGATCCCGCCGGCCTTGCAGGAGCGCATGACGCTGCTCGTGCTCGTCGTCGCCATCGGCCTGTCGAACTGGGCGCAATATGCCCGCACCGTGCGCGGCTCGACGCTGGTGGAAAAGAACAAGGTCTATGTCGACGCCGCCCGCCTGATCGGGCTGAAGGCCTGGCCGGTGATGCTCAAGCACGTCCTGCCCAATGTCGCCGGCCCCGTGCTGGTCATCGCCACGATCAACCTGGCGCTCGCCGTCATTGAGGAGGCGACCTTGTCCTTCCTCGGCGTCGGCATGCCACCGACCCAGCCATCGTTGGGCACCCTGATCCGCTTCGGCCAGCAATATCTCTTCTCCGGCGAGTGGTGGATTTTGCTTTTCCCCTCGCTCGTGCTGGTCCTGCTCGCCTTGTCGATCAACCTGTTCGGCGACTGGCTGCGCGACGCGCTCAACCCGAAGCTGAGGTGAGGTTGATCGGCATGATGGAGACGGCCGCGACAATCCATGACGCTGTCATCCCGGACAAGCCGCGCAGCGGCGCCGATCCGGGATCCATGCCTGAACCGTTCCGGAATGGATCCCGGGTCTCCCTTCGGTCGCCCGGGATGACATGCGGAGGGACGTTCGCGAGTCGATGGCCGGATCGAAGCAATGGTTGAACATCCGACCCTGCCCGTTCTCTCCGTCCGCGACCTCACCGTCGAGTTCGTCACCCGTCGCGGCACCCTGCGGGCGCTCGATCGCGTCTCCTTCGACGTCGCGCGCGGCGAGGTGCTCGGCGTCGTCGGCGAATCCGGCGCCGGCAAGTCGGTCACCGGCTCGGCCATCATCGGCCTGATCGACCCGCCCGGCCGCATCGCCGGCGGCGAGGTCGTGCTCTCGGGCGAGCGCATCGACAACCTGCCTGACGAGGCGATGCGGAAAGTCCGCGGTAAGCGCATCGGCATGATCTTCCAGGACCCGCTGACCAGCCTGAACCCGCTCTACCGCATCAGCGAGCAGCTGATCGAGACGATCCGCGTCCACACCGATCTCGACGCCACCCAGGCGCGCGCCCGCGCCATCGCCCTGCTCGACGAGGTCGGCATTCCCGCGCCCGAACGCCGCATCGATTCCTATCCGCACGAGTTCTCCGGCGGCATGCGCCAGCGCGTCGTCATCGCGCTCGCGCTCTGCGCCGAGCCGGAATTCATCATCGCCGACGAGCCGACGACGGCCCTCGACGTCTCCGTGCAGGCGCAGATCATCGCGCTGATCAAGCGCCTCTGCAAGGAACGCGGCACCTCGGTCATGCTGGTCACCCACGACATGGGCGTCATCGCCGAGACGGCCGACCGCGTCGCGGTGATGTATGCCGGCCGTGTCGCCGAGATCGGCCCGGTGCGCGAGGTGGTGAAAGCGCCGCTCCACCCCTATGCCAAGGGGCTGATGGGCGCGATCCCCTCGCTCGAGGGCGAGGCGAAGCGGCTCGTCCAGATCCCCGGGACCATGCCGCGGCTATCGGCCATTCCGCCCGGCTGCGCCTTCAACCCGCGTTGCGCCCAGGCCTTCGCGCGCTGCCATGTCGCGCGGCCCGAGCTGATCGCGGTCGGCGACCGCAAGGTCGCCTGCCACCTCTATGACGAGCCATCCTCCAGCGGGCCGACCACGGAGATCGCAGCGTGAGCCAGCCTTCCGCCGAGCCGCCCTTCGTCAGGGTCCACGACCTGCGCCGCGTCTTCGACGTCTCGAAGCCCTGGCTCAACCGCATGCTGGCGAATGCACCCCGGCAATATCTCAAGGCGGTCGACGGCGTCTCCTTCGAGATCGCCGCAGGCGAGACCTTCGCGCTCGTCGGCGAATCCGGCTCCGGCAAGTCGACCGTGGCACGCATGGTCGTCGGCCTGCTGCCGCCATCGGACGGCACGGTGACCATCGCCGGCGTCTCGATGAACGACGTCGCGGCCGCCCAGGAGCGCCAGCGCCTGCGCCGCCGCATCCAGATGATCTTCCAGGACCCTTACGCCTCGCTCAATCCGCGCTGGCGCGTCGGGCGGATCATCGCCGAGCCGATCCGCGCCTTCCAGATCATCGAGGGCGAGGCCGCGATCAACGATCGGGCTGGCGAACTGCTGACGCTGGTCGGCCTGCACCCCGACGACCGCAGCAAGTTTCCGCACGAGTTCTCGGGCGGCCAGCGCCAGCGCATCGCGATTGCCCGTGCGCTCGCCTCGGACGCCGAGTTCATCGTCTGCGACGAGCCAACCTCGGCGCTCGACGTCTCGGTCCAGGCCCAGATCCTCAACCTGATGCGCGATCTGCAGGAGCGGCTCGGGCTGACCTATCTGTTCATCTCGCACAACCTCGCCGTGGTCCGGCACATGGCGACGCGGATCGGCGTGATGTATCTCGGCCGCCTCGTCGAGGTCTCGGAGAGTCGCCAGCTCTTCTCACAGCCCCGCCATCCCTATACCCGCATGCTGCTCGACGCGGTGCCCGACCTCGCCATGACCGGCAAATCTCGCGAGGGCGTCAAGGGCGAGATTCCCAATCCGATCTCGCCGCCCTCCGGCTGCACCTTCCACCCGCGCTGTCCGCTGGTCTTCGAGCGCTGCCGTGTGGAGGCGCCCCCGGTCATCGACGGCGTCGCCTGCCATGCGGTGAACCAGGGTCGCGAGGCGGCCGCCTGAAGCGAGACCATCGCTGGAAGCCGAGGCTCGTCCCCCCCCCCCCGCTTGGGGGGGGGGGGGGGGGGGGGTGGGGGGCAGTGCCGCTCGGCGGGACGATGCCGGACAGAGCCCGGCCCTTTATACCCTCCGACGCCGCCGCCGGAGCCGGGAAGTGTGAGTGCGGGTGGGGGCCGCGCCTGGTGCAAACG
>NZ_LGSZ01000011.1 GCF_001298265.1 Allobosea vaviloviae | reverse complement strand
TAACCACAGCCAAAGACGCCAAGAACGTGCTCGATCTGTCGGCCCGAATCCAGGCCGAGCAGGCCATCCTCCAGAACGAGGTCCTGCGTATGCAGGGCCTAGCCATGGTGCAGCAGGCGCGCGGCGACATGGATGGCCAGCGGCAGAAAGAGCGCGAGCGCCAGCTTGTCGATGAGATGAAGGCAGCGCTCCAGTGAAGGCGCGGGCGCTGCTCTGGACCTTGGCCTCTCTGCTCGTGCTCGCGGGGTGCGGCGAGAGTGACGAAGATCGGCAAGCCACGCCACCGGTTCGAACCGGGGTCGCCGCGCCTGACGGCTCGCCGCGCACGGTGAATTGGTTTCTCGATAACCCCGCGGCGCTCGCCTCCGAATGGGATCGCTGTCGGAACGACCCGGGTGGGGTTGGCACCAACCCTGAGTGCATCAACGCCAGCGAGGCTCGTCGGCGGCAGACCGCACGCGAAGTCCAAGACGCTTTGAAGTGAACGTGGCATGGCCATCAACGTTTTCGACCAGTTCCTCAAGGAATTCGAGCAGCCAATCACGACCTTCGTGTCGACGTCAGTTTCGAGTCTGACCTCGTTCGTCGATGGACCGTTGCGAATGGCGGTGCTGCTCTACGTCGTTCTGTACGGCTTTGCCGTCATGCGCGGGGCGATCGCAGAGCCGATCCAGGAGTTTGCCTGGCGAGCCATGCGCCTTGTCGTGATCGTACTGCTTGCATCGAATTCGAGCTCTTTCCAGCAATATGTCACCGACCTCTTCTTCACCTCGCTTCCAAAGGAGATCGGGAATGCCTTGGGCGGCTCAACATTGGATGTCACGTCCGGTCAGCCCTTCGACAAACGGC
>NZ_LGSZ01000005.1 GCF_001298265.1 Allobosea vaviloviae | reverse complement strand
CGCAGTGCGGCGATGACGTCCTGCGGCGCCTTCAGCATCGTCATGATCATCGAATGGCCTGCCATGCAGTAATGGCAGCGATTGTGATAATTCGAAGTCATCATGACGACCTGAACCTCGACGGGAGTGAGGTTCGTCTTCTCGGTCGCCAGCTTGTAAAGCGTCGAATAGGCCTCATGCGCGGCAGGCGATTCAGCCAGGATTTTATGCAAATTCGGCACGAAACCAAACATGGCCTGCGCGCCATCGATGAAGGGCACAGACGCGGCCGGTGCCGTATTCTTGTCGTGATACGTAAACATGTGCTGTCCTTCTTGCGAGTTGTCTTGAAATCACGCCGGGACGACGTAGCTGGTGATCGTCATGTCGGCAGCCCGGCTGCGCAAAGGAATGAGCACCTGATAGGCCTCGGACGCATGCCAGGCGTTGAGCTCGTCGATGTCGGGAAATTCAATGATGCCGACCATTTGATGCGTCATCGTTCCCGCCAGGGCAGCTACAGCCTTGCCGCGCAACAGCGCCTTGCCGCCGAAAGCCACCAGAGTGGGGCCGACGCTTTGAACATAGGTTTGGTAGGCCTCAGAATCCTTGACGGTGGTTGTGACGATAAAAAATGCTGCCACTTTCGGGCTCCTTCCTGCACGGACGACACAGAGCGCTGAACCGGCCTGCCCTCGACAAGGGCGGGCCGCCGCGTTATGTACAGCGCTGTATAAAACGATCGTTCGATTGTGTCCATGAGTGTACAAAATAAATGTCGAAATCCGGACGGCCCTCGCAATTTGACCGTGACGCCGCGCTCGAGGCGGCGCTTATGGCGTTCTGGCGCGACGGCTATCAGGCGAACTCGGTCAAAGCGCTCTCTGAGCGATTGGGGATCACCCGCTCAAGCTTCTACAATGCCTTCGAGAGCCGCGAGGCCATGTTCATGGAAGCGCTTGAACGCTATCTCGAACGTTCGCCCGACCGCGC
>NZ_LGSZ01000006.1 GCF_001298265.1 Allobosea vaviloviae | reverse complement strand
GCTTCGACCTTCGCCTTGTCGCGGGGCTTGCGCGGGCGGGCCGGCAGAATGCCGACGCCGTAATGGGCGGCCATCATCCCGTAGCTGCGGTTGATCTCGGGATCGTAGAACGAGGCTCTCTGGACGCCGGACTTCAGGTTGTCGGGCACGACGAGGCGCGGCACGCCACCGAGGAAGCGGAACATCCGGACATGGGCCTCGATCCAGTCGGGCAGCGTCTGCGTCCAGGTCGCTTCGGCATAGGTGTAGTTCGAGGCGCCCAGCACGGCGACGAAGATCTCGGCCTCCCGCACGACACCGGTGGTCCGATCGACGATCGAGAGCTTCTTGCCGGAGTAATCGACGAAGACCTTGTCGCCGGCGGGATGATCCTGGCGCATGGTCGGCGACAGGCGGCGTTCGAACTCCCGGTACAGATCGCAGAAGCGGCTGTAGCCGTAGCCGTCGGGATGAGCGTCGCGGTACTCCTCCCAGAGCACCATCAGGTTGACGCCGGGCCGCTTCAACTCGCAGACGAGGCAGGCCCAGTCCGGCTCGACGCGGCGGCGGAAGCCGCTCTTCACGCCGGCATGGGCGAACAGGCGCTGCTCGAGAACGGCGTCCGTCAGATCGCCGGCCAATGGCCAGGCAAGCCCGGCGGTCGCGGCGCGCTTGAGGTTATCTTGGATCGTGCTGCGCGCCACGCCGAGCGTGCGTCCGATCTCCCGCGCGCTCACCCCATCTCGGGCAAGCCGCAGCATCTGTCTTATCTGTCGCATGGTCAGTTCTCTCTTGGCCGGCATCGGCGTCCCCTCGATTGCGAGGGGCCTGATGCCCGAGGGACTGACCCAAACGAAAACGCCAAACTCACCGAAACCCGGCCGGAGATTGATCGGAACCCCGGCCGGCTTCAAATCGGAATGGTGGCCGACATCAAATCGGAACGGTGGCCGGCTTCAAATCGGAATACCCGGCCGGATTGAATCGGAATCCGCAATC
>NZ_LGSZ01000012.1 GCF_001298265.1 Allobosea vaviloviae | reverse complement strand
GATCCGGCAACTGTATCGATGCGCGTATCATGGCTGGAATGCGGTCTTGGTTTTGGCCATGGCGTTGAGCACAGTGAGGAGCTTTCTGGCGACGGCGATGATGGCGACTTTGGTCGCGGCGGAGCGTGCCTTCACAGCTTGGTAGAAGGTCTTGAAGCGGTGCGAGGTTCGGATTGCGGCGAGCGCCGCCATGTAGAGCGCGCGCCTGACGCGGCTGCGTCCGCCCTTGATGGCGCGCTTGCCGCGCTGTCGGCCGCTGTCGTTGTTGAAGGGGGCGAGGCCCGCCAGCGCGGCGATGGCCTTGGGCGAACACTGCCCGAGTTCGGGCATCAGGGCGATCAGGGTGGTCGCGGTGACGGGGCCGACGCCGGGCGCCGAGCGCAACAGGGCCTGCATCGCGGCCAGCTCCGCATTGGCGCGCAGCGCCTGCGCGATCGTGAGCTCGAGGGCCGAGATCTCCTCGTCGAGCCAGGCGAGGAGACGGGCCAGGCTCCCCGTGGGATCGTCGCTCTCCTTAACGCGGACGCGCTCGGCGGCACGCATCTCGACCAACTGGTCGCGGCGTTTGTGCAAGGACACCAGAGTATTGCGGGTGGGATCGGAGGCGGCGTCGGGCGCCAGCGCCAGCATCCGCGCCATGGCGGCGAGCATGCGGGCGTCGATCGCGTCGGTCTTGGCGAGGCGGCCGGTGGCGCGGGCGAAGTCGCGGGCCCGGCCCGGGTTGATCCGGGCGAAACGGCAGCCCGCCTGCTCCAGCGCATGCTGCAGCCGGCGGTCATAGGGCCCGGTCGCCTCGAAGGCGACGAAGGCGCAGCCAATGTCCAGAGAGGACAGCCAGGCGGCAATCGCCGCCTGCGTGTTGTCGATCCGAAAGCCCTCGCCGCGGCTTTCGTCGAACAGGTCGAGATGATGCTTGGCGATATCGCAACCGATGAAGCAGGGGTGTATGGTCATGGCGCCTGTCCCTGTGCTGCGAGGTCCGGTGCAAGCGGCCTCGGTCAACTGTTCAGGATGGGTTTGCAACGCGGGCGGGAACCGAGCCGGAACACGGTGTTCGCCACCTGGGATCCAACGGCATCCCGCCCGCACCAAACATGCCACGGATCCAACACACAGGGATCCAT
>NZ_LGSZ01000090.1 GCF_001298265.1 Allobosea vaviloviae | reverse complement strand
CAGGCTGAGGAAAAACCCTCTCGCCTGACGCGTCGTGTCATGATTCACTGATGTTGTCGGTGCGACGGGTGGAGCGGGCGATGCGCGGTTCTGATGAGCGATCGGGGTCTTTGTTCTCCTACGTCGATCTTGAGAGCCGGGTCCGTCGAGACCATCCGCTGCGGCCGATCCGGGAGATCGTCAACGCCGCCCTGGCCGGTCTCAGCATGGACTTCGAGACGATCTACGCCGCTGGTGTGGGCCGCCCGTCGATCCCACCGGAACGGTTGCTTCGGGCTCTGCTGCTGCAGGCGTTCTATGGCATTCGCTCTGAGCGCCAGATCATGGAGCGGCTGGACTACGACCTTCTGTTCCGCTGGTTTGTCGGGCTCGGGGTCGATGATGCGGCGTGGGATCAGACGACGTTCGGCAAGAACCGCGACCGCCTGCTTGGCGGTGACATCGCGCACAAGTTCCTCGCCGCCGTTCTGGCGCATCCAAAGGTCAAGCGGCTTTTGTCGAGCGAGCACTTCAGCGTCGATGGCACGCTGATCGAGGCGTGGGCCTCGATGAAGAGCTTCCGTCCGAAGGACGGCTCGGGCGAACCGCCGGCCTCGGGCAGGAACGGCGAGCGCGACTTTCACGGCGAGGCTCTCGCCAACGCCACCCACGAGAGCGCCACAGACCCGGACGCAAGATTGTTCCGCAAGGGGCCGGGCCGCGAGGCTCGGCTCTGTTTCATGGGCCATGCGCTGATGGAGAACCGCAACGGCCTTGTGGTCGACGCCTGCCTGACGAAGGCCGACGGTCACGCCGAGCGCATCGCTGCGCTCCACATGATCGAGCCGCGCGCCGACCGGCCGGGCCGGATCACGCTTGGCGCCGACAAGGGCTACGACGCCGAGGATTTCGTCAACGAACTGCGCGCGATGAATGTCGCCCCGCACGTCGCTGCCAAGGCCAGGCGATCGGCCGTCGATGGCCGCACCACCCGACATGCCGGCTACAAGGTCAGTCAGATCATCCGAAAACGGATCGAAGAGGTCTTTGGCTGGACCAAGTCCGCCGCGGGCGTCCGAAAGACCCGACACCGAGGGCTCGCACGCGTCGGCTGGCAGTTCACCTTCACGCTGGCCGCCTACAACCTGATCAGGCTGCCCAAGCTCCTCGCCGCGACGCCATGACAGGAAAACCCAGGCCCGAAGTCCGCCCCGGTCAAAGCCGACAGGCGTTGGGCCGCCATCCGAGCCGACCCAAACTGACTTCAACCCCGACCATCCAGCGCAAACAGCCGGTTTTTCCTCAGCCTGCTAA
>NZ_LGSZ01000088.1 GCF_001298265.1 Allobosea vaviloviae | reverse complement strand
TGGCATCACCATGAGCTGCCCGGTCTCGGCCATGCCCATCTCATGCATCTGGCCACGGCTGCTGCCGGCTATACCCGACAAGATATCGGCCCCGACCATCCGATCGTCTCGACGACGCTGCCGGGCGAGGAGCGCTGCCAGATCGTCGTGCCACCGGCGGTGCCGTCTGGAACCGTGAGCCTGACCATCCGAAAGCCCTCGACCGTCACGATGACGCTGGAGGATTTTCAGAAGCGCGACCTGTTTTCCGACATCCGCGTCACGAGCGGCGACCTCTCAAATGATGAGCAGGAACTGGTGCGCCTGCGCGATGGCGGGCACTGGCGCGAGTTCCTGGCGCTCGCCGTTCGCAGTCGCCGCAACATCATCATTTCGGGAGCGACCGGCTCAGGAAAGACCACGCTGTCGAAAGGGCTTATCGCCCAGATCCCGGCGAGCGAGCGCCTCATCACCATCGAGGACACCGCCGAGCTTGTGGTGCCGCAGCCCAACCATGTCCGGCTGCTCTATGCCAAGGATGGTCAGGGACTCGCCAAGATCGGACCGCGCGAGTTGCTGGAATCCTGCCTGCGCATGCGGCCGGACCGCATCCTGCTGCAGGAGCTGCGCGACGGCGCCGCCTTCTTCTATCTGCGCAATGTGAATTCCGGGCATCCGGGCTCGATCACGACAGTCCATGCCGATTCCGCGCGTCTCGCCTTCGAGCAGTTGACCCTGCTGGTGAAGGAGAGTGCCGAAGGTAGGGACCTCGCGCGCGACGACATCCGCAATCTGCTGCGCCAGACCGTCGACATCGTCATCCAGATGAAACGCGAGCACGGCCGCTTCCGCATCACGGAGATCGATTATGACCCCATTCGGGAGCGCCTCGCCAGCGCGTAGGGTAGCGCTGCGGCTCGGCCTAACCATCCTTGGCATCGCCGTCTTCCTGTTCGTCGGTTCGAATGTCCTGCTGCTGGGTCTTCGCACGCATGATGGCGGCTTCCACTGGAACGAGCTTGCGCTCGCCTGGCCACATTACGGCACGAACCAACGTCTCGACCGCTGGATCACCTTTGGCACGCTAGCCGGCACGATCGCGGCCTTCGGGCTGATGGGGGTCGTTCTGCGGACGAAACCGCGCCCGCTGCATGGCGAGGCGCGCTTTGCCACAGAGCGCGATATCCGCAAGGCTGGTCTACGAGCGAAGCAAGGCATGCTGCTCGGCCGGAAGGACGGAAAATTCCTCTGCTTCGGCGGGCCTGAGCACGTCATGGTCTATGCCCCAACGCGCTCGGGCAAAGGCGTCGGCTATGTCATCCCGAACCTGCTGAACTGGCC
>NZ_LGSZ01000030.1 GCF_001298265.1 Allobosea vaviloviae | reverse complement strand
ACGACCCGGACGATCGAGCTGTTCCACCGGGGTCAGCGCATCGCCGCACACCAGCGTCGTCATGGCGGGCGCCGGCATGGCACAGATCCCGATCACATGCCCAGCGCGCATCGGCGCTACGCCGAGTGGACGCCGGAGCGCTTCCGGCGCTGGGGCGCCTCGATCGGCCCCAACACCGAGGGGCTTGTCATCGTCATCCTGGCCAACCGGCCTCATCCCGAGCAGGGCTTCCGCACCTGCCTGGGCATCCTGCGCCTGTTCAAGGATATCGCGCCCGAACGCGCCGAGATCGTCGCCGCCCGCGCCGTCGCCATCGGCGCGCTCACCTACAAGAGCATCAGCGCGATCATCGCCAAAAGGACCGATCGCAAAACGCCGGCGGATGACGTCGTCATCGACCACCCCAATCTCCGCGGCCCCGGCTACTTCCATTGAAGGAACGACCATCATGCTGATCCATCCCACCCTCGATCTGCTCACCAGTCTCGGGCTCCACGGCATGGCCAAGGGCTTCCGCGATCTCGATGCCCAGCCCGAGGCCAGCCGTCTCGAACATGCCGAATGGCTCGGGCTGTTGCTCGAACAGGAGAAGACGCAGCGCCAGCAGAAGCGCTTCGAAAGCCGCGCCCGCGCCGCCAGATTACGTCATGCCGCCAGCGTCGAGGACGTCGATTACCGCGCCGTCCGCGGGCTCGACCGCGCGCTCTTCCTCAAGCTCGCCGCCGGCGACTGGATCCGCTCACGGCACAATCTCCTGATCACCGGCCCCTGCGGCGTCGGCAAGAGCTGGCTCTCCTGCGCACTGGGCCACAAGGCTTGCCGGGAAGACTTCTCCGTCGCCTATCACCGCGTGCCGCGTCTCCTGGCAGCCCTGGCGCTGGCGCGTGGCGATGGACGCTACGCTCGCATGCTGCGCGCCATCGCGCGTCTCGATCTGCTCATCCTCGACGACTGGGGACCCGAGCCGCTCGATGCCGAGCAGCGCCGCGACCTCCTCGAAATCGTCGAGGATCGATACGAGGCGCGATCGATCATCGTGACCAGCCAACTGCCCGTCGATCGCTGGTATGAGCTCATCGGCAATCCCACCATCGCCGACGCTATCCTCGACCGGCTCGTTCACAACGCCTACCGCATCGACCTCAAGGGCGAGAGCCTGCGAAAGACCAAGCAAAGCTCGATTGTTCAGCCGGCAGCTTGACCTCGGCCAAACCGCAAAACATCATCCCGTAGACCCATGCGAATGACGCCAAGGGTGGCCGGCTTCAAATCGGAATACCCGGCCGGCTTGAGATTGGAATGCATGGCCGGCTTCGTCGGTATCCGCA
>NZ_LGSZ01000033.1 GCF_001298265.1 Allobosea vaviloviae | reverse complement strand
TCGTCCGGTGTCGGCCCTTTCAGCGTTCTGATGGGCGGCTTTTAGCGAAGGCGGCTTTTCCGATGGCGCGACGCCGGGCCAGCTTTGCGATGTTGGTCTTTATGGTGGGAAGATCGATGTCCTCGGGGTCGAAGACGCGTCCGTACCATTCGATCAGCCGCTTGCGTTCGGGATGTCTGGGCTTTGCCATGGCCTCGACGAACTCCTCGAAGCCGGGGATTCCGCCGACGTCTTCCGGCGGAGCGCGGCGGGCGCCGTCGACAAAGCGCGGGTATTCGAGGCCGGGATCGGCATCACCGATGGCCTCGATCGTGAGCGTGTGCTCCCAGTTGTCGCCGAAGTCGTAGGTGTAGGCGAAGCGCTTCAGACCGCGATCGGTCAGCGGCCCGAGCTTGGTGTTCTTGGCGTCGCTGAGCTTGATCCACCCATCCGGGTCGGGGATGCCGTAGCGCCTACTTTGGCCGTCGATCTCGATCGTGAAGTCGAAGAGGTGATAGTTCTCGAACAGCATGACGGCCTGGATGACCTCGTGGCCTCTCAAGCTCGTCGTCAAGGGAACCTCGACGCGCCTCCAGATGGCCGGCTCGACATGATCGAGCACGATTTTGATGGAGGCGATGCGATCGACATGGGAAGCGGCCGAGATCATGCCGCCAGCGTAACGGCCTCTCGTGGCGTCTGCCAGTTCCAAGGCGCGAGATCGCCGATCCGGTTGATGGGATGGTCGCCGATGCGAGCCAGGACGTCCCGGAGATAGGCCTGCGGATCAAGGCCGTTGAGCTTGGCCGTCTCGACCAGTGTGTAGATGACGGCGGCGCGTTCGCCGCCGGTGTCGGAGCCGGCGAAGAGCCAGTTCTTGCGGCCGATGGCGAGCGGCCGGATCGCGCGTTCGGCGGCGTTGTTGTCGATCTCCAGATTGCCATGATCGGCATAGAGGGTCAGAGCCGGCCAGCGCGACAGGCCGTAGCGGATCGCCTTGGCGAGTTCGCTCTTGCCCGACAGCTTGGACAGCGTCGCGTCGAGCCAGCTTCGCAGATCGGCGAGCCGTGGAAGGGCGTACTCCTGACGCGATCGTCGTCGTTCGTCGGGCGGGCGACCGCGAACGGTGTCCTCGACCTGGTAGAGCTCGCCGATCCGGCGCAAGGCCTCGGCAGCGACCGGCGAGGCGTTGGCCTTGTGGATATCGAAAAACTTGCGCCGGACATGGGCCCAGCAGGCGACCTCGCTGATCGCGGTGCGCTGACCGGGGCTGTCGGCATAAAGCTTGTCGAAGCCCGCATATCCGTCGGCGTGGAGATATCCCGCAAAGCCCTGGAGATGGCCTTGCGGGCGGATGCCCTTGCGATCCGGGGTGTAGCGATAGAGGACGGCGGGCGCTGCATCACCGGCATGGGGGCGCTCGTCGCGGACATAGACC
>NZ_LGSZ01000016.1 GCF_001298265.1 Allobosea vaviloviae | reverse complement strand
AGCGCCACCGTCTGGAAATTGCTGGCGGCCTCGGCCTGGCTGTAGCCTTCGCGCGAGCGGACGTAGCGACCGAGGAAATACTTGGTCACCGCCTCGTCGTAGCTGCGCGGCGATGTCCCGAGCGCCGAGACCGTCTCGACGATGCCTGTCGCGTTGTCGACGCGGATGACGAAGGGCTCGACAGTCTTGAGGGGAGCGAGCGCCGCGACCGCGCCGACGGCGGCCGTCGCGAGAACGCAGGCTGCGGTCGCGACGAACCAGGCCAGCCGCTTCGAGCGCTGCGCCGTCAGCAGCAAATCCTGCTCCCAGCGGCGCGCATTGTCGAAATAGTCCTTGAGATCGTCGGGCCTAACCATGGCGGGTCGCCTCCCCGCAAGGCAGGAACGATCGCGCGATGTCGAAGGAGGACCAGGTAGAGGCAGCTTGTGCCACATTATGGGCGGAAGGATCGCGATGAGCTTGGCCGAGCCGCTTGACCGCAGGCGCGTCAGGCTGCGGCGAAACCGGGGGCGTGGCCTCCCAGTCCCAAAGCGACCGGTTGAGAGGGCGCTTGGCCGAACCGTCACAGGACGGTGCGCCCTTGTTCCAGCCGGCACAGCCCGTCACCGCCATGGCCAACACGATGCTGGTAATCACGCGACAATTCATTAAAGCAAATCCTTCTCGGCATCCTTGCGCGGACACTGTTGTTCCCGGCGTGGAGGGTGGATTCAGACGCGCCTGATCTCGCCGCCCTGACGACGGGCTCGGATACGAGCGGCTGTTCGATTCGCGGCAGCGTGGGCGCCGGCGTAAGCACCAACGGCCGCCGATGCAGCGTTCGCGGTGATGGCGCTGGTCACGACGCGGGCGGCGAGCGACGCACCGCCGCCTGCAAGCCCGCCGGCGATGGCGGGCAACTGGATCGCGATGTAGGCGGCCAGCCCCAACACGGCGCTGATGGCGACGGCGCCCACAATCAGCGCGCCAGCAGTCGATGTATTCGCCCCATACTTCTCAACGAAGCCCTGCACGGAAGTCAGCATCAGCCCGACCAATGCGACGACAAGGATGTGGAGAATGAGGAAGTTCGCGACCTGGCGGGTCCATGCCTCCGCGAAGGGGCGGGTCGCTTCGAAGAGGGCGAGCGCGATGAAGATCGGGCCCAGCGCGATGACGATTGCGAGGCCAATTTTGGCGTAGAGCAGGACGGCGAACTGGAGGAACGATCCGAACGCCACGAAGACGAGTAGGATGGCCGCGATCAGAGCCGGCGCAATGTTGGTGAGCCCTGCCTGATCGTAGATTTTATAGGCGACTTCGATGCCCTTGCTCAGCAGTTTGTCGAAGGGCTGACCGGACGTGACATCCAATGTTGAGCCGCCCAAGGCATTCCCGATCTCCTTTGGAAGCGAGGTGAAGAAGAGGTCGGTGACATATTGCTGGAAAGAGCTCGAATTCGA
>NZ_LGSZ01000031.1 GCF_001298265.1 Allobosea vaviloviae | reverse complement strand
GGGGGGGGGGGGCACGGGCGGCGCGCCGGGGGGGCGACCGGGGGCGGGGCGGGCGGGGCCACCGCGCTGTCGCGGGCCGCCAAGGCGGAGCCCGACGGCTACACCATCGTGATCGGCAACAGCGGCACGAATGCCGCCTCCTACTCGATCTATCCCGACCTGAAATACACCAACGCCGATTTCGCGCCGGTCGGGCTTGTCGCCAAGACCTCGCCGATGATCGCGCTGAAGCTCGATTTCCCGGCCAAGACGCTGATGGAGTTCGTCGCCTATGCCAAGGCCAATCCGGGCAAGGTCAGCCTCGGCCATGCCGGTGTCGGCTCGTCGAACTATCTGATCTGCCGGACTTTCATCAAGGCGGCTGGCGTGGATGTCGCGCTGGTGAGCTATCGCGGCGCGGGACCGGCGCTGAACGACCTGATGGGGGGGCAGATCGACGGCGTTTGTGACGCGGCGACCTCGTTATCGGGCGCGGTGATGGGCGAGAAGGTCAAACCGCTCGCCGTCGCCACGCCGTCGCGGCTGGCGAGCCTGCCGGAAATCCCGACCTCGACGGAGGCCGGGTTGCCGGGCTTCCAGGCACAGGGTTGGAACGCGATCTTCGTGCCGAAGAACACGCCCGAGCCGATCGTCGCCAAGCTGAACGCGGCGCTGAAGACAGCGCTGGCGAGCCAGAATCTGCAGGGCCGGTTCAAGGACCTGTCATCGGTGGTGCCGACGCCCGAAGAGATGACACCGGCCTTCGTCGCGGCGATGGTTCCCAAAGAGATCGAGAAGTATCGCGTCCTGCTCAGCGACAAGTGATCGACGGCGAAAGCCGTCAGGCGCGCTGGCGCGAGAGCTCGCCGGCCAGATCGACGAGATCCTCGGCCGCGTGCCGGGGCAGGTCGTCCTCGGGCGTCACGCCATAGAGTCCGAAGATGAACATCGTGGTCTCGTCGCGCTCGGCGAGGCCCATCGACCACTGCGGAAATCCGCGCCGGTCGATCGGGTTTTCCGCCAGCAGCCGGACCTGCTCATGGCGGGGATCGGTCACGATCCGGCCATAGGTCTCCGCGACGGTCGCGCGATCACCTTCCAGCACCTGTGCGAAGGCGCTGGTGGTGGCGAGAAGGAAGCCGGTGATGCCGTCGCGGCCGTTGAGGCGGCGGGCGCTTTCGATGATCCTGTCCAACTCGGCTTGACGATTGGCCTCGACGAGCCGGCTTTGGCTGGCATAGACAAGTCGGATCAAGCTCATGGGCCGTCCTTTCGACGCCAGTGACCGGTGATCTTGGGCTGAACCAGACCCTCGGCAGGGAACGGCGACGGGTGGCGTCCATGGATCGATCGTGGAGTTGAAACGTTGCCCCCACGCCTTTGTTTCATCGCGAGGACAGGAATGATCAAACGTTTCATGCGATTCCGGCCCCCCTCGGCCGCCTGCGCCCTCGCGCTGGCGTTTGTGCTCGGGCTTGCTGCAGGCCCTGCGGGTGCGCAGCTCAAGCAGGTGCCCGAGTCGCGCCAGGAGATCTCGCTGTCCTTCTCCCGCGTCGTGAAGAAGAGCGCGGGCGCCGTGGTGAACGTCTATGGCGCGCGGGTCGAGAAGCAGCCGCGCAATCCCTTCATGGACGACCCGTTCTTCCGCCGCTTCTTCGGTGATGGCGGCTTCGGCGTGCCGCAGGAGCGGGTGCAGCGCTCGCTCGGTTCGGGCGTGGTTGTCGATGCGAGCGGGCTCGTCGTCACCAACAACCACGTCATCGAGGGCATGAGCGAGGTCAAGGTCGCCTTCGCCGACAAGCGCGAGGTCGAGGCGACAATCCTGCTGCGCGACCCGCGCACCGATCTCGCGGTGCTCAAGATCAAGCCTGTCAATGATCTGACCGCGATCGAGCTTGCCGATTCCGACAAGGTCGAGATCGGCGACATCGTGCTGGCGATCGGCAACCCCTTCGGCGTCGGCCAGACGGTGACGCAGGGCATCGTCTCGGCGCTCGCCCGCACGCAGATCGGGGTCGGCGACGCACAGTCCTTCATCCAGACTGATGCCGCGATCAATCCCGGCAATTCCGGCGGCGCGCTCGTCGACATGCAGGGCCGTGTCGTCGGCATCAACACCGCGATCTTCTCGCGCTCGGGCGGCAGCGTCGGCATCGGCTTCGCGATTCCATCATCAATGGTGCGCGTCGTGCTGGAAAGCGCCAAGGCCGGCGCCAAGACGGTGCGCAGGCCCTGGTTCGGGGCGCGTCTCCAGGCCCTGACGGCCGACGTCGCCGACGGGCTCGGGCTCGACCGCCCGGCCGGCTCGGTCGTGGCCAGCGTCGTCGAGAAGGGACCTGCGGCCGAAGGTGGCCTGCAGCGCTCCGACGTAATCCTGGCTGTCGACGGTATCGGCGTCGATGATCCAGAATCCTTCGGCTATCGCTTCGCGACCCGGCCTCTGGGCGGCGTGACCACGCTCGGCGTCCTGCGTGGAGGCAAGCGGATTGTCATCCCCGTGAGGCTGATCCCGGCTCCCGAATTGCGGCCGCGCGAGCCGGTGACGCTGTCGGGCCGCTCGCCTCTGGCGGGTCTCACCGTGATGAACCTGTCGCCGGCGCTGGCCGAGGAGCTGTCGATCGATGCCGGCACGGATGGCGTCGTGGTCGCCGAGATCGAGGAGGGCAGCACGGCCGCCCGCGTCGGCTTCCAGAAGGGCGACATCATCCAGGCCCTGAACGGCGAGCGCATGGTCCGGTCGCGCGATGTCGAGGCGGCAATGAAGGAGCGCAAGCGCTCCTGGGAGGTGACGATCTCGCGCGGCGGCCAGAGCGTGACCTCGGTCTTCCCGGGATGAGCAATGATGCTCTGTCATTCCGGGGCTTCGCGCGGCGAAGAACCCGGAACCCACGACCGGGTGAGAGGTGTCGGCGGGCGTTGCCACGGTGTCGCCCGGTCGTGGGTTCCGGGTTCGGACCTTCGGCCCGCCCCGGAATGACAGGCGAGTTGCCATGAGCGATCTCTTCGCCGCCTCGGGGCTGGACAAGTCCGGCCCGCGCCCGCTCGCCGACCGCCTGCGCCCGACGACGCTGGCCGAGGTCGCAGGCCAGGACCATCTGACCGGGCTGGACGGCGCGCTGACGCGGCTGGTGCATTCCGGCTCGCTCGGCAGCCTGATCTTCTGGGGGCCGCCCGGCACCGGCAAGACGACGGTGGCGCGGCTGTTGGCGGGGCAGGTCGATCTCGGTTTCGAACAGATCAGCGCGATCTTCTCCGGCATCGCCGATCTCAAGAAGGTCTTCGAATCGGCGCGCGGGCGCAGGCTCGGCGGCAAGGGCACGCTGCTCTTCGTCGACGAGATCCACCGCTTCAACCGCGCCCAGCTCGACGCTTTCCTCCCCGTGATGGAGGACGGCACGATCACACTGGTGGGCGCCACCACCGAGAATCCGTCCTTCGCGCTGAATGCCGCGCTCCTGTCGCGCGCCCGCGTGCTGACCTTCAAGTCGCTCGACGAGGGCTCGCTTTTGTTCCTGCTCGGCCGTGCCGAATTGCTGGAGAAGCGCGAGCTGCCGCTGACGCCGGAGGCGAGGCTGGCGCTCGCGCGATTCGCCGATGGTGACGGACGCGCCGTGCTGACGCTGGCCGAGGAGCTTTGGCGCGCCGCCAAGCCCGACGAAATCTTCGACGAGGCGGGGCTGGCCGAGGTGATCCAGCGTCGCGCACCGATCTACGACAAGGCGCAGGACGGCCACTACAACCTGATCTCGGCCCTGCACAAGACGATCCGCGGCTCCGATCCCGATGCCGCGCTCTACTACTTCGCCCGCATGCTCGATGCTGGCGAGGATCCGCGTTTCCTGGCACGGCGTCTGGTGCGGATGGCGGTCGAGGATATCGGGCTGGCCGATCCGCAGGCGCTGGTGCATGCGCGCGCCGCCACCGAGACCTATGAGCAGCTCGGCTCGCCGGAAGGCGAACTCGCTCTCGCCAACACCGTGATCTATCTGGCGACCGCGCCGAAATCGAACGCGGCCTACAAGGCCTACAAGGCGGCGCGCAAGGTCGCGGCCGAGCGCGGCTCGCTGATGCCGCCAAAAACCATCCTGAACGCGCCGACCAAGCTGATGAAGCAGGAAGGCTACGGCGCGGACTACTCCTACGACCACGACGCGCCCGACGCCTTCTCCGGCCAGGACTACTGGCCCGACGCGCTCGGCCGCCAGCACTTCTACGACCCGCCCGAGCGCGGCTTCGAACGCGAGATCCGCAAGCGGCTGGAGTACTGGGAGAAGCTGAGGCTGGAGCGGGGGGAGGGCTGAGCGCTCTCCCGCGAGGCTTGATCGATCGCAAAGCGGCGTGATGGCCGCAGCCTAGCTTATGCAGCAGCGTCAGCTACGGGCGCCTCGACCGGAGCGACCATGATCTCCCTCATTGCGCGCCTTCTCCTGATCGTTCCCTCGCTGATCGCGGGCTGGTTCGTGGCCAAAGACGATCCCGCCTATTGGGTCGTCGCCTTTGTGATCGCGCTCGTCTTCATCGTGCTGACCATCGTCTTCGAGCTCTATGTGGCTGCGCTGTTGAGGCGCGGGCCGAAGCCGTAGCCTGCTGACGCGGGCGCCGCCCCTCAGAACGCCCGCTCGATGAAGAGCTGGGCCGAGAGCAGGCGCCCGCCCAGCGACGCCGGCACGACGCGGCTGGCGAGCGCGACGTTGGTCTGGGCGATCGACCCCTCGAGCCCGGCCTTGAAGCCGTCCACCGGCGTCCAGACGAGGTTGGCGGCGATGCGATCGATCCTGAGCTTGCCCTTGCTCTGATCGACGAAGGGCACAGAGATCTGATAGCGGCTGAGATAGATGTTGCTGGCCCATTCGTCGGTCCATTCGCGGCGCGCGGCAATGACGGCCGAAAATCCGCGGGTCGAATCGGCGGGCACGAGGATTTGCCGCGCGATCGCGGCATCGAGGGACGAGCCGATATAGGCCGCGCCCTCGATGGCGCCCGCGATCTGCGCGGTGAGGCTGCCCGGACTGCCGCCGACCTCGACCTCGTAGGTGACGCCGACGATCCCGGCGCGGCCGAAGCCGGAGGCCGAGGCGGGCACGTCGCGCAGCGCGCCAGCGAGATGCAGCGTCAGAGGCCCGTTCACATAGGTGAGGCGGGCGATGCCATCGGGGACGCGGCCGTTCACGGTCGGGATCGTCGCCGTCGTCGCCAGCGTCGGGTCCTCGAGGGAGAGCGCCAGGTTCCAGCGCTCGGTGAGGTCGCGCTCCCAGGCGATCAGGCCGACATTGCGGCCGGGGAGGCGGGCGCTGAAGGCGAATTCGTCGCCGGTCCAGAAACTGAAGCGGGAATCCGCCAGTCCGAAGGTCATCGTCCCGACCGTGACCGTCGCCTCCGAGATCGTCACCGTATCGGGTGCATCCTTGCTCGGAGCCAGCATCATCTCGAACGCGGTGCCGACGCGCAGGCCCGAGGCCAGGTCCTGCGAGGTCGCGATCCGAAAGGAGGCGCTGGTCGGCCATGAATAGGCCGGCCTCGGCGCCGCATCGCCAGCCTTGGGAATGCGGTAGCTGTCATACTGCAATCCGGCATTGACCGTGCCGGAGATCGCCAGGCAGGTCGCCGAGCCCGGCAGCACGAGGCCCGGCACGGCCTCGTCGCCGTCATCCTCATCGTCGTCGTCATCCCCCGCGTCCTTGCTGTCGTCCGTGCCGGCGGTCTCGGGGGCTTCGGCGGATGGGAAGAGCGGGCTGACGTCGGGAGGCTTGATGACGCAGCTGCGGGCCAGCGCGGGAGCCCTTGCGGGCTGCGGCCTCGGCGAGGCGGCCTGTGCGTCCTCCAGCGCCAGCGGGGCTCCCGCCAGGGCCAGAATCAGGGCAAGGCGAGACAAGAGGGGCCGTTGATCGGCCGCGTCGCTTACCCCCTCCCGCATCGTCATCTTCGCCCCCCGGCCCGGATGTCATGAAGCGGGTTTCGAGCGGCGCGAGTCAATCGCGGCCCGGCAACAGGCCGAATTCGTTTGTGCGGAACAAGCGCGCTGGCTATTGCAGAGCCATGATCTCCACTTGTCTCGTTTTTCTGGGCGCCGGTATCGGCGGCACGCTGCGGCATGGCGTCAATCTCCTGGCGCCGCGCTGGTTCGGCATCGGCTTTCCTGCCGGGACGCTGCTGATCAACGTGCTGGGGTCCGCCCTGATGGGGCTGATCGCCGGTTGGCTCGCCTTCAAGACGCAAGCCGGCTGGTCGCAGCATGTCCGGCTGTTCCTGACCACGGGCATCCTCGGTGGCTTCACCACCTTCTCGGCCTTCTCGCTCGATGCAGTGCTCCTGTGGGAGCGCGGCGAGGCCGGGCTGGCCTCGCTCTACGTCATCGGTTCCGTCGTCCTCTCGCTGGTGGCGCTGTGTGCCGGCCTCGCACTCGTCCGGAGCCTGTCATGAGAACTGGTGGCAAGGGCGTGGGCGGCAACGGGGCTGGCGGGAAGGGGCCAGGCGGCAGGAGCGCTGGCCCGAAGCGTGGCGGCAGGCCAGCGGCAGCAGGCGCGCCCCGCGGCCCTGGTGGCAAGGCCAAGCGGCCGAGCCACGATGCGCGCCGCTCGGCGCGAGCTGTTGCGCGGCCGCGTCCGGAGCGCGAGGAGGCCGAGATCCGCACCGAGCCGACGCGCAATCCGGCGCCGCACCATCCCGTCCCGCGCGCTGCCGGGCCGAGAAAGCCTGCAGCCCAGCCGGCAACGCCGTCCGCATCGAAACCTTCAGCCAGGTCCGCGCCCACGCGCAAGGCGCCGGTGAGCGACGCGCCGACGCGTGCCGAGGTCAAGGCCGAAACCGCGCAGGTGCTCGCCACCGGTGTGCAGCAGCTCGTCGTCACCGCCGACGAGAACGAGATGCGGATCGACCGCTTCCTCGAAAGCCGCTTCCCGCAGCTCTCCTTCAGCCATATCCAGCGCATCGTCCGCAAGGGCGAACTGCGCGTCAACGGCAAGCGCGCCGACAGCAAGGACCGGCTCGAAGAGGGCCAGACGGTGCGCATCCCGCCGCTCAAGCTCGAGCCGCAGGAGAGCCGGCCGCGCTCGCTCAAGGCCGATGACGACACGCTCGGCTTCCTGCGCTCGATCACCCTCTACGAGGACGACGACGTCATCGTCCTCAACAAGCCGGCGGGGTTGGCGGTGCAGGGCGGCTCGGGCACGACGCGCCATGTCGACCAGATGCTCGACGTGCTGACCGACAAGAGCGGGCAGAAGCCGCGCCTCGTCCACCGGCTCGACAAGGATACGGCAGGCTGCCTCGTCATCGCCAAATCGCGCTTTGCGGCTGCGACGCTCGCCAAGACCTTCCGCTCGCGCTCCGCCCGCAAGGTCTATTGGGCGCTGGTGGCGGGCGTGCCCCGCGTGCGCCAGGGGCGGGTCTCGACCTATCTCGCCCGCGAGGAGGCCTATGACGGCGACCAGCGCATGGCGGTCGCCCAGCATGGCGACGACGGAGCGATGCATGCCGTGACCTATTACGCCGTGGTCGAGACCGCGGCGCAGAAGCTCGCCTGGCTGTCGCTGAAGCCGGTCACTGGGCGCACGCATCAGCTGCGCGCCCATGCCGCCCATATCGGCCATCCGATCGTCGGCGATCCCAAGTATTTCAACATCAAGAACTGGGAATTGCCTGGCGGCATCCAGAACAAGCTGCACCTGCTGGCACGTCGCATCGTGCTGCCGCATCCGCGCGGCAAGGGCACGATCGACGTCAGCGCGCCGCTGCCGCCGCATATGCGCCAGTCCTGGAACCTGCTCGGCTTCGAGGACGCGCCTTACGATCCGATCGTGGACGCGCCGGACGAGTGATGTCGCGTCATGCTCGGGCTTGCCCGGGCCTCTCCTGATCGCGATTCTCGGATCTGCGCTTCGCGTCGTCCGAGAATCGCGAAGAGAACGATTGCGGAACAAACGAGATTATGTTCTCATTGTGTTCCCATCAATCTGACGCAGGTGTTCCGATGATCCGTTTCGCCTTCCTGCTTGCCGGCCTCGTTCTCACCGCCTCCTTTCCCGCCGTCGCGCAAAGCCCCGCCGCGCCTGCTGCTGCCTCCGCTGACGAGCCCGTGCCGCGTGCCGAGCGAGCCAAGGCCCGGCAGGATTGTCTGGCCGAGCATGTCGCGCTGTCCGGTGAAGATCTGCGCGCGGCCATGCGCGACTGTATCCAGGCGAAGTTCCCCGGCGTGCAGCTCTATGCCCGCGACGGCGTGACCCGCGACGGCAAGCCGACTGCGGTGGCGACGCGCGCCGCCTGCAAGGAGGAGGTCGACGGCCGCAATCTTACGGGCTCGACCCGCACAGCCGCGCTCGTGGCCTGTTTCAATGCGAAGCGTCCCGACCTCGCCCAGCGGGCCGAATGCCGCAAAGAGGCGCGCGGCAAGGGCCTCGATGGCGACGATCTGCGCAAGGCGATCGATGCCTGCGCCCGCGAAGCGCGCTCGTGAGTGAGCGTTGCCGCCGGGCCTGAGGAGGGTGTGCCATGACCGCTGCGCAGTGGATCGCACCGGCGATCCGGGCTACAGCGCCGCCATGGACCTCATCATCTTCGATCTCGACGGCACGCTGATCAACTCGGAGGCGATCCTCCTTGCAGCGCAGGTTGAGACCTTCGGACGGCATGGACTCGTCCATCCCGGTCGCGAGGCCGGGCTGGGCGTCGTCGGATTGACGCTGAACGTCGCGCTGATGCGGCTTGCCGGTCTCGACCAGCCTGACGAAATTCTGACCGAGACTTATCGCGAGGTCTTCGGCGCGATGCGGCGGCAGGCCGAGACGGATGCCGCGCTGGACGAGCCGCTGTTTGCCGGCGTCGCGGAGACGCTGGCGCTGCTGGCGCGGAGGCAGGGGCTCTCGCTCGGCATCGCGACGGGGAAATCCCGCCGTGGCGCCGACTACATCATCGAGCGTCATGGCTGGCAGGGCCTGTTCGCCACGATCCAGACGGCCGATGACGCGCCCTCGAAGCCGCATCCCGGCATGATCCTGCGGGCGATGGCGGAGACGGGTGCCGCACCGGAGCGCACCGCGATGGTCGGCGACAGTTCCTTCGACATCGAGATGGCGGTCGCTGCCGGCGTCGCGCCGGTCGCGGTCTCCTGGGGGTTCCAGCCGGTCGGGAGCCTGGTCGCGCTGGGCGCGCGGCATGTGCTCGACGACTTCGCAGCGCTGCCGGGCGTGCTGGGTCTGCAGAATTCCGTCGCTGTTGGTGAGCCGGTCTGACGTGCGACGTCATGCTCGGGCTTGACCCGAGCATCTCGGAAACCAGTGTTCTTCTGTCATGAGATTCTCGGGTCTGCGCTTCTCTGCGCCCGAGAATGACGGCTCCACGTCGCGGGCCGGTACCGGCTTGGGCTGCCCGAATAGTAACGTCCTCGCAACCACGTCCGCTCAGGCCCGTTTAACCTGAACACGCGTTCAGATTTGGCCGTTAACCACCTGATGGCGAGCGTCGATCCATGGTGTTCCTACAGCAGGAACGTACCGGCACAAAACAACGCCGGACAGGGGTCGAACAATGATTGGTCATGAGCTTCGTGAATTCGTCGATCGCGTGATGGATTGTCGCGCGATCGACGATGAAGACGTCAAGTTTCTTCAGCGCGATATTCTGGTCGACGGCGCGTTGACGCGCGATGAGGTCGATGTGCTGGTCGCGCTCGACCGGGCGGTGCCGGAGCGCTGCGCAGCGTTCGGTGACTATCTGGTGGCGCTGGTCGTCGATTTCGCGGTCTGGCAGAACCGTCCGACTGGCGTCATTGAGCGCGACAAGGCGCACTGGCTCGTGACGACGCTCTCGGCCGGCGAGGGGCCGACGGAAACGGCGCGGCGCATCGCCTTCGAGATCGTCCGCGAGGCCGAGCGCTGCGACGAGGCCCTGATCGGCTTCGCGCTCAGCAAGGGGCTGGCCACGCCGGCCCGCTTCTGCCCCGAGCGCGTGTTGCTGGCGAGCTGATCGCCCGCGCCGTATCCGTACGAGCGCTCGGCCGATAGCCGACTTTCGCATCAGTGGACGCCGCGCGCGGCGTCCCATAAACCCAGTCCCGGACCGACGTGCCAGCCGGGCGCGGCGGTCCGGATTTTGCTGTTGGGGCTGTGCGAAAAACCGGTAGCCGGTTTTGTCCGACATGCTCTAACTGAGCATCCAGAGCATGTCGCCGGAAAGTGGGTACCGGTTTTCGGACGACGACATGCTCCGGGCTGATCAACGGCCGGGGGAGACGCCACGCATGTTCACGAAGATCCTGATCGCGAACCGTGGCGAGATCGCCTGCCGGGTCATCAAGACGGCGCGGCGCATGGGCATCAAGACCGTCGCGGTCTATTCGGATGCGGACCGCGACGCGCTGCATGTCGAGATGGCGGACGAGGCGGTGCATATCGGGCCGCCCGAGGCGTCGAAGTCATATCTCGTGATCGAGAAGATCATCGACGCCTGCAAGGCGACGGGCGCGCAGGCCGTTCATCCAGGCTACGGTTTCCTGTCCGAGCGCGAGGCCTTCGCCCAGGCGTTGAAGGACAACGGCATCGTTTTCATCGGCCCCAATCCCGGCGCCATCGCGGCGATGGGCGACAAGATCGAATCGAAGAAGGCCGCAGCCGCGGCCAATGTCTCGACCGTTCCCGGCCATCTCGGCATCATCGAGAGCCCCGAGCACGCGGTCACCATCGCCGATGCGATCGGCTATCCGGTGATGATCAAGGCCTCGGCCGGCGGCGGCGGCAAGGGCATGCGCATCGCCCATTCCGCCGGGGAGGTCGCCGAGGGCTTCGCGCGGGCGAAGTCGGAAGCCGCCTCGTCCTTCGGCGACGACCGCGTCTTCGTCGAGAAGTTCATCGTCGATCCCCGCCATATCGAGATCCAGGTGCTGGGCGACAAGCACGGCAACGTCATCTATCTCGGCGAGCGCGAATGCTCGATCCAGCGCCGCAACCAGAAGGTCGTCGAGGAGGCGCCGTCGCCGCTGCTCGACGAGGCGACGCGCCGCAAGATGGGCGAGCAGGCCGTCGCGCTGGCCAAGGCGGTGAACTACGACTCGGCCGGCACGGTCGAATTCGTCGCGGGCCAGGACAAGTCGTTCTATTTTCTCGAGATGAACACGCGGCTCCAGGTCGAGCATCCGGTCACCGAGATGATCACCGGGATCGATCTGGTCGAGCAGATGATCCGCGTCGCTTATGGCGAGAAGCTCGCCCTGACCCAGGATGAGGTGAAGCTGAACGGCTGGGCGGTCGAATCCCGCGTCTATGCCGAGGACCCGACGCGCGGCTTCCTGCCCTCGACGGGGCGGCTGGTGACTTATCGGCCTCCCGTGGAGGGGCCCGATGGCGACGCGATGGTGCGCAACGATACAGGCGTGTTCGAGGGCGGCGAGATCTCGATCTATTACGACCCGATGATCGCCAAGCTGGTGACGCATGCGCCGACGCGCGAAGCCGCGATCGAGGCGCAGGCTCGCGCGCTCGACGCCTTCGCGATCGAGGGCATCCGCCACAACATTCCCTTCGTCTCGGCGCTGATGCATCATCCGCGCTGGATCGCGGGCGAACTCTCGACCGGCTTCATCGCCGAGGAATTCCCCGAGGGCTTCTCTTTGCCGGCGCCGGCTGGCGAGATCGCGTTGCGGATGGCTGCGATCGCCATTGCCTGCGACCACAAGCTCAACCAGCGCAAGCGCCATGTCAGCGCGCAGATGGAGGGCTGGCGCAAAGTCGCCTTCGAACGCACGCGCGTCGTCGTGCTGGGTGGGGAGCGGTTCGAGGGGCAGGTGAGCGAGCAGGGCGAGGCGGTGGTGATCGGCTTCGGTTCCCGCAGCCTCGCTGTTGTCAGCGACTGGCGTCCGGGCGAGCCTGTCTGGCGCGGCACGCTCGACGGCGTCGCGGTGGCGGCGCAGGTGCGCTCGATCCTGAACGGTTTTTCGCTCGGCCATGCCGGCGCTTACGCCAATGCCCATGTCCACACCCCGCGGGAGGCGCAGCTCGCGGCGCTGATGCCGACGAAGGTGGCGGCCGATACCGGCAAATTCCTGCTCTGTCCGATGCCCGGTGTGGTCAAGGCGATCTCGGTGACAGTCGGCCAGGAGGTCAAGGCCGGCGAGGCCCTGTGCATGGTCGAGGCGATGAAGATGGAAAACGTGCTGCTGGCCGAGAAAGATGCCACCATCGCCAAAATCCTGGCGAAGCAGGGCGATTCGCTTGCCGTGGATGCCGTTATCATCGAGTTCAAGTAAGCGCGAGAACATCGATGCCGCCTTGCCAAATGAGCGGGGCGCGGGGACAAGTCAGACGACGATCACGAGGGTCACGCCGCGCATGTTGACGATCTGGGGGCGGATCAGCTCCATCAATGTCCAGAAGGCCGTCTGGGCGGCCGGTGAGGTCGGGCAGAGTTTCGAGCGCATCGATTGCGGCGGCGCTTTCGGCGGCCTGCGGGAGCCCGTGTTCCTGGCCAAGAATCCCAACGCCCAGATTCCGGTGCTCGAGGATGGCGAGGTCTGTATCTGGGAGTCGAACAGCATCGTGCGCTATCTCGCGGCGCGCTACGGTTCGGGCTGGATCTGGGAGGAGGACCCGGCGCTGCGTGCCGATGCCGATCGGTGGATGGACTGGATACAGTCGGAGCTGCAGCCGGCGCTGACACCGGTGCTCTGGGGCGTGGTGCGCAAGGTGCCCGGATATGTCGATCCGGAGAGGATCGCGGCCAGCGCAGCCAAGGCCGAGAAGCTGATGGGGATCCTGGACGCGCATCTGGCGACGCGCAGCTTCCTCGCCGGCGAGCGCTTCGGCATGGCCGATATCACAGTGGGGTGTGGCGCCCATCGCTGGCTGAACATGCCCGTCGAGCAGGCCGACCACCCGCATGTCCGGCGCTGGTACGATACGATCTCCACCCGCCCGGCCGCCAAGCCGGCGCTGCTCTTGCCTGTTGCCTGAGGTGACGCCCTCGCGCCCCGATCCAACCGCGATGGGCGTGGGGATGGCCGCCGCACTCTTCGTCGCAATCTTGGGCGGGCTCGCCCTGTCGTCGCTGGCATTGGGCACGTCGCCCGCTCTGGCCCAGGCGAGCGCGACGCTCGGCACGGACCGGGCACAACTCGCGGCCTGCCTGCGCGAGAACCGGTCAGCCGCGCCGTCCTGCATCGGCGCCATTGCCGTCGGCTGTCTGGGCTCCGCCGGTACCGACCGGCGCGCGGCCGAGGTCAGTTGCGCGCGGCGCGAGGAGACGGTTTGGCGCGAGCGCCTGACGCAGGCGCTGCAGGTGAGCGGCCGCACGCTCGATGCCGGGCAGCGCAGCCGCCTTGCGGCGTTGCATCTGAGCTGGGAGGGCTTCATCGCCCAGAAATGCGCCTTTTACGGCTCGATCCAGCGCGAGGGCTGGCAGCTCGGCCGACAGGCGGGCTGCGAACTGCGCGAAGTCGCCCTGCGCGCGCTGGAGCTCGAACGCGCCGCGCCGTCGCAGACGCGCCGTCCGCAATCGCCGCCGCAAATCTTCCGCTGAGCTCAGGCATCATCGCCCTGTCAGCTTTCGCAGGCTAGGAAGGGCTCGGATTATCCGCCAGCCCGGAGGCAGAGCATGTTCTTCACCCTGTCCAAGCTGGTCTGGTTCGTCTTCTCGCCGGTGAATTTCGTGATCCTGCTCGTCGGGTTCTGCGCGATGTTGTCGTTCACGCGCTTCGCGCGAGCCGCGCACTGGCTCGGTGCGGCGGCGGCGCTCGGCCTCGTGCTGATGGCCTTCAGCCCGGTGGGGCGTATCGTCGTGCGGCCGCTGGAAGACCGGTTTCCGCAGCAGGATGCGGCCAGGGGGCCGGTCGCCGGCATCGTGGTGCTGGGCGGGCCGATCGGGATCGCGCGGGACGATGTCGTGCTGCTCTCGGCCGGGGCACGCATCACCAAGGCTGTCGAGCTCGCCAGGCTGCACCCGGAGGCAAAGGTCGTCTTCGCCGGTGGCGCCGCCAATCTGATCTCGCCGGTGACCCATACCGAGGCCGAGGGGGCGCGGCTGATGTTCACCGGGCTGGGGCTGGCGCCCGACCGCCTCGTCCTCGAGGACAAATCGCGCAATACGCTGGAGAATGCTGTCTTTGCCCGCAGGCTGGTCGATCCCAAGCCCGGCGAGCGCTGGCTTTTGGTGACCTCGGCCTGGCACATGCCGCGCTCGATGGGCGTGTTCCGCAAGGCGGGCTTTCCGGTCGAGGCCTTCCCGGTCGACTATCTCTCGGAAGGCGAGCCGGCAGATTTCGTCCGGCCCTATGGCAGGGGCGCACGTGGCCTCGTCATTTCCGAAGACGGCATCAAGGAATGGATCGGGCTGCTGGCCTACTGGCTGGCAGGCTATACCGACGCGCTGTTTCCGGGACCCTGAGGCGGCGAGGGCGCGCTATTCGTCCTCCGGCAGCCGCAGCCTGTAGACGCCGCGAAAATCATCCGGATCGACGGGGCGGCCCTTACGGGTGATGACGATCCGGCCCTGCTTCATCAATCTGACGGCGACGCGGCGGATCGGCTGCATCAGCGGCCCCCAGCCCTCGGGATGATCGCCGCCGATGGCGCGCGCGGCTTCGGACGGACAAATCGTGCGGCCTTGCCCGCGTTGGCCGGCCAGTTTCAAAATCGTCGCCTCAAGCTCGGTTTCGTCAGGCTGGGTCATGACTCTGGCGGTCGCCTTGTGGGGTCGGGATAGCGGAAGACGCGGGCGGCGTCGGAGGCGAACTGCCTCCGGTACATCGCCACCAGCACGGCACCTGTAAAGAGGATGAAGGTCGTCGGCCCCAGGAACCAGCCCATATAGGCGAGCGCGAAGAAGAAGGCGCGCTGGCCGCGGTTGAAATGCCGGCCTCCGGCGACGTTCATCTCGGTCGCCTCATGAACGGCGCGCTCGGCGTCGGCCGGCTCGTGGTTCTTGGCCGGGGGGAGCGAGCCGAGCAGGATGACGCAGTAGTTGAACAGCCGGTAGCTCCAGGCGAATTTGAAGAAGGCATAGCCGAAGATCAGCGCCAGGCCGATGACCTTCATCTCCCAGGCGGCGCGGGTCGGCGCCGTGCCGAAGGGAAAATCCGAAAACAACGCCACGACGCGGTCGGTCGATTGCAGCAGGGTCAGCGTGCCGCCGATGGCGATCAGCGAGGTCGAGGCGAAGAAGGCCGTGCCGTTCTGCAGGCCGTTCATGATCTGCGTATCGACGATGCGGTTGTCGCGCGCCATCGATTCGCGGATCCAGCGGGCGCGGCGCAGGTTCATCCGCATGTTCAGGCTCTTGCCAGCATGCGGCCCCATCTCGACCGCGAAATGGTAGCCGATCCAGGAGGCTGCGAAAAACGCCGCGCCGATGATGTCGAGCGTCTCGAATCCGATCATGCCGGTCATGCCAATCCTCTGGGGGGGCAGATTGCGTGGTCCGTCGTTGCTTGCCAAGGCGCCGCTGGATTCGAAGCCGTGCTCCGCATTGACCTGCTTCGCGCGAGCCGACAAGGGTGTCGGATATGAAGGCGGGGTTGATCCGCCACGTCCTGAACGGTTCGAGCCGCCTCCTTGTCCCACATCCTGATCGTCCTGGCCGTCGTCGCCTTCCTGTTCCGCAAGCCGCTGGGGCGGATCTTCGCACGCCAGTTCCCGAACCGGGCGAAGCGCCAGCAGGTGCTCGCAATAGTCATCGCCGGATTCCTCATCGTGATCGCGATCAGGCTGCTGGCGCTGTTTTGGTAATGGACGGCGAGGGCGGCGGTGTCGGGCCGGCCGCGAGCCCATCTGTTGCCGCGAAGCCTCATCCCGCCGGCGACACGCGCCAGCCGTCTTGCCAGCGTCGTCTACCTGCGGCATCTTGTGCGCATCGCTCACACGCAACAGGGAGGGCTGAATGAAATTCACAATCATCGTCAGCTCTCCGCGCAAGTTTGACTTGCCGCGAATGTCCCGCCGCTAGGCCGGTTTCGCCCGTGGCCCGCCAGAGGCGGCGCCTGAGCATCTTCCATCGCTTTCCTGCCCTTCGCTGAAGATCGGCGCTCGTCGCCGTCTGCAGCATGATCCGGAGTCGGCTCTCCTGCGAGCCGAAGACACCCATGTCCCGACCCGATCGCACCGGGCGGCCCGAGCCGTTCCGGGCTGTTCTCGGCTTCACCTTCCGCCATTGGGCCCGCCGGCCCGGACCCGTCGGCTTCGTCGGCGGCTCGATGATGGCTGCCACCGTGGCCGACTTGTTCATGCCTGTTTATGCCGGCCGTCTCGTCGATGCGGTCGCGGGCGAGGGCGCGTCGGCGCTGGATGCCGCGCTGTGGGCGCTCGCCGCCATGCTGGCGCTCGGCGCGGCCGGCGTGGTCTTCCGCCATCTCGGTTTCATCGGCATCACCGGCATGACGTTGCGCACCATGGGCGACACGGCTAGCGAGGCCTTCGCGCGGCTGCAGCGCTTCTCGACCGACTGGCACGCCAACAATTTCGCCGGCTCGACCGTGCGCAAGATCACGCGCGGCATGTGGGCGCTCGACCTGCTCACCGACACGATCCTGATCGCGCTGCTGCCCTCGGTCGTGGTTCTGGTTGGCTCGACCGTGCTGCTGGCCTGGCACTGGCCGGCGATGGGGCTCGTCGTGCTGGCGGGTGCGCTCATCTATGTCGGCGTCACCGTCGCGCTTTCGCTGAATTATGTCGCGCCGGCCGCGCGTCTCGCCAACAGCTGGGACACTCGCCTCGGCGGGTCGCTGGCCGATGCGATCTCCTGCAACCCCGTGGTCAAGGCCTATGGCGCCGAGCTGCGCGAGGATTCACGGGCCGCCGAGGTGCTGGCCAAGTGGGCGCTGCGGACGCGGCGGACCTGGGTACGCGGCACGACCTCGGGCACGGCGCAGCAGCTGGTGCTGCTCGCCCTGCGCGCCGCCGTCATCGGCCTGGTGATCTGGCTCTGGGCCAATGGGCAAGCCACGCCCGGCGACGTCGCCTTCGTGCTGACGAGCTATGCGGTGGTGCATGGCTATCTCCGCGATGTCGGCCAGCACGTGCACAACCTGCAACGCTCGGTGAACGACATGGAGGAGCTGGTCGCGATGCACGACCAGCCCTATGGCGTGGCCGACGTTCGGGGAGCCACCGCGATGGCAGTGACGGCGGGCGAGATCGCTTTCGAGGACGTGACCTTCCACTATGGCGGGCATGTCCAGCCGCTTTACCGCGACTTCTCTCTGACGATCGCGGCCGGCGAGAAGGTCGGGCTCGTTGGGCGCTCGGGCTCGGGCAAGACGACCTTCGTCAAGCTGATCCAGCGGCTCTACGACGTCACCTCGGGACGCATCGCCGTCGACGGGCAGGACATCGCGGCCGTGACGCAGGTGTCCTTGCGCGCGCAGATCGCGATCGTGCAGCAGGAGCCGGTGCTGTTCCACCGCTCGCTGGCCGAGAACATCGCCTATGGCCGGCCCGGTGCTTCGCTCGCGCAGATCGAGCAGGCAGCGCGGCTTGCCAACGCGCATGAGTTCATCATGCGGCTGCCGAAGGGCTATGCCACGCTGGTCGGCGAGCGCGGCGTCAAGCTCTCCGGAGGCGAGCGCCAGCGCGTCGCGATCGCGCGCGCCTTCCTCGCCGATGCGCCGATCCTGATCCTGGACGAGGCGACCTCGAGCCTCGATTCGGAATCGGAGGCGCTGATCCAGGAGGCGATGGAACGGTTGATGCTGGGCCGGACGACAATCGTCGTGGCGCACCGGCTCTCGACGGTGCGCGCAATGGACCGGATCATCGTTTTCGACCGCGGCGTCGTGGTCGAGGAGGGGCCCCATGAAGCCCTGCTCCAGCGCGAGAACGGCGCCTATCGTGGGCTGTTCGAGAAGCAGGTCAGCGAGTTGGCGAAAGGGCTGGCGGTGTAGCCAGGCGTCATTCTCGGGCCGCGCCTTGCGCGGACCCGAGAATCTCGTGACGAAAGGGCGCTCATGCCGCGCCCTTTTTGGCTGGAGATGCTCGGGTCCAGCCCGAGCATGACGGCTGGTCGTCACTTCGGCGCCAGCGCCCTTGGTCGCACGCCCTTCACCGGGCCGGGCGGCAGGTCGCTCATGTGCGGGCTCAGCGCCTTCACATCCAGATTCGGCTTGCTCAGAAACCGATTCAAGCCGGCTACATAACTCTCTGGCAGCGCCCAATGTTTGGCGCTGGCGATCACCGTTTCCATGTAGCCAGGCTTGGGCCTGCCGGGATCGCCGGAGCGGCCGATATAGACCAGCGCGCGCTTGGCCCCGCCCTCGACGATCACCGGCTGGCTGATCTTGACGTAGAGCCCGCTCGCCAGCTCCTCGAACTTGTCGAGCGTGCGGATGTCGCCGAGCGCGCAGTCCCAGAGCACACCGTGGACCTCTTCACGCGGGTCGCGGACGACCGAGGCATAGCCATCGCGGGTGATCATGAAGCGGTGGCGCGGCAGACGGGCGAGCCCAAGCGCGCGCGAGCGCGGGCAGCGCTGCGCCATGCCGGCGGGGTCCATGTTGAGGCCGTAGGCGAAGTAGAGGGGCATGGTCGGCTCGGCCTTTTGCGCGATGGTCTGATCAAACGCGTCGTCATCCCGGGCGGAGCGAAGCGGAGACCCGGGATCCATGCCTGAACCGTTCCGGCATGGATCCCGGATCGGCGCGGCTTCGCCGCTTGTCCGGGATGACGGCGAGGTTGTGTTTCTCCTCCTACCTCGTCTTCGCAAACAGCTCCCGTCCGATCAGCATCCGCCTGATCTCGCTCGTGCCCGCGCCGATCTCGTAGAGCTTGGCGTCGCGCAGCAGGCGCCCCGTGGGATAGTCGTTGATGTAGCCGTTGCCGCCCAGGAGCTGGATCGCGTCCAGCGCGATCTGGGTCGCCTTCTCGGCCGAAATCAGGATCGCGCCGGCGGCGTCCTCGCGGGTGGTCTCGCCGCGGTCGCAGGCCTTGGCGACGGCATACACATAGGCCTTGCAGGCGTTCATCATCACATACATGTCGGCGAGCTTGCCCTGGACGAGCTGGAACTGGCCGATCGACTGGCCGAACTGCTTGCGCTCATGGACATAGGGCATGACCACATCGAGCGCCGCCTGCATGATGCCGAGCGGCCCGGCCGAGAGCACGACGCGCTCGTAGTCGAGGCCCGACATCAGGACGTTGACGCCGCGTCCGACGCTGCCCAGCACGTTCTCCTCGGGCACCTCGCAATCCTCGAAGACGAGTTCGCAGGTGTCGGAGCCGCGCATGCCGAGCTTGTCGAGCTTCTGGTGGGTCGAGAAGCCCTTCATGCCCTTCTCGATCAGGAAGGCCGTGATGCCCTTCGAGCCGGCCTCGGGATCGGTCTTAGCATAGACCACCAGCGTCTCGGCGATCGGCCCGTTGGTGATCCACATCTTGTTGCCGGTCAGGACATAGCGGTCGCCGGTCTTGATCGCCTTCGTCTTCATCGAGACGACGTCGGAGCCTGCTCCGGGCTCCGACATGGCGAGCGCCCCGACATGTTCGCCCGAGATCAGTTTGGGCAGGTATTTCGCCTTCTGGGCCGCATTGCCGTTGCGGGCGATCTGGTTGATGCAGAGATTTGAGTGGGCGCCGTAGGAGAGGCCGACCGAGGCCGAGGCGCGGCTGATCTCCTCGATCGCCACGACATGTTCGAGATAGCCCAGCCCCGCGCCGCCATCCTCCTCCTTCACGGTGATGCCGTGCAGGCCGAGCGCACCCATCTGCGGCCAGAGATCGCGCGGGAACTGGTTGGTCGCGTCGATCTCCTGCGCGCGTGGCGCGATCTTGTCCTGAGCGAAGGCGTGGACGGTGTCGCGGATCGCATCGGCGGTCTCGCCGAGGTCGAAATTGAAGGGGCGCGGCGCGTTGGCCAGCATGATGAACCTCCCGTTGGGCCGGCGCGGCGACGGCGCGCGCCGTTTCCCGACTTATAGCGCGGATGGCGCCCAAGTCAGTGCGCGCGGGCGCGAACAGGGTTTAGGCATCGACGCCGTGCCGCGCCTTTCCGTCATGGTCGGGCTTGTCCCGGCCATCCACGTTGTCCTTCGGCGCGTGCGGTGGTCAAGGCGTGGAGGCTCGCCACTAGGGCGAGCATGACGGTATAGACGCTTGCCTATCCTATCCAGGGGGATAGGATAGGCGTTATGAGCCACGGGATGAACCCTGACATCATCAAGCGCCTGCGCCGGGCGCAGGGGCATCTCGGCACCGTCGTCGGGATGGTCGAGACGGGGCGCGACGTGCCCGATGTCGTGCAGCAGCTCCAGGCGGTCGAGAAGGCGCTGGAGAAGGTCAAGGAGCTGCTGATCTTCGACCATATCGAGCATCACCTGTTCGACCATGGGCAGGCGGCGACGCCCGAGATGCGGCGCACCATCGACGGGCTCAAGGCCCTGACCAAATATCTGTGAGGCGCCGATGCCGTCTTTCGCCGAACTGATCCAGCAGGGGGCCGGGCAGGCCTGGCTGTTCGTTCCCAGCGCGATCCTGCTCGGTGCGCTGCACGGGCTGGAGCCCGGCCACTCCAAGACGATGATGGCGGCTTTCATCATCGCGATCCGAGGGACGGTGACGCAGGCCGTGTTGCTCGGGCTGGCGGCTACGGCGTCGCACACGCTCGTCGTCTGGGGTATCGCGCTGGGCGGCCTCTATCTCTGGCGCGATGTCGCGTCGGAGACGTTCGAGCCCTATTTCCAGCTGGCCTCGGCGGGCGTGATCATCGCGCTGGCGCTGTGGATGCTGTGGCGCACCTGGCGCGACCAGCATCCGGCGACGGAGGCGCGACATCAGTCGCATGATCACGGTCACCACCATGATTATCATCATGATCACGACCATGCGCGCGACCACGGGCACGGCGCCCACCACAATTACCACCATCACGATGGACCTCGCGATGCGGTGCCGTTCGGCTCTGCGGGAGGGACCATCCTGGCCGAAGCCGACGGCCATCAGGATGCGCATGAGCGGGCGCATGCGGAGGATATCCGCCGCCGCTTCACGGGCCGGGAGGCGACCACCTGGCAGATCGTGCTCTTCGGCCTGACCGGCGGACTGATTCCCTGCCCGGCGGCGATCACGGTGCTGCTGCTCTGCCTGCAGCTGAAGGAACTGACACTGGGCTTCGCGCTGGTGCTGTGCTTCTCCATCGGCTTGGCGATCACGCTGGTCGCCGTCGGCGCTGCGGCTGCGCTCAGCGTCCGGCATGCGACGCGACGCTGGTCATGGTTCGGGGAATTCGCTCGGAGGGCGCCCTATCTATCAGGCGGCCTCATCATCCTCGTCGGGCTTTATGTCGGCTATCACGGCTGGGCGGGACTGTCGGCGGGCGGATAGCCGCGTTCAACCGCCGATGATGCCCCTGCGCCGCAGCAGGATCAGCGTCAGCAGGGCGGCGCCGATGCAGGTGAGTGCGACGAAAAACGCGCCGAGATCGTGCTCCATCCAGGGCAGGCCCTTCACATTGATCCCGAACAGGCCGGTGATGAAGGTTGCCGGCATGAACAGAGCCGTCAGGATCGACAGCACATAGAGCTGCCTGTTGGTCTGGCTTGCGGTGCGCGCCGTCGTCTCGTCCTGCAGCAGCCTCGCCCGATCCTGCACCGACTGGACGTCGTGATGCAGTCCGTCGATGCGTTGGAGCAGGCGGGCGGCGGCGGCCTTGACCTCTTCGGGCGCTTGGCGGCCGGAATGGGTCCGGGGGAGGCGGCAAAACAGCAGATGCACCCCGCCGATCTGGCGGTGCAGGAGCACCGCCATGCGCCTGACAGCGCCGACGCGGGCCGGAGCGTCGTCAAACCGATCGGCCAAAACATGGTCCTCGACGCTGTCGGTCTCGTCCATCAGCCGGACAACCGCCCGGGTAACGTCGTCGATGATGTATTCGATGATCTGCTCGAACAGGGCTACCGGGCCCTCGACCGCTTCGCCGCGGTTGAGCGCATCGGCTGCAAGCCTGATCGACTGCAGGGCATCGCGCCGGCCGGTGACCAGCAGCCGCTCGCCGACGATCCAGTACAACGCGCCGACCAGATCGGAATCGGAGGCGATGTCGCGGACGAGGTCGTGGGCAATGCCCCAGGCGAGCTCGGAGGAATGGTCGAGCCGCTGATGGCTTTCCGGCGAAACGAACATGTCCTCGGCGGCTGCCGGCAGCCAGGACTGCTCGGTGATCCAGGCCTTGGCGCGGCTATGGACGAGGTCGAGATGGATCCAGACGAAACCCTCTGACGGATCGACGCCGGGCACGGCCTCGCGCGCGATCAGCGTCGGCACGCCATCGGCATCGAAGCGATAGGCCCAGATGATGCCCATGCTGGACTGCGCGTCGGCAATAGCGGTCGGGGAGGGCATCGTGATGGTGATCGGCGAGCTCGCTGGCAGGAGCGAGACCCCTGCGCCCGGGCCATGACAGTTCGATGACGCTGCCTGCCTGCCTCAGTCGTTGTGGGCGGTTCGCTGCGGGATCTTCGCCGGCGGGGCGATGCGCAGCGCCGTGCCGCCGGCCGCCTTGGGCGCACGCGAACCCGCCGAGGTTGCCGGCGCCTTGCCTCTTGCGACCTTCGGCTCGCCGCCACGCCATGTGCGGGCACCGATGTCGAAGCGGCCCTCGCGCCAGGCGGTGAACTCATGCTCGGAGCCGAAAAAGGCATTGCGGTCGACGTCGCCGGTGATGCCCGGCACGCGGCCAGTCGTGGTGAACTGCCAGAATTCCCATTTTTCGCGGTTGTAGCGATGCTTCAGCGGCGCTGCGGTCGAGCGCAGCCAGTAGGGATAGTCGTTGAGCTCGCCCTCGAGGATGTCCTCGTGGAAGTTGATGTCGGTGTAAATGATCGGCTTCTTGCCGGTGTGCGCCTGCAAGGCCGCGAGCATGATGCGCATCTTTTCAAGGGCATCCTCGCGCGAGACCTTGCGGTCGCATTGCGAGCCGTTCTGCCATTCGACGTCGAGCACGGGCGGCAGCGCGTCGGGGTCGCGCGGGATGTGGCGCTTCATCCAGCGGACCTGGTCCTTCGCCGGGCGGCACCACCAGACGAAGTGGTAGGCGCCGCGTGCGATGCCGGCCTTCTTCGCCTCGGACCAGTTGCGGCGGAAATTCGGATCGAGATGGTCGCCGCCCTCGGTGGCCTTGATGAAGGCGAAGCGCGTGCCGGCGTCCTTGACCTTGTCCCAGTCGATCTCGCCCTGCCAGCGCGAGACGTCGATGCCCTGGATGGCCTGTCGACGTGCCTCGCGGACGCCGTGATGCGGCGCGGAATCGCTCTTCTTGGGGTAAAGCGCAGCGGCGGGCGTCGACAGCAACGTCAGCAGGCCGCCGAGCGCGATGGCGCCGTATCGCGTCCGCCCCAGAATCGTCGTCCGCTCCAAGAACCGAGATGGCACCGGCAACTCCTTGTCCCGCTTCGTCCTTCGAGATGCGGATGCGACGGTTAAGAGCCGGTTAGATTTGGATCAAACGCGCCGGGCTTGTTTCAGCTTTGGTTAACCCGGCAGGCCATGGCCGCCGCCGCAGGCGCTCAATCGGCCTGCGCTGTCTCGTCGTCGGGCGGCTGGAACGACGACGCGATCGGCGCGATGCTGCCCGGAATCCGCGCGGTGGCAGGAGTCGGTGCCGCAGGTCGCTCGGGACCCGGGCTCGGCTGCGGCGGCACGGGCTTGGGCTTGTCCCAGCGGCGCGTGCCGATGTCGAACTCGCCCTGGCGCCAGCCGTCGAACTGGCCCTCATTGCCGAAGAAGGCGTTGCGATCGACATCGCCCTTGATGCCGGGCACGCGGCCGGTGGTGGTGAACTGCCAGAAGGCCCAGGGCCGCTCGGTGTAGCGGGCCTCGGGCAGGGCGGCGGTCGAGCGGATCCAGTAGGGGTAGTTGTTGAACTGGCCCTCCAGCACGTCCTTGTGGAAGGTGATGTCGGTATAGATGATCGGCTTCTTGCCGGTGAGCTGTTCGAGCTCGGTCAGCATCAGCTGGATCTTCTCCAGCGCCAGCGAGCGGTCGATCTTCTGCGGGCAGGTCTTCGAATGGCCGTTCCATTCGACGTCGAGCACAGGTGGCAAGGCGTCGGGATCGTTGGGAATCTGCTGCTTGAACCAGAGCGCCTGTTCATGGGCCGGACGGCACCAGAAAACGAAGTGATAGGCGCCGCGCGGGATGCCGGCGCGGCGCGCGCCCTCCCAGTTGCGCTGAAAGGCCGGATCGATGTGGTCGCCGCCCTCGGTCGCTTTCATGTAGACGAAACGGGTTCCAGCGCCTTTGACGGCGGTCCAGTCGATCTCGCCCTGCCAGCGCGAGATGTCGATCCCGTGAATCGGGTAGGTGTGCGCCTGCGCGACGCCGGGATGCGGGCGTGCATCGCCCTTGGCCGGATAGTTGCCCTCCAGCGCGACGCAACCGCCGAGGACCGCGAAAGCCGCAGCGGCGAGGAGGGACAAGGGCTGGACGATTTTCATGCGGCGGGACGTCATGTCGCGCAAGATCGTGGAGAAAACTTGACGGCGGGTTTACGTTACCGAAATCGGTCCAGCCGGGAGGGCTGCTGCGTCAGCATGCCTCGCGTCAGCGATGCGCGAGCCAGATCGCTGCGACGCCCAGGAACGAGAAGAAGCCGACGACGTCCGTGACGGTCGTGACAAAGGTCCCGGACGCTATCGCCGGGTCGACTTCATAGCGGTCGAGCACGACGGGGATGACGACGCCAGCGATCGCTGCCGCGAGCAGGTTGACCACCATGGCGATGGCGATGACGACGCCGAGGCCCTGGCTGCCGAACCAGAGGGCAGCGACCACGCCGGTGATCAGCGCGAAGCCCACGCCGTTGATCAGCCCGACGATCATCTCGCGAGTGAAGAAGCGGCGCATGTTCCAGGCGCCGAGTTCCTGCGTCGCCAGCGCCCGCACCGCGACCGTCATCGTCTGCGTGGCGGCGTTGCCGCCCTGGCTCGCCACCACCGGCGCCAGGATCGCGAGCGCCACGACCTGGGAGAGCTGTGCTTCGAACAGGCTCATCACGGCCGCGGCGAGAAACGAGGTCACCAGGTTGATGAAGAGCCAGCTGAAGCGGCTGCGGGCGATCAGCGGCACCGGGTCGGAGAGCTCTTCGTCGGCGCGCACGCCGCCGAGCTGCTTGACGTCGTCGTCGGCCGCTTCCTCGATCACGTCGACGATGTCGTCGATGGTGATCACGCCGACCAGACGCCCGGCGTCGTCGACGACGGGCGTCGCGATCAGGTTGTAGCGCTGGAACATGCGCGCCACGTCCTCGATGTCGTCCGTCGCCTTCACGGCGCGGCTGTCCTCGTCGACAAGGGTCGAGATCGCCACAGGGCGCTTGTTGCGCAGCAGCCGGTCGAGCGGCACCGAGCCGACGAAGTGATGGGCCGGGTCGGCGACCAGGATCTCGAAGAACCGCTCGGGCAGATTGTCGGTCTGGCGCAGATGGTCGATCGTCTGGCCGACGTTCCAGAAGGCGGGCACGGCGAGGATTTCGCTCTGCATGCGCCGGCCGGCGCTGTCCTCGGGATAATCCAGGCCCTGCTGCAGGACGATGCGCTCAGCCGGCGTCAGCCGGTCGAGGACCTCCTTCTTGTCGGCGTCGTCGAGGTCCTCGAGGATGTAGACGGCATCGTCGGTGTCGAGGTCGCGCACGCCCTCGGCCACGGTCTGCGCCGAGAGCTCCTCGAGAATCTCCTCACGGACCGAATCGTCGACCTCGGTCAGGGCGGTGAAGTCGAAGTCGGCGCCGAGCAGAGAGATCAGCCGCGGCCGCTCTTCGGTATCCAGCGCCTCGAGCAGCGCGCCGAGATCCGCCTCGTGCATATCGGCGACGACGGCGCGCAGCGTCGTCAGGTCCGACAGCAGCAGCGCCTGCGAAACCTGTTCGACCAGTGCGGAATCGATTGCCCCATCCTCGTCGCGGATTGGGCGTTCGAGCGTGTCGCCGGAAGCCTTGTGGGTGTCCGTCATCGGCCCGCTCCGCCATTCGAGTGTCGATCAGAGGTGGATTCGGCGAGAGGTGCCGGTCGCTCTTGTGTCAGCGACCCCGCGCTGTTGCAACGCAGCAAGGCGGAATCGCGGCGAAAACCATGCGGCGAGGGCCCGAAACGCGAACGGCGACCCTTGCGGATCGCCGTTCGCCGGGCTGGTGCCCCAATCTGGTGCGGTCAAGAGGACTCGAACCTCCACGGGTCTCCCCGCTACCACCTCAAGGTAGTGCGTCTACCAATTCCGCCATGACCGCGACGGCTCCGGCAATCCGCACTGAGGCGGTGAACTCCGGAGCGGCGCGGGTCTAGCAAATCGAATCCCTCGCCACAAGGGCATTGCGAAGGAAAAGGCGATCAGGCGGCCGCAGCGACGCTCTGAAGGGTGTAGACCGTCGGCCGTTTCAGCATCTGCGTGATCTCGACGGAGATGCGCGAGCCGCTGACGACGACGATTCCCTTGGCGAAGGGGTGATTGTTGGCGAGAATCTGGACCTCGTCGGTCTCGCTGGCATTGAGTTCGATGATCGCGCCACGGCCCATGCGCAGCAATTTGTAGATCGGCATCCGGGCGGAGCCGAGCACGACGGTGAGTTCGACAGGTACGAGATCGAGATCGGCCTTCAAGTCCTGCCTCCGGAACACCACTTGAGAATCGCTACAACGAAACTTGCCTGCTGCCCTTTCAGGGAGCATGAGGCTGGCCGCCGCTTCGATGTCGAGGTTGGGCCAAACAGGGTTAATGCGCAGTGAAGACGCGCGAGGCGCTTGCCGAATTGTTCCTCAGCTCTGCCGGCTCCGCGCCGGTCGAATGGGTCGTGGCAGAGGGCCTCGTCGGCTATGACGACGCCGTCGCCGAGATGGAGATGCGGGCCGGGCTGATCGCCGACGGGCTGGCCCGCGAGCGGGTCTGGCTGGTCGAGCACCCGCCGCTCTACACCGCCGGCACCTCGGCCAGGGACGAGGATTTGATCGCGCCGGACCGATTCCCGGTGCATCGCAGCGGCCGGGGCGGGCAGTTTACCTATCACGGGCCGGGCCAGCGCGTGGCCTATGTCATGCTCGATCTGAAGCGGCGGGAGCCCGATCTCCGGCGATTCGTCGCGGCGCTCGAATCCTGGCTGATCGCCACGCTCGACGGCTTCAACATCCGGGGCGAGCGGCGCGAGCACCGCGTCGGCGTCTGGGTGCGCCGGCCGGAGAAGGCGGCTGGACCATCAGGAGCATCCGCCGAGGACAAGATCGCCGCGATCGGCATTCGCGTGCGGCGCTGGGTCTCGTTCCACGGCATTTCACTCAATGTTGAGCCTGATCTGTCGCATTTCGACGGCATCGTACCCTGCGGCGTCAGCGAGCATGGCGTGACCTCGCTCGTCGACCTCGGGCTGCCGCTGACGATGGCGGATGTCGATGCCGAGTTGCGTGCGCAGTTCGAGCGCATCTTCGGGCCGACAATCGTTCCCTGAGCGGCGCGAAACGCCCAGTTTACCTCCCGTTGACCAAGCCCGCCCATCCTGCCCGTCACGGACAGACGGAGAGGGAAGGGACGATCATGACCAAATTCATGCTCGCGGCCGCCGTTGCGGCGTGCCTTGGGGCCTGCACCAATACCGACCAGCGCATCGCCGGCGCGGCGGCGGGGGCCGGGGCCGGCGCGATCGTGCTGGGGCCGATCGGGGCGGTTGCAGGCGGCGCGATCGGGGCCGTGGCGGGGCCGAGCGTGACCGGCTCGATCAACAAGGCCAGAGAATAGCCCCCCGGACGGCATTGCGGATTTTCGCTTGCCCCTGTGAGCATCCGCGCCGGTTGGCGTTTGCGCCGCGCCGCGCCATAACCCGGCAAGAACAATTCGCCTGGGAGCGCGCGCCGTGCCGGTCATCGAGAGCAAGGTCGATCTGAATTCGGCCGAGACGCGCGCCAACGCCCAGGCCTGGGCGGTTTTGCGGTCCGAACTCGAGGAGCGGCGCACTGCGGCCGCGCTCGGCGGCAATGCCAGGTCGCGCGAGCGCCACACGGCGCGCGGCAAGCTTTTACCGCGGGAGCGCGTGCTGCGCCTGCTCGATCCGGGCTCTGCCTTCCTCGAGATCGGAACGCTTGCCGCCTTCGGGATGTATGAGGGCGATGTCCATGGCGCCGGCATGATCGCCGGCATCGGCCGCGTCGCGGGCCGCGAATGCATGGTCGTCTGCAACGATGCCACCATCAAGGGCGGCACCTATTACCCGATGACGGTGAAGAAGCATCTCCGCGCCCAGGAGATCGCGGCCGAGAACCGCTTGCCCTGCATCTATCTGGTCGATTCCGGCGGCGCCAACCTGCCGCACCAGACCGAGGTCTTTCCGGATCGCGAGCATTTCGGCCGGATCTTCTACAACCAGGCCAATCTCTCGGCGCAAGGCATTCCGCAGGTCGCGGTGGTAATGGGCTCCTGTACCGCCGGCGGCGCCTATGTCCCGGCGATGTCGGACGAGACGATCATCGTCAGGAAGCAGGGCACGATTTTTCTCGGCGGGCCGCCCTTGGTGAAGGCCGCGACCGGCGAGGTCGTCTCGGCCGAGGATCTCGGCGGCGCCGATGTCCATGCGCGCCTGTCGGGCGTCGCCGATCATTATGCCGGCGACGATACCCATGCGCTGGCGATCGCGCGGCGCATCGCCGGCAATCTCAACAGCGTCAAGCGGCCCGATCTCGACATCGCCGAGTCGGTCGAGCCGTTGTACCCGGTCGAAGAGCTCGAAGCGGTTGTGCCTACCGATCTCAAGAAGCAGTACGACATCCGCGAGGTCATCGCGCGGCTGGTCGACGGCTCCGAGTTCGACGAGTTCAAGAAGCTCTACGGCACCACGCTGATCACCGGCTTTGCCCGCATCCACGGCATTCCCGTCGGCATCATCGCCAATAACGGCATCCTGTTCTCCGAAAGCGCGCTGAAGGGCGCGCATTTCATCGAACTGTGCTGCCAGCGGAGGATCCCGCTGCTGTTCCTGCAGAACATCACCGGCTTCATGGTCGGGCGGGACTTCGAGACGCGCGGCATCGCCAAGGACGGGGCGAAGCTCGTCACCGCCGTCGCCTCGGCGCGGGTGCCCAAGATCACCGTTCTGGTCGGCGGCTCATTCGGGGCGGGCAATTACGGCATGTGCGGCCGGGCCTACAGCCCGCGCTTCCTGTTCACCTGGCCCAATTCCCGGATCTCGGTGATGGGCGGCGAGCAGGCGGCGAGCGTGCTCGCCACCGTCCGCCGCGACAATCTCGAGGCCGAGGGCAAGGCCTGGTCGGCTGCCGAGGAGGAGGCCTTCAAGGCGCCGATCCGCGAGAGCTACGAGGCGGAAGGCTCGCCCTATCACGCCACCGCCCGGCTCTGGGACGACGGCATCATCCTGCCCTCCGAAACCCGCCGCGTGCTGGCGCTGGCCTTCTCCGCCTGCCTCAACGCGCCGGTGCCGGAGACGAAGTTCGGCGTGTTCCGGATGTAGGCCGTCAGTGCCGGCGCAATGACGGGAGAGGCGTGACCTGATCGCGCGCCGTGCCCTCAGCCCGCGACGCGGCGCGCGGCCGCGTAGCCGACCGCCGAGGCGGTCGCCGTCAGCAGCGTGCCCCAGATCAGGTCGGCAATGGTGACGATCGCGGGCCAGTTCCGCAATGTCGCCTGGTTGGTCAGGTCGTAGGTTGCATAGGCCACGAAGCCGAGCGCGGCGCCGTTGAGCACCGCCTTGCGGAACAGCTGCGCCTCGAGCGCCGGCAGGATCGCGAAGAAGACGATGCCGCCGACATAGATGACATAAAACAGCACGGCGGGCGCCAGCGCGAAGCTGGGGCTGAGCATGTCGCCCAGCAGCGGGCGATACAGCAGGTTTGCCATGGTCGAGAGCCAGACCGCGTCGATCGCGAGAAAGGCGATTGCGGTGGCGGCATAGGCCGTCAGGACGGTTTTCACGGCGTGTCTCCGGTTGGGGTCTGCCAACTCTACGCCGGTGTGCTGCGCGAGGATCACATTGCGTGTGATCGCTGAAACCGCTTGCCGTTCCCGTGCGTATCGGCACTCCAGACACAGTGGAGGCCTATCCATGCATCTGACGTCCGCCTCTCTCAAGTCCGTGCATCTGAAGCCCGCGGCGTCGGCCACCGGCGCGGTCGTCCTGCTGCTTGCGGCGGCGCTCCCGCTTCCCTTGCTCGCCAACGGGGTCGACCCCAGCGGGGTCTGGCTGCGCGACGACGGCAATGCCCGTGTCCGGATCGCGCCCTGCGGCGGCGACATCTGCGCGACCAATCTCTGGATCAAGGACACCAGCGGTGGCGAGGAGGTCGGCGACAAGCTCGTGATGACGCTCAAGCCCGAGGCCGACGGCACGCTGAGCGGCACGGCCTTCGACGCCAAGCGCGACCGCCGCTACGGCATGACGCTGACGGTCAAGCCCGACGGCCTCTCGACACGCGGCTGCATCGCCAGGGTGCTGTGCAAGACGGTGAACTGGACCCCGGCTCAGTAGGGGCGCGCCAGAGCCCGCCCGCGCGCTGGCGCAGACGTATCGAAGCAGAGGCTGGCGGAGCGCCGCGAGGCGCGAGAACAAATCCGCATCCGTTGAGCCAGGATGCGGCGCGGCGGGATTGAGCCACCCGTCGCACGCCCCGTGGCGCTCCGCCTTCGGCGATTTCGGACCTCGGGCCGCGCTTATCGGGTCGGTTGCCGCCGGCACCCTTGGGTCCATGTGACGCCAGTTCGGCTCATCGCCTCGTCGCGTCGAACCCGGCACCGGCGTTGTCGCCGCCGACCGTTCCAGCGAGCTCCTCGCACAGGGACCGTAGTGTCCCCAGGGCGGTGCCCCGAAGCCTCCCGAGTCTGGCGTGTGAGACCAGCCGCAGGCGCCGACCCTCACCCGACCTCTGGCACACCTCCGGATGGCCGCCCCGTTTGGGTGATGGGCGAGGAGAGTATGGGGTGAGGTTTGGAGGGCGGGGATAAGGTTGGCGCCGATATGCCTTTCACGTAATACTGATTCTCGAAGGATGAGTTCGTGATGAAGCTGGAAGGCAAGATTTTCGAAGCACGTCTGGATGCGCAGTCGCAGGGCGACGAGCATATCGGCGCGCGCTTGCGCGAGATCCGCAATCTGGCGGGGATAACTCAAGCCGACCTCGCCGCCCGGCTAAACATCAGCCAGGGCGTCGTCTCCCGCGTTGAGGGTCGCAAGGACATCCTAGTTTCGACCCTGCGCGATTACCTCGCCGCCCTTGGTGCCACATTGCGGATTGACGCGCAGTTCAGCGATGCGGCTGCGCTGGTGACCAGCATGCGCGAGACTTCCTTCCAGTTCGATGCTGTCGACGAGAACCAGCTGCTTCTGCCAATCATCGGCGAGACCCCCTATCCACTGCGGCGGGACGTGGTGTTCAGCATCAAGCCTGAATATTGCGAAGCGATCATTGAGGGCCGAAAGACCATCGAACTGCGCCGCCGATTTCCTGTGACTGCGCCGGTTGGAGCCACGGCGTTCATTTATGCCACCAGCCCTACCCGCGCTCTGCTAGGCCTAGCTGAGATCGGCGAGGTGCACTGTCGCACGCCGCGCGACATCTGGGACCGCTTCTCTGATCGCGCCTGCATAGCGCGCGAAAACTTTGACCGTTATTTCGAGGGCGTTGACAGTGGCGTCGCCATCGAACTCAAGCATGCCCGCCGCCTGCGCCGCCCGCTCGACCTGAGCGAGTTGCGCGAGCGATTTAGTTTCGAACCTCCGCAGTCCTACCTCTACGCGACACCCAAGATGCGGGAAGCGCTACAATATGAGTGCTCCCAAATACCTCATTGATACGAATGTCTTCATCGGCCTCGAGGATCACGCCGAGGTCGTGCCCGTCTTCGCCGCTCTTCAACAGGAGGCGGCACGGTATGGCGTCGGCATCTGCGTCCACGCTGCATCCGTGGACGACATCCAGCGCGACAAGGACGTTGCCCGCCGCCGCGTCTCGCTGAGCAAGATCCAGAAATTCCCGGTCATCGCCAGGGTGATCGGCCTCGACAAAGTAACTCTGGAAGCGCGCTACGGTGCGCTGCGCAAACCCAACGACATCGTCGACGCCACCCTGCTGCACGCCCTGGATATTGGGGTCGTCGACTTCCTGGTCACTCAAGACCAGGGTCTGCACGACCGGGCGCTCCGAGCTTCGGCGGCCTTGGCCAGCCGAGTGCTGCACGTCGCCGACGCCGTCTCCCTGCTGCGCAGTACCTATGCGACTGTCAACGTCAGTCTCCCCGCGGTGCGGGAGGTTGACGCCCACACCATCCCCATCGATGACCCGATCTTTGCGAGCTTGCGCGCCGATTATCCGCTGTTCGACGCATGGTGGCGCGACAAGTGCGTCAGGCCGATGCGAAAGTGCTGGGTCGTGTTGGACGAAGGCCGCATCGCCGGCCTTGTTGTGCGTAAGGACGAAGGGCCGAGCGACACCGACGCCCGGCTCCCGGGCGGCAAGATCCTCAAGGTCTGCACCTTCAAGGTTCGCACCGAGAGCCGCGGAGTGAAACTTGGGGAACTGCTGCTAAAGCAGGTACTCTGGTACGCCCAGTCGAACAAGCACGACGTCGTCTATCTGACGACCTACTCCAGCCAGACGACTCTGATTGGCCTTCTCGAATACTATGGCTTCGCCTATACCTATGACAAACCCAACGGTGAACGGGTTTATGAGAAGGCCCTGCCGCGCGAAAAGCTGGAGGTTACCGACGGCGGATCGCTATTCGACCTCGCTCGGCTAAACTACCCGCGGTTCGCCGCCGGCGCGGGCGTCGACGCTTACGCCATTCCGATAAAGGAAGATTTCCATCGGGTGCTGTTCCCGGAGTTGTTCGAGCAGTCGCAGATGAACCTATTCCCGACATCGGCCGACATCGGTCTTCATCGGCCGGGCAACACCATCCGCAAGGTCTACCTCTGCCGGGCCCAGGCCTGGATCGCCAAGCCCGGTGCTCTGCTATTCTTCTATAAGGGTAAGGCCGCTCTGCCACCGTCGCAGGCGATCACCACCGTTGGCGTATTCGAGGAGATGACCCTCGCGCGTTCAACCGAGGACTTGCGGCGACTGGCCGGGGGGCGATCGGTCTACACCGATGCCCAATTGACGCGCATGGACGCCTCTGCCGACAGGCCGGTGAAGGTCATCAACTTCCTTCTCGCCGGGCATTTCGAGCCGCCGGTCGGACTGGCAGCACTGAAGCGCGATAAGGTTTTCGCTGGGCACCCGCCGCAGTCAATCATGCACCTTGAGCCCCACCAGTTGGCATCGGTTCTCAAGCAGGTGGATCTAGGGTTCGCAGTGTGACGCGCCGGGTAGCACTGCTCGGGCTTTCGGGAGTTGGCAAATCGACGCTCATCGGCCAAGTAGCGGTTCACACACCGCTACTCCACCTACAGGCAAGTAGTCTGATCAAAGCTGAGCAGCAACATCGCACGCAAGCGCCTGACTCCTCCGAAGCCCTACGCACCGGACCAGTGCTCGACAACCAGGCCCTGATGATCGCCTCCTTCGAACGGCTGACCCGGACGACCATCCTGCCGGTTGTGTTTGACGGGCACAGTCTCATAGACAGCTGCGATGGCGTGCTCGAAATCCCAAGCACGGTGTTCGCCGCCCTGAGCCTAGACGCCATCGCTTTCCTGGCCGCCGATCCCGCTAATATCTTCGAGCGTCGCCGTCTCGACGCTGGACGCGAACGCCCTGCTCGGGACTTGGTGACCCTCGCCCAGCACCAGAGCCTCGCCGAAACCGCTGCGCGGCGGATCGCCAACGACATCGGCCGGCCGTTTCATCTGCTCGATTGCGATCCGACAGAGCGCCTTGCTGAGTTACTCGCCGGTTAGTCGGCTGGATTAGCTCAACTTGCTTCGCTATCCGAGTGCCGTGTGTTGACCGTGCGGTCTGTGCCGAGAACCAATCGGCCATTGATGGCGCGAGCAGGATCGACCTGTTGGGTTCGGTCATGTCCGATGTCGGCAACAGCCCGAATGACCGCTCGCCACGCTACTCCGCCGCCTCCTCTGTACCTTCGCCCCCTTGATCGGCCGGCGCTCCAGCACCTCCCTTGAGGAACCGCGCGGTATGCCCCCTTCCCAACCCGCACGATCTCTTCCGGCGTCCTTTGCGCCATGCCCATGCCGCCGCCTTCGCCGCCTTCCGGCCCTAAGTCGATCACCCAGTCGGCCGTCTTCACCACGTCGAGGTTGTGCTCGATCACCGCGACGGAATTGCCCTGCTCGACCAGTTCGTGCAGCAACTCCATCAGCTTGGCGACGTCGTGGACATGCAGGCCGTGGCCGGCTCGTCCAGGCTGTCGGGGGCGGCGGCCGGTGGCTCGCTTGGAGAGCTCCTTGGAGAGCTTGAGGCGCTGGGCCTCGCCGCCGACGCCGTGCTGGCGCGCGACGCCTTCGCCATATGTCACGCACAACACCCACCCCACGAAAGCCTGTTCCGCCGCGCGCCGCCGCTGCTATGCTCCGACCTTCATTCAATCGGTTGAAGCCGAAGAAACGACGAGGATACGCCATGCCTTCCGCCAGCAGTCCTGCTCACAACAAGGTCGCCATCATCACCGGAGCCGGATCGGGCGTCGGCCGCTCCGTGGCGCTCGCCTTCCTGAAAGACGGCTACCGCACCGTGCTGGCCGGCCGCCGGCTCGATGCGCTGGAGGAGACGATTTCGCTGTCGGGCGTGCCCGCATCGCAGGCGCTCGCCGTCTCGACCGACGTCACCGATCCGGCCTCCGTGCAGGCGCTGTTTGCCGCGACCAAGCAGGCCTTCGGCCGGGTCGACGTGCTGTTCAACAATGCCGGCGTCAATGCGCCCGGCGGGATCATGCTGGAGGATCTCTCGCTGGCGGACTGGCAGAAGGTCGTCGACACCAACCTGACAGGGCCTTTCCTGTGCACGCAGGCCGCCTTCAAGGCGATGCGGGACCAGCAGCCGCAGGGCGGGCGCATCATCAACAACGGCTCGATCTCGGCCCATGCGCCGCGGCCCAATTCCGTCGCCTATACCGCGACCAAGCACGCCATCACCGGCCTGACCAAGACCGCCGCGCTGGACGGGCGCAAATACGGCATCGCGGTCGGCCAGGTCGATATCGGCAATGCGCTGACCGAGATGGCGCGCAAGATGACCACCGGCGTGCCGCAGGCCGACGGCTCGATCAAGGTCGAGCCGGTGATGGATGTCGACAATGTCGCCACCACCGTGCTGCACATGGCGAGCCTGCCGCCGGAGGCCAACGTGCTGTTCGTCACGGTGATGGCGACGAACGCGCCGTTCGTCGGGCGCGGGTGAGGGGGCTGCTGGGCGCGGACGTCATGCTCGGGCTTGACCCGAGCATCTCTTCGACGAGATTCTCGGGTCTGCGCTTCGCTACGCCCGAGAATGACGGCTTGGTAGCCCCGCATGAGTGAGCATCTTCCCGTCTCGCCGCGCGTCGCCCGTGCCTACACCCTCACCATCTGGGGGATTGCGCTGTCGATCCTCGTCTTCGCGGTCGGGGTCGTCGTCTGGGCTCTTGTCGTCGGCAATGCGCAGCTGTTCAAGGACGGCGTCGACTGGGTCTATGACGTCGCGCTCTACGGTATCGCGGCCGTGGTCTTCGGCCGCGATCCGCGGGCCGAAAAACTCGCGGCGCTCGCCATCGGCGCCGTGATGGCGGTGGCGGGGCTGCACACGCTCTATGACCTCTGGGACAAGATCGCCGTGCCGCGCCCCATCGAGATCTGGACGCTGGGGTTTTCGGCGGCGAGCGCGGTCGTCGTAGCGGTTGCGATCGTCGGCGTGCTCTGGCGCTTCCGGGCCGAGGGCAATCCGGTGATCAAGGCAACCTGGCTGTCCTCGCGCAACGACGTGATCTCGACGACGGGCTTCGCGCTGGTCGGGTTGTTGGCCCGCGTCGCGCCGGTGCGCTGGCCGGAATATCTCTTCGATGTCGTCGTCGCCGGCATCTGCTTCCAGGCGACATGGGCGATCTGGCGCTCGCTGAAGACGGCGCCTGCCGATCCGGCTGTGCAGAACAAGGCCGCGACAGGGCAGGTGGGCGGGCTATAAAGGCGGCACGCCTTGTCAGGACATTGCCCATGTCGATCGCCGAAAAGCTGCCCTCCATCCTGATCGCCAATCGCGGCGAGATCGCCTGTCGCGTGATCCGCACCGCGAGCCGGCTGGGCCTGCGCACCATCGCGGTCTATTCGGAGGCCGATGCGGAGGCGCTGTTCGTGCAGATGGCCGACGAGGCCTATCCGATCGGCCCCGCACCGGCCCGCGAGAGCTATCTCGACGCCGGCAAGATCCTGGCAGTGGCGAAGCAGGCGGGCGCCGCCTGCATCCATCCGGGCTATGGCTTCCTCTCCGAGAATGCCGATTTCGCCGAGGCCTGTGCGCAGGCCGGCATCGTCTTCGTCGGCCCGCCAGCCTCGGCGATCCGCGCGATGGGATTGAAGGACGCCGCCAAGGCCTTGGTCGAACAGGCGAATGTGCCGGTGGTGCCGGGCTATCACGGCGCCGAGCAGGGCGTCGATTTCCTCAGCAAGGAGGCGCAGCGTATCGGCTATCCCGTGCTGATCAAGGCGGTCGCGGGCGGCGGCGGCAAGGGCATGAGACGCGTCGATCGGCCCGAGGATTTCGCCGATGCGCTGACCAGCGCCCAGCGCGAGGGACAAAGCGCGTTTGGCGATGCGCGCGTGCTGGTCGAGAAATATGTGCTCTCGCCGCGCCATGTCGAAATCCAGGTCTTCGGCGACAGCCATGGCAATGTCGTCCATCTCTATGAGCGCGACTGCTCGCTGCAGCGCCGCCACCAGAAGGTGATCGAGGAGGCGCCGGCGCCGGGCATGATCGACGAGGTCCGCGCCGCCATGGGCAAGGCCGCGACGGAGGCCGCCAAGGCGGTCGGCTATGTCGGCGCCGGCACGGTCGAGTTCATCGCCGACGGGCGAGACGGGCTGAGACCCGACGGCTTCTGGTTCATGGAGATGAACACGCGCCTCCAGGTCGAGCATCCCGTGACGGAGGCGATCACCGGGCTCGATCTGGTCGAGCTGCAGCTGCAGGTCGCGGCCGGGGAGCCCCTGGGTTTCTCGCAAGCGGATGTGAAAGCCACAGGCCATGCCGTCGAGGCCAGGCTCTATGCCGAGGATCCTGAGAAGGGCTTCCTGCCCTCCACCGGCAAGCTCTGGGCGCTGCAGTTTCCCGAAAGCGAAGGCATCCGGATCGATACCGGGGTCGAGGCCGGCGATATGGTGACGCCGTTCTACGATCCGATGATCGCCAAGATCATCGCCCATGGCGCGACGCGGACCGAGGCGCTCGACCGGCTCGGCGCGGCGCTCGGCGACACCGTGGTGGCCGGCCCACGCACCAATCTCGCCTTCCTGAAGAGGCTGACGGAGGCGCAAGGCTTTCGCGAGGGTCCCTTCGACACTGGCTTCATCGAGCGCAATAGCGCGGCGCTGGGGGCGCAGCCGCAGCCACTCGATGCGGCGGCGGTGGCGGCCGCTGCGCTCCAGCTCGAGGAGGAGCGTCAGCTTGCCGGCCTGATGCAGGCGGCGGAGCGGGCCGATGGCGAGGCGCGCTCGCCCTGGCTCGATGCGGACGCGTTTTCGCTGATGCCGCGTCCGGCGCTGGGCCTGCCGCTGCTGGTCGATGGCGTGCGGGTCGAGGCGCAGATCGAATGGCATGAGGAGGGCGCCCGCGTCAGCCTGCCCGGCCATGAGATCGACGAGGGCGAGCACGAGATCGCACTGGCGCAGGCGGAGCGTGGCACCTGGCTGGCGCTGCATCGCGGCCGGCAGACATCCGTTGCGCTGTTCGATCCGTTTAGTGTCGATCTCGATGCGGCCGCGGGGTCGGGCGGCATCATCAAGGCGCCTATGCATGGCAAGCTGATCGCGCTCTTCGTGTCCGCCGGAGATGCGGTGGTGAAGGGCCAACGGCTCGCCATCGTCGAGGCGATGAAGATGGAGCATGTGCTGGTGGCGCCGCGCGACGGCACCGTCAGCGAGGTCGCGGGCGAGCCGGGTGCGCAAGTGGCTGAGGGTGCGAAGGTGGTTGTGCTGGGGGAGTGAGGTGTGATCGATCATGATCTGAGCGAACGCATCGCTGTCAGCCTGCGATTCAGCGGCGACGAACTCAATCCTGACGAGGTCAGCACCGTGATCGGCAGCCAGCCGACGCGAGCGTATCGGAAAGGTGACCCGAGAACCTCGCCGAACGGGACGTGCTTGGGTTTGGCTCGGTTTGGATTGTGGTCGCTATCGATAAGCCAAGATCAGCCCGGCGATCTTGAAGCGAAGATTGTGGCGCTGCTTGGCGCGACGACGCAGGATCTGTCGCGGTGGCACGTTTTGACGGGCCGCTTTCGAGCGGAGCTGTTCTGCGGGGTGTTCATGCCGGGCATGAACTGGGGCATCAATCTCAGCCCGGCGATACAGGCAGCGATCGGCCAGCGCGGGCTGGAACTCGATCTCGATATCTACGCCGCCGACGTCGATGACTCGCTTCCGCCGCAGGATCAGGGATTGGCCTGATTACAGCCGCCCCACGACCGGAAACTGCTCGACCTCGTAGACCTGGCCGGACACCGGGGCGCTTTCGTCGGAGAGCCAGAAGGCGGTATGCGCGGCGATCTCCTCGGGCTGCATAATCCGGCCGCTCGGAGCCTGGCGGACCGGGACTTGCGTTTCCCAGCCGGGCTTGCGGCCTTCGCGCTGCTGGGTCGCGTCCTCATTGGCGGTGAAGGTCCAGCCGACATTCAGCTGGTTGACCCGGATGCGCTCCGGGCCGATCGCATCCGCCAGGTTGCGCGTCATCGTCATCAACGCGCCTTTGGACATTGAGTAGACGGTCAGGTTCGACGCCCCGCACCAGGCGTTCAGCGAGCCTACCGTGACGATGGCGCCGCCCGATTTCTGTAGGCGGAAGGCCCGGATCGCGGCCTCGGCGCAGAGCAGCGGCGCGCGGGTGTTGACGGCGAACATATGGTCGAAGAACTCGGCGGTGGTCTCGCCGATGGCGCCGCGCGGATAGATGCCGGCATTGTTGACCAGCCCATCGATGCGGCCAAAGGCCTTGACCGTGGCATCGACGATCGCTTGCGCCGTGGCGGGATCGGCGAGGTCGCCTGCCATGCCCTGCGTGGCAGAGCCCAGATGGCGGCAGGCGGCGTCGATCTCGGCCTGGTCGCGGCCATGGATCAGGACCTTGGTGCCATCAGCCACGAGGCGCTGGGCCATGGCATAGCCGATGCCGTTCGACGAACCGGTGACGAGGATGGCCTTGCCTGCAAGTCCGCGCATGAGGAAGCTCCGTTACATGCCAAGGAGGGGTGTATGGTCGTGACTCGGATCGTTGCCAATATAGCGACCGAAGAGCCGGAGAGGGCGAGCCAGTTCTATGGCGACATCCTCGGATTGAAACGGGTGATGGACCATGGCTGGATCCTCACCCTCGCCGGCGAGGGGGCGTCGGCGCCACAGATCAGCTTTGCCCGCCACGGCGGTGGCGGGGCACCGGTGCCCGACATTTCGATTGAAGTCGACGATCTCGATATCATCCACCAGCGCGTCCTTGCCGCCGGCTTCCCGGTCGAATACGGCCCCGCAGACGAGGAATGGGGCGTGCGGCGATTTTTCGTACGCGATCCGTTCGGCAAGTTGCTCAATATTCTCGCTCATCGGCGCTGATCATCTCCGGCTGTGGAGAAACGCCACAGGTGCTGGCCCGGTCGCCTTACCCCCACTAGATTGCCGCCCATGCCTCTCCACCTGCTCAAGCTCTGCGTCGGCGCCGAATCGATCAGCGATCTCGAGGAGTGGATCGAGGAGCGCATGACGCTGGAGCGGCGGCTCGGCCGTCCGCAGGAGCAGATCCACACGACGCGGATGGTGCCCAAGCGCGTCGAGGAGATCGTCGCGGGCGGATCGCTGTACTGGGTGATCAAGGGCCAGATCTGCGCCCGCCAGCGCCTGATCGCGATCCGCCCCTTCACCGATGGCGACGGCATCGGCCGCTGCCATCTCGTGCTGGAGCCGGTGGTGGTGCCGCTGGAGCCGCGCCCCTGCCGGCCGTTCCAGGGCTGGCGCTATCTCACTGAGACGGACGCGCCGCGCGACATCGACGGCCGCAGCGGCGACCTCGGCGCGATGCCGGAGGCGCTGCGGCGGGAGCTCGCGGAGATGGGGCTGCTTTAGGCGCTCCGTGCCGTCGGTTGGCGATGACCATCGATTTTGCTAATCTGTGGGCATCGTCCGGAGAACGTTGCCATGTCGAAGACCACTCCGATCGTGCTGGATGATCATTTCGACCATTTTGTCGGCGCGCAGGTGAAGGCCGGCAGGTTTGGCTCGCCCAGCGACGTGGTGAAGGCCGGTCTGCAACTGCTTGAAGAGCATGAGGCCAAGGTCCAGGCGCTTCAGGATGCGTTGATCGCCGGAGAGCAGTCTGGCCCTCCGATCGCCTTCGACAATGATGCGTTCCTGGCGCGGATGCGCGCCAGGCATGGCTGAGGCGGGTCGCTACCGGCTTTCCCCGCTGGCGCAGGCCGATCTCGAAGACATCTGGTCCTATACAGCCCTGCGCTGGTCGCCGATTCAGGCCGAAAGCTACCACGCCACGATCATTGGAGCCTTTGAAGGACTGGCTGCCGGCAGGAAGCAAGGCCGTTCCGCCGATATTCGGGCCGGCTATCTCAATATCGGGTTGGATCGCACGTCGTCTTCTACCGCCTCTCCGAAGCGGGCATCGACATCATGCGCGTGCTCCACGAAAGGATGGATGTGAGCCGCCATTTTTAAGCGGCTTGGTTTTCACACCGCGATATTGTCGATCAGCCGCGTCGCGCCGATCCGTGCCGCGACCAGCAGCCGGATCGGCCCGTCCGCCAGCGAGGTCACCGGCGCCAGCGTCTGCGCGTGACGGGCCTCCAGATAGTCGAGCTCGAAGCCGGCCGCGATGATCTCGCCTTGCGCCTCCGCGACCGCCCTGAACAGCTCGTCGCGGTTGCGGATGCGGGTCGCCAGCGCCTGCATGACCTGGTGCAGCAAGGGCGCCAGCGCGCGATGCTCGGGCGAGAGGTAGCGGTTGCGCGAGGACATGGCGAGACCATCGGGCTCGCGGAAGGTCGCCAGCGGCACGATCTCGATGCCGAGGTCGAGATCGGCGGCCATCCGCGTCACCACCTTCAGCTGCTGGTAGTCCTTCTCGCCGAAAACGGCGAAATCGGCCTGGCTTTGCGTGAAGAGCTTGCAGCAGACCGTGGCGACACCCTCGAAATGCGTCGGCCGGAAACGGTCGTCGAGCCCCACCGCCGCCGGTCCCAGCAGCAGGACGCGGGTGGCGAAGCCGGCCGGATACATCTCCTCGACCGGCGGGAAGAACACCGCGTCGGCACCGGCTGCGACGAGCTGGGCGCAGTCGTCGTCGAAGGTGCGCGGATACTTCTTGAAATCCTCATGCGGCGCGAACTGCGTCGGATTGACGAAGATCGAGACGATCACCCGCCTGGCATGGCGCTGCGCCTCCCTGACCAGCGCGATATGGCCCTCATGTAGCGCGCCCATGGTCGGCACGAGCCCGACCTTTTCGCCGGCGGCATGCCATCCCGCCACGGCCGCACGCATCGCGGCGACGGTTTCGAAGATCGCGATCTGGGTCATCGAGTTGGCTCCCTGCTCAATCCACACACAGCCCTCATCCTGAGGAGCCGCGTTTGCGGCGTCTCGAAGGATGTTTCAGGAGGCTCCGGAGATCGCTGGAGCATCCTTCGAGACGCGCTCTGCGAGCGCTCCTCAGGATGAGGGCTGTGTGGACGGGCTCCTGCCGTCGCTGCGCACGGGTAGCAAATGCGCCGCCGATGGCCAATATCAGGGACATGACAGAGAAGACCGATAGGGCGCTCGACAAGACCACCAGCACGGGCGTGAGTCCGGGCCGTTCGGCGCCGGGCGAGATCGACCGTTTCCTCGGCGCGGCCAAGCAGCTCGCGCCACTGGCGACCGGGCAGGCGGGCCGGCTGGTCTTCGCGCTCGACGCGACGATGAGCCGCCAGCCGACCTGGGACCTCGCCTGCTCGCTCCAGGCGCGGATGTTCGAGGTCGCCGCGACCAGCGGCGGGCTGGCTGTGCAGCTGGTCTATTTCCGGGGCTTGGGCGAATGCCGGGCCTCGGGCTGGGTCGGCGAACCGCGCCGCCTCAACGGGCTGATGGGGGCGATCGCCTGCCAGGGCGGCCAGACCCAGATCGCGCGCGTCCTCAAGCATATCCGCGACGAGGCGAAGTCCGTGCCGATCCGCGCCTTCGTGCTCGTCGGCGACGCGATGGAGGAGGATGTCGATGCCCTGGCCGCGCTCGCTGGTGAGCTGGGACTGCGCGGCATCCGCGGCTTCCTGTTTCAGGAGGGGCATGATCCGGCGGCGAGCGCAGCCTTTGCCACGATGGCGCGGCTGACCGGCGGGGCGCATGCGCGCTTCGACGTGAATGCGCCCGATTCTCTGCTCGATCTGCTGCGCGGCGCCGCGGCCTATGCGGCGGGCGGGCGCGAGGCGATGCTGAAGCTCGCCGGCGGCAGCCCGGCCGTGCGCGGCCTGCTCGGCGCGATGGATGGAGGCCGCCGGTGACGCTGCTCTACGGCCTCGCCGCCGTCCTGCTGTTCTGGTGGGTCTCGAAGCTCTTCGCCAGCACCAATCCGAGGCTTCTCGCCAAGGCGATGAAGAGCGGCGGCGGCGTGCTTTCACTGGGGGTCGCCGGCCTCCTGATGATGCGCGGGCGGATGGACATGGCGCTGTTCGTCGGCGGCATCGGCGCCTGGCTGCTCGGCTGGAGCGCGACCGGGCCGGGCGGCATACGCTTTCCGTGGAGCACCGGATCGAGCGAGACGCCCGGCGCGCGCTCGAAGGTCGCCTCGGTGCTGCTGTCGATGGAGCTCGACCATGACAGCGGCGGCATGACCGGAACGGTCAGCGGCGGCAGCTTCGCCGGACGCAGCCTCGACGATCTGTCGCTGGCCGAGATCAGCGCGCTGATGCGCGAGTGCCTCGCTCGGGATCCCGAAGGAGCCCGGCTGCTAGAGGCATATCTCGACCGCCGGTCGCCCGGCTGGCGTGAAGACGCTGATCGTGACCGCGACGCGGGGCAGGGCCGCGCGACGGGCACGGGCGCGATGTCGCAGCAGGAGGCCTACGAGATCCTGGGGCTTCAGCCGGGGGCGGGCGAGGAGGCGATCCGCGAGGCCCATCGCGGGCTGATGAAGCGCATCCATCCGGATGCCGGGGGCACCAGCGGACTTGCCGCTCGCGTCAACCAGGCCAAGGACGTCCTTCTGAAGTGAGGTGCCGGCCGGGAAAGGGTAGGTCTGGTACGACATCGTCAGCGTTCCTTGTCCCTTGTCCGTTCAACCGCGGGTGGCGAAGCAGGCGAAGCCGTCGCGCTTGAGCCTGGCGCAGGCCTTCTCGGCATCCTTGGAGTCGTCGAAGCCGGCGAAGCGGGCGCGAAACAGCGTCGAGCCGCCCTTCTCGACCTTCTCGGTCAGGGCCGTGGCATCGGCGAGCGGGCCGGAAGCCTTGGCGCGGGCGCGGGCCAGGATGTCCTTGGCCTTGGCCTCGTCATCGGTCGCGCCGAGCTGGATGATCCATTTGCCGGCTGTCGCGACGGCGGGGCGGACCTCAGCTGTCCTGGCCGGCTCGGGCGCCTTTTCGGCGAGCTTGGCGACCGTGGTGGTGCCGGCCTCATGCTTCTTCTCGGTCGGGGCGGGCGCCAGGGCGGCCACTTTGAGCGCGGGCTTCTCCTCGGGCTCGGCGACCTTGGCGATCGACGAGGTGACGTCGACATTCGCCGGCGGGCGCATGACCTTGCCGTCGGCGGCGGGAGCGCCGATCGACCAGCGCATGGCCGAGGGCGTCGTCGTCGCGGCGACCGGGCGCATGCCGGAGATCTGCAACTGCTGGGCGGCGCCGATGTTGACGGGGCGCGGCGGGGCGATCGGGGTCGTCGTCGCGACCGGCGCATAGGCGCGGGCGGCGGCGGGAAGCGGGCTTTCCGTCTCGATGCGCGGACGCGGAACCGGCAGCGGCGCGGGCTCGGACGCCGCGGCGGTTACGACCGGAGCGCTGGGGCGCTGGCGCTCGGGAGCGCGTTCCTGGACACGCTCCGGCTGCCGCTCCTCGGGCTCGGGCGCCTCGGCGACGGCGGTGGCGCGGCCGCTGGTTGCGGCGCGCGGCAAGGTCTGCGCCACGAGGTCGGCCATGATCTTGTCGCGCGCGTTGCCGGAGCGGCCGCCGAGCACGACGGAGACGATGTGCCGGCCTTCCGACTTGGCCGAGGTCATCAGGTTGAAGCCGGAGAGATTGGTGTAGCCGGTCTTGATGCCGTCCACGCCCTCGACCCGTCCGAGCAGCTTGTTGTGGTTGCGATAGGCGCCGCCGGCATAGTTGAACACGCGCGTCGAGAACATCGGATAGTAGCGCGGGAAGCGCTCCTGGATGGCGCGGGCCAGGATGGTGAGGTCGCGCGCCGTGGTGATGTTGGGTGGGCTGTGGGGCAGGCCGTGCGGGTTGTAGAACGCCGAGCGGCTCATGCCGATCGAGCGGGCGCGGGCCGTCATCATCTGCGCGAATTCGTCCTCGGAGCCGCCGACATTCTCGGCGACCGCCATGGCGACGTCGTTGGCCGACTTGGTCACCAGGGCCAGAATCGCATCACGCACGGAGATCGTCTCTCCAGGCGCGAAGCCGATCTTGGAGGGCGCCTGCCGCGCGGCGTTGGCGGAGACCGTCAGCTCCGAATCCATCCTGAAGCGGCCGCGCTCGAGCTGCTCGAACAGCAGATAGAGCGTCATGACCTTGGTGATGGAGGCCGGGATGCGCGGGGCATCCTCGTTGACGGCGTGCAGGGTACGGCCGGACTTCACGTCGACGACCATCGCCGCATAAGGCGGCGCATAGCCGCCGCCGACATGGCGCCGCTTCTTGCGGGCCGCCTCGGCCGGAGACGCCACCGTCGCCACCGCGATCGCGACGATACCGATCATTCCGACGAGCGTGCGAAAGCGCACGCGCCGGGACCCAACGCAACTGAAAGCCATGCAACCCGCCTCAACCAGAACTCACGTCCCCGGTCCCGGCCACGTCCTGCGACGTGGCATAAGGGACACAGTTGAGGAGGTTAGGACGATGCGGTTACGGAGCCGTTAAAAGGCTAACGATCTCGATGCGTGATGCGCGACAGGCGGCCTGCGTCTGATGCATTGCAGCATGTCCTTGACATTCATGTTGCGCTGCACAATATGCAGTCAGTCCCGGTGATGAACGCTTTCATCTGACCTAGGGGCGCAGAAACCCGGGCCTTCGGGCTCGTCAGCAAGAGGCGGCATTCGTGCCGAGGGAAGAAACATGATCCAGCAGTTCGAGACCATCCAGAAGGCTTCCAAAGAGAACGTCGACGCGGCCCTGAAGGCTTTCGGCGCTACCTCCAAGAGCGTGCAGACGATCGCCGTCGAGGCAACCGACTACGCCAAGAAGTCCTTCGAGACCGGCACCGCCGCGATCGAGAAGCTGGCCGGCGTCAAGACGCTCGAGAAGGCCATCGAGATCCAGACCGACTACGTCAAGACCGCCTTCGAGGGCGCGATTGCCCAGATGACCAAGATGGGCGAGCTCTACTCCTCGCTGGCCAAGGACGCCTACAAGCCGTTCGAGGGCATCGTCGCCAAGGCCGTTCCGGCCAGCAAGTGATGTGATGCCGTGCTGCCCGCGAGGGCGGCGCCGGTTCCCTGACACGCTATCGAACCCGGCCGCGAGGCCGGGTTTTTCTTTGCCAAAGGGCAATCTAATAAGTATTTATTCCTATATTAAGGCAGGCGCCTTTGCTCTCGCTGGCCTCCACTGGCCTTCACTCGTGAGAGTGAGCGAGTTTTAGGACGTGTGATCGTCTTCGTGATCGAGCGCCGTCCACCTGATACCCCACCCGCTGAAGGATCGGAATCTCGTCGACGTACGACGCGAAGCGCGATCCGACTTCTTCGGCAGGCTGAGTAGGTTGGAGACAACGCCGATCACGAGGGCGACCACCACGTCCAGCAGGATTTCAAGCATGCGGGGTCGTGGTCTCGTTCTCGAGCCAACAAAAAACCCGCCGAGAAACTCGGCGGGTTCAGACGGGCGCGATTCGTCCCGTACATAAAATGCGTGCCATATTGCGCCTTCGACAACCAGTATTTTTTCACATCCTCTTTGACCATCACGCGGAAGCTCGGCGGCCCAGCTACGACCGAAGGCTCACGTTCTTTGAACCGATTGAAAACTGTCGCGAGGAAGCGCATGTCTTGCCCGTCGCCGCGCGCGCCGCGGCCTGCAAGCCAGTGGTTCCTCCCATGCTCGACAAAGCGATTCCGCCGCGGACCCTGAAGCTGAACGTTGCCGACAATGTCGCCGTCGCCGTTGATCCCGTCGATGTCGGCGTCACGGCGGCAGGTGTGACGGCGCTGAAACGGATTCCGCGCGGGCACAAGCTCGCGCTGGCGGCGATCGCGACCGGCGAGCCAATCCGCAAGTTCGGCCAGATCATCGGCTTCGCCACGGTCGATATCCCGCCCGGCGAATGGGTGCATGAGCACAATACCGGCTTCCACGCCTTCGAGCGCGATTATGCCTTCTGCGCCGAGGCAAAGCCGGAATTCGTGCTGCCGGTCGAGCAGCAGGCGACCTTCGAGGGCTTTCGTCGGGCGAACGGCAAAGCCGGCACGCGCAATTATGTGGGCATCCTGACCTCGGTGAACTGCTCGGCCTCGGCGGCGCGCTTCATGGCCGAGGAGGTCAAGCGCTCCGGCCTGCTCGCCGACTATCCGAATGTGGACGGCGTGATCGCGCTCACCCACGGCACCGGCTGCGGCATCGACTATAATGGCGAGAGCTTCGAGGTGCTGAAGCGCACCACCTGGGGCTATGCCTGCAACCCGAACATGGCGGCCGTGCTGGTGGTCGGGCTCGGCTGCGAGGGCTTCCAGATCAAGCGCATGAAGGACGCCTATGGCGTCGAGGAAAGCGATGTCTTCCGCACGCTGACGATCCAGGAGACCGGCGGCACCAGGAAGGCGGTTGCGGCCGGCATCGACGCGCTCAAGGTCATGCTGCCGATCGCCAACCGCGCCGTGCGCGAGACAGTGCCGGCGTCGGAACTGATGCTCGCGCTGCAATGCGGCGGCTCGGACGGCTATTCCGGCATCACCGCCAATCCGGCGCTGGGCAAGGCCGTCGACCTCCTGGTCGAGCATGGCGGCACGGCGATCCTCTCCGAGACGCCGGAGATCTACGGCGCCGAGCATCTCCTGACGCGGCGCGCCGCCACCCGCGAAGTCGGCGAGAAGCTCGTCGGCATCATCAAGTGGTGGGAGGACTACACGGCCCGCGCCCGGATGGACATGAACAACAACCCGTCGCCCGGCAACAAGGCCGGCGGGCTGACCACGATCCTGGAGAAGTCTCTGGGTGCGGCCGCCAAGGGCGGCACCAAGACGCTGGCCGCAGTCTACCACTATGCCGAGCCGGTGACGTCCAAGGGGTTCGTCTACATGGACACGCCCGGCTACGACCCGGTCTCGGCGACCGGGCAGGTGGCCGGCGGCGCCAATATCCTCGCCTTCACCACCGGGCGCGGCTCGGCCTATGGCTGCAAGCCGACGCCTTCGGTCAAGCTCGCCACGAACACGCCGATGTATCTCAAGCAGACCGACGACATGGACCTCAATTGCGGCGATGTCCTCGACGGCGTGACGCTGGAGGAAAAGGGCCAGGAGATCTTCGACTACCTGCTGCGCATCGCCTCGGGCGAGCACTCGAAGTCGGAAGAGATGGGCTATGGCGACGCCGAGTTCGTGCCCTGGCAGATCGGCGCGACGATGTGAGGGGGAACAGACGCGGTCGTCCATGCGTTCCATCCCATTGCCTGGGAAAGGGACCCGATGACCCGTCACGTGCTCGCCACCTCCGTTCTCGCAGCCTTCCTGTTCGTCGGGGGGCCTGCTGTCGCGACACCTGTTTCGGCCCCCGCCGCATCGACAGGCCTTCTCGGCGCGGCTCGACCATTCGATATCGAAACGGTCCAAATCCGCGGCAACGAGCCCCAGTATCGCGGGAACCGCCAGTTTCGCGGTAACCACCAGTATCGCCGCGGTGCTCCCGGCGTGAGACGCTACGGCCCCCGTCCGCGTTACGCGCCGGGCGGACGCTTCCGTTTTGCCCCTCCCGGATATCGCCGCTACGGCGCGCGGCCGGGCAATTGGCGTACGCGCGGTTGTGTCACGGTCGGGGCGATCTGGTTCTGCCCCTGATCTCAAACATGGTCCCAATGGGAAAGCCGGGCTTGCGCCCGGCTCTTTTTTTCGGGAGATCGTGAACCTTGGGGCGGGCTGAAATGACTGCGTAACGATGCCGCGCCGAGAGACAGCGCGCCGGCCGTTCCCTTTCCTTCGCCTGAGGTTCCTCATGAAGACCGTTCTGCTCGTCACCATCCCGCGCGTTCTGCTCGGGCTGCTCTTCCTCGTCTCCGCCGTCGACGGCTTCTGGTGGCTGGCGACCGGAAGCCACCTGATCCATCCGCCGACGAGCGAGCGCGGCGTCGCCTTCGAGGTCGCGCTGCAGAATTCAGGCTTCCTCTGGCCGCTGTTGAAGACGGTCAACCTGCTCGGAGGCGTGAGCCTGCTGACCAACATCGCCCCCGCCCTGGGCCTCGCCATGATCGCGCCGGTGATGGCCGTGATCGTGCTGTTCCATCTGGTGATCAATCCGCAAGGTATCCCCGTCGCGGTGATCCTGGTTGTGCTCGGTTCGCTGCTGGTCTGGGCTTATCGGGATCGGTACGCCGCGCTGCTGAAGTAGCGGGGAAGCGTCATTCTCGGGCGCAGCGAAGCGTAGACCCGAGAATCTCCGGACGAGAATGAACTGGTTTCCGAGATGCTCGGGTCAAGCCCGAGCATGACGCTTTTCCTCAAACCGAAAACCCGCGCAACCTGTCGCTGAGTTCGCCGATCCTGTCGGCGGCGACGTTGGCGATGGCTATGCGCAGGTGCTGTTCCTGCCCGGGTCCGAAATAGGGGCCGGGCAGGGCGAGCACGCCTCGCTCCTGCACCAATGCGCGCACCACCTCGGCGGCCGGCACGTCAGCGAAGGGATGCGCGACATAGGCGAAATAGGCGCCGGCCGCGAGCACGCGCCAGCCGTTGTGCGGGGCCATCGCCTCGCGGAAGAGCGCGGCGCGGGCGTTGATCTCGATGCGGTTGGCTTCGCGCCACGGGCGGATGCCCTCAATGCCCCAGGTCACGGCGGCCTGGCCGGCGCGCACAGGGCTGATCTGGACGCAATCGAGCACCTTGGCGATCTCGGCCATGACGGCCTCGCCCGCCGTGATCGCGCCGAGCCGCCAGCCCGGAACGGCATAGGCTTTCGAGAAGCTGTAGAGCCCGATGACCGAATCCTGCCAGCTCGTTGTGGCGAAGACTTCATGTGGCGCGGCAACGCCGGCGGGCAGGAAATCGCGATAGGTCTCGTCGAGCACCAGCCAGAGCCCGCGCCGGGCGCAGAGTTCGGCGAAGGCGGCGATGGCGGCGGGCGGATAGATCGCACCAGTCGGGTTATTCGGCGTCACCAGCACGATGGCGCGCGTGCCTGAATCGATCAGCGCCTCGGCGGTCGCGACATCGGGAACGAAGCCCGCAGTGGGATCGCAGGGCAGGGGCCGCGCCTCGATGCCGAGCATGCGCAGCGTCATCTCGTGATTGAAATACCACGGCACCGGCAGCAGCACGTTCTCGCCCGCCTTGGCCAGCGCCATCATCGTCATGACGAAGGCCTGATTGCAGCCTGAGGTGATCGCCACCTCGGCCGGTTTGAAGGCCGCGCCGTAGATCGTCGCGATGTCTGCCGCGTAGGCCTCGCGCAGGGGCATGTCGCCGGTGATCGGCCCGTAGCGGGTCGAGTCGGGCGAGCGCGCGGCCTGCGCCAGCCGTTCGAGCAATTCTGCAGGCGGCGGCGAGCCTGGTACGGCCTGGGAGAGGTCGACCAGCGGGCCGGAGCGGCCGTCATAGGCGCGGGCCCAGCCCTGTGCCTGCGGGATCGGCGGTGTGCCGGTGTCGATGAGGTTGGGGTTCAGGACGGCGGAGGCGGGCTGGAGCATGGCCGGCAGCTTTGGGACCCCGGCACGCTGGCGTCAATCATCCCTTGCGCATGCCAGGCTATCAGCTTGGATGCTGAGTCGGGTCCGCCCATATCTCGCTCAGGGAGATGAAGTGGAGAGCGCATGGACAACGAGACTGACGATGCCATCGAGGCGCTGCATGAGATGCTCGACCGTGCGGCGTCGATCGTCGCCTTCACCGGGGCCGGCATCTCGACCGAATCGGGCGTGCCGGATTTCCGCACGCCGGGCTCGCCCTGGACGGTCAACAAGCCGATCCCGTTCGAGGCCTTTGTGAGGAGCCGCGAGGCGCGCATCGAAGCCTGGCGGCGCAAATTCGCGATGGACGACCATTATGCCGGCGCTGCCCCCAATCGCGGCCATCGGGCGCTCGCGCGGCTGGTCGATGAGGGGCGCTCGCCCGCCATCATCACCCAGAACATCGACGGCCTGCACCAGGCCTCGGGCGTGCCCGACGACCGGGTGATCGAACTCCACGGCAACGGCACCTATGCGACCTGCCTGACCTGCGGCTGGCGGCACGAACTGGCGGCGATCCGCCCCGCCTTCGAGGCGAGCGGAGAGCCGCCATCCTGTGTGATGTGCGCCGGGCCAGTGAAATCGGCGACGGTTTCCTTCGGCCAGGCGATGCCGCAGGACAAGATGAGCCGGGGGCAGCAACTGGCTCTGGAGGCCGAGCTTTTCCTCGTCGTCGGCTCGTCGCTGGTGGTCTACCCAGCAGCGACGCTGCCGATCATTGCCAAGAAGCGAGGCGCGGTGCTCGTCATCGTCAACCGCCAGCCGACGGAACTGGACGCCATCGCCGATCTGGTCGTGCGGGCCGAGATCGGGGCGGTGCTGGGGCGGCTGGCGGGATAGGGCGGCCTGCGGTGTTTCTGTCCCACGCCGCCAGACCGCTTGTGGCTGCGCGGAAACAGGCTATGCGGGCAGGGCGTTGTCATCCCCGTTGTCCGCAGACCCGTCGAAGGCCATTCATGTCCCGAGAGAAAACCATCCCGACTGCCGCCCTCGTGCTGGGCGCCGCCGGGATCATCCCTTTCATGGCCTGCACCGTCGGGCTGGCGGCCGGGCTGACGCTGCCGGTCGTCGGCGGGGGCGCGCGCCTGACCCAGGCGCTCATCGTCTATGGCGTGGCGATCCTGTCCTTCCTCGGCGGCGTGCGCTGGGGCATCGCGCTCGGCTATGAGGACGACAGCCAGGCGCGGCGGGACTATGCCATTGCCGTTGTGCCGGCGCTTGTCGGCTGGGGCGCAGCCCTCCTCGCGCCGACGCTCGCATTGTGGACGCTCTGCGCCGCGTTCATCCTGCTGGGGCTGATGGATTACGGCCTCTATTGCCGCGAGGTCGCGCCGGAGTGGTATGGTCGCTTGCGGCTGGGCCTGTCGGGGGCTGTCGCGGAGCTGCTGGGCGTCGCTGCGGCCTCGGCCTGAGGATCAATCCCGCGAAGCCACGGCCAGCCTCACCGCCAGCGCCCCGAAAACAACCCCCATCAGCTTTTGCGGCCAGCGCGCCAGATGAGGGCGCGCGGCGAGCGCGTGGCCGAGCCGGCTCGCGGTCAGGATGACCAGGCCGTTGGCGATCAGGCCCGTCCCGTTCAGGATCGTCGCCAGTACCATGACCTGCAGCGCAACCGAGCCTGCTTCGGGTTTCAGGAACTGCGGCAGCAGCGCCAGCATGAACAGCGCCATCTTCGGGTTCAGAAGGTTCGTCAGCAGCCCTTGCAGGACGATGCGGCGCATCGGCACCCGAGGCTGGCCCGAATTGGGCGCAAACAACGGCGCCTTTGCCCGCAAGGTCGTCCAGGCCAGCCAGGCCAGATAGGCCGCACCGCAAAACCGCAGGACATCATAGGCGGCCGGCACCAGCAGGAAGAGCTGAGACAGGCCGAAGGCCGCCGCGAAGGCCTGGAGATAGCTGCCGGCCGCGATGCCGAGATAGGTCATGAAGCCCGCGATGCGGCCCTGGCTCAGGCTGCGCGAGGCGATCAGCAGCATGTCGGGGCCGGGCGTCGCGGTCAGGACCGCGCAGGCGGCCGCAAACAGCGCCAGCGTTGCGAGATCGGGCATCACATCCTCCAGTGGCGTCTGTGTCGCGCCTGCAGAAGCCAGGCACGATTCGGCGGAACGCAAAATAGCTCTACACCGCGCAATTCCCTGATCGCGGATGTGGATGACGTAAAGCCGGCTGTATCGCGACTCCCCAGCAATGGTATCGTGACACCACGAATCAAGCCATTTTCGGCGGGGGTGGGTGGCAGATGTCCGACGAGTTCGGTGAGGGCGGGCGAAGACAGGTGGGACCGATCCAGTCGCTCAATCGCGTGATGCGGCTCGACGACCATGACGGGCTCGGAGTCGATGCCGGGGTCGAGGTCAGCGGCCATGTCAAATGGTTCGACGTCAGCAAGGGTTACGGCTTCGTCGTTCCCGAGGATGGCGGTGCCGATGTCCTCGTCCATGTCACCATCCTGAAGCGCGACGGCTTCAATGCCATCGCCGAGGGTGCCCATATCGTCTTGGAGGCGATCGAGAAGCCACGCGGGCGCCAGGCGATCCGCGTGCTGTCGATCGACACCAGCGCGGCGCGCCACCCCGCCGAGATGCCGCTGGCACGCACCAATGTCCAGGTCACGCCGACGAGCGGGCTGGAGCGGATGACGGTGAAGTGGTTCAACCGCCTGCGCGGTTTCGGCTTCGTCTCGGCCGGCGAGAATGCGCCCGATGTCTTCGTCCATATGGAGACCATGCGGCGCTATGGTCTGGTCGAGCTGATCCCCGGCCAGGTCGTGCTGGTGCGCTACGGACCCGGGCCGAAGGGCCTGATGGCCGCCGAGATCCGGCTGGAGCAGGGCGGGGTCGCCAGCTCTCATTGAGCCGAGCGGCCACTGCGGAATCAGGAAGGCGCCGGGAACGGCGCCTTTTTCTTTTGCAGGCCAGGTTCCTTTCGCCCGCATGCGCCGGCCGCATCGCTGCACACCATGGCCGTGGTGTACATGATTCCAGTTGTGGCGTTAAACTGAGCACGATGCTTATTGTATGGGCATCTGATCCGTTCAGCTCGCAGGACCCAGTGAAGCTTTTCAGACCGATCCTTGCCGGGGCCACTCTCGGCGAACGTTCGATCGCCTGCGCTGGAGCCTTCGTGGCGGTTGCGCTGACAGCGACTGCGGCCGGCTTTGCCTTTTCGCTGCACTCGCCCCTGCTCGCCGCGCCGATCGGTGCCTCGGCGGTGTTGGTGTTCGCGGTCCCCGCCAGTCCGCTGGCGCAGCCCTGGCCGGTGATCGGCGGCAACACCATTTCGGCCTTCGTCGGGCTCGCCGCCGCCTGGGCGATTCCCGACGCCACGCTCGCGGCCGCCTGCGCGGTCGCGCTTGCCATCGCGGTGATGTCGCTGACCCGGTCGCTGCATCCGCCCGGTGGGGCGGTCGCGCTGACGGCGGCGCTCGGCAGCCCCATTGTCGCGAAATGGGGCGCGATGTTCCCGCTGGTGCCGGTGGCCCTGAACTCGCTGTCGCTGGTCGCGCTGGGGATGGCCTTCCACGCGCTGTCGAGACGGTCCTATCCGCATCGTGCGCCGGCTCCGGCCGCCGTCGATGAGGCTGGCCCCGCCGCCGCCTTCAACCCGACGGATATCGACGCAGCGGTGGCGCAGATGGGCGAGACGCTCGATATCAGCCGCGAGGACCTCGACCGACTGCTTCGCTATGCCGAGGCCAATGCCGCACGCAGGCAGGCGCCTCTTTCCTGACGCTGCCGGTATCGGCTCCTACAGCGCGAAGGATGTTCCGCAGCCGCAGGACGAGGTCGCGTTGGGATTGGTGATCTTGAAAGATTGCCCGACAAGGTCGTCGACGAAATCGATCGTGCAGCCTTCGAGCAGGTCAAGCGAGGTCTCGTCGATCAGCACGGTGGCACCGTCGCGCTCGATCACGAGATCGCCCGGAGCCTTCTCATGGTCGACGTCGAAGATGTACTGGAAGCCGGAGCAGCCGCCGCCTGCAACGCTGACACGCAGCATCGAGCCCGGCGCTTCCTTGGCCATCACGGAGAGAATGCGGGTCGCAGCCTTGTCGGTGACGGCGATCCCGCGCGGATTGACCGCAAGCTCGATGGACATTCTGGCGATCTCCCGGAGCAGAAGCTCCTTGCACCTGAGTTGACCACGAAGGTAATGGCAGCACAGCGCTCCGACAAGCAGGAGCCGGTAACGGATCAGCCATGCCGCATCGACACGACGCCGAAGGCGGGCGCGAGCCGGGCGACCGCTGGCGGGCGCCTTACGCCTGCCGCACCGCGACGAGCCGCGGGCGTCTGGTCGTCGAGCCGGCCTCGCCGACGCGCAACCCGTTCCAGCGCGACCGCGATCGGATCATCCATTCGACCGCCTTCCGCCGGCTGAAGCACAAGACGCAGGTCTTCGTCTCGCATGAGGGCGACCATTTCCGCACAAGGCTGACGCATACGATCGAGGTGGCGCAGATCGCGCGGGCTCTGGCGCGGGCGCTGGGGCTCGATGAGGACCTGGCCGAGGCACTGGCGCTGGCGCACGACCTCGGCCACACGCCTTTCGGCCATACCGGGGAGGATGCGCTCGACGCCTGCATGGCGGGCCTCGGCGGCTTCGACCACAACGCCCAGACGCTGCGGATCGTCACGCGGCTGGAGCGGCGCTATGCCGGCTTCGACGGTTTGAACCTGACCTGGGAGACGCTGGAGGGGCTGGTCAAGCACAACGGCCCTTTGCTGTTTCCCGACGGGACGCCGACCGAGCGCTATGCCACGAGCGGCATTCCGGCTGCGATCGTCGAATACCAGGCGAAGCAGGATCTCTGGCTGGACAGCTACGCCTCGGCCGAAGCGCAGGCGGCAGCGCTCGCCGACGACATCGCCTACAACGCCCACGACATCGACGATGGTCTGCGGGCTGGATTGTTCGGGCTGTCTGATCTGCGCGCGGTGCCCTTCCTCGCCGAACTGCTCGACGAGATCGACCGATTGCATCCAGGGCTCGAGACGACGCGTGCCACCAACGAGCTGGTGCGGCGGGTGATCACCCGCTTCGTCGAGGGCGTCATCGCGGAGTCGCAAGCGAGGCTGGAAGAGTTGGCGCCGAGGGATGCCGATGCCATCAGGCGCGCGCGCGGGCCGGTCGTCGCCTTTCCGGAGGCGATCGAGACCGCCGACCGCGAGATCAAGTCCTTCCTCTATCCCAACATGTACCGCCATGCCCGGATCGCGCCGATCCGCGCGGATGCGGCGCAGGTGGTGACGGACCTGTTCGGGCGCTTCAGCGCCGATCCCGACCTGATGCCTCCCGACTGGGCTGCGGGCTGCGGCAACCTCGACAGCCCCCGCCGGGCCCGCCGAATCGCCGACTATATCGCCGGGATGACCGACTGGTACGCGCTCGACGAGCATCGCCGCCTGTTTGACGCGACCCCCTCGCTGCGATAGGGCCGGGCGCTCCCGATCTTCCAGAACCTGCGTTTTGCAGCAGATATTGGCCGCCATGAACCTGTTCGAGACCTATTCCGCCCGCGTCGCCACCGCGCTTTCGGCGCTCGCCGCACGCGGCTCCCTGCCTGCGGGGCTCGATCTCGGGCGTGTCGTGGTCGAGCCGACGCGCGACGCCGCCCATGGCGATCTCGCCACCAATGCCGCGATGGTGCTCGCCAAGGAGGCCGGCACCAATCCGCGCGCGCTGGCCGCATTGCTGGTCGAGGAGCTGGTCAAGGACGCCGAGATCGTCAAGGCGGAGATCGCGGGGCCGGGCTTCATCAACCTGACGCTGCAGCCGGCCGTCTTCACCGCGATCCTGAAGGACGCCGTCGAGCGCGGGCAGGACTACGGCCGCGGTGCAGACAAGCCCGAGCCGAAGGTCAATGTCGAATATGTCTCGGCCAACCCGACCGGGCCGATGCATGTCGGCCATGGCCGCGGCGCCGTGTTCGGCGATTCGCTCGCGAACATCCTTGCCTTCGCCGGCCATGACGTGGCGCGCGAATACTACATCAACGATGCCGGCGCGCAGGTCGATGTGCTCGCTCGCTCCGCCTTCCTGCGCTACCGCGAGGCGCTGGGCCAGACGATCACGATTCCCGAAGGGCTCTATCCCGGCGACTATCTCGTCTCCGTCGGCGAGACGCTGGCGCAGGCCCATGGCGAGGCGCTGCTGTCCAAGCCCGAAGCCGAGTGGCTGCCGCTCGTCCGCAGTGTCGCGATCGACGGTATGATGGCGATGATCCGCGACGATCTCGCCGCGCTCGGCGTCGTCCACGACGTCTTCTTCTCGGAGCGCTCACTGCAGGGCCGGGACGGCGGCGACAACGCCGTGCATCGGACGATCAAGGATCTGCGCGCCCGCGATCTTGTCTATGAGGGCCGGCTGCCGCCGCCCAAGGGCCAGAAGGACGAGGACTGGGAGGATCGCGAGCAGACGCTGTTCCGGGCCACGCGCTTCGGCGACGACGTCGATCGGCCGCTGTTGAAATCGGATGGCAGCTACACCTATTTCGCCAACGACATCGCCTATCACGGCTCGAAATTCGCGCGCGGCTACGCGCAGATGATCGACGTCTGGGGCGCCGACCATGGCGGCTACGTCAAGCGCATGCAGGCGGCGGTGAAGGCGGTGACCCATGAAAAGGGCGCGCTCGACGTCAAGCTCTGCCAACTCGTCAAGCTCCTGCGCAACGGCGAGCCGGTGAAGATGTCGAAGCGCTCGGGCGATTTCGTCACGCTGCGCGAGGTCATCGACGAGGTCGGCCGCGATGCGGTGCGCTTCATGATGATCTTCCGCAAGAACGACGCGACGCTCGACTTCGATCTCGCGAAGGTGGTCGAGCAGTCGAAGGACAATCCCGTTTTCTACGTCCAGTACGCGCATGCGCGCTGCGCCTCGATCTTCCGGCAGGCGCGCGAGGCGTTCCCCGATCTCGACCTTGCGCCGGCCGCGCTGGCGGGCGCGGACCTTGCCCGCCTCACCGACGAAGCTGAAGTGGGTATCGTCAAGTTGATCGCGTCCTATCCGCGCGTCATCGAAAGCGCGGCGGCCGCGCATGAGCCACATCGCGTGGCCTTCTTCGTGCACGAGCTGGCAAGCGCATTCCATTCGCTGTGGAACAAGGGCAAAGACTCGCCGCAATTACGGTTCGTTAATCAAACTGATCGAGAGTCGACTTTGGCGAGGTTGGCGTTTGTGCATGCTGTGCGCAGCGTCCTTGCTTCCGGTCTGGCTGTCGCAGGCGTTGCGGCGCCGGACGAGATGCGCTGATGGCCGGCTGGCCCTCGGTGCACACAAGGTCAGATTGACCGCGCGGCGCGTTGGGCGTTCCATTCGTGTCGTCGGTCTGTGCTGGAATGGATCATGCCATGAGTGAGCCAGCTAGAAACCGTTTTGCCCTCGATCTCGAAGATCTCGAGCGCCAGCTTCGCAGTGCCGGTCAGGCGCCCAAGTCGGGGCAGGCGGTCGATCCGCTGGCCGAACTGACGCGCATCGTCGATCAGGGTGATCCGCTGAAGGACATCTTCGGTCATCGGGGCGGCCAGGCGGCGCTCACCCAGCGGGTGCCGGCGGCGTGGCAGACTCAGGCTCATGCGCGCCCCGTGGAGCCTTCGCGTCAGGAGCCGTCCTTCGATCCGGTCCAGCAGTTGCAGGTGGTTGCCGAGCAGTCGCCGCCGCCAGCCGAACTGCGTGGCGCGCTGGATGAATTCGAGGCGCTGCTGCGCCGCACCGATGCGGCGCGGCCGACCTCGGCGCCCGCAGACGCTGCGCCGGCCCGAGCCGAGCCGCATTTCGGCCAGGACTATGCGGGGCAGGACTCCGCAGGGCATGCCTATGCGGGGCAGGACTACGTGCCCCAACAGTACGAACATGACGATCAGAGCTTCGAGCGGCCCTCGCCGCAGGGCTATGCGCGACCCGTCGCTGTGCCGGGGCAGGTTCCCGCGCCGCGCGATCTCGACGAGGCGCGCGAGCCCTATGCGTATGATGATCAGCAGGGCGCCTATGACGCGCAGCAGGCGGCGGGCCTTCCGGCGGACGAGGACATGCCGGATCTGGAGCCGCGCCGCTCGCGCAAGGGACTCTATGCCGCGGCAGCCTTGATCGTGGTCGGTGTCGTCGGCGTCGGTGCTGCGATGTCGCTGCGCGGCACGACGACGCGTTCGGACGGCCAGCCTCCGACCATCAGCGCCGCCACCGGGCCGACCAAGGTCGAGCCGACCAATCCCGGCGGGGCCGATATCCCCAATCAGAACAAGCAGATCTATGAACGCCCTGGCGACGCGCCGGTCGGGCAGACCAAGGTGGTGAGCCGCGAGGAGCAGCCGGTCGACGTCCAGCAGGCGGCGCGCTCGCTGCCGGCGCGGGTCGTGCTGCCGGGGCCGGGCTCGGGCGTCGCGACGACCCCCGCGGCCAATGCGCTGTCGCAGGCGCCGGCTGCCGTCTCACGTGATGCGGTGCCGTCCGAGCCCGCTCTGACTCCGGTTCCGCCGGTGCCTGGACTCGGCGAGCCGCGCCGGGTGCGCACCGTCTCGATCCGGCCCGATGGCACGCCCGCGCCGGCTGCAAACAGCTCGGCGACCTACACGGGCGCCGCGGCGCCACTGTCCACGGGCTCGGCACCGCCGGCCCGGCCGAGTGCGATCGTCCCGGCCGACACGTCGACGACGTCGACCACGACGCAGCCTCGCCCGCGCCCCAACAATGTGCAGGTGCAGGAACCGGCCAAGGTGCAGGAGCGCGCCGCGACGCCGGCTCCGGCGACGACGCCATCCGCTCCGCTGCGCATCGCCGCCGCCCCCGCCGCGCAGACCCCTGCTGCTCCCGCGCCCGCGACCGCCGCCATTCGCAGCGGAACCGGCGATTTCGTGGTGCAGCTTGGTGCGCCCGGCAGCGAATCGGAGGCGCGTGCGACCTTCGCAGCACTCCAGCGCAAATATCCCGAGCAGCTCGCTGGTCAGGCGCCGATCGTCCGCAAGACCGAACTCGCAGGCGGCAAGACGGTCTACCGCCTCCGTGTCGGGCCGTATTCGCGCGACGACGCCACGACGATGTGCACTGCGCTGCAATCGGCGGGCGGGCAGTGCTTCATCGCCAAGAATTGAAGACCGAGAGATGATGGCCAGGAACTGACGGCCAGCCGATCCGGGCAGCACCAGCCGCCCGGATCGCGAGCACCTTCTGACCCTTCGAACCGGCGGCGCCCTGCGTCGCCGGTTTTTCGTTGGCGTCTGGCGCAATGCATCCCGGCGACACGGTCGATGGTTCCCGAACCGGTTTCGTGCGATGAGCGCGGCGGCAGAGTCGCACGTGCCTCTCGCGAGGCTGCGGCTGAAGACCATAAGAACACCCGGAGGATGACCATGGATCGCCGCAATTTCGTCAAGACAGCCGCAACCGGCGCTGCCGGCAGCGCCCTGATCGCCGCGCCCGCCATCGCGCAGGGCCAGCCCAAGGTCTCCTGGCGCCTGACCTCGAGCTACCCGAAGAGCCTCGATACGCTGTTTGGCCTGTCGACCCAGGTCGCCAAGCGCGTCGCCGAGGCGACGGACGGCAATTTCCAGATCCAGGTCTTCGCACCGGGCGAGATCGTGCCGGGCCTCCAGGCGCTCGACGCCGTTCAGAACGGCACGGTGGAATGCAGCCACACCCTGTCGAGCTTCTATATCGGCAAGGATCCGGCCTTCGCCTTCGAGACCTCGCTGCCCTTCGGCTTCAACACCCGCCAGCAGAATGCCTGGCTCTATTCCGGCGGCGGGCTCGAGCTCTGCCGGGCCTTCATGCAGAAGTTCAACATCCACACCATCCCGTCCGGCAACACCGGCGCGCAGATGGGCGGCTGGTTCCGCAAGGAGATCAAGTCGCTGGAGGATCTGAAGGGCCTGAAAATGCGCATCGCCGGCATGGGCGGGCAGATCATGGCCAAGCTCGGCGTCGTGCCGCAGCAGATCGCAGGGGGCGACATCTATCCGGCGCTGGAGCGCGGCACGCTCGATGCAGTCGAGTTCTCCGGCCCGCTCGACGACGAGAAGCTCGGCTTCCAGAAGGTCGCGAAATACTACTACTATCCCGGCTTCTGGGAGGGGAACGCCAACGTTTCCTTCCTGGTGAACCTTGAGAAGTGGAACGCGCTGCCGGCCTCCTACAAGGCTATCGTGGAAGCGGCCTGCGCCGAGGCGAACGCGCTGTGCGTCGCGAAGTACGACCACGGCAATCCCGATGCGCTGGTGCGCCTCGCCGGTACCGGCGCGGAGCTGCGGCCCTTCCCGCAGGAGGTGATGCTGGCGGCGTTCAAGGAGGCCTATGCGCTCTATGCGGAGCTTGCCGCCTCGAACCCGAACTTCAAGGCCTTCTACGATTCCTTCCTGCCGTACTGGAAGAAGGAAAACCTCTGGTTCCGCATCGCCGAGCTGCCCTTCGACGCCTTCAACGCCCAGATGTCGGCGCAGATGCGCTGAAGCCGATCGTCATTGCGAGCGCAGCGAAGCAATCCAGAGCGATACGCTCGACGCCCCTGGATTGCTTCGTCGCTTCGCTCCTCGCAATGACGGGGCGCTTGACCGCCCCCGTGCCGCTTCCTAACCCAGTGCCATGACCTCACGCGCCTTCATCGCCGGCTGCCTCGGCACGAGCCTGACCCAGGACGAGCGCGCCTTCTTCGGGGATGCGCGGCCCTGGGGCTTCATCCTGTTCAAGCGCAACACGGAAAGCCCGGCGCAGGTCGCGGCGCTGACGGCACAAATGCGCGAGAGCGTCGGCTGGCACGCGCCGATCCTGATCGACCAGGAGGGTGGCCGGGTTCAGCGCATGGGCCCGCCGCACTGGCCGAAATATCCGCCCGCCCGCGCCTTCCTCGGGATCAACGATCCCGTGCAGCAGCGCGAGATCGTCAGGCTCTCGGCCCGCCTGATGGCGCATGATCTCAAGGCTGTGGGCATCGACGTCGACTGCCTGCCGGTGCTCGACGTGCCCGTCGCCGGCAGCCACGACGTCATCGGCGACCGCGCCTATGCGCATGAGCCCGACATGGTGGCGCGGCTCGGGCGGGCCGCGGCCGAGGGGCTGCTGGCCGGCGGCGTGCTGCCGGTGATCAAGCACATGCCTGGTCATGGCCGGGCGCGGGCCGACAGCCATCACGATCTGCCTGTCGTCGAGGCCTCGCTGGACGCGCTGCGGGCCCATGATTTCCGGCCCTTCCGGCACCTCGCCGACATGCCGCTGGCGATGACGGCGCATGTCGTCTTCACCGACATCGATCCAAAGCACCCGGCGACGGTGTCGCGCAAGGTGGTGCAGGGGATCATGCGCGGCGAGCTCGGCTATGACGGGCTGATCATGACCGACGACATCTCGATGAAGGCACTGTCTGGCGGATTCGCCGAAAAGTCCCGTGCCGCGATCCGCGCCGGGGTCGACGTCGTGCTGCATTGCCACGGCATCATGGACGAGATGGTCGCGGTCGCCGGCGCCGTGCCGGAGATGAAGGGCGCGCGTGCAAGACGCGCCGCGATGGCGCTCGCGCGCATCCGGCACGAGCCCGAGCCGCTCGATGTGGACGGCGCGCGCGCCCAGCTCGCGAGCGCGCTTGCCTTGAGCGCCTGAACAGCGGAACCTGCGGCGCTCATGCGTCCTTCGCGTGAGTGAGAGGGGGCGGCAGGGCATGGCGGCGCAACTGCCATTCGAGGATGACGGCCCGCGCCGCGACGACGGGCCGGCGCTGATGGTCGATGTCGACGGCTATGAGGGGCCGCTCGACCTGCTGCTCGATCTCGCCCGGCGGCAGAAGGTCGATCTGCACAAGATCTCGATCCTGGCGCTGGCGGAGCAGTATCTCGTCTTCGTCGAGCAGGCGAGGGCGCTGCGGCTCGAACTCGCGGCCGATTATCTGGTGATGGCGGCCTGGCTGGCCTATCTCAAATCACGCCTGCTGCTGCCGGAGCCCCCCAAGGGCGAGGAGCCGAGCGCGGCCGATCTCGCCACCGCTCTCGCGCTGCGGCTGCGCCGGCTGGAGGCGATCCGGGCGGCGGCGCGCAAGCTCGCCTCGCGCGAGCGCCTGGGGCAGGACGTGTTCGCGCGCGGCGCGCCCGAGGCGATCGTCGCCGGCGCGCGGCCGGTCTGGGAGGCCGAGCTTTACGACCTCCTGTCAGCCTATGCTCAGCAGCGCCAGAAGCGCGTGCAGGGCCATATCTCGGTCGGTCACCGCGTTGTCTGGTCGCTCGTCGAGGCGCGCGAGGCCTTGCAGCGGCTGGTCGGCGAGGCCGGCGACTGGATGGAGATCGACCCCTATCTTACGCGCTACATGGCGTCGCATGGCCTGCCCGAGCGCGACATGCGGACGACGGTGCGGGCCTCGGCGCTGTCGGCCATGCTGGAGATGGTCAAGGAGGGCGTGCTCGATTTGCGGCAGGACGATGCCTTCGCGCCGCTTTACCTGCGGCGCCGCTCGGCTCGACCGCCGGTGCTGCCGCTGGCGAGCCGGGACGCCTCATGAGCGTCGCGATGACCGAGCCTTTCGAGGAGGACGAGGATGGCGGCGGCGCGGAGGTCTTCGCGCAGGCGACCCGGGTGGTCGAGGCGCTGCTGTTTGCCTCCGTCATGCCGCTCTCGGCCGAGGAGCTCGCGCGCTCCGTGCCGTCGGGGATCGATATCCAGCAGGTCCTGGCTCGGTTGGGTGCGCTCTACGAGCCGCGCGGGGTCAATCTGCGCCAGGTCGCGGGCGGCTACGCCTTCCGCACGGCGCCCGATCTCAGTTATCTCCTGGCGGCCGAGGCCGAGCCGCCGCGCAAACTGTCGCGGGCGGCGCTCGAGGTGCTGGCGATCATCGCCTATCACCAGCCGGTGACGCGCGCCGAGATCGAGGAGATCCGCGGCGTCGCCACCGCCAAGGGTACGCTCGACATCCTGCTGGAGGCCGGCTGGGTCCGGCTGCGCGGCCGGCGCCGTTCGCCCGGGCGACCCGTCACCTTCGGGACGACGCCGGGTTTCCTCGACCATTTCGGGCTCGACCGCATCGACGATCTGCCGGGTCTCGAGGAATTGAAGGGGTCCGGCTTCATCGAAGGGCGCCTGACGCGCGACCTCACGGTACCTGTTCCCGACGATGATCCGGACCTGCGCGCCGATGAGGACCCGCTCGGCGACCTGTTCACGCCGCTTGACGACGGCGACGGCGGGCCGCATGGGGCGGACGGGTAGGGCGGGGCGCTGGTTCCAGCCGCCTGTCGTCATGGAGCAGTCTTTGGCCGTCAACGAGACCAAATCGCGCTGGTTGAACTGGGGCCGGCGCGGCACGGCGGGTGCGGCCATCCCGATGGCGCTCGGCTTCGACGGCGTCACCCAGCGTTTCGGCGCGGTCACGGCGCTGAAGAACGTGTCGCTTGCGATCGAGCCCGGCGAGATCGTCGCCCTGCTCGGCCAGTCCGGCTGCGGCAAGACGACACTGCTGCGGCTGGCTGCGGGGGTCGAGCGGCCGAGCGCCGGCCGCGTGCTGCTGGAAGGGCGGGACGTTTCGTCGCAAGGCTCCTTCGTCGAGCCCGAGCAGCGCGGCGTCGGCCTGGTCTTTCAGGATTACGCGCTGTTTCCGCACCTCACCGTGCGCGAGAATGTCCGCTTCGGGCTGAACCGACGCGGCGAGAGCGAAGCTTCGGCCGATGCGACGGCGCTGAGGGCGATCGCCCGCGTGGGGCTTGCCGACCTGGCCGAGTCCTATCCGCACATGCTGTCGGGCGGCGAGCAGCAGCGCGTCGCGCTCGCGCGCGCCGTCGCGCCGCGGCCGGGCGTCCTGCTCATGGACGAGCCGTTCTCCAATCTCGACCGGCGCCTGCGCGACGTGGTCCGCGACGAAACGGCCGCCCTGCTTCAGGAAACCGGTGCGACCTCGATCATCGTGACGCATGATCCCGAGGACGCGATGCGCATCGCCGACCGGATCGTGCTGATGCGTGCCGGCGAGATCGTCCAGATCGGCACCGGCGAGTCGCTCTACCGCAATCCGGGCAGTCTCTTTGCCGCCCGGTTCTTCTGCGATTTTACCGAGGTTCACGGCAGGGTCCTGCGCGGGGCGGTGGAGACTCCGTTCGGGCGCTTCCCCGCGCGAGGGCTGCCAGAGGGCTGCGAGGCGGTCGCCTGCATCAGGCCCCATGCGATCCGGGTCGTTCCGAAGGGCTTCTGCCTGCCGGGCCGTTTGGTGAGCCGGCGGTTTCTGGGCGAGGTCGATCACCTGCTGATCGCGGTCGACGGCTTCGAGCGGCTGCTCTCGGTGCGTGCCTCGCTGGCGGGCCTTATCGCGGAGGGCGACGATGTCGGGCTCGATATTCCCACCGACGAAGTTCTTGTGTTCCCCGCAGGGTCCACATAGGTTCCGCCGCAACAGCTTGGTCCGGGGTGCAATCCCCCGGCAGCACTTGCATCGAGGGAGTTCGCCATGGGTGGCGTCAGTATCTGGCACTGGATCGTCGTCGGCGTCATCGTGATGCTGCTGTTCGGGCGCGGCAAGGTTTCCGAGCTGATGGGCGACGTGGCCAAGGGCATCAAATCCTTCAAGAAGGGCATGGCGGAGGATGACACCCCGCCGCCGCCGAGCGCTACGACCCCCGTCGATCCCAAGATCATCGACGCGCAGGCCACCAATCCCGCTCCGGCCAAGGCCGAGACCAAGGCCTGAGGCCGAGCCGCTCGCTTTAGCGAGAGGTTGAGAGGACGAGCCGTCGATGTTCGACATCGCCTGGAGCGAATTCATGCTGATCGGGGCGGTCGCGCTCGTCGTGATCGGCCCCAAGGATCTGCCGAAAGCCCTGCGCACAGTCGGCCAGGCCGTCGGCAAGATTCGCCGCATGGCCTCCGAGTTCCAGGGACAGTTCAACGACGCGATGCGCGAGGCCGAACTCCACGACCTGAAGAAGCAGGTCGAGGATGTCGGCGGTTCCGTTTCGAGTTCGCTGAACACCGACTTCAAGCCGATCGAGATGCCGGCCTCGGCCGGGCTCGACGATGCGGCGCTGAAGGAGGCCGAGGCCAAGCTGGCCGCGATCCCCTTGCCCGAGCCGCTGCCGCCGGTCGAGATCGGCCCGGCAGACGTCGCTGCGCCCGTCGAGCCATCGCCTGAGCCCAAGCCGAAGCGTGTGCGCAAGGCGGCGCCGGTCCAGGCCACAGAAGAGCCCGCATCGCCCGAACCCGCGCCGGCCAAGGCGCCGCGCAAGCGCAAGGCGGCCGCAGCCGAGCCCGACGAAGGGAGCGCGGCATGAGCGTCGCCAATCCACGTGACGGCGAGGACGAGATCGAGGCCTCGCGCGCACCGCTGATCGACCATTTGATCGAACTGCGGGCCCGGCTGATCAAGTCGCTGATCGCCTTTCTGGTGATGTTCTTCGTCTGCTACGCGTTTTCGACGCAGATCTACAATCTGCTGCTGCAGCCTTATATCTGGGCTGCCGGGTCGGGCATCAACGCGCCGCTGCAATATACCGCGCCGCTCGAACTGCTGTTCACGCATATCAAGATCGCGGCTTTCGGCGCCGGCTTCTTCGCCTTCCCTGTGATTGCGACGCAGATCTACAAGTTCGTCGCGCCGGGTCTCTACAAGAACGAGCGGGCGGCGTTTGCGCCCTATCTCGCGGCGACGCCGATCTTCTTCGTTGCCGGCGCTGCCCTGGTGTTCTTCTTCGCCATGCCGGTGCTGATGAAATTCTCGCTCGGCATGCAGCAGGTCGGGACCGAGACGCAGGCGAGCATCGTTCTCGTCGCCAAGGTCAGCGAATATCTCTCGCTGATCATGACGCTGATCTTCGCTTTCGGCATCTCGTTCCAGCTGCCGGTGATCCTGACCCTGCTCGGCCAAGCGGGCATTATCGATTCGGCGTTCCTGAAGGACAAGCGCCGCTACGCCATCGTCTTCGTCTTCGTGATTGCCGCCGTGCTGACCCCGCCAGACGTGATCTCGCAGCTCATGCTCGCGGTGCCGATGCTGCTGCTCTACGAGCTGTCGGTGTTCTCGGTGCGCCATGTCGAGAAGAAGCGCGCTGCCAAGCGGGCGGCTGACGACGCGGCTGATGCGGCGAGCGAGTAGGGCTGGAGCCAGGGCATTTGTGAAGATGGGCAGGCCCGCGAATGCCTGCTCCTGAAGGCGGTATCACCCGTTGGTCGATCAGTCGGCGCATTGAGCCAACTGCCAAGCCCAAGCCTCCGGATGGAATCTCATGCGCGTCCTTCTTGTCCTCATCTCTTTCGGCATGATCGCCGTGCCGGCCCTGATCGCGCTGGCGAGACGTGACCTGCCGCGCTGCCGCCGGATCGGCACTGCGCTGGTGATCTTTCTTGCGCCGGCCGCCGCGCTCGGGCTGATCCATGGCGTGCCGGAGCTCGACGGCCGCGCATTGCAAAACCCGGTCGCCTGGACGACGTTGCGGCTGGTGCTGTCGGGCCTCGCCTTGATCCTGCCGTGGTGCCTGTATGTCTGGCTCGCCAGCGCCCGCCGCTGACCCACGGATCCCAACATGACCGAGCCCGCCGACACGCCGCCGATCGACCACGCCTTCACCGGCGACAGGCGAGGGCCGGCCCAGGACCCGACCTATGCGGGCGCGCTCTCCTTCATGCGGCGGCGCTACTCAAAGGATGTCTCGGGCTGCGATCTGGTGATCTGGGGCGTGCCCTTCGATCTCGCCGTCTCGAACCGTCCGGGCACGCGTTTCGGACCGCAGGCGCTGCGTCGCGCCAGCGCGATCTTCGATGGCGACGCGCAGTATCCCTCTCGCATCGACCCGTTTGAGCGGCTGAGCGCTGTCGACTACGGCGACTGCCTGCTGCCGCGCGGCGATCTGCAGGGCTGCGCGCGGGCGATCGAACATGAGGCGGCCGGCATCCTTGCCTCGGGCGCCCATCTCGTGACGCTCGGCGGCGACCATTTCATCACGCTGCCCTTGCTGCGCGCCCATGTCGCCCTCCACGGCCGGCTGGCGCTGGTCCAGTTCGACGCCCATCAGGACACCTGGGACGATGGCGTCGGGGCGATCAGCCACGGCTCCTTCGTGCTGGAGGCGGTGCGCGAGGGTCTGATCGACACCGAGCGCTCGATCCAGATCGGGCTGCGCACGGTCGCGCCGCGCGACTGCGGCATCGAGGTGCTCGACGCCTATGGCGCGCATGAACTCGGCGTCGCCGGCACGGTCGCGCGCATCAGGGAGCGCGTCGGGGCAGGGCCGGCTTATCTCACCTTCGACATCGACGCGCTCGATCCCGCCTTCGCGCCCGGCACGGGCACGCCGGTCGCCGGCGGGCTCAGTTCCGCTCAGGCGCTAGGCATGGTCTGGGGCGTCCGCGATCTCGATTTTCGCGGTATGGACATCGTCGAGGTGTCGCCGCCCTACGACCACGCCGACGCGACCGCGATCGCGGGCTCGGCCATCGTCCAGCACTACATCCAGGGGCTGGCGCTGAGGAAGGCTGCCTGAATCAAGGGGGGAGGGCGCGGGATCCTGTTGCCGCATCGCGGCGCCCGAGAATGACGGCGTGCGATTGACAGCAGGCCCAAGCTCCATCATATCCAGCTCATGACCATGAACCTGTCCCGACGTCGCATTGTCCCGGCCGCCCCCGCGCGACCGCGATGACGCTCGGCTTTGTAACCGAATGTCCGCGACCGCGCCCCGAGCGCGGTTTTTTTATGTCTGAAGCCGACGAAACTCTTCGCTTTCGCACCCATCGGGGGTCCAGATGAGCCAGAACCTGAAATCCATCTTCATCGACGGCGAGGCCGGCACCACGGGCCTCGGTATCCGCGACCGGCTCGCGGCTGTGCCCGAGCTCACCGTGAAGAGCATCGCGCCCGAGAAGCGCAAGGACCCGGCCGCCCGCAAGGAGATGATGGCGGGCGTCGATCTCGTCGTGCTTTGCCTGCCCGACGATGCCGCAAAGGAATCGGTGGCGCTCGCCGACGAACTCGGCGACGGCGCGCCCAAGATCGTCGATGCGGCCACCGCGCACCGCGTCGCGCCTGGCTGGGTCTATGGCTTTGCCGAACTCGCGCCAGGCCATGCCGCCAAGATCGCCAATGCCAACCGCGTTTCGAACCCCGGCTGCTATCCGACCGGCGGCATCGCTCTGCTGCGGCCGCTGGTCGATGCCGGCCTGCTGGCACAGGATCATCCGATTACCGTCAACGCGGTGTCGGGCTATTCCGGCGGCGGCAAGAGCATGATCGAGGCCTATGAGGCCGGCACGGCACCGGCTTTCGAACTGTACGGACTGGGCCTGCACCACAAGCATCTGCCGGAGTTGCAGGAATATGCGCGGCTGACGCGGCGGCCGATCTTCGTGCCCTCGGTCGGCAATTTCCGGCAGGGCATGCTGGTCTCGATCCCGCTGCATCTCGACCTGCTGCCCGGCAAGCCGAAGGCGGCCGATCTGCAGGATGCGCTGGCGGAGCACTATGCCGGCTCGACCTATGTCAGCGTCGTGCCGGCGGGTAAGGCGGGTGGCAAGCTGGAACCGGAATCACTGAACGACACCAACAAGCTGGAATTGCGCGTCTTCGGCGACGACACGCTCAAGCAGGCGGTTCTCGTCGCCAAGCTCGACAATCTCGGCAAGGGCGCTTCAGGCGCAGCCGTGCAGAATATCCGGCTGATGCTGGGGCTGGCGGAGGCCTGAGCCTCGTGAGAAAACTCTCAGATCATAAGAAAAGGGCCGCTTGCGCGGCCCTTTTTTTGTTCCCGGCGGGGAGCGTCGTCAGCCCTTGTAGGCGACGAAATTCTGCTTTTGCTCGCCCAGGCCCTCGATGCCGAGTGTCACGACCTCGCCGCCCTTGAGGAAGCGCGGCGGCTTGAAGCCCAGGCCGACGCCAGGAGGCGTGCCGGTGGTGATGACATCGCCCGGATCCAGCCGCATGAACTGGCTGATGTAGTGGACGAGATAGGCAGCGCCGAAGATCATCGTCTTGGTCGAACCGTTCTGGACGCGCTCGCCGTCGATCTCGAGCCACATGCCGAGGTTCTGGATGTCCTTGATCTCGTCGGTGGTGACGAGCCAGGGGCCGAGCGGCCCGAAGGTCGGGCAGCCCTTGCCCTTGGCCCATTGCCCGCCACGCTCGATCTGGAACTCGCGCTCAGAGACGTCGTTGCAGACGCAGAAGCCGGCGATCGCAGCCATCGCCTTGTCTTCGGGGATGTAGGAGCCGCCGTCGCCGATGACGATCGCCAGCTCGACCTCCCAGTCCGTCTTCACCGAGCCCTTGGGGATGATGACGTCGTCATTGGGGCCGACGATGCAGTTGGGGGCCTTGTTGAAGAGAATCGGCTCCTTGGGGATCTCGGCGCCGGTCTCGGCGGCGTGGTCGGCGAAGTTCAGCCCGACCGCGATGAAGTTGCGCACATCGCCGACGCAGGCACCCAGCCTCGGCGAGCCCGAAACGATTGGAAGCGATTCGGGATCGATTGCCCCAATCTTCGCCAGCGAGGCGGCGGTCAGGGCCTTTCCGGCGAGATCGGGAATGGTGCCCGAGAGGTCGCGCAGCGCGCCCTTGGAATCGAGCAGAGCCGGTTTTTCCTGGCCCAGTGCGCCGTAACGTAGCAGTTTCACGTCGTTTCCCCCGTTTCAAACGATCTAATTGGGGGGCGATCCTGACAAGATGGCGGCGCGAAAGACAAGCCTGTTCCTGCGCATGGCGTCGCTGCACGCCGCACCCGACGCGATTGTTGCGGGAATGCAACGAGCACCCGGAAAGCTACCTGCTCGCAAATTGTGCACCGTCCCCGAGCGCCGGTCCGAAATTCGGAAAAAGCGCGATAGTTCTTATATAAACGATCCTTTTCAGACGCGGTGTGAGCCGGCAACACGAAAAACTCCCGATTTCCATCGGTTTCGCAAGTTCCCTAGCGGAAAGAGCCCTCTCGGTGACGGAATCAAGGCATTGAAGGCGGGATTGCGGCGGCAAACGGCTCAGGCCATGCTCCCAATCGAGCGGGGCACTGAAGCCTCTAAGAAACGAGAGACGGGATGGATTCGATGAAGGGCATCGTTCGCAAAGCTGCCGCTGCTGCCACAGTCTCGGTGGCGGCTCTTCTTGTCGCTGGCGCGGCGGAGGCGAGTTCCTTCGCCATTCGCAGCGGCCAGAGTGCCGAGGGTCTCGGCATGGCCTATGCGGGTGCGGCTTCGGGCGGCATCGGGTTGGGATCGATGGCCTGGAACCCGGCGACGATCACGATGTTTCCCGGCCGCAACAGCCAGTGGAACTACACCTATCTCAATGCCAATGCGTCCTACGATCCGACCTCGACGACGCGTCTGGGCGCCCCCAACGGCCCGGCGAGCCCGGTGCAGAACGGCACCGGCAATCTTGGCGGCGACGGCGCCGGCATCCCGGCCTCCTATTCGGCCTGGCAGCTGACCGATCGGTTCTGGATCGGCCTGACAACGGGCGCGCCTTACGGCCTGCGCTCGAAGCCCGAGAATCAGGTGCATGCGGCGCAGGTCTATGGCCGCTCGGCCAAGGTGACGACGATCAACGTCTCGCCGACGATCGGCTACAAGGTCAATGACTGGTTCTCGGTCGGTGCCGCGCTGCAGATCCAGTACTTCGACACCAAGCTGAAGACGGCCTCGGGCATCGCTCCGGCGGCCGGACCCGTCATCGTCGAGGGTGACACGATCGATTTCGGCTACCGCATCGGCGCGACCCTGACGCCGCGGGACGGCACCACCATCGGCCTCGCCTATCGCTCGTCGATCCGGCAGACGCTGGAGGGCTCCTTCCGCACGCCGGTCGGCATCGTGCCGATCAAGGCGAATCTCAACCTGCCGGATTCGGTGGTGTTTGGCGTGTCGCAGGTGATCAACGACCAGTGGCAGGCCCATCTCGGCGTGGAGTGGACGAATTGGAGCCGCTTCCGGCGCATCCCGCTGGTCAACGAGCTCACCGGCGGGCCGCTGGCGGCCTTGCCCAGCCTGAACTTCGTCTATGACGATTCCTGGTTCTTCAGCACCGGCGTCGAATACAAGTACAACCGCGACCTGACGCTGCGGGCCGGCGTTGCCTACGAGCTCTCGGCTGTGAACGATCAGAACCGGACGATCTACATCTCCGACAACGATCGGCTCTGGCTCTCGGCCGGCGGCAGCTACCAGATCACCGACAAGCTGAAGCTCGATCTCGGCTACACCTATATCCACGTCAACAAGGCACGGGTGAACTACACCGGAGCCCATCCGCAGCAGGCGGCCGTGTTCTACACCGCCGAGGCCAAGCCCTACATTCATATCGTGTCGGCCGGCCTGACCTATCGCTGGGACAACCCGGCGGAAACGATTCCGGTCCAGCCGGTCGTGCGGAAGTACTGAACCCGCGACCTTCGCAGGATACGAAAGCCGGCCCTTTCGGGCCGGCTTTTTCGTTGGCGCATCAGGCCAAGGACGGCCTGTCCATCATGCCTTCGTCAGCACATAGGTTCCCGGCGCATCACAGAGTGCCGGCAGCTTGCCCGCACCCGGCTCACGCGCCTGGACCCGCTCCGGCGCCTGCTTCTCCAGCCATGACGCCCAATGCGGCCACCACGAGCCGGCATGTTCGCTGGCCCCCGCGATCCAGTCCTCATAGACGCCCGTGGCGGGGCCGCCGGTCCAGTACTGGTATTTGACCTTGGCTGGCGGGTTGACCACGCCCGCGATATGGCCCGAGCCCGCAACGACATAGTCGACCGGGCCTCCGAAGCATTGCGAGCCGATGAAGACCGACTGAGCCGGGGCGATATGGTCCTCCCGCGTCGCGAGATTGTAGACCGGGATTGTCACCTTCCCGAGGTCGAGCGTCTTGCCGCCGATCGTCATCTCGCCCTTCGAGAGCCTGTTCTCAAGATAGCAGTTGCGCAGGTAGAAGGAGTGGTTCGCCGCCGGCATCCGCGTCGAGTCCGAGTTCCAGTACAGCAGGTCGAACGGCGTCGGCGCCTTGCCCTTGAGGTAGTTGTTGACCGCGTAGGACCAGATGAGGTCGTTGGGCCGCAGCATGTTGAAGGCGCCAGCCATGCGCGCGCCGTCGAGATAGCCGCACTTGCCCATCTGCTCCTCGACCGAGCGAATCTGGTCCTCGTCGACGAAGACGGAGAGCTCGCCGGCCTTGGAGAAATCGACCTGCGTCGTGAAGAAGGTGGCGCTCTCGATGCGCGTGTCGCCGACTGCCGCCATATAGGCCAGCGTCACGCCCAGCAGGGTGCCGCCGACGCAGTAGCCGATCGCGCTGACCTTCTTTTCGCCTGTCGCCTGCTCGATCGCGTCGAGGGCCGCAAAGACGCCTTCGCGCATGTAGCTCTCGAAGTCCTTGGTGGCATGGCGCTCGTCCGGGTTGACCCAGGAGATGCAGAACACGGTCAGCCCCTGCGCGACGCACCAGCGGATGAAGCTCTTCTCGGCGTTGAGGTCGAGGATGTAGAACTTGTTGATCCAGGGCGGCACGATCAGGAGAGGGCGCTTCAGCACGGTCTCCGTAGACGGCGCATATTGGATCAACTCCATGATGTCGTTGCGGAAGATCACCTTGCCGGGCGTCGAGGCGATGTTCACGCCAATCCGGAAGGCGCCTGTGTCGGACTGACGGATCTTGAGTTCGCCATGGCCGGCCTCGATGTCCTCGGCCAGCATCTTCATGCCGCGCACCAGGTTCTCGCCGTTCTGCCGCAGCGTCTCGCGCAGCAGTTCGGGATTGGTCGCGATGAAGTTCGAGGGCGAGAGCGCGCTGGCGATCTGCTTAACGTAAAAGCGCGCCTTTTCGCGGGTGTGCGGGTCGAGATCCTCGGCCTTGTCGACCATCGATTCGGCCCAGCGCGAGCCGATCAGATAGGCCTGCTTGATGAAGTCGAACATCGGATGGCCGGACCAGTCGGGGTCGGCAAAACGCGCGTCGCGCCTGTCGGGCTCCGCGACGGCCTTGGCCTCCTCGCCGCCGGCTCGTTTGAGCATCGCGCTCCAGAGATTCAGGAAATCGCCGGTGATGGACGCCTGCGCCTCCATGATCTTGCGGGGGTCGGCGACCCAGCTCTCCGCGACGCGGCCGAGTGTCTTGACCATGTCGCTGGCCTCGTCGGCCTGGCCGCCCTTGGCCTCGCCGCGTTCGATCGGCTTGAGATAGGCGGCGGTGGCCTTGCCGTATTCCTCGACAAGGCGGCCCATGTTCTGCGCGAACTGGTCGAAATCCGGCACGGGCGCCTCGGCTGAGGCGGTTGCGTCCGCGGGCTTCTCGTCCGCTCGCCGGTTCATCGCGTTCTCCCCCGTGGCGTTCTTCTGAGGGGATGCTGCTTGCTCCCCATTTTGGACCTATTAAGGACGTAGCGGATATCTTTGACAAAGAGAATTCTACAATGCTGCCGGATCACGACATGCCGTTCGACCAGCCGACGAAAAAGCCGCTTCCGTTACTGATGCTCCTGGCCGTTCTCAGCACGGTCGCGGCCGGCTGCGCCGGTGAGACGGGCAAGGTTGTCGCGGAGGCAGCGGGAATGGCGACAACCGCCCAAGAGGCCAAGCCGTTCGTGCAGGAAACCCGACCGGCCGATCCGCAATACATGCCGATCGGCCGCAAGTTTGCGGTCGAGCCGCTCTGCCAGGGCGAAACCGCCCCGCCCCCCTATGTGCCGGCAGGGCAGGCCGCCCATTTTTCGTTTCCTGCGACGCCGGCTCCCAAGCCCGGCGAATGCAAGCCGAGAGCCGCCTTCAAGGCAATCGAGGCGGAACTGGATGCCAAGCGCATCTCGAACGAGGCGGCTGGAAACCAGGCCAAGTCGCTGGGCTCCACGCCACCGCCAAAGCCCGCGATTCTGCCGACCAACTGAGGAGGCCGGCAGAGCCCGGTCCGGTCGCCTCGCGGTTGCGTCGATTGAATCTTGCGTTTTTCGGCCTGACGTGACCAAAGATGCGGCGGGAGGCGGCTGCGGCGCAACGATTTTGAATCGCGCCGTACAAGATCAGGCACCGGAAGGGTGCCGACAGACCGCCTGGCCAGATCTAGACTATGCCGGCTCCGGCGAAGGAACTGTTCGAATGGCCGATTTTCACCGCATCAAGCGCCTGCCGCCTTACGTTTTCGAACAGGTCAACAAGATCAAGGCTGCCGAACGCGCCAAGGGCTTCGACATCGTCGATCTCGGCATGGGCAATCCGGATTTGCCGGCGCCCAAGCATGTCATCGAGAAGCTGGTGGAAACCGCCGGCAAGCCGCGCACCGACCGCTATTCGGCCTCCAAGGGCATCGGTGGCCTGCGCCGAGCCCAGGCCCATTATTACGAGCGCCGATTCGGCGTGAAGCTCAACCCGGAGACGCAGGTCGTGGCGACGCTGGGCTCCAAGGAAGGCTTTGCCAATATGGCGCAGGCCATCACGGGGCCGGGCGATGTCGTGCTGGTGCCCAATCCGAGCTACCCGATCCACGCCTTCGGCTTCCTGATGGCGGGCGGCGTCATCCGCTCGGTGCCGGCCGAGCCGACGCCCGCCTTCTTCCCGGCGCTGGAGCGGGCGATGATCCATTCTGTGCCCAAGCCGATCGCGCTCGTCACCTGCTACCCGGCCAATCCGACCGCCTATACCGCCTCGCTCGACTTCTATCGGGATCTCGTCGCCTTCGCGAAGAAGCACGAGCTGATCCTGCTGTCGGACCTCGCCTATGCCGAGGTCTATTTCGACGAGAACGACCCGCCGCCCTCGATGCTGCAGGTGCCGGGCGCGATCGATGTCACCGTCGAGTTCACCTCGATGTCCAAGACCTTCTCGATGGCGGGCTGGCGCATGGGCTTCGCGGTCGGCAACGAACGCCTGCTGGCGGCGCTTGCGCGGGTGAAGTCCTATCTCGACTACGGCGCCTACACGCCGATCCAGGTCGCGGCTGCTGCTGCCCTCAATGGCCCCGACGACTGCATCCGCGAGATGCGCGACATCTACCGCAAGCGCCGCGACGCGCTGGTGGAGAGCTTCGGCAAGGCGGGCTGGGAGTTTCCGGCGCCCGCGGCCTCGATGTTCGCCTGGGTGCCGATCCCCGAGAAATTCCGCCATCTTGGCTCGCTGGAGTTCTCCAAGCTGCTGATCGAGAAGGCCGAGGTCGCGGTCGCGCCGGGCATCGGCTTCGGCGAGCATGGCGACGACTATGTCCGCATCGCCATCGTCGAGAACGAGCAGCGCATCCGCCAGGCCGCTCGCAATGTCGGCCGCTTCCTCAAGGGCGCCGACCACACGCTGCACAACATCATCCAGATGCCGAAGGCGGGGTAGGGGGCCAGGTTGGCCCCGTCGCTCAGGCGTCATGCTCGGGCTTGACCCGAGCATCTCTTGACGCAGCTGTGACGCTCATCCGGCCGGAGATTCTCGGGTCTCCGCTGTGCTGCGCCCAAGAATGACGGCAGCCTTCCTCTGGACCCCGCTCCGAAAACATGGGAACCCCTCCACGCGGACTCATCCGTCCGCTCCGGGGCTACAGCGCGCGATGTTCAGCACAGGCCGTATGGTCGCTATCGGCGTTAGCCTGTTCGCGCTGATCTGCCTCGTCTCCACCTATGATTATTCGCGCGGTCGCGTGCCGCAGACCGAGTCCGCTCTCGTTTCCGAGGTGCTGGCGGCAACCACGGCCCGCGAATGCGGACGTGACGCCACCGAGATCGTGTCGCGCCATCTGCCGGCCGGTATCGAGCAGGCCGAGGCCGAGCGCATCCTCGCGACCATCGCCATCGTTCCGCCCCGGCCCTGGTTCTGGACACCCTCCACCGAGACGGCGACGACCTGGACCGGCGACACGCTGGAAGCGCTGCGCACCATCAAGACGACGGCCTTCGGCACCAACCTGCTGCGCATCCACCTGACCTTCGGCGACGGCAAGCTTCGGCGGCTGGCAGCGGAGGTCATCTGCCGCTTCGGCTGACCTTGAAAAGGCTTGCCGTTGACTCAGCCTGCCCCCGCATGCGACGCCGCGCCATGACACACGCGACCGCCCAGACCGCCTCGAAGCCCCTGCGCATCGGCCTCGCCGGGCTGGGAACCGTCGGAGCGTCCGTGCTGCGCATCCTGCGCCGGCAGGAGAATGCGCTGGCTGCCCGCTGCGGCCGCGCCATCCGCGTCACCGCCGTGTCCGCCCGTGATCGCACGCGCGATCGCGGCGTCGATCTCGGCGGGCTGCATTGGTTCGACGATCCGGTCGCGCTGGCCACATCCGGCGAGATCGATTGCCTGGTCGAGTTGGTCGGCGGTTCCGACGGCCCGGCCAAGGCTGCCGTCGAGGCTGCTCTCGCAGCCGGTAAATCGGTTGTCACCGCCAACAAGGCGCTGCTCGCCCATCACGGCATCGCGCTGGCGACGCTCGCCGAGCAGAATGGCGTCGCGCTCGCCTTCGAGGCTTCGTCGGCCGGCGGCATCCCGATCGTCAAGACGCTGCGCGAGGCGCTGGCCGGCAACACTGTCACGCGGCTCTACGGCATCCTCAACGGCACCTGCAACTACATCCTCTCGCGGATGGAGCTCGAAGGCCTGACCTTCGAGGCCTGCCTCAAGGACGCACAGCGTCTCGGCTATGCCGAGGCCGATCCGACCTTCGACGTCGAGGGCTACGACACCGCCCACAAGCTCGCCATCCTCACCAGCCTCGCCTTCGGCACGACCATCGACGCCGAGGCGATCCATGTCGAAGGCATTTCCTCGATCGCGCCGCTCGACCTGAAAATGGCCGACGAGCTCGGCTACCGGATCAAGCTGCTCGGCGTCGCCGAGCGAACCAAGACCGGCATCGAGCAGCGCGTCCACCCGACCATGGTGCCGAAATCCTCCGCGATCGCGCAGGTGATGGGCGTGCTCAATGCGGTGACCGTCGATGCCGATGCGGTGCGCGAGATCACGCTGGTCGGCCCTGGCGCCGGTGGTGACCCTACGGCGTCGGCCGTCGTCGCCGACATCGCCGATGTCGCGCGCGGCACGGCGGGGCTGCCCTTCGGCCTGCCGGTCGCACGCCTCGAGGCAGCCGTGCGGGCGCCGATGCAGCGCCATGAGGGCGGCTATTATGTCCGCCTCTCGGTCATCGACCGGCCGGGCTCCGCCGCTGCCATCGCGACCCGCATGGCCGAGGCCGAGATTTCGCTCGAAAGCATCGTCCAGCGCCGCTCGGAGGCCGCCGCCGCGCGCGATCCGGCCGGCCGCTCCGGTGCGCCCGTGCCGGTCGTCCTTATCACTTATGCCACCAGCGAGGCCGCGATCCGCGCCGCGCTGGACAAGGTCTCCGCCGACGGCCATGTCGCCGACCCGCCGCAAGTCATCCGTATCGAACGGGAGTAGGCAGTCGGCGGCTTAGCCGCCATGATCGCCGCCTGCTGCCCATGCCGAACCAAAGGGAACCGCTCATGTCCGACGATCTCCGCATTTCCTCCTCCCAGATCATCGAGCGCTATCTCTCGATGGAGCTGGTGCGCGTCACCGAGCGCGCGGCGGTCTCTGCGGCGCGCCTGCGCGGCCATGGCAATGAGAAGGCAGCGGACCAGGCGGCGGTCGATGCGATGCGGCGCGAACTCAACCGCCTGCCGATCGACGGCGAGATCGTCATCGGCGAGGGTGAGCGCGACGAGGCGCCGATGCTCTTCATCGGCGAGAAGGTCGGCACGCGGCAGGGCCCCAAGGTCCATATCGCCGTCGATCCGCTCGAAGGCACCACGCTCTGCGCCAAGGACATGCCCGATTCGATCGCCGTGATGGCGATGGCGGAAGCCGGCAAGCTCCTGAACGCGCCAGACGTCTACATGGACAAGATCGCGATCGGACCGGGCTATGCCCGCGGCGTCGTCGATCTCGATGCGTCGGCAACCGACAACATCCATGCGCTCGCCAAGGCCAAGGGCGTCAAGCCGAGCGAGATCTCGACGCTGATCATGGACCGTCCGCGCCATGCCAAGCTGATCGAGGAGGTCCGCAAGACCGGCTGCTCGATCCGGCTGATCACCGATGGCGACGTCGCCGGCGTGATCTACTGCACCGAGCCGCACAAGACCGGCATCGACCTCTATCTCGGCATCGGCGGCGCGCCCGAGGGCGTGCTGGCGGCAGCCGCGCTGCGTTGCGTCGGCGGCCAGATGCAGGGCCGTCTGATCCTCGACACCGAGGAGAAGCGGGCGCGTGCCCTGACCATGGGCATCACCGACCCCAACAAGAAGTACAGCATGGAGGAGATGGCCTCGGGCGACACCATCGTCTGCGCCACCGGCGTCACCGATGGCGGCATGCTCAAGGGCGTGAAGTTCGGCCGCGATGTGATCGAGACCGAGACCATCGTCTACCGCTCGATCACCGGCACGGTGCGCCGCATCCATGGCGAACACCGCGATTTCGGCAAGTTCAAGCTCGACTGAGACCGTCGGTGGCGCGGCCTTCGCGCCCAGGTTGACCGCTGCGAGGCCGGGCTCACGCCCGGCCTTTTTCATGCCCGCCCCTTCTTCACGGCCGCCATCCGGGGACCGCACAGCCGGCATGGTTGACGAAAGCGCCGTGGCGGGCGACGCCTCACCCCATGAGTCTCGAGCACCCCCGCGCCTTTCTCGGCGTCACCCGTTCGGCCTTGGGCCGGCCCTGGCGCGACCGGCTCGATGCAGCAGGCCTGGGCCGAGCCGAGGCTTTGTCCCAGCTCGAGGGCATTCCCGACATCCTCGCGCGGCTGCTGGCGGGGCGCGGCGTCGAGCCCAATGAGGCTGCGCTCTATCTCGAACCCAAGCTGCGCGACCTCATGCCCGATCCTGCGACGCTGGTCGGGATGGAGGCCGCCGCCGCGCGGCTGGCGCGCGCGGTCACCTCGCGCGAGCAGGTTGCGATCTTCGGCGACTACGATGTCGACGGGGCCTGCTCGGCGGCGCTGCTGTCGGGGTTCCTGAGCGAGGCAGGCGCGCGTCCGCGCATCCACATTCCCGACCGGCTGATCGAGGGATACGGCCCCAACAGCGAGGCGATCCGCCAACTGGCGGCCGAGGGCGCGACGCTGCTGGTCACGGTCGATTGCGGCACGACCAGCCATGAGCCGCTGGCCGAGGCGCGGCGGCTGGGGCTCGATGTCGTCGTGCTCGACCACCATCAGGCGCCCGAACGGCTCCCGGAGGTCGAGGCGCTGGTCAACCCCAACCGCCAGGACGATCTCTCGGGCCTCGGCCATCTTTGCGCCGCCGGCGTCGTCTTCCTGGCCTTGGTTGCCACGCGCGCCGAACTCCGCCGCCAGGGCGTCTGGGCCGCGCGCGGGGCCGAGCCCGACCTTCTGGCCGCTCTCGACCTCGTCGCGCTGGCGACAGTCGCCGATGTCGTGCCGCTACGCGGCCTCAACCGCGCCTTCGTCCGGCAGGGCCTCGCCATCCTGCGCGGCCGCGCCCGGCCGGGGCTGGTCGCGCTGATGGATGTGGCCGGGCTCGACGGGCCGGTCCAGGCCTGGCATCTCGGTTTTCTGCTCGGTCCGCGCATCAATGCCGGCGGCCGCATCGGCGATGCAGCACTGGGCGCGCGCCTCCTGCTGACGCAGGACGAGATCGAGGCGCGCGGCATCGCCACTGAGCTCAACCGGATCAATCAGGAGCGCCAGGAGATCGAGCGCCAGGCGGTGATCGAGGCGACCTCGCAGGCCGATCATGCGCTGATGCGCGATGCCGACCTGCCCGTTCTGCTCGCCGGGTCGCCGGACTGGCATCCCGGCATCGTCGGCCTCGTCGCCGCCAGGCTCAAGGAGCGATTCCATCGGCCGGCCTTCGCGCTGGCGCTGAACGGGGAGGGCGGTGCGACGGGGTCGGGCCGCTCGGTGGCCGGCGTCGATCTTGGACGTGCCGTGCGAGCAGCCGTCGAGGCCGGGCTTGCCGTCAAGGGCGGTGGCCATGCCATGGCGGCGGGCGTCATGCTGGCGGCCGGGCAGGGTGACGCCTTCCATGCCTTCGTGACGCAGCGCCTGGCGGCCGAGGTCGGCGCGGCCGGGGCGTCCGAGGCCCTGCCGATCGATGCAGCGCTCAGCGCCGGCGGCGCCACGCCGCGCCTGCTGGCCGAGATCGAGCGGGCCGGCCCGTTCGGTGCCGGCAGCCCGGAGCCGGTCTTCGTCTTCCCGGCGCACCGCCTGACGGACGTCGTCGAGATCGGCAGCGGCGGCCATGTCCGCGTCAAGCTGCGCAGCGGCGACGGCGCGACGGTTGGCGGCATCGCGTTTCGCGTCGCTCACGAGCCGCTCGGCCAGGCGCTGATGGCGGCGCGCGGCGAGAGCGTCCATCTCGCCGCGACCCTGACGCTCAACCGCTGGGGCGGCAACGAATCGGCGGAGTTGCGCGTCCTCGACCTGGCACGTTTAGCCTGAGCGCAGAGCCTTGTCGTCCGGGGCGGTGAGCCAAGATCGCGGTTCGCGCGGCCCTTGCTCATAGGCAACCGCAATCTGGGCCTTGCAGAGCCGGAACGCTGCCACTATACCTCGCCCCGCTTCGACACGGACCCCAGCGGTTCGGAAGCCCGCGACCTTCGTCTATCGGTTAGGACACCAGCCTTTCACGCTGGGGAGACGGGTTCGACTCCCGTAGGTCGCGCCACTTATGTGGCCATATGAATTCGGGTCGGAATCTGCGCCGAACCAGGTGCAGACGGAATCATCGCCACCCTTTGGAATTCTGCATCTAGCGAAGCGCTCGCACGGCGGCTTTGGGCATATCTGCGACCTTATTCGCCGAGGCCCGGCCTAGAACGCTCGCAGGCCCAGCGCGGTCTTGGCCTCTTCGGTCATCCAGCCGAGGCGTTCATAATCGCCGCGCCAATAGACCAACGCAGCATCGATCGGGCCGCACCAACGCCATCGGCTACGGCCTCGGCAGCAAGGCCCGGCTGAGGATTTCGCCGCCCGCGGCGGCCTGCTGCCGTGCGTCATCCGGCCGGGTTAGATGCCGTGCTACCGCAGGCCTTGATCCAGCTGAATGGTCGCCGCGTCAGGCCGTCGCGAAGGCGGTCGCATGGGTGATCTTGACCCGGACCCGCTCGCCGATCGCCGGGGCGACCTGGCTCGTCAGGTCGAGATCGAGCCGCTTGGCGAGGCCAGAGACGGCGATCTCCGCGCGTCGCAGGGGACCGGTGCGGCGGAGTTCTTCTACGATTCCGGGGATGGACAGCGGCACGTCGTCGACGAGCTTGAGGTGATGCGGGCGGACATAGAGCGCGGCCGGACCGCCCTGGTTCTGGGTGAGCCCGCCGAGCACGGGCCGATCATCGAGAAAGGCCTGGCTGCCAACGATCTTCACCGGCAACCGGTTGGCCTCGCCGAGAAACTCGCAGACGAAGGGCGTCGCCGGGTGGTCGTAGACGTCATCGGGCGTGCCGACCTGTTCGAGCCGCCCCTCATGCAGGATCGCGACCCGGTCGGCGAGTTCGAGCGCCTCTTCCTGGTCGTGGGTGACGAACACCGTGGTGTGCCCGGTGCGGCTGTGAAGGTCACGCAGCCAGGCGCGCAGATCCTTGCGGATCCTGGCGTCGAGCGCCCCGAACGGCTCGTCGAGCAGCAGCACCTGCGGCTCGATGGCCAGCGCCCGCGCCAATGCGATGCGCTGGCGCTGTCCGCCCGACAACTGGCTCGGATAGCGCCGCTCGAGGCCCGGCAGTTGAACCAGTTCGAGCAGCGCCTCGACGCGGCGTTTGATCTCGGCACCGTCGGGCCGCTCCGCGCGCGGTCGCGAGCGCAGGCCGAAGGCGATGTTCTCCGCGACCGTCATGGTCTTGAACAGGGCGTAGTGCTGGAAGACGAAGCCGATGCGCCGGTCGCGCAGCGACAGATCGCGGGTGTCGACATCGCCGAAGAGGACGCGGCCGGCATCCGCCTGTTCGAGGCCCGCGATCAGCCGCAGCAGGGTCGTCTTGCCCGAACCGGAGGGGCCGAGCAGCGCGACGAACTCGCCGGGCTGGATGTCGAGCGAGACGCTCCGCAGCGCCTGGAAGGCCTGGAAGCGCTTGTCGATGCCTTCGATCGAGACGGCGACGGTCATGGGACGGTCCCCGCGTTCAGTGGTGGCGCGCGGCGGCGATCGCATCGCCATAGCGCCATTCCAGAAGGGATTTGAGAGCCAGCGTGACCAGTGTGAGCCCCGCCAGCAGCGAGGCGACGGCGAAGGCGGCGGCGCTCATATACTCGTTGTAGAGGATCTCGACATGCAGCGGCATGGTGTTGGTCAGGCCGCGTATCCTGCCCGACACCACGGCCACCGCGCCGAATTCGCCCATGGCGCGGGCGTTGCAGAGCAGCACGCCGTAGAACAGGCTCCATTTCACATTTGGCAGCGTGATCGAGAAGAACACGCGCCAGGGCGATGCGCCAAGCGTCAGCGCCGCCTCCTCGTCGGTCGAGCCCAAGGATTGCATATGCGGGATCAGTTCACGCGCGACGAAGGGGAAGGTGACGAAGACGGTGGCGAGGACGAGCCCCGGCAGCGCGAAGATGATCTCGATGCCGTTAGCCTTGAGAAACGGACCGAGATAGCCCTGTGCGCCAAACAGCAGGACATAGACCAAACCCGAGATCACCGGCGAGACGGAGAAGGGCAGGTCGATCAGGCTGATCAGCAGGTTCTTGCCGCGGAATTCAAATTTTGCGATGGCCCAGGCCGCCGCCACGCCGACCACGACATTGAACGGCACGGCGATGGACGCGACCAGCAGCGTCAGGCGGATGGCCGCGACGGCATCGGGTTCGGTGATGGCCGCGCGATAGGCGCTCCATCCGCGCGCGCCAGCTTCGACGAAGACCGAGATCAGCGGCAGCAGCAGGAAGAGCAGGAGGAAACCGAGCGAGACCGCGATCAGCAGGATCTGCACGAGCCGGCTCTCGCTGCCGATCGGGCGGGCACGGCGCGGTTTCGCGGCTTTGGCCGGGACGGTGGCGTCACGACGGGGCAGGGCGGCCTCAGACATCGCCGAGCCTCTTTCGGGTGCGCGCCTGGATCAGGTTCACCAGCAGGATCAGTGCGAAGGACATCAGCAGCATCAGCGTTGCGATGACGGCGGCGCCGGCATAGTCGAACTGCTCGAGCTTGATCACGATCAGCAGCGGCGCGATTTCCGAGAGCATCGGCACATTGCCGGCGATGAAGATCACCGAGCCGTATTCGCCAACGGCGCGCGCGAAGGCGAGCACGAAGCCCGTCAGCAAGGCTGGCAGGACCGGCGGCAGGATGACCTTGAAGATGGTGCGCAGCCGGCTGGCGCCGAGCAGGGCCGCCGCCTCCTCGATATCGCCCTGGGATTCCTCGAGCACAGGCTGCACCATCCTGACCACGAAGGGCAGTCCGACGAAGATCAGCGCCACCATCACGCCGAGCGGGGTATAGGCAACCTTGATGCCGTAGGGCGCCAGCAGCGCGCCGACCCAGCCATTGGGCGCATAGATCGCGGCCAAAGCGATGCCGGCCACCGCCGTCGGCAGGGCGAAGGGAAGATCGACGGCGGCATCGACGAGACGCTTGCCCGGGAAGTCATAGCGCACGAGCACCCAGGCCAGGATCAGGCCGAAGACGGCATTGACCGCAGCGGCCAAGAGCGCGCCGAGGAAGGACAGACGCAAGGCCGCCAGCGTGCGCGGCGAGGTCGCGATCGCCCAGATCTCGGCGGGGCCCGCGCTCGCCGCCTTGATGAACAGGGCCGCGAGCGGGATCAGAACGACCAGCGACAGCGCGGTCAGCGTGATGCCGAGCGACAGGCCGAGGCCCGGCAGGATGCTCGGCTGACGCCAACCCGATGAGGCTGTGCTGGCCGTCATTTTTCAGCGCGCCGGCTTGTAGAGCTGGTCGAAGGTGCCGCCATCACCGAAATGGGTGGGCTGCGCCTTGGCCCAGCCGCCGAAGGCACCGTCGATGGTGACGAGATCGACTTTCGGGAAGTTGGCGATGTCCTTGGGATCGGCCGCTTCGGGATTGCGCGGACGATAGAAATTCCGGGCGATGATCGCCTGCGCCTTGGGCGTGTAGAGGAATTCGAGATAGGCCTGCGCCTCGGCCCGGGTACCCTTGGCGTCGACATTGGCATCGACGAGCGCCACCGGCGGCTCGGCCAGGATCGAGAGGCTGGGCACGACGATGTCGAACTTGTCCTGTCCGAATTCTTTCTTTGCCAGGAAGGCCTCGTTCTCCCAGGCGAGCAGGAGGTCCCCCGTACCGCGCTGGGTGAAGGTGGTGGTGGCGCCGCGCGCGCCGGTGTCGAGCACCGGCACATTGGCGAGCAGCTTGCCGATATAGTCGCGGACCTTGGCGTCGTCCTTGTCGAAGGCCTTTTCGGCATAGGCCCAGGCCGCGAGATAGTTCCAGCGCGCGCCACCGGAGGTCTTGGGGTTGGGCGTGATGATCTGGACGCCTGGCTTGACCAGGTCGCCCCAGTCCTTGATCGCCTTTGGGTTGCCCTTACGGACGAGGAACACGATCGTCGAGGTGTAGGGGGAGGCATTGTCGGGCAAGCGCTTCTGCCAGTCGAGCGGCAGCTTCCTGGAGCGCTGGGCAATCGCATCGATGTCGCCCGCGAGAGCCAGCGTCACGACATCCGCGTTCAGCCCATCGATCACGGTGCGCGCCTGCGCGCCCGAGCCGCCATGCGACTGGCGGATCGTGGTGATCTTCTTCGCGTTCCTGGCGTTCCAATCGGCGATGAAGGCGGCGTTGATCTCACGGTAGAGTTCGCGCGTCGGATCGTAGGACACGTTCAGCAGTTCGGTCTGGGCGCGGGCGCCGGCGACGATGCCGAAGCACAACGAGAAGGCTCCCAGAACGAGGCCGGACTGAACCAGGCGGCGAAATGAGGGGCGGGACATCGTGCTCTCCGTTGTTGGGAACAGTCCGACAGCTTGGTCAGAATGTTCTTTTTACAGAACAAAGCGTATGCTGAACCAGTTCGGCCGACAACGCTTCGGGGCAGCACCGTGTTTCAAAATTGGCCGATTCCGGAGAACACACTACCGAAGCTCGGCCTTGTTGAAGAAGCCTGTTTTTAGGCCTCCCGTCCGCATCGTGAGAAGCGTTCGCTTCGTCAGATCCCGTCGCCCAGAACATTCTCCGCCAGGGATCGGTTCCGTGCCTGGCGCCGCCGCCATGTGGCATGAGCCGCCGTCCAGGCTCCGCCGAGCAGCACGGGCCGCAAGACCAGATCCGACGCAGCGACCAGCAAGGCCATCGGGAGGCTTCCCGTCAAGCCATAGACCAGCCCGCCGATCAGAAGGCTTGCTGCCGCTTGGCCGAGGCCGAGGCCGGCGACCGCCGCCCGTCGCGCCGAGCCGGGCGATCCGGCATGGCGGCGCAGCTTAGAACGCAGCGCGGCAAAGCCGCTCTCGGAGCGAGCGCCGGTCTCGGCTGGCTCAGGATCGTCCTCGGCGATGAAGCCGAACGCGACCGTCTCATGGCTGATGCGGTCGATCAGGATGAAGCCGCCGAGTTCGGTGCTCTCGGCGAAAGGCAGGACGGCCAGCGGCCTGTCGAGATCGATCGTCGCCAGTCCGATGTCGTTCATCGCCAGGCCCGTCACCGGCACCTGCGCCAGCGTGGCCACGTCGATGCCGTGATGCAGCGTCCTGACCACCACATGGGCCTGGCTGCTGGCGAGCTTCAGCGCATAGGAGCCACCCAGTGCCAGAGGAGCCTCGCCGGTCCAGAGCAGGCGCGCCGCCAGCTGGCGCCGCACGGGTGGGCGATGGGCGACTGCGACGAGCACGTCGCCGCGCGAGATGTCGATCTCGTCTGCGATCGTGACGGTCAGCGCCTGTCCCGCGGCGGCGTGCCCGGCATCGCCCGCGGGCGTCAGGATGCGCGCGACCCGGCTGGTACGGCCCGACGGCAGGACGGCGACGGCGTCGCCGATCGCGAGATGGCCGCGGGCGAGATTGCCGGAATAGCCGCGAAAGCTGGAATTGGGCCGGTTGACCCATTGCACCGGCAGCACTGCGCCGGGATGGGCCGCGTTGCCGGCCTCGATCGCCACCGTCTCGAGATGCTCGAGCAAGGGGGCGCCCTGATACCAGCCCATCGACGCCGACGCGCTCGTGACGTTGTCGCCGTCGCGCGCCGAGATCGGGACGAATCGGATCTGGGTGAAGCCGAGCCCTGCGACGGCGCTGCGATAGGCGGCACAGATGCGCTCGAACACGCCCTGATCATAGCCGACCAGATCCATCTTGTTGACGGCCACGACGACGTGGCGGACGCCGACCAGCGAGACGATGAAGGAGTGCCGCAGCGTCTGACTCAGGAGGCCGAGCCGTGCATCGACCAGAATGACGGCGAGGTCCGCGGTCGAGGCGCCCGTGGCCATGTTGCGGGTATATTGTTCGTGGCCGGGCGTGTCGGCGACGATGAAGGAGCGTCGAGGCGTCGAGAAATAGCGATAGGCGACATCGATGGTGATGCCCTGCTCGCGCTCGGCGGCCAGCCCGTCGACGAGCAGAGCGAAATCGACTTTGTCACCCTGCGTGCCGAATTTGCGCGAATCCCGCTTGAGAGCACCGAGCTGGTCCTCGAAGACCGCGCCCGTCTCGTAGAGTATCCGGCCGATCAGCGTCGACTTGCCGTCGTCGACCGAGCCGCAGGTGATGAAGCGCAGGAGCGAACGGGTCTGGAGCCCGTCGTCATTGGCCGGACCGTTTCCCGGCAACGGCGCCTCGGCGGCGCGCTGCCGGGCCTTGAGGGCACTCATCAGAAATAGCCTTCCTGCTTCTTCTGCTCCATCGAGCCGGACCCGTCATGATCGATGACGCGCCCCTGCCGCTCGGAACTCTGCGATGCGCGCATCTCGGCGATGATGTCGGTCAGGGTCGTAGCGCCGCTTTCGATGGCGCCCGTCAGCGGATAGCAGCCGAGCGTGCGGAAGCGGACCATGCGGGTCTCGACGACCTCGCCCGGCTGCAGCGGCAGCCGTTCGTCGTCGCGCATGATCCAGGCGTCGCCGCGGCGGACGACCGGGCGTGGCGCGGCAAAATACAACGGTACGACGGGGATGCTTTCGAGCGCGATGTAGTCCCAGACGTCGGCTTCCGTCCAATTGGACAGCGGAAACACGCGAAAGCTCTCGCCCGCCTTCTTGGCGGTATTGAACAGTGACCAGGGCTCGGGCCGCTGGTTCTTCGGATCCCAGCGATGATCGGCGCTGCGGAGCGAAAAGACGCGCTCCTTCGCGCGTGTCTTCTCCTCGTCACGACGCGCCCCGCCGAAAGCGGCATCGAAGCCGTGCATGTCCAGCGCCTGCTTCAGGCCTTGCGTCTTCATCACATCGGTATGGATGCGCGATCCCGATGCGATCGGATTGATTCCCGCTTTCACGCCGTCCTGGTTGATATGGACGATGAGATCGAGCCCGAGCCGAGCCGCGGTCTGGTCTCTGAAGGCGATCATCTCCTGGAATTTCCAGGTCGTATCGACGTGGAGCAGAGGGAAGGGCGGCTTGCCGGGGCTAAACGCCTTCATCGCGAGATGCAGCAGCACGGCGGAATCCTTGCCGACGGAATAGAGCAGCACCGGGTTCTCGCAGGTCGCGACGACCTCCCGCAGGATGAAGATGGCCTCTGCCTCCAGCCTCTGGAGATGGCTGGGGGCGATCATGGCCGTGTCTCCGGCTGTTGCACGCGCACGAGGCGGCCGTCGGCCCCGACATGCAGCCCGCATTCCTTCGCGGCGTCCTGCTCCCACCACCAGCGTCCAGCGCGCTCGGGCTCGCCGGGCGCGATCGCGCGCGTGCAGGGCGCGCAGCCGATCGAGACGAAGCCGCGCTCATGCAGCGGGTTCAGAGGCACGTCGAATTCGTGCGCCACAGTGAGAACCTGTTCGCGGGTCCAGTCATGCAGAGGGTTGATCTTGGTCAGGCCGCGTGCGGCGTCATGCTCGAAAAATCCGGTCGCCGCCCGTGCCTGCGACTGGTCGGCGCGCAAGCCCGTGACCCAGCCGGCGGCGCCTGCCAGGGCACGTTCCAGAGGGACGAGCTTGCGCTGGAAGCAGCAGCGCTGGCGTGCAGCAAGCGAAGCCTTGAAGCCGTTGATGCCCTGTTCGCTCACAAGCGTCTCGACCGCGCCCGCATCCGGCAGAAAACCGGCGATGGCGATGCCATAGCGCTGCTCGGTTTGCGCCCAGAGATCGTAGGTCTCGGGAAACAGGCGGCCGGTGTCGAGGGTCGCGAAGGCGATGGCGCGCGCCAGCCCGGCCTTCACGATGAGGTCCGTCAGGAGCTGGTCTTCGAGCCCGAAGCTTGTGGTGAAGACCAGCCGACCGGGAACGTCGGCCGGCAGATACCGCAGCCGATCGATGACCCGATCAGGCGCAAAAGGCATGGACGGAGGATGGGGGGCTGGGTTGGGCACGCCATTGTCGGCCATTTTGGAGCTTGTCACCGTCAGAACGGCGCCTTGTGACAGAAGTAACCAGCCCGCAGCCCGTGGTGCTACGGATTCGTTCGGGAGGGCGATGTCGTGAGGGCTACGCCTGTTAAGGTGGAAGCCTGCGACCTGTGTCGACGACCAACAACGAAGCGCTCAGGCGATCGAGAGCGTGAATCGAAGTTTCTGATGAAGATGCTTGTCTACTAAATCAGTCCTGTTGCAGGTTTTGATCAACTCTTTACGATCCCAAGACTTGTAAAGTGTCGACGAATAGAGCTTGAAGGTCAATAAAATCCATTTTCAAAGATCGCTGCCGAATGGAAATGAATCCGCTGTTCTGCGGACCCTAACGCTGGGTTCCTTCTTCCTGCTTCAGCCCATCCATCCTGAGTGGCGGCCTGATCGGCTCGCCCGTTTTCCGGGGGGCAGGAGCCGGCGCCCAGCGCTTCGTCTGTCTCCAGCGCCGCAGGGTGAGGAGGGCCGACCTGAACATGACACCGTCCCGGCGGCCCTGACACATATGCTAAGCCGCATCGGGCATGTGCCTGATCAACTTGTCCAAGGTGATCGGATAATCGCGGACCCGCACGCCGGTCGCGTTGTAGATGGCGTTGGCGATCGCAGCCCCAACCCCGCAGATGCCGAGTTCCCCCACGCCCTTCGCCTTCATCGGGGAGGACATTGGGTCGGTCTCGTCGAGAAAGATCACGTCCTGATGGGGTATGTCGGCATGAACGGGCACCTCGTATCCGGCGAGGTCGTGGTTGACGAAGAAGCCGCGGCGCTTGTCGACGGCCAGCTCTTCCATCAGGGCCGCACCGGCGCCCATCGTCATCGCCCCAATGACCTGGCTGCGGGCCGTCTTCGGGTTGAGGATGCGCCCGGCGGCGCAGACCGCGAGCATGCGCCGGATCCGTGTCTCGGCGGTGGCGGTATCGACGCTCACCTCGACGAAATGGGCACCGAACGTCGATTGCTGATGCGTTTCGTCGAGGTCCCCGTATTCGATCGTGTCTTCTGCGGTCAGCGGGCCCGACGCGGCCGCGCTTGCCAGGGGAAGGCTGCGGTTGCCGGCCTTGACGTCGCCTCCTTCAAAAACCGCTTCGCCGGAATTGATCCCGAGCTTCTGCGCCACGGCCTCGCGCAGCTTGACGCAGGCGGCGTAGACGCCGGCTGTCGCGCTGTTGCCGCCCCATTGCCCGCCCGATCCGGCCGAGACGGGGAAGGCGGAATCGCCGAGCCTCACGACGACCTTGTAGAGGTCGACCCCCAGCATCTCCGCGGCCGTCTGGCCGATGATGGTGTAGCTGCCGGTGCCGATGTCGGTCATGTCCGTCTCGACCGTGACGATGCCCTGTGAGTCCAGGCTGACGCGCGCTCCCGACTTCATCACGATGTTGTTGCGGAACGCGGCGGCGACGCCAAATCCGATGAGCCCATGGCCGTCGCGCATCGTGCCGGGGCGCGCCTGGCGGCGGCTCCAGCCGAACCGCTCAGCGCCGACGCGGAAACACTCGCCGAGTTGCCGCATCGAGAACGGCCGCTCCGGCTTCTCGGGATCGACCTGCGTATCGTTGAGCATGCGGAACGCGATCGGGTCGAGCGACAGCTTCTCGGCCATCTCGTCCATCGCGATTTCGAGCGCCATCAGCCCCGGAGCCTCGCCCGGCGCCCGCATCGCGTTGCCTTCGGGCAGGTCGAGTTCGACGAGCCGCATCGCCGTCATCCGGTTCGCGCCGGCATAGAGCAGCCGCGTCTGCTGAACCGCGACCTCGGGGCCGCCGCCGGGCAGGTCGCCAGACCAGCTCTCATGGCCGATGGCCGTGATCTTTCCCTCGCGGGTCGCGCCGATGCGGATACGCTGGATCGTCGCCGGCCGATGCGTCGTGTTGTTGATCATCAGCGGACGCTGCAGCGCGACCTTGACCGGGCGTTTCGCCGCCCGCGCGCCCAGCGCCGCCAGCAGCACGTCGGAGCGCAGGAACAGCTTCCCGCCGAAGCCGCCGCCGATGAAAGGCGACATGATGCGGATGTTGTCCTTGGAGATGCCCAGCGTCGCCGCCATGTCGGCGACGCCCCAGGCGACCATCTGGTTGGAGGTCCACAGCGTCAGCCGCTCGCCTTCCCAAGCCGCAAGCGTCGCATGCGGCTCCATCATCGCGTGGCTTTCGTCCGGCGTGGTATAGCTCTGGTCGAGCTTGACCTGCGCGCTCTCGAACGCGCCGGGAAAGTCGCCGACATTGGTATCGTCGAGGCTCGGATCGTCGCCCTCGGGCTTCTTGCCGCTGTCCTTGACCTTCTTGAGGTCGAACGTGCCCTTGGTGGGCGCATAGGCGATCTCGACCAGGCTCGCCGCGGCGCGCGCCTGCTCGAAGCTCTCGGCGACGACGAGCGCCACGGCCTGGTGATAGTGCTCGATCTCGGGTCCGGCGAGCAGGCGCGCGGTGTTGCGCTTGCCCTTGTTCAGCTTGCCGGCCTCCTTCGCCGTGACGATGGCAAGGACGCCCGGCGCCTTGCGGGCAGCGTCGAGCTTGATGGACGCGATCCGCCCCTTGGCGATGCCGGCGCCGACGACATAGCCATAGGCCTGGTTGGCTGCGACGTCGTGATGTTCATAGGCATAGCGAGCGGTGCCGGTGACCTTGCGCGCGCCGTCGATGCGGTCGCGCGGCTGGCCGACCACCTGCAGCCGGTCGATGGGGTTGTCGGTCGCGGGTTTGTCGAATTTCATGGCTCAACCCCTTGCCTCTGCCAGCACCGCGGCGAGCGTGCGCTCGACCAGCGGCAGCTTGAATGCGTTCTCGTCTGTCGGTCTGGCGCCGGCGAACATGGCTTTTGCAGCCGCTTTCGCACCGCGCGGCAACTCCGCTTCCGCTGCCTCGACCCGCCATGGCTTGGGTGCAACGCCGCCCAGCGCGACCTTTCCACGGCCGTCCCGCTGAATGACGGCTGCCACCGAGATCAGTGCAAAGGCATAGGAGGCACGGTCGCGAACCTTCCGGTAAATGTGCCGGCCACCGGCGGGTTTGGGCAGGGTCACGGCCGTGATCAGCTCGCCCGGCTCCAAGGCCGTTTCGAGATGCGGGGTCGAGCCCGGCAGGCGGTGTAACCCGGCCAGTGGGATCGACCGCGTCGATGCGTCCGGCTTCACTGTCTCGACGGTTGCATCGAGCACCCGCATCGCCACCGCCATGTCTGATGGATGCGTCGCAATGCAGGAATCGCTCGTGCCGACCACGCCGAGCTGGCGCGAGAACCCGCCGAGTGCCGAGCAGCCGCTGCCCGGCTGGCGCTTGTTGCAGGGTTGGGCGGTGTCGTAGAAATAGGGGCAGCGCGTGCGTTGCAGGAGGTTGCCGGCTGTTGTCGCGCGGTTGCGCAGCTGGCCGGATGCCCCCGCCAGGAGCGCCCGCGACAGCACCGCGTAGTCGCGCCTGACACGCGCATCCGCCGCGAGCGCCGTGTTGCGGACCATTGCGCCGATGCGCAGCCCGCCCTCGGGCGTTGCTTCGATCGTGTCGAGGCCGAGGCCGTTGACGTCGATCAGATGCGTCGGCGTTTCGATCTGCAGCTTCATCAGGTCCAGCAGGTTGGTGCCGCCGGCGACGAACTTCGCCTCGGCATTGCGGGCGGCGGCCGTGGCCGCCTCAGCCGGCGATGCTGCTTTCTCGTAGGTGAAAGCCCTCATCCCTGCCTCCCCGCGACGTCGGTCATCGCTTCGACGATGTTGGAATAGGCGCCGCAGCGGCAGATGTTGCCGCTCATGCGCTCGCGGAGTTCCGCTTCGCTCACGGCCATGGCCCCTTCGAGATCGGCGCTGACATGGCTGGGAATGCCGGCCTTGATCTCGTCGAGAACCGCGACGGCGGAACAGATTTGTCCGGGCGTGCAGTAGCCGCACTGGAAGCCGTCATGCTTGACAAAGGCGGCCTGCATCGGATGCAGGTTGTCGACGCTGCCGAGGCCTTCGATGGTCGTGACCTCGCTGCCCTGATTCATCACGGCGAGGGTGAGGCAGGAGTTGATCCGCTGCCCATCGACCAGCACAGTGCATGCCCCGCACTGGCCGTGGTCGCAGCCCTTCTTGGTGCCGGTCAGCTTGAGATGCTCGCGCAGTGCATCCAGCAGCGTTGTGCGCGTATCGAGCTCAAGGTGATGGCCGGCGCCATTCACGCGAAATGAAACCGACGCCCGGACCGGCTCGCCTATGGGAACCGGCTGCCCCCGTGCTGCCCCGACCATGGACGGCAATGCGGCACAAGCGCCAGCTGCCGCGATGAGATCGCGCCTGTTCAACGTCAGTTCTCCTGGAATGGCCATAAGCGCCTCCGGTTTCGACACAATCGCCGTTAGCAGCTCTCTGCAGAGGCTGCCGCGTTGGAAGGGAGAACGACTGAAACCGCGCCTAGTTCACTCCTTTTCTAGAATGTCGTGGACACGAGATCGTCAACGCTCCCGCGCAGCAGCTATCGTTCGCTGACAGGAAGCGACGCTGGTCGTGGCTGCAACACGCGTTGCTTTGCGTCCGGGTGGCGTCCGGGGACGAGAGCAGCCGGCCGACGATCCAATGCGTGACAGCGCTGCTTCTCGACAACCTCCGCAGTTGCCAACCGGTGCTGGGATGCGGCTGCGCGATCTCGTCGAACCTGGGCTGTGACGGCGGACCCTGGACGCGGACCGACGCAGGCGGCGCTGGCCGCGCTTGTGCGGACTCGGCGTGATCTACCGGGTGGTGGTCTGGGCTGCCGATGGTGCCGGATCGGCGGCCGGCCTCGGCATGGAAAACCAGCCACAGAGCAGCGCGACGATCAGCAAGCGGAAGCCGAGATCGAGCCAGCGCTCGCCGGGCTTGCGCGGCAGGAAATTCGCGATCTCGCGCGCGGAAGTATCTTCGTTCCAGCTCATCGCCTTGGCCATCTCGACCGCCTCCTTGTCGCCGGCGTGCTCGCTCATCACGTCAGGGTGCCGCGCTGCCGGACGGATTCCGGGCCAGCCTGCGGCGGTCCAGGATGTTGCCGTCGCGGCGGTAGCCGCGCTGGTAGGTCTGGCTCAGGCGGCCGCGAGCCTGCTGCCATTGCTGCACGGTCTGCCTGCCGGCGCTGATATCGGGCAGCTCGATCTCGTCGAAGCCGCAGGCCAGTGCATAGTCGAACTGGTCGGGGATGAGCGGCCCCGACGCGCGCAGCACGCCGGTGAAGCCCGCTCTTCGGATCGCCTTGGCCTGGCTGAAGCCGCGGCCATCGGCAAAGGCCGGAAAGCCGATCGCGATCAGCGACAGCCGGGGGAGGAAGGGTTCGAGTTCGGAGACGGCCAGTGCATTGGAGATCACAACCCCGATCTGCTGATCCGGCGTGATCTGGGCGAGCGCGTCGGGCAGCGCATCGAAGCCCACCAGCGCCCGCGACAGGTTGTCGATCGCTGCACCCTCGCTGCGGGTCCAGCGGTCGGTGGCGGCCCCGTCGCGATCAAGCAGCAGCATCGGACAGCTCCTTGAAAGCGGTCTTGAACGGCACGAGCCCGACACGCTTCACCGTCTCGATGAAGCGTTCGCCGTCATGACGGTGGTGCTCGTAGACACCCACGATCGCCTCGATCGCATCGGGCACCGCTTCGGCCGGCAGACCGGGTCCCAGAATCTCGCCAATCGCCGCGTTCTCGGTCGCGTCCCCGCCGAGCGTGATCTGGTAGGATTCGATGCCGCGCTTCTCCAGGCCGAGAACGCCGATATGGCCGACATGGTGATGGCCGCAGGCGTTGATGCAGCCGGAGATCTTGATGTTGAGCTCACCGATGTCAGCCTGACGCTCCACATCGGCGAAACGCTGGGAGATCGCCTGAGCGATCGGGATCGAGCGCGCGGTCGCGAGCGCGCAATAGTCGAGACCGGGGCAGGCGATGATGTCGGTGATCAGGCTGAGATTGGCGGTGGCGAGCCCGACGGGAACCAGCGCCTGCCAGATCGCGAACAGGTCGTCCTTGCGGACATGCGGCAGCACGAGGTTCTGCGCATGGGTGACGCGCAATTCATCGAAGGAGTAGCGCTCGGCCAGGTCGGCGACGAGGCGCATCTGTTCGGATGTCGCATCGCCCGGTGCCAGCCCGACCGGCTTCAGCGAGATGGTCACCGCGCTGTAGCCCGGTACGCGGTGCAGGGTGAGGTTGGTGTCGACCCAGCGGGCGAAATCGGGGTTTGCAGCCTTAGCGACAGTCAGCGCCGGGCTTTCCTCCGGCAAGGTCTCGTAGGCCGGCGGCGTGAAATAGCTTTCGATCCGGGCGAGTTCCTCCGGGTCGGCATTCACCGAGGGACCGTCGAGCCGGGCGAATTCGGCCTCGACCCGGCGACGGAACTCCTCCGTCCCGATCTCGTGGACCAGGATCTTGACGCGAGCCTTGTACTTGTTGTCGCGCCGGCCCTCCAGATTGTAGACCCGCATCACCGCCTCGAGATAGGCGAGCAGGTCCGTCTTGGGCAGGAAGTCGCGCACGACCTTTCCGATCATCGGGGTGCGGCCAAGCCCGCCGCCGACGCTGATCTCGTAGCCGATCTCTCCGGTTTGCGGATGCTTCAGGATCCGCAGACCGATATCGTGCGCCTTGATCACGGCGCGGTCATGCTGCGCGCCGGTGGCGGCGATCTTGAACTTGCGCGGCAGGTAGCTGAACTCGGGATGGGCCGTCGACCACTGCCTGATCAGCTCGCAGACGGCGCGCGGATCCTCGATCTCGTCCTGCGCGACGCCGGCGAAATGATCGGCCGTGACGTTGCGGATGCAGTTTCCCGAGGTCTGGATGCAGTGCATCTCGACATCGGCGAGCAGGTCGAGGATGGCGGGCACGTCGCGCAGCTTCGGCCAGTTGAACTGCAGGTTCTGCCGCGTGGTGAAGTGGCCGTAGCCGCGGTCGTAGCGCTCGCCAATCAAGGCAAGCTGGCGCAACTGCCGCGCCGAGAGCGTGCCATAGGGGATGGCGATGCGCAGCATATAGGCGTGCAACTGGAGATACACGCCGTTCTTCAGCCGCAGCGGCTTGAACTCGTCCTCTGTCAGCGAGCCATCCAGACGCCTTGCGACCTGATCGCGGAACTGGGCGACGCGATCGCGCACGAAGCGCTCGTCGAACTCATCGTAGCGATACATGACTCATGCGCTCCGGCGGGCGGCGATGCCTTCGCCGGCCTGCTTGCCCAGATCGGGGCGGTTGCTCGGGCCGAGCGTCTTGAAGCGCTCGCGGAAATGCCGGGGCACCGGTCCGGCGGCGCTCAGTTCCACATCGACCAGATAGGCATCGACCACGTGCTGCGCTGCGAGTTCCTGGGCTGCGAAGGCTTCCAGACGGATGGCCGTGGCATCGTCCGTCGCGACCAGCGCCAGGCTCGGATCGCGCGTCCAGCCGAGTGCACCGCCAGCCTCGACGATGGCGAAGACGACGTCGCCGTCGAGCAGGTCGTTGGCGAGCAGGATCGCGGGCAGGGCCGGGCGCTTATCTGCGGTTGCCATTACGCGGACCGGATGCGCCGGCCAGAGGCCGGCCTGCGCTGACGGGTCGGGCCCGATCTGTCGATCATATGCGGCGTGGCCAATGGGTTGCGCTCCCGTTCTGTATACCGAACGAAATCTAGGCCAATGAGCCTCCTGGTTCAATTCACGTCCGGTGGATGGTTTTTCCAAATTTCGCCAGGCTGGAAGTGGAATAAACTCCGGGCGCGCCTGATCTTCTCACGCCGCAAGGCCGTTGACGAACGGGACGGCACCGGTCGAGTTCATCGAGCCGCCTTGGCTCGCGCCGTCATCGGCGCCTGCCGCGAGGCTTACGCTGCCTTGTCCTTCATGCCGCCGTCGGTCAGCCGGTACCAGGCGATGATCGCGGAGACGTAGAGCTCGTTGAGCGCATGCAGAGGCAGCGGTGTGATCGGCACGACCGGAAAGGGCAGGCGGCTCTTGTCGCCGCTTGCAAGGTATTCGGCCATAGCCTTGCCCATGGCGCTCTGCAGCCCGACGCCCCGCCCCATGCAGCCGATATCGACGAGCAGGCCGGGCTCCGGCTCGTGCAGATGCGGCAGGAAGTCTCGCGTCAGCGCGACGCGGCCGCACCAGCGGAAATCAAACGGCACGCCCTTCACCTGCGGATACATCTTGCCGACGACGCGCTCGAGATGGGCCCAGTCGGAAGCATCCTTCGGCTCGCGGAACGGGCCGCGCCCGCCCATCAGCAGGCGGTTCTGATGGTCCTTGCGGAAATACAGAAGCAATTGCCGCGTGTCGGAGGTAACCTGCCCCTCGGGCAGGATCGTGCCGGCGATGTTGTCGGAGAGGGCTTGCGTCGCCACGATGAAGGAGTTCGGCCGGATCACGGTCTGGCGCAGCTTCGGGATCAGGTCGCCGGTATAGCCATTGGTCGCGACCACGACGCGCGGGGCGGTGACGCTCGCGCCCTGCGCGGTGCGGACGGTCCAGTTCGCGCCGTCGCGCTTCAGCGAGACGACGTTGCTCTGACCGTGGATGACCGCACCTGCGGCAATCGCGGCCTTGGCCAGACCACGGGCATAGGCGAGGGGCTGCACGCCGCCGGCGCGCCGGTCGATCCAGCCGGCGAGATAGCGGTCGGTGCCGAGCAAGCCCGCGATCGCATCCTTGTCGAGGAAGGCGGCATCGACGCCACGCCCCTGCCATTCGCCCGCGCGCCGCTTGACGGTCTCGACCATGGCAGGCGTATGCGCGCCCTGAATCCAGCCGGCGCGCTTGTGCGGCACATCCATGCCGTGCCGCTCGATCAGGTCGAAGACGAGATCGGCCGTCGAACCGACGAAGCGGATCAGCGCCTCGCCCGCCGCGGGGCCGAATTTCGCGACGATCTCGCTCGGGTCATATTTGATGCCGGGGATGACCTGCCCGCCATTGCGACCGGAGCCGCCCCAGCCGAGCTCATGCGCCTCGAGCACAGTGACGGAAACCCCGGCCTCGGCCAGATGCAGCGCGGTGGACAGCCCGGCGAAGCCGGCTCCGATCACGCAGACATCCGCCTTGCCATAGGTTGCCAGCGGCGGTGTCGGGGCTGCGTCCGGCGCGGTCGCATACCAGAGCGACGGGCTCAGCGGGAACGGTTCGGCCATCTCGGCCTCCTCATTTTGCAGCATCGCACAGAAAAGCGCATTCCTCTTTTCGGTCAGTGGCTTAGATCGGTCGCAGCACGCGTCGCAGGAAGTCCTGCGTGCGCGGATGGGTCGGTGCGCTCAAGACGTCGCGGGCGGGGCCCTGCTCGACGATGACGCCGCCGTCGAGGAACAGCACGCGGTCTGCGACCTCGCGGGCGAAGCCCATCTCGTGGGTCACGACGAGCATGGTCATGCCGTCATCGGCCAGGCTCTTCATCACCTGCAGCACCTCGCCGACGAGTTCGGGATCGAGCGCCGAGGTCGGCTCGTCGAACAGGATCGCCTTGGGCTGCATGGCGAGCGCGCGGGCGATCGCGACACGCTGCATCTGCCCGCCCGACAGCTGGGCGGGATAGGCGTCGACCTTGTCGGCGAGCCCGACGCGGGCAAGGAGGTCGCGGCCCCGCGCCATCGCGTCTGCCGCGCGCTCCTTCTTCACGAAGATCGGGCCTTCGACGACGTTCTCCAGCGCCGTACGATGCGGAAACAGGTTGAAGCGCTGGAACACCATCGCCATCGCGGTGCGGATGCCGATGATCGAGGGCTTGTCGCGCTCGACCCGCGCGCCATCGATGGTGATGGCGCCGCCATCATAAGCTTCGAGACCGTTGATGCAGCGCAGGATGGTCGACTTGCCCGAGCCGGACGGGCCGATCAGGCAGACGACCTCGCCCCTGGCGACGCTGGCCGTGATGCCCTTGAGCACCGGGAAGGCGCCGAAGCTCTTGGTGACGCCGGTGATCTCGATCATCGGCGCGCCCGCAACTGCATGCCCGGTCATCGCCGCGTCCCCTTGCCGAAGCGCCGTTCGAGCCAGCTGACCAGGCCCATGAGCGGCAGGCACATCGCCAGGTAGAGCAGGGCCACGAGCGAATACACGGTCATGTTCTTGAAGGTCGAGGAGGCGATCAGGGTGCCCTGCAGGGTCAATTCGGCGACCGTGATCGTCGAGGCCTGCGAGGAATCCTTGAGCATCATCACCATGATGTTGCCATAGGGCGGCAGGACGAGGCGGATCGCCTGCGGCAGGATCACCCGGCGCATCGTCAGGCCCCAGCCCATGCCGATCGATTGCGCCGCCTCGACCTGGCCGTGATCGATCGCCTCGATGCCCGCGCGGAAGTTCTCGGATTGATAGGCAGAATAGGCGACGCCGAGCCCGATGATGGCGGCCTGCAGGGCCGTCAGCGCGATGCCGAACTCTGGCAGCACGAAATAGATGTAGAACAGCTGCACCAGGATCGGGATGCCGCGCAGCGTGTTGACGATCGCCTTGGCGAGCATTCCGAGCCAGCCGATGCCGGATACCCGCATCAGCGCCCAGACGAGGCCGAGCACGGTCGACAGCGCGAGCGAGCCCAGCGCCACGATCAGAGTGAACTTCACACCCTGGAGCAGCAGCGGCAGGAACTGGGTCGCGTCGCGTAGGAAGGTTTGCATGGGTTCTGTCAGTCGGAGGGGGCTCGGCTTGCGATCCCCGGCGTGTCATCCCGGACAAGTCGCGTTAGCGGCGCCGATCCGGGATCCATGCCTGACTGATCCGGCATGGATCCCGGATCTCCGCTTCGCTCCGTCCGGGATGACGGCGCGAGTGATCTGTCGTCAGGGCCTGCTCAGACGAGGCCCCACTTGGCCAGGATCTTGTCGACCGTGCCGTCGGCCTTGAGCTTGGCAAGGCCGGCGTTGATCTTCTTCAACAATTCGCCGTCGCTCTTGCGCACGCCGATGCCGACCGAGCCCGAGATCACCGGCTTGTAGGACTTGACGATGCGGACCTTGGGGAACTGCCCCTGCGAGAGGTTGTAGCCGATGATCGGCAGGTCGAAGACGGCGGCCTGGACACGGGCGGCATTCACGTCGGCGAGGATGTCGGGCAGGGTCTTGTAGAGCTTGACCTCCGAGAACAGACCGGACTTCTGCAGCACATCGACATAAGCCGTGCCGATCTGCACGCCGATCGTCTTGCCCTTCAGGTCTTCCAGCGTGACGTAATCCTTGGTGTCTGTCGCCGGGACGATCAGGCCTTCGCCGTAGGTGTAGATCGGGTCCGAGAAGTCGATGACCTCCTTGCGCGGCGGGGTGATGTACATCGCGGCGGCGACGATATCGACCTTGTTGCCGGTCAGCGACGGGATCAGCGTCGAGAACTGCATGCCCTCGACCTCGACCTTGAAGTCGGAGGATGCGGCGATGGCCTTGATCAGGTCGACCATCACGCCTTCGATCGTGTTGGTCTTGGTGTCGAGGAAGGTGAAGGGGCTGCCCGTCGGCGTCGAGCCGACCTTGAGCACGCCTTGCGCCCGGGCGGGCAGGATGCCGGCAGCCACGGCGCTGCCCGCCAGCATGGACAGAAAGGTCCGACGTTCCATCGCAATGATCCCCTGCTTATCGCGCGCGTCTTGCGCGGCCAGCGCGGCCATCATGATTTTCATGAGCATGAAGATACCAGCATAGGACGATCTTGCCGGCAAGCGATTTCATGTGCATGAAATAAGCGCGACGAATGGAGCTTTCATGAGCAGTCCGGCGGCCACGACGTCCCAGCCAGAGGTCGATCGCGAGATCGGAGCGGGCCTGCGCCGTCTGAGGCGGGAGCGCAGCCTGTCGCTGGTCGATCTGGCGGCCCGCACCCATCTGTCGATCGGCTTCCTCAGCCAGATCGAACGCGGCAAGTCCTCGCCGACGCTGCGGGCGCTGGTCACCATGGCCGATGCGCTCGGTGTCGGCCTCGCCGATCTGTTTCCTGCGACCGGCGTCACCGGCGACCAGACGGCCACCATCGTGCGCAGCGCGGCGCGCAGCCAACTCCAGCTGTGGCGCTCGGGGATCCGCAAGCAGCTGCTGACGGCGCATAGCGCGGGTTCGAAGCTCAGTCTCTATATCGTCGAGATGGAGCCGGGAGCCAGCACGGGGGACGAACTCTATACGCATGATGGCGAGGAGGCGGGGCTGGTGATGAGCGGCGCGATGGTGCTCACCGTGGAAAGCGAAAGCTGGACCCTGCAGGAGGGCGACAGCTTCCGGTTTCTATCGTCGCGGCCGCATCGCTTCGCCAATGCGGCAGAGGGCGAGACGCGGGTTCTCTGGGTCGCCTGTCTCTAGTCGTTCCGTCTGACCGCGCTGCCGTGCCCGTGCGCGTGCGGTGCAAAAAGCGCCGCTGACTTCAGGGAGCCTTAACCCTGTCACCATAGGTCTTGGAGACTGGCCAACAGATTGCAGTGCTGCCCTGATCCATGCGTAAGCTCAGCGTACCCTTCCTCGCCGACGGTCCCGCAACAGGCGAGCCTGCGACGGCCCGGGATGATCGATCGATCGCTGCGGCGGTTCAGCCTGCATCGTCCTTTCCGCCGGGCGTCCGATATGTCCGCACGCCCGACAAGGTTCGGCAGGCGCAGATGGAGGCGCTGCGCAACGCTGCGCAGGCCGCTGCTGCCGCGGTCGAGCCTGTCGTATCCGCCGTGTCGTCCTCATCGGCGAGCCGCGTCCGCTACGGCCGCACGCCGAACCATCTGCTAAAGCAGGTTTGGGTCGCATCGGAGACGATCGATGCGCCGGCCGCGATCGCCTTGCCCTCGATCGAGCCCGAGGACGATTTCGCTCAGGAAGCAGGCGAGGGCGCCTGGCCAGAGGCCAGCGCCGCCGCTGTGGCCGGTGCGATCGATCTTCCCGCTGAAGAGCCTGCGACGCCCTTCACCTTCCTGTCCGATTCCGCCTTCTGGGAATTTGGGTCCCCGGCGGAACGGACTGAGGCCGGGCGCGACGAAGATGATCTGCCGGGCGACGAGGCTGCCGCTCCTTCGGTCCAGCCGCATGGCTTTGCGGCGGCGATGCCCGTCTCCATTCCCGCGACGATGCCGACGCCGCCGGGCTTTTCCTGGGCGCCGGCCTATCGCGTCGATCTGCGGCTCTCGGCGCCGCCTCGGGCTGACGTCGCGCCGCCGGCCCCTCGGCTGTCGCATCCTGTCGCGGTCGGCGCCGTGCCGGCCGCCGCTCCCGTCGCCAGAAGCGGCGTCGACGTCACGCGCGCGACGCGGCCCGAACTCGCCCCAAGGCCGGCGCCGCCGCCCCGCCGCCGCATCGCGGCGCCCGCCGCCGCCATGGCCGAACCGCAACGGCAGGCCGGCTTCGAGCTGCCCCCCATCTCGATCCTCGCCGAGCCGGTGAAGCAGGTGGAAGCCGCGATACCCGTCGACATCCTCCAGCAGAATGCCGGTGTCCTCGAAGGGGTTCTGGAAGACTTCAACGTCCGGGGCGAAATCGTCCAGGCCTGCCCCGGCCCTGTCGTGACGCTCTACGAGCTCGAGCCGGCTCCGGGCACCAAATCCTCGCGCGTGATTTCGCTGGCCGACGACATCGCCCGCTCCATGAGTGCGATTTCGGCGCGCGTGGCGGTGATTCCCGGCAAGAACGCGATCGGCATTGAACTGCCCAATGCCCGCCGCGAGACGGTGTTCCTGCGCGAACTGCTGGCGAGCCAGGATTTCGAGAGCTCCAAGCACAAGCTCGCGCTGGGGCTGGGCAAGACCATCGGCGGCGAGCCGGTGATCGTCGATCTCGCCAAGATGCCGCATCTGCTCGTCGCCGGCACCACCGGCTCGGGCAAATCGGTGGCGATCAACACCATGATCCTGTCGCTGCTCTACCGGCTCACCCCGCAGCAGTGCCGGCTGATCATGGTCGACCCCAAGATGCTCGAGCTCTCCGTCTATGACGGGATCCCGCATCTGCTCACCCCCGTCGTCACCGACCCCAAGAAGGCGGTTGTCGCCTTGAAATGGGCGGTGCGCGAGATGGAGGAGCGCTACAAGAAGATGTCGAAGCTCTCGGTGCGCAACATCGACGGCTTCAATGCCCGCGTCGTCGAGGCCAAGGCCGCCGGCGAGGTCATCACCCGCACCGTCCAGACCGGCTTCGACCGCCATTCCGGCGAGGCGATCTATGAAGACGAGGTCATGGACCTCGAGCCTCTGCCCTACATCGTCGTCATCGTCGACGAGATGGCCGACCTGATGATGGTCGCCGGCAAGGAGATCGAGGGCACGATCCAGCGTCTGGCCCAGATGGCACGCGCGGCCGGCATCCATGTCGTGCTGGCAACGCAGCGCCCGTCGGTCGACGTCATCACCGGCACGATCAAGGCGAACTTCCCGACGCGGATCTCCTTCCAGGTCACCAGCAAGATCGACAGTCGCACGATCCTGGGCGAGATGGGCGCCGAGCAGCTTCTGGGCCAGGGCGACATGCTCTACATGGCCGGCGGCGGGCGCATCACCCGCGTCCACGGCCCCTTCGTCAGCGATGGCGAGGTCGAGAAGGTCGTGGCCCATCTCAAGACGCAAGGCCGGCCGCAATATCTCGACGCGGTGACCTCCGAGGAGGAGGCTGCGGCCGAGGAGGGCGAGGACGGCGCCGTCTTCGACAAGACCGGCATGGGCCAGGCCGAGAGCGAGGATCCTTACGACCAGGCGGTGGCGGTGGTCCTGCGCGACAAGAAGGCCTCGACCTCCTACATCCAGCGCCGCCTCCAGATCGGCTACAACCGCGCCGCCTCGATCATGGAGCGGATGGAGAACGAAGGCATCGTCGGCCCCGCCAACCACGCCGGCAAACGCGACATCCTCGTCGAAACCGGCAGGGCACGCGAAGACGAGGATTGAGCGGCTTCAGGCGGGCTTGCCGGTCTGCAGGGCGCGCTTCAGTCCCCTGATCGCGGCTTCCGGCGTCGTCACGACGCGAAGGCCCGTCGCCGCCTCGATCGCCGGCTTGGCGCGGGCGAGCGAGAACTGGCCGAGGATCAGCGTGTCGATGCCGGTAAGGCGTGCGGCGGCCTCCGCCACCAGCCGGTCATGGATGGCGCCATCGCCTGCCTTCAGCGCTGCCAGCGCGCCCTCGACGACGATGCCGGTGACGTCGACCGGCCTGCTCGCCATCTCGTTCAGCTCCTGCGTCAGCGACGGCAGGGAGGGTGCGAAGGTCACGATCAGGCCGATGCGCCCGCCGAAGGCCAGAGCCTCGGCGAAAGCCGATTCATTGGGCCGCAGCACCGGGATCGGCAGGGCGCGCTTGACCGCATCGATTGCCGGCCCAAAGGCCGAGCAGGTGAACAGAATCGCCTGGGCAGGCCCGGCCGTGCCTTCGGTCGCCGCCGCATAGCGGCCCAGCGTCAGGAAGCGCTCGGTCATCGCCTGGTCGAGGCTACCGCGCGCGGCGAGATCGATCGCCAGCGAGGTGTCGAGCAGGTCGAAGGCATTCGCTTGGGGCCAATGCGCGGCGAAAGCGGCGCGCGCCGGCAGCACGGATTCCTCGAGCGCATGAATCAGCGCGATGCGCGGGGTTGGTTCAGTGGTGTCGGTCATCTGTCTGCCTTGTCAGTCGCTGACGAGCGTGCGCGCCTTGAGCAAAGCGAGCAAGCCCTCGTCGCGACGCAGCTCGAGCTCGGCGATCGAGCGCCCGCCGGCCTCCTCGGCGACACCGGCGACGATCTTCGCCTGGACCTCGGCGTCGAGCGACGGGTTGCCGAGCGATTGCCAGCGCCGGACCTGGCTCGGTCCGAGATGGGCGAGATAGCCGCTGATGCCACCTTCGCCGCCGCCGAGATGATAGGTCATGTGCGGACCCATCAGGGCCCAGCGCAGGCCTGGACCGTTGCAGAGCGCAGCATCGATGTCGGCGACGCTTGCCACGCCTTGCTCGACAAGATGCACCGCCTCGCGATAGAGCGCGGAGGCCAGCCGGTTGGCGATATGGCCGGGCATCTCGCGGTTGAGCACGACCGGGCGGCGTCCGAGCGCGCGATAGAAATCCGCCGCCCGCGCCACCACCTCGACGTCTGCCCCGACGATCTCGACCAGCGGCACCAGATGCGGCGGGTTGAACGGATGCGCCACGACGATCCGCTCCGGCCTCTCGCAATCGGCGACGATGGCGCTTCGGACCAGCGCCGAGGTCGAGCTGGCGATGATCGCGCCCGGAGGAAGGAGGGCGTCGATCTCGGCGAGGAGCCTGCGCTTCACCGCCTCGTTCTCTGGCCCGTTTTCCTGGACGAAACCGGCGCCGTCCAACGCGGCGGCGAGGTCGGTGGAGAACGACACGGCCCCGTCGCCGGTCAGCCCGAGCTCGGCCAGCTGCGTCCGGGCTCGTTCGACATGGGACAGGAAGCGCGCCTCGGCCTCCGGGTTGGGATCATAGGCGGAGACGGCGACGCCATGGGCGCTGCCAAGCGCCGCCCAGCTCGCGCCGATCATGCCCGCGCCGACGATGGCGAGCTTCTGGACCATGTCTTTCATGACCTGTTTATCGGACCCGTCACTCGGCTTTGATGCCACTGGTCTTGATCAGATCGCCCCATTTGGTGATCTCGCTGTCGATCCGGGCGGAGGCCTCGGCCGGCGTGCTCGGCTTGGGCACGACGCCCTGGAGAGCGAACGCTTCCTTCAGTTTCGGGCTCTGCAAGGCCTTGTTCAACTCGGCGTTGAGCTTGTCCAGGATCGGCTGCGGCGTGCCGGCCGGGGCGAGCAGGCCGAACCAGGACGACACCTCGAAGCCGGCGAGCCCCTGCGAGATGGCGGTCGGTGTCTCCGGCATGAAGGGCGAGGCCTCGGTGCCTGTGGTGGCAATCGCCCTGAGCGACCCGCCCTTCACATGCTGCAGCACGGCGGGGATCGTGTCGAACATGATCTTGACCTGGCCGGCGACCATGTCGGTCATGGCCGGGCCGGAGCCGCGATAGGGCACGACGGGCATCTTGGTGCCGGCCTTGAGATTGAACAGCTCGCCCGAGAGATGCTGCGGCGAGCCCTGTCCGGAGGAGGCATAGGAATAGGCGTCCGGCTTTGCCTTGATCAGCGCGATCAGCTCGGGGACCGTCTTGGCGGGCACGGAGGGGTGGACCACGAGGGCAAGCCCGACATTGCCGGCCAGCCCGATCGGCACAAGGTCCTTCTTCAGGTCGAAGCCGGACTTGGCCTGCAGGCTCGCATTGATCGAATGGCTGGTCAGCGCGCCGAGCAGCAGGGTGTATCCGTCGGGCTGGGCGCGGGCGGCCGCCGTCGCGCCGACGCTGCCGCCGGCGCCGGCACGATTCTCGACCACCAGGCGCTGGCCAAGCCCGTTCGACATTTCCTCGGCGACGACGCGGCCGATGATGTCGGTGGCGCCGCCCGGCGCATAGGGCACGATCAGCGTGATCGGCTTCTGCGGATAGGCCTGGGCGAAGGCCGTGACCGGAAGAGCGATTGAAAGGCCGGCGAGAGCGCCGATGAGATGGCGACGGTCGAGCATGGGGTTTTCTCCGAAGGGCAGGGCGGACGGGTTGGGTCCCGTCTCGCAAACAGATTGGGGCCGGGCCGGCCGCGTCAGCAGAAGTCGAAATCGCAGCCTTCGTCGGCTTGCAGCACGGTGGTGAGGTAGAGGTGACGGTAGCCGCGGGAGGGCTCGGCGAGATGGGCCGGGGGCTGCCACTCGCTCCTGCGGCGCTCCAGTTCGGCATCCTCGACGAGCAGCGCGATCTCGCGCGCCTCGACATCGAGCCGGATCATGTCGCCGTCGCGCACCAGCCCGAGCGGGCCGCCGACGGCCGATTCGGGCGTGATGTGCAGGACGATGGTGCCGAAAGCCGTGCCGCTCATCCGGGCGTCGGAGATCCGGACCATGTCCTTGACGCCGGCCTGGGCCAGCTTCTTCGGGATCGGGATGTAGCCAGCCTCCGGCATGCCGGGCGCACCGCGCGGGCCGGCATTGGTCAAGACGAGGACGTCGTCGGCGGTCACGTCGAGGCTGGGATCGTCCATCCGCGTGACCATGTCCTCGACCGAGGTGAAGACGACGGCGCGGCCGGTATGGGTCATCAGCGCAGGCGAGGCGGCCGAATGCTTGATGACTGCGCCGCCGGGCGCGAGGTTGCCGCGCAACACGGCCATGCCGCCGGTCGGCTTCACCGGGCTTGCGGCAGTGCGGATGATCGTCTGGTTCGGGACGTCCTCGGCGGCATCGGCGATCTCGCCGATGGTGCGGCCGTCGATGGTCGGGGCCGAGCGGTCGAGATGGTCGCCGAGTTCCTTCATCAGCTTGGGCACGCCGCCGGCCCAGTGGAAATGCTCCATACAATGGTCGCCGGAGGGCTTGAGATCGATCAGCACCGGCACCTTGCGGCCGATGGCGTCGAACTCCTCGAGATCGATCGAGAGCCCGGCGCGGCGCGCGATTGCCGCCAGATGGACAAGCCCGTTGGTCGAGCCGCCGATCGCCTGCAGAACCGTCAGCGCGTTGCGGAAGGCTGTCTCCGTCAGCAATTCGCTCGGCTTCGGCCCGCCCTGGGCCAGCCGCACCGCCTCGCGCCCGCTGGCCTCGGCGGCGCGGATGCGGTCGGCATGGGTGGCGGGAATCGTGCCGGAGCCGGGCAGGGCGATGCCGAGCGCCTCGACCAGGCAGCCCATGGTCGAGGCCGTGCCCATCACCATGCAGGTGCCCTGCGTCGGCGCGAGCCGCCCGCTCAGAACCTCGATCTCGGCTTCGTCGATCTGGCCGGCGCGATGCTGGCCCCAGAGCCGTCGGCAATCGGTGCAGGCGCCCAGCACCTCGCCCTTGTGATGGCCAACCAGCATCGGCCCGGTGATGAGCTGGATCGCCGGCACGTCGGCGCTGACCGCGCCCATGAGCTGTGCAGGCACCGTCTTGTCGCAGCCGCCGATCAGCACGACGGAGTCGCAGGGCTGCGCGCGGATCATCTCCTCGGTGTCGATCGCCATCAGGTTGCGAAGGAACATCGAGGTCGGGTTGGCGAAGGATTCGTGGATGGAGATCGTCGGGAACTCCATCGGCAGGCCGCCCGCCAGCATCACGCCGCGCTTCACCGCCTCGATCAGCCGGGGCACATTGCCATGGCAGGGGTTGAAGTCGCTGAAGGTGTTGGTGATGCCGATGATCGGCCGGTCGAGCGCATCGTCCGAGAAGCCGGCTGCCTTGATGAAGGCCTTGCGCAGGAACAGCGAGAAGCCCGGATCGCCATAGGTCGCGAGATTGCGCCGCATGCCGCGTGCAGCAGGCTTCAGGATTGGGGTATCGTCGGACGTGCTCATGGCAGCTAGGAATATGGGCGTTGCCAGGATTGTCAACAATTATGTCGAAGGGTTATAAACTGGCATGAGCATGACAGCCCTCAAGGCCCAGACCACCGAGCGCGTGCGCAGTGTCGCGGCGATGCTGGAGGAGGAGATCGTCCTCGGCTGGCTGTTGCCGCGCGAGCGGCTGGTCGAGGAAGAGCTGGCGGAACGCCTCGCCGTGAAGCGCCATGTTGTGCGCGAGGCGCTGGCCGATCTGGAGCGGGTGGGCCTGGTCGAGCGCATCCCCAATCGGGGCGCGGTCGTCAAGTTGCTCGATCCCGTCGAGGTCCGGCAGATCTATTCGGTGCGCGAGGCACTGGAGACGTTGGCCGCCGAGCAAATCCCGCTACCGGCTTCAGCCACCGTCCTGGACGCGTTGCGCGAAGTCCAGCAGCGCCATGCGGTGGCGGTCGATAGCGCCGACGCGCGGGCGGCCTTTCGCGCCAACATGCAGTTTCACGAGACACTGTTTGGCGCCTGCGGCAATCCCCCTCTCGTCGAGCTGATCCAGGGCCTGGCGCAGAAGGTCCATGGCGCGCGCTCGATCACCGCCGCGAGTCCGGAGCATTTGCGGCTGGCCCGCGACGAGCACGCCGCGATGGTCGAGGCTCTCGCAGCCGGCGACCGCGACCGCCTCGTCGCGCTCTGCCGGCAGCATCTGGGACCATCGCGGGATGCCTATATCGCCGCGATCGAAGCCCGTTTTGCTAGGCCGGGGGCGGTTATGACAGAGCGGCAACCGTAGAGGGAGAGACTGCTCTAGGCTGCACTGTCCAGGCCGAGTTGGCAGCCCGCGATGTCGATTCGGGCCGTCAGCGGCAGGTGGTCCGAGGCTTTTCGCGACAGCGCCGAATCATGCACGCAGAGCTCGGAGATCAGCCCGTCGGGCCAGGCGAGGATGCGGTCCAGCGGCAGCATCGGACGGCGCGATGGAAAGCTGGGTGGATGCTTCATGTCGGCGAAATGCGGAACCAGCACGTCGAGCGCCGACCGGCGGCTTCGTCGCCACTCGTTGAAGTCGCCCAGCAGGATCGTCGGCATCGGCGCGAGCTCAAGGAAGGCATGCAGCAGCGTCGTCGCCTGGTCGATCCGGGACCGGCGCAGCAGGCCGAGATGGGCGGCGATGACGCGGAACTTGCCTTCGCCGAGGTCGAGTTCGGCGACGACCGCGCCACGCGGTTCGATCCCCGGCAGCTTCAGCCGGAAGCGCCGGTAGGAGAGCGGCTCGCCGCGCACCAGCAGCGCATTGCCGTGCCAGCCATGACCATCCACCACATCGGACTGGACGAGCAGGTGCAGGCCGGTCTCGCGCAGGATGGCGGCCGGGTCGAGCAGGCCGGTGCGCTGGCCGAAGCGGCGGTCGACCTCCTGCAGTGCCACCAGATCGGCGCCGATCTCGGCGAGGACGGAGACGATCCGATCGGGCCGGACGCGCCGGTCGGTGCCGCGGCATTTGTGGATGTTGTAGGATGCGACCTTCACGCGACCTCGCTCGTCGACATCAGAGATAGGGCATCAGCAGCCGGGCGGCCGCATCACGAATTTTCACGATCGGCCAGCGTGCGTCGATCTGCTCCAGCGTGACGGCGTCGCCACGCTTGCCGTCGATGATGCCGTTGAGCCGCTTGGCCAGTTCGTGATCGTAGAACTCCATGGTGATTTCAAAGTTCAGCCTGAGGCTGCGCGCATCCCAGTTCGCGCTGCCGATCAGGCTCCAGGATTCGTCGATCGTTGCGAGCTTCGAATGGTCGAAAGGCCGGGGCGAGCGCCAGACATGGCAGCCGACCTTCAGCAGCGGCCGGATATGCGCCTGCATCGCCCAGCCCATCAGGCGATGGTTGTTGACGGCCGGGATCACGACATGGACCGCGACGCCCCGGAGCGCCGCGAGCTGGAGCGCGGTCAGAACCTGCTCGTCGGGCAGGAAATAGGGTGTCGCGATCCGGATCGACGACGAGGCCGCGTTGATCGCCGACAGCAGGACGAGGATGAGCTGGTCGACGCTCTGGTCGGGACCCGACGAGATCACGCGTGCGGGCGCGGTTCCGTCGCGATGCTCGGCCGGAAACCAGAGCGGGCCTTCCAGCGTCTCGGATGTCGAAAAGGCCCAGTCGTCCTGGAAGCTCTCTGTGACCTGCTGAACCACCGGGCCTTCGACCCTGAAATGGAGGTCGCGCACGCGGTCCTGCGGCTTCGCCGTGCGAAGATTGTCGGCACCGATGTTGAGCCCGCCGATGAACGCCGTCTCTCCGTCGATCAGCAGGATCTTCTTGTGCAGCCGCAGATCGAGCAGCGGCATCTTCCATGGCATCAGGGAGTGCAGGTAGCGGGCCGCCGGCACGCCCTCCCTGCGCAGCTGGTGGTAGGCGCGCGAGAACAGGAAGCCCCCGCCGAAGCCGTCGATGAGCACCCGCACGGCAACGCCGCGGCGATGGGCGCGGGTCAGCGCATCGATGAAGGCAAGCCCGGCCTCGTCGGGTCGAAAAATGAAGGTCGAAAGCGCGACGCTGGTCCTGGCGTCGTCTATAGCGGCCAGCATGCGCGGATAGGCCTCGTCGCCGCAATCGAGCGCGGCGGCCACGGTGCCGGGTTTCGTGCCGGACCGGGTGATCCGGCCGACCGCGGTCTGGAGGCTGCCGGCCGGCTCGCCGGGCACCGCGCCGAGCCGGCCGGGAAAGCCGCCAGCGCCGGCGATGCCGCGCAAGCGAATGGCACGGCGCTTCACCCGGTTGATCCCGAAGCCGAAATAGAGGATCGGCCCGAAGAACGGCGAGAGCCAGGCGAGGCCGATCCAGCCGATTGCGGCCGGCACGTCGCGCTTCCGGATCAGGGCATGGATCGTGACCGTGCCGGCCGTGACGACGTGCAACGCCGTCAGCAGCAGCGGGCCATGATCGGCAAGACTCATGAGCAGCGCGGTGAGATCCATGACGCTTCGCAGTTACAATGATGCAGGGCGCTTTGGTATCGGGCAAACCGGCCTCGGGGGAGGTCGGTCAGGCTACGGCGATGTTCCAGCGTGCGATGACGCGGTTTTCCGGATGGCCGGGATCATAGCCCAGCACGCCGTAGCAGGCCGTTCCGAGCAGCAGGTTCTGGACGGCCGTGAGGTCGAGGCCGATCCAGCGCGCGGCGAGGCAGCGTCCGAAATGGCCGTGCGTGAACACGGCGACAGGGCCGCTCAGCGCCGAGAGTTTCGCGGCCAGCCGGTCGGCGCGCGCCGTGATCTGCGCCGGCGATTCCCCGTTGGGGCAGCCGTCGCGGACGATGTTCCAGCCCGGCCGCATGGCACGGATCTCGACCGAGCGCAGGCCGTCATAGTCGCCATAATCCCACTCGGCGAGATCGGGTTCGACCGCCGCCTGCGCGCCGAGCCCGACCAGCGCCGCGGTCTGTCGGGCACGCTGTCGCGGGCTGGTCAGGACATGCGAAAACGTCAGCCCGCGAAAGGACGGTTGGAGCGCTCGCGCCTCGTCCTCGCCCTGCGGCGTCAGCGCGATATCGGTCCGGCCGGTATGCTGACCCGACAGCGACCATTCGGTCTGGCCGTGCCGGACCAGATAGACCTGCAAGGGTGCGTCAGGCTCGCGAGGGTCGCTGTTCGTCATCGGGTCGCTGGTCTCGCATGGTCTGCCGGGTCTGCCCGGATGGTAGCGCTTTGCCCGGGCGTCTCAAGCGGGACCGGGGGAATGCTCGATCTGCAAGGACGTGCGAGGAGCGCGCGCCGCGCTTCCATCGTATAGATCCCGCTCCTGCATCGACTCGCGAGACGCCCATGCCCAAACTCTGCAAGTTCACCTCGCCGGCCGACGGCAAGCCGGTCTACGTCAATCCGGCGCTCGTCACCGTCGTCTACAGCTTCAAGGGCCAGCCGCCCGACACCATCATCGGCTTCGGCAAGGACTACATGCTTGGCGTCGCGGAAAGCCTGGAGGAAACCGTCAGCCGCCTCGGCGAGGCGACCGCGGGCGAGGCGCCGAAAGAGTGAGGCCGGCGTCCGCTGCGGCGCGGTCAGAGCAGTTCGCGGACCCGCAGCAGCGTCGCATCCATATGGACTCCGATGATCGCGCTCAGCTCTGCGGCATCGCGCTTGAGCAGGGCAGCCATCATGTCCTCGTGCTCGGCCACGGCGCCGGCCCATTTGGCCGGCCCCTCATTGCCGACGAAGCGCAGACGCTTGATCCGCGCCTGTAGCGTCGCGTGCATCTCCATCAGCGCCGCATTGTCCGATGCCGCCACGATCGCGCTGTGAATGTCCTGGTTGAGCTTGAAATATTCCAGCCGGCTGCGGGTCTCGTAGAGCGCCATCATCTGCCGGTGCATCGCATGGATCGCCTCGATCGTCGCGTCGCTCGCCTGCTCGCAGGCGATCCGCCCGCCGAGCTGCTCCAGCGTCTTCAGCACCTCCAGGATGTCGGCGAGATCGCGCGCCGAAAACTTGCGCACGATCGCGCCCTTGGCGGGGAGGATCTCGACCAGGCCTTCGCTGGCGAGCGTCTTGATCGCTTCGCGCAGCGGCGTGCGGGAGACGCCGAGCTGCGCTCCCACCAGACCCTCGTTGATGCGCTGGCCCGGGGCGAGACGCGCTTCGATGATCATGTCGCGCAGGCGCTCCAGCACCTCGTCATGCAGGGTCCGGCGCGTGATCCGGGGATAGTCGATTGCAGGCTCGCTCATCGCGACTCCACCAAGGCTTTGTCTGCGGCGGTTACGGCATGCGGACCAGGCGCTGTCAAACCAACGGCGGCTACGCGTCCGGCAACTGCGGTACTGCTGTTTGCGTCTTGCGCATCCGAATTCATCGCTTCTTCTTACCGCACCGTCACGGACACGATCGCTCAACGCCCTTACCCTCATACGTACACCACTCTAATTATGCTGCATACAGCATACTTGTGAGCTGCGGAGGCCTGTGCTAGCCAGAGGGCAGCAGGCCAGTCAGCGGAGCAGGGCTATGGACAATCGGGCGCAGAACGAGTTGCCGGTGATTGCCGTCGCGATGGGTGATCCCTCGGGCATCAGCCCGGAATTGACCGCGCGCATCCTCTCCGAGCCCGATCTGCGCGCGGCAGCGCGCTACGTCGTCTTCGGCGATGCGCGCCTGCTCGAACTCGGCATCAAGGATGGCGCGGCCGATCCGCAGGTGCGCGTCGTCCGCGAGGGCGATGTCCTGCCTCTCGGTGACAGGCCGGTCTTCATCGACCTCGGCAACCACGATCCGGCGGACCTGCAGCGCGGCACGGCGACGTTGGCCGGCGGCAAGGCCGCGACCGACAATTTCCGCCATGCCCTGCAGTTCGCCGCCGCCGGTCATGCCGATGCGGTGTTCTTCACGCCGTTCAACAAGGCCGCGATGCGCTTCGCCTATCCCGGCTACGACGACGAGATCCGCTTCGTGCGCGACGCCATTGGTTTCGAGGGGCCTGCGAGCGAGTTCAACATTTTGGACAAGCTCTGGAATGCGCGGGTGACCTCGCATATTCCGCTCTCCGAGGTGGCCGCCAACATCACGCAGGAGCGCATCCTGCGGGCGCTGACACTGGCCGATGCCAATCTGCGCCTTGCCGGCTTCAACCCGCCGCGCATCGCGGTCGCGGGCATCAATCCCCATGCCGGCGACGGCGGCAATTTCGGCCGCGACGAGATCGAGACCATCGAGCCCGCGGTGAAGGCCGCCAAGGCGAAGGGCTTCACCGTGGAGGGGCCGTTCCCATCCGATACGGTGTTCCTGCGCGCCCGCAACGGTGATTTCGATGCGGTTTTGACGATGTATCACGATCAGGGCCAGATCGCGATGAAGCTGATCGGTTTCGACAGCGGCGTCACCCTGATCGGCGGCTTCCCGTTCCCGATCTGCACGCCCGCCCATGGCACGGCCTATGAGATCGCCGGCAAGGGCGTCGCCAATCTCGGTGCAACCCGCGCCGCGCTCGCGCTCGCGATCAAGATGGCCCGGGACGGCAAGGCGAGGGCAAAGGCCGCCGCCTGACGCGACAATTCCATCCGACGACCGACACACAAGACCGCCATCCAAGAGCGGTCCCGAAGAACCGCTCATCCAGGGAGAAAACCCATGAAGACCTTCAGCATCACCGCCGCCATCGCCGGCACCATCGCGCTGAGTGCCACGAGCCCGGCGCAGGCCTGGCAGCCGACCAAGCCGATCGAATTCGTCGTCACCTCGGGTGCCGGCGGCGGCACCGACAATTTCGCCCGCATGATCCAGGCGATCATCAGCAAGCACAAGCTGATCGACCAGCCGATCGTGGTGGTGAACAAGGGCGGCGGCTCGGGCGCCGAGGGCTATGTCTACGGCAAGGGCGCCAAGGGCGATCCCAACCGCGTCATCTTCGGCACCAACAACGCCTATCTGCTGCCCTATGTCGCCAAGCTCGGCTACAAGTACAGCGACCTGACCCCCGTCGCAGGGCTGGCGCTCGACGAGTTCCTGCTCTGGGTCAAGGGCGATGCGCCCTATGCCGACGCCAAGAGCTATCTCGATGCCGTGAAGGCCAAGCCGATGGGCTTCAAGATGGGCGGCAGCCAGTCGAAGGACACCGACCAGACCCTGACCTCGATGATCCAGGACGCCACCGGCGTGAAGTGGATCTACATCCCGTTCCAGGGCGGCAGCGCTGCGGCCGTGCAGCTTGCCGGCGGGCACATCGACTCAAACGTCAACAATCCCAACGAGAACATCGGCCAGTGGAAGGCGGGGCAGGTCAAGCCGCTCTGCGTCTTCTCACCGGCGCGCCTGGCCAAGAGCGATCCGGTCTTCGAGGGCAAGGGCTGGGGCGATGTCCCGACCTGCAAGGAAGCCGGCGTGCCGCTTGAGACCTTCCAGATGCCGCGCACCGTCTGGCTGCCGGCCGAGGTGCCCGCCGATGCCGTCGCCTTCTATGCCGACGTGCTCGAAAAGGTCTCCAAGACGCCGGAATGGCTGGAATTCGTCTCCCGCACCGCGCAGACCGCCAAGTTCATGAAGGGGGCGGAACTCGCCGACTTCGTCGCCAAGGACGATGCCGCCAACAAGAAGGTGTTTGAGAACGAGGGCTGGGTCGCGAAGTAAGCTGACGCAAGCTCCACGTCATCCCGGACAAGCCGCGCAGCGGCGCTGATCCGGGATCCATGCCTGAACCGTTCCGGCATGGATCCCGGGTCTCCGCTTCGCTCCGCCCGGGATGACGGCGCGGGGAGAGCCAGATGCCTAGCCTTGCAGGAAGGGCCCTTCAGCCATGATCACCCGCTTCTGGGCCGAGATCGCGACCGCACTGGTGACGCTGGCCTTCGGCCTCGTCATCGTCAACGGCGCGCTGGAATTCGGCGTCGGCTGGGATTCCTCGGGTCCGCAGCCCGGCGCGTTTCCGTTCTACATCGGCGGTCTCGTCGCGCTGGCGAGCCTTGGCACGCTTATCGTGACGGCGGCCGGCCGCATCGCGGGCTCGGGCGGGCTCGACGAGCTCTTCCTCGATCGTGAGCGGGGGTTGAGGGTCCTGTCCTTCCTGCTGCCGCTGCTCGCGTTCGTCGTTCTGAGCGCGACGCTCGGCATGTATGTCGCGACGATCCTCTATCTCGTCGTCACCATGCGCTTCCAGGGCCGTTACGGCTGGCCGGGAACGCTCGCGACGGCGCTGGGCACCGCGGCTTTCTTCTATCTCGCGCTGGAGAAATTCTTCCAGATCAGCCTGCTCAAAGGGCCGATCGAGCCCTTGCTCGGCCTGTGACCGACGCGCAACGGAAAACGGTGCCGTGAGCCATGGATAACTTCGCCAACCTGATGCATGGCTTCTCGGTCGCGCTGACCACGCATCATCTGCTGCTGATGATGGCGGGCGTGCTGCTGGGCGTGCTCGTCGGCGTGCTGCCCGGCCTGGGCGCGCCCAATGGCGTCTCGCTGCTGCTGCCGCTGACCTTCAGCATGGACCCGGTCTCCGCCATCATCCTGCTGACCTCGCTCTACTGGGGTGCGCTCTTCGGCGGCTCGACCACCTCGATCCTGTTCAACATCCCCGGCGAGCCCTCATCGGTCGCGACGACCTTCGACGGCCACCCGATGGCCAAGCAGGGCCGGGCGACCGAGGCTTTGTCCTTCGCCTTTCTCTCGGCGGGCTTTGGTGCTCTGGCGGGTGTCATCCTGATCACGCTCTTGTCGGGCTGGGTCGCGAAGTTCGCGCTGCGCTTCTCCTCGCCTGAGTATTTCGCGGTCTATTTCATGACCTTCGCCAGCTTTATCGGGCTGGGTGGCGCCTCGCCGCTGAAGACCGTGGTCTCGATGGGCATCGGCTTTACGCTCGCCTCGATCGGCATGGATTCGGTCTCGGGCAATGTCCGCCTGACCTATGAGTTCGACGTCCTGCTCGCGGGCGTCTCCTTCCTGATCGCGGTGATCGGCCTGTTCGGCATCGGCGAACTGCTGCTGACGATGGAGGAGGGGCTGAAATTCGAGGGCGTCGCCGCAAAAGTCCGCATCCGCGACGTTGTGCTGACGGCGGCCAAGCTGCCGCGCTACTGGCTCGCGCTGCTGCGCTCCTCGCTGATCGGCATCTGGATGGGCATCACGCCGGGCGGGCCGACGGCAGCCTCCTTCATGAGCTACGCCATGGCGAAGCGCTCGTCGCGCGATCCGTCCAAGTTCGGCAAGGGCGAACCCGAGGGCGTGATCTCGCCCGAGACGGCCGACCATGCGGCAGGCTCTGCCGCGATGCTGCCGATGCTGGCGCTCGGCATTCCCGGCTCCGCAACCGCCGCCGTGATGATGGGCGGACTGATGATCTGGGGGCTCAACCCGGGCCCGACTTTGTTCACCGACCGCCCGGACTTCGTCTGGGGGCTGATCGCCTCGATGTATCTCGGCAATGTCGTCGCGGTGGTGGTCGTGTTGGCGACGGTGCCGCTGTTCGCCTCGATCCTGCGGATTCCGTTCTCGATCATCGGGCCGGTGATCGTGGTGATCTGCTTCATCGGCGCCTATACGGCGGCAGGCAAGGGCTTCGACATCTGGCTGGCGCTGATCTTCGGCCTCGTCGGCTACGTCTTCAAGAAGCTCGACTATCCGATCGCGCCGCTCGTGCTGGCCATGGTGATCGGCGACAAGGCCGAGGACGCCTTCCGTCAGTCGATGATCTTCAGCCAGGGCTCGCTGTCGATTTTCTGGTCGAACCCGCTGGTCACGACGCTGATGGCGATCGGCCTCACCCTGCTGCTGATGCCGCTGATCGGCCGTGCTACTGGGTATTTGCGCGGGCGCACCGCCACGCGCACGGTTTGACCGTCACTTCAAGAAACCACCGGAAACGCCGCCATGACCGAACCCTACAAGGGCATCCTGCCGATCGCTCCGACCATCTTCCACGACAATGGCGACCTCGATATCGCCGGCAACCGCCGCGTCATGGACCTGATGGTCGATCAGGGCGTCGACGGCATCTGCATCCTCGCGAACTTCTCCGAGCAGTTCCTGCTGACCGATGAGGAGCGCGAGCAGGTGATGCGGGTTTCGCTCGAGCAGGTTGCCGGCCGCGTGCCGGTGATCGTCACCACCTCGCATTTCTCGACGCGAATTGCCGCCCAGCGCGCCAAGGCGGCGGCGGATGCCGGCGCCAAGATGCTGATGATGATGCCGCCCTATCACGGCGCGCTGCTCAAGGCCGACGAGCAGGGCATGATCGAGCACTTCAAATCCGTCGCGGACGCCTGCGGGATTCCGATCATCCTGCAGGATGCGCCGCTTTCGGGCGTGACGATGACGGTCCCCTTCATGGTGCGCCTCGCAAAGGAGGTGCCGCTCGTGCGCTACTTCAAGATCGAGGTGCCCGGCACGGCCAACAAGCTGCGCGCGCTGATCGAGGCCGGCGGCTCGGCGGTTGCCGGGCCCTTCGACGGCGAGGAGGCGATCACTCTGATGGCCGATCTCGATGCCGGCGCTACCGGCACGATGACATCAGCCATGATCCCCGACCTGATCAAGCCGATCCTCACCGCCCATGCCGCTGGCGATCGCAAGCAGGCGACCGCGCTTTATGCCAGGGTGCTGCCGATCATCAACTACGAGAACCGCCAATGCGGCCTGCGCTCGGCCAAGGCGGTGATGAAGGAGGGCGGGGTGATCAAGTCGGAGGCCGTGCGCCACCCGCTGACGCCGCTGCATCCCAAAACCCGCGAGGGGCTCATCGAGCTGGCCCGCGAGCTCGATCCGCTGGCGTTGAACTGGGCGAGGTAGCGCTTCCTCGCGGGCTACCGCCCGAGATAGAGCGCGAGCCGCGCGGCTGCATTCTTGAGATGGGTTTCAGCCGCCATGCGGGCCGCCTGCGGGTCACGCGCGACGATCGCCTCGAAGATCGCCTGGTGCTCGCCCTGCACCGTCTGCGCCATGCCGGCGAGGCGCGCCGAATTGGCGCGGGCGGTGCGGATGAAGTTTCGGACGCGCCGGTCGAGAAACTCCGACAGATCGCGGAAGAACGGATTGCCGGTGGCGTCGATGATGGCGCGGTGGAAGGCGACATCCTCGTCGACGCCGGATTCGCCCCGGTCGATCGCGGCCTGCATCGCGTCCAGCCGGGTGCGGATGGTGGCCAGGTCGGCCTCGCTGTGGCGCTCGGCCGTGTGCTCCGTCGCTGACGCCTCGACCGCCATCAGCAGTTCGACGATGTGGCGCAGCTCCGCCTTGTCGGAAAAATCCGCGACGTCGAGCCGGAAGACCGAGCTCGATCCGGGCTCGGCGACGAAAGCGCCCGCCCCCTGGCGCGACAGCACCAGCCCGTCATGCTTCAGCCGCCCCACGGCCTCGCGCACGATCGGGCGGCTGACGCCGTAGGTCGCGGCGAGCTGCTGCTCGGTGGGCAGGCGCTCGCCCGCCTGAAGGCGGCCCGAGGAAATCTCGTCGCGCAGCCGGAGCGCCAGCGTGTCCGCGAGCGAGGGCGCCCGTCCCAGAATGTCACGCAGCTCGGATCGGCTTCTGTCGGCGACCATGGGGCTCAATCCGTTCCTTTAGCTGGCGATATGCAGGCCGCCATTGACGTGAACGGTCTCGCCAGTGACGAAACCTGCCAGATCGGAGCACAGGAAGGCAACGACGCCCGCGACCTCGGCGGCCGTTCCCAACCGCTTCATCGGCGTGTTCTGGATCAGCTCCGGCTTTTTGGCGATCAGGGGCTGGACCATCGGCCCCTCGATCAGGCCCGGCGAGACGGCATTGACGCGGATCTTCGGCGCCAGTTCGAGCGCCAGCGACCGCGTCAGGCTGAGCACGCCGCCCTTGGCGGCGGCATAATGGGCATGGGCGTAGCTGCCGCGATGGCCGGCCATCGAGGCGAGGTTCACGATCGATCCACCCTCCGCCAGATGCGGGATGGCGGCGCGGCAGCTGTGGAAGACGCCGTCGAGGTTGATCGCGATCGACTGGCGCCATTCGGCCTCGCTCATCTCGCTGACCAGACGGTCGTGATAGAGCCCTGCCGCCGTGACCAGGTGGTCGATGCGGCCGAAATGCGAGACCGCAGCCTCGACCGCGCGCTGTGCATCGCTCGCCTGCGCCGCATCCTGCCGCAAGGCCAGCGTGCGGCCCCTGCCGGGATCGAGCTCGCGAGCAAATGTGGCCACGCCCTCGCCGTCGAGATCGGTCAGGACGCAGGACGCGCCGTGGTGGTGGAAGAGCGTCGCGATGGCGCGGCTGATCGCGCCGTTGCCGCCCGTCAGCAGCAGGACCTTGCCCGAAAAATCGATCACGATGCGCCTCAGGTCATCAGCCAGCCGCCGGCCACGTCGCAGACCTGCCCGGTGACGAAGGCGGCGTTGTCGGAGGTCAGGAACAGGCAGGTCTGGGCGACATCCTCGGGGCTGCCGAGCCGGCGCAGCGGCGTCGCCATCCGGGCCGCCTCGTTGGCTTCCGGAGCGGTGCCGCGCATCAGCGGCGTGTCGATGCGGCCCGGCGCCACCGCGTTCACGGTGATGCCGTCAGGACCGAGTTCGCCCGCCAGATGCTTGGTGAAGCCGATCAGAGCGGCCTTGGTCGCGGCGTAGTGGACGCCGACGATGTCGCAATAGGTCTTGCCTGCGACGGAGGAGACGCTGACGATCGATCCACGCCCGGCGACGCGCATCGCCGGCACGACCGCGCTGGCGCAGAGGAACGCGCCGGTCAGGTTGACGTCGAGCACGCGGCGCCATTCCTCCGCGCTCATCTCGCCGAGCTTGGCGCGCTTGCCGTCTGCTCCCGATTTCGGCGAGATCCCGGCATTGTTGATCAGCACGCCGATCGGCCCGAGCGTGTCGACGATGCGCGCCACGGCTGCCTTGACCGAAGCCTCGTCGGCGACATCGGCGGAAACCGCCAGCGTCGTCGCGCCGCGTGCGCGTGCAGCCTCGGCCGCCGCCGCCGCCAGCGCCGGATCATGGTCTAGATAGGCGACGCTGGCGCCGGCCGCTGCATGGGCGTCGGCGATCGCCTGGCCGATGCCGCGCCCGGCGCCCGTGACGAGCACGACCTTGCCGCTATGGCTGGTCATTTGGCGACCTCGAGCATGATCTTGCCGAGATGAGCGCTTGATTCCATCAGCTCATGCGCTTGCCTTGCCTGCTCCAGCGGGAAGGTGGCGTGGATGATCGGCTTGACGGTGCCCGCTTCCAGCAGCGGCCAGACATCGCGGCGCAACTGCGCGGCGATCTCGGCCTTGAGCGCGACCGAGCGCGCCCGCAGCGTCGAGCCGGTCAGCGTCAGGCGCCGGAGCATGACGTTCATCAGGTCGAGATCGGCCTTGCTGCTCTGCAGGAAGGCGATCTGCACCAGCCGCCCCTCGAGCGCCAGGATGTTGATGTTGCGCTGGATATAGGAGCCGCCGACCATGTCGAGGACGACATCGACGCCCTGCTTGTCGGTCAGCCGCTTGACCTCCTCGACGAAGTCCGTGGCGCGGTAGTCGATCGCCTCCTGCGCGCCGAGCGAGCGGCAGAAGGCACATTTCTCGGCCGAGCCGGCCGTCGCATAGACGGTTGCACCAGCATGCCTGGCGAGCTGGATCGCGGTCGAGCCGATGCCGCTGGAGCCGCCATGTATCAGGATCGTCTCACCCTTCTTGAGGCGGCCGCGCGTGAAGACGTTGTCGTAGACGGTGAAGTAGGTCTCGGGCAGGCCGCCGGCCTCCAACAGAGAGAGCGGCTTCGGCACCGGCAGGCAGAGCGGCTCGTCGGCCACCGCGTATTGCGCATAGCCGCCGCTGATCACCAGCGCGCAGACGGCTTCGCCGATGCGGCTTTCCGCGACGCCCTCGCCGACGGCAGCGATATGGCCTGAGATCTCGAGCCCGGGGATCTGCGTCGCGCCGGGGGGAGGCGGGTAGCCGCCAGCGCGCTGCAGGCAGTCGGGCCGGTTGATTCCCGCCGCCGCGACCGCGATCAGTACCTGGCCGGGACCGGGCTGCGGCAGCGGCGCGGTCTCGATCTCGATCACCTCCGGGCCGCCCGGCCCGGAAAAGCGCACCTGCTTCATCGTCTGCGGCAATGGCATGGTCGTCGTCTCTCCCTCACATCCGGCTGGCTTGTCGCTGGGCGAAGCATGCGCCAGCGTGGGCTCGAACCGCTCTTGTGCCGTTCACCCCGCCTTGGTTCAAGCGTTAGCAAAACCCCACTTGTCAGGCAACTTGGTTATCTGCATTATCCGGTCGTCGGCGAAACGTCCGACCGGGACGCATCATGCGATGGGGACCGCAAGAAATGCTCGTGACAGCGGTCCCAGGGAGGACATGATGAGGTTCGTAACGCGTGCGGCGCTCGCCGCAGCTTTGACTCTGTCGGCAACGCAGGCCTTCGCCCAGGTCAAGATCGGCGCACTCTATCCCTTCTCGGGCGGGCTGGCGTTGCTCGGCGACGAGAGCTTCCGCGGGCTCGAGATCGCCATCGAGGAGCGCAACGCCGCCGGCGGCCTGAAGAAGCAGAAGATCGAGATCGTCAAAGGCGACGCGGTCGAGCCCAACCAGGCCGTCGGCGAGGCGCGCCGCCTGACCTCGGTGGACAAGGTGCCGGTGATCTTCGGGACCTATTCGTCCTCGCTCTCGATTGCGGCGACGCAGGTCGCGGAACTCGCCGGCGTGCCCTATTTCGAGCTCGGCGCGATCTCGGACCCGATCACCGAGCGCGGCTTCAAGAACGTCTACCGCACCAACCCGACCGCGCGCGATTTCGCCGCCCGCATGGTCGATGCCGTGGGCGAGGCCATCGCTCCGGCGCTGGGCCTCGAGGCCAAGTCGCTCAAGGTCGCGATCATCCATGAGGATTCGCTCTACGGCCAGACGGTCGCCGGCTATCAAACCGCCCGCGCCAAGGAGAAGGGCGTCACCATCGTCGAGACGCTGCCCTATTCGGCGAAGTCGGTCGATCTGACGCCGGTGATCCTGCGCCTCAAGACGGCCGGTGCCGATGTCGTGCTCCAGACCTCCTACCAGAACGACACCGTGCTGTTCTTCCGCCAGATGAAGGAGCAGGGCTTCAAGCCCAAGGCCATGATCGGCGCGGGCGGCGGCTACTCCTTGCGCGACACCATGCTGGCGATCGGCGCGGAGAACATGGAGGGCGCCCTCAATGTCGACTTCACCCAGTTCCGCACCAATCCGAAGGCGGCGCCCGGCGTCGACGCCTTCGTCAAGAAGTACCAGGCCAAATACGGCACCGCGCCGCGCTCGGGCCACTCGCTCGCCAACTACATGGGCGCGCTGGTCTTCCTCGACGCCATGGAGAAGGCGCCCGACCTGAAGGCGGCCTCGATCCGCACGGCGGTGCTGGCGGTCGACGTGCCTGTCGGCGGCACGGCGACCGGCTGGGGCGCCAAATTCGCCGAGAGCGGCCAGAACAGCCGCGCCGTGCCCTTCCTGATGCAGTGGCAAGGCGGCGAGCTCGTCACCGTGTTCCCGGCCGATGCGGCCGTGGCCAAGATGAAGGTCGGCATCGGCACCAACTGAGCGCCGACGATCCCGTCCTGCCCACGCAGGACTTGACGGAGCCCGAGGGCCGCCGCGTGCGGCCCTCTCGCGCCCTGCGCCCAACATCCCTCGCTTCGACAGATCGACTTCGGAGACGCCCTAAATGGACGTGCTTGTCCAGTTGCTGCTCAACGGCATCATGCTCGGCAGCATGTACGCCATCATCGCGGTGGGACTGACGCTGATCTTCGGCATCGTCCGCGTCGTGAACTTCGCCCATGGCGAGTTCCTGATGATCGGCATGTACGCGACCTATCTGCTCGCCACCAAGCTCGGCTGGCACCCTTACGTCTCGGCCGTGCCGGTCGTCGTGCTGCTGTTCTGCGTCGGTGCGCTGGTGCAGCGCTTTATCATCCAGCCGCTGCTGAACGCCGACGAGCACATTCAGATTTTCGCCACCGTCGGCCTCTCGACCGCGCTGGTGAACCTGGCGCTGATGATCTTCGGGGCCGATCTCTATTCGGTCTCGACGCCCAGCGCCCGTCAGTCGGTCTCGCTCGGCGGCTATACGGTGCTGTCGGGGCAGATCGTCATCCTCGCCTGCGCGCTGGCGCTGGTCGCGGGGCTGCATCTCTTCATGCAGAAGACGCCGCTCGGCCGCGCCATCCGCGCCACCGCGCAGAACCGCAATGCCGCCTTGCTGATGGGCGTGCGGGTCGACCGCATCTACATCATCTCGTTTGGGCTCGGCGCGGCCTGCGTCGGACTCGCCAGCGCGCTGATCACGCCGATGTTCCCGGTCACACCGACGATCGGCTCCTATTTCGTGCTGACCGCCTTCGTCGTGGTCGTGCTCGGCGGCATGCGCAGCATGTACGGCGCCTTTGCGGGAGCGATGATCATCGGCATCGTCGACAGCCTGTCGGGCTACTACATCGCGCCCGACCTCAAGGAGGTCGTCTATTTCGCGATCTTTATCCTGATCCTGATCTTCAAGCCGACCGGCCTGTTCGGCTTCGGCCGCGGGACGGAGTGAGCCCATGACCTCCCGCACCGCCGCCGTCGCTCCCGTCGCCGTGCCGAAGCCGAGCCGGCTTTCAGCCCTGGCCCATCCGCGCGTCTATGTCGCGCTCATCCTGCTCTCGCTGCTGCTGATCGTCCCGGCGCTCAGCGACTCCGCCTTCATCATCCACGTCTTCGTGACGATCTGCGTCTTCGCCGGCCTGTCGACGGCCTGGAACATCGTCGGCGGCTATGCCGGCCAGCTCTCGCTCGGCCATATGATGTTCTATGGCATCGGCGGCTACACCACGGCGCTGCTGATCCAGCATCTCGGCCTCTCGCCCTGGATCGGCATGTGGGCGGGCGCGGCGCTTTCGGCCGTCGTCGCGGTCTGCATTGGCTATCCCTGCTTTCGCCTGCGCGGGCCGTTCTTCTCGCTGGCGACGATCGCCTTCCTCGAGGTCATCCGCCTGCTGGCGATCCATTTTCACGGCGTCACCGGCGGCTCGGCAGGGCTGATCGTGCCGCTGAAGCTCGGCTGGGCCTGGATGATCTTCCAGGACAAGTTCAACTACCTGATCATCGCGTTTGGCCTGCTGCTGCTGACGCTGGTCGTGTCCTACGCCATCCGCAATGCGCGGCTCGGCTATTATCTGACCGCCGTGCGCGAGCGCGAGGATGCGGCCTCGGCCGCCGGGATCAGCCCGACGCGGGTCAAGCTCAAGGCCGTCGTGATCTCGGCCGTGCTGACCAGCCTGATCGGCTCGTTCCACGCGATGTACACGACCTTCCTCGAGCCGGCGACGATGTTCTCGCTCTCGACCTCGATCGAGGTCGCGATGTTTGCCCTCATCGGCGGGCTCGGCACCGTCGTCGGGCCCTTGCTGGGCACGGTGCTGGTGGTGCCGATCGCGGAACTGGCGCGCGGCTGGCTCGGCGCCTCCGCCAACGGCCTGCACGGCTTCGTCTACGGCACGGTGCTCGTGCTGATCACGCTGACGCTGCCAGGCGGGCTCGTCGGCACCTACGGGGCTCGCGTCGGGCGCTGGATCGACAGGCTGCCGGGTGGGCAGCCGCGGCCGGAGCAGGAAGCCCCGGCGCTGCGCCAGATCACCGGGACGCCTGGCGAGACGATGCTGGAAACCAAGAACCTCGTCATGCGCTTCGGCGGCCTGACGGCGACCGACGACGTCTCGATGATGCTGAAGCGGGGCGAGATTCTCGGCATCATCGGCCCCAACGGTGCCGGCAAGACGACGCTGTTCAACCAGATCTCAGGCTTCCTCCAGCCTTCGTCCGGCAGCATCGCCATCGTTTCGGGCGGGAAGGCGACGACGCCGGCGAGCCCGGACGCCTTCGCGCGGGCCGGTATCGGCCGCACCTTCCAGATCGTGCAGCCCTTCGGCAAATTGACGGTGATCGAGAACATCATGATCGGTGCCTTCATGCGCCATCCCGACGTCGCCTCGGCGCGGGCGGTGGCGCTGCGCGTGTCGTCGCTGGTCGGCCTGCAGCATGTCCGCGAGGTCGAGGCGCGCAACCTGCCGATCGGCGATCTCAAGCGCCTCGAGGTCGCCCGCACGCTCGCCACCGAGCCCGACATCCTGCTGCTCGACGAGGTCATGGCCGGCCAGAGCCAGACCGACACGCAGACGATGGTCGCGCTGATCCGCGCGATCCGCGATGCAGGCGTCACGGTGATCGCCATCGAGCACAACATGCAGGCGATCATGAGCCTGTCGGACCGCATCATCGTGATCGATTCCGGCAAGGTGATCGCGCAGGGCGATCCGCAGTCCGTGGTCAGGGACCGCCGGGTGATCGAGGCCTATCTCGGAGAGGATTTCGCCAATGCTCAAGGTCTCTGAGCTGACGGCCGGCTATGGCCGCACCACGATCCTCCAGGACGTCTCGATCCGGATCGGCAAGGGCGAGGTCGTCACCATCATCGGCGCCAACGGCGCCGGCAAGACGACGCTGCTGCGCGCGATCTCCGGCCTGGTGAAGCCCGGCTCCGGCACGATCGAGTTCGACGGCCACCAGATCGCCGGCGCGACTCCCGCCGACATCGTCGGGCGCGGCCTCGTCATGGTGCCCGAAGCGCGCCAGGTCTTCCCGGTCATGACCGTCCGGGACAACGTCATGATGGGTTGCTACCACGCCAATGCCCGCGAGGGCTCGGCCGCGCGCTTCGAGGAGGTGCTGGAGATCTTCCCGCGCGTCCGCGAGCGGCTCGACCAGCTCGCCGGCTCACTATCGGGTGGCGAACAGCAGATGGTCGCGATCGCGCGCGGCCTGATGGCAAAGCCCCGCCTGCTGATGCTGGACGAACCGTCACTCGGCCTCGCGCCCATCATCGTCCAGCAGATGTTCGGCATCGTCGAGCGCATCTGCGCGATGGGCACGACGGTGCTGCTGGTCGAGCAAAAGGCCTTCCACGCGCTCAAGATCGCGCAGCGCGCCTATGTCATCGAGAACGGCCGCATCGCCATGGAGAACACCGGCGCCGGCCTGCTGGCCGATCCCCACATCAAGACCGCCTATCTCGGGATTTAGGTAGCAGCGATGACGGAGATCTCCGGCCACACCCGCGTCTATGCGATCCTCGCCGACCCGGTCCACCATGTGCAGACGCCGCAGAAGCTGAACGCGCTGATGCGCGCGCGCGGGCATGACGGCGTGATGGTGCCGGTCCATGTCGGCGCGGGCGAGCTCGCCACCGTCGTCGCAAGCCTCAAGGCCATGAAGACGCTCGGCGGCTTCGTCGTCACCGTGCCCCACAAGACCGCGATCGTCGCGCTTTGCGACGAGGTCTCGCGGCAGGCGCAGCTGGTCGGCGCGGTCAACTGTGTCCGCCGCGAGGCCGATGGCCGGCTGGTCGGCGACATTCTCGACGGGCTTGGCTTCGTCGCGGGGATGCGCCGCGAGGGCTTCGAGCCGAAGGGCCGGCGCGTCCTGTTGCTGGGCGCGGGCGGCGCCGCCAATGCGGTTGCCTTCGCGCTCGCAGACGCGGGCGTCGCCGGCCTCTCGATCGCCAACCGCACCCGCGCGAAATCGGAGGATCTGGCGCGGCGGTTGTCACAGGCCTTTCCCGCGCTTCCCGTCGATCTCGACGAGCCCGGCGCGGCTGCCCCCGATATCGTCATCAACGGCACGTCGCTCGGCCTCGCCGAGGGCGATCCTTTGCCGCTCGACGCATCGCGCCTGACCGCCGGGCAGATCGTCGCCGAGGTGATCATGCAGCCGCGTGTCACCGCGCTGCTGGCGGCGGCCCAGGCCAGGGGCTGCAGCATCCATTACGGGCTGCCGATGCTCGAATGCCAGCTCGAGATGATGGGCGACTTCATGGGCATGACGTCACCGGACAAGACCCCGCCGGGCAAGACGTGATGAGCGCCACTCCGATTTCCGATCGCAACCGCGATCTCGCCGGCAAGGTCGCGCTCATCACCGGCGGCGCCTCCGGCCTCGGGCTGGCCATGACCCTGCGCTTCGCCGCGCGCGGCGCGCGGGTGGTCGTGCTCGACCGCGACGCGGCCGCTGCCGACGCCCTGGCCGAGATCGAGAACGCCGGCTTCATCGCCTGCGATGTCTGCGATCCCGACGCGGTGGATGCGGCCTTCGACCGGGCCGAGGCCGGGATCGGTCCGCTCGACATCGTCGTCGCCAATGCCGGAATCTCGCAGAACAGCCCGACGCTGGAACTGAGCTTCGCCGATTGGCGCCGGGTGATGGCCGTCAATCTCGACGGCGTCTTTCTGACCGCGCAGGCCGCGGGGCGCCGCATGGCCCCGCGCCGGCGCGGCGTGATCCTGCTGATGGCGTCGATGTATGGCGTCGTCGCCGCGCCCGAGCGCATCGGCTACTGCGTCTCGAAGAGCGGCGTCGCGATGATGGCCAAGGCGCTGGCACTCGAATGGGCCCGCCATGGCCTTCGGGTCAATGCGCTGGCGCCGGGCTATGTCCGCACCCCCTTCCTCGACGACCTGATCGCGCGCGGACGTCTCGACGCCGACGCCCTGACCGCGCGGATGCCGATCGGCCGTTTCATCGATACCGGGGAGGTCGCCGATCTCGCCGCCTTCATGGCGAGCGACGAGGCGAGCGCGATCACCGGGCAGGTCGCCGGGGTCGATGGAGGCTGGAGCGCCAATGGCTATCTCTGAGACCGCATCCGGAGGAGGGTGCTGATGCCCGTCCGCGAAAAGCTCCACGCGCAGGCGCCCTGGACGGCGCTGCGCTCCACCCCCGCCGACTGGAAGGCTGCCGATCCGGCGCTGCTCGGCAGCATGCTGACGCAGCTCCACCTGATCCGCGCCTTCGAGGAGAGCGTGCTCGAACTCGCCGGAGAGGGGCTGGTCCATGGCCCGGCCCATTCCTCGATCGGGCAGGAGGGCGGCGCCGTCGGCTCCGTGATCGGCCTGCGCGCCTCCGACCAGGTCAACGGCTCGCATCGCGGCCATCACCAGTTCCTCGCCAAGACTTTGTCTTATCTCGCGCCGACGCTCGATCCCGTCGCCGATTTGGCCGCGCCCGTCGAAGGCATGCTGCACCGGAGCCTGGCGGAGATCCTCGGGCTCGAGCCCGGCTTCGGCCATGGCCGCGGTGGCTCAATGCATCTGCGCTGGATCGAGGCGGGGGCGCTCGGCACCAATGCCATCGTGGGCGGCGGCGTGCCGCTGGCGGCCGGCGCCGCCATGGCCCACAAGCTCGCCGGCACAGGCGATATCGCGGTGACCTATTTCGGCGACGGCGCGATCAATATCGGCTCGACGCTGGAGACGATGAACCTCGCCGCCGCCTGGGCCCTGCCGCTGCTCTTTGTCGTCGAGAACAACCTCTACGCGGTTGCCACCCATGTCGACGAGGCGACCTGCGAGGCGCGCCTATCCGGTCGCGGGCCGGGTTTCGGCATCCCCGCCTGGCGCGTCGACGGCATGGACCCGCTCGCCGTGCATCTGGCGACGCAGGAAGCCACCTCGCTGCTGCGCGCCGGCAAGGGGCCGGCCCTGATCGAACTCGAAGTCTACCGCTATTTCCACCAGAACGGGCCGCTGCCCGGCTCCGCCTTTGGTTACCGCTCCAAGGACGAGGAAACCGCCTGGCGCGCCCGCGATCCGCTGGCGCGTGTCGCGACCGAGATGACGGCGCTGGGACTGATCGATGACGGTGCCGTCGCCGATCTGCGCGAGCGCTGCGTCGCCCTGATGAAGGACATCGCCGGGCGATTGCTGGAGCCGGATGGTAACCGCCGCCGCATCCGCCCCGACCTCTGGCCCGACACCGCCTTCGTCGATGTCGGCCTGCGCGGCGAATTGCCGGCTCTGTCATCGAAAGGCCCGCCGACCGGCCCGACGGTCGAGCGCAAGTTCGTCGATGCCATCGCCGACGTGCTGCATCGCCGGATGGAGACCGACCCGTCCATCGTCATCATGGGCGAGGACATCCACCGCCTGAAGGGCGGCACGAATGGCGCCACGCGCGGACTGGCGGCTGCATTCCCCGGCCGCGTGCTCGGCACGCCGATCAGCGAGAACGCCTTCACCGGCCTCGCCGGCGGGCTTGCCATGGACGGGCGCTACCGACCGATCATCGAGTTCATGTATCCCGACTTCATGTGGGTCGCTGCCGACCAGGTCTTCAACCAGATCGGCAAGGCTCGACACATGTTCGGCGGCACCACCGACGTACCCCTCGTTCTGCGCAGCAAGATCGCGATGGGCACGGGCTATGGCTCGCAGCATTCGCTCGACCCTGCCGGCGTCTTCGCGACGGCGCCGGGCTGGCGCATCGTCGCGCCCTCGACCCCACAGGACTATATCGGCTTGATGAATGCGGCGCTGAAGGGCAGCGATCCCGTGCTGGTGATCGAGCATGTCGATCTCTACCAGATGAACGGTCTGATCCCGGCCGCGGATCTCGACTTCACCATCCCGCTGGGCAAGGCACGGATTGTCCGCGAGGGCCGCGACCTCACCATCCTGACCTATTCGGCCATGGTCCATCGCAGCCTGGAGGCCGTCGAGGCGCTCGGCGTCGACGCGGAAATCGTCGATCTGCGCACGCTCGACCGCGCATCGCTCGACTGGGAGGCGATCGGTGCCAGCGTGCGCAAGACGCATAATGTCCTGATCGTCGAGCAGGGCGCGCGCGGCACCTCCTATGGGGCGATGTTGGCCGACGAACTGCACCGCCGCCTGTTCGACTGGCTCGACCAGCCTGTGCAGCGCGTCCACGGCCGCGAGGCCTCGCCGACGATCTCCAAGGTGCTCGAACGCGCCGCCTTTGCCGGGCGCGAGGAGGTCATGGCTGGAATCGCCAGGGTGATGGCCGAGCGCGGCACGCCGCTTGCCGGGGCGGCTGCATGACGACGCCTACCAGCGAAGCTTACGACTACATCATCGTCGGCGGCGGCACGGCCGGCTGCGTGCTCGCCAACCGCCTCAGCGAGGACGGCCGCCGCAGCGTGCTGGTGCTGGAGGCGGGCGGCGAGGGCAAGGGCTTCTGGATTCCGATCCCTGCGGGCTTCAGCAAGCTCCTGGTCAATCCGGAGTTCAACTGGCGCTTCCAGACGGAGCCGGAGGAGAACACCCGCAATCGCGCGATCGCCATCCCGCGCGGCAAGGGATTGGGCGGCTCGACGCTGATCAACGGCATGATCTATGTCCGTGGCCAGGCCCAGGATTTCGACGGCTGGGCTCAGGCTGGCTGCACCGGCTGGAGTTTTGCCGACGTGCTGCCCTATTTCCGCAAGCTCGAAGCCTATGACGGGCAGGGCGACGCGACGCGCGGCCGCGACGGCCCCTTTCCGGTGACTGACGTCAAGGAGCGGCCGGAGGTCGCCGAGGCCTTCATCGCAGCGGCCGGGCAGGCGGGCTACCCGCGCAACGGCGACTATAATGGCGTGGTGCAGGATGGTTTCGGCTACTATCAGGTCAACCAGCGCCATGGCCGGCGGGTCAGCGCCGCCGATGCCTATCTGGCGCCGGTTCGCAACCGTCCCAATCTGCGCGTCCTGACCGGCGCGCATGTCCTGCGCATCGCTCTCGACGGGCCCCGCGCCTCGGGCGTCACCTACCGCATCGACGGCGTCGAGCGGCAGGCCGCTGCCCGCCACAGCGTCGTTCTGACGGCCGGTGCGATCCAGACGCCACATCTCATGGAATTGTCGGGCATCGGCGACCCGGCGGTGCTGGCCGCGGCGGGCCTGCCGCTGCGGCATGAGCTGGCGGGCGTCGGCGCCAACTACAGCGATCATTTCTGCACGCGCATGAACTGGCGCGTGAAGCTGCCGGTGACGCTGAACGAGACGACACGCGGCTGGCGGCTGGCGGCTGCTGTGGCGCAGTATTTCCTGACGCGGAAGGGCATCCTGACACTCGGCACCGGACTGGCGCATGGCTTCGTGCGGACAAGGCCGGAGATCGAGGGGCCCGACATCCAGTACTTCTTCATGCATGCGAGCTACGCCAACGCCGCCGAGCGCAGGCTCGACCGTGAACCCGGCATGACCATCGGCGTGACGCAATTGCGGCCGGAATCGCGCGGCACCATCCATGCCCGCGCGCCCGACGCCGATACGCCTCCCGCGATCCGCCCGAATTTCCTCGCAACCGCCACCGACCAGCACTGCATGATCGACGGCATGAAGATCGCCCGCGCCATCGTCGGCCAGCCAGCGATGGATGCCTATCGCGCTTATGAGATGGCACCTGGCCCGACATGCGACAGCGATGCGGATTGGCTCGCCTTCGCCCGCGACAACGGCCAGACGATCTATCACGCCTGCGGCACCGCCCGGATGGGGCAGGGGCCGGGCGCGGTGGTCGATCCGCAACTGCGTGTCCATGGAGTCGATGGTCTGCGCATCGCCGACGCCTCCGTCATGCCGGCAGTGGTCTCCGGCAACACGCAGGCGGCGGTCCTGGTGATCGCGGAGAAAGCCGCCGACCTGATCCGGCGGGACAGCCTGTAGCGCCTGCCGTCATGCTCGCTCGTGTGGCGAGCATCCACGTCTTGAACAACGCCCTCGATCACCGAAGGCGTGAATGGTCGGGACAAGCCCGACCATGACGTTGGAGTGAGGCTGGGCGCCCTAGAAATTGACCTTGTCGGCGCCCTTCAGCTGAAGGACCTCGCGGGCGTCCTCTGGCGTCGCGACCTCCAGCCCCAGCCCCTCGATGATCATCCGCGCCGCGCGGACCTGATCGGCGTTCGACTTGGCGAACTGTCCCGGCCCGAGCCAGAGCGAGTCTTCCAGCCCGACGCGCAGATTGCCACCCATCGACACCGCCATGGCGGCGATCGGCAGCTGGTGCCGGCCGGCTCCGAGCACCGACCACTGATAGGCATCGCCGAACAGCCTGTCGGCCGTGCGCTTCATGTGGATGACGTCTTCGGGGTGCGGGCCGATGCCGCCGAGGATGCCGAAGACCGACTGGACGAAGAAGGGCGGCTTCACCAGCCCGCGATCGACGAAATGCGCCAGCGTGTAGAGATGGCCGATGTCGTAGCACTCGATCTCGAAGCGGGTACCATTCTCTGCGCAGGTGGTGAGGATGTTCTCGATGTCCTGGAAGGTGTTCTTGAAGATCCGGTCCTTCGAGCCTTCGAGATAGGGCTTCTCCCAGTCGTGCTTGAAGTCCTTGAAGCGGGCCAGCATCGGGTAGAGCCCGAAATTCATCGAGCCCATGTTGAGCGAGGCGACCTCCGGCTTGAAATGCGCGCAGGGGCCCAGCCGCTCCTCGACACCCATGGTGGGGGCGCCGCCGGTGGTGATGTTGATGACGCAGTTCGAGCGCTGCTTGATCACCTTCAGGAAGGGCTCGAAGGCCTCGGGCGACTGGTCGGGCTGGCCGGTCACGGGATTGCGGGCATGGACATGGACGAGGGCGGCACCGGCCTCGGCCGCGCCGACCGCCGCATCGATGATCTCGTCCGACGTTACGGGCAGGTGAGGCGACATCGACGGCGTATGGATTGCGCCGGTGACCGCGCAGGTGATGATGACTTTGCGGTTCTTGGCCATGCTGGGCGTCCTTCGTGACGTTCGGGTCAGGGTCTGGAACGGGTCCGTCATTGCGAGCGCAGCGAAGCAATCCAGGAGGACGTCGAGCGCGGCCGCCCCTGGATTGCTTCGCTGTGCTCGCAATGACGGCTGAGGCTTTTCATCCCGGCTTGCGCTGCGAGCCGCGCTTGTGGGCCTGCAGCGCCGCCAGCCGCGTGTCGCGCCAGTCGCTGAGGCGCTTCACCCGGTCCGGCGACTGCGCGCCGCGCCATTCGCTCATCACGGTCTCGACCGTCGCGGCGTCGAAAGGATTGCCGAGCCCTTCGGATGACCTCACCATCGCATCGAGCGAGGCGGAATAGCGCGCGCAGTAATCGGGGATGCCGCCGGGCGCATTCAGCTCGATCGTCTCGAACGGGCCCATGAAGGACCAGCGCAGGCCCAAGCCATCGCGGATCGTCTTGTCGACATCCTCCGCGCTGGCGACGCCTTCGCCAACGATGCGGAAGGCCTCGGCCAGCAGCACGGCCTGAAGGCGGTTCAGAACGAAGCCGGGCTTTTCCTTGCGCAGCACGATCGGCACCTGGCCGGCCTGCTCGTAGATCGCCTTGGCCCGCTCGACCACCGCCGGGTCGGTCCAGGGCGCCGGCGCGAGCTCGACGATCGGCACGAGATGGGGCGGGTTGACAGGGTGCGCCACGAGGCAGCGCGCCCGGCCCGCCAGCGTCTCGCTGAACACCGAGGCCATGATGAAGGAGGTCGAGGACGCCAGGATGGTCGAGGGCGGACAGAGCGCGTCCATCTCGGCGAAGAGCTGCTGCTTGGCCGCGACGGTTTCCGGCCCGTTTTCCTGCACGAGATCGGCGCCGGTCAGCACGTCGGCGAGGTCGCGGGCGACGCGGATCCGGGCGAGCGATCCCTTGGGATTCTCGACCAGCCCATGGCCCGCGAGTTCCTCGAGATTGGTGCCGATATGGGCGCGCGCCGCCTCAGCCGCGCCGGGCACGACGTCATGCAGCGCGACGGAACAGCCATGGCTGGCGAAAACGGTGGCCCAGGCGCGGCCGATCAGGCCCGAACCGACGATGGCGATGCTGGTCATGCGAAGAGTTCCTGATCCACTCGATACAAAGGCGCCGTCATCCCGGACAAGCCGCGCAGCGGCACCGATCCGGGATCCATGCCGGAGCATTTGCCGGATAGGGTCAGGCATGGATCCCGGGTCTGCGCTTCGCTTCGCCCGGGATGACGGCGCAAAGTTCGGGACGTTTCGAACGTCACAGCCACAACACCTGACGCCGGAGCGCGAGATCCTGGCTCAGCGCGCGTGAGGGGCCGGTGTGGACGACGCTGCCGCGCTCAAGCACGACGGTCCGGTCCGACAGCGCCAGCGCGAGATCGAGATGGTGGTCGACGATCACGATCGCGATCTCCTGGCGGAGCTTGTCGAAGGCCTCGAACAGCTCCTCCACGACAGCCGGCGCCAGCCCCTCGAAGGGCTCGTCGAGCAGGAGCACGCGGGTATCGCCCGAAAGCGCGCGCGCCACCGCCACCATCTGCTGCTCGCCGCCCGACAGGTAGTCGGCGGGCGAATGCCAGCGCTGCTTGATGCGCGGGAAGAAGGCGAAGATCTTCTCGTCGTCCCAATGCGTGCCGTTGCCGGTGACGCGCTTGAGCCGCCCGAGCTCCATATTGTCCTTGACGCTCATGCCTGCGAAGAGCCCGCGGCCCTGCGGCACATAGGCAATGCCGGCCCGCGCGATCGCGGCGGGCGGCTGTCCGGCGATGTCCTGGCCGGCTAGCGTGACGCTGCCGCTCGCCGGTGGGGCGATGCCGGTGATGGTCTTGAGCAGGGTCGACTTGCCGGCGCCGTTGCGGCCGAGCAGCGCGACGATCTCGTTCTCGTGCACGTCGAGCGAGACCTGCCGCAGGATATGGCTCTTGCCGTAGAAGGTGTCGACCTTGTCGAGGCCGAGCAGGACGCCGGGTCGGGCCGCGCTCTGGCGCGGCTTCTCCGCCAGCGCATGCGCGCCGGAGCCGATATAGATCTCCTGCACGCGCGGCGACGAGCGCGCATCCTCGACCGTGCCATCGACCAGCACCGAACCCTCGTTCATCACCGTGACATGGTCGGCGATGGCGAAGACGCGGTCGATGTCGTGCTCGACCAGCAGCACCGGCAGGTCGGTCGAGATCGACTTGATCAAATTGCCGACACGCTCGCGCTCGGCCGCCGCCAGGCCCGCCAGCGGCTCGTCGAGCAGCAGCACGCGCGGCTTCGTCGCCAGCGCCAGGCTCATGTCGAGCAGGCGCTGGCCGCCATAGCTCAGCGATCCGGCCTCCGCCGTCTCGATGCCGCGCAGGCCCATCGTGTCGATCACCGTCGACGTCTGCGCGTTGACCTCCGCCAACGCTGCCGAGGGCCGCCAGAAGCCGAAGCGCTCGGCGGCGCGGGCCTGCACGGCGAGCCGCACATTTTCCGCGACCGAGAGCGTCGGAAACAGGTTGGTGATCTGGAACGCGCGCCCGATCCCGGCTTGCGTGATCGCCTCGGGCGACATCCCTCCGATCTGGCGACCGCGCAGATGCACCGTCCCGTGATCGGGCGGGAACAGCCCCGAGATCAGGTTGAAGGCCGTGGTCTTGCCGGCGCCGTTGGGCCCGATCAGCGCATGCAGCTGGCGGTCGGCCATGGTGATGTCGACACCCTCGACCGCCTTGATGCCGCCAAAGCTCTTGGCGAGCCCCCGTGCCGTCAGGATCGGCCCATCGATAGGGTCGCTGGACTTCATGAAGGCCGGCAGCGTCACGGTGCCGGCCTTGCGTTCCGACATTGCGGCATCGCCTGCGACCTGCTTGCGGAAGGGTCGCAAGAGGCGCTCGCCGAAGCCGACGAGGCCGGTCGGCGAGAACACGATGAAGCTGACGAAGAGTAGGCCGAACCAGAACAGCCAGTTCGGCGTGATGCTGGAGAGGTAGTCGCGGAAGATCACGAAAAACAGTGCGCCCAGCGCCGGCCCCAGGAAGGAGCGCATGCCGCCGATGACGACCATCGCCAGCAATTCGCCGGAGAAGGCGACCGAGATCGGCTCGGCCGAGGTCATGCGGTTGTTGAACAGCAGCAGCGAGCCGGCCAGCCCCGTCAGCGCCGCCGAGAGCGTGAAGGCGATCAGCTTGTAGCGGTCGGTGGCATAGCCGAGGAAACGCGCGCGCTGCTCGTTCTCGCGGATCGCCACCAGCACCGTGCCCACCGGCGAGCGGTGGAAGCGCCAGAGGCCGTAGACCACCGCCATGCCGATCAGCGCGACCAGGACATAGAAGCGCGAGGCCTGCTCGAAATCGATGCCCAGGAAGAGCGGACGCTTGATGCCGCCGAGCCCGTCCTCGCCGCCGGTCAGAGCCGTCCAGCGGAAGGCGACGGAGTAGGTCATGGCCGCCAGAGCCAGCGTCAGCAGCGAGAAATAGACCCCCTTGCGGCGCAGGATCAGCGCCCCAAACGCAAAGGCGATCAGCCCGACGAACAGGACGGCGAGCAGAATCGGCAGGGCGAACTGGCCGGGCAGCCAGTTGCGCTGGATCAGCCCGGCGGCATAGGCGGCCAGCCCGAACCAGGCGCCATGGCCGAAGGAAACCAGCCCTGTCGTGCCGACGAGGATGTTCAGCGCCATGCAGGCGATGGCGAAGACGACAATCTCGGTCGCCGACGTCGTGCCGAGCCCGATGACATGCATCAGGAAGGGCAGGGCCAGGAGCCCCGCAGCTGCGATGAAGAGGGGCGCGTGGTCGCGCTGTGCGGGTGTCATCGCGTCCTCACTCGAAGCGCTGGATGCGTTCGCCGAACAGGCCGCGTGGCCTGAACAGCAGGACCAGAAGCATCATCAGGTAGATCACCGCGGTCGACCATTGCGTGTAGCCGAGCCCGATGGTGATGCCCTTGACCAGCCCGACCATCAGGGCCGCCACCACCACGCCCCAGAAGGAGCCGAGTCCGCCGATGACAACCACGACGAAGGCCGGCGTGATGATCTCCTGCCCCATGGCGGGATGGATCGAATAGATCGGCGCCAGCAGCACACCGGCCAGCCCCGCCAATCCGATGCCGATGCCGGCGACCGCGACCATGTAGGGCTGCAGGGAGATGCCGAGCGCGCCAACCATGTCCGGGTTCTGCACGCCGGCCCGCACGACGCGGCCGAAAGCGGTGCGCTGGAGCAGGAACCACAGCCCCAGCACGCACCCGGCCGCGATCAGGAGCAGCATCGCCCGGTAACGCGAATAGATGAAATCGCCGATGAAGATCTGGCCGCGCAAGGCCGGCGGAATCGAGAAGGACAGCGGCGGCGCCCCGAAGATCATCCGCAGCGACTGCTCCGCGACCATAGCCAGCCCGAAGGTCAGCAGCAACGAGAGGATCGGGTCCGATCGGTAGAAGCGCTGGAACAGGCTGCGTTCGACGACAATGCCGATCAGCGCGACCAGCAGCGGCGAGGCCACCATGGCGCCGCCGAAGCCGATATGCGGGGCAAGCACGATCGTCAGATAGGCGCCGATCGCATAGAAGGCGCCATGGGCCAGGTTGACGATGCCGCCGAGCGAAAAGATCAGCGACAGGCCGAGCGCGATCAGGAGGTAATAGACCCCGTCGAGCAGCCCGTTCAGCACCTGCTGGATGAAGAGGGTGAGCAAGGAATGGCCTCTATCGGAATGCGCGCTGCAGGGAAGGGCCCTTCATCATGGCGCGTCATGGTCGGGCTTGACCCGACCATCTCGGAAACCAGCGGTCTCCCGTCACGAGATTCCCGGGTCGGCGCTGCACGCCGCCCGAGAATGACGGATGAGCCATCAGCTCATCTTGCAGACCGCCTCGTCGCCACTGGTGGCGATGACCTCCATGTCCTCGTTGGGGCCGGGCACCGGGGCTGAGGAGGTGAACAGGTCCCACTGGTTCTTGACCTGCGCGGCGGGCAGGGCGGTGATGGTGTACATCTCGCTGATGAGCTGGTGGTCGGAGGCGCGGAAATAGCCCTCGCGGCCCTTGAGCACGTCGAACTTCGCGCCCTTCTCCCAATGCGCCAGGATCTTGGCGGTCTCGGTCGATTTCAGCTCGTTCATCGACTGGGCCATGATCTTCACGGCCATGTAGTCACCCCAGGCCTGGTTCTCGGGCGGCTTGCCGTATTTCTTGGTGAAGGCCGCAACGAAAGCCTTGGTGCCGGGGGTGTCGATCAAATGGTGCCAGACGCAGGGCCAGATGCCGCCGAAATTGTCCTTGCCGGCGGCCCAGGCCAGCGCCGTGTCGAAGCCGAAGCCCGCGACCGGGAAGGTCAGGCCGAACTCCGAATACTGCTTCAGGAAGTTGGTGATCTGGTTGCCGGCGAGGTTCGAGATCACGAGGTCGGGCTTGGCCGCGCGGATTTCGAGCAGCAGCGCCGAGAAGTCGGTCGCGTCGGTCGGCACCAGCTTGTCGGCGGCGAACTGGCCGCCATTGGCCTCCATGAAGCGCTTGGCGACCTTGCTCAGATCATGGCCGAAAGCGTAGTCGGCGGTCAGCGAGAACCACTTCTTGCCCTTCACCAGCCCTTGCGCCATCAGCGAGCGGCCGGCGCTCTTCACATACATCGAGTTCTGGTGCTCGACATGGAACATGTAGCGGTTGCAGCTCTCGCCGCGTAGCGCATCGGAATTGCCGCCCGTGTTGACGAAGAGCGTCTTGTTGCGTGCCGCGACCTGCGAGATCGTCAGGCACGAGGCCGAGGAAATCTCGCCAAGGATGCAGACGACCTTGTCGCGCTCGATCATGCGCTCTGCCTTGGTCGAGGCGGTCTGCGGGTTGACCGAGTCTTCCTTCAGCGCTTCGAGCTTGCGGCCGTTGACGCCGCCGGCCGCATTGATCTCCTCGACCGCGAGATCGACCGCCATCACGCCATATTCGCCGAGCGGCCCGAGAAAGCCGGTGCGCGGCGTCAGGTGGCCGAAGCGGATTGCGTCGGGTGTCTGAGCCAGGATGAGGGACGGGCTGGCGATGAGCCCGGTCGCGGCGCCGGCGCCGAGCCCGGCCAGCGCCTGCCGGCGCGAGAGTCGGGTCGTCTTCAACAGGTCTGACATCGGCGTTCCTCCCAGAACGAGTGCCGCACCGTTTCGGCGTCGGCTGATTGTGGCGAGCGGTCTGATGCCGCTTGTCGTGATCTGTGATCACAGTTAGGTTGGCAGACATGATCGCCCCTGTCCAGCCCTTGCCTGTCGCCATCGAGCGGATCGCTCCCGCGACCGCGCCCGACGGATCGGCCCTCGACGAGATCGGCGCGCTTCAGCACGAGACGCTCGGCGAGCGGGTCACCGGCGAACTGCGGGCGCTTCTTGTCGCGGGTCGCCTCGCTCCCGGCGAGAAGCTTTCGCTGCGGCGGGTGGCCGAGGCATTGGGCGTCTCGATGATGCCGGTGCGCGAGGCCGTCAGCCGGCTGGCCGCTGACCGGGCGCTCGAGGTTCTGCCGGGCAGGGCGGTGCGGGTGCCGGTGCTCTCGCTGGATCAGTTCCGCGAGTTGACGCGGCTGCGGCTCGTGGTCGAGGGCTTTGCCGCCGAGGAAGCGGCGCGCAAGGCGACACCTTCGGAGATCGCGCGGATCGCCGCCCATGATGCGGATTTCCGCAAGGCCGCCAGCGCCGATCCGCCCGACAGCGCGGGCGCTGTGGCGGCCAATCGCGACCTGCATTTCGCGCTCTATGAGGCGGCCGGCATGCCGAGCCTGATCGAGATGATCGAGCGGCTTTGGCTGAAGGCTGGCCCCATCCTCAACCTCGACATGCGCGACGAGCCGCGCCGCCTCAAAGGTGGCAGTGCCATGCAGGCCCATGCGCGGCTGCTCGACGCCTTGCGCCGGCGAGATGGGGCGGCTGCCCGCTCCGCGCTGGAGGACGACATCACGGCTGCAGCCGCGCATATCGAGGATACGGGCCAGCTCAGCGCCTGAACACAATCGCGACAGGGAGACGTCAGGATGGACTTGCAGATCAAGGGCTTGCGCGTGCTGGTGACGGCTGGCGCCAATGGCATCGGCCGCGCCACGGCGCGGGCCTTCGCGGCGGAGGGGGCGAAGGTCCATATCTGCGACGTCGACCGCGCCGCACTGGCGGAGATGGCGCAGAGCGACCCGGCGATGACCCAGTCGGTGTGCGACGTCTCGGATCGCGCCGCGGTCGGCCGGCTCATGGACGAGGCGCTGGCGGCACTGGGCGGCCTCGACTGCCTCGTCAACAATGCCGGCATCGCCGGTCCCACCGGCCGCGTCGACGAGATCGCGCCCGAGGACTGGGATTCCTGCGTCGCCATCGACCTGACCGGGCAGTTCAACTGCACGCGGCTCGCCGTGCCCTATCTCAAGCAGTCGAAGAACGCGTCGATCGTCAATCTCTCCAGCCAGGCCGGCAAGCACGGCTTCCCGCTGCGCTCGCCCTATGCGGCGGCGAAATGGGGGGTCATAGGCTTCACCAAGGCGCTCTCCGCCGAACTCGGCGAGTTCGGCATCCGGGCCAATGCGATCTGCCCCGGCCTGGTCGAGGGGCCGCGCATCCAGAGCGTCATCGCCAACAAGGCGCGCAGCTTCAACGTCTCGCATGAGGAAATGACCGCGCGGCTATTCGCCGGCGTTTCGATCAAGCAGTTCGTCGACCCTGCCGACATCGCCAAACAGATCGTCTTCCTCGCCTCGTCCTTTGCCAAGACGATCTCGGGCCAGGAAATCTCGGTCTGCGGCGATACGCGCATGCTGGCCTAGGACTTCAGCCCTCCAGATAAGGAGCCGCGCCGCGGCGTCTCGAAGCAGGGGGCTCGGGCGCCTGTCCGAAGTCCCTCGGTCGACCCGCTCAGGCCAGAGCATCGACGGCGACAGTCTCGCCACGCGCCAGCGGCGGACCATCGACCCTCGGAACGGCCGAGAGCAGCTTGATCGTGTAGGGGTGGGTTGGCGCCTGCATGATCTGCTCGGCCGGGCCGATCTCGACCATCTTGCCGTGATGCATCACCGCGACCCGGTCTGCGAGATGGGCCACCACCGAGATGTCGTGCGAGATGAAGAGATAGGCGACGCCGAGGCGGTCGCGCAGATCGGCGAGCAAATTGACGATCGCCGCCTGCACGGAGACGTCGAGCGCCGAGACCGGCTCGTCGCAGACGATGAATTTCGGCTGCGTCGCCAGCGCGCGCGCTATGCCGACGCGCTGCTTCTCGCCGCCGCTCATCTGGTGGGCATAGCGGTCGGCGTAGTGGGCCGGCAGCCTGATGAGGTCGAGCAGCTCATCGACCCGCTTGGGGATTTCACTCTTCGGCGCGAGACCGAAGCGTGCGATCGGGCGGCCGAGCAGTTCGCGGATCGTCTTGCGCGGGTTGAGCGAAGAATCCGGATTCTGGAAGACGATCTGCGCGGCGCGCCGCATGGCCTCCAGTGCGCTTTGCGGCTTGTCGGAGACAGTCTCGCCGGCGATGCGGATCAGACCTGAATCGGCCTCGATCAGGCGCAGGATGGTGCGGCCGAGCGTGGTCTTGCCCGAGCCCGATTCACCGACGAGGCCGACGACCTCGCCCGGCGCGATCGTGAGCGAGATGTCATCGACCGGCTTGATGCTGAGCGTATCCCGCACCGGCCGCCAGCGCTCCCAGCGCAGCGCGCCCCGGCTGAGCACGAAGCTCTTGGTCAGGTTTTCGACCTCAACGACGGGTCCTGACCCGGTCGGTGCGGCGCCCGTCGCGGCAGACACCGTCTCCTGCTGAACCGGCCAGGGCGTCTCGCGCAGAGCCTCTGCCGAGCTGCAGCGAACCATTCTCTCGCCGACCGGAAGCAGCCTTTGCGGCTTGTCGCTGTCATCGGTCGCGAAGGGGCAGCGTGGTGCGAAGCGGCAGCCGGCGGGCGGGTTGCGCAGATCGGGCAGGCGGCCGGGGATGGCGGCGAGCCGCGCCATCCTGCGGCCGATGCGCGGGATCGCGGCGAGCAGCCCCTTGGTATAGGGATGCACGGGCCGCTGAAGCACGTCCTCGGTCGCGCCCTGCTCGACGATCTGGCCGCCATAGAGCACCGCGACCTCGTCGGCGATGCGTCGGACCACGCCGAGATTATGGCTGATGAAGACCATCGTCAGCCCGCGTCGAACCCTGAGGTCCTCGAGCAGGTCGAGGATCTGCGCTTCGATCGTGACGTCGAGCGCCGTGGTCGGCTCGTCCAGGATCAGCAGTTCGGGCTCCGAGGCGAGCGCGCCGGCGATCAGCGCGCGCTGGCGCATGCCGCCCGACAGCTCATGCGGATAGGCTTTCGCGACCGCCTCCGGCTTGACGATGCCGACCTCGTCGAGGAGTTCGATCGCCCGCGCAAAGGCGCGCTCGGCCGTGAAGCCGCGATGATGCACCAGGCCTTCGCCGACCTGGTCGCCGATGCGCAAGCTGGGGTTCAGCACCGAGAACGGGTCCTGGAAGACGAGCCCGATGCGCGAGCCGCGCAACTGCCGGCGGGCCTCCGCGTCCATCGTCAGGATGTCGGCGCCGTCGAACAGGATGCGCCCCAACGGCACCGTCGCCTCGGCGGGCAAAAGCCCCATGGCGGCCAGCGCGATCGTGCTCTTGCCAGAGCCGGATTCGCCGACCAGCGCCAGCGTCGAGCCCTTGCGGGCCTCGAGCGTGACCGAGGACAGCGCCTCGATCTCGCCGCCGGCCGTTCGATAGCGGACCGTCAGGTCGTCGATTTCGAGCATGGCCCTAAGCCTTCCCCAGCCGCGCCTTGAGGCGCGGGTCGAGCCGCTCGCGGGCGCCGTCGCCCAGCAGGTTGATGCCGACCACCAGCAGACACATGGCGAGCCCGGGCGCCAGCGCGATCCAGGGCGCGCGGTCGAGGAAGGAGCGCGCCTCCGAGATCATCAGCCCCCAGTCCGAACTCGGCGGCTGGGCTCCGAGCCCGAGGAAGGAGAGGGCAGAGCCGAGCAGGATGGCGTAGGTCACCCGCAGGCTGGCTTCCACGATCAGCGGCGGCCAGGCATTGGGCAGGATCTCGCGGAACAGGATGTAGGATGTGCTCTCCGCGCGCGCCTTCGCTGCCTGGATGAACTCCTCGTTGGCAAGCGTCAGCGTGACGCTGCGCGCCAGCCGCGCGATCGGCGGGATATAGACGAATCCCACCGCCATGGCGGTCTTCCAGAGCGCAGGCGGGGTCACCGCCAGCACCAGCAGGCCGAGCATGATCGGCGGGATCGCCATCAGCACGTCGGCCAGCCGCATTAGCGCCTCGTCGATCCAGCCGCGGAAATAGCCTGCCGCGAGCCCCATCGGCACGCCGATGGCAAGGCTGACCAGCGTCGCCGCCACGCCCATGCCGATCGACAGCCGCGCGCCCATCAGCAGCCGGCTGAGCACGTCGCGGCCATATTCGTCGGTGCCGAACCAGTAGGTCGCGTTCGGCGCCAGGAAGCGCGTGCGCATCGAGATCGTGTCCCAGGGATGCGGCGCGATCCAAGGCGCGAGCAGCCCGAGCAGCAGAATGGAGCCGGTGATGGCCAGCCCCAGCTTGAGCTGGAGCGGCCAAGGCTTGCGCGGAGGCGTGGGCTTGCGCGGCGGCCTGACCGGCGCGGTGGCGGCTGCAGGCTCAGGCGACATTGCGGCCGAACCTGATCTTGGGGTTGAAGCGGGCATAGAGCAGGTCCGCGAGCAGGTTGGCGAGCGCGTAGATCGCGGCGACGACGAGGATCGCGGCCTGCAGCGTCGGCAGGTCGCGGTTCTGGATCGAGAAGACGACGAGGCGGCCCAGGCCCGGATAGGCGAAGACGGTCTCGATCACGACGATGCCGCCCATCAGCCGGCCGAAATCCAGCGCCAGCACCGTGATCGTCGGCAGGAGCGCGTTGCGCAGCGCGTGGTGCAGGACGATGACGCGCTCGGGCAGGCCCTTGGCGCGCGCGGCGGTGATGTAGGGGCTCTGCATCACCTCGATCATGCTGGAGCGCGTCAGCCGCGAGACATGGGCGAGATGGCCGAAGACCAGCGTGAGCGTCGGCGCGATCAGGTGCTTGGCCCACTCCCAGACGCCGGCCGAGATCGGCTCGTAGCCCGAGGCCGGCAGCCAGCCGAGCCAGGATGCGAAGACGATGATGACGACGATCGCCCAAAAGAACTCCGGCACGGCAATGCCGAGATAGGTCGCAACCGAGACGCCGTGGTCGAGCGCGCGGCCGTGGCGCAGCGCCGCCGCGATCCCCAGGCCCACGCCGATGATGGCGATCAGCACGAAGGAGACGCCGGTCAGCATCAGCGAGCGCTGGATCGCCTCCAGCAGCATCGGCCCTACGGGTCTGTTCATGAGGGTGGATTCGCCGAGATTGCCGGTCAGGAAACCGCCTGCCCAGCGCAGATATTGCTGCCAGACCGGGTCGGTGAGGCCGAGCTTGAGCTCCAGCGCATGGACCTGCTCGGGCGTCGCGAAGGAGCCCAGGATCAGATAGGCGACGTTGGCTGGCAGCAGCGTCGTGACGCCGAAGACGAGCATCGACACCGCCACGAGGACGAGGACCACGAAGGCCAGGCGTCGGGTGATGTAGGCTGCCATCGGGGATGGGTTCCAGTGAACCGGGGCTGCGCCCGCCCACGCCGCTACGCGGGGGGCGGACGCAGAGGCTGGATCAGGGCTTGAGCGAGACGCTTTTCAGCTCGAGCCACTGCATCGGGGTCGACTTGAAGCCCTCAACCTTCTTGCTGACGCCGTTCACATGGGCGGCCGAGTAGGCGATGATGCCCGGCACGGTCTCCTCGACGAGTTCCTGGAACTTGCCGAAGATGACCTTGCGCGCCGCCTCGTCATTGGTCTTGCGGGCGTCGTCCAGAAGCTGATCGACGCGGGCGTCCTTGTAGATCCAGAGCTGCTTGTTCCAGCTTCCGGACGAATGGTAGAACGGATAGATCGCCGTATCGATCGTCGGCCGGGCGAAGTAGCCATCGACATACATCTGCGCCTTGCCCGCGACATTCGCCGTGTAGGAGGCGAAGGGCACCCGCTCGACATTGATGCGGATGCCGGCCGCCTTGGCCATGTCGCGCACGGCGACGCCGACGCGCACGCGCTGCTCGCGCTCCTGCGGAACCTGCATCGGCACGTCGAAGCCATTGGGGAAGCCGGCCTCGGCCAGCAGCTTCTTGGCCTGCGCGACGTCCGGCGGGGCGAACTTCAGGGCCTTGTTGAAATAGGGGTGGCTCGGAGGGATCGGGCTGAAGGTCGGGGCGCCTTGGCCGAACAGCGCGAGTTCGACGATCGCCTCCTTGTCGATCGTGAGGGCCAGCGCCTTGCGGACGCGCACATCATTGAAGGGCGGGCGGTCGTTGTTGAGGATCACGCCGTCCCAGGTCGGGGTCGAGACGCTGTCGGCGCGTGCGACCGCGCTGGTCTTGAGCTTCTCGACCGCCTCATAGGGCATGCTCCAGACGATATCGAGCGCGCCGGATTCGAGCGCCGCCATGCGCGCCGAGGATTCCGGCACGATGCGCAGCGTGACGCCGTCGAGCTTGGGCAGGCCGGCTTCGAAATAGCTGGGGTTTTTGACCAGTTCGAGCCGGTCGCCGGGCGACCAGGACTTGAACATGAACGGCCCCGTGCCGATCGGCTGCGTCGAGAGCTCGGCGAGTTTGTCCTTGGGGACGATGCGCAGGTTGCGGTCGGCGAAGATGTCGGCGAAGCCGGCATAGGGGATGTTGAGCTTGAACTCGACCGTCAGCGGATCGGTCGCGGACACGCCGTCGACCATCGACAGGCCGGTGCGGGCGCGCGAACCCGTCGCCGGGTCGAGGATGCGCTTCATCGTGGCGACGACGTCTTCGGCGTCCATCACGCGGCCATGGTGGAACTTGACGCCCTGGCGCAGCTTGAAGGTCCAGGTCTTGAGGTCGTCGGACGCCGTCCAGCTCTCGGCGAGATCCGGCTTCACGGTCATGTCGGGATCGATCCGCGACAGGCCGTTGAACAGCAGGTGGACGTAGACGTATTCGTCGCCGATCGTCGTCTTGGCCGGGTCGAGCTGGCTCAGCGTCGTGCCGAGCGCGACGCGGACCGTGCCCTGGGCGGCCGCCGGCAGGGCCGTCAGCGCGGTGGAAAGGCCGATGGTGATGGCCAGTGTCGATAGTAGTCGTCGCATGGTGGAATCCCCTCGTTTTTTGATCGGTCAGCTTTGTTTGGGCCGGTTCGCGATAGCCGTGTCCGGGTCTGTCGCCCGGGTCACATAGAGATCCGCCGTCGGCTCGTATTCGCGCCAGAGCCGGGCAAGGGTCGCGATCGGGTCGGGATCGCTGTCGACGCGCAGGTCGACATAGGGAAAGGCGTGCTCGTGGACGACGACGAGCGCGGTCGAGACCAATGGCTTGAACTCGCCGCCGGCCTCGTCGCCGGCCTTCAGCGCCGCGATCAGGCGCGCCGCGAGCGGCGCCTCCGGATCGGCCTCGAAAGCCCGCACCATCGCGTCGGGAACCTCCTTCGAGCGCACGATATTGCCCAGCGCCACGCAATCGCGCCCATGCGCCTCAGCCAGCTCGGGCTGCACATTGGCGCCGCTGAAGCTCGCGGTGCGGCCTTCCCGGTCTATCAGGGCGAGCTGGCGCCAGTCGCCGCGCGGCGTGCCGGCAGCCGCGGCATCAATCGCCTGCTGCGCCGTGTAGCCGCGCTTGAGCAGATCCAGCATCAACGGCCCCAGGCGAGGGTCGGTCATGTGCTGGGTCAACGCGGCACCGACGCCGGCGGCCGCATGCTGGCAGCGCGAGCCGACCGCGATCGAGGAGGTCGTCACGATCGCGCCCAGCATGCCGGTCCGGGCGCAGCGTCCGGCGAGCGAGAACGTCATCGCGAGCCCGCCTTGATCGCGACGATATCGACCTCCATCAGCAGTTCGGGGCTGGCGAGGCCCTTCACGATCACGGTCGTGAAGGCGCAGGCGTTGTCGCCGAGGCGCTCGCGGACGACCGCGTTGACGTCGGTCAGGAAGGCCCGGTCGGTGACGTAGACGGTCGCCTTGGCGACGTCGGCGAGCGTCGCACCGGCTTCCGAGAGCAGCGTCGCGACATTGTCCATGGCCGTCCGCGCCTGCACCTTGGCGTCGCCCGCGCCATAAAGCACCTCGTCGAGCCCCATCCCCGTCTGGCCGCGCAGCGTGATCCGGTCGCCCGACACCACCGCCATGCAGAACTCGCAGTCGAGCGGCTGTTGTTCCTTGCCGTAGCGCGCGGCGCTGGAGTGATAGGTCCGCAGCCGCTGATGCGGCTTGCCGCCCTGCTTGCGGACGACCGTGACGTCGATCTCGAACAGGATGTCCTGACGCGCGAAGCCGGTGGTGACGATGCCGGTCGAGACCGGCCTGACCCCGGCGAGATGCTTGCCGATCATCGGGTACACCCCAGCGCGATAAGCGCGGTCGGAGATGTAGACCGTGATCTTGCAGATATCCTCTGGGGATGCGCCGGCTTCTTCCAGCAAGATCTTGAGATTGGCCATCGCCAGATCCGCCTGCGCCGCCGCATCGGCGACGCCGCGTCCCTTGGCCTTGACGCCGGTATGATCGAGGCCCGCGCCAGTCTGCCCGCGCAGGAAGAACTCCTCGTCGGTCGCGAGCACCATCGCGCCCTGCCAGGGGAAGCCCTGTCCGTGCCAGCTTTCGAAGGTGTAGGGGCGGGTGTAGCGCGGCGGCGTGGCAGGAATCGCGGCTTCGGCGTCGATCTGGACGATCAACTCTGGCAGCGGCAGCCCGGCCACGACCAGCCCCGTGCTGACGGCGCGAACCTCGGGCAGACGCTGGGCGATGACGGCATAGACCTCGGCCCGATAGCCGCGATCGACGATGCAGGTGGTGAGCTTGGTCAGGCTGGCGAGCGAGCCGCCGGCTGCCTTCAGCGCGGCTTCGAGCTGGTCGAGCGCGGCGTGCGTCTGGGCAGCCGCGTCGCCCATGCCGGCGATGCTGCCATCGGGCTTCAACGCGCTGGCGCCGCTGAGGAAGACGCGCTCCCCGCTGCGCACGGCGCCGGCGATCGGCTTGTCGGCGATGCCCGGGAGGGCGGAGGGGGCAATGGCGAGGCGTTTCATGTGGTCTCCGCAGGGCGCGCCTCGCCATGTCCGCCGAGGATGCGCTTCAGGCCGTGTCGGCGATGCAAGAATGACACCCGATCCCGCGATGGCAGGTTGATCGCGGGATCGGGGCATTGATGACGCGATCGAAATGCTAGGACGGAAACCGGCCGTTGATCGAATTAAAATCGGGCCGTCATTATTCACGCCGATTATAGGCCGGGCCAGGCTGTCGGCAGCCTCCGGCCGGCAGCCGCGGCATGTGACCTGGATTGCGTGGCGCTCAGGCGTTCTCGGCGACCCAAAGCGCCATCACGGCGGCCGCGTCCATGAAGTCGTCGATCTCCATCGCCTCCTTCGGGTTATGGCTGCCATGCTCGTTGCGCACGAAGAGCATCGCGACGGGCACGCCTGCCGCAGCGAAGGCTGCGGAATCATGCGAGGCCGGGCTGCCGAGCGGAATCGAGGAGATCGCGAGGCGCTCGGCTCCCGCGGTTAGCGCAGCGCGGATGGCGGGATCGACCAGCCCGACCGCCGCCGAGGCGCGCTGGCCCAGCTCGAACGTCACCCGCCGCTGCGCCTCGATCCGGCGGATCGCCTCGTGCATGCGCGTCTCGATGCCGGCAAGGATCGCCTCGTCATAGGCGCGCATGTCGAGGCTGAACTGGAATTCGCCCGGCACGGTCGTCATCCCATGCAGTTCGACATTGGTGTGGAAGCGGCCGAAGGTCACGGCGATCTGGATGCCTTTCGCCTCGTGCTCGGCCCAGATCTCGTCGAGAGCATGGGCCAGCTCCATGCCCGCCATCGCAGCGTCGCGACGGAAGCGGCGGGGCGTGCCGACATGGTCGTGCCGCCCGACGATGCGGGCGTCGGGATAGCGGACATTGCCGGGAATGCCGGTGCAGACAGCGATCGGATGGCCGGCCTCGAACAGGCTCGGCGCCTGCTCGATATGAACCTCCAGGAAGGCGCGGATGCGCTGCGGATCGAGGGCCCGCTCGCCGCGACGCAACGCGTCGGGATCGCCGCCGCACTCGCGCATGTGCTGCGCGAGGCTGCGGCGTGTGTCGATGCGGGTCGCCTCCAGCGCACCGTCCGGCAGCGTGCCGAGTGCCGAGCGGCTGCCGATATAGGAGACCTGGAACCAGACGCTTTCCTCGGCCCTGACGCCCATCACCGTGACGTCCCGTTGCGGCCGCAGGCCGAGCGCGCGCAGCGCCGCGATCGTCGCCAGCCCCGCGATGACCCCCGCCGCGCCGTCGAAATTGCCGCCATGGGGAACGCTGTCGAGATGCGAGCCCATCAGGATCGTCGGCGCGTCGGCGTCAGTTCCCCGCCAGGTGGCATATGTGTTGGCGGCGGCATCCGTCGTGACATCGAGGCCGGAGCGCGATGCGGCCTCGACCATCACCTCATGGCCGAAATTCTCCCCTGCGCCATAGGTATCGCGCATGATGCCGGGATGGCCCTGGCTGCCGGCTGCGAGCGTCTCGAACAGCCGCTCCACCATTCCGCGCTGTGCGTTGACCGCATCGCGGATCGCCTCGGGCGTGATGGCCCCGATGTCCTGCTCTTGCGCTGCGGCGTCACTCATGAGGCTGGCTTGTCGAAATAGCCGGCGCGCACGGCGGCACCGATCATGTTGACGATGAAGCGGCCGGCGGTGATGCAGGTGATCTGGTTGACGTCGCTGCGGGGCGTGATCTCGACCACGTCCATCCCGACGACGCGCCCCTTGCCGACGAGGCCGTGGATCAGGGTGCGAACCTGCGGGAAGGTCAGGCCGCCGGGGCAGGGGCCGGCGACGCCGGGCGCGATCGAGGGGTCGATGCCATCCATGTCGATCGTCAGGTAGTAGCGCCCGCCGGCCGGAATGCGATCGAGCACCGCCTGCATGCCGCGCTCATGCACCTCGTAGGAGGGCACGAGGTGCGCGCCATAGGCCAGGGCCGCCTCAACCTCCTCGGTCCGGGCGCTGCCGGTGGCGTGCAGCCCGATCTGGAAGATCTCGCCGATATGGGCCATCTCGGAGGCGCGCCGGATTGGACTCGACAGGCCGGTCGTCACGCCGTTGACCTCCTGGCGCCAGTCGAGATGCTGGTCGACCTGGATCAGCGTGATCGGACCGTCGCCATCCAGAGCGCGCAGCACCGGGATCGGTATGCCATGATCGCCGCCGAGCACGATCGGCATGGCACCGGCAGCCCGAATCTTCCGGATAGCGGCCTCTGCCTTGACGGAATGTGCCGTGAGATCGCGAAAATCTCCGACGATATCGCCGCAATCGACCGCCCGGATCGGCCGGTTGTCGTAGAGCGGTCCCCCCAGGTCGAAGTCGTAGCGCTCAATCGAACGCTGGATCCGGTCCGTGGCCTGGCGCATGGCGGCCGGCATGTTGGTCTGGTCGTTGACGATGTCGGCGAAGCTGTAGGCATTGCCATAGGGGATGCCGAGAAAGGCGATGTCGGCCTGGAGATTGTCGAGATCGGTGGCGAGTTCCGCATAGAGGAAGGTCGCGTGGCCGGTCTTGGGAGCGGTCGTCAGCGTCATCGGCGGTCCTCGGCCCTGGCGCGGCCTGCCAGCCGGAGGCGGCCGCTTTCGCCGAGGGCGACACTGGTTCAACCGCTTCGTGCAGGCAACGGACCGCCTTATCAAGAATCCGGGGGTGGCATTCGCCGCGCGAATACCCGGTCCTTCAGGAGAGGCGCGACACGGTCTCTCCGGCCACGATCCGCACCTCGCGCAGGAAGGCCTCCGCCGCGCGCGACAGCGGCCGCTTGCGCGAGCGGACGACGGATGCCGAGACCGGCGAGGCTGGCTCGAAGCGCCTGACGGCCAGATTCTTCGCCGAGAGCGGCGACAGCGGATCGACCACGGCGACGCCGACCCCGCTCTCGGCGAGGATGCAGGCGGTGTTGCAGTAGCGCACCTCGACGGACGAGCGGAACGGAACTCCGACCTCGGCGAAGGCCTGCCGCACGATGGTGCCCATCTTCGTGCCGCGCTCCAGCGCGATGAAGGCGGTCGATCGCAGGTCGTCGGGCGTGATCGTCTCCTTCGCCGCCAGCGGATGGTCGGGCCGCATCACGCAGACCATGCGTTCGGAGAAGAAGGATTCGCCCTCGAGCCCGCGATAATCGTTCAGCCCCAGCACGAAGCCGAGTTCGGCCAGACCGTTGTCGACGCTCTCGATGACGTTCTCGAAGCGGCGGATGTCGAAGGAGACCCGCGTGTTCGGTCGCTTGGCGAGGAAATTGCGCAGCGCGATCGGGATCACGCTGTAGCCGAGCGGCGGCGTCGCGATGATCCGGACATGCCCGGTGCGATTCTCCTTCAGATCCTGCACCTTCGCCTCGAAGGCGGCGTGCATGTTGAAGATCGGATCGGAGTCGAGGCAGAGTTCCCGGGCCTCGGCCGTCGGGAACAGACGGTTGTTGATCCGCTCGAACAGGGGAAAGCCGATCTGGCTCTCCAGATGCTTGATCGCATTGCTGACGGCCGGCTGCGACAGGCCGAGTTCATGTGCCGCCCGCACTGTCGTCTCGCAACGGACGACCGCTCTCAGCAGTTCGATCTGACGCAGGTTCATATTCTGGCTCTGAATAGGGTTCGGTCGATCCTATTTCGCCAGCAAATCATGTGCCACTTGGTCGTGCCTCGCAAGCCGGCCGCTCAGGCGTCGTCGCTCAGGCGTCGAGGAAGGGGATCTCACCCTTGGGCGGCGCGATGTCGCCGTTGGCCTCGACCATGCGCCGCCAGACCGCTTCGGTCACCGCCTGCGCCTCGGCCAGCAGCGCCGGCTCGTCGATGCTCAGCACCTTGCGGTCGCGCATCACGAATTCGCCGTCGACCATGACCGAATGGACCAGCCCGGGATGGGCGTAGTTCACGATGTTGGAGGTCAGCCGGATGATCGGGCGCATCGCCGGCTGGTTGAGATCGAGCAGGGTGAGGTCGGCCTTCTTGCCGATCTCGACGGAGCCGATCTCACTGAGGGAGCCGAGCGTGCGGGCGCCGTTGCGGGTGGCCATGTCGAGCACGGCCTGCGGCTGCGGATCGAGTCCACCCTCCTGTTCGCGGCCGAAACCGGCGCGATGCACGATCATGCCGATCTTCATCGCCTGGAACATGTCCTCGGTCATGTTGTCGGTGCCGAGCGCGATGTTGACGCCGGCGTCGCGGATCGGTCCGATCAGGACGCGATGCGGCCCCTTGCGCGAGGAGGGCGCCGGGTTGTGCGCCATGCTGACGCCGCGCTCGGCCAGCAGCGCAATGTCCTCGCGCGTGCAGAAGGTCCAGTGCGCGCAGGTGAGATCGGGCCCGAGGAAGCCTTCGCGGTCGAGATAGCCCGCCGGCGTCAGCCCGTGCGCGGCCTTCACGGCGGCGATCTCGCCGGTGCTCTGGGCAAGGTGACAAGTCCTTGTCAGGCCATGGCGCTGCGCCAGCTCCATGATCTTGCCGAGCATCGATGGCGAGCAATTGTCGGGCGCATGGGCCGCCACCTGGCAGTTGACGCGGCCGTTGCGGGCGCCGTGCCAGGTTTCGATCAGGTCCTGCGTCCGGTCGAGGAACTGCCGCCCGAAGGCCTCGTCGATCCCGTATTCGCCGAAGCGGATCTTGCGCGTGTCGATGTCGGCGCAGCTCTCGGAGAGCCAGAGCCTCATGCCGGTGTCAGCCATCGCGCCGGCATAGGAGGGGACGTGGCGGAAGGGGTCGACCAGCGTCGTCGTGCCGCTGCGGATCGCCTCCAGGCAGCCGAGCGCGGCCATCACCGCCCGCTCATGGTCGCTCATCGTGTAGGAGATCGGCGACATGTAGCGGTAGATGATCTCGCCGTCCCAGTCCTCGACCGTGCCGCGCAGCGCCGTCAGCACGGTATGCGTGTGGGCGTTGACGAAGCCGGGCAGGACGGCAAGGCCGCGGCCGTCGAGCCGTTCATGCGTCGGGAAGTCCCGCTCCAGCGTCGCCGCGTCACCAATCGCCGCGATCCGGTTGCCGGTGATGGCGATGGAGGCGCCGTCGAGGATGCGCCGCTCGTCGTCGCAGGTGACGATTTTTGCGTCGGAAATCAGCAGGTTCATGAGGCGTTCAATCCAGTCTGCGCGAGGAGGCGCGGTCTCAGAGGCGGGCGACCGTCTCCTGCGCCACGAAATGCGCGGCGATCTCGCGGCCGGTCGCGATCCAGACGTCGCCGAAGCCGCGGGCGCGGGCAAGGAAGTCACGCATGATGCCGAAGCGCATCGGCCGGCCCGAGACCTGCGGATGCATCACCATCGAGACCAGCCCGCCCCATTCGCGGGTCTGGTCGAGCTCGCCGTTCCAGATCGACAGCACATGCTCGCTCGGGAACATCGGGCGCGGGCTGAAGCGCTGCGACAGCCCGTAGAGCCAGTCGTCGAAGGAGGCGTTGATCGGCAGTTCGATCACGCCCGCCGAGCCGTCGCGCTGCCGGTGGCGATAGGGCCTGATGTCGTCGCGGAAGGATGAGGAATAGAGGATGCCGCGCTCGCGGATATGGGCCAGCAGTTCGTCGTAATTCTCGCCGCCGGCCGCGCGGTAGCCGACCGGGACGACGCCGAGCACGCGCTTCAGCGACGCCATGCCCTTCTCGAACTCCTCCTGGTCGGCGGCGAAATTGGCAGGGTCGGGGCGATTGTGGAGATAGCCGTGATGGCCGATCTCATGGCCGTCCCGAACGATGGCCTCGCACATCGCCGGATGCACGTCGACGATCCAGCCGGGGATGAAGAACGTCGCCTTGATCTCGACGCTGCGGAGATGCTCGAGGATCTTTGGCACGCCGACGCGTTCCTCGTAGCCGCCGAAGGAGAGCGTCACCAGCCGGTCCGTATTGGCGGCGTCGTGCTGGAGCCAGGCGGTTTCGCCATCGACGTCGAAGGCGGGGAAGAGCGCGCAGCTCTTGCCGGCAGGCCAAGGATACTCCGGCGCTGGATCAGCGAGATTGGCGGTCCGCAGCGGAAAGACGGTCGTCATGGCTTTGTCTCGCATCCGGCGCTGACCGGCGCTTCATGCACCGGCTCTCCGATCGCGCCGACGATAGCAAACCAGCGGCCCGGCGAGAGAGCGACGGCCGCAGCGACGCTATCATTTGTTCGGGTCGTCTATTTGCGCTGTTTATAGCGTCGAGCGGGCGCGCTGGACCGGAAGGCCATGCCGAACAGCTCCGGCTGGGCAACCTCGGGACGCCGATCAGGAATATTCAGGCCGGCGCGGCGTGAACACGTCGAGATTGATCACCGGCTCGTCACCGACGACCTCGCCCCAATGCTCGACGCCCGACGGGATCAGCACGAGCCCGCCGGGGCCGACCAGATGCTCCTGCCCGCCGATGAAGAAGCGGATGGTGCCGCTGATGATGTAGGCGATCTGCTCATGCGGGTGGCTGTGGGGCTTGGGCTCATGGCCGGGCATCAGCCGGTGCAACGCCACCGTGGCTGCGTTGCCTGAAAAGCCCTTGCGGTCGACGCCCGGACGCACCGGCGTCCACGGAATTTGGCTCCAGTCGATCTTGTGAATGTCCATGGCGGATCTCCCGTGATGATGGATTATTTGGCCGCGCCGAGAATGCCGGACGGCCGGATGAACAGGAACAGCAGCAGCACCGAGAGCGCCGCGACGTTCTTCAGCCCGGCGCCGAAGCCGACGATGGCCAGCGCCTGGAGCAGGCCGAGCAGCAGCCCGCCGAGGAAGGCGCCGAAGGGCCGGCCGAAGCCGCCGACGATCGCCGCGATGAATCCGCTGATCGCGAAGGGCACGCCGACATTGAAGGCGGTGTACTGCGTCGGCGTGATCAGGATGCCGGCGATCGCGCCCAGCGCCGCGCTCAATGCGAAGGCGAGCGCCAGCATGCGCGAGACGGGTATGCCCTGCAGCGCGGCGGCCTCGCGGTTGATCGAGCAGGCGCGCATCGCCTTGCCGGTCTTGGTCAGGCTGAAGAAGGCCGCGAGCAAACCGACGATCGCGAGTGATCCGCCGACGATCCAGATCAGCTGGTAGCCGATCGCGACGGAGCCGATCATCAGGGGCGGCCGGTCGGTGAAGACGGGCAGCGTCTTGGGCTGGTCGCCGACCGCGATCAGGGTCAGCCGTTCGATCACGATCTGGGCGGCGAGCGTCGCCAGGATCATCACGAACATCGTCGCCTTGCGGTTCCACAAGGGCCGCACGACGACGCGCTCGATCGCCACGCCGAGCACGGCGACCGCCGCGATCGCGATCAGGGCCGCGACCGGCAGCGGCACGCCGCTGCGCGAAAATAGCACCTGGGTGATCATGCCGCCGAGCATCACGAACGCTCCTTGAGCGAAGTTCACGATGCCGCTGGCGTTGTAGATGACGCAAAAGCCGATGCCGATCAGCCCGTAGACGCAGCCGATGCCGAGCCCGCTGACGAGAACCTGGGGAATGTAGCTCCAGTCAGCCATGGGCCGCCTCCTGCGTGGCGGCATCGTTCGCGGCAGGCTTGCCCGTGCCGAGATAGGCCGCGATCACGGCGGGGTTCGCGCGCACCTGCGCCGGCGTGCCTTGCGCGATCTTGCGGCCGAAATCGACCACGACGACGCGGTCGGCGGTGTTCATCACCAGGGTCATGTCGTGTTCGATCAGGAGCACGCTGGTGCCCTCGTCGGCAATGCGCCGGATGATGCGCGCGAGTGCCGCCGATTCCTCGGTGTTGAGGCCAGCTGCCGGCTCGTCGAGCAGGATGAGCTTCGGCCCGGCCGCCATCGCGCGGGCGAGCTCCAGCATGCGCTGGCGGCCATAGGGCAAGCCGGAGGCGGGTTCGTCGGCGAAGGCCGACAGGCCGGCGAAGGCGAGCATGTCGCGGGCGCGCGCCTCGACGGTGGCCTCCTCGCGGCGGGCGGAGGCCGGCCGCAGCAAGGCTGCGAAGAGCCCGGCCTTGCCCTGCAGGTGGCAGCCGACCTTGACGTTGTCGAGCACGCTCAGATCCTCGAACAGCTTGACAAGCTGGAAGGTCCTGACCAGCCCGGCTGCGGCAATTTTTGCGGGTGGGCGGCCGGTGATGTCCTGGCCTTCGAAGACGATCCGTCCCGCGCTCGGCGGCAGTGCGCCCGAGATCAGGTTGAACAGCGTCGTCTTGCCGGCGCCGTTGGGGCCGATCACGGCGGTGACGCCCTCGGTGGGAACCTCGAAGGAGACGTCGTCGACCGCGACGAGCCCGCCGAAGCGGCGCGTCACGCCCTCCAGTGTGAGCCGGCTCATGAGCGGCCTCGCGGCGAAAACAGGCTGGCGAGGCCGCGCGGCGCGTAGATCAGGAGCAGGATCAGCGCCGCGCCATAGGCGAGGTCCTGATAGTCCTTGAAGGCGCGGAAGGTCTCGGGCAGCAGGCTGACGATCAGCGCTCCGACCAGCGGCCCGGCGACCGTGCCGATGCCGCCGACATAGAGCATGGTGAAGGTGACGATCACCATGTGCAGGCCGAACACCTCCGGGCTGACATAGCCGACGACATGGACGAACAGCGAGCCCGCCAGCGCCGCGAAGCCGGCCGAGAGCAGGAAGGCCATGAGCTTGTAGCGGGATACGTCGATGCCGAGCGCGGTCGCCGCCTCCTCGCTGCCGGCGACAGCCGAGAGCGCGCGGCCGAAGCGCGAGCGGCGGATGCGCGCGGCGGCGAAGGCGCAGGCGGCCACGACGAGCGCGAGCATGATGAGCTGGCCGCGGTCGGATGTGACCTCATAGGGGCCGATGCCGAAGGGCGGGATGCCGGAGATGCCGAGATAGCCCTGTGTCACCGACTGCCATTCGACGGTGATCTCGTAGGTGATCAGGCCGATGGCGAGCGTGCCCATGGCGAGATAGTGGCCCTTCAGCCGCAGCGCCGGAAAGCCGACGATGGCGGCTGCCAGCAAGGCGGCGGCGATGCCGAGGACCATCGCGGGTAGGGGGCTCCAGCCATAGGTCGCCGTCAGCACGGCCGAGCCGTAGCCGCCGATCGCGGCGAAGGCGTTCTGGCCGAAGGACACCTGCGCGGCGAAGCCCATGAACAGGTTCAGCCCGGTCACGAAGACCGCGTAGATCAGCGCGAAGGAGACCACGGTGGCCGCATAGCCGCCGACGACCATGGCGTAGCCGACCACGGCCACGGCGAAGAGCCAGGGCAGCAGGCCGACGAGCCTCGGCGGGCGCCGTTCAGGCGAAGTAATGGCGGGCGAGATCGTCATGGGATGTGATGTCACGCGGATCCAGTTCGGCGACGATGCGCCCGAGCGAAAGCAGGTAGACGCGGGCTGCGAGTTCCAGCGCCAGCGGCGCCTTCTGCTCGACCAGCACGATCGCCAGGCCTTCGCGGTTCAGGAGGCCGAGCGTCTCCAGGATCTCCCCGGTGACGCGCGGCGCGAGGCCGAGCGAAGGCTCGTCCAGCAGCAGCAGTTTCGGCCCCGCCATCAGCGCGCGGCCGAGCGCCAGCATCTGCTGCTCGCCACCCGACATCGAGCCTGCAGCCTGGCCGAGCCGTTCCTTCAGGCGCGGGAACAGCGTCAGCACCCGGTCGCGCCGGCGGGCGAACTCGGCCTTGTCGCGCAGGCGATAGGCGCCGAGTTCGAGATTGTCGGAAACGCTCATCGGGGCGAACAGGCCGCGCCCTTCCGGCACCAGCACGATGCCGCGCGAGGCCACCGCGACCGCGTCGCTGCGTGGCAGGACATCGCCACGGAACCGGACCTCGCCGCTATTGGCAGAGAGCCCCATGATCGCGCGCAGCAGGGTGGACTTCCCGGCGCCGTTGGGGCCGAGCACGGCGACGAGCTCGCCTTCACCGATCCGGATATCCACGCCGTGCAGGGCGTGGATATGGCCATAGCGGGCGGACAGCCCGGTCGCGGCCAGGATCGGCGAAGCAGCGCTCGCGTTCGTGTGCGCCGCGACCGCGAGGCTCACTGCACCACCTTGACCTTGCCGGCCGCGATCGTGGCCAGCACGAAGGGATTCTCGGTGATGCCCTGATGCAGGTCGGGCCGGAAGTTGTAGACGCCGGTCGTACCCTGGAAGCCTTTCAGCTCCTCATAGGCCGCGCGGACCTTCTCGCCCTCGAAGGACTTCGCCTTCTCGATCGCGGCCACCGTCAGCATGACGCCGTCCCAGCCGCGCGAGGCCCAGTTCGGATCGCGATCCTTGAACTTCTCGCGCCAGGGATCTAGGAAGGCCTTGATGCCCGCCTTGAGCGCGCCTTCGGGCAGGGCCTCGTAGACCTGCGACGGCGAGGCGACGAAGAAGAACTTGTCGCCCAGCACCTCGGAGACCGGCCCGAACACGGCGAGGTCCTCCAGGCTGGTCAGCAGGAGCATGTCGGCGCCGAGCTGCTTGATGTTCTTGGCGGCGGTCAGCGTCGTGCCGCCGAGACCGATCTTGAGAATCGCGCCAGCGCCTGCCGAGCGGGCCTTGCTGATCTGGACGCTGAGATCGGCGTCGTCCTGCTTGTACTGGTCGACGGAGACGACCTCGAGGCCGTATTTGGCGGCATTGCGCTCGGCCACGCCCTTCTGGAGGTTGGCGTAAGGGGTCGGGTCGTGCAGCACCGCGATCTTGCGAACTTGCGTCTTCTCCTTGAGGTATTCCAGCCGCTTGTCGACCTCGAACCCGGCGGGGGGCAGGGTGGTGAAGGCCCAGGGCAGGTGCTCTGCCTGCTGCGGCAGGATCGAGCACAGCATCATCGGCACCTTGGCGCGCAGCAGCAGGCCGGCGGCGGCGAAGTTGCCGGCAGAGACGCAGCCGCTGACGAAGACATCGACCTTGTCGGAGCTCAGCATCTTCCGATAGACGGTCACCGCCTCCTGGGGCTCGGAGCGGTTATCCTCCACGATGACCTGGATCTTGCGGCCCATGACGCCGCCCTTGGCGTTCACCGCCGCCGCAGCCAGTTCGACGCCGTCGCGCCAGGCCCGATCGACGGTCGCGGCATAGCCGGTCAGGCCCGCCGAGACGCCGATCTTGTAGAGCTCCTGGGCGCTTGCGCCTGGCGCGCCCGCTGCTGCGATGCTGGCGGCAAGCACGGCCGCAATCAGATTTTGCTTCATCATCTGTCCTCCCGGTTTTCTCTTGTGTCGGCTGGTGGCCCGATGAGGCCCCGCCTTTTTGTTGGTCTTCTCGCTCAGGCCGCCGGCTCGCCGTATCCGCCGCCGCCCGGTGTCTCTAACCGCACCACGTCGCCGGCCTTCATCGTCAGCTTCTTGGCTTCGCTCACAGGCTGTCCGTTGACGAGGAAACGCCCCGGCGCCCCCGAAAGCCCGCCATCGATGCCGTCGGGTCCGCGTTCGAGCCGACTTGGCACGGCATTGAGCAGCCAGGCATGGTCGGTGCGCATGTGGAACTGGATGATCTGGCCCTCGCCGCCCTGCATCCGGCCCTTGCCGCCCGAGCCGCTGCGCAGCTCCTTGCGGTCGAAGACGATCGGCATCGCCGCTTCCAGGATCTCGATCGGCACCGCCGCGACGCCGGTCGGGTAGCAGGTCGCGCTGGGGCCGGGCTTGCCGGCCCGCGCGCCCATGCCGCCGGAATAATTGAACATCGACGAGGTGAAGGCCTCGCCATTGGGTTTGCGGCCCTGGATCTGGATGGTCCAGACCGCGCCCGACCCCTCCGCCAGGACGCGCTCAGGCATGACCTGGTGCAGCGCCTTGAGGATCGGCATCGGCACATACATGCCCACGACATGGCGCGCATTCACCGGCGCCGGATAGGCGCAGTTGATGATCGAGCCGACCGGCGCGCGCACCTCGATGGGCGCCAGCGAGCCGGTGTTGTTGGGCAAGTCCGGATTGAGGCAGGAGCGCACCGCGAAGGTCGAATAGGCATGGGTGTAGTTCAGCACGACGTTGATGCCCGTCGTCGTCTGCGGCGATGAACCAGCGAAATCGATGATGATCGCGCCGGCCTCGGTATCGACGGTGACCGCGGTCTTCAGCGTGATGATCTCGCCGCCGGGCACGTCGAAGATCGCCTCGCCATGATAGGTGCCGGGCTTGAGCTTGCGGATGGCGTTGCGCGTCGCCTCCTCGGACCGGTTGATGATCTCGTCCGACAGGGCCTCGATGTCGTCGATGCCGTAGCGCTCGCACAGGGTGATCAGATGCTCGGCGGCGGCCTCGCCGGACGAGACCTGCGCCGAGAGGTCGCCGAAGACGGCGTCGGGCGTGCGGACGTTGCGGCGGATGATGTCGTGCAGCATCTCGCTCGGCTTGCCGCGCTCATAGAGCTTCAGCGGCGGGATCCAGAGACCCTCCTCATGCACGTCGCGGGCGCCGGCGCCGATGCCGTAGCCGCCGATATCGGTGTGGTGGATCGTCGAGCCGATATAGGCGAGCAGCTTCGCCCCGTCATAGATCGGCGTCAGGATGGTGATGTCGAAGAAATGCCCGGCCGAAAGCCAGGGATCGTTGGTGATCAGCACGTCGCCGGGCTCGCAACGTCCCTCGAACAGCTTCACCAGATGGCTGCCTGCGATCGCGAGCGAGTTGATGTGGCCGGGCGTGCCGGTGTTGGCCTGCGCAACCATGCGGCCGCGCTTGTCGAAGAGCGCGCAGGCAAGGTCGCCGGCTTCCCGCACGATCGGGCTGAAGGCGATGCGCTGCAGCGCCTTGGCCCGCTCGTTGACGATGCCGATCAGGTTCGACCAGAGGATTTCGAGCTCGACGCCGTCCATGGGCTGTGTCTTTGCCATCGGGTTCAGCCTTTCGTGGCGACGATGCAGCCGAGCGCGTCGATCGTCGCGCTCCAGCCGGGAGGCAGCGCGGTCGTGGTCTCGCGCTCCTCGATGATGGCGGGCCCGGCGATGGTCTGGCCGGTGGCGAGCGCGGCGCGCTCATAGACGGCGACGGACTGGCCGTCCTCCCAGGCATGCACCGGGCGATGGCGCTTGGCGGCGCCGGCCGCGATCTGGGCGCGTTCCTGGCCGTCGAAATGCGGCAGGGGACCGCGCGCGACGACGCGCCAGGTGACCAGCTCGATCGGCACATGCGAGGGATTGACGCCGTAGAGCGTGCGATAGGCCGCCTCGAACTGCGCGGTCAGCACGGCAGGGTCGCGGCTCTGGCGCGGATCGGTCTCGAAGATGATCGTGACCTCGTGCTGCTGGCCGACATAGCGCATGTCGGCGCCGACGAGGATGGTGACGTCGGCCGCCGCGCAGCCGGATTCTCCCAGCGCCGTCAGCCCCTCGCTCTCGAGATCGCCGAGGACGCGGTCGACGCGCTCCCAGTCGAGATGGTCGACGCGCGTCAGGTCGCTGCGCACGAGGTCGAGCCGGACAGGCGTGACCAGCGTGCCGAAGGCCGAGAGCACGCTCGATTGCGGCGGCACGATCACGCTCGTGCTCTGCAGCAGGTCGGCGACGCCGCAGGCATGCAAGGGGCCGGCGCCGCCGAAGGCGAAGAGCGGCAGGCCGCGATAATCGACGCCGCGATCGGTCGCATGGGTGCGTGCCGCCGAAGCCATCGCCTCGGTCACGATGCGGTAGATGCCGCGCGCCGCCTGGACCGGGTTGAGGCCGAGCGCCTCGCCGAGCCGCGTCAGCGCCGCGTCGCAGACAGCCTTGTCGAGCGACATGTCGCCCCCCAGGAAGTTCTCGGCGTCGATCAGCCCGAGCACGAGGTCGGCATCGGTGACGGTCGCGCTCTTCCCGCCGCGCCCATAGCAGGCCGGACCCGGATTGGAGCCGGCGCTTTCAGGCCCGACCTTGAGCAGGCCGAGATCGTCGACATGGGCGATGCTGCCGCCGCCGGCGCCGATCTCGATGAGGTCGATCGAGGGCACGGTGACGGGCAGGCCGCTGCCTTCGCGGAAGCGGTAGCGCCGGTCGACCTCGAACAGCCCGGTGATCAGCGGCGTGCGGTTCTCGATCAGGCAGGCCTTGGCCGTGGTGCCGCCCATGTCGAAGGACATCAGCCGGTCGATGCCGAGAAGCTCGGCATAATGGCAGGCCGCCAGCGCACCAGCGGCGGGGCCGCTCTCGATCATCCGGACGGGGTTCTTTCCGGCCGTCTCCGCACCGACGACGCCGCCCGAGGACAGCATGATCAGCGGCGTGTTGGCGAAGCCTTCCATGCGCAGCCGGTCGCTGAGGCGCTTGAGATAGGGCTGCGAGATCGGCATCGCATAGGCGTTCACCGTCGCGGTCGAGGCGCGCTGATACTCGCGGATCTGCGGCGCGACCTCGGCCGAGGTGCAGATGAAGACGTCGTTGAGCTCACGCGCCAGGGCGCCGGCGACCGCAGCCTCGTTGTCGGGATTGGCGAAGCTGTTGAGGAAGCAGATCGCGACCGCACGCGCGCCGCTGGCACGGATATCGGCGGCGAGCTTCGTGATGTCCTCGGCCGTCGGCGCAAGCGCCACCGTGCCGTCCGCCAGCACGCGCTCCTTGAGGCCGAAGGTCAGCTCGCGCGTCACCAGCGGCTCGGGGAACTCGATCTGGGGATCGTACATGTCGTAGCGGTGCTCGTTGCGGATCGAGAGCACGTCGCAGAAGCCCTCGGTGACGACGAGCGCGGTGGGCAGCCCCTTGCGCTCAATCAGCGCGTTGGTGACGACCGTCGTGGCATGGACGACGACGCCGTCGATGGCATCGGCGTCGATGCCGGCCTTGCCCATCACGGACTCGACGCCGCGGAAGAAGCCTTCCAGCAGGTCGTGATGGGTGGTCAGCGTCTTGTCGACGCTCAAACCGCCGCTGGAGTCGCGCAGCACGATGTCGGTGAAGGTCCCGCCGATATCGACGGCCAGCGAATAGGTCATGCTCTCGGTCTCTCAGTCTTGCCAGGTCAGGCCGCGCGAAATGCGTGCGGCGGTGCCGACGACCTCGCGGATTTGGTCGGGATCGGGGGTCGGGGGAATGAACTGCGTCGCGCCGACGATGGCGATCGAGCCGACGAGCGTCTGGCGATGATCGAAAACGGGCGCGGCGAGTGTGTTGACGCCGGTGATGACCTCGTCGGGCGCCGTCGCCCAGCCGCGTTCGCGCACGAGGGCGAGATCGGCGAGCAGGGCCTCCTTCGTGACGATCGTCGCGGGGGTCCAGGCCTGGAGCGGGCCGTCGGCGATGGCAGCCGTGCGCTCCTTCGAGCCGAAGGCGAGCCAGATCTTGCCATGCGCGCTGGCGTGAAAGGCCAGCCGCGTGCCGGGGCGGGTTGCAAATTCGATCAGCGTGCGGCCCTGGATCAGCTCGAGCACGATCAGCTCGGTGTCGATTGCGGCGCAGACCGTCACGGCCTGGCCGGTATGGTCGCGCAGGGTCATGAGGTCCGCGCGCGCCGCGCTGACGATGTCGAAGCGCTGCCGCAGTGCCTCGCCCAGCACCATCAGCTTGATGCCGGCCTCATAGCGGCCGGTTTCAGGCTCCTGGCGGACGAAGCCATGGCGCTGCAGCGTCACCAGATGCCGATAGATCGTCGCCTTCGAGGAGGACAGCGCCTCGGCGATCTGCGCGAGCGCAGCCGGGCGGCTCTGCTGGACAAGATACTCGACAGCGCGAAGCGCGAGATCGAGCGTGCTGGTGCCGGCAGGCGCAGATTTTCCCGAAGCTGAATCCGGTTCCGTCACTCTGGCGTTTCCCTGTGTTTCATTTCATATAATGAAACATCATTTTGTTATTTGATACGCTAGCAGAAAGAGAGGCCTCGTCAACTGCCTTGTGAGAGCGGGGAGAAGCGGGTGGATAGGGCTTGCGGAAGGGGGCGGCGCCCGCTCGCCTCAGGCGAGCATGTCCCGCACGAGCGGAATGACCTTCTCGCCATACAGCGTGATGCTGCGCATCATCGTCTCGTGCGGCAGCGGCCCGGCGCTGTATTTCATCTGGAAGCGCGAGAGCCCCAGCGTCCGCACGGTTGCCGCGATCTTGCGTGCCACGGTTTCGGGCGAGCCGACATAAAGCGAGCCGTGATCGACCTCCTGCTCGAACTCGGCCCGGCCCATCGGCGGCCAGCCGCGTTCGGCGCCGATGCGGTCGCGCATGCGCTTGTAGTCGGCAAACATCTCCTCGCGCGCCTGCTCGTCAGTTTCGCCGACATGGCCGGGCGAATGCACGCCGATCGGCTGCACGGGCTCGCCGAGCTGCGCGAAGGCGCGACGGTAGAGATCGGCGTAAGGCGTGAAGCGGGCGGGATCGCCGCCGATGATGGCCAGCATCAAGGGCAGGCCGTAACGCGCTGCGCGCACGACGGATTCCGGGCTGCCGCCGACGCCGATCCAGGTTTTGAGCCTGCCGGTCTCGATCGGCGGGAAGACGCGCTGGTTGGAGAGCGCCGGGCGGATCGTGCCCTGCCATGTCACGGCCTTCTGGCTGATCAGCGCGACGAAGAGATCGAGCTTCTCGGCGAACAGCGTCTCGTACTGGCTGAGATCGTAGCCGAACAGCGGGAAGGATTCGGTGAAGGAGCCGCGCCCAAGAATGACCTCGGCCCGCCCGTTCGAGATCGCGTCGACCGTCGAGAAGCGCTGGAACACCCGAATCGGATCGTCGGAGCTCAGCACCGTCACCGCCGAGCCCAGCCGGATGCGGCTCGTCCGCGCCGCGATGGCGGCCAGCACGGTCTCGGGCGTCGAGATCGCGAAATCGGCGCGGTGATGCTCGCCAACGCCGATGAAATCGACACCGAGTTCATCGGCAAGCACAGCCTCGTCGATGAGGTTGCGGATCACCTGAGCATGCGGCAGCAGCGCACCATCCGCCCCCGAGGTGACGTCGCCGAAGGTGTCGAGCCCAAGTTCGAGAGTGTCAGCCATGGCATGTCCGGAGGCGGGAGGGGTTGGGCGGTCGGCGTCGCAGCGGGCATCGATCCTGCCGCATGCTTGTGCGGCTGCTGATGAAGCAGGCAGAATCCAGACATCCGCCATGCCGATTTCGCCACCGCGCTTGGGCCGCAAGACATAGCAGGCCGGGAACGCGACTGTCAGGCGCGCAGCAGCGACGGGGCCATGCAGCAGGCGTTGGCACGGCAGTTGCTGAAAGCTGCGGTGACAAATTCTGCCGGGATCGCCGCCATTCTCATGCCTACGCTTGCCGCACCCGCCGCGATGACCGCCCAGCCGCTGACGCTGGACGGCATCACGCACAGCTATGGCGGCGGCCTGGCGGTGGACAATGTCACGCTCGAGGTCAAGGGCGGCGAGCTGGTCGCCCTGCTCGGCCCCTCCGGCTGCGGCAAGACCACGCTGCTGCGCATCGTCGCGGGCTTCATCCAGCAGGGCAACGGCAAGGTCACCATCGACGGCCGGCCGATCGATACCTTGCCGCCCAACCGCCGCGAGATCGGCATCGTCTTCCAGAATTACGCGCTGTTCCCCCACATGACGGTGGCGGAGAACATCGCCTATGGGCTCGCGGCGCGCGGCGAAAGCCGCGAGGTCCAGGCCCAGCGCGTCGAGGAGATGCTGGCGACCGTTCAGATGGCCCGTTTCGCCGACCGCAAGCCAAAACAGCTCTCCGGCGGCCAGCAGCAGCGCGTGGCGCTGGCGCGTGCGCTCGCCATGCGCCCGCGCATCCTCCTGCTCGACGAGCCGTTCGCGGCGCTTGACAAGAATCTGCGGCTCGACATGCAAATCGAGATCAAGCGTTTGCAGCGCCAGTTCGCGCTCACCGCGATCATGGTCACCCACGACCAGGACGAGGCCATGGCCATCGCCGATCGCATCGCGGTGATGAGCCAGGGCAGGATCGAGCAGCTCGGCACGCCGGTGCAGGTCTATGACGAGCCGGCGACGCTTTTCGTCAACAATTTCATCGGCTCCAGCAATCTCCTGAACGGCCAGGTCGAGGCCGCCTTCGAGGATGGCTATCGCGTCGCGCTCGCCAACGGCGCGGTCTGGAGCGTCGTCTCGAAAGCCCGCTTCGAACCCGGCCAGCCGGTCGTCGTCTCCGTCCGGCCAGAGCAGATGCTGCTCGCCGATGAGCCGGCGCCCGACCGCATTCCGGTCACGCTCAAGCTCAGCCTGCCGATCGGCGGCGAACTGATCCACGACGTCGTCAGCGCCTCGGCTGAATCGATCAAGGTCGCCATCGCGCGCCGGCCCGGCATTTCGTCGGCAGACATGGCCTTGGGCGGCACCGGCACTGCCTATTGCGGCCTCGCCGACCACGCGCGCCCGGCTCTTTTTTCCGCTTCCAACCCCTGACCCGGAGACCCTTCATGACCGTCATGACCCGCCGCGAACTGATGTCCGGCGCCGCCGCGCTGGGCCTGGCCGGCATGCTTCCTGGCCGTGCCAGCGCCGCCGGCAGCCTCACTGCCGCGATCTATCCCGGCACCTGGGAGGAGGCCTATCGCAACGTCGTCGCTCCTGCGCTGAAGAAGAACTTCGGCGTCGATGTCGCCTTCGATGCGCTTTTCGCCGTGGACCAGGTTGCCAAGGTGCGTGCCGCGCGCGGCGTGCCGCCCTTCGACTGCTTCGTGCTCGATCCCGGTCCGGCTGCCGCCGCGATGCAGGCTGGCCTGTTCGAGCCGATCGACATCAAGAAGCTGACCAACGCAGACAAGGTGCCCAAGGGCCTGATCACCTCGCATGCGGTGACCTGCAACGCTCAGGTCGTGGGCATCGCCTACAACCCCAAGAAATTTCCCAACCCGCCCAAGACCTGGGCCGACCTGTTCAAGTCGCCTTATGTCGAGCGCCTCGGCCTGACCGGCTTCCAGACCACCTTCGGGACGGTCTCGCTGATAGAGATCGCCAAGGCCTTCGGCGGTTCGGAGGCGAATATGGACCCGGTCTTCAAGGTGCTGAAAGAGGCCGTGCCGAAGGTCGCCGCCATCGCAACGCCGGCGGCGCTGCCCGGCCTGTTCCAGCAGGGCCAGGTCGACATCATGTACGGCAACACCAACACGGTCGCGATCCTGAAAGGTCGCGGCGTCGACATCGCCTATATCGCACCGGAATCGGGCTCGATCACCTTCCAGACCACGCTGCACATCGTGAAGGGCGCGGAGAATGTCGACGCGGCCTACAAATACATCGACACCGCGATCTCGCCCGACATCCAGAACGCGCTGCAGAAGGCGCCTTTCAACATGGTGCCGATCAACACCGAGACGCAGCTCGATTCCTCGCTCGGCATCACCTCGCTCGACGAGCTCTCGAAGATGGTCACGCACGACTGGACCAAGATCAATCCGCAGCGCGCAGCCTGGATAGAACGCTTCAACAAGGAGATCACCAAGTAGGGAGCAGGATCGGTGAGGGCTGAGCGATGGCTGGCGCGGCTGTAGCGGCCACCGGTTCGTCCGGTGTGCCGGGGGAGAAGGTCGACTGGCGCCTCGCGGCGCCTCTCGGCCTGACCTATCTTGCCTTCTTCGCCGCGCCCTTCGCGATCCTGCTCGGCGTCAGCTTCTATGCCGATCCCGAGCAGACGCGGCTGGGCTTCGAGTCCTGGACGAAGTTCTACGGCGACGCCTTCTATCTCAAGGTCATCCTCGACACGCTGAAGCTCGGCGTCTTCGCCGTCGTCGCGACGACGCTGCTCGCCTATCCGCTGGCGCTGGTGTTCCGCGCCGCCAGCCCCCGCGCCCAGCGGGTGCTGATCTTCACCATCCTGATGCCGCTCCTGACCTCGGTCGTGATCCGCACCTTCGCCTGGATCGTCATCCTGGCGCGCGAGGGCGTCATCAACCAGACGCTGATCGGGCTCGGCATCACCGCGACGCCGCTCAACCTGCTTCAGACCGAACTCGGCCTCGTCATCGCGCTGACGCAGATCGAGATGCCGCTGATGCTGCTGCCGCTGCTGACCATCATGAACCAGATGGACCAGAACCTGATCGACGCCTCGCGCGCGCTCGGCGCCTCGAAATGGCGGACCTTCTTCAAGGTCGTCCTGCCGCTGACCCTGCCGGGCTGGATCGCCGGCGCGACGCTGGTCTTCGCCTCGGCGACGACGGCCTTCATCTCGCAATCGGTGATCGGCGGCGCGCGCCTGGTCTATCTCCCGGCCCTGATCTACCAGCAGGTCACGGTGGTCTATAACTGGCCTTTCGCGGCGGTGGCCTCGCTGACGCTGCTCTTCACCGTGCTGGCCGGCATCATGGCGCTGAGCTGGCTCGGCCGCTTCGCCAGGACGAGTTGAGATGAGCTGGCGCTACGAAAACCCTTGTCATTCCGGGGCATCGCACAGCGATGAACCCGGAACCCATGACCGGGCGAGCCAAAGGGAATCATGCAGGATCGACCCAGTCGTGGGTTCCGGGTTCGCGCCTGTCGGCGCGCCCCGGAATGACAGAAAGAGGTAAGCATGCAGCGCTCGACCTTCGGCGACGTCACCTATAATTGGGTCATCGGGGCTCTCGCCGGCCTTGCGGTCCTGATCCTGATCGGACCCGTTCTGATCGTGATCGCGACCTCCTTCACGACGTCGCAGACCTTGAGGTTTCCGCCGCCGGGCCTGTCGCTGCGCTGGTATGGCGAGCTGTTCGATCCGGTGCGCTCGGCCCAGATCCATACCGCCGCCCTGAACAGCGTCTGGGTCGCCGGCATCGCCACGCTGGTCGGCGCCGTGCTCTCGGTGCTGGCGGCGCTGGCGATCACGCGGGTCGCGCGACCCTCGGCCCGCTTCCTTGAGGCGAGCTTCCTGTCGCCGCTGATCCTGCCGACGTTGTCCTATGGGCTGGCGGCGCTGATGTTCTTTTCGGTGCTCGGCATCAGGCCCTCGCTCAACCTGCTGATCGCCGGCCACCTCGTGGTGATCGCGCCCTTCGTGTTCCGCACCACGCTGGCGAGCCTGACCCAGCTCGATCCCGTCCTGCTCGAAGCCTCCGCCAATCTCGGCGCGAGCCGCTTCTATGGCTTTCGCCGCATCACCTTGCCGCTGATCGCGCCCGGCATCGCCGCGGGTTGCTTCCTCGCCTTCATCTCCTCGATGGACAATGTCCCGGTCTCGCTCTTCCTCTCCAATGCCCGCACCTCGATGCTGCCGATCCGGATGTGGGGCATGATGGAATCGACGCTCGACGTCCGCATCGCCGCCATCGCCGGCGTGCTGATCCTGGCGACGCTGGTGCTGATGATCGTGATGGACCGCCTGACCGGGCTGACCAAGCGCATGAGCGGGTGATGGGCAATCCTGTCATTCCGGGGCATCGCGCAGCGATGAACCCGGAACCCACGACGGGGTGCGGCATCAGAATATCCGACCGGCTTCACCCGGTCGTGGGTTCCGGGTTCGGGCCTTTCGGTCCGCCCCGGAAAGACATCGCGACGGAGACCTTCGATGACGACCCCCTACGACCGCGACCTCATCGGCTACGGCGCGAACCCGCCAAACCCGCACTGGCCGGGTGGCGCCCGCATCGCGATCAATTTCGTGATGAATTACGAGGAAGGCTCCGAGCCTTCGGTCCAGGACGGCGAAGGCTATACCGAGCTCGGCCTGACCGAGGCCAACGGCCTGCCGACCGGCGTCAAGGGGCGCGATCTCGCAGGCGAGGGCATGTTCGCCTATGGCAGCCGCGTCGGTTTCTGGCGGCTGATGCGGCTGTTCCAGGAGCGCGGCCTGCCGCTGACGGTGTTCGGCTGCGCGCTCGCGATCGAGCGCAATCCGCAAGCCGCTGCCGCGATCAAGGCCTCGGGATTCGACGTCTGTTGCCATGGCTGGCGCTGGATCAAGCACTACGACCTGACCGAGGCGGAGGAGCGCGAGCACATCGCCAAGGCGATCGTCTCGCTCCAGGCAACCGTCGGCGAGCGGCCACTGGGCTGGTATTGCCGCTACGGGCCCAGCGTCAACACCCGCAGGCTGGTCGTAGAGGAGGGCGGTTTCCTCTATGATTCAGATGCTTACGACGATGAGTTGCCGTATTGGAAGGCCGTCTCCGGCAAGCCGCATCTGGTCGTGCCCTATTCGCTCGTCAACAATGACGGCAAGTTCGGCTCTGGCTTCTTTTCCACCTCGAACGACTATTTCGAGTGGCACAAGGACGCCTTCGACATGCTCTATGCGGAAGGCGTTACGCAGCCCAAGATGATGTCGGTCGGCCTGCATATGCGCCTGATCGGCCATCCCGCGCGGGCGGCAGGCCTCGCGCGCTTCCTCGACTATGTGCAGGGCCATCAGGGCGTCTGGGTGACGGGCCGGCTCGATATCGCCAGGCATTGGGCGAAGACGCATCCGTTTGCGGGAGAACGCGCCTAGGCTCTCCCACCTCCGCCGTCATTCCTGACAAGCCGCGAAAGCGGCGCCGATCCGAAATCCATCGTAAGGTGCTGCCTATGATGGATTCCGGGTCTGCGCTTCGCTGGCCCGGGATGATGGCGCATTCTTGATCGAACGAGGATTCCCTTGCCCAAGCCCGAACTCATCGTCGCCCTCGGCGACACGCGCTATCTCGTCGAGCGGCCCTTCGGCTCCTGGCCGCAGAATGCGGGCTTCGTCACCGACGTGACGGTCGATTCCCGCGGGCATGTCTTCGTCATGCTGCGCCACGACCCGCTCACCCAACCCAACGATCCGCGCGTGATCGAGCTTTCGCCGGAGGGCGACTACATCGGCGGCTGGGGTGGCGACCTGATCGCGGATTCGCACATGCTGACGACCGACGCCCAGGATCGCATCCTCTGCGTCGACCGCGACATGCACGAGGTCATCATCTGCTCAGTGAAGGGCGAGAAGCTCGGCGCGCTCGGGCAGCGTGGCGAGCCTGCGGCACCGTTCAACCATCCCACCGACGTACATGTCTCCTCCTGGGGCGACATCTACATTGCAGACGGCTATGCTGCGAGCCGCGTCCACCGCTTCTCGGCCTATGGCGTGCATATCCAGAGCTGGGGCTCGCAGGGCAGCGGCGACGGCCAGTTCGGCTGGCCGCATGCGATCTGGACCCATGCGGATGGCCGCGTCGTCGTCGTCGACCGCACCCATAACCGCGTCCAGGTCTTCGACCATAATGGGGCTCATCTTGCGAGCTGGACGCATTTTTACCAGCCGGTTGCGATCTGGGGCGACGCCGACGGCAATACCTATGTCACCGACATGATCCCGAGCCTGCAGAAGATCGGGCCCGCCGGCGAAAAACTCGGCCGCTGCCGGCCGTTCCTGAACGGCGCGCATGGCATCTTCGGTATGGCGAATGGCGACATCCTGCTGGCGGAGACCAACCCGAGCCGGCTGACGCGGCTGCGGCTGCTGGACCAATAGCGATGGAACCGCGACGTCATTCCGGACAAGCCGCGAAGCGGCGCCGATCCGGAATCCATGCCTGAACCTTTCGGACCAGCGTTCTGGCATGGATTCCGGGTCTGCGCTTCGCTTGCCCGGAATGAGGATGAGGATATGCGATGATGGTTTTGGGGAGCGCAATGACCACGCAGATCATCTGGGGCTCCACGCTTCTGACGGGCTTCGACGCGGCGGGCGAGCCCATTATCCGGCGCGATGCCGGCGTCGTCTGCGAGGCGGGGGTCATCGTCGCGACCGGCCCCGTGGCGGAGTTGAAGACGCGATACCCCGACGCCAGCGTGATCGGCGGCCGTGACTTCGCGATCACGCCGGGCTTCGTCAATGCGCACCATCATGTCGGCCTGACGCCGCTTCAACTCGGCTCGCCCGATCATCCCCTCGAGCTCTGGTTCGCCAGCCGCATCGCGCTGCGCGACGTCGATCTCTATGCCGACACGCTGTTCTCGGCCTTCGAGATGATCGAGAGCGGCGTCACCACGGTGCAGCATCTGCACAGCCGCGCGCCGGGTACGCCGCAGGACATCCTCGCGGCGGCGGAAAAGGTCATCGCCGCCTATCGCGACATCGGCATGCGTGCCTCCTATTCGATGGCGCTGCGCGACCAGAACCGGCTCGTCTACGAGGCGGACCAGGATTTCGTCGCGCGCCTGCCTGACCACCTACGGCCGGCGGCGAGCGCCTTCTTCCAGCGCTTCACCGTGCCGCTCTCCGATCAGGTCGCGGTCTTCGACGAGCTCGTGACCCGCCACGGCGAGGGCGAGCGCATCCGCATCCAGATCGCGCCGGCAAACCTGCATTGGCTCTCGGAAAAGGCGCTGGAGACCACTGGCGAACTCCAGCGGCGCACCGGCCTGCCGGTCCACATGCATGTGCTCGAGACGCCCTACCAGAAGGCCTATGCCCGCAAGCGCACGGGCGGCTCGGCGCTCGCCCATCTTGATCGCTTGGGCCTGCTCGGCCCGCATTTCACCATCGGCCATGGCGTCTGGATGAGCGAGGCCGACATCGAGCTCGCCGCCGAGCGCGGCGTGTGCGTCTGCCACAACTGCTCGTCGAACTTCCGGCTGAAGAGCGGCATGGCTCCTGTGAACCGCTTCCTCGCCCGCGGCATTCCCGTCGCCATCGGCATCGACGAGGCCGGCATCAACGATGACCGCGACATGCTCCAGGAGATGCGGCTGGTGCTGCGCGCCCATCGCGAGCCCGGGATCGATGCGCCGCATCCCTCGTCGGCGCAGGTGCTGCGCATGGCGACGGAATGCGGGGCGCGCACCACGCCCTTCGCCGGACGCATCGGCCGTCTGGAGCCGGGCATGGCGGCCGATCTCGTGATGTTCGACTGGCCGGCGGTGACCTATCCCTATCAGGACGAGGCACTGGGCTTCGTCGAGGTTCTGGTGCAGCGCGCCAAGGCCAAGGCGGTCCATAGCGTCATGGTCGGGGGCGAATGGGTCTATCGCGAACGCCGTTTCACCATGCTCGACCGCGAGACCGTGCTGGCCGTGCTGGCCGAGGCGCTGGCGAAGCCGAAAACGCCGGCCGAAATCGAGCGCATGGCGCTGTCGCAGGCGCTGCTGCCGCATGTCCGGCGTTTCTATGACGGCTATCTCGACGGGCTCGGTGACGAGCCGCACTACCGGCCGAGCGGGCGCTTCTGAGGTCTCGCTAGTCGCTTAGAACCCCCGCATGTAGCGCTTCTGCGCCAGCCGCACGGCGGCCGGAATCGGGGCGATGATCGGGACCGGGAAGCGCAGGTTGAGCGATTGCGCGGCCTGTCCCAGAGGGCCGCCGCCGATGACGATCGCCTCGGCACCCATGGTGTCGATCGCATGTTGGCAGGCCTTTGCGAGGGCTTCGACCAGTGTCTCATGATCGGCCATCACGGCATGAACGTCGCCGTCGGTCAGCGCGACGCCACGCATCGTCGCACCATGGCCATAGGCCTGCGCCAGCGCGGTGATCGAACCGACGAGGTCGGGCGTCGTCGTCACCACGGCAAAGGGCCGCTTGCCGGAGCCGGCCTCTGCCATGCCCGCCTCGGCGATGCCGGTGACCGGGCATGAGAGCCGATGCCGCAATCCTGTCAGCCCGGGGTCGCCGAAGGCCGAGATGATGACGCCATCCGGCGGGACGGAGGCGATAGCGCCTGCCAGCGCCTGCACGGCCTTGGCCGCCTGCAGCAGCGCTTCCTCGTTGGTGATCAGCGGCACGCCATAGGGCGCGCTCATCGCGTCGATCAGCGTGTCGCGCGGCGCCGCCGCCTGGGCGATCGCCCGCATCATGCCGGTGGTGGCCGCGTTGGTGTTCGGGTTGATCAGCAGCAGGCGGGTCATGGGCTCTCCGGCACGGCGGCGATGAAGGCGCGCGCGATCTCGGCACGGCTCGCGATCCAGATATGGTCGCGCCGCGCGGCCAGCAGGTTCAGGATATCGCGAAAGGCCGCGAAACGCGCGGGGCGGCCGACGATGCGCAGGTGAAAGCCGAGATTGAGCAGGCGCGGCAGGCCGCGCGCGGCTTCCGCCTCCAGCACGTCGAGCGCGTCGGTGACATAATCCACCATCTCGCTCGCACGGACGAAGCCGTTGGGATGGAAGAACTTCATGTCGTTGCTGTCGAGCGAATAAGGCACGACGAGCAGCGGCTGTCCCGGCAGCGTCCGGTCCCAATAGGGCAGGTCGTCGTCGAAGCCGTTGGAGGTGTAGAGGAAGCCACGCTCGGCAAGCAGCCTGCGCGTCCAGGGGCTCTCGCCGCCGCGGCAGAAGAAGCCGACCGGGGCGACGCCGGTCGCAGCTGTAATCGTGGCGACACAGCGGTCGATGTCGGCGGCCTCGGCCTCCGCCGTTTCATAGTCGGCATGCGGGCGCCAGCGCCAGCCATGGACCGCCGGCTCATGCCCCCGCGCTACAACGGCGCGCGCCAAGGTCGGGACGCGCTCCACCGCACGGCCGCAGAAGAAGATCGTCGCGCGGATTTTGGTTTCGTCTAGCGCATCCAGCATGCGCCAGAGCCCGGCGCGCATGCCATAGCCGAAGATCTGCTCCTGGCCCTGGTCGCGTTTGCCCATCGGTACGACGCTGATGACCTCGCCCATGCTCTCAGAGCGCGCATCGCCGTCGCCGACCTGGAGCTCCGCGCCTTCCTCGAAATTGACCACGACGGAGACGGCGAGCCTGGCCCCGTTCGGCCAGGTGATGTCGGGCCAGGCGCCGGCATAGCCTTCGAGGTCGCGGTGGGTCATGCAGCCGATCCTCGAGGCCTTTGAAGTGAGCGGCGAGAGAGGTTAGTCCCTCCTTCGCCCTTTCAAGTTCACACCGTTGAGCGGGGCTGACGTCAACCCTTCCCCAACGCCGCCAGCCAGTGCCGGGCAATGGCGTCGCGCCGGGCGAACCAAACGCCGGGCTTGGACGCCGCATGCGCCAGGAAGCGCTCCAGCCCCCCGATCCGCCCAGGCCGGCCGATGATGCGCAGGTGCAGGCCGACCGACATCATCCGCGGCGCATCCGCTCCTTCTTCGTAAAGCCGGTCGAAGGCGTCGATGCAGTAGCGCGCGAAATCATCGCCGAAGACGAAGCCGCCGCCGCGCTGGAAGCGCATGTCGTTGGTGTCGAAGGCGTAGGGCAAGACGAGATGATCGGCGCCGCCGACATCGACGAAAAAGGGAAGGTCGTCGTTGTAGTCGTTGGAGTCGTAGAGGAAACCGCCATGCTCGCGCAGCAGCCGTCGCGTGTTGACCGACGTCGCCGAGCGCGTGTGCCAGCCGACGGGCGCAGTCCCCGTGGCCTCCGTGATGGCCTTGACCGCGCGCGCGATCGCCTCGCGCTCCTGCGCTTCATCCATATGGGCGTGACGCTCCCAGCGCCAGCCATGGGCGGCGACCTCGTGCCCGTCCGCCACCGCCTCCTGCGCGAGCCAGGGCGAGAGAGCGACCGCCCGGCCATTGGCGTTCAGCGTCGCCGCCACGCCATACCGCTTAAGCAGGGCGTGGATACGCGGCCAGCCGGCGCGCGGGCCGTACTCGAAATGCGATTCCATGCAGAGATCGCGGACGCCCGTGATTTCCTCGACGACCTCGTAGACGCTCTCGTTGCGCTCGTCGCCCTGGCCGATCGAGAGCTCCGCGCCCTCCTCGACATTGACCACAACCGATACTGCGAGCCGTGCGTCGTTCGGCCAGCGGATCGCGGGCGGATGGCCGCCATAGCCGCGGAAATCGCGGTCGCTCACGGAAGCCGACATCAGAGATCGGCCATGCGGCGCAAGCCCACAAGACGGTCGCCAATGACGAGCACGCCGGCTGCGAGCAGGATCAGCAGCGCCGAGATCGCCGCGATCGTCGGATCGGGGCTTTCCTCGACATATTGCAGCATCTGGATGGGCAAGGTCTTGGTCCAGGCATCGGTGAAGAAGATCGAGATCGGATAATTATCCATCGAGGCGAGAAAGGCGAACATGCCCGAGGTCAGGAAGGCCGGCGCCAGCGCCGGCACGAGCACCTTCATCACCGCCTTCGGATAGGGCAGGCCGAGCGTGCGCGCCGCATCGATCAGCGTGAAGTCGAACAGGGAGAGCGCCGCATAGACCGTCCGCACGACATAAGGCAGCGTGATCACGACATGGGCGAGGATCAGGCTGACCCAGACGTCGCGCAGACCGGCCGCACGGAAGGTTTCCAGCATCGCGATGCCGATGACGAGCCCGGGCAGCATCAGCGGCGAGACCAGGAAGGTGACGATCGCGTCGCGCGCCTTGAACTGGCTGCGCAGCAATCCGATGGCGCAGAGCGTCCCCAGCACCAGCGCGACCGCCGTCGACAGTGCGGCGAGCCGGACGGAGGCGAAGACCACCGGCCAGAGTTCGCGCGAGCGGCCGAGCGCCTGGTACCAGCGCAGCGACCAGCTCGGCGCCGGCAGCGTAAAGACGGCGCTGGAGCCGAACGAGACCAGCACGGTGACGACCAGCGGCGTCAGCAGGAAGACCACGGTGAAGGCGGCCAAGGCCCAGACGACGCCTGAGGCGATGCGTTCGATGCCGGTCATGATGCGCCTCCGAGCCGCTTGGAGAGCGCGGCGCTGCCGACCACCACCGCGACGGTGAGCACGAGCAGCACGACGGCGGTCGTCGACCCCAGCTGTTCGTTGCGCATGAACAGGAAGGATCGCCCCGTCATCGTCGCCAGCGTCTGGAAGCGGTCGCCGATCAGCAGGTTCGGGATCACATACATCGACGCCGCCATCGAAAAGACGAAGGCGACGCCGGTGACGATGCCCGGCAACGACAGCGGCAGCGCGACCTTGAAGAAGCGGTAGAGCGGCGAGGCGCCGAGCGTCGCAGCCGCTTCGCCCAGCCGCGGATCGACCAGCTTCAGCACCGAATAGATCGGCAGGATCATGAAGGGCACGAAGACGTTCGCCGCGCCGATGACGAGCCCGGCCTCGGTGAAGAGCAGGCGCTGCGGTTCGCTCCAGAGCCCCAGCCCCGTCATGAGTTGCGAGACCACGCCGTCGCGGCGCAGCACGATCTGCCAGGCGAAGGCCTTGACCACGACGCCAACCGAAAGCGGCAGGATGATCGCGACCAGGATCAGCGCCTGCGCCACGCCGCCGGCACGCGCCAGAGCCAGCGCCGTCGGATATCCGATGAAAAGGCAGACCAGTGTGACCAGCGCGGCGATGCGGACCGTGTTCCAGATCACCGTCCAGCTGAACGGATCGGAGAGGAACCCGACGAAGGGCGCGAGCGACGGCAGGCCGCCGACCATGACGCTGCGCCCGAGCAGGACGAGCAGCGGCACGCCATAGACCACCGCGAGATAGATCACGGCGGGCAGTGCGAGCAGGATGACCGGGTCGATGCGGCGAGCCGAATTCATCACGCCGCCTCCGGCGCCGGATAGAGCAGCGTGTCCTCGACGGACCAGGACATCTTGAGCGGCGTGCCGGGGCCGGCGGCGGCCGGCAGGGAAGGCGTCTCGACGAGAATCTGTGCGCCTTCGGGCGCATGGAAATGCAGTTGCACGCGCGCGCCCTGGAAGGCGGCGTCGGCCAGTGGGGCCTCGATCCGGTTGGCATGGCTGTGGTCGAGCACAATGCGCTCGGGCCTGACGCCGATCAGGACGGGGCTGCCCGGTAGGAAGTTTCCGCGCGCCCGCAAAGCGCCGGCCGCCGTATCGACGACGACGATGCCGTCCGCAGACTGCGTGACCGTGCCGGGCAGGCGCGTCGAGAGCCCGACGAAGCCGAGCGCAAAGGGGGTCGCCGGCTTCCGGTAGATTTCGGCGGGCACGTCGAGCTGCTCGATGCGGCCCTTGTACATCACCGCGATCCGGTCCGACATCGTCAACGCCTCGTCCTGATCGTGGGTGACGAAGATCGCGGTCGTCCCGACATCGCGCAGCAGCCGCTTGAGGTCGATCTGCATGGTCTCGCGCAATTTGCGATCGAGCGCCGAGAAAGGCTCGTCGAGCAGCAGCAGCTTAGGCCCGACGACGAGCGCGCGCGCCACGGCAACGCGCTGCTGCTGGCCGCCGGACAGCGCCTTGATCGAGCGGTCCGCATAGGCGCCCATCTGCACGAGATCGAGAAAGCGCGCCACGGCGGGCGCGATCTCGGCTGGAGGCGCGCCGCGCGCCTTCAGCCCGAAGGCGACGTTCTCGGCGACGCTCAGATGCGGGAAGAGCGCATAGCTCTGGAACACGACGCTGACGTCGCGCTTATGCGGCGGGCGCCGCGTAATGTCCTCTCCGTCGAGGGCGACCTTGCCCTGGTCGGGCGCCATCAGCCCGGCCACGATGCGCAGCAGCGTGGTCTTGCCGCAGCCCGATGGGCCGAGCAGCGAGACGAACTCGCCCCGGCTCATCGCGAGATCGACGCCGTCGAGCACGGTCGCGCTGCCGAACGTCTTCGCCGCCCCGGCGACGGAGAGGAAACCGTTGGCCATACTCAGATCGCCATCTCGCGGTCCCAGCGCTTGACCCAATCATTGCGCTGGGCGGCGACGTTGGCCCAGTCGATCTGGTGGATCTTGACGTCGGCGCCCAGGCCCTCGGGCTTTGGCACGGCCTTGTTGGTGGCGAGCGAGAAGGTCGGGCCGGCAAGCTTGCTTTGCAGCTCCGCGCCGAGCAGTTCGTTGACATAGGCGAAGGCGAGGTCCGACTGCGGCGCGCCCTTGATCACCGCGATGCCCGACGGCATCGCGAAGACGCCTTCCTTCGGCGCGACGAGATCGATCGGCGCGCCCGCCGCCTTGCGCTCGAGCGCATAGGACGACATCGCCGGCCCGATCATCCAGGCCTCGCCCTGCTCGAGCAGGTTGAAGGCCTGCGGCTGCTGCGTGTAGATCGTCAGTAGGTTGGGCTTCAGCGTGGCGAGCTTCTTGAAGCCGGCATCGGTGTCCTTCTGGACGCTCTCCATCGTGCCCCCGGCGAGCAAACCGGCGACGAACAGCGACGGCAGCCCTTCGGTGTTCTGAAGCGACGGGATGACGATGCGGCCCTTGTATTTGGGGTCGAACATCTCGGCCCAGGAGGAGGGCGGGGTCTTCATCGCGCTCTTGCTGTAGGCGACGCCGAGCCAGGGCTGGAGATAATTCGCCCACATCGCGTCCATATGCGTCGAGCCCGGCAGGAGATCGGCGAGGTTGGGCGCCTTGGCGACCGTTAGGGGCTCGAGCAGCCCCTCCTTCACGGCGAGGATCATCACCGGATCGTCCATCTGGACGACCGACATGTACTGACTGCCCTTGTTCTTCTGCATCTTCTCGAGATTGACGAGCGAGCGCGTGCCTTCGAACAACACCTTGCAGTTGTATTTCTTTTCAAAGGCCGGAACCACGATCTGCTCGACCCAGGGCTTGTGCCCGGCGGCGCCGCCGACGACGAGTTCCTTCGTCTGGGCCCGCAGCACGGAGGGGGCGGCGATCAGGGCGGCCGCGCCGACACTGGCCGTGAGCAGGGAGCGGCGGGTCGGCTGGCCCTTGAAGAGCATATCCATGGTCTGGCCTTTCAGCTTCGGCGCGCCCGGGATGGCGCTGGCATCGAACGTCTTCAGCAACCGCCATGCCAACGATCGCCGATACCGTGACGGAGACGAAAACCTATGTCGTACCAGTGTCTTGCTTGCGTTTGCTGCTTTCATGCCCTCTCAGGCGAGGGTGCGGCGACGCAGGCAATCGCGCGATTTTTGTGCACAATCGATGAGTGAATGTGCATCATGTTCGGCGCCCCTGGTGCTAGGATGGCGGCAGTCGAGGTGCTCCGTGAGGCTGCGCCGAGCTTGGTTGGCGGATCGGAAAAAGGCGTCGTGACGGCTGGCATGAAAGAAGCGGCAATTCACGCGATCCTCTCTCGGTTTCTCATCGCGGGCGGCCTCCCGGGCGGAATGAAACTGGGTGAGCATCGCCTGGCGGAGATTTTCGGCGTCAGCCGCGAGCGCATCCGCAAGGTGCTGCACCGGCTCGGGCATGAGCGCCTGCTGGAGGTGGTGAAGAATCGCGGTGCCTTCACCATCGAGCCCGATCTGCGCGAGGGCCGTGTCGTCTACGAGGCGAGGCGGATTCTCGAAAGCGGGATGGTCGCCCATCTTGCGGACAACTTGACCGAGCCGCAGCAGCTGCGCCTGCGCGAGCATGTCGATGCCGAGGCCGATGCGATGCGGCGCGGCGACCAGCCGAGCTGGCTGAAACTGTCAGCCGAATTCCATTATCTGCTCGCCGAGATGATCGGGAATCCGCTCATCCAGAGACAGGCGCTCGAACTCATCAACCGAACCTTGATGCTGGTGAAGCGCTACGAGACGACGGCCGGTTCCGCCTGCGGCTGCGAAGAGCATCGGCTGATCTTCAAGGCGCTGGCGGCCGGCGATCGCAACAAGGCCGTCAAGGCGATGAGCAGCCATCTGTCGCTGGTCGAGACGCGCCTTCGGCCGATGGTCTGCGACGAAGCGAGCCCGCCGATCGAGGCGATGCTGGCGCAGGCCATCGCGGCCTTCCACACGCAGGAGAGCGATGATGCCGGCGCCTCCCGGTCGCTGACGCCCCGCAGGGAACGCGCGGCGAGCATGCCCCAGGCGACGGGCGATTGACGCTTCCGTGAGATGGCCTGGCGCTGCGCGGCGGGTATCGTCGCGCCCCTGGGCCGTGCGTCGATTCCTCGGCGCCTGCGGCGTTCCTGGAGCTTCCAATGGCAGATCTGTCCGCATTTCCGATCACGGCGCGCTGGCCGGCAAAGAACACCGACATCATCCAGCTCTATTCGCTGCCGACGCCCAACGGCGTGAAGGTTTCGATCGCGCTGGAGGAACTCGGTCTCGCTTACGAGCCGCATCTCATCGACATCGGCAAGAACGAGACCTGGGGGCCGGAATTCCTCTCGCTCAATCCCAACGGCAAGATTCCCGCGATCATCGATCCCGACGGACCGGGCGGAAAGCCGTTCGGCCTGTGGGAATCGGGCGCGATCCTGATCTATCTCGCCGAGAAGACCGGCAAGCTTCTGCCTGCCGACCCCGCCGCCCGCTACGAGACCATCCAGTGGGTGATGTTCCAGATGGCCGCGGTCGGGCCGATGTTCGGTCAGCTCGGCTTCTTCCACAAATTCGCCGGTAAGGACTACGAGGACAAGCGCCCGCGCGATCGCTACGCCAATGAGAGCAAGCGCCTGCTCGGCGTGCTCGAGGCAAGGCTGGCGGACCGCGACTGGATCATGGGCGACGATTACACCATCGCCGACATCGCCCTCCTGGGCTGGGTCCGCAACCTCGTCGGTTTCTATGGCGCCGGCGAACTGGTCGACTATGCCGCCCTGACGAACGTTCCGGCCTGGCTGGAGCGTGGCCTGGCGCGGCCGGCCGTGCAGCGCGGGCTCGACAGCCCCAAGCGCCCCTGAGGGCTCAGGCGCAAGCCTTGTCCTGGGGCGCCTTGTCCTGCGGCGGCACCACAGCCGCCGCATGGACGCTGACGCCGGCCTGGGCCAGCATCGCCCGGCCGCCGAGTCCGTCGAGCTCAAAGGCGAACAGCGCCTGGTCGCAGATCGCGCCCAGGTCCCGCAGAAGGCGCACCGCGGCGAGCGCGGTCGCTCCGCTCAGCAGGCAGTCGTCCATGATGGCGATCCGCTGGCCGGTGATGCGCATGCCTTTCGACAAGGCGAGTCCGTGGCCGATGTCATGATTGGAGACCACGCTGCGGACGATCTCGGGGCGCAGCGAGCCGACCTTGCGGACATGCATGAAGCCGACCCCGCGCAGCGCGGCGACAGCGCCGGCAAGGCCCGCTCCGCCGAGATCGATCCCGGCGACGATGGCGATATCCTCCCGCAGGACGCCGAGCAGTTCGGACACCGCGCTGCGCACCAGGATCACATCGTCGGCGATGGTGTTGATGTCCGGGAAGTCGATGCCCGCATGCGGGTGCCCCTTCCAGCGCCGATGCGGCAGGCCGGTGGAACGCCTGCGCCCGCTCGTGCTATCTGCGGTTTCAAGCAGCGCCATGCAAAGTCTCCTCGGTCCTGGAGGGAGGCCGCGCGAAAGCTCGGTGGACGCCGGACAGCCGACCGATCCTCCAAAACCGGAATTCGCATGTTGACCATCTACGGCATTAAGAATTGCGACACCATGAAGAAGGCGCGCTCCTGGCTGGAGGCGCATGGCGTCGCCCATGCCTTCCACGACTACAAGGCCAGCGGCATCGACCGCGCCTCGCTGGAGCGATGGGTCGCCGAGCATGGCTGGGAGACGGTGCTGAACCGTGCCGGCACGACCTTTCGGGCCTTGCCTGATGCCGACAAGCAGGGCCTCGACGCTGACAAGGCGATCGCGCTCATGCTGGCACAGCCTGCGATGATCAAGCGCCCGGTGCTCGATCTCGGTCGGCGAACGCTCGTCGGCTTCAAGCCGGAGATCTACGAACAGGCGCTCAGCGCGCGCGCCTGAGGTTCGGTGCGAACAACGCGCAAGCCCGCGCTTCCAAGTCAGGCGGTCGGCTGCGGCGGACGAGATGCGTCGGCCTTTTTTTGCAACGCGCCCGACGCGACGGCGATTCCCAGCAGCACCGCCGCCAGTCCGACGATGATATGCCAGCCGATCGGTTCGCCGAGAAGCAGCGCCCCGGTGATGGCCGCGCTGACCGGGTTGACCGTGACCGAGACAGCGACGCGCGTCGGCGTGGTGCGCCCGAGCGCGAAGGACCAGAGGAAGAAGGCGAGCGCGCTGCCGATCAGCCCGACATAACCGAAGGCGAACCATTGCGCCGGCCCGGTGTCGGCCAGCCGCTGCAGGCCGCCCGTCGCGGCTGATACGCCGATCAGGCCGACGGCGCCGACCGCCATCGCCATGGTGGTGAAGGTGGTCGGGCCCGAGCGCGCGATCAGCGGCTTCGACCAGACGCTGTAGAACGCCATGCACAGCGCCGCCGCCATCATCAGCAAATCGCCCCGCCAGGCCCGTGCCGGTGCGCTGGACAGGCCGGTGGCCAGCGCCAGCGCTACGCCGGCCATTGCGATCAGGACGCCGGTGGTTTTCCGCCAGGTCAGCGGCTCGACCCGAAGCGCCGCGGCGACGACCATCGTCAGCAGCGGCAGGGTCGAAAGCGCCAAGGCGCCTCGCGCCGCCGTGGTGAAGATCAGCGAGGCGTTGAACAGGATCGGGAACACCCCGAAGAACAGCGCCCCCAGCCCGGCGACCAGCGGCCAGTCGCGACGGGCGGGCCAGGCTTCGGTCTGGAGCAATGCCAGCGGCAGAAGCCCGAGGAAACCGATGCCGAAGCGTAGCGCGCCGAGCGTCATGGGGTCGGTCCAGCCGACGACGAAGCGTGTCGCCGCGATCGAAGTGCCGCCGATCGCGCTCGATAGCATCGCCGCCAGAACGCCGAGAAGTTCGCTCATCGTCTGTCTCCGGATTGTCGATGCGCCGGTTTTGCGGGATAACGAACCAATCAGGGAATGGAATTTCTGGGATAAGAGTGATCAATAGCCATGATAAGCGTTGCCAGGCTCGATCCCGATCTGCTGCAGGCTTTCGTCGCGGTCGCTGATTTGCGGTCGTTCACGCGCGCCGCCGCGCAGCTCAACCGCACCCAGTCGGCGGTCAGCATGCAGGTCAGGCGGCTGGAAGATCGGCTGGGCGCGGAGCTGCTCGTCCGCAGCACGGTGAATGTCGAGCTCAGCGCTCCCGGCGAGGCGCTGATCGGCTATGCGCGGCAGATCCTGGCGATCAGCTCGGAAGCCGTGGCGCGGCTGACGGAGCATCGCCTGGAGGGTCAGGTCCGGCTCGGTGTCATGGACGATTACGGCACGCTCGTCATCCCGCCGCTGTTGGCGGGTTTTGCGGCGATCTATCCCAGGATCCAGGTCGAGATGCAGACGGGTTTGACCTCGACCATGACGGAGCGTCTGGGCGATGCTTTCGATCTCGTCATCGCAATGCATCCGGAAGGGCAGGGCGGCGGAACGTTTCTCCGGCAAGAGCAGGCGGTCTGGGCCGTCGGCGTGACGCGCTCGGCATTGTCGCATCAGCCGCTGCCGGTCGCGCTCTATCCGCAGGGCTGCCTGTTCAGACAATGGGCGACGGCAGAGCTCGATCGCGCCGGGTTGCGCTGGCGGCTTGCCTTCGTGAGCCACAGCCTCGGTGCGGTCGAGGCGGTGGCGGCGCAGGGGCTGGCCGTCACCGTGGTCAAGGCTGGCACCTGCCCTCCGACGCTGCGCATGCTGAAGCCTGACGATGGACTGCCGCCTTTGCCGAAGGCGGACATCAGGTTGCACTGCACCCCCAGCCCGCCGCAGGCAGCCACGCTTCTGGCGGCGCACTTCGTTGCTGCCCTGGCTCGCGCGCCGTGAACGGGCGACGCGCGTGCGCGGCACTTCCGTCGCGGGCTCGGCTGCGATAACCCGCAGTCCCATGACAACTGACGCCAGCACGACCGAAGCTCCCGCCGGCATGGGCGCGACCGACTTCAGCTTCCATCTCCACGCGCGCGACGGGGCGGCCCGCACCGGCGAGATCCGCATGCCGCGAGGCGTGATCCGGACTCCCGCCTTCATGCCGGTGGGGACCGCCGCGACGGTCAAGGGCATGTATCCCGAGCAGGTGAGGGCGCTCGGCGCCGACGTCGTGCTCGGCAACACCTACCATCTGATGCTGCGGCCCGGCGCCGAGCGGGTCGCGAAGCTCGGCGGGCTGCACCGCTTCATGAACTGGCCGCATCCGATCCTGACCGATTCCGGCGGCTTCCAGGTCATGTCGCTGGCCAATCTGCGCAAGCTGACCGAGGAGGGCGTCACCTTCCAGTCGCATATCGACGGCTCCAAGCACATGCTCAGCCCCGAGCGCTCGGTCGAGATTCAGAACCTGCTCGGCTCCGACATCGTCATGCAGCTCGACGAGTGCGTCTCGCTGCCCTGCGAGGACAAGGTCGCCGAGAAGGCGATGCGGTTGTCGCTGCGCTGGGCGGAACGCTGCAAGGCGGCTTTCGGCGATCCGGCGGGCAGGGCGCTGTTCGGCATCGTCCAGGGCGGCTCCGTCCCGGCCCTGCGCGTCGAGAGCGCGCGCGAACTCGTCGCCATGGACCTGAAGGGCTACGCCATCGGCGGGCTGGCCGTCGGCGAGCCGCAGGACGTCATGTTGGCGATGATCGAGACAGTCGAGCCGCATCTGCCGGTCGAGAAGCCGCGCTACCTGATGGGCGTCGGCACGCCCGACGACATCGTCCAGGCGGTCTGCCGCGGCATCGACATGTTCGACTGCGTGATGCCGACCCGCGCCGGCCGTCACGGCCAGATCTTCACCCGCTTCGGGCGGATGAACCTCAAGAACGCCAAACATGCCGACGATCCGCGCCCAGTCGACGAGGCCTCGTCCTGCCCCGCCACCAACGGCTGGTCGCGCGCCTATCTCCACCACCTCGTCAAATCCGAGGAGATGCTCGGCAAGATGCTGCTGACCTGGGTCAACCTGGCCTATTATCAGGAGCTCATGGCAGGGCTTCGCGCGGCGATCGCGGCCGGCCGGCTCGCTAATTTCGTGGCGCAGACCAGGGACGACTGGGCCAGAGGCGACAGCGCCGGCGAGCCGGCGTGATCGACCCCTGGTTTCTGCTGCTGGCCTTGAAGATGGCGACTGCGGCGGCGGTCGTCGTCGGCTGCTCGCTGCTGGCCGAGCGCAGCGGTCCGATGATCGCGGCGATGATCGCGACCCTGCCGATCTCGATCGGTCCGGTCTACGTCTTCCTCGCGCTCGACCACGACGCGGCCTTCATCGCGCAGGGCGCGCTCGGCAGCATGAGCGCAAATCTCGCCAATGCGGCGCTCTGTTTCGTCTATGTGCCCCTGGCGCAACGGTTCGGTACGGTCCTCTGCCTCAGCGCGGCGGTGTTGGCCTGGTTCGCGGCGTTGCTGCTGCTGCGGGCTCTGGAGCTGCCCTTTGCCGTGCTGCTGGTCACGACGGTCGTTGTCTATGGCAGCCTGCACGGTCTTTTTCGGCGCTATAGCGGGGCCAGGCCATCACATCAGCCGAGCAGGCCCTGGTATCTGATCCCGATGCGGGCCGGCTTCGTGGCGACACTCGCCGCCGTGGTGACGACGCTCAGCACCCAGGTCGGCCCGGCCTGGTCTGGGGTTCTGGCGGCGCTGCCGGTGGTGCTGACCAGCATGATCGCCATGCTTCAACCCCGGATCGGCGGGCCGGCGATGGCCGCCGTCCTCGCCAACAGCGCGCTGCCCCTGATCGGCTTCGGCATGGCCATCGGCTCGGTTCACCTCAACGCCGTGCCGCTCGGCTCACCTCTGGCGCTGACGCTGGGGCTCGCCATCAGCGTCGGCTGGAACCTCGCGCTGATGCGGCTAAGCCGGGGCGCGCGCTGAACGACGCCAGGACGCGATGAACAGCCCGCTGATGATCAAGCCGATGCCGGCGACCTGAAGCCCGGTCGGGATTTCGCCGAGGACGGGGATGCCCAGGAGCGTCCCGATGACCGGGATCGTCGGCGGGAAGCGCCCCGCCACCGCCGGTCCCAGCGCACGGGCGGCCAGGCTCCACAGCCACAGGCCGAGCACGACGTTAAGCACGCCCTGGTTCAGCCCGTGCAGCACGATGACCCACCATGGCGCGACATCGAAGCCGCGGAAGAAGAACAGCGCATAGAACGGCAGGTAGGCCATCGACAGCACGGCGACGACGCTCGTCACCTTCAGCGCATCGAGCCGCCAGAGCTGCACCAGCAGGGGATACATGCCCCAGATCAGCCCGACGCCGACGAAGCAGAGATCACCGAACAGGATCGACGGATTGGTGTGGGTCGTCCCGGCGATGCCGAGGCAGATCAGGCCGAGCAGAACCCCGGCGATGCCGAGCACGAGCTGGCGCGTGATCACCGCCCCGAACATCACGACGCTGCCGATGATGCTGATGACCGTGACCAGCCCCGGCCCGATCGTCGCGCCATGCGCAGCCGGCGCATAGGTCACGCCGGTCAGCAGCAGGAAGCTCATCGGGAAGCCGCTCATCATGGCGAGCGTGACGCCGCGTCCCCAGCCGACGCCGCCGCATGTCGTGAGGCCTCGCGCGAGAAAACCGGGCAGCAACAAAAGGCCGGCGACGCCGAAGCGCATGGCGAGAAGATCATGCGAGGTCAGGCCGTTGAGGACGGCATGGCGACTGATGACGAAATTGGAGCCGAAGATCAGCATGGCCACGACCATGCCGGCAAATGCCAGCCGCCAGCGACGCGTCTCGCGGCTCTTGTTCACTTCGGACAACGGTGCCGTCTGATCCATTGCGCCGGTATCGCGCGAATGCTGGGGCGGCGTTAGCGCGGCAACTGCATGGCGCCTGCGCGCCGTGTTCGCGGGCGCAGCATGCCCAAACCGATCTGCGGGAAACAATTGGAGACGAAACACCGCAATTGCTCCCTGCTTCGGCCGCTGTCGCGCCGGTCGACGCATGTTCTCTGCGCTGCATTCACGGAGGATTGATCGACATGTCGGGTTCTGTTTTCACGGCTGCGGCGGGGGTCCTGCGTGGCGTCGGCAACCAGGCGGCCATCTCGGGCGCAGCTTCGGCGCTGGCTGCGGGGCTCCCCGCGATCCCGGGCGGGATTTCGCTGCCCTTCACGAGCTCGGCTGCGGAGCAGGGCGATTCCGGGCTGAGCCGGGGGCAGGGCTGGGTCTCGCCTGTGGCATCGGATGGCAAGATCCGCGACCGCCATCATGATGCGGCGGCTGACGCTGCGCCGCTGCGGGCCTCCGAGCTGCCTGGCCTGCTGAGCCCGGCCGCGATCGTGATGCCGATGGCGCTGGAATGGACGCAGCCGGTCGTCGAGGTCGCGGCCTTGCCTCAGGCGCGATCCGTGCGCGCCGCCACCAGCGAGCCGCGCAGCCGGAGCGTCCAGGCGCAGGCGCTTCCGCCGCGCCGTCCCGCCACCGACCGCGGCGTGACCTTGGCCGAAGCGCCGCCGCTTCAGATCGCTCCCGTGGCAGCGCATCTGGCGGCGAACAATCCGTCGTCTGCAGAAGCGGCAAAGCCGCAGCAGCGCAGCGTGCTGGGCGTGAACGTCCACGGGCCGGTGTCCCGCGTCGGCGACGCGGTCTATGGCGCGGTAGGCCTCGTCGGCGCGGCAGGGAGCTGGACGCTGTCGCGCGCCTCGGACCTGCTGCCGCGCCTGTGAGTGGTCAGGCCAGCGCCTTCAGCGCGGCCCGGCCGGCATAGACAGCCTGCGCGCCGAGCTCCTCTTCGATGCGCAGCAGCTGGTTGTACTTGGCGGTCCGGTCCGAGCGCGCGAGCGAGCCGGTCTTGATCTGCCCGCAATTGGTGGCGACCGAGAGATCGGCGATGGTCGAATCCTCGGTCTCGCCCGAGCGATGCGACATCACCGCGGTGTAGCCGGCGCGCTGCGCCATCTCGACGGCGGCCAGCGTCTCGGTCAGCGAGCCGATCTGGTTGACCTTCACCAGGATCGAGTTCGCCGTCTTCTCCTTGATGCCGCGCGACAGGCGCGTCACATTGGTCACGAAGAGGTCGTCGCCGACGAGCTGGCACTTGCTGCCGACGAGATCGGTCAGCGCCTTCCAGCCCTCCCAGTCGTCCTCCGACATGCCGTCCTCGATCGAGACGATCGGGTAGCTGCCGACGAGCTTGGCGAGATACTTGGCCTGCGCCTTGGGATCGCGGCTCTTGCGCTCGCCTTCATAGAGGTAAGCGCCGTCCTTGAAGAACTCGGTCGCGGCGCAGTCCAGCGCCAGCGCGATGTCCTCGCCGGGCTTGTAGCCGGCCGCCTCGATCGCCGACATGACGAAGTCGAGCGCCGCTTCCGCCGATTTGATGTTGGGGGCGAAGCCGCCCTCGTCGCCGACATTGGTGTTGTGGCCGGCGTCGTGGAGCTTCTTCTTCAGCGTATGGAAGATCTCCGAGCCCATCCGCAGCCCCTCCGAGAAGGAGGGGGCGCCGATCGGCATGATCATGAATTCCTGGAAGTCGATCGGGTTGTCGGCATGGGCGCCGCCATTGACGATGTTCATCATCGGCACGGGCAGGACGCGCGCCTGCGTGCCGCCGACATAACGGTAGAGCGGCAGGCCGGCCGCTTCGGCGGCCGCCTTGGCCACGGCGAGCGAGACGCCGAGGATCGCGTTGGCGCCGAGCTTGCTCTTGTTGGGCGTGCCGTCGAGTTCGATCATCGCCTGGTCGATGGCGACCTGGTCCTCGGCGTCCATGGCGACGAGCTGTTCGGCGATCGCGACGTTCACGACCTCGACGGCCTTCAGCACGCCCTTGCCGAGATAGCGGCTCTTGTCGCCGTCACGCAGTTCGACCGCCTCATGCGCACCTGTCGAGGCCCCTGACGGGACCGCCGCGCGGCCCATCGAGCCGTCTTCCAGCACCACGTCGACTTCGACCGTCGGGTTGCCGCGCGAATCGAGGATCTGGCGGCCGATGATGTCGATGATCGCGGTCATGGGAGCTCCGTGGCAGGGCGGGAAGGGACGTCAGCCGCGCTTCTAGCCAACGGCTTGACGATCGGAAAGCCTCAATCCGCGCCCGCGGATGATGGCGACCGATTTCGGGGGGCGTGCGCAAACCGTGACGTTTGCCTTGTTGTCGCCAGCGTCCGGCCCGCGTCTTGCGGTTCTCCCGATGTTTAGAGCCGACTGTTTCATCGGGAGACGACCATGTTCCAGATCATGCCCAACAGCCCCCGCCCGTCCCTGGCGGTGGTCCTCGCCTCGGTCGCCGTCACCCTGGCGTGGTGGGCGGGACTGTGCGCCTTCGCCGGCCGGGCCGTCTGGTTCTGGTGATCAGGGATCGTCCTCGGTACGGACATAGCCGCCGACGAGGAAGCCGCTCTGGAGCGCGAAGAGATAGCCGACCCAGACCAGGACGCTGAAGAAGCCGAATTCCCCGCGCACCAGCCAGAGTGGGACCATGACCAGCGTCATCGCCAGGCTCGCCGCGATGATCGCGAGAAAATTGCAGGTCAGGCCGATCAGGATGCCGATGAGAAACAGGATCGCGGCAATGATCATCGGTCGGCGGATCGCTTGTCCAGGACGCCGCAGTGACATCTGCCGGCCGGATAAGCGTCTTAGCGGTGCGACCGCTCCGATCCTGTTTAAGGTCGCGGCGCGATTTGAATCGAATTGACGGCATTGAGTGCGCCGGTGCCGTTTGCCGGGCCGGCGCGTCAGTGTTTCCGTGAGCTGAGATGGCTGCGAAAATCGGTTCCCACGACCTCGCGCTATGCTCTAGAAGGCGGCAAACCTCAGGAGCCTCCGATGTCGATCGACGCCTCGACCCTGCAACTCGGGCACCATGCCGAGCTGCCGGCCTCACCGGATGAGGCGCGCCTCGACCGCGTGCCCAATCCGCACCAGGGTACGTCTTACCTCGCGCGTTTCACCTGTCCCGAATTCACGTCGATCTGTCCCGTCACCGGACAGCCCGATTTCGGCATCCTCGTGATCGACTATCTGCCGGGTCAGTGGCTGGTCGAATCGAAGTCGCTGAAGCTCTATCTCGGCGCCTTCCGCAACCACGGTGCCTTCCACGAGGACTGCACGGTGGGAATCGGCAAGCGCCTGGTCGATCTGCTCGCGCCGGAGTGGTTCCGGATCGGCGGCTACTGGTACCCGCGCGGCGGCATCCCGATCGACGTGTTCTGGCAGACCGGGGAGCCGCCCAAGGGCCTCTGGCTGCCCGATCAGGGCGTCGCGCCCTATCGCGGGCGCTGACCGGCAACGCCTCGCGGGCGAGAGCTAAGTCAGGACGCGATCACTGCGACAGGCGCAGGCTGGTGAGCGACTGGCCGATCGACTGGAAGGCGGCGGCCAGCGCGGCGGCGTTGGTCGCATCGTAATAGTGGTCCGAGTCGGTGGCGCAACCCTGCAGCATCGTCTTCGCCGCGACGTCGGTCACGGCAAAGGCCACGGTAAAGACCTCGATCTTCTTCGCCTTGGCCTCGGTGCAGACGCTCGTCGTATCGCTGTTCACCTTCGTGACCTGGGTCGCGGCGGTCTTGGCGGTGGTGCTCAGGTTGGAGTGGGTGCCGTTCGTGTTGAAAACCCTGGTGTTCGCGCCGTCGGTCATCAGCACCAGAGCCTTGCGCGGCAGCTTGTTGGCGGTGTCGTAGGCGCCGCCTTCCGAGAAGGGAGCCGCGTTCGACAGGATGTTGACACCCCAGACCATGCCGTCGGGAATATAGGTCGACGGCTTGTAGCTGCCGACATTGATCACCAGCCCGTCGATCGCGCTCGTCAGCGTCGCCTTGTTGTTGGTCAGCGGCACGATCGGGCTGAGGCAGCTCTGGCTGGTCTCGACGAAGCCCTTGTAGAGCGTCGTGGGGGTCTGGTCCGGGAGAAGCAGCGTCGTGCCGCTGTTGCGCGTGTAGACGCAGCCGTACCACTTGTAGTTCGTCGTCTTCGTCGTTGTTTTCTCGGGCGTGCCGCCGCTGCACTGCTGGTACGGCGTGACCGGCTGGGTCGTGCAGGTCTGGGGCGTGCAGTCATAGTTTGATGGCACGCCGTCGGTATAGCTCGTGCAGGTCTTGGGCGCGCCTTTGGTGCAGACCTGTTTCGTGCTGACCGTCGTGCAGGTGTAGGGAACAGCAGGGGTCGTGGTGGTCTTGACGTCGGTGTAGTCAGCCGGCACCGAAATCCAGGACGCCCCGCGATTGCCCGTGCCGACATTGACGTAGTCGGCGAAGGGCACGATGCCGATCTTCACATTCGTGCCGCCCGAGGCCAGCACGGTCTCGACGAGGCTCTTGGCGGCGGCCTTCAGCACCGTGATCTTGGAGTCACTGCTGCCGGCGCTTTCGGACATCGACCAGGTGTTGTCGAGGACGAGCGCCATCTCGACCGTACCCGTGACTTCCTTGACGGCGGCCGACCTGGCGCTGAAGCCCATTGTCTTGAAGCCGACGATCGACATCAGCGACGTGTCGAGCACGCCGCTGGTTTCGACCGTCACGGTCCCGGTCGTGGACGCGAAGGTGAAATTCGTGATCTGAATATTGTTGCCGTCGATGCCGGCCGTGTTCGCCACGAAGAAGTTGTTCGCTGCCGTCCGCATCGCGGTCGGGTCCTTGCTCGGGAGGCGAGCCGCCGCCAAGGCGGCGGAGTCGGTGGCCGCCTGCAGGGAGGTATGAGCCTTGGTCAGTCGGCCATAGTCGACGACGACGCCCGCCAGGCAAATCAACCCCACCGCGGAAAACGCGAAGATCGTGATCGTGGCGCCTGACTCGTTCCTGCGGAACCGGCGTGCAAGCTTGCAAAGCGAACTCATGAACTGGCTCATCGCGGCATCTCGTTTGGCGCAAGGGCCTCGCAGTACGTTGCGCGTCTGCGAATTTGCGAATGGTTGCTCGATAGAACCAAGCTTTGGCGCACAGATATTGAGATTCCGTTCCGACAACCGTCGAAACATGGTCCTGTTTCAGGGTTCCGGGCGTGGACCGGTCAGGTCCGGCTTCCGGCGAGCGGCATGATGCGCGGGGTGGCGTAGCCGAACGCTGCGATGGCGAGCGAGAACAGCAGGATCGCGGCACTCGTCCCCAGGACATGCATCGCGAAACCCATCACCAGCGGCCCCGTCGCCTGGCCGAGGAAGAAGCAGCAGGCGAACAGCGCCATCGCCGAGCCGCGCGCGCCCGGCGCGAGTTCGGTCGCCTGCGCCTGGAAGGTGCCGTGCAGCAGAAAGAAGCCGAAGCCCTGCAGCCCGAACAGCGGGATCGCGCTCCACCAAGGCCAGTCGAAGGCGAACAGGGCTAGCCCCGCGGCGCAGATCACGCCGCCGGTTCGGGTCATCAGTTTCGGCCCCAGCCTCTCCACGAGAATCCGGGTCGACAGGCCGTAGACCAGGCAGCCGAAACCCATGCCGGCAATGACGAGGCCAGCCTGGGCCGGGCCGACGCCCGAGCGCTCGAACAGGATCGCGGCGACATAGGCTGGGATGCCGAACAACAGGATGCCCTCAGTGATCACGAGGCCGTAGAGCAGCTTGGTGCGCGGGTTCGAGAAGACGGTCCGGTAATTGGCGAGCGCGCCCGCGACGCTGAGCGTCTGGCGCGTGACGTTGCGGCGCGGCTTCAAGACGACGGCGACAAGGATCGCGGCCAGCGTCGCGATGACTGCCGCCGAGAGGAAGGCGGCACGCCAGCCGATATGCGTGGCGATGAGTCCCGAGCAGGCGGAGCCCGACATCTGCCCGATGATCATCAGCACTGTGAAGCGCCCCAGCGCAACCTGGCGCTCCTGCATCGGCGCGCGGTCGCCGATCGCCGCCATGGCGATCGGGATGATCCCGCCGGACGCGATTCCGGTGACCGCGCGGACCACGGCCATCACCTCGAAGGACATCGACAGCGCGGCGACGGTGGAAAACAGGGCCAGGGCCACCAGGCAGATCAGGATCGTGCGGATCTTGCCGATCGCATCGGCGAGGGGCCCCAGAAATGGCTGCCCCAGCGCATAGGACAGCGAAAAAGCCGTCACCATCGCCACGATATGGGGGATGCTGCGGCCGAACTCGCCGGCGAGCGTCGGGATCAGCGGATCGATGATCCGCATGGTGAAGGTCGATGCGAAGCCGCAGGCGCCGAGGATCAGGATCAGCGGAGCCAAGGACATCGGCGCCGGCGCGGAGGGCGGCGCCAGCGGGGGCGTGTCAGACATAAGCCAGCGTAGGCCTGGGCTTGGCTTTGGCAAGTCGATCAAAGCCTTGCAGCTCTGCGATCAGCGCAGGGAAGGCGGAGAGCGGCACCATGTTGGGGCCGTCGCAAGGAGCGTTGTCGGGGTCTTCATGGGTCTCGATGAACACGCCGGCAACGCCGACGGCGACCGCCGCCCGCGCCAGCACGGCAACGAATTCGCGCTCGCCGCCCGAGGACGAGCCCTTGCCGCCCGGCTGCTGGACCGAATGCGTGGCGTCGAAGATCACCGGGGCGCCGGTCGTCTGGGCCATGATCGGCAAGGCGCGCATGTCGGAGACCAGGGTGTTGTAGCCGAAGGAGGCGCCCCGCTCGGTCAGCAGGACATTGGGGTTGCCGCTCTCGGTAATCTTGGCTGCGACATTGACCATGTCCCAGGGCGCCAGGAACTGGCCCTTCTTCACATTCACGACACGGCCCGTGAGCGCGGCCGCGACCAGCAGGTCGGTCTGGCGGCAGAGATAGGCCGGGATCTGCAGAACGTCGACGCATTCCGCCACGGCGGCGCATTGACTCGCTTCGTGCACGTCGGTGAGGACGGGTAGCCCGGTCGCCTCGCGGATCTCGGCGAAGACAGGCAGGGCTGCCGCAAGCCCCATGCCGCGCGCGGCCCGCACACTGGTCCGGTTGGCTTTGTCGAAGGAAGTCTTGAACACGAGGCCGATGCCGAGCTGGTCGGCGATCTCCTTGAGTGCGAAAGCCATTTCGAGCGCGTGCTCGCGGCTTTCCATCTGGCACGGGCCGGCGATCACGGAGAGCGGCAAGCCGTTGCCGAAGCGAACCGGAGACGCAAGGTCGGCGCCGACGGAGACGATGGCGTTGGCGGTCATGGGCGGCGTCCCCTTTGCGGTCAGGTGCCGGGCTTATGTCCGCCAGGCCCGGCGGGTCAAGCCAAACCGAACGCAGATGCGGATAGTCTGCGACATTGCGTCGAACGGACTGGCGAAGCAGCGGAGAGGTCTGTAAATTCATCGGCGAGGCATTATGTCGGGTGGGAAGCGCCAGGGACCGATCTTGAGGACAAACGGCATCATGACCAGCCAGGCAGGACACACCGGGGCGACGCGCGATGCCGTGGCGCCGCCGGTTGCCGTGGTCGGACCGAGGGGAATGGCCGATCGCCCCACTCGGCGGCCGCCACCGAGCGATGGCGGCCGTGACGGCGCCGGCACGGCAGTCCTGACCCGGACCCGAACCCGCAAGCCCAATCTCTATCGTGTCCTGCTTTTGAACGACGACTACACCCCGATGGAATTCGTCGTTCACGTTCTCGAACGCTTCTTCCAGAAGGATCGCGCCGCGGCCACGCAGATCATGATGCATGTGCATCAGAACGGCGTCGGCGAATGCGGGGTTTTCACATATGAGGTCGCCGAGACGAAGGTCACGCTCGTCATGGATCTTGCGCGCAAGCACATGCATCCGCTCCAATGCGTGATGGAGAAGAAGTAAAGTCTTGAGTTCGCTCACCCATCTGAAATCGGAATAGGAGCGCAATCCGTGCCGAGTTTCTCGCGCAGTCTCGAACAGGCGCTTCACCGCGCCCTGGCGCTCGCCAACGAACTTCACCACGAATACGCCACGCTGGAGCATCTGCTGCTGGCATTGGTCGATGATCAGGACGCGGCCGCCGTTATGCGCGCCTGCAGCGTCGATCTCGACACGCTCAGGCGCAATCTCGTCGATTACATCGACGCGGAGCTGGCCAATCTCGTCACCGATGGGCGCGACGATTCGAAGCCGACAGCCGGCTTCCAGCGCGTGATCCAGCGCGCCGTCATCCATGTCCAGTCCTCGGGCCGCGAGGAGGTGACCGGCGCCAATGTGCTCGTCGCGATGTTCGCCGAGCGCGAGAGCCACGCCGCCTACTTCCTGCAGGAGCAGGACATGACCCGCTACGACGCGGTCAACTACATCAGCCACGGCATTGCCAAGCGACCGGGCGCCAGCGAGCCTCGCCCGATCCGCGGCGCCGAGGAGGAACCCGAGCAGCAGCGCGATTCGCGCGCCGCAGATCCGGGCAACGACGCCGACAAGGACAAGAAGAAGAAGGAGAGCGCGCTCGACGCCTATTGCGTCAACCTGAACCGCAAGGCGCGCGACGGCCGCATCGATCCGCTGATCGGCCGCGAGGCGGAGGTCCAGCGCACCATCCAGATCCTCTGCCGTCGGCAGAAGAACAACCCGCTGCTCGTCGGCGAGCCCGGCGTCGGCAAGACCGCGATTGCCGAGGGCCTGGCGCTCAAGATCATCCGCGGCGAGGTGCCCGAGGTGCTGGAGGACGCGACCGTGTTCTCTCTGGACATGGGCACGCTGCTGGCCGGCACGCGCTATCGCGGCGATTTCGAGGAACGCCTCAAGCAGGTGATGAAGGAGATCGAGGCGCACCCCAAGGCGATCATGTTCATCGATGAGATCCATACGGTGATCGGAGCCGGCGCGACCTCGGGCGGGGCGATGGATGCCTCCAACCTGCTCAAGCCCGCGCTGGCATCGGGCGGCCTGCGCTGCATCGGCTCGACCACCTACAAGGAATACCGCCAGTATTTCGAGAAGGACCGGGCGCTGGTGCGCCGTTTCCAGAAGATCGATGTCAACGAGCCCTCGATCCCCGATACGATCGAGATCCTCAAAGGTCTGAAGCCCTATTTCGAGGAGTTCCACAAGCTGCGCTACACCAACGACGCCATTAAGGCGGCGGTGGAGCTTTCGGCGCGCTACATCCATGACCGCAAGCTGCCCGACAAGGCGATCGACGTGATCGACGAGACCGGCGCTTCGCAGATGCTGGTGGCGGAGAACAAGCGCAAGAAGACCATCGGCGTGAAGGAGATCGAGGCCGCGATCGCCACCATGGCGCGCATCCCGGCCAAGACCGTGTCGAAGGACGACGCAGAGGTCCTGCGCAATCTCGAGACCACGCTGAAGCGCACGGTCTACGGCCAGGAAAAGGCGATCGAGGCTCTGTCCTCGTCGATCAAGCTGGCTCGCGCCGGCCTGCGCGATGGCGAGAAGCCGATCGGCTGTTATCTCTTCGCGGGTCCCACCGGCGTCGGCAAGACCGAGGTGGCCCGCCAGCTCGCAGCCTCGCTCGGCGTGGAGACAGTGCGCTTCGACATGTCGGAATACATGGAGCGGCACACGGTTTCGCGGCTGATCGGCGCCCCTCCGGGCTATGTCGGCTTCGACCAGGGCGGCCTGCTGACCGACCAGATCGACCAGCACCCGCATTGCGTGCTGCTGCTCGACGAGATCGAGAAGGCCCATCCAGACCTGTTCAACATCCTTCTTCAGGTCATGGACCACGGCAAGCTGACCGACAATAACGGCAAGCAGGTCGATTTCCGGAACGTCATCCTGATCATGACCACCAATGCCGGCGCCGCCGACATGGCGCGCAACGCCTATGGCTTCACCCGGACCAAGCGCGAGGGCGACGATACCGAGGCGATCAACAAGCTGTTCGCTCCGGAATTCCGCAACCGGCTCGATTCCGTGATCTCCTTCGGCCATCTGCCGAAGTCGGTCGTCGCCCGCGTCGTCGACAAGTTCGTTCTGCAGCTCGAGGCGCAGCTCGCCGACCGCAACGTCACGATCGAGCTCTCGGACGAGGCCCGCGAATGGCTGGTCGAGAACGGCTATGACGAGGCGATGGGCGCCCGCCCGATGGCCCGCCTGATCCAGCAGACGATCAAGACGCCGCTCGCCGACGAGGTGCTGTTCGGGCGTCTCAAGAACGGCGGCGCGGTCAAGGTCGTGGTGGTGCAATCGGAGACCGGCATCAAGGTGCTGGGCCTCGAATTCCCCGACGGCCCGGTCAAGCCCAAGCCGGAGAAGGATGTCGCGGCTGCCGGCGAGAAGCGCGAGCGCAAGCCACGCGCCAAGGCGACCTCCGCGGCAAAGCCTTCCCCGGCCAGCCCGAACCGCGGCGGTGGCAAGGCCGGCAAGACCGATGGCGGCGGCAAGGGCCCCGAGGCGCCCAAGGCGCGCTCGGTCCGCACCGTCCCCAAGGTTCCGCTGACGAAGGCTTGAGAGCGTGTTTTTCAGGCGCAAGACCGACACCCTTCTCGCCCATGCTGCGGAGCCTGCGCCCGAGCGGGCTCCCGCGCGTCGGGAGAAGCTGAGCTGGTTTGAAAAGCGCGACCGGCGTCGGCGCCGGCGCAAGGTGTTCGAAGAGGTGCTGGGCTGGATCCTGGTGCCGGCGTTCATCTACGGCATCTACCTGGCGGTGAAGGCGGTCGGGGGAATTCCCAAGGAGCTGATCGATTTCGGCAACGAGCTGATCGGCATCCTGTTCAAGGGCGGGCGCTGAGGCGGAGGGCTTTGCAGCCGGTGCAGGGCCGCCCGTCCGCCGCCGGGTCTCGGTTTGACCGGACGGGCGCGGTAGGAAGAACGCCATAGCCCTCCGATCTCCGGCGGGTGCCACCGAGGCCGAGCAGGCAGCCACAGCTTCATGAGAGTCGGGGAAGACTGGGGTTGGGGGCGCGTGGCGCTCGCCGGCATGCGCGATGCGCTGTCGCTGCCGGCCTGGGTCGTCGGCTTCGGCCTGATCGGCGTCGGTTCGCTGGCCAGCGATGTCGGCTACCCCGTCGAGGTCGCGGTCTTGTCGACGATGCTGGTCTGGGCCGGCCCCTCTCAGGTGATCTTCTTCGCCTCGATCGCGGCAGGCGCCGCCTGGAGCGCGATCGCGATCGCCGTCGGCTTCGCCTCCTTGCGCTTCCTCCCGATGACGGTCGCGATTCTGCCGCTGCTGCGCCGGCCGGGACAGGGCGTCGGGGTGCAGCTTCTGCTGGCCCATTACGTCGCCGTGACGGCCTGGACGGAGGGGCTTCGCCGCTTGCCGGATGTGCCGCCGCCGCAGCGCGTGGCCTATTTCCTCGGCTTCGCCAATACCTGCATGGCGATGAGTTCGCTTGGGACCTTCCTCGGCTACTACCTGATCGGCGCCTTGCCGATCCCCTTCGCGGCCGGGCTGATGTGCCTGACGCCGATCTTCTTCCTGGCCTCGCTCTCGGCCGGTTTACGCCACCGCGGCGATGTCGCGGCGATCGTGCTCGGCCTCGCGCTCGCGCCGATCTGCGACCGCTTCATCGGCGGCGGCTTCGACTTGATCGTTGCCGGGCTGATCGCCGGAAGCATCGCCTTCGCTCTGCGGCCCGGGAAGAGCGCGCCGTGACCCAGCCGATCGCCTGGCTCGACGGGCCGCTTTGGCCCTATCTCGCGCTGCTGCTCTTCGCGGTGCTGCCGACGGAGATCTGGCGCTGGCTCGCGGTCGCCTTTTCGCGACGTCTCGATGCCAACTCGCCGGCGCTGGAATGGGTGCGGGCTGTCGCCACCGCGCTGCTCGCGGGGATCGTCGCCAAGCTGATCGTGGCGCCGCCGGGGGCGCTCGCCGCCGTGCCGCTGGGGCTGCGGGTTGCTGCGCTTGCGGTCACGCTCGGCGTCATGCTGTTCGATCGCAGGCGGGTGCTGCTCGCCGTGCTGGCCGGCGAGGCGACACTGATCGGCGGCGCCTGGTGGCTGCTGCCCGCCTGACCTGAGCGATCAGAGGGCGTCGAGCGCGTCCCTGATCTTGTCGGCATTGGCCATCAGCACATGCATTTTCTCCATGGTGCCGGTGTGGGGCCGCAGCGCTACGCCGTCATGGCGCGGCATGACATGGACGTGCAGATGGAACACGACCTGCCCGCCGGCTGCCTCGTTGAACTGCTGGACCGTGACGCCATCGGCATCGAAGGCAGCCTTGACCGCGCGAGCGAGCTTCTGCGTCGTGAGGGCGACCGCCTTGAGCGCATCGGGCGGCGCATCCAGCAGATTGCGGCAGGCCGTCTTGGGGATCACTAGCACATGGCCGTCGGCCCGCGGCATGATGTCCATGATCGCCAGCGTCTCGGCGTCCTCATAGACGGTGTGCGACGGCAATTCACCGCGCATGATCTTGGCGAAGACATTGGTGTCGTCATAGGCGGTCATGCGAAATCCAGGGCAGGCGAGGGAATGAGAGGCGGGCGCCAGCCTGTCGCGCGTCGGCGGTTCACGTCAAGGCCGTATCAGCGCGTCTGCATGGGCAGCGCGCCAGGTCGCCCGGCGTGCAGCGGCAACAGCTCGGCCAGTTCGGCATCGAGCACGAGGTCGTCGCGGGAGCCGAGCACCCAAAGGGTCGTCGCCTCGAAGCGCAGCAGCGACACCTCCCACCAGCGCGCGATCAAGGCGGCGAGGGCCTGCGTCTCCCCGGCATCGAGGTCGTCGGTCAAGTTGTAGAGCCCGACGAGATAGAGGTCGCCCGGCTGCCGCCCGAAGGCCGACTGGATCGCCTGGAAGGGATTGGCGCCGTCGCGCGCCTGCGGGTAGGCCCGCAGATACAGCCGGCCCCGGTTCACATTGCCCGAAAACAATCCGCGCAGCTCGACCTGAAACGGCCCGATGCGGGCGAGCGCCTCGCACACGGCCCCGTCGATCGCCGGTGCGTCCCCGGTCGAGAGCGTGCCGCACAATGTGGCGTGGAGCCGGTCCGCCCGTTGCGGCAGGATGTCCCAGGCGATCTTGCGCGCAAAGGGCGCACGCCGCATCTCGTCGTCGAGCGCTACGAAGGTCTGCGACACCGCCAGCGCCGCCCCGTCGATCGGGAGAACGGCTGAGAACACGCTGGGGTGACGGCCCATCTCGTAGGAGCGTCCGTCCTGCCGCGCGAGCACGCCGGGATGGTCGGGGGCGACCAGCGGCAGATGGGCGAGGCGATAGGGCTCGTCGAGCTTGAGTCCCTCACCGGGAGAAAAGCCGGTGCGGCTGCGGAGATAGCCGAGTTCCGCATCGCCGCAGAAGGTGGCTGCTTCGCCCGACGAGGCGGGGCCGGCTGCGTCAGTCATGGGCGTCCCCTGTCTTGCGGAAGGGGCTTTCGGCAGCGAGCGCGTCCTGCGCCTGCGCGATCTGCTGGCGCTCCCCGGTGAGGTAATGCGCTACGGCGCGCCTCAGACCCGGATCGGCAAGATGATGCAGCGAGCGGGTCACCACCGGCCGGTAGCCGCGTGCCAGCTTGTGTTCGCCCTGCGCGCCGGCCTCGACGCGGGCGAGCTTGTGCGCGATCGCGTAGTCGATCGCCTGATGGTAGCAGAGCTCGAAATGCAGGAAGGGGTGGTCTTCGACGCAGCCCCAGTTGCGGCCGTAGAGCGTGTTGGCGCCACGGAAGTTGATCGCGCCGGCGATATAGCGCCCCGCGCGCCTGGCCATCACCAGCACGATGCGCTCGCCCATCGCCGCGGAGACGGCCGAGAAGAAGGCGCGGTTGAGATAGGGCCGCCCCCATTTGCGTGCGCCCGTATCCTCGTAGAACGAATGGAAATCGTCCCAGACGGCCTCGGTCAGGTCGCTGCCCGACAGGACTTCCACCTGGATCCCGGCCGACAGCGCCTCGCGGCGCTCGCGCTTGAGAGCCTTGCGCTTGCGTGAGGCGAGCGTCGCGAGGAAGTCGTCGTATGTCGCGAAGCCTTCGTTGCTCCAGTGGAACTGCAGGTCGTGCCGTTCGAGGTAACCCGCTTCTTGCAGCGTCGCGATGTCGGGCTCCTGCGCGAAGGTGACATGGACCGAGGAGGCTTCGGCCTGGTCGCGCAGCGCCTCCAGACCAGCGAGCAGCCCAGCCCGCGCCTCGTCCGCGCGAGAGCCGTCCGCGACCAGCAGGCGCGGCCCGGTCGCGGGCGTAAACGGCGCTGCGACCTGTAGCTTGGGATAATAGCGCCCGCCGGCGCGCTCATAGGCATCGGCCCAGCTGTGATCGAAGACGTATTCGCCTTGGCTGTGGCTCTTGAGAAAGCTCGGTGCGGCGGCGAGCAGCGTGCCCGCGTCATCCTCGACGAGGAGATAGGCCGGCGACCAGCCGGAGCGCCCACCAACGCAGCCGCTCTCCTCCAGCGCGCGCAGGAATGCGTGGCTGATGAAAGGATTGTCTGTGTCGACGCCGGCCCGCAGCGCGGAATCAGGCTCGCGAGATGTGCTCCCCTGCGCCTCGCTCAGCGCACCGGGATTGGCGCAGGCGTTCCAGGCGCCGGCCGGCACGGTCTTCAGCGAGGTCGTGACGCGGACCCGGAGGTCGCCTCCCTCGCCGGTGCTCAAGGCGTGAAGCCCTCGAACACCATCTGGTCGGCATGGCGCGCCGCCGTCTCGCAATCGGCGGGTGTCCGCACCGTCCAGGTCATCAGCGGCATGCCGAGCGCGTTGCGGCAGAGATAGGGCGCGGCGCTTTCGAGGTCGGCGACCTTCCAGGACAGGAAATCCGGCCGGCTCTCGCCGAAATGCAGCAGATTGGCCATGGCCCGCCTCTTGGCGTCGTCGAGATGAGCGTAATCCTCATAGATCGAATAGTCGTTCATCGCGACGATTCCACGCGGGATCGCTGGCGCGAGTTCCCGCAGCGCCATCACGATGTCCGGGTCGAACGACTTGAACACGATCGGCTGGCCTGCGCGGCTTGCAACGATCTCGGCTGCCCTGCGGGTGAGCGCGAGATCGCCGTCGAAGCGGCTCTTGATCTCGATCACCAGTGGAACTCGACCGCCGATCGCATCGAGGAAGGCCGCCAGGGTCGGGATTGTGGCCTGGCTGCCCTTCAGCGGGATCGCGGCGAGGGCATCTGCCTTGAGCAAGGCGACCTTTCCGGTCTGCGCCGTCAGCCGGTCCAGCACGAAATCATGGAACACCATGGCCTCGCCATCGGCGCTGAGCTGGACGTCGCATTCGATGCCGAAGCGGCCGGCGATCGCGGCCTCGGCAGCCGGAATGCTGTTCTCGATCACGCCGGCCGCGGCATCGTGCAGGCCACGATGGGCGATCGGCCGGGCGATCAGCCAGCCCAGCCCGGATTGCGAATGTTCGCTCAGGGACCGGTCGCGCATCAGGCGATCTCGAACATCGCCTCGACCTCGACGGCCGCATCGGCCGGGAGTTCGGCGACGCCGATGGTCGAGCGGGCGTGACGGCCCCTGTCACCGAGCACCTCGACCATCAGGTCCGAGGCGCCGTTCATGATCGCGGGCAGGGCGGCGAAATGCGGGGCTGCGTTGATGAAGCCGCCGAGGCGCACGCAGCGGGTGATCCGGCCGAGGTCGCCGCCGAGCGCGGCCTTGGCCTGGGCCAGAACGTTGATCGCGCAGAGTTTTGCGGCCTCGAGCCCGGCCTCGTTGAAGATTTCGGCGCCGAGCTTGCCCTTGTGGGCATCCGACAGCTTGCCGTCGAGCCCGAAGCAGAGCTGGCCGGAGATCACCAGCAGATTGCCGGTGATGACATAGGGCACGTAGTTCGCCACAGGGGCTGCCGGCGTGGGCAGGGTGATGCCGAGTTCGGCAAGCTTGGCTTCGACGGCATTCATCAGGGCGAACTCCACCTGGGTCAGGGGCTTTTCAGAGGCGCGAAAGCGGATCCATAGCGCATGCCTTTCATGGCCGATGCCCGGCCGGGCCGCAAGCGCCGGCCCATGCTCGGACGGCATGTCCAGCCGCCATGCAGCTCTGCCTGCCTGCCTTGTTTGCGCCATTGCGGCATTGCACCTAGATTCATGTGCATCAGGAAATGAAAGCGGCGGTCGTCATGAGCATGAACGGGCTGGGCGTGACAGGATTGGGCCTTGCGGGGCTCCTCGCCGCGGCGGCGGTGTCGGCGAGCGGCCCGGCGATGGCGCAGCCGCAATCCTCCGGCCGCGTCGTGCTCGCGCCGCATCGCGCCGTCTACGATCTGGTTCTGGACGGAGGCAAGGCCGCAAAGAACGTCGAGTCGGCCCGCGGCCGCATCGCCTATGATTTCACGGGCGATGCCTGCGAGGGCTACGCGCTGTCGTTCCGGCAGGTCACGCAGCTCCAGAGCGGCGAGAACGGATCGCGCACCATCGATGCCCGCACCACCAGCTTCGAGGCCGGCGACGGCGCGAGCTACCGCTTCAAGACCGAAAGCTCGGCCAGCGGTACGCCGACCGACACCGTCGATGGTCTCGCCAGCAGGAGCGGCGACGGCTACGAGGTCAAGCTGAGCACGCCCAAGGCCGAGACCCATCGCGAACCGCTCGCGGCGCTGTTTCCCAACGCCCAGATGAAGGCGGTGATCCAGGCCGCCCGGGCCGGCCAGAGCACGTTGAACGTCAGGCTCTATGACGGCGCCAACGGCGGCAAGGATCTCTACGAGACGCTCTCCGTGATCGGCCGGAAGGTCGAGGCCAAACCGGCCGAGGCGCCGCTGCAGCGGCCCGAATTCGACAATCTCGCGCGCTGGCCGGTGACGATGTCCTATTTCAAGGTCGGATCGGGCGAATCGACGCCGTCCTACACGATCTCCTTCGAGCTCTACGAGAACGGCGTCACTGGCGCCGTCAGGCTCGATTACGGCAGCTTCGCCCTGCGCGGCACGCTCACGCGTCTGGATCTTCTGCCGCAGGCGGAGTGCGCGAAGTAGCCGAGCGGCTGCCTGTGCGCTCGGGCAAGCGCAGGCTCAGGCCCTTGCCGATCGCGGCATCGCCGAAGCGGGCGCGCAAGCTGTCGAGCGCCCCCTCCATCGCCTTGAGCCGGGGCGTCGCGACATCGGCGAGGTCGCCATGGTCGGCGTCTTCGGGGCCGGTGAGGTCGCTCGCGCCGATGCCGATCAGCCGATAGCGCGCCCCGGTGCATTCGCGCTTGAGCAAGTCGCGCCCGGCTGAAAACAGCCTGGCGGCGAGCTGCGTCGGTTCCGGCAGGCGGCTGGCGCGGGTGATCGAATGGAAATCCGCCGTCTTCAGTTTCAGCGTGATGGTTCGCCCCGCAAGCTCCTGGTGTTTCAATCGTTTCGAGGTCTTCTCGCAGAGCCGCCAGAGCACGGGCTCGAGGTCGTCGAAGCGCGAGAGATCGACATCGAGCGTGGTTTCGCTGGACACGCTCTTGGTCTCGCGGTCCGGCGTGACACGTCGCGCATCGATTCCGTTGGCGAGGTTCTTCAGGCGCGGGCCGTCCTTGCCGGCCAAGCGGAACAGCTTGTCGACCGGGGCATCGCGCAGATCGCCGATCAGGCGGAAGCCGGCTTCCGCAAGTTTTGCTGCGCTGGCCTGGCCGATGCCCGGGATGATGCTGACCGGCTTTCCCGCCAGAAAGGACACGGCCTCCGCCCGGCCGATGAAGGAGAAGCCGCGCGGCTTGTCCATGTCGGAGGCGACCTTGGCCAGGAACTTGGCATAGGACAGCCCGACCGAGACGCTGATGCCGATTTCCGCCTCGATGCGCCTGGCGAAGCGCGCCAGGGTGACGGCCGGGCTGGCATGGTGCAGCAGTTCCGTCCCCGCGAGATCGAGGAAGGCCTCGTCGATCGAGATCGGTTCGACCAATGGCGTCAGCTCCTGCATCAGCCGGCGCACCTGCCGGCCGACCGCGACATATTTCGCCATGTCGGGCTTGACGACGACCGCCTGCGGACAGGCCTTCAGCGCCTTGAACATCGGCATGGCCGAGCGCACGCCATAGGTCCGGGCGATGTAGCAGGCGGTCGAGACCACGCCGCGCTTGCCGCCGCCGATGATCACCGGCTTGTCCATCAGGGAGGGATCGTCGCGCTTCTCGATCGCCGCATAGAAGGCGTCGCAGTCGATATGGGCCAGGCTCAGGCTGTCGCGCTCGGGGTGGCGCAGCAGACGGGGCGAGCCGCAGGCAGGACAGCGCCGTGGCTCGGCGGCGCTGCCGTCATGATCGCTCAGGCAGTCGCGGCACAAGACCCGCCTGATGGCTGCGGACGGAGCCGCCGCCAGGTCGCGAGTGTTCAAGACGACTCGCCCGGACGCGGCCCGCTCAGCCGCTCGCGCGCCTGCGCCACCGCCTCCGGACTCACGCCCAGATTTCCGGCAAACTCCAGCAGGAGCGAATCGCTGCCGCTGATATGGTCGAGAACGGCGGCGAGAAAGCCCGGGTCGCTCGCGGCAGCGCGCAGCGTCGCGGGGCCGAGCCCGGTCGTCGCCAGGAACGGCTCAAGCCGCTCCGCTTCGGCTGCCAGGAAGCCCAGCGCGCGCAAGGCCAATGTTTCGGCATCCTCCATGCTGGACGGTCGGGCCATGGCGGTCGGGTGCTCCATCGTTTGCATATCGGGCGAGTCGCGTATCAGGTTTGCGTTTCGTCAACGGCTCGCATGTTAGAGCATCCATGAACGAGGCCGCCAGCTTGGACAATCCGGATCGGTCCGGCGTGTTCGTGGCGCAAATGAAGGGCGGCATCATGAAGACGGTTCTGATCGTCGAGGACAACGAGCTCAACATGAAGCTCTTCAACGACCTCCTCGAAGCGCATGGCTACGCCACGCTGAAGACAGCCGACGGCATCGAGGCGATCGAACTGGCGCGCGCGCATCATCCGGACCTGATCCTGATGGACATCCAGTTGCCGGAGGTTTCGGGACTCGAGGTCACCAAATGGATCAAAGAGGACGACACCCTGAAATCGATCCCCGTCATCGCGGTGACGGCCTTCGCGATGAAGGGCGACGAGGAGCGTATCCGGGAGGGCGGCTGCGAGGCCTATCTTTCGAAGCCGATCTCGGTCGCGAAGTTTCTGGAGACCGTCCGCGCCTATGCCGGCACCGCCTGAGCCTCTGAAAGCAAACCCATGTCAGCGCGCGTTCTTGTCGTCGACGACATTCTCACCAACGTAAAGCTGCTGGAAGCGAAGCTTTCGGCCGAGTATTTCGACGTCGAGAGCGCGCTCAACGGGCCTGACGCCCTGGAGATCTGCGCGCGCGGAGAGACCGACATCGTCCTGCTCGACGTGATGATGCCCGGCATGAACGGCTTCGATGTCTGCCGCCGCCTCAAGAGCGAGGCGACGACGGCGCATATCCCTGTCGTGATGGTGACCGCGCTCGACCAGCCGGGCGACCGGTTGAAGGGACTCGACGCCGGCGCCGACGACTTCCTGACCAAGCCGCTCGACGACACTGCGCTGTTTGCACGCGTCCGCAGCCTGGTCCGGCTGAAATCGATGACCGACGAGTTGCGCAACCGCGCGCTGGCCTCGCGCCGGCTCGGCATCGCCGACCCGCTGGCCGCTGCCGCGATGGAAACGGGACTCAACGGCCGCATCCTGCTCGTCGAGGACCGGCCGCGGGTGAGCGAACGCCTGGAGACGGCGCTTTCGGCCTTCCACCAGGTCGAGATCGAGCCGGACCCGCAGCAGGCGCTTTTGCGCGCCGTCGAGGGCGATTTCGACAGCGTCGTCGTGAGCCTCGATCTGAACGGCTATGACGGCCTGCGCCTGTGCAGCCAGCTTCGCTCGCTGGAACGCACCCGCAACGTCTCCGTCCTGATGATGGGCGAGGCCGAGGATCGCACACGCATCCTGCGTGGTCTCGAGATCGGCGCGCATGACTTCCTGATCCGGCCGATCGACCGCAACGAGCTGGTGGCCCGCGTCCGCACGCAGGTGCGCCGCAAGCGCTTCACCGAGAAGCTGCGCGACAGCGTGCAGTCATCGATGGAGATGGCCGTCATGGACCAGCTCACCGGCCTGCATAATCGTCGCTACATGGACACCCGCATGGCGGCGATGTTCGACGAATCCGCGCTGCGGGCGCGGTCGCTGGCCTTGCTCGTCCTCGACATCGACCATTTCAAGTCGGTCAACGACAGCTGGGGGCACGATGCCGGCGACGAGGTCCTGCGCGAATTCGCCGACCGGGTCCGCGCCTGCACCCGCGGAATCGATCTCGTCGCCCGCATGGGCGGCGAGGAGATCGTCGTGGTGCTTCCCGACACCGCGCTCGATGCGGCCTATGCCGTGGCCGAACGCATCCGCGAGCGCGTCGAGGCCGATCCCTTCGCGATCCAGGGCAATGCGCGCACGATTCCCGTGACGGTCTCCATCGGCGTCTCGAGCCGCCGCGCGGGGGACGCTTCGCCCGCCGAGATCATGAAGCGTGCCGACGACGCGCTGTACCGGGCCAAGGCGAGCGGCCGCAACCGCGTCATTGCCGCGAACGCCGCCTGAGCCGGCGGCCGCACGAAGCCGAGCGTTGCCCGTACGCAAGCATCGACTGGTTACGCGGTAAGGTTAAGCATCGATGAGCGCTGGTCGATCGATGGTATTCGATTGATTCGCGGCTGTCCGACTGCAAGGGTCTTCATCGACGCAGCGATGTTTTCGCTGTCTCGTGACGCCCCTCGGGTGCTCAGGTCCGCCGCATCTCCTGGGAAACCGGAGGGCTCGGCCGGCCGGCTGCGGATCATCTGGCCTCCTCAGAACCGCCGCCGGTCGGCCACCCCTCAATTCTGAAAATAATGCGATATCAGCGCCGGCAGCCCGTAGCCGACGCCCGCGAAGACCGCGAGCACGCCGACGAGCAACACGGCTGCGCCGAGACGGTTGCCCAGAAAGCGCGATGAATCGATCTCGACGATCAGCTTCAACATGCGTCTGACCGGCCCGTAGGAGGGACGCCGGATGGGAGGCTTGCGGTCGTCGTCGGTCAAAGCATCCTCATGAATCTGTACGACGTCATCGTCGTCCCGTTGGCCGGTGCTTTAATACCATATTGCCAGCGCCGATGATGCTAAGCTTTCGCGCCGGACCGCATTCGCTGTCCGAAGACGCCGCGCGGTCGGAAAGCCTTCCTGTCCATGGCCAGACGCCAATACCAGTGCCACGCAGGCTGCCGGTCGGCTCGCTTCGGCAAATCGCGCCTGCCATGTTCTTGAGGCGTAGCCATCTGCCGCCGGCTCGTCCTACACTGCCGCGATCGTCGCCAGGGATGCAGCCTCCGGATCGAGGCAGGATGATGCCGCAGACAACCGAGACCGACCGCCGCAGCGAGACGACGCCCTCCGCGTTGCCGCAGGCCTATGCGCATTGCGCGGCGCTGGTGCGGCAGCATGATCACGACCGCTACATAGCCTGCCTCTACGCGCCCGAATCGCAGCGGCCGGCCCTGTTTGCGTTGTATGCCTTCAGCCACGAGATTGCGCGTGTGCGCGGCCTCGTCAGCGAGCCCCTGCCGGGCGAGGTCCGGCTGCAATGGTGGCGGGACCTGCTCGAGGGCGAGGCGAACGGCGATGGGCAGGCGCATCCGGTCGCGGCGGCGCTGCTCGACGCGGTCGCGCGCTACCGCCTGCCGATCGCGCCGCTGACCGGGCTGATCGAGGCCCGCGTCTTCGATCTCTATGACGATCCGATGCCGTCGCTGCGGGATCTGGAGGGCTATGCCGGGGAGACATCGAGCGCGCTGATCCGGCTCGCCTCGATCATTCTCGCGAATGGCCGCGATCCCGGTGGCGCTGCCGCGGCGGGCTATGCCGGCGTCGCCTACGCACTGACCGGGCTGATGCGCGCCTTCCCCTGGCATGCCGCCGAGGGGCAGGTCTATCTGCCCGCCGACATCCTCGGCCGCAACGGGGTCACCCGCGACGACATCGTGCGAGGGCGCGGCGGGCCTGGCGTGATGTATTCGCTGAAGGAGTTGCGCGAGATCGCGCGCGCCCATCTGAAGAAGCTGCGCGACCTGCGCGGCACGGTTCCCAGCGCAGTGATGCCGGCCTTCCTGCCCTCCGCGCTGGTCGAGCCCTATCTGAAGCGGATGGAGCGCGGCGGCTATGACCCCTACCGCACCATCATCACGCTGCCGGCCTGGCAGCGGCAGTGGCTGATCTGGCGGGCGGCTCGGGCTGCAAGGTGAGCCGCCGCGTCATTCTCGGGTGGAGCGCAGCGCAGACCCGAGACTCTCTGGCTGGCGATGTTCGGGTCTGCGCCCGAGCATGACGACTGTCTGCTATTCCGCCGCCTGCGCCGGTTGACCGCCGGCCCAGGATTCCATCTCGACCTTCGCCCTTGCGGTGAGCGCGTGCTTGCGGGCGACGCTCTTGGCGGGGCCTTTCAGCTTCTTGCCGTCGGGGCCATGGGTCTGCTGGCCCTCGATATGCGGGAACAGGCCGAAATTAATGTTCATCGGCTGGAAGGAGCGCGGACCCTCATCGATGGTGACGATGTGGCCGCCGGTGATGTGGTTGACCAGCGCACCCAGCGCCGTCGTCGCCGGCGGAAGCTCCAGTTCATGCCCAAGCCGTTCCGCTGCCGCCATGCGGCCCGCGAGCAGACCGATCGCGGCGCTTTCGACATAACCCTCGCAGCCGGTGATCTGGCCGGCGAAGCGCAGGCGCGGATCGGCCTTGAGCCGCAGGCGGTCGTCGAGCAGCTTTGGCGAGTTCAGGTAGGTGTTGCGGTGGATGCCGCCGAGCCGGGCGAATTCGGCGTTCTGGAGGCCCGGAATCATCCGGAAGATCGCGGCCTGTTCGCCGTATTTCAGCTTGGTCTGGAAGCCGGTCATGTTGAACAGCGTGCCCAGCGCATTGTCCTGCCGGAGCTGGACGATCGCATAGGCCTTCACCGTGGGATTATGCTTGTTGGTCAGCCCGACCGGCTTCATCGGCCCCCAGCGCAGCGTCTCGCGGCCGCGTTCGGCCATGACCTCTATCGGCAGGCAGCCGTCGAAATAGGGCGTGCCTTCCCATTCCTTGAACTCGGTCTTCTCGGCCGCCAGCAGCGCGTCGATGAAGGCCTCGTACTGGTCGCGGTCGAGCGGGCAGTTGATGTAGTCGGCCCCCGTGCCGCCCGGGCCGACCTTGTCGTAGCGCGACTGGAACCAGGCCTGGTCCATGTCGACCGAATCGACATGGACGATCGGCGCGATGGCGTCGAAAAAGGCGAGAGCGTCCTCGCCGGTCAGGGACTGGATGCCGGCGGCAAGCGCGGGCGAGGTGAGGGGGCCGGTCGCGACGATGACCTTGTCCCACTCCGCCGGAGGCAGGCCCGCGATCTCGGCGCGGTCGATGGTCACCAGCGGATGGGCCGCGAGCGCGGCGGTGACGCCTTGCGAGAAGCCTTCGCGGTCGACCGCCAGCGCGCCGCCGGCCGGGACCTGATGCGCGTCGCCGGTCGCCATGATCAGCGAGCCCAGCCGCCGCATCTCCCAATGCAGCTGGCCGACCGCACTGCTGAGCGAATCGTCGGAGCGGAAGGAGTTCGAACAGACCAGCTCGGCCAGGCCCTCGGTCTGGTGCGCTTCGGTCGCGCGAACGGGGCGCATCTCGTGCAGCACGACCGGTACGCCGGCCTGTGCGACCTGCCAGGCGGCTTCGGAGCCGGCGAGTCCGCCGCCGATGATGTGAATGGGTTCCATGCCCGGGATGTGTCCGCAGCCGCCGGTTCCGTCAAGGGCGTGCGAGCTTTCGAAACGCAAAATGCCCGCCGGGGGGCGGGCATTCGCTCTTCGACCGATTTTCGCGGGGGAGGGCCGCGAAGCCGGGAGACACTACACGTGGTCGGCTCCGCCTGAGCGGAGCGCGACGCCTTCAGACGGCGGCGTGGGTGCGCGCGACGAAGGCGATTTCCGAGCGCGACAGGCCGAGATCGTCGAGCTCGCGGTCGGTCAGGCGGGAGAGCTCGCGAACGGTCTCGCGATAGCGCAGATAGGAGCGGATCTTGGCGGCGATCATGGTGACGAACATAACGAGGGTCCTACTAGGTTTCCGGAGCGGGTCGGTGCCCACAGCGACGAATTCGTTGTGCGCTGCATATAAGTGAGCCACTGCTGCTCAAACAGAGACCATTTGTCAGCTCCGTTATGCGATCAGCGCATGAACTATTCTCAAATCCTTCATTTTTGCGGGATCGCCCGCGCTGGGCGGTTAACGGATCAGTAAGATTCGGACGGACTCTGCCCTTTGCTTGGGCAATTTATGCTGCGGGTGCGAAATGAGTGCGTCCCTGCCACCGCGATGGGCTGTTTCGAGCGCCTGCCGGACGCGATCGCGGCGCTCCGCACGCCATCCGGCGGCGCCGCAGTGCGTTGGCGACGCGTTCACCATATCCGCAGATCCACCGCCTGCCGGGGCGGGATGCAGCGATTCGTGCGCCTGCCCAAGTCCGCTCACGCCTCTGTGACTCACGCGGCCGGCTCGGCGCTTGCCGGAGGATCGCTGCCGCAGCACTCTCCCGGCCTCGCCATCGCATCCAAGGAGCCCGCCATGTCCGTCTCGACCCTTGCCGCCGCAAAGCCCCTCCTGGAAGGTCTCGACGGGCTGGTGAAGGAGCCGTTCTCGCGCCGCGGCTTCGTCATGACCGGCCTCGTCTCCGGCTTCACCATGGCGACCACGGTCGTGGTCGGCCAGACGATCACCACCGACAGCGCCGGGCTCGAGGCCGGCGAGGTCCAGATCCCGACCACTGATGGCATGATGCCGGGCTATCGCGCCATGCCGGCCGGGGCCGGCCCTTTCCCGATCATCCTCGTCAACGAGGAGATCTTCGGCGTCCATGAATACATCAAGGACATCTGCCGGCGCCTCGCCAAGGCCGGCTATTGCGCGGTCGCGCCCGAGCTCTATGCCCGCCAGGGCGATCTGACCAAGATGACCGACGTGCAGGCGATCGTGCGCGAGGTCATCGCCAAGAAGCCGGACGCCGAGATGCTGGCCGATCTCGACGCCGCCGCGAAATGGGCGGTCGCCAGTTCGAAGGGCGATGCGAGCAAGCTCGGCGTCACCGGCTTCTGCCGCGGCGGGCGCGGTGTCTGGCTGTATGTCGCGCACAACCCGGCGGTGAAGGCCGGCGTCGCCTGGTACGGCCCGCTCGGCGGCAACAAGACCGCGGTTCAGCCGAAGACCGCATCCGAGATCGTCGGCGAGCTCAAGGCCCCGGTTCTCGGACTCTATGGCGCCGCCGACACCGGCATCCCGGTCGCCGATGTCGAGAAGCAGGTCGCCGCCGCCAAGGCCGCCGGCAAGACGGTCGAGATCACGATCTATCCCGACACGCCGCACGGCTTCCACGCCGATTACCGTCCGAGCTATCGCAAGGCGCAGGCCGAGGAGGGCTGGGGCAAGATGCTGGCCTGGTTCAAGACCTACGGCGTCGCCTGAGGCAGGACGGTCCGCGTCGGCGTCGCCCGCTCAGTCGCAGCGGGCGAGCAGCCTGGAGGCGGCGGTGACGCCGTCGAGCGGGAAGGAGTAGCTGGTCTGGTTGCCGCGGCGCGACTGCGCCTCCAGCTCCATCACGCGCCCGGCCCGCATGGCCGCGAGCAGCTCCGGCTCGCGCTCGATGCGGCGCAGCCAGGCATTGCTGCCCTGCGTCACCATGCGGAAGCGCTCCTCGCCGATCGTCACGGTGATCTCGGAGCCATCGGCAAAGTCATAGCCGGCCTGCAGGCTCGATTCCGTGCGCTGCGCCCCGTCGCTGCTCCGGACGAAGAAATGCACGTCGCCATGGCGCAGCGTCGAGGGTTCCGCCGAGGCCGGCGTGGCGAGGATGTAGCAGCGGCGGTCGTCGCCCGTGCCATAGGCGGCGGCATTCCAGCTGCCGAAGCTGCCGAGCGGCGTCGCCGGCGCGGCGTGTGCGGGCGCAGCGGCCAGAAGGGCGAGCGCGCAGGCGGCGCGGGGCGCGAAATCGGTCATGTCGTCTCCTTTCGTCCGAAGCGGGCAGGGTGGAAAGAACGGGTTAACGGGACGTAACCATGACGCGAGCCTGCGACGCCGCGGCGCAGGGACGGCGGCCGTGGCTGTATCCGCTCCCTCGACGCGGTCATACCGGGCGAAGCGAAGCGGAGACCCGGGATCCATTCCGGAACGCTGGCTCTGAGAGGGTCCGGAATGGATCCCGGATCGGCGCCGCTGACGCGGCAGGTCCGGGATGACGGCGAGGGGAAAGCGCCAGTCCGACGCTGCACTCCCCATCCCTCAGCCGCCGTACCGCGCGATCTCGTCGGCGACGCGGGCCTGCGCTTGCGCCCAAGCCTCGTCGGGCGAGAGGCCGGCGATGCGGTTTTTCACCGTATAGAACAACAGCCGCCGGGCCGCATCCGGCTGCGCCGCCATGAAGGCGAAGAGGCAGGTCCCGTCGCCGCGCCGGCAGCTCTTCGCACGCCGGCAGCTCTTGTCCTCGCAGGAGCGCCAGACCTCGAAGGCGTCTCCGACACGGTGCAGCAGCATCGGCCGCACGCGCTGGCAGCTCTCGAAATCGGTGATCGGCGGGAGGTCGGCAAAACGGTTGCGAGGCTTCGGCATGGCGGGCTCCTGTCGGAAAAGCGCGGCCGGCCGCTGTTTGCGCCGGGCGCGCGCTGACGATCCGCCCGCGCGGGCGCGCGGCGGGGATGGGCAGGGGCTGCAAGACGGGAGCTGGCGGAGCGCCGCGAGGCGCTTAGGGTATCAGTCCGCATCCGTTGAGCCAGGACGCGGCGCGGCGGGGTTGAGCCACCCGTCGCACGCCCCGTGGCGCTCCGCCTTCGGCGATTTTGGGCTCCGGGCCGCGCTTATCGGGTCGGTTGCCGACGGCACCTTTGGATTCATGTGACGCCAGTTCGGCTCATCGCCTTGTCGCGTCGAACCCGGCACCGGCGTTGTCGCCGCCGACCGTTCCAGCGAGCTCCTCGCACAGGGGCCGTAGTACCCCCAGGGCGGTGCCCCGAAGCCTCCCGGGAGTGGATCGTAACTCCACCCGCAGGCGCCGACCCTCACCCAACCTCCAGCATACCTCCGGATGGCCGCCCCGTTTGGGTGATGGGCGAGGGGAGTATGGGGTGGGCGGAGAGGGCGGGGATAAGTT
>NZ_LGSZ01000038.1 GCF_001298265.1 Allobosea vaviloviae | reverse complement strand
TCTTACTGTGTCATAAGCTGTCGAACGGTTCTCTGGCAGCATGGACATCGTTCGAGACGGCGGGACAGGGCTCTGATCAGGCGGACGCGGATGGTAGCGATCGAGTCAGCCACGTGCCGCTCGGTCCGCATGGGGAGTTCCACGCGGTCGGTAATCGTCGGGTACGGCAGGTGCCGGTAGGATCGCCGAGATCCGGGGGCCTGAGGGGGGAATCAGACTCCTCTCTGAGACCAGGAAGGCGTAGGCGGCGATGCAGAGCGTGGCGTGGTGGTGGAATCCTCGCCACCCTCGGCCTTCGTAATGGCCGAGGCCGAGTTCCTGCTTCAGGTCCTGATAGTCGCGCTCGATACGCCATCGCAGCTTGGCGTTCGCGACCAGGTTGGGAACCGGCGTCGTGCCTGGCAGCGACGATAGCCAGTATTTCGTCGGCTCGGCCTCACCGTCTGGCTGCTCGATCAGGAGCCATTCCTCGGGATGGGGCTCGGAGAGCCAATAGTCGCGATGAGCCGGGCGCACGCGAACTGCGGCAAACCGCGAGGTGAGCGTCGTATTGGTGCCCTCGCGCCACGAGACCATCTGCCAGGCCTCGTCGGACAGGGATGCGGCGAGGGCCTTGGCTGAGGTCGGCTTGTGCTCGCGGTCGCGACGATAGAGCGAAGGTGGTCGGCCTTTTCCGCTCCAGGGTTTGGGTGGCAACGGCCCTTGTCCAGGGGGCCACAGAGTGGCCGACGACTGGACGCCGACGACATAGTCGAGGTTCATCGCCCGCAGGCCGATCCGGAAGGTGGTATCGACGCCGTAGCCCGCATCGGCCAACACCACGCCAGTCGGGATGCCGGCTTGCTTGGCCTGCCGGATCTGATCGAGGGCGATCTGGGGTTTGGTCTCGAACGTGATGTCGTCGGGAACCCCGGCCTTCGCCCGCCGCAGCGGATCCTCGGCCCAGGCTTCGGGAAGATAGAGGCGCCAGGCCACGGGAAGGCTCGCCTGCTCGTTGGCGACTGACAGCGACACGGCGACCTGGCAATTGTCCTGTTTGCCGAGTTGGCCACAGTACTGCCGGGCCACGCCGACCGAATGGTTGCCCTTCTTGGGAAAGCCGGTGTCATCGACGATCCAGGCGCGGATCGGCTCACGCTTGGTGAGCACGGGAAGCACCAGATCACGCATCGTCTCCATCACCGAGGCATCGGCCCAGTCGGCCTTCGCGACGAAATGGTGCAACGATTGATGGGCAGCCCGAACCCGCCCCGGATCCACCCGCGCCGCCATTGGCTCGACGCTCTTGCGGTCCCCGGGCAACATCAGCCCCGTACAGTAGGCTTTCATCGGCGCGACACGGTCGGCGTGGCCCAAGGTCCCCGCCAACCGCTCGACAAAAGCCGCGAACCGCGATTCACTCCCAGCAACGTCCGATCCTAGATCCATGCTCGCTCTCCACGAGATTGAATCTCTCACCTTACATGAATCGCAGATTTTGTGACACAGTAAGA
>NZ_LGSZ01000055.1 GCF_001298265.1 Allobosea vaviloviae | reverse complement strand
CTAGAGCTATCCCGCAAAGCCCTGGAGATGGCCTTGCGGGCGGATGCCCTTGCGATCCGGGGTGTAGCGATAGAGGACGGCGGGCGCTGCATCACCGGCATGGGGGCGCTCGTCGCGGACATAGACCTGCGGATTCCGATTCATTCCGGCCGGGTATTCCGATTTGAAGCCGGCCACCGTTCCGATCTGATGTCGGCTACCATTCCGATTTGAAGCCCGCCGGGGTTCCGATCAATCCCCGGCCGGTTTCCGGTGAGTTTGGCGTTTTCGTTTGGGTCAGTCCCCCGGGCATCAGGCCCCTCGCAATCGAGAGGAACCGGATGCCGGCCAAGAGAGAACTGACCATGCGACAGATAAGACAGATGCTGCGGCTTGCCCGGGACGGGGTCAGCGCGCGGGGGATCGGACGCACGCTTGGCGTGGCGCGCAGCACGATCCAGGACAACCTCAAGCGCGCCGCGACCGCCGGGCTTGCCTGGCCATTGGCCGACGATCTGACGGACGCGGTTCTCGAACAGCGCCTGTTCGCCCATGCAGGCGTGAAGAGCGGGTTCCGCCGTCGCACCGAGCCGGACTGGGCCTCTCTTGCCTGCGAGTTGAAGCGGCCCGGCGTCAACCTGATGGTGCTCTGGGAGGAGTACCGCGACGCTCATCCCGAGGGATATGGCTACAGCCGCTTCTGCGATCTGTTCCGGGAGTTCGAACGGCGCCTGTCGCCGACCATGCGCCAGGATCATCCCCGCCGGCGATAAGGTCTTCGTCGACTACTCCGGCAAGAAGCTCTCGATCGTCGATCGGACCACCGGTGTCGTGCGCGACGCCGAGATCTTCGTCGCCGTGCTGGGCGCCTCGAACTACACCTATGCCGAGGCGACCTGGACGCAGACGCTGGCCGACTGGATCGAGGCCCATGTCCGGATGTTCCGCTTCCTCGGTGGCGTGCCGCGCCTCGTCGTGCCCGACAACCTGAAGTCCGGCGTCCAGAGAGCCTCGTTCTACGATCCCGAGATCAATCGCAGCTACGGGATGATGGCCGCTCATTACGGCGTCGGCATTCTGCCGGCCCGCCCGCGCAAGCCCCGCGACAAGGCGAAGGTCGAAGCTGGTGTGCGCTTCGCGCAAAGCTATATCCTCGGGCGGCTGCGCCGGCAGACCTTCTTCTCGCTGGCCGAGGCGAACACCGCGATCGCCGCCATGGTGGAGCGCATCAACGCCCACGTCATGCGCAGGCTCGGCGTCAGCCGCCGGCATCTGTTCGAGACCGTCGAGCGGCCTGTGCTGGCGCTGCTGCCGGACGCCGACTACCAGTTCGCGGAATGGCGCCTGGCGCGGGTCTCTCTCGATTATCATGTCGAGTTCGACGGCTTCTTCTACTCGGTACCCCATGGCCTGATCCGCGAGCAGGTCGATATCCGCGCCACGACCCGGACGATCGAGCTGTTCCACCGGGGTCAGCGCATCGCCGCACACCAGCGTCGTCATGGCGGGCGCCGGCATGGCACAGATCCCGATCACATGCCCAGCGCGCATCGGCGCTACGCCGAGT
>NZ_LGSZ01000076.1 GCF_001298265.1 Allobosea vaviloviae | reverse complement strand
GAGATTTTCGTGCGGGCGTCGGGCGGCACCTACCTAACGCTGAAGAACGGCGTGGCTACCGGATGCGCGCCCTTGAAAGCCCTCGAGCTGACCCCGGCCAATATCGCCTTCCTCGGCGAGCTCGTCCGCAAGCTCGTCACGGTCGAGGGCAGAGCGCTATCCGTCGTCGACGAGGAGCGGATCGATTCCAGTCTCGAGGCGATGCGGGCTCTGCCGCGCCACGAGCGCTCGCTGTCGGCTTTGCGCGCTTTTCTCGGGCAACAGGATCGCGAGGGCATCGGCGCCCGGCTTGAACGCTGGTGCAATGGCGGGCCTCTCGGCTGGGTCCTTGATGCCGAAGAGGACGCGATCGCGCTGGACGCCAGCTTCATCGGCTTCGACATGACCGATGTGCTCGACCATGCGGTGGTCCGCACGCCACTGATGATGGTCCTGTTCCATCGCGTCGAGCAGTTGATCGACGGCCGCCGCATCATCATCGACATCGACGAATTCTGGAAGGCGCTCGGCGACGACGCCTTTCGGGCACTGGCCAACGACAAGCTCAAGACCATCCGCAAGCAAAACGGCGTCATGGTCTTTGGCACGCAGTCGCCGCGCGACGCGCTGGCATCTCCAATCGCCCACACCATCGTCGAGCAGTGCCCAACGCAAATCTTCATGCCGAACACGCGCGGCACGCGGTCCGACTATGTCGATGGCTTCCACCTCACCGAAACCGAATTCCGGCTGATCAAGGAAGAACTTTCGACTGAGAGCCGGCGCTTCCTGATCAAGCAGAACGGCCAGTCCATCGTCGCCGAGCTCGACCTCGGCGGGCTCGATGACGCGCTCGCCGTGCTGTCGGGCCGCACCGAGACCGTCGAGCTGCTCGACCGCATCCGCGCGGAGGTTGGCGATGACCCGGCAGCGTTCCTGCCCCGCTTCCATGCCGAAAGAAGGATCGACCGATGAGAGCGAGCCACCTCCTGATCACGGCAGCGCTGGCTGGAGTGCCGGCGCGAGGCTTCGCCCAGCAAGGCGTCCCGGTCTTCGACGCCGGCGCGATCGCAAAACATGTCGAGCAGATCGGCAAGCTCACCGAGCAGATCAAGACGATGGAGGCGCAGCTCACCCAGGCGAAGCAGCTCTACGAGAGCTTCAACAAGCTGACCGACGTCAACGACGTCGCCTCGCTCCTGAACAGCGAGGAGTTCCGGCAACATCTTCCGAAGGAGTTCGGCGAGATCGAAAAGCTGGTTTCGGGGACCGGGACCGGATCGCTGACCGGCGTGATCGATCGCTATCTTGATCAGAACCGAGCCTATCAGGGCGGGGACGCGAATTCGTTCTATCGCACTGAGCTCGACCGCATCGCGCGCCAGACCGGCGCGAAGCATTCTATTGGCCAGAGCGTCTACGACACGGCCTCAAAGCGGATCGATGAGCTGGAGGAACTGCGTCAGAAGATAACCACAGCCAAAGACGCCAAGAACGTGCTCGATCTGTCGGCCCGAATCCAGGCCGAGCAGGCCATCCTCCAGAACGAGGTCCTGCGTATGCAGGGCCTAGCCATGGTGCAGCAGGCGCGCGGCGA
>NZ_LGSZ01000014.1 GCF_001298265.1 Allobosea vaviloviae | reverse complement strand
AGCTCGGGCAGGATGGTGAAGAGGTCGCCGACGAGGCCGTAATCGGCGACCTGGAAGATCGGCGCCTCCTCGTCCTTGTTGATCGCAACGATGACCTTCGAATCCTTCATGCCGGCGAGATGCTGGATCGCGCCCGAGATGCCCACGGCGATGTAGAGGTCCGGCGCCACAACCTTGCCGGTCTGGCCGACCTGCCAGTCATTGGGAGCGTAGCCGGCATCGACCGCCGCGCGCGAGGCGCCCATGGCCGCGCCCAGCCGGTCTGCGACGGGCTCGATGACCTTGGTGAAGTTCTCCGAGGACGCCAGAGCGCGGCCGCCCGAGATGATGATCTTGGCCGAGGCCAGCTCCGGACGGTCGGATTTGGCGACTTCCTCGCCCTTGAAGCTTGACAGGCCGGGATCTTCGCTGCCGGAGACGGTCTCGACCGTGGCCGAGCCGCCTTCGCCGGTCGCCTGGAAGGAGGCGGTGCGGATGGTCAGGAGCTTCTTGGCCTCAGCCGTCTGGACGGTCTGGATGGCGTTGCCGGCATAGACCGGGCGCTCGAAGGTGTCGGGCGAGATCACCTTGATCACGTCCGAGACCTGCATCACGTCGAGCAGGGCTGCGACGCGCGGGAGCACGTTCTTGCCGGTCGTGGTCGAGGGCGCGACGATGGCATCATAACCCTCGGCGAGCTTGACGATCAGCGCCGCCAGCGGCTCGGCGAGGTTGTGGCCATAGGAAGCGGCATCGGCCAGCAGCACCTTCTCGACGCCGTCGAGCTTGGCGGCCGCATCGGCCGCGGCCTTGGCGCCTTCGCCGGCAACCAGGATGTGGACGGGCGCGCCCAGCGCCTTGGCCGCGGTCAGCGCCTTGTTGGTGGCGTCCTTGATCGCGGCGTTGTCGTGTTCTGCAATCAGCAGCGTGGCCATCACAGCACTCCCGCTTCGTTCTTGAGCTTCGAGACGAGTTCGGCGACCGAGCCGACCTTGACGCCGGCCGAGCGGCCGGCGGGTTCGACGGTCTTGAGCACCTTGAGACGGGGCGCGACATCGACGCCCAGTGTCTCGGCCGAGGTCTCGTCGAGCGGCTTTTTCTTGGCCTTCATGATGTTGGGCAGCGAAGCGTAGCGTGGCTCGTTCAGCCGGAGATCGGTGGTGACGATCGCGGGCAGCTTGAGCGTGACCGTCTGCAGGCCGCCATCGACCTCGCGGGTGACGTCGACCGAGCCGTCGCCAACCGCGACCTTCGAGGCGAAGGTGCCCTGCGGCCAGCCCAGGAGGGCTGCGAGCATCTGGCCGGTCTGGTTGCAGTCGTCGTCGATGGCCTGCTTGCCGAGGATGACGAGTTCCGGGCTTTCCTGCTCGACGATCTTCTTCAGGAGCTTGGCGACGGCGAGCGGCTCGACGACGCCATCGACCTTGACCAGGATGCCGCGGTCGGCGCCCATGGCCAGGCCTGTGCGGATCGTCTCGGCGGCCTGGGCCGGGCCGATCGAGACCACGATCACCTCGGTCGCCTTGCCGGCTTCCCGAAGGCGCAGCGCCTCCTCGACGGCGATCTCGTCGAAGGGGTTCATCGACATCTTGACGTTGGCGAGCTCGACGCCGGAACCGTCCGCCTTCACCCGGATCTTCACGTTGTAGTCGACAACCCGCTTCACGGGCACCAGAATCTTCATGGGTGGCAGCCTC
>NZ_LGSZ01000081.1 GCF_001298265.1 Allobosea vaviloviae | reverse complement strand
TGGTCTGCATCGTCTTCCTACTGCATCTGCGCAGCGCCCTGGTCGCGATCATCATGCTGCCCGTCGGCATCCTGATCGCGTTCGCGGCGATGAAGGCGCTGGGGCTGGGCTCCAACATCATGAGCCTGGGCGGCATCGCCATCGCGGTCGGCGCCATGATCGACGCCGCCATCGTCATGATCGAGAACGCGCACAAGCATCTCGAACGCAGCACCCCGGGCAAGCCGCGCATCGAGATCATCATCGAGGCGGCAAGCGAGGTCGGGCCGGCGCTGTTCTTCAGCCTGCTCGTGATCACCGTCTCCTTCCTGCCGATCTTCACGCTGGAGGGGGAGGAGGGTCGCCTGTTCGGGCCGCTCGCCTACACCAAGACCTTCGCGATGGCGGCGGCCGCCTTCCTGTCGGTGACTTTGGTGCCGGCGCTGATGGTGGTCTTCATCCGGGGCCGGATCATCCCGGAGCACAAGAACCCGATCAACAGGGTTCTGATCTGGCTCTACCGGCCGCTGATCGGGGGCGTGCTCAGGGCCAGGGTGCTGACCATCCTGCTGGCGCTCGCGTTGCTGGGCGTCAGCGTCTGGCCGGCGCGACAGCTCGGCTCGGAGTTCATGCCGACGCTGAACGAGGGCACGCTGATGTACATGCCCACGACCCTGCCGGGCATCTCCGTCACCAAGGCGGCCGAGCTGCTCCAGACGCAGAACCAGATCATCCGCTCCTTCCCGGAGGTCGCCTCGGTCTACGGCAAGGCCGGCCGCGCCCAGACCGCGACCGATCCGGCCCCGACCGAGATGTTCGAGACCATCATCAACCTGAAACCGAAGGCGGAATGGCGCGAAGGCGTCACGCTCGACAGCCTCAAGGCGGAGATGGACAAGGCGCTCCAGTTCCCCGGCGTCTCCAACGCCTGGACGCAGCCCATCCGCGCGCGCATCGACATGCTCGCGACCGGCATCCGCACGCCGATCGGGGTCAAGGTGTTCGGCACCGATCTCGCCCAGATGGAGGCGATCTCTCGCCAGATCGAGACGGTGCTGAAGGCCGTCCCGGGCACGAGCAGTGCCTATGCCGAGCGCGTCATCGGCGGCTATTTTCTCGACATCGTGCCGGACCGGATCGCACTCGGCCGCTACGGGCTTTCCGTTGGCGACGTCCAGAATGCGGTCGTGATGGCGATGGGCGGCGAGACCGTGACGACGACGGTCGAAGGGCGCGAGCGCTACGGGGTGGCGATCCGCTATCCTCGCGACCTGCGCTCCGATCCGCAGGCGATCGCGCGCGAGGTCCAGGTCTCGACGCCGTCCGGCGCCAGCTTGCCGCTCGGCGAGGTCGCAAGCGTCGAGCGCAAGCGTGGCGCCACCTCGATCCGGACCGAGAATGGCGAGCTCGCGGTCTACATCTTCGTCGATACGGTCGGGCGCGACCTCGGCGGCTACGTTCGCGACGCCCAGAACGCGATCGCGCAGAGCGTCAAGCTGCCCGCGGGCTTCCGCATCGCCTGGAGCGGTCAGTTCGAATATCTCGAACGGGCCGAGGCACGCCTCAAGCTGGTCGTGCCGGTGACGCTCGCGATCATCTTCCTGCTGCTCTACCTGAATTTCCGCAGGCTGACCGAGACGTTCATCGTCATGCTCTCGCTGCCATTCGCGCTGGTCGGCGGCATCTGGCTGCTCTGGTGGCTCGGCTTCAACATGTCGGTCGCCGTTGCGGTCGGCTTCATTGCGCTCGCCGGCGTCGCTGCCGAGACCGGCGTGATCATGCTGATCTA
>NZ_LGSZ01000087.1 GCF_001298265.1 Allobosea vaviloviae | reverse complement strand
TCTGTTTCGGCGTGCAAGTTTGACCCCTTGAGGCGGGGGATCGGCGTCCAACTTTGACCCCCTTGAGCCGGTTTCGGTGAGACTGTCCGTTCTGGTTTCAGACGGGCGGGCGGGGGATGAAGGGCGTGGATACGATTGCGCGGATCCGGCGCGAGTTTTCGGTCCGGGGGAAGACCATCAAGGAGATTGTCCGCGAGCTTCACGTCTCGCGGAACACGGTGCGCAAGGTGCTGCGTTCGGGCGCGACGTCGTTCGAGTACGAGCGGAAGGTTCAGCCGCAGCCGAAGATCGGGCCCTGGCGTCCGGATCTGGACCGGCTGCTGATGGCCAACGAGGGCAAGCCGGCTCGTGAGCGTCTGACGCTGATCCGGATCTTCGAGGAGTTGCGGGGCCGGGGTTACGAGGGCAGCTATGATGCCGTCCGCCGCTATGCGCGAGGTTGGCGCCGCGAGCAGTCCGCCGTCACCGCCGATGCCTATGTTCCTCTGAGCTTCGCGCCCGGCGAGGCCTATCAGTTCGACTGGAGCCACGAGATCGTCGTCATCAACGGCGTGACGACCAAGGTGAAGGTCGCCCATCTGCGGCTCTGCCATTCGCGCATGCTGTTCGTGCGAGCCTATCCACGCGAGAGCCAGGAGATGGTCTTCGACGCCCACGACCGGGGCTTCGCCTTCTTCAAGGGCGCCTGCACGCGCGGCATCTACGACAACATGAAGACGGCGGTGGAGACCATCTTCGTCGGCAAGGAGCGGGCCTATAACCGGCGCTTCATGCAGATGTGCAGCCACTATCTGGTCGATCCCGTCGCCTGCACGCCAGCCTCGGGCTGGGAGAAGGGCCAGGTCGAGAACCAGGTCGGGCTCGTACGCGAACGCTTCTTCGCTCCGCGTCTGCGGGTCAAGAACTACGACGAGCTGAACGCCTGGCTGATGGATCAGGTGATCAGCTATGCCAAGGCGCATCGCCATCCCGAGCGACGCGATGTCACGATCTGGGAGGCCTTCGAAGCCGAGCGGCCGAGTCTCGTTCCCTATGTCGGGCGCTTCGACGGCTTCCATGCGTTGCCGGCGGCGGTATCGAAGACCTGCCTGGTCCGCTTCGACAACAACAGGTACTCGGTTGCGGCGAGCGCGATCGGCCGGCCCGTCGAGATCCGCGCCTATGCCGATCGGATCGAGCTGCGTCAGGACGGCCGCATCGTCGGCGAGCACGCCCGTTCCTACGGCCGCGATCAGACGACCTTCGATCCCTGGCACTATGTGCCGGTGCTGGCCCGCAAGCCGGGCGCCCTGCGCAATGGCGCGCCCTTCAAGGACTGGGTTCTTCCGGCTTCGCTGGATCGGGTACGCCGGAAGCTGGCGGCCGCGCAGGATGGTGACCGGCAGATGGTCGATATCCTGACCACGGTGCTGAGCGACGGCTTACCGGCGGTCGAAGCCGCCTGCGCCGAGGCGCTGAAGCAGGGCGTGCATTCGGCCGACGTCATCCTCAACATCCTGGCCCGACGCCGGGAGCCGGCTGCTGCGATCACCATCATGACGCCCGATGCGCTGCGCCTGCGTCATGAGCCCGCCGCTGATTGCGCCCGATACGACAGCCTCAGGAGAGCCGTGTGATGGAACGCTCGGAGATTCTCGCCACCATGGGCGAGCTCAAGCTCTACGGCATGAAGGCCGCCTTCGACGAGATCATCACCACGGCGGTGAAGCGCCAGCACGAACCTCAGCGCATCGTCGGCGATCTGCTATCGGCGGAGATCGCCGAGAAGCAGGCGCGCTCGATCAAGTACCAGATCACCATCGCCAAGCTGCCCCTCGCCAAGGATGTCGGCGACTTCGTCTTCGACGGCACGCCGCTCAACGAGACGCTCGTCCACGACCTCGCAGGCGGCAACTTCATCGCCCATCAGCGCAATGTCGTCCTCGTCGGTGGCACCGGGACCGGCAAAACCCATCTCGCCATCGCCATCGCCCGAGCTTGCATCCGTGCCGGCGCGCGGGGGCGCTTCTTCAACGTCGTCGATCTCGTCAACAAGCTCGAGGCCGAGGCCCGCGCCGGCCGGCAGGGTCGCATGGCCGACTATCTATCGCGCATGGACTTCATCGTCCTCGACGAACTCGGCTATCTGCCCTTCGCCCAGTCCGGCGGCCAGTTGCTGTTCCACCTGATCAGCAGGCTCTACGAACAGAGCTCCGTCATCGTCACCACCAACCTCGCCTTCGGCGAATGGCCATCCGTCTTCGGCGACGCCAAGATGACCACCGCACTCCTCGACCGGCTGACCCATCACTGCGACATCGTCGAGACCGGCAATGAGAGCTGGCGCTTCAAGAACAGGCTCTGAGCGATCAACGCGCCGACGACCCGGAGCCGGCGCGGCTGTGCAACCCAAACCAGCTCCGCCGCGCCGCCTCCTGACCGCCACAGCTCATCAAGGGGTCAATATTGGACGCCGATCGGGGGGCAACATTGCGCGCCGTTTGACA
>NZ_LGSZ01000023.1 GCF_001298265.1 Allobosea vaviloviae | reverse complement strand
CGCCCGGCAGCGTCGTCGAGACGATCGGATGGTCGGGGCCGATATCTTGTCGGGTATAGCCGGCAGCAGCCGTGGCCAGATGCATGAGATGGGCATGGCCGAGACCGGGCAGCTCATGGTGATGCCAGCCGCCCGGCACTTCCGTGAACACCTCGCCTGGCCGGTTGACGACAATTTCGGTCAGATCGGGCTGCGCCAGGAAGGGCGCGAGCGGTGCAAGATAGCGCTCGAGCACGATACGGCTGGCGCGCCGGTCTCCACCGCTTGGAGGGGTCGCAATACCCGGCGCCAACCCGACGATCGGCTGCACGTCGATGGGCAACGCGCGCGCCATCATGGCTTCGTGACCCGGGATGGGGGAGCGACCCCGATCTCTGTGCCCTGCACGGTGCGATCGAGGATCCGCGAACGGCTCTCGATCCGCTTGAGATCGTAAACCGAGGAGAAATCCAGATCGCGGGCGACGAAGATGTTGACCCGCTCGCCCTGATTCTTGTTCAGCGTCGGCGGGATATCAATCGAGCGCTCGACGGCAATGCCAGCGGCCGTATTGGCCGCGCCCGACGTGTTGCGGATTTCGATATCGGCGTCGTCGAGCTGCTGGCGGCCGATCGCGGCAGCGTCGCTGACGATCGAGAGCAGGAGTGCAGCGCCAAACCTTTCCCAGAAATGCGTGTCGATCTCGCCGTCGAAGCCGGCGCGGCCGAGTGCATCGGTCGCGGGCGAGGCGAGCGCGACGATGACGCCGGTCGGCGTCTTGGCGCGTGTCCAGAGCACGAACATGCGCTTTGAGCCCTTTCGGACCTGGCCGCGGTATTCGCCGACGATCTGGGTGCCCTTCTCCATCAGCACGACATGGCCGGAATCTGACAACACATCGCGCAACACGACGCAGGAGACGAACCCCGGCACATCCGACGACATCGCTGTCTCGAGCACGCATGGGATCGCCGTGCCCTGCGTAACAAGAAGATTTCGGTTAGGCAGGCGCGCGGCGCGCACACCCTCGATGGTGGTGGCTTTCAGCTTATCGGCGAGTTCGTTGCGCGGTTCGGCTGTGCTCGCAAGCAGAGGCGATCCGGACAGGGCAGCCCCCTGCCCTCCGCCGTTGCCCGATGGCCCGCGGCCCGGCCGATTGAAGGCGAGCACCGGCGCGCGGCGGGCGCTTTCCATCAGCTTGTCGGTTTGCGGCGGAGCGGCGGCCGGCGCGAGCTGAGGCGGCAGGACCGGCAGGGCAGCCTGTTGGACGGGCGCTGGCGGTTCGCGAGCGGGCTCGAAGGCCGTTGTCTGGCGGATGATCGGTTTGGCGCCACCCTTCTCGACAGGTTTATCGGATTTCCAAGTGCTCCAGATCACCATGACCGAGAAGGCAATAAGGGCTGCCGCGCCGATGCCCCGCTTGGCGAGCGCCCGGCCCGACCCCTCGACAGGCCCAGAGACCGGCGTGATACCGCGTTCGCCCTCGACGGCAGCAGACGCATTCTGATCGATCATGGCATGCTCCTTAGCGGCGCCGTGCAGGCGCTGGCTGCTTTTGGGTGCGAGCAATGCTGGGGCTCGTTGTGCCGGTCCCGGGGTTCACGCCGACGGCATCGAAAGCCTCGTTGAAGATGCAGAGCACATCGCTGCCGCGGCGCAGCCGGAACTCCCGCGCAGTGGCATGGACCACGACGACCTCGCCGCGGACGTCCTTTGGCACGAGACTTTCCGCGCCGTCCGAGCCGACCATGTAGATCGCCGGCACCTCGCGATTGCCCGCGTAGCGGAAGCTCGTGACCTTTCCGTCATCGAAGACACCATCGGGTTCGAGATCGGCCGAGCCCTGCGCCGAGAAGCGCCAGTTGCGCGCCCCATATTGCTGGTGGAGATCGAAGGTCTGGTCGATGACCGCGCCTTCGCGCTGCTGGCCACGCGCCTGGTTCTCGGCGCGACGACGATCGGCCTCGTCGGCCGGGTAGGAGAATTTTACGACGAAGTAGCTCTCCCTCAGCGAGGCCTCTGTGATCGAGAGCTCGAACTGGTAGGAGCGCTTGCGGCCATCGCGCCTTGTCGTCACGACCTGCAGATTGGTCGGCGGATGCTTTTCTCGGGGTTTGAGGAACAGGATCGAACCGGCCGGCGCGACCTCCCAGGCGATCGAGTCGCCGATCGCGACATGCGCGATCTCCTCGTCTTCTGTGAAGATCACCTGCGTCGAAGCCCGGATGACGCCGTTGACCTTGACGACGTTGGCCGGATCGTAGGCGACGAAGCGCACGCGCTCGTCACGGGCTCCGGCGGTCGGAAGCTGCAGGGCAAGCGAGGGCAATCCGAGGCCAATGGCCAAGAGCAGACCGCAGCAGATTGCAACAACGCGGCGGCTCATGGCGCGACCTCCGGATCGGCGCGATATTCCGACACAAGAAAGCCGAGCGGGTTGATCAGGCGGTCGGTCGAGGAAACCGGCGCGTTGACATAGGCAAAGGTCAGCGTCGCTATCCAATGCGTGATCTTGATTTCCTCGCCTTTCCGGCTTTCCTTCAGGAAACGAACCGAGGCGAGGTTGTCCGCGAGCAGCGAGATCGCCTTGATTCGGACCTCGGCGACGCCAAAGCGGCCATGCACTACCTGCGGGCTTTCCGGGTTCGAGCCGCGATAGACGGCGGCAAAGCGTGCCTGCTCGGCCTGCGACGACAACAGCGCCACCGTCTGGAAATTGCTGGCGGCCTCGGCCTGGCTGTAGCCTTCGCGCGAGCGGACGTAGCGACCGAGGAAATACTTGGTCACCGCCTCGTCGTAGCTGCGCGGCGATGTCCCGAGCGCCG
>NZ_LGSZ01000086.1 GCF_001298265.1 Allobosea vaviloviae | reverse complement strand
AGACCGGCAGCGTCGTCGAGACGATCGGATGGTCGGGGCCGATATCTTGTCGGGTATAGCCGGCAGCAGCCGTGGCCAGATGCATGAGATGGGCATGGCCGAGACCGGGCAGCTCATGGTGATGCCAACCGTCCGGCCCTTCCGTAAACACCTCGCCTGGGCGGTTGACGACGATCTCCGTCAGCTCAGATTGGGACAGGAACCGCGCGAGCGGCGCGAGATAGCGCTCCAGCACAATCCGATTGGCGCGGCGCTCGGAAGCGCTCGGGGTCGGCGGCGCCGCCGGCGCAAGCGTCACGACGGGCTGCGCATCAATCGGCAATGTCGAGAGTGCCGTCATGGCTTCGTGACTCGCGAACCAGACGCCACACCGCCATCGATGCCGGGTACCGTACGATCCAAAATCCGTGCGCGGCTTTCGATCCGCTTCAGATCGTAGACAGACGAAAAATCGAGATCGCGGGCGACGAAGATGTTGACGCGTTCGCCTTGGTTCTTGTTTAGCGTCGGCGGGATATCGATCGAGCGCTCGACGGCAATGCCAGCGGCCGTGTTGGCTGCTCCGGAGGTGTTGCGGATCTCGATATCCGCATCGTCGAGCTGCTGGCGGCCGATCGCAGCTGCGTCGCTGACGATCGAGAGCAGCAGAGCTGCACCGAACCTCTCCCAGAAATGGGTGTCGATCTCACCGTCGAAGCCGGCGCGGCCGAGTGCATCGGTGGCGGGCGAGGCCAGCGCGACGATGACGCCGGTCGGGGTTTTTGCCCGCGTCCAGAGCACGAACATCCGCTTGGAGCCCTTTCGGACCTGGCCGCGATATTCCCCGACGATCTGCGTGCCCTTTTCCATCAGCACGACATGGCCTGAATCCGACAGCACATCGCGCAGCACGACGCACGACACGAAGCCCGGCACATCCGACGACATCGCTGTCTCAAGCACGCAAGGGATCGCAGTCCCTTGCGTCACCAGGAGATTGCGGTTTGGCAGGCGCGAGGCGCGGACGCCCTCGATTGTCGTGGCCTTGAGCTTGTCGGCCAACTCGTTGCGTGGCTCGGCCGAACCAGCGAGCAGGGGTGAACCCGGGAGAGAGGCCCCCTGCCCTGCTTCTTCGCCCGACGACCCGCGCCCTGGCCGATTGAAGGCGAGCACCGGCGCACGCCGCGCGCTCTCCATCAATTTGTCGGTCTGCGGCGGAACAGCGGCAGGTGCGAGTTGAGGCGGCAGGACCGGCAGGGCCGCCTGCTGGACAGGAGCCGGCGCCGGCGGTTCGCGCGCCGGCTCGAAGGTCGTCGTCTGGCGGATGATTGGCTTGGCGCCGTCCTGCTCGACGGGTTTTTCCGATTTCCAGGTACTCCAGATCACAAGGACCGAAAACGCGATCAGCGCGGCCGCGCCGATGCCGCGCCTGGCCAAGGCCCGGCCGCTGCCTTCGACCGGTCCCGAAACCGGCGTGATGCCGCGTTCGCCCTCGACGCCTGATGACGAAGTCTGATCAGTCATGACACGCTCCTCAACGACGCCGAACAGGGGCTGGCTGCTTCTGGGTCCGCGCGATGCTGGGACTCGTTGTGCCGGTCCCCGGGTTCACGCCGACGGCGTCAAACGCCTCGTTGAAGATGCAGAAGACCTCGCTGCCGCGACGCAGCCGGAATTCGCGCGCGGTGGCATGCACCACGACGACCTCCCCGCGCACATCCTTCGGCACGAGGCTTTCCGCGCCGTCCGAGCCGACCATGTAAATTGCCGGCACCTCGCGATTGCCCGCGAAGCGGAAGCTCGTGACCTTTCCGTCGTCGAAAATGCCGTCGGGCTCGAGATCGGCCGGCCCCTGCGCTGAGAAGCGCCAGTTGCGCGCGCCATATTGCTGGTGGAGATCAAAGGTCTGGTCGATGATAGCGCCTTCGCGTTGCTGGCCGCGCGCCTCGTTTTCGGCGCGACGGCGATCGGCGTCGTCCGCGGGATAGGAGAACTTCACGACAAAATAGCTCTCCTTCAGCGAGGCTTCCGCGATCGAAAGCTCGAACTGGTAGGAGCGCTTGCGTCCGTCGCGACGCGTGGTGACGACCTGCAGATTGGTCGGCGGATGCTTCTCTCGGGGTTTGAGGAACAGGATCGAGCCGGCCGGCGCGACCTCCCAGGCGATCGAGTCGCCGATCGCGACATGGGCGATTTCCTCATCCTCGGCGAAGATCACTTGGGTCGAGGCCCGGATGACGCCGTTGACCTTGACGACATTGGCTGGGTCATAGGCGACGAAGCGCACGCGCTCGTCGCGCGCGCCGGCCGTCGGGAGCTGCAGGGCGATCGCGGGCAGGCCGAGCGGTAGTGCGATTAGCATGCTGCCGACGATTGCGAGGCTGCAGCGGTTCATGGCGCGACCTCCGGATCGGCGCGGTACTCCGAGACGAGGAAGCCGAGCGGGTTGATCAGGCGATCGGTCGAGGAGACCGGCGCGTTGACATAGGCGAAGGTCAGCGTCGCGATCCAATGGGTCACCTTGATCTCCTCACCCTTGCGGCTTTCCTTGAGGAAGCGGACGGAGGCGAGGTTGTCGGCCAGGAGCGAGATCGCCTTGATGCGGACTTCTGCGACGCCGAAGCGCCCATGCAGCACCTGCGGACTTTCCGGGTTCGAGCCGCGATAGACGGCGGCAAAGCGCGCCTGCTCGGCCTGCGAGGACAGGAGCGCCACCGTCTGGAAATTGCTGGCGGCCTCGGCCTGGCTGTAGCCTTCGCGCGAGCGGACGTAGCGACCGAGGAAATACTTGGTCACCGCCTCGTCGTAGCTGCGCGGCGATGGCCCGAGCGCCG
>NZ_LGSZ01000083.1 GCF_001298265.1 Allobosea vaviloviae | reverse complement strand
CGGCATTAGGTAGCAAGCTCACCTAAATCAACTTAGCTCAACGAGAGTCGTTGGGGTAGTGTTTTCTGATGTCAGACCCCAACGTTTTGCTCACCCTTCGCCGCCGCCGCGACGCCATCAACGACGCGATCAAGGCCTACGAAGACAAGCTAGAGACGGCACGCCGCGACCTGGCACACATCGCCGCCACCATCCGGCTATTCGAGGTGGGAGACGAGCCGCTTCAATTCCCGGTCTACATGGACATTGGGCGGCTGTTCCGGCCCCGCGAGATCGGAAAGCTCTGCCATGAAGCGCTGGCGATTGAATCGCCTCTGGACACGCGAGAGCTTGCTGTGCGCGTCATGCGGGCAAAGGGCATGGACGAAAGCGACAAGGTGCTCCGCAGCACCGTCGCCCATCGCGTCGTGCAGGCGTTGAGCATGCGGCTAAAGCGCGGGCTGATTGCCTCAGAAGGCAAGCGCGATGGTGTTCGGATGTGGTCGGCGCAAGGACACTACAAGCCTAATATTAGGTAATCATCGTCCTTACAGAAGCAATTATATTCTCGTTAAAAGCGAGACTTGCGATTTGCCGAGGAATTCCAAATTCATCACAGTATTTTTCATATTGACCATTAGCTTCAGTAATAATTCTTGATCTAACTTCAAGCGGGCACAGCAATTCAACCGCACCTATTTCTGCTAAAATCTCAGCCGTCATGGCTTTTAAAGGATTATCCAAGAATTCTTGCCGGGCGCTCATTAATGAGAACCCGCTTACAATTGCTTCGATTGACCTGTCTGTCGCCGAATGCGTACCTTCATCAGCGTCCAGAGCGTGGCACATTTCTTTGCATACAATAAATCGCCGCCACTGGGTATCTAAATGAAGAGCGTATCTTATCTCAACCACCGTTTTTGCAGAAGCATAGGAATTTGGCGTCTGCACAAATTTAAAGAATTGGCCGTATATAGGGTTCTTGGCGGGGACGTTGTAGCCAACGTAATACACTTCGTCGATCGGTGAGTAGGCCTCAACCGCGTACACAATGTTCTCTAAATTATAGTATTTTTCGCCAAGTTCTTTGCGTAGACCCGACGATACTTGGCAAACCGTTTTAAGCATCGCCCACACAAAAAAACAGGCGAGGGAATCTCGCCTGTTTTACAGATAGTTCCGTTGACGTTTAGCCGTCAAGCGGTACGCGCGGCGTCCACAGCTTCGTCGCCATTCCATTTGGAATGACGAACGCAACGGCCGTGTTTCACCGCCTCGTCAATCTCGTTGAGAGACGAAAAAATTTCTTCCGGCTTGACCGCCCTAGTCGGGTGGAAGAAGAACTTTACGTCCACCAGACCCGCTTCACGGGCTTCGCCAAGCCGAGCTAGGAACTTGTCACGCTCGGTCATGTTGGCTCTCCATATAATCCAGGGCGGAACCTGCATTCGATCTCTTTTGTTCCGCAGGAGCGGACATAGGCGCAAAAGGTGTCCGCTTAAAGACACGCGCCGGTCGCCTAGCAGAAAAAAATTCGAAGTCAAGGCCCTTGACAGGTTCCATGATAGCGTTGGTCGTCCCGGTTCCGCAAGGGGTTTAAGGTAAATGAATGCTTAACATTCATACGTGGTGAATGCTCCGTTGCCAGTAGCCCTTCCAATTCCGGCTAACAGGGTGCGTGAGGGCCGCGCTGGCCACCATCAGATATTGCTCGCCGTTGCTCCCCCGGCGGTGGTCCTCCCGCCACGCCATTTCTGACGAGTAGGCGTTGAGGTACGGGCCGGCGATGTGATGGTGCGTGCCGATCTCGGCGCGACGCAGGCGGGAGAAAAAGCTTTCCGCCATGTTGGTGCAGGACTGGCCGTCAGAATAGCACTCGCTGTGGTTGATGCGCTTCGTCAGATAGAACGTGTGCAGCTCGTCCCAATGCAGCGCTTCGTCAGCATGGATCGTTGCAGTTGATTGCACGCGCTGGCCGATGGTCGGCAGCGAGGCGCCCTCAGACTTGAACACGAACGGCAGCGTGCGGCCCGCGCGCTCGCGCATGATGACCACGACACGACGCTTGCCGTTCTGGTTTTTGGCGAGGCGGCGATCGACACGGTTCTCTTTGAAGTTGGCCGGGCGAACGTGGCCGCCGAAATAGGCGCCGTCGATCTCGACCTCGCCAGAGACGGTCATGTCAGCCATTTCAGCAGACATCGCTTCACGCAGCTTGTGCGTCAGGACGAAGGCTGTCTTGTACTGGACGTTGATGTCGCGGGAGAGCTGCAAGGCCGAATGGCCCTTGGCGCCGTTGACGAAGATCGCGATGGCCAGGAGGTAGTCACGGATAGCCAGCTTGCGGCTGGCGAAGATCGTGCCGGACGTGACTGAGAACTGATGCGTGCAAGCCTTGCACTTGTAGAGCTTGCGGGTCTTGAACGTGTAGACCGCACCACAGTTGCAGCGCGGGCAAACCGGCTCTCCGCCAGTGTCGCACCAACGGATCTGACGGAACGCGCTATGGGCTTCGTCGTCCGACATGCGCGCAACCGTCACCAGAGAGAGGGTGCGGGCCGCTGCTGAAAGGAGGAAATGCTGTGCCATGCCCACGCCAACGATTATCGTTGACGTCAGTGGTATTCATGGAAATCAGTGATGTCAACGGATATCGTTGGGGTTGACTGAAAAACCTTTTATCACTAGTCATCGTGTATGTCGCCAGAACAGAGCCGCGCCGCGCGCGGGTGGTTAGATTGGACGCAGGACCAGTTAGCGAGCGCTGCAAGCGTTTCGCTCTCGACCGTGCGCGATTACGAAAAAGGGCGCCGCGTACCCATCGCCAACAATTTGAATGCGATGAAGCGTGCTCTGGAAGCGGCAGGGATCAATTTCCCTGACAGCGGAATCACTTGTGCGACCTCAACGAAAAACGCTGAGGGTATGGACGGGGCGCCCCAAATCAGCTAGAAAATGGGTGCCCGCCGCGCCGGTCTCCGGCACGACGGGCTATGGTGGAGGTAAGGGGACACGAACCCCTGGGCCTGTAGGTGGGAAGCCGTCAGCCCGACCATCTACCCCCGTAGGCGCGAGCCGCCCGGTTCCCCGGACGACCCGCGAACGCTAAGGCGGCGGCATCTGCTGCACCTTTCTCCTGCGGCGTCGCTTCATTCGGATGCGTCGCCTGTTACAGAAGCCGTTGACGTTCCCCCTGCAAGGTTGGCGTCAGCGGCTTCTTCCTTTTTGGGAAGCATGTAGACCGCATCGTCTTTCACGAGATGCTCTCGCTTCCACATTCTCCACGCGATCCCGTTCACATCGTCCGGCCGAACATCCGGCCACCAACGCTGCGCTATCCGGGTTGCCATGTCCTTCGGCTCCAATCCACGGAGCCCTTCCTTACGAGCGTCTTCCAGGACGGAAACGATCATATCGGTTACTTTTGGCGTTCCGTCCGGCTTGCCGCCGCTAGGGCGCGCCGAAGGTTGTTCGACACTCGCGCTAGGCGTCCCACCGGCGTCGCCGGTCAGTTTTGCGATGACTCGCTCTGCGATGGCGAGATCGCGGTAGTCAGCCTGAAGCTCTTGGACGCGGGTTTGCAGGCGGGTTATCTCGCCTTCGATCTCAGCGCGCCGGCGGCGAATCAATGTGAGGTCTGTGCTCATGACACCTTACCTACGTCACCGCACATTCTCTGTGAAGCTCCAAATTCTCTGAGATCCAATTTTCTGTGTATGTTCTCACTTGAACCCTGAGATTGTTGGG
>NZ_LGSZ01000082.1 GCF_001298265.1 Allobosea vaviloviae | reverse complement strand
ACGCTCCGCCGCGACCAAAGTCGCCATCATCGCCGTCGCCAGAAAGCTCCTCACTGTGCTCAACGCCATGGCCAAAACCAAGACCGCATTCCAGCCATGATACGCGCATCGATACAGTTGCCGGATCTCTGCTTCGCTGCGTCCGGGATCATACTCTGAAAAATAGTAAAGCCCGTCAGCGCTTGCGGGCGGTGAGCCTCGCCGCATTGGCGCTGGTGCGCTTCGAGAATGGCTCCAGTGTGCTGTTGGCGACCTTGGCGGCAGCCTCTGTGAAGTCGAGCGGAGCCAGCGGATTGAGCGCCAGTCCCCACCAGAACATCGCGGCGGCCTGACCGGCGGCGAAGCCGCTTTCCATCACGGCCGAGACCTTCTCGGTCAGCGCCTTTGCGGCCTCGTGCTGGCCATGGCTGTCGCCGAGCGCACCCTTCATCAGGATCGGCATGCGCATTGCGATCGTCAGGCCGGCATCGGCCTGCAGCGTCACCATCCGCGCCGCGAGAGCCTGCGCTTCGACGCCCGTACCTGCCACGGAACGCAGCGTCTTGCTCGATATTGCCATGTTTTGGCTGGCTCCGGGATTTTCAGGTAGCGGGCATTCAGGAGGAATGCACTTGGGCGAATTCCGCACGACGGCCGCAACGCCCCGCAGTCTCAAGATGTGGCCGGTCGGGATCGATTGTGCAATGCGGAAGTGCTGATCCCCGATGCTGATTTTATGCGCATGATGAATCGCGGCGCGGCTTTTGTCGCGTTTCCCGCCTCGGGCGCATGGATCGCTCAGTGGATTTATCCGTCGCCGAAAATGCTCTAGAGCCTTGGGTCGAGGCGCGGCGCCCGGCCGCGCCTGAATCGTATCGGACTGTCCTTGAGCTTCTTTGCATCTCCCAAACATCCCGGCTGGCGGCCGATGCTGGTGCTGGCCTCGGCCTCGCCGCGCAGGCTTGCGTTGCTCGAACAGGCGGGGCTGAAGCCCGACGCGATGCTGCCGGCCGATCTCGACGAGACGCCGCTGAAGGGCGAGCGCCCGCGCGACCTCTCCCGCCGCCTCGCCCGCGAGAAGGCGCAGGCCGCGCGCATCGGCGCCTCCAGCCGGCCCGATCTTGAAGGCTGCTACATCGTTGCAGCCGACACGGTTGTCGCAGTCGGCCGGCGGGTCCTGCCCAAGGCGGAGATCGTCGACGAGGCCGCCGCCTGCCTGCGCCTGCTCTCGGGGCGGGCCCACCGCGTCTACACATCCGTCGCGCTGGTGACGCCTTCGGGCGCGATCCGCGAGCGCGTCGTCGAAACGAGGCTGCGTTTCAAGCGGCTCTCGACCGAGGACATCGAGACCTATCTCGCCTCGGGCGAGTGGCGCGGCAAGGCCGGCGGCTACGCCATCCAGGGCATCGCCGGTTCCTTCGTCGTCAAGCTCGTCGGCTCCTACACGGCCGTCGTCGGCCTGCCGCTCTACGAGACGGTGAACCTGCTCGGAGGGGAAGGGTTCCCGATCCGCTTCGGCTGGATGAATGTGGGGTGAGGGGGGGCTGTTGGCCCTTTCCCGGACTCCCGGAACGTCGGCTCTTGTTCAGGCCAATCTGCGAACGCGCTCCCGGGCCCTATTTGACCCCTTGCGGACACGTCTGTGCGGGCGCTCAGCGTTTCGCAAAGGCGCGAATGTTTGCAGCGGCGGGATAGGCTTGCTGAGCGAAAGCTTGAGGCAGGCTTCGTCCCCCGCTTGCATGAGGGAGCCTGAAGGCGGCCAGCAGATGGTCGAGCCGCTCGATCTGGTCCGTCAGGGCAGTCGAGGACGCGGCGCTTTCCTCTGACAGGGCTGCGTTTTGCTGCGTCATTTCATCCATATGTGCGACAGCCCGGCTCATTTCGTCGATGCCGTTCGCTTGTTCTGCTGAAGCCGAGGCAATTTCGGCGATCGTAGTCGATACTTTGCGCGAGGCGGCCAAGATCTGCTCTAGCGACTGACCGGCTTGTTGTACGAGTTCCACGCCTTCCTTGACCACGTCCGTTGATGAGCTGATCAGGGTGGTGATGTCCTTCGCGGCTTGCGAGGAGCGCTGGGCGAGGGTGCGGACTTCGGAAGCCACGACCGCGAAGCCTTTTCCTGCGTCGCCGGCACGAGCCGCTTCGACGGCGGCGTTCAAGGCTAGCAAATTCGTCTGGAAGGCGATGCCATCGATGACAGAGTTGATCTCTGAAATCCTCCGGGAGCCTTCGTCGATACGCTTCATCGCATCGACAGCGCGGCGAACGATATCGCCTCCCGAATCGGCCGTCTTCAGGGCCTCCTCGGCGAGCATCGCGGCCTGACGAGATCCAGTTGCGCTCGATTTGACCGAGGCTGCGAGTTGCTCCGTGGTCGCGGCCGTTTGCTGAAGGCTCGAAGCCTGGTCTTCAGTGCGGTTCGAGAGGTCGTTCGCGCCGGCACGGATCTCCCGCGCAGATCCCGCCACTTCGCTCGATGTTGTCTGGATGGTCTGGAGCGCGTGCGAGAGGCGCTCGATCGTCCCGTTAATGCCTTGCTTCAGCTCTGCGAAGCGCCCGCTATAGCTGGAGCGAACGAGATTGGTGAGATCGCCTTCGGCCAAAGCCGCGAGGACCTCGCATGTTTCGCCCAGGCCGCGATCGACGGTTTCCACCAGCGTGTTGACGTTGGCGGCAAGCCTGTTCAGCTCCTCGTCTGGGAACTGCGTGGTGACCCGGTTTGAGAAATCTCCGGCAACGGCGGCCGTTATCACTTCGCCGAATGCGCGCTGAAGCATCTGGCGTGAGCGGCTGCGCTCGTTCCGCGCCAATGTCCGTCGGCTGAAGTAGTTCGCGAACTTGGCGTAGAGCACGGGAAAATTGTCAACGAGCGGATCACTGAATGACTCGTCGACATCCGTGAAGAACACAATCGCCGACAAGGTCTGGTTGACGTTGATGCCGAACAACTCGCCAAACGTCGAAAATCCAGCCGCGGGTACCGGCCACAACTGGGTGGCGCGGGAAAGGTCGTTCGCGTTGACGAGGCGACGCAGGATGCAATCGCTCATCAGCACGCCTGCTGGCTTCGGCTTGCCGGCCAGGTAGCTCTCGACGTTTTCACGCGTCTGCTGGATGAAGTCAGTCTCTTCGAGGATGTACAATTCATCCCCGGCGGCGATGTCGCAATAGAAGGCCACCTCATCCGCACCGAAGTCGAAGCCGGCCACGGAGCGCACGAAGATCTCTCCGTCGATCTCGATGCCGAAAGCGCGCTTTCCAAGTGCAGCTTGCACGTCGGTCGGACCGCATTGGAAAGCGGCGCACATCGCCTCGATGAAGGAGCAAACCTTACCGGTTGCGGGGTCGAAGACCGACTGGACGGTCCGCTGGTTCAGATCAGCCTTGACGATGGTGAACGAGCGATCGGTTCGGCGGAAGTTCTGGCTACGAAACAGCCCGTAGCGCTGCCGCGGTGCCATCTTGATCAACGCGATGACCGCATGGTTCTCAAGAACGCGGCGTCCGTCGAAAATGAACGTTCGCTGGAAGTCGAGTTTGCCTCCGGCCGAACCGCCCATGAACATGCAGGGGAAGCGGCCGCTGCGGTAGACCGCCTCGAGGAAATAGTTCTCCGACTTCGACAAGCCGTCGATAAACGTCAGCGCAAACGTGTCCCGAGAATCGATCTTGAGATTTGGGGTGATCTGCCCCAGTTCGGATACGATGCGGTCGACACGCTGGTCGTGTTCGGCGGCACCGCCCGACCTGCGAATATCCTCACTGTGCAGTGGCACCGAGAAAATCTCGGTTTCGGCGATCAGGGCGGGCGAGAAGACCTGAATGACGATGGAGCGCCAACCCTCGGGAGTGCCTAGGTCGTGTGGACAAACCTGATCCAGCATCGGATCGTTGCGAGCTGCACGAACCCGAGGAAGCTGGACGCGAGCTTGTCGTAGCGGGTCGCCACGCGGCGTGAGTGCTTGATCTTGTTGAAGAATC
>NZ_LGSZ01000009.1 GCF_001298265.1 Allobosea vaviloviae | reverse complement strand
ACGCTCCGCCGCGACCAAAGTCGCCATCATCGCCGTCGCCAGAAAGCTCCTCACTGTGCTCAACGCCATGGCCAAAACCAAGACCGCATTCCAGCCATGATACGCGCATCGATACAGTTGCCGGATCGGCGCCGCTTCGCGGCTTGTCCGGGATGACGTGGCTTGCGTGATAGCGAGATGGGCATGCACCGCGCCCCCTCGCCTCGCGCCGCGTGACCTGCCACCATCGCGACCGCCCTCGATTCCAACCCCAAGGCTCGCCCCATGGCCCTCGCCAAACCACCCATCCATGACAATGCCTATGCTGCGGCGCTCGCCCTGCTCGAGCGCGCCCCGCTGATCGACGGCCATAACGACCTGCCCTATGTCATCCGGCTCGCCCGCGAGGCGAAAGGCGATGTCGGGGTCTACGACCTGACAAAGATCCATGCCGAGGGCGACACCGACATTCCCCGCATGCAGGCCGGCAAGCTCGCCGGCCAGTTCTTCGCGGCCTATGTCCCGCCCAAACACCCCAAGCCCGCCGGTTTTGCGCTCGCCCAGATTGCGCTGATGCGCGACATCCTGAAGCGCCACGCCGATGTTTTCCGCCCCGGCCTGAGCGCCAGCGACGTCATCGCCGCGAAGGCGGAAGGACGCATCGCGCTGTTCATGACGATCGAGAACGGATCGGCGCTCGACAACGAGCTCGATGCGCTCGATGCCTATTACGATCTCGGCGTGCGGCTGATGACGCTCTGCCACAACGACAGCCATGACTGGTGCGATTCCGCCACCGACGCGCCCCGCAACGACGGGCTGAGCGCCTTCGGCAAGGACGTGATCCGCCGGATGAACCGGCTCGGCATGGTCGTCGACCTCGCCCATGTCTCGCCCAAGGTGATGCATGACACGCTCGACGTGACCAGCGCCCCGGTGTTCTGGTCGCACTCCAACGCGTTTTCGCTGTGCGACCATCCGCGCAACGTCCCCGACGACGTGCTCGACCGCGTCGCCGGCAATGACGGAGTCGTGATGGCGACCTTCGTACCAGACTTCATCAGCCAGGCCTCGCGCGATTGGCACAGGCCCGCCAAGGACCAGTACGGCAAGACGCCGGACGGGCTCGACCACGAGAAGGCCGAGGCCGAGATTGCGCGCAAGGCCGGCCCGCGCCCGAAGGCGACGCTGCCGCAGTATTGCGACCATCTCGACTATCTCGCCAGGCGCATTGGCCACGACCATGTCGGCATCGGCTCGGACTTTTTCGGCTGGATCAACCCCGATGGGCTGGAAGACACCTCGGTCTTCCCGGCCCTGATCGCCGAGTTGATCCGCCGCGGCTGGTCAGAAGCCGATCTGGAGAAGCTGGCCGGCGGCAACACGCTGCGGGTGCTGGCGGCGGTGGAAGCGCTCCGCATCTGACGCCAGGGACGAAGTAACGGTCCATGCCCAAGACTGGCAGACATGACCATGCGTCAAGTAGAAAAATGGGTATGACCTTCATTTGACGGTCGAAGACTGTATATTTTGATGAGATTTTAACTATACAAGATGCAACGTGAAGGCCCGTTCTAAGACTGGCAGAGATGGCCTTCATGCAACTCAGCAACCTGAAAATCGGCACGCGCATCGCGGCCGCGATCGCCCTGGTCGGCATGATCGGAATCGCCGCCAGTCTGTTCGCGGCGAGCCAGATGCGCACCATCGATGCTGACTACAGCGAGATGCTGAACACACGCCCCAGGCAGATCCTCTCCGGTGTCCGGGCCTCGCGCAGCAGCAACGATCTGATCGCCCAGGCCTACAAGGTCATCGCCTACCCGAACCACTCGGCGGGGAGCGCCGCCGGCAAGGCGCAGGCGGACGCCTCCTATGCCCAGACGCTGACCTATCTCGATGAAGCGAGCGCGGCCGCACCCGCCGCTCGGCCGCAATACGAGGCCATCGCTGTCGAGCTCAAAGCGATGAAGGCCGACGTCGATGAGGCCATCGCGCTGGGCATCCGCGACGAAAACGACAAGGCCCTCGCGATGATGGACGAACTCGATGGCAAGTTGCACAAGGTGGTCCAGCGGCTGACCGCCGTGACGGTCTCGGTTCTGTCCGAGACCCACGCACGCACCGCCGATCTCGGCCAGCGAACGAACCAGACGGTCATGGTGACGCTGGCCGCCAGCGGGGGTGGATTGCTGCTGGGTCTTCTCGGCGCGATCTGGATGGCGTCGAGCACGATCACACGGCCGATGGACAGGCTGAAAGGGGCGATGCAGAATCTTGCCGCCGGTGAGTTCGATACCGCCGTCGATGGCCATGAGCGTCAGGACGAAGTCGGCGAAATGGCCCGCACCGTCCTGGTCTTCAAGCAGAATGGTCTCGCGATGCGACGTCTGGAATCGGAGACCGAGCAGTCCCGCTCGGCCGCCGATGCCGCAAGGCTGCGGGGCGAGCAGGAGCGCGCCGCCCGCATCGCGGAACAGCAGCGGCTCGCTGACGAGCAGCGCGAGATGATGGCGCTCCTCGGCAACGGTCTCGACCTGTTGTCCAAGGGCGACCTGACCTGCCGCATCGATGCAGAGGTGGCTGTGGACTACGCCAAGCTGCGCGACGACTTCAACACTGCCGTCTCGCGCCTGAGCGAAACGGTGATGACGATCCAGGCCACCTCGGCCGATGTCGGCAACTCGGCCCGCGAGATCAACACGGGCGCCGACGACCTGTCGAAGCGCACCGAGGAACAGGCCTCCTCGCTCGAGCAGACCGCCGCCACCACCGAGGAGCTTGCCGCCTCGGTCAAGGCATCGGCCAGCGCCTCGCGCCAGGCGGTTTCTCTGGCTCGCGAAGCGATGACCGTGGCCGAAAAGGGCGGCTCCATCGTCACCGACGCCATCGACGCGATGTCACGGATCGAAACCGCCTCGCAGAAGATCGCCGACATCATCCGCGTCATCGACGACATCGCTTTCCAGACCAACCTGCTGGCGCTCAACGCGGCGGTCGAAGCGGCCCGGGCCGGCGACGCCGGCAAGGGCTTCGCGGTGGTGGCATCGGAAGTGCGCACGCTGGCACAGCGTTCCGGCGACGCCGCCAAGGACATCTCCGGGCTGATCGGCGAATCCGGCCGCGAGGTCGAGCAGGGCGTGGCGTTGGTGCGCTCGGCCGGCGAGGCGTTGACGCAGATCGTCGATGCGTCGCGCAAGGTGTCGGCGACCGTGACGGATATCTCCTCGGCCTCAGCCGAACAGGCGAACGGCATCGACGAGATGAGCCAGACCGTCGCGCATATGGATGAGATGACACAGCAGAACGCGGCGCTCGCCGAGGAAAGTGCAGCCTCCGCGACATCCCTGATGAGCCAGATCCAGACACTCAACGCCCTGGTCGCGACATTCCGCACCCAGGCAACGGGGGGACGGCCACAGGCCGTGCCCCGGCGTCAGGCCGCCTGAACGGGCCCGCGCTCCCGCACATGTCCCGCTGGCAAAGGGGATGAACGACGGCAACGCCTTGCCGAAGCCGCCCGATCCGTTAAGGGCTCGCTCTCAGTTCCTGTGAGCGAGCCCTTTCCATGACCGGTTCCGGCACCGACCGCACCCGCAAGGCCGTCCAGGCCCCTGCCCCGGCCATCATCCTGGTCGAGCCCCAGATGGCCGAGAATATCGGCATGTGCGCCCGCGCCATGGCGAATTTCGGCCTCTCCGAGATGCGCCTCGTCGCGCCGCGCGACGGCTGGACGACCGGGAGCGGCCTGAAGGAGGCCGCCACCACCACGGCCTCGGGCGCGGGCCATATCCTCGACAACGCCACGCTCTATCCGACGACGGCCGAGGCCATCTCCGATCTCCATCATGTGCTCGCCACGACGGCCCGCGAGCGCGGCCAGATGAAGCGCGTGATGACCCCGGCCGAGGCGATGCCGCCCATCGCGCAGCGCGTCGGCTCGGGCGAGCGCGTCGGCATCCTGTTCGGGCGCGAGCGCATCGGCCTGACCAATGAGGAGATCTCGTTTGCCGATGCGATCCTGACCTTTCCGGTCGACCCGGCCTTCGCCTCGCTGAACCTCGCCCAAGCCGTGCTGCTCGCCGGCTATGAATGGATCAAGGCGACCGGCGGCGAGCCGCCCTTCCGCGAGCACAATCTGTCGCCGCCGGCGACCCGCGCCACTGTGCTGTCGATGTTCGACTATGTCGAAAGCGAACTGGACATCTGCGGCTTCTTCCCGCCCGGCAAGAAGCAGGTCATGACCGCCAATCTGCGCGACATCCTGCATCGCCTCGCGATGACCGAGCAGGAAGCGCGCACGCTGCGGGGCGTGTTCAAGTCGCTGACCGAGGGGCCGAGGCGACTACGCGTCCCGAAACCTGTCGAGGACGAGTAGCGGAAACGGCGCAACCGGGCCCCGATCATGGACGGATTTTCCCTTTCGCAAAGGGTCTGCGACGATTTCCATCTCTCATGGTGGCGTGTTTCGGAACCATTCTCTATCGATCCGATGCCATGTTTCCGGCCAACCCGCGTCGGCGCTCGTTGCGGGGTCGCGTGGAGCTTGAGATGATCGACCGTAGGACTTTGCTGGCCCTGGCCGCCGGCACCGTGGCTGGACTGCGCCCCGGCTTCGCCCAGGGCACGACGCTGCGTGTCGGCTATGTGCCGGTGATCGGAGCCAGCGCGCTGTTCGTGCTCGCCGGCGACGGCTCGACCCGCGAGGCCGGCTTCGATCTGAAGCTCAGCAAGTTCGATTCCGGCCCGAACGCCATTCAGGCTTTCGCGTCGGGCACCATCGACATCCTCGCCGTCGGCGTCGCACCCGTCGCCGTCGCCCGCGCACGCGGGCTCGACGCCTCGGTCGTGTCCGCCGCCGCCATCGGCGGCACGGCCTTCATGGCCGGCCCTGCCCTCGCCAGGGCCTTCGCCGAGACAGGCAACGATCCGGCCAAGGTCTTCGCGGCCTTCAGGGTCGCGACGGGCCGCAAGGCCAAGCTGGGCACGCTGCCACCCGGCGGCGTGCCCACTGTCGCCCTCCATCACTGGCTCTGGAAGATCGGCCGGGTCGATCGGGCCGATGTCGAGATCGTCAATATGGGCATCGAGGTGGTGCAGCAGGCCATGCTGACAGGTGCGATCGATGGCGGCACGCTGCTCGAACCCTCGGCCACACTGGTGTCCGAACGCGACCCGCGCATCAGGCGCATCGTCAATTCGACCGACATGTTCCCAAACATTCCCGGCGTCGTCATCGCCGCCTCCGGCAAGCTGATCAAGAGCCGGCCCGATCTGGTCGAACGTTTCGTCGGCCTGTTGCATCGCGCGACCGAGCAGCTTCGCAACGAGCCGGCCAAGGCGGCACCGCTGGTGCTGGCGGCGCTCGGCGGCGGTCTCGTTGCCGAGGACACGATCGCCCGCGCCCTGATCTCGCCGGCCGTGACCTTCGTCACCGACCCCGCCCGCATCCGCGAGGCGACGCAAGAGCTTCTCGCCTATCAGGTCGAACTCGGGGATTTCGCCAAGTCCCCGGCGCTCGACGGCCTGTTCGATCAGGGTCTCTACGAGCGCGGCGTGAAGACGGCCGGGCGGTGAGCGGCGCGCCGGCCCCTCCTCCCCCGCAGAAAAGCCGGCCCCGAAGGGCCGGCCTGTGAGAGTCCGGTTCTCGAAACGCAAGGCCGGTCAGAACTGGTACTTCACCGTCGCCTTCACCGTACGGCCGGGCTCGCTGTAGTAGTCCCGCGCCTGGGCCAGAACGCCGGTAGGCACGTTGACCGCATCGAAATACTTGCGGTCGAAGATGTTGTAGACGCCGATCTGGACTTCGAGATCGGCGATCTGCGGCATCGGCTTCCACCAGGCCGAGGCGTTGAAGATCGCATAGCCCGGCGCCTTGAAGCCCTGGCTCGTGCCCGTTGTCGCGGCGACGTCGTCGCGCTTCCCTGCAAGCTTGGCCGAGACCTCGGCTCCCCAGCGCTCCGTCCCATAGGCCACAGCGACGATGCCCTGCACGGGCGGAATCGAGTTCAGGAAGGTGTCGTTGTCCTTGTTCTTGCCGCGGGTATAGGCAAACGAGCCGCGTGCCAGCCAGTTCTGAGCGAAGGCGTATTGCAGGTTGGCCTCGAAGCCCTGGATCTCCGCCCGCGCGACGTTCTGCGGGCCCTGGATGCCGCCCTGGGGATAAAGCCCGCCCGGCGCCTGGATCTGCACGACGTCGATGAAGTTGCGATAGTTGGTATGGAAATAGGTCAGCGAGCCGCCGAACGCCTTGTCGCCGAAGCGGACGCCGACATCGACGCCGTTGCTGGTTTCCGGCCTCAGATTGGGATCGCCGACGCGCAGATAGGTGCCGACCCCGCCGAAGCGGCCATAGAGTTCGCTGGCCGTCGGCGCCCGGAAGCCTTTCGACCACTGCGCGAAGGCGGTGACGTCCTTCACGTAAGGTGCATTCTTGACGATGTCGTATTCCAGCCGGACTCGCGGCGACCAGGCGGAGTCGCTGCTGGACGGCGGCAGGCCGACGGGCCGCGACCCGCCATTGCTGTAGGCCGGCGTGTCCTGCGGCTGTTCCTCATACCAGTCGTAGCGCACGCCCGGCGTCAGGCGCAGCCGGTTGTCCAGCATGCCGATCTCGTCATGCAGGTAGAAGCCGACCGCCTTGCCGTCGATCTTGGGCTGGTCGGCCTGGTTGGTATGCAGGTTGTTGCAGGCCGTGAACGCCCCGGTGAACAGGCCCGAGGCCGGGCGCGTGGGGCAGTTGTCGAGCCCCTTGGAATACTGCTCCAGCTCGGTCATGCGCAGTTCCGTGCCGAGCGTGACCTTGTGCGAGAACATGCCGGTGTTGAAGTTCTTGATCAGATGGCCGTTGAAGCCATAGGCGTTCTGTTCGTTCTCGTTGTCGCGGGCATAGGGTCCGACGACGCTGGTGAAGCGATAGGCGTTGACCAGCGTGTTGCGCTTGACGTTCTGCCAGTAGAGCGTCGCCTGCGCCTCGTCGATGAAGGCGCCGGGCAGCTTGAAGTCATAGGACAGCGAGACGCGCTTGCGCTCGACATCCTCGCCCTGCTCGTACCTGCCGGGCCTGAAATTGCCGGCCGTCGACACGGTCGAGGTCAGCGTCTGGATCCGGTCCTCGCGCTTGTAGATCTCCGCCGTCAGGCCGAAGCGATGCGCCTCGTCGGCGCTATAGTGATGGATCTTGCCGAGGAAGCCGTACTGGTTGAAATCGACCGGGTTCGGCACGGTGCGCGTGGCGCCGATCGTGTCGTTGCTGCCGCCGTTCTTGGTCTCGCCACCGTTGCGGAAGCTGCCCTGAAGCAGGAAATAGGTCTGCTGCAGCCGCGCCGCGACGGCCGTGCTGCCGAACCAGGCATCGTCGGTGCTGTCGAAGCCGGTCTTGGCGAGGCCGCCAAAGGTCTTGTTGCCCTTGATCAGGTCCTTGGGGTCGAGCGTGCGCACCGCCAGCGCGCCGCCGAGCGCGCCGCTGCCGAGGGTGGCGCCGCCGCTGCCGCCGCGCAGCAGGTCGAGCGTCGAGAGCGAATCGAAATCGAAGGCGTTGGTCGACGAACGGTCGTTGCGCGTGTCCGTCAGGAAGGGCTGGCGGATGCCGTCGATCGTCGTCAGCACGCGGGCGCCGTCGAGGCCGCGGATGTTGATGCTGTTGTTCTGCCGGTTGAAGCTGATGCCGGCTTCGACGCGGTTGGCGAGATCGGAGATGCTCTGGACCTGCTGCCGGTCGAGTTCCTCGCGGGTCGTGCGGGTCGTGGTCGGCCCCTGCAGCAACGCGCCGCCGGCTTCGCCCTGCCCCTGGACCGTGATCTGGTCGAGCGCGACGGGCGCCTCGGCCACCGGAGCCGGCGCGGGCCGGGTGCGGCCTTGCTGCGCCAGTGCCGGCGAACCCAGCAAAACCACCATCAAAGTTCCCAGCGCGACACCCTCGCGCAGCCTGACAGAATGCATCCCCATCGCCCTAACCCGTCCTCGTCGGCGCAGCCGGCTCGCGCCGCCACATGACATCAGTTTAAAATGAATATAAACAAGGCCTTATACGCTAGGATAAGGCTCTCATCGGATATGGAGCGACTCGACAACTGTCAATCGTCAGACATGCGAAGAACACATTCCGATGCACGAACAACACAACAATAGAAATTCTCTAATCAAGACCGTTTTGTTTCATCGTTCCAATCAAAGCCGTTCGCATCCCGACACCGCATCGCTGGGGCTCCCGATCTCGTGATCGCCCGTGGCCACGGCTCCGACACCTTCTTGTTGCAACGCAGCGATACCAGCCCAACATGAGCGGGCTGACCGGGGCCCCGCACGCATGCTCGACCGACGCAGGATGGTGACAGGATCAGGAGCGATGGCGGCAGCGCTGGCATTGCCGACGCGCGGCGCGCGCGCGGCGGAATCCGATGTCCAGGTCGATGTCATCGTCATTGGTGCCGGCGCCGCGGGTCTCGCCGCCGCCCATGATCTCCGGGCCGCCGGCCGCAAGGCGATCGTGCTTGAGGCGCGCGGCCGCGTCGGTGGCCGTGCCTTCACCGACACCTCGCTTGGACCGGCCTATGATGCCGGGGCGATGTTCATCCACTGGGCCGAGCGCAACCCCTGGGTCCAGATCGCCCGCGAACTCGGCGTCGAGACGCAAAACGAGCCCTGGGGCGGCGGCTTCCAGGTCTTCGCCAATGGCAGGCCGATGGCCGAGACCGACCGGCTGAAGCGCCGTGGGGCCTTCGGCCAGATCGACCGCCGGCTCGAAACCGTCGATCTCACCAAGCACGACCTCTCGGTCAGGGACCTCCTCGGCGATCTCGGCCCGGACATGTCGCAGATCGCCTCGTCGGGGCTGCTGCTCTCGATCGGCGAGGAATCGGACAGGATTTCCGCGCGCGACTATCAACGCCTCTGGGCTGGTGACGATCTCGTCGTGCCCTCGGGCTACGGCAACCTCGTCGCGCGCCATGGCGCCGGGCTCGACATCCGCCTGAACCAGCCCGTCAGCGAGATCCGCTGGGACGGCCCCGATGTCGCGGTGACGACCCCGTCGGGCACGCTGCATGCGAGCGCCTGCATCGTCACGGTGCCCGTCGGCGTGCTGAAGGCCGGCGCGATCCGCTTCACGCCGGAACTGCCGGCGCGCAACCGCGATGCGCTGGCCGGCCTCGGCATGGGCGCGCTGACCAAGATCGCGCTCAAGGTGGAGGGCAATCGCTTCGGCATCGCGCCGGGCATGAGCTTTCTTGAGGCCGGCTCGCCCGGCCAGCTAATGAACCTCGACCTTTTCCCCGACGACAAGGACATCGTCATCGCTTATTGCGGCGGCGACCATGCCCGCGCGCTTTCCGTCGCGGGCACGGAAGCCGCGCGCGCCTATGTCACCGAGCTGCTGACGAAAATGCTGGGCAGCGATGTCCGCAAGGCGGTGACCGGCATCTCCTTCCCGGCCTGGTGGACCGACCCGTATTCGCGCGGCTCCTATTCCGTCTGCCTGCCCGGCCGCGAGACGGCGCGCGATCAGCTGGCCGAGCCGATCGGCGGCCGCATCTTCATCGCCGGCGAGGCCACCGCTGGTGGCGGCGCCATGACGGTCGGCGGCGCGACCCTGGCAGGGCGGGCGGCTGCGGCAGCGGTGGCGCGGATCAAGGCGTAAGCGCCGGGCTTTCAAAAACCGCGCCGTCATCCCGGACAAGCCGCGAAGCGGCGCAGCTCCGGGATCCATCGTAAGGCGCCGGAGCCCTCCGATGGATTCCGGGGCAAGCCCGGAATGACGGGGTGGTTCCGAGCAAGGCGACATGCCCTAACCCCGCAGGTCGAGCTCCCAGTTCTGCCCGACGAGGTCCTGGCCGAAGGAATGGTGCCGCTCCTCCGCGATCAGCCGGAACCCTTGCGCCATATAGATCGCCCGCGCTGCGTGCAGGATGTCGTTGGTCCAGAGCACCATCCGTTCATAACCGGCTTCTCGCGCAAAGCCGATCGCCTGCGCCACCAGCGCCTTGCCGAGGCCGAAACCCTGCGCCCGCGTCTCGACGATGACGAGCCGGAGCTTGGCGACCTCGTCGGATTCCCGCACCACGAAGGCCGAGCCGACAGGCGCGCCGTCGAGCTCCGCGATCAGGCAGCGCTCCTTGCCCGGCTGAAACCGCTGCAGGAACTGTCCGGCGATCTCGGCGACGAAGCCCTCGAAGCCGATGTCCCAGCCATACTCCTGCGCATAGAGCCGGCCATGCGCCGAGATCACCCAGCCGATATCGCCCGGCTGGTGGTCACGGATCACCGGCGCCACCGGCCTCTCGCCCGAGAGCAGCGCCTGCGCGCTGCCCAGGGCCGCGACCAGCCGGACCTGCTCGGCCGGGCCGAGCCTGGCCAGCACCGCAGCCGCCTGCCCGCGTGAGGCGTCATCGAGAGGGCCGAACACCGCCCGCCCCGCTGGCGTAAGCCGCAGGCTGAGCGCGCGTCCATCCGCCTGCGAGCGCGTCCGCTCCAGCCAGCCCTCAGTGGTGAAGCGCTTGAGGATGCGCGAGAGATAGGCGGGGTCGAGCCCGAGATCGCGCGCCAGCTCTCCCGCAAGCCAGCCATCGCGCTGCGCCAGCTCGTAGAGCACGCGCGCCTCCGTCAGCGCGAAGCCCGAGCCGTGCAGGCTGCCGCTCAGCGCGCCGACCCAGCGGGTATGGAAGCGGTTGAAGCGGCGGATCGCCGCGACGGATGGGTCGATGGTCGGCATGAGGCAACCTCCTGCGCCGATCCTTTCGCGATATAGTGGACGGAGTCAACTAAATCGATGCGGTCATGTTTGCGCCGTCTTGACGGTCTCTTAACCCGGCTCTGGCGCAATCTGCGCTTCGTCACGCTGGCAGGCACACAGGCCTATGCAAGTCGATCTTCTGGCCGGAATGGCCTCCCGCACGGTTGCGCTGCCGCGCCACACCCCCACCATCCTGGTCTTCGATTCCGGCCTCGGCGGCCTCACCGTGCTGTCGCGCGTGGTGCAGGCGCAAGCCGGCGCCCATATCGTCTATGCCGCCGACGATGCCGGCTTTCCCTATGGCCGGCTGGCAGAGTCCGACCTCGTCGACCGGGTTCTCAGCGTGATGGAACGGCTGGTCGCGCGCTTCCATCCCGATCTCGTGGTGATCGCCTGCAACACCGCCTCGACGCTGGTGCTGCCGGCGCTGCGGGCGCGCTTCGCCATTCCCTTCGTCGGCACCGTGCCGGCGATCAAGCCCGCCGCCGCCCTGACCCGGTCGCGCCTGATCTCGGTGCTGGCGACGCCCGGCACCGTCGCCCGGGACTACACGCGCGGCCTGATCCAGAGCTATGCCGGCGGCTGCGAGGTCACGCTCGTCGGCTCGACGAAGCTCGCAGGGCTGGCCGAAGCCGCGCTGAAGGGCGAGCCGGTGGACGATGCCACTATTTCCGCCGAGATCGCGCCCTGCTTCGTCGAACAGGGCGGCCGGCGCACCGATGTCGTCACCCTCTCCTGCACGCATTATCCGCTGCTGCTGGAGCGCATGCGCCGCCTCGCGCCTTGGCCGGTCGAGTGGATCGACCCCGCCCCGGCCATCGCCCGCCGCGTCGTGCAATTGCTGGGTCCGGACGATCCCGCCAGCCACAGCGGCGCCAACGAGGCCATCGCCGTCTTCACCAACGGAGCCGGCATCACCGGCCCCTTGCGCATCGCGCTCGCCGGCTACGGCCTGGCCGAGGTCGTCATCGAGCCGATGCCGCTGGGAAACTGAGGGCGCGGGGAACCCCTCTCCTGTAAGGAGAGGGGCAGGGGTGAGGTGCTGGCCCCTGGACCAGCGGACCAACGACCTCACGGCGCAGCCTCGGTGAGGACACGGCAAACCGTCCAACGGCCGACCCCTCACCCTGCCCTCTCCCTACGGGAGAGGGTTCCCCGCGCCCTTATTGTTTGACAAATCCCACCCCGCATGGTTCTAAGCCGGCGTCGCGCGGGCCCAAAAGGCCCGCGTGGCTTTTTTCCGCACCCGTGATCCGCTTTCTTCGGAAGCCGGATCTGTCGCTCCCGCCCCATGCGGGAGAGCAGGAGGGCGCGGTCCTCAACTTCGCGAACTCAAGAGGACACGCGATATGTCGAAGCGCCATGAGGCGAAATACAAGATTGACCGCCGCCTCGGTCAGAACATCTGGGGCCGCCCGAAGTCCCCGGTCAACCGTCGTGAATACGGCCCCGGCCAGCACGGCCAGCGCCGCAAGGGCAAGCCGTCCGACTTCGGCACGCAGCTGCGCGCCAAGCAGAAGCTGAAGGGCTATTACGGCTCGATCTCCGAGAAGCAGTTCCGCCGCTATTACGCCGAGGCGATCCGCCTCAAGGGCGATTCGGGCGAGAACCTGATCGGCCTGCTCGAGCGCCGCCTGGACGCCGTGATCTACCGCGCCAAGTTCGTCGCGACGGTCTTCGCAGCCCGCCAGTTCGTCAACCACGGCCACATCACCGTGAACGGCAAGCGCGTCAACATCGCCTCCTACCAGGTGAAGCCGGGCGACGTGATCGCGATCAAGGAGAGCTCGCGCCAGCTCGCCATCGTGATCGAGGCCGCCCAGCTCGCCGAGCGCGACGTGCCCGACTACATCGACGCCGACCACACCAAGTCGACCGCCACCTACACCCGCACGCCCACCCTGACGGACGTGCCCTATGCGGTGCAGATGGAACCCAACCTGGTCATCGAGTTCTACTCGCGCTGATCGAATGGGCGCGGGCCGCGAGGCCCGTTTGCCGGAGATATTCGAGGGGATGGCGAGCGATCGCCGTCCCCTTTTTCGTTGTTTCGTTTTGCCTGCGCGCCTCGAGCCGCGATCCCCATTCCACGCAATAGCTGGAGACGACGAGGCAGGATTGTATCTCGAGGCAGAGGGCGACGACCGCGCCAAGTTCCGCCGGATCGCATGCAGCGTATCATTGCAGGCGCCGCATTGTTGACGCCGGGGCAGCCAGCGATATGCTGCAGACTTAACGAGAGACCGAATTGTGCCCAGCCCTGTGGACTTCTATTTCTGGACTGGCTCCACCTACACTTACCTGACGGTCAAGCGAATAGGCGCTCTGGCCGAGCGCGAAGGTGTCAGCGTCAACTGGCGCCCCTATAATCTGCGGGCGCTACTGCGGGAACATAACCATGTTCCATTTCCCTCGGGCCGCGCCAAGACAGCCTATATGTGGCGCGATTTGGAGCGGCGAGCGGAAATGCACGGTCTGCCATTTCCGACCACGCAGCCAGCCTATCCCAGCGATCCAGAGACGCTTAACTTCAAAGCCGCCTTGCTGGCGAGCGAAGAGGGGTGGGCGAAAGAGTATGCGCTGGCGAGCTTCGACTGGTGGTTCCTGCGCGGCAGACCACCTGGGATGGACGAGAATCTCACAGCAATGCTCACTGAGATGGGCCGTGATGCCGGGACAATCCTGAACCGGATTAACGCTGTCGAAATGGACGCCAAGATGACGGCGAGCGCTGACGAGGCGCGTGCTCTCGGCCTCTTTGGTTCACCGCACTTCGTCGTTGGCCGGGAGGTCTTCTGGGGGGATGATCGGCTGGAAGATGCCTTCTCATGGGCGCGGTCGGGTCGGGTCATCGAACAGCCGGCAGGAAGTCGTCCGTAACGCCCGCTCCCATCTCTGAACTCACACACGCGACCTGACCGCGTTGCGAAACCAACAGCTCGCCGTCCCGACAGCCGATTCGGCTCCGAAACGCATCGGGACCAACCAGGAGTCCGACAAAGACGAGGCCGATAATGCCCCGCTTCGCCCAGAGCGACCCCGTCGCCTTCATGCCTCCCCACGAAACCCATGGCCAAACCCCACCCCGCCAGTCCATGGTTGGAACCGCTCCAACCTGAGGCGTTTCCCGCATGCTCCTGCTGATCCTCGGCCTCGTCCTGTTCCTCGGCATGCACGTCGTCACGATGAAGCGCGATCTCCGCGCAAAGCTGATCGGCCGGCTCGGCGAAAGCGGCTACAAGGGGCTGTATTCGGCCGTCTCCGTCATCGGCTTCGGGCTGCTGATCTATGGCTACGGGCTCCAGCGCGCGGCCGGCTACACGGTCGTGTGGGAGCCGCCGGTCTGGACGCGGCATCTGGCGCTCTTGCTCAACCTGCCAATCTTCATCCTGCTGGCGGTGGGCAAGCGGCCCTCCTGGCTCCTGTCGCGCGTCAAGCACCCGATGCTGCTGGCCGTGAAGATCTGGGCCACCGCCCATCTCCTCGCCAATGGCGACCTCGGCAGCATGCTGCTGTTCGGCGGCTTCCTGGCCTGGGCGGTGATGGCGCGGATCTCGATCAAGCGCAGGCCGGAAGAGATCGCCCGCAGCGCCGCCATGGCCAAGGTCGCCTTCGGCCGCAGCGACGTCATCGCGATCGTCTCAGGGCTCGCGCTCTATGTCGTGTTCGCGGTCTGGCTCCACCCGCTGCTGATCGGGGTGCCCGTCATCACCCGCGGCTGAACGGGGATCCGGTAGCGGTCTCAGCCGCCCTCACAGATGCGAGCCCACCTCGTCGCGGAACCAGTAGCATCCCATCCCCAGGCAGCCGATCAGGATCGACAGGCCATAGGGTCCAAACAGGCTCGCGACGAAGACGAGGCCGATGAAGCCGCGCATTCCCCAGATCAACCATGTCGCCTTCATGGCTTCCCCTTTCCTCGAACTCACTGCGGAACTGTGTTTCGCAATCACTTCCGAAGCGTAAACGGAAACACATGAATCGAAGTTGAACGGTCACGGTAAACGGCCGTTTCTGCTTTGTTTCGCAAGGCGTTAGCGCCTGCGGCCAAATCATGGCGGAAGGTCCCGGAAATGCCGCTTGCCCTCGCCTCACGCTGGGTTAACCCTTGGCGTCCCAACCATGGGAACGGGAATCACCAGCGATGACGAAGACCCTGATAGCGGCCCTGGCCCTGACCTGCCTCTCGACCTTCGCCCAGGCCCAGAGCTGCAGCGTCCAGGCGGGCGACAAGAAGCTCAACGGCGCGGCCAAGACCAGCTTCCTGACGAAATGCGAGAAGGACGCCGGCGCGGCTTGCGACAAGCAGGCCGCCGACAAGAAGCTGTTTGGCGCCGCCAAGACCAGCTTCACCAAGAAATGCGTCACCGACGCGGTCGGCACCTGATCGAACACGAAAAAGGGCGGCTCTCGCGAGCCGCCCTTCGTCTGTTCCGGGGGTGAGCCTTGCAGCTCAGCCGCGACGGTCGCCGCGATCTCCCCGATCCTCGCGCCAGCGGCGCGGGCCGCGATCGTCGTCGTCATGGCCGTGCCCGCCGCGGCGCTCGTCGAAGCGCTCATGCATCCGCCGCATCATGTCGTGGCCCTCGGCCATGGCCTCGCGCACGGCGCGGCGCGCCACGGTCTTCTGTTCGTCGCTCAGCGTCGTCCAGAGCGGCCGCACGGCATCGGCGAGTTCCTTGGAGCGCGCGGCGCGCTCGCCCTGGCGCCCAGCCATCATGTCGAGCTTCTCCATGATGTCGGCGTCGCGGAAAGATTCGCGCTGCTCGCGCATGGCCGACCAGCCGGCGCGGCGGTCCTCGGCCCGCTTCTTGATGACCGCCTCGACGCGCTCGAACAGGGGCACCTGCTCCGGCTTCAGCTTCATGTCGGTGCGCAGCTTGGCGAGGCGCTCGTTCATGCGGGCCTGCATGCGCTCGGCGCGCTGCTCGCGCCATTCGGTGCGGCGCTGCTCGCGGGTCTCGGAGCGGTCGGAGCGTTCGGACCGCGGGCCGTCGCGGTCCCCGCCCGCGGGCGGGATCGGCTGGGGCTGGGCGATCGCGAAGCTCGCGGCCAGCGCAGCGATGGAGGTAGCTGCGATCAGGGCGATGGGTTTCATGCGGGTTCTCCCATGGAGGTCGTTGGATATGTCGGTCGCTGAGCGGGTCTCGAAGCCGGTTCGCGATGAGGGCTACCTTGGCCCTGCGGCGCTGTCCTTGCGATGACGCAATCATGAACAGTCGGTAATATAACGCCCCGGCGTCCGCTGCGTTCCCAGCCCTCCAACGGCTTAAGAGTCCCATGCGCAACCTTATCACCGATGTCCGCGGCGTACTGGTCGGGCAGGCGCATGACGCGCAGGCCGCCACGGGCGTGACGGTCGCCCTGTTCGAGCGGCCGACCGTGGCCTCAGTCGCGATCCTCGGCGGCGCGCCGGGCACCCGCGACACCAGCCTGCTCGAACCAGAGATGACGGTCGAGCATATCGATGCGATCGTACTCTCCGGCGGATCGGCCTGGGGGCTTTCGGCGGCGGACGGCGTCATGGCCTGGCTCGCCGGCCAGGGCCGCGGCTTCCCCATCGGCCCCTTGCGCGTCCCCATCGTGCCGCAGGCGATCCTGTTCGATCTGCTCAACGGCGGCGACAAGCCCTGGACAAAGGGGACGACCGAGCCGCCCTATCGCCGCCTCGGGGCGCTTGCAGCCGAGGCCGCCGCGCTCGATGTCGAACTCGGCACGGCCGGCGCCGGCTTCGGCGCGACCACGCAGAACCTGAAAGGCGGCATCGGCTCGGCCAGTGCCCGCGCCGCGACCGGCGTCGTCGGCGCGCTGGTCGCGGTCAATGCGGTCGGCACGGCGACCATCGGCGACGGCCAGCATTTCTGGGCAGCGCCTTACGAGCAGGCCGGCGAGTTCGGCGGCCATGGCTGGCCGGCGGCGATCGCGCCCGAGGACCTCGATCTGCGCTTCAAGGGCGGCACGGGCCAGAACACCACGATCGCGCTGGTCGCAACCGACGCCGTGCTGACCAAGGCACAGTGCAAGCGCCTGGCTCTGGCGGCCCATGACGGGCTCGCCCGCGCGCTGCGCCCGGCCCATGGCGCGCTCGACGGCGACGTCGTCTTCGCCGCCGCGACCGGTCGCTCCGGCGCACCCTCCGACGCCTTCGCCCTGACCGAACTCTGCACGACGGCCGCCGACGTGCTGGCACGCGCCGTCGCGCGCGGTGTCCATGCCGCCACCGCCCTGCCCTTTCCGGGCGCGAAACCCGCCTGGCGCGATCGCTTCGGAGGCTGACCGCGCAGGCAGAGCGTGCTAGAGGCCCGGCCATGTCGACCGATGATTTCCTCGCCCGCTTCGGCGCCGAAGGCCTGCGCCAGCCCGATCCCGTCGCCGCCGCGCAAAAAGCGATGCGCAACGCCCTGCCGAGCCGCTTCTACGAAAGCGCCGCCGTGCTGGAGCGCGACGGGCTGTTCCATGTCGCGCTCGACGGCCGCACAGCGCGCACCCCGGCCCGCAACCCGCTGGCGGTGACATCGCGCCCCGTCGCCGAGGCGCTCGCCGCCGAATGGCACGCACCGAGCGAAAAGATCGATCCGGCCCGCATGCCGCTGACCCGGCTGGTCAATTCGGCGCTCGATGGGGTCGCGGACCAGCATGAGGCGGTGCGCGCCGAGATCGTGCGCTATGCAGGCAGCGACGCGCTCTGCTACCGCGCCGGCGAACCGCAGGAATTGGTCGCACTGCAGGACGCGGTCTGGGAACCGATCCGCCACGGCGTCGAGGACGCGATCGGCGCGCGCTTCATCCTGGCACAGGGCATCGTCTTCGCAGAGCAGCCTCAGACCACGCTCGACGCCGTCGCCCGCCACGTCGCCAAGATCGCCGCGCCCGTCGCGCTGGCCGGCGCCCATAACGTCATGACGCTGACCGGCTCGACCATCCTGATGCTGGCGCTCGCCCTCGGTCAGCGCGATGCGGATGCGATCTGGGCCGCTGCCCATCTCGACGAGGACTACCAGATCGGCATCTGGGGCCAGGACGAGGACGCCGCCGAGCGCCGCGCCATCCGGCGGACGGAATTCGACGCGGCGGTGCTGCTGCTCACGCAGGGGTGAGACTCCGGCCCGGTTGGCAGGGGCACCAGCGACGTGTCCGGCGGGCTCTTCCCCTTCCCCCGCTTGCGGTGGGGAGGGTTAGGGTGGGGGGCCGCAAAGCCGGAGCGCTGCCCGTAATCGTGGTGCCGAGCGGCACTGCCCCCCAGCGCGGGCCTCCCCACCGCAAGCGGGGGGGAGGGAGTAACCTGGCGCTCGCTTGTGACAGCCCACCCACGTTCTTGCACGACCATCTGCCGATGGACTCCCGCCCCGCGCCCGCTTAATCCGGAAGCGACAAGACCATTCGTCGGCTCCGGGGCGTCCATCATGAAAGACATTCTCGACCAGCTCGAAGCCCGCCGCGAAGGCGCGCGCCAGGGCGGCGGTACCCGGCGCATCGAGGCGCAGCACGGTAGAGGCAAGCTCTCGGCCCGCGAGCGCATCGACCTGCTGCTCGACAAGGACTCCTTCGAGGAGTTCGACATGTTCGTGCAGCACCGCTGCGTCGATTTCGGCATGGACAAGGCCGAGAAGATCCCCGGCGACGGCGTCGTCACCGGCTGGGGCACGGTCAATGGCCGCACCGTCTTCGTCTTCTCGAAGGACTTCACGGTCTTCGGCGGCTCGCTCTCTGAGACCCATGCCCAGAAGATCATCAAGATCCAGGACATGGCGCTGAAGATGCGCGCCCCCATCGTCGGCCTGTTCGACGCCGGCGGCGCCCGCATCCAGGAGGGCGTGGCGGCGCTCGGCGGCTATGGCGAGGTCTTCAAGCGCAATGTCGCGGCCTCGGGCGTCATCCCGCAGATTTCCGTCATCATGGGCCCCTGCGCCGGCGGCGACGTCTATTCGCCCGCGATGACCGACTTCATCTTCATGGTCCGCGACACCTCCTACATGTTCGTCACCGGCCCCGACGTGGTGAAGACCGTGACCAACGAGACGGTGACCTCCGAGGAGCTCGGCGGCGCCAAGGTCCACACCACCAAGTCCTCGGTCGCCGACGGATCCTTCGAGAACGATGTCGAGGCGCTGCTGCAGGTGCGCCGCCTGCTCGACTTCCTGCCCGCCAACAACACGGTCGGCGTGCCGGAATGGCCGTCCTTCGACGTGCCCGACCGCGTCGACATGAGCCTGGACACACTCGTCCCCGACAATCCCAACAAGCCCTATGACATGAAGGAGCTGATCCTCAAGACGGTCGACGAGGGCGACTTCTTCGAGATCCAGGCCGCTTACGCCGGCAACATCGTCACAGGCTTCGGCCGCATCGAGGGCCGCACCGTCGGCATCGTCGCCAACCAGCCGATGGTGCTGGCCGGCGTGCTCGACTCCGACGCCTCGCGAAAGGCCGCACGTTTCGTGCGCTATTGTGACGCCTTCGAGATCCCGATCGTGACCTTCGTCGACGTTCCCGGCTTCCTGCCGGGCACGGCGCAGGAATATGGCGGGCTGATCAAGCACGGCGCCAAGCTGCTCTTCGCCTACAGCGAATGCACCGTGCCGCTCGTCACGGTGATCACGCGCAAGGCCTTCGGCGGCGCCTATGACGTGATGGCCTCCAAGCATGTCGGCGCCGATGTGAACTACGCCTGGCCCTCGGCGCAGATCGCGGTGATGGGCGCCAAGGGCGCGGTCGAGATCATCTTCCGCGGCGGCGACGCAGAGACCATCGCGCGCCAGACCAAGGAATATGAGGACCGCTTCATGTCGCCTTTCGTGGCGGCCGAGCGCGGCTATATCGACGAGGTCATCCTCCCCCACGGCACCCGCCGCCGCATCGCTCGCGCGCTCGCCATGCTCAGGACCAAGAGTGTCGAGCGGCCGTGGCGGAAGCACGACAACATTCCGTTGTGAGATGCGGCGTCGGCCGCAGTGGTCTCAACGCGCCGGCCGGTTCTGAGCGGTCGGCGTGGTCGATTGCGACGACAACGCACCTGAGAGAAGCGCCGCCGCGCCCGCCAACCCATCGCCGCCGCTCGTCACGACCGTGTTCGGCACGAGCTTCCCGACGAGATTGACCAGCTCTGGCTTCTTCTCGAGCGTGGCCAGCACTTTCTCCAGCGCCTGCAGGTAGGCGACGCGATCCTGCCCGAGCACGTTGGCCTGGGCGTTCTGACCCTTGGCCAATTCCTCAAGGTAGCCGCGCTCCGCCTGGCCGAGAAGCTGGCGTTCCTTCTGGCGCTGCTCGGCGACCTGCACGCCGATCTGGGCCGCAACGAATTCGCGCTGCTGGTCGGCCCGCGCGCGCGCGGCCTCGGTGTCGAGCCTGACTTTCTGCGCCTCGGTCTCGCGGGTATAGGCGCGCGAGAGCTGCTCGGCGAGTTGCTCGCGCAGCCTCGAAACCAGCAATTCGGGCGGGATCGAAGGCTCGCCCATGCGGACCTCCTTGATCTCGATGCCGGCCTTGCGACCCTCGACGCGAATCTGCTGCTCGATCGTGCTTTCGAGCGCGTCGCGGTTGTCGATCAGGTCGAGGACGCGCGTTGGGCGGGTCTGGAACTGACCGGCAAGTTCGCCAGCCGCATTGCGGACAGGCACGCGGATAGACGAGCCGGCAACGTTTCGGACGATCGAGCGGATCGTCGGGGTCAGGATGCGGTCCTCGATCTGCTCGAGCCCGCCGACGCCGCCAACCACCAGCGGCGCGTTTTCCGGCGGAACCTGAACGACCACGCGCAACTCGACCGGAATGTCCCACCCTTCGATCTTGACGAAGATCGCCTGATCGGCGGCCTCTTTCGGGGTCGGTTGCTCGACGAAGCGCTCGACCTGTCGAATCCGGCCCTGATCGTCGACAGAGAGATCGATGATGCGCTTGCGGAATCCGCCCTTGTATTCCCAGGTCTGTACGCGGGTATCGACCTGGGTCATCTCGTAGGCCTGATGGTTGAGGTAGTACGCACCCGGCAACAGCACGCTGCGCCAGATGCCAACGCAGCCCGCGGGCACAACGGGAACGACGATGGCGTCGGAACTGTCCGCCGTCTGGGCCTTTTCCTCGCGGCAGGCGACGCCAGGCGCGGCGACATTCGACTTGATCACCCCGACGAAGCCGGCCGGCACCACGCTGGCGACAGTGCGGTTGTTGATCTCGACGTCGAACAGATAGCGGTTGAGCCGGTAGATGCCGGGCTTCAGTACGGTTTCCTGGGCGCCTCGATACCCGCCCGACGTCAGGAAGGTGCGCCCGTCCAGCATTTTTTCAATCCGGTCGTCCGGGATCGCCGGCGCCATGAAGGTGCCGGTCGGCGTCGCCATGCCGTCATTGGCCACAAGTCGCCCATAGGAGCCGTTGGGCACGGTGACGACGTCGAACTGCTCGACCTGATGCAGCACGTTCACGAAGGGGATGAAGTGGAAGCCTGGACCGAGGATATCAGCCTGCGGCCCCTTTTCCCCGTTCACGGCGATGATCTTGCCGGTGGGCAGATCGCTGCCGCCATAGATGCGCTTGAGATGTCCCGCCTGGTTCGGACCGACCACGACATACGAAGTCGACGCGAACAGGAAGACCGCGACGAGAGCGGCCAGTCCGGCCCCCGCGCCGAGCGTGGTGCCGCGTTTCAGCGCCAGCGCGGCGCCTGGCGTGATCGCCGCTTCTGGATCGCCGCGCCGCGCAAGGACCGCAAGAACGACAGCTGCAAGCAGCGCCACAAGTGTCAGAATGAGAATCAGCATGGCGTTCTTGCTTTCATCCTTACATTGCGCCCACCGACGGAACGGATGATGGCAGTGGCCGTCAAGGAGATTCGCGCTGAGTGGCGCGGACGTCGAGCATTGCGGCGAATCAATTCGCACGCATGACACCTGCCGACGATTCGTCTAATGCGACGCTGGGTCTCCAACCGCGTCAACGATGCTCTTCAACTCCTTCGCCTTCCTGCTCGCCTTCCTGCCGCTGGCGCTTTGCCTGCACGGGCTCGTCGAGCGCTTTGTGCCGGCCTGGCGGCTGGCTCTTCTGCTCGCGCTGTCGCTGGCCTTCTATGCCTGGTGGGACTGGCGCTTCCTGCCGCTGCTCGTCGTCTCGATCACGCTCAACTGGCTGATCGCCGAGGCCTTCCACAGGACGAGGGCCGGCGGGCTGATCACGGCCGCGATCATCGGCAACCTCGCCGTGCTGGCACTGTTCAAATACTTCAACTTCTTCGCCGATCTCGCTGCGATGATTCCGGGATTGCCGGCGCCGAAGCTCGATCTGGCGCTGCCGCTCGGCATCTCCTTCTTCACCTTCCACCATGTCATGTACCTGACCGATCTCAGGCGCGGACAGGCCCCGCGCTTCGATCTCGTACGCTATGGGCTCTACATCGCCTTCTTCCCGCAGGTGCTGGCTGGGCCGCTGGTGCGCTGGCGCGAGATCATGCACCAGTTCGAGGAGCGGCCTTATCGGCGCACTGATGCCGCCGAGCGCTTCGGACGTGGGCTTCTGCTGCTGACCGCCGGCCTCGCCAAGAAGGTCCTGCTCGGCGATCCCCTGGCGGAATACGCCAACCCGGTCTTCGCGGCAGCCGCCGCCGGCAAGGTCGTCTCGGTTGCCGAAGCCTGGCAAGGCACGCTGGCCTTCGCCTTCCAGATCTATTTCGATTTCTCGGGCTATACCGACATGGCGCTGGGGCTGGCGCTGCTCTTCGGCATCGTGCTGCCGCAGAACTTCGAGGTGCCCTATCGCGCCGCCAGCATCCAGGATTTCTGGCGGCGCTGGCACATGACCCTCTCGCGCTTCCTGCGCGATTATCTCTACATCGGGCTCGGCGGCTCGAAGCACGGCCTGCCACGGCAGGTCTGGGCGCTGTTTGCCACGATGGCGCTGGGCGGCCTCTGGCATGGCGCAGGCTGGACCTATGTCGCCTGGGGCGCGGCCCATGGGCTAGCGCTGATCGTGGCGCTGTTCTGGCGCCGCTCCGGGTGGCCGATGCCCGCCATCCTCGGCTGGTTCCTGACCCTCCTGTTCGTGACCCTGTGCTGGGTGCTGTTCCGGGCCCCGAGCTTCGAGGCGGCGCTGGCGATCTACAAGGGTCTGCTCGGCTTTGCTCCCCTCGGCACGGGCTTCAAATGGCGCGCCTTGCTGCCGGCGGCAGCCTTCGCGATCATCGGCCCCACCGCCTGGGCGCTTGTCCACCGGCTGCCGCCGTCCCGCTGGCTGGCGGTCATGGCTGCCGCGCTGTTCGTCCTCATCCTGTTCAAGATCGGCGAAGACGCCAATTATGAGTTCATCTACTTCCAGTTCTGAGCCCGAGACGGCTGCCCCAGGCGCAGCCATGCGCTGGGCGCGCTTCGTACGCACCTTTGCGGTCACGGCAGCGGTCGCGCTGGTCGGCACGGTGGCGCTCGCCTTCCTACTCGACCCCTACGACACCGGGCGCACGCCGCTGACATTCAACGACGGCGTCCGCCCGCAAGGCCCGCGCACCGCCGCCGCCAGCCGGGGCCGAGACCCGGCCTTTCGCGCCGCGATCTTCGGCAATTCGCATATCCAGTTGATCTCGCCGGAGCGGCTGACGCAGGCGACCGGCAGCCCATTCGTCTCGCTGATCGCGCCTGGCAGCCGGCCGAAAGAGGCGCTGGTGCTGATCGACTGGTTCCTGCGCCATCATCGCGGCACGGCCGATGCGCTCGTCATCGGCGTCGACGACTACTGGTGCACGGGCGACCCGGCCCTGCCCGCGGCCCTGCCCTTCCCCTACTGGCTCTACACGGCATCCTTGCGCGACTATCTCGTCGGGCTGATGCGCTTCGACGTGATCGAGGAGTTCCAGCGCCGGCTCGCCTTCGTGACGGCGCGCAGCCCCGAGCGTGCTCGGCCTGACGGCTATTGGGATTACGAGTCGAACTACGCCTCGCAGGGCTATGACGCCGATCCCGCGATCCGTGCGAAACTCGACGGCACGGGCGAGGCCCTGACCCGGAACCTGACCGGGCGCTATCCCGCAGCTGAACAGCTGGCGACCCTGCTCGCCACGGCGCCTGCGACCCTGCCGGTGATCCTTGTCCGCCCGCCCGTCTACCGCACCGCCCTGCCCGCGCCCGGCACACCCGACGCGTCCTCCGAGACCGCCTGCCGCGATGCCTTCGCCGCGCTGGCGGCGAAGCGTCCGCGTACCGCGCTGATCGACTGGCGTCGCGACAGGCCGGAACTGCGCGATCCGAATCAGTTCTTCGACCACAGCCATTATCGCCAGCCGATCGCGCGACTGGTCGAGGCCGACATCGCGGCCGCCCTGGCACGCCTGCGCTGAAAGCCCAAAGGCCGCACCCAGCAGGGCTGCGACGGGCGTGAAGGGCGGCTCTGCGACGGCACGGGATGGTGCTTGGTAACCCGATTGTTCCCGGATCGGTCCCTCGCTATAAGGGCGCCAAATCGGCGGCCCTCCCACGGCAAGGTCGGTGGGCGCTGCGGGACGACCAACTCAGAGAGTGCGCCTATGTCGAAGCAGATTACCCTCGACGCGGACTACAAACCCTCCGACGACGAGCCGTTCATGAACGACCGGCAGCGCGAGTATTTCCGGGGCAAGCTGATGGCCTGGAAGGAGGAAATCCTCAAGGAAGCCCGCGAGACGCTGGTCACGCTGCAGAGCGAGAGCGAAAACCACCCCGACATCGCCGACCGGGCCTCCTCGGAGACCGACCGCGCCATCGAGCTGCGCGCCCGCGACCGCCAGCGCAAGCTGATCGCCAAGATCGAATCGGCCATCGCCCGGATCGACGAGAACACCTACGGCTATTGCGAGGAGACCGGCGAGCCGATCTCGCTGAAGCGCCTCGAGGCCCGCCCGATCGCGACGCTCTCGCTCGAAGCCCAGGAGCGCCACGAGCGCAATGAGCGGGTTTTCCGCGACGACTGAGCTCCCGCAGTCCGCCCCGATTCAAGAGGCCCCGCCCCGGCAGGAAGCGGGGCTTTTTTGCGGGCTGTCGCAAGCCGGCGTCCTTGTCGCCACCCGTCGATCGCGTCGTGCCCCTCGAACATGCGTCGGTGGCAGGACGGGCGCGATCAGCCGACGATGCGTCCTCCCGGACAGTGCGAATGCGCTGGTCTAGGCGCTCCGGCGGGCGATGGTTTGGATGACGTCCCGCTTTGGCGTCGCCGCGTCGCCGTCGATCTCGGTTTCGCAAGCGAGCACCGTCCGCAAGATCGCGGTCTGGAGTGCGGCCATGTCGAACACCGTATCGGTCTCGATCGCATGCTGGGCAGCCTGCGCGGCGGCTTCGACGGCGGTCAATCCGAGCGTTCCGGCCACGCCCTTGAGTGTGTGCACGGCACGGACAGCTCCATGGCGCTCTCCCGAGGCTAAGGCCTTGCTCGCTTCCGAGGCCATGCCGGTCGCTTCCGCCCAGAAGCCGCGCGTCAGCTCGTCGAGCAGGTCGGCCCCGATCTCGCGCCTCAAGGCCCCTCTGACCGCCTCGTCGATCAGCATGCCCCCATCGCCGGCCCGGAGGTGGTCATCGGGCGTCGCATCGGACGTCGTCTCGCGCGATGACGGATGTCCCGGCAGCCATCTGGCGAGAATTCCCGTCATTTTGGCCCGGTTGATCGGCTTCGCGACGAAGTCGCTCATGCCGGCGGCCATGCATTCCTCACGATCACTGGCGAACGCGTTCGCCGTCAGTCCAATGATCGGCAGCGCCGTCCGCCCCTGTGCGCGAATGGCCCGGGTGGCGTCGAGCCCGCTCATGACGGGCATTTGCATATCCATCAGCACCAGATCGTAATGCGTGGCGCCCAGCAGATGGATCGCGATCGCGCCATCGGGGGCGTGGTCGACCTCAAGGCCGCTTCGCTGCAGCAATTCCCTTGCGACGGTGAAATTGACGAGATTGTCCTCCACCACGAGAACGCGGCCGGAGAACCGCTGGTCCATCGGGGCATCGACCTCGGTTCCACGAAGCCCCTTCGACTCGGCCACCGGGCCGACCGGCAAGGTGAACCAGAAGCGGCTTCCACCGCCCTCGCGCGGGCTGACCCCGATGTCTCCCCCGAGTGCGCGGATCAGGCGGCGGCAGATCGCCAGCCCGAGTCCGGTGCCGCCATAGCGGCGGTTGATGGTGATATCGAGTTGGCTGAAGTCCTGGAACAGGCGGTCGCGCGCCTCGGGCGGAATGCCGATGCCGGTGTCCTCGACCTCGACGCGCAATCGGTCCTCATGGTCCAGGCTGCAAGTGAGCTTCACGCAGCCGCGGTCAGTGAACTTCACCGCATTGCCGACCAGGTTGAAGAGAATCTGCCGAAGCCGCGTGGCATCCGTCGTGACGATGGCCTGCGGGTTGTCGACATGCAACGCGATGCCCTTTTGGCTGGCGCGCTGCCCCATGACATTGGTGACGGCAGCGCAGACCTCGCCGAGTTCGAACGGCGCCATCTCGAAATCGACCGCCCCCGATTCCAGTTTCGAGAAGTCGAGGATGTCGTCGATCAGCGCAAGCAGTGTGTCGCTGCAGTCACCGATGATGCCGAGCCTTTCGCGCTGCCCGGCGTTCATGACGGAATCCCGCATGACGTCGACCATGCCGATGATCCCGTTCAGGGGAGTCCGGATCTCGTGGCTCATGGTGGCCAGGAAGATCGATTTGGCACGCGCGCCGGCCTCGGCACGCTTCGCCGCATCGGCGTTTTCGACGCTCAGCCGCTCGAACCGGCGCCGGGCGATGCGGATGAAGTACAGTTGGATGCCGAGATAGGTGACGATCAACGCAAGCGACGCGATCAATGCCGTCATGGCGTTCGCCAACCGGCTATAATCCGCACCCAGCGCCGCGCGATCCTCCACCCTGATGCGCGACTGCGCGAGATTGGACACGTTCAGCAAGCGCTCTGACACTTGCCCGAGGGAATCCAGTTCGACCAGCAACGACGAAATACGATCTGCCTGCTCGGCAGACGGCCCAAGTGCATCGACCAGCGGCGCCAGCTTGAGGATGCGCTCCCGCGTATCCTGCGCCAGCCTGAGGAGTTCGGCATCATCTCCGAATTTTCGAACGTAGTGGTCGCTCGTCAGCACGCTGGTACGGCTGTAGAGGATATCGTAGCGCAGGATGACGTCCGCGCGACGCGCATCCGTGAACCCCCCCGTCAGCTCGCGAACCGCACCAGCGAGCTTCTTGATCTCACGGTCGAGTTGATAGGAGGCCCAGACCGCGTCCTCGCGCACGCTCTCTGCCGTGGCGCGATGGCGCGATCCAAGCGCGGTGAACGTCGCCAGCACGACGCCGCCAAGCAAGAGGCTGATGCAGACGAGCGTCAGGATCCCGAGATTGGACAGGCGGTTCTGCATCGGCTGCGGCCTTGCTCCGACCGATCGTCAGCGCACCTCGATGGACTTGAGCTGCCAGGCCGATCGCCCGAAATAGAGTTCATTGTAGAGCGAGGGCTCCTGGTCGAACGGATAGATCACGAAGATCGGCCCCTTCTCGCGGACGGAGATCGGCTTGCCGTCGATCTTCGTCGCAAGGATGACCGGCCACTTTCGAAAATCCGCAACCGGAATTTCCACGACGTAGTCATTCAGCGCCGTCACCCGCAGCATGGTCCCGGTTGCACCGACGAGATCGAGCAGGGCTGAGCCCAGCGGCCCCTCGAACCGCGTTTTCGCAGGATACCATGGCGTATCGGCAATGGTTGTCTTGGCCGGCAGGGCGTCCAGCATGGCCGCATCCAACGCCACGCCGGCCGCGCTGTTGGAGTTGGCGATCTTTCCGCTGACCGTCAGGATCACGGCCGCTTTCGGCGGAGGGATCTCTGCTGCCACCGCCAGGCTGGCGACGCCAAACAGTGCAAGGCATGCGGCAACGATGCATTTGATCATGACAGAAAGCCTCGTGAACAGGGCAACTTGAAAATCAGCTTGCGAGAGCAACCTGCGCGGCAGGCGGATCCGCGACCGGCTGCATCAGGGCGGCGATCTGGCTCCAGCGCGCCTCGAAAGCCGCCACGCAAGCCGGGTCGAAATGGGTGCCGGCGCCGGATCGAATGAAATCGCGGGCCTCCTCGATCGGCCGTCCCGGCCGGTAGACGCGGTTGGCGCAAAGTGCCTCGAAGACATCGGCGACCGCCGCGATCCGCCCCTCGATCGGGATGGCATTCCCCGAGAGGCCGCGCGGATAGCCCTTGCCGTCCCATCGCTCGTGATGACAACTCGCGATCCGTTCGGCGCATTGCATCAGGCCCGACCGGCCATTCGTCAGGATGGCTTCGCCGATCGACACATGCGTGCGCATCAGCTCCATCTCCTCGTCAGTGAGGCGTCCAGGCTTCTGCAGAATGCGATCCGGGATGCCGATTTTGCCGACGTCGTGCATGGGGGCGGCTGCGTGAATGATGTCGCACTGCTCCTCGTCCAGTCCCAACCCCTCCGCGACGAGCCGGCACAGCGCTGCCATGCGGACGACATGGTCGCCGGTATGGCCATCGCGACACTCGATGGCGCGAGCCAGACGCGCGGCCATGTCGCGGTGGCTGTCGGTGAGTTCCTGCGTAGCCCGCTTCACTGCCCTTGCGAGCCAGACGGCCTTATCTCGCATCGCCGTCTGCGCCTCTCGCAGATTGAGCAAATTCTGCACGCGTGCGCGCAACTCGACAGGCTCGATCGGCTTGCGCAGAAAGTCCGTTGCACCCGCATCGAGCGCGGCGATCCGCGTGTCCCGCTGTTCGTTCGTCGTGACCATGACGATGGGTTGATCGCTGCCATTCGGCAAACGCCTCAACGCGCGGATGAAAGCGACGCCATCCATTTCGGGCATCAGATAGTCGACCAGAACCAGGTCGAATTCAGTGGTTGCGGCTGCATCCAGGGCTTCCAGCGGGTTGGCAAACACGAAAATCTCGTGATCGCCAATATTGTTGACGATGCCGCGCAGGACCATCAGGTAAGTCCGGTTGTCGTCGACAATCAGAATCTTCATGGGCAGTCGCCTTGATTGCGGTCGAGCGCGGCCACATGGCAAATGACATGGCCTGCCCGAGCGTTGTTATGTGCGCACTCGACCGGGTGGCAAAATGACCCCTAGTGCGAGATACTATTCAAATGAACCGACCGGCCTGTTATTCTCCATATTTGCATCATCATCGCGCATTCCTCTTAAAATATGCTCAATCAAGCATCATAAAATGCAAGCAATCAGTCGCGATCTAAAGGAGTTGGACGCTGCGTCATCGCCGTCCGCCTTCCGCCGAAAGGTGAATTCACGCCTTCAGATGCTCAACGGCAACGCCATGGCTTTGCTGTTCAGAACTCTTCCCAACCGGCATCGTTGGCGCGGCCATTCGCGACCTTTCGGGCCGCGGGGCGCGGCGCCGAAGCCGAGGGCTGGGCCTTCGGCGTCGAAAGCTGGGGCGCCTGCGCCCTGGTCTGCACGAAGGCGGCCTCGGCGAGCTGGCGCAGACGCGCAGGCTCTGAAGCGGTCGGCGCCGGCGGGCGATAGGCAGCGGGAGCCCCCGCGCCCTCCTGTCCTGTCCTGAAGGCTGCGACGAGGTCGTTGAGCTGCCCGATGCGGGAGGAGAGGGATGCGGCCGAGGCTGCGCTCTGTTCGGAGAGCGCGGCGTTCTGCTGGGTCATCTCGTCGAGATGGGCCACCGCCTGGCTCATCTCGTCGATGCCGTTGGCCTGTTCGCCGGACGCCGCCGAGATGTCGGCGATGGTGGCGGCGACCTTGCGCGAGGAGGCCAGGATCTGGCTCAGCTGCTCGCCGGCCTGGCGCACCAGCTTGACGCCCTCGCCGACCTCGCTGTTGGAGGAGGAGATCAGCGCCGAGATGTCCTTGGCGGCGTCGCTCGAACGCTGCGCGAGGGTCCGCACCTCCGAGGCCACGACCGCGAAGCCCTTGCCGGCATCGCCCGCACGGGCGGCTTCCACCGCCGCGTTGAGCGCCAGCAGGTTGGTCTGGAAGGCGATGTCGTCGATCACCCGGATGATGTCGGAGATCTTCTGCGAGGCGCTCTCGATGCGCGCCATCGCCGCGACGGCATCGCCGGCAATGGCGCCGCCCGACTGCGCGGCCTGCATCGCCTCGCCGGCGATGGACGCCGCCTGCCGCGAGGCCTGGGCCGAGGCCTTGACGGAGGCCGCGAGCTCTTCGGTCGTGGCGGCGGTCTCCTCGAGCGAAGAGGCCTGCTCCTCGGTGCGCTTCGACAAATCGTCGGCACCCATGTTGATCTCGCGCGCGGCGAGCCCGACATCGGCCGAGGTCACCTGGATCGTCTTCACCGTGGAGGCGAGATGCCCGACAGTGGCGTTGATGCTCGACTTCAGCGAGCCGAGGACGCCGGCATAATCCCCCGAAACGGAGCGGGTCAGATCGGCGCGGGCGACCGAGTCCATCACGTCCGCGAACTCGCCGGTCGCCTTTTCGACGAGGGCCGAGACATTGTTGAGGCCGGCCGCGATCTCGCGGACGAAGCCCTCCTTGTTGTCGAGCGGCAGCCTGGCCGAGAAGTCGCCTTGCTGCGCGGCGCTGACGACCGATGCGACCTCGGCTTCACCCAGCAGTTCCGCTGTCACGTTGCGCCAGATCAAGGTGTGGCCGATCCGCGATCCGTCCTTGGCGCAGATATAGGCCATGTCGACCATGATGGTCTCGGCTGCGATGTCATAGCGCACCTTGCGAACGTCGCCATTGTCGATCAGCAATGTCCGCGAGAGGTTTCCGTTGCCCCGGTAACAGTCGATGTGCTGGCCCATCATCGTCTCTACCGAGAAATCCGGCTCGGCGGCACGGAAGGTCGGCTCTAGGCGCATCAGAAACGCGGCGAGCGAGGCGCTGATGAAGGTGATCCTTTCGTCGGGATCGGTGATCATCAGCATCGTCGGTGATTGGTTCATCGCCGCGACGGTCAGCGCCGTGCGCTCCGACTCCGCCTTGCCACGATCGACGGCCCGCGCGATCTCCCCGATCTCGTTGCGCAACGCCAGATGCGGGACGCTCCCGGAGTAGTCGTTGAGCTGGAAGCGCCTCAGCGCCGCAATGATGTCGGCGATCGGATTGCGGATCGTACGGACGAACACGAGCGCAACGCCGATGGCCAAAAGCGCGCCGAATGCGGCGATCACCAAATCGCGCAGTGCCTTGTTCTGGACGCCGTCGATGCGGACCGTAACCAGGCGGATGAGTTCGGCCTGGACGGCTTGCCAGAGGTCCTGCGCACTCCCGCTGAAGGCCAGGGCGGCGCCGTCGAACTCGATCTTTTTCACCAGGCTGGGCCCGTCCTTCGCGATAGCGAGCCGCAGGTCACCCACGAGTTGGGAGACGCGGCCGGACGCCACCCCGAAGCGGTCCATGATCGGCAGGAGTGACTTGCCCAACGATCCGTCGGGATTGCCGGCGATGCCTGATTTGAGAGAGCCGCGCGCCGCGGCCAATGCGATATCGAAGCGGGTCGCAGCCTCGACGAGGGCGTCATGGGCTGAAACGGACGCTCGGGCGCTGCCTGCCAGATATGGCAGGAGCGCTGTTTCCAGGGCCGCCTTGGCAATGACCAGTTCCGGCAAACGCACGGCGACGACGTCCATCATGTAGTAGGAATCGACATCGGGATCGAGCGTGAGGTTCGAGCCGTCGGCGATCTTCTGGATCGCAGTCTGTCCGGCATCCCAGGCCTTCGCGGCGGCGTTCGGAGCGGCCAGCGCCGTGATAAAGGCTGCGATGGCCTCGCTGGCCTTCAACTCGACAGCGGCCACGCGAACGGCGCTCGTCATGTCGACGGCGGCCTTCAACGCGCTGGCATCTGGATTCGGCGAGGTGCTGATCGACAGCGCGCCCCAAAGCGGATTCAGGACCTTTGCGCCTTCGATCTCCAGCGACGAGAAGGCGACGTCTTTCCGGACCTGCTGCACGAAAAGCAGCGTCAGATGCCCGATTGGCAACATCAGCAGGGCCATGATCGCGGCGATCTTCGCGCCGACTGTGAATGAAGCTATCCGAGCGATGAGTGCTGACATGGCCGTCCCGTGAACCCTGCGATCTTTTGGGAACGATGCCCGAAACGCCTTAATGCGGAATTTAAGAATTTAAATGGTGAAGCAATTAATTGATTTAGATCAATTTTTTCGCAGGCCGCATCTCTTCAGCGACCTTCTCCCTTGCTTCATGGAGCAACTCGTCCGCGCTGAAAGAACATTCTGTCGCCAGGAACGCTACGGAACGCTTGTCGCAATGATGATCCTCCCGGTATGATAAGTTTCGTCCGGTGACCCGGTCAGGTAAAAGCAGACTGACAAAGTTCATTTCTCGCCATGTCCTGGATAAACGTTCCATTTGAATCTTGAAATCTACCGCCCTTCGGCCGTAGAAATTGCCGTGAACGCCAGAATGGCTTCCGCTAATGCCGTAACGTTAATTTAACTGAGAACTGAATGCCAAAAGATGTTATTCCAATATTGAAGACGTTCCCGATGTTTTCTGGCGCCAAAGAGAGCACATTACTGGAGCTTGTTCCCAGCTGTATTTTCCAATCCTTCTCTGCCGGCATCACGATCAATAAAGCGGGACAGGTACCGGACTACGTCTATTGCCTGCGTTCCGGCTCGGTCGAGGGCTGGGCACACCTGAACGACGCCGAAACCATTATCGCCACCTCCTCTGCACCGATCGTGTTCGAGGTCTCCACTGCGATCCAGAACCATCCAAGCGTGCTCTCCATCGTCACGCGAGAGCCCAGCGAAACGATCGCGATCGAAGCCAGGGCGTTCCTCAAGGCGGTGAATGATGACCAGGCCGTCTGTCATGCCGCGCTGGTGCATGCCTCCCGGATCAACCTGCTGATGATCGACCGGCTGCTCGACCACAAGCTGCGTACGGCCGAGCAACGTCTTGGCCAGTGGATTCTCGCCGCGATGGAGAGGAACGGCAACTCTGCAACCGTAAAGATCCATTTTTCCAAGCGCGCTCTGGCCTATGAGCTTGGCATGTCGCCAGCCAATCTCTCGCGCCTCTTCCATGTATTCCGGGAACATGGCGTGGAAATCTCGGGCATGAACATGACGATCACCGACCTGCATCAGCTCAGGCAGCTCGCGCGCGATTGAGCGGCAGGCAGACAGCCGTGGCCTCGAGCGTGAACCGCTGAGGACCGGTTTCTGCAGCTGGCCGGGTCGGTTGATCCAACGCGAAGAGCCCCGCGTCGGGAGGACGCGGGGCTTGTATGCGGCCGCCTGCCCCGAAGAGCTGGGGAGCGTGGGCGGGCGGCCGAGAGCGAGCATGATCCCGCGAAAAGCGGGGGCCTGTTGTCGGCCGGCATCATGCCTCTTGAGGACGGCGGCTCGGGAGGAGACCGCCGGCCGGCAGGCGCGGGAATAAGCGGGGAGCGTTCCGCACCGGCCGGGTTTCGAAAGCAGCGAGCTGCCTTAGAACGGGAGAATAATGTCAATCACCTGCTGCCCGTAGCGCGGCTGCTGGACATCGGTGATCTGGCCGCGTCCGCCATAGGCAATGCGGGCTTGGGCGATCTTGGTCGAGTCGATGGTGTTGTCGGATTCGATATCCTCCGGCCGGATCACGCCGGCCACGATCAGCTCGCGCACCTCGAAATTCACCCTGATCTCCTGCTTGCCGTCGATCACGAGATTGCCGTTGGGCAAGGTCTGCGTCACAACGGCCGCGACATTGGTCGCCAGCGTCTCGGAGCGGTTGACCGAGCCGGCGCCCTCGCTGGAGGCGGCCGAGTCGAGCTTCAGCAGCGAGCCTGCGCTGGCGCCGTCGGGCAGGAACTTGTCGAGCTTGTTCTCGAAGCCGAAGGCGTTGTCGGCGCCGACATCCTCTCCGTTCTTGCGGCTGCGCTTGGTCGTGTTGTTCAGGGTTGCCCTGTCTGTGACCTTGACCTTGACGGTGACGAGGTCGCCGACCTGGCGGGCGCGCTGGTCCTTGAAGAAGGCGCGCGAGCCGGTGCGCCAGAGCGAGTTGGGCGCGAAGGAGGCATGCTCCATCGGCGGCAGCGGCATCTGTATGGGCTTGTAGCCCTTGGTCGCGGTCGGGTCCTCGATCGGCGAGAGCGCGGGCGCCGCGCCGACATTGGCGAGCCGGTCGGCGGCGCCGCAGGCACCGAGCGAGACCCCGAGCAGGAGAACGCTGGAGAGCTTGAAGAGGGAATCGCGGGTCATGGCGTGCTTTCCGTGACGAACTTATTGCGCGCTGGCGAAGCGGCCGGCCGACGACGCCTGGACGGAAATCCGTCCGGGACCGCTGACCGTGCCTTGAAGCACGCGCTTCGACTGGGGGTTGGTGACAGAGACGACATCGCCCATCGCGCCTGCCTCTCCGGCCCGGCCACGCATGGTGATCATCAGGCCTTTCGTCTCGTAGATGATGGTGACGAGATCGCCCTTGCCGACGATCTCCTCGCGCTGGACGTCAGTCGCCCGCAGCGGCGCTCCGGCGATCAGCACGCGCCGCGCCACCTTGTCGATCGCGGCACGCGGGTCGCCGATCAGGTCGCCGGCCTGGCCGTCGCGCGGCCGGCGCTCGATCGCGACATCGGCCTTGCCCAACGTCTCGCCGCGCGCGATCGCGCGCCTGGGCACGACGACCTCGACCGTCTCGACAAGCTGGCCGCCGATCCGTACCGGCTTGAGCCGCATCGCCATGCTGCCGGGCACGGTCACCCTTGCCTGAAGCCGGCGGGCGCGAGCGTCATAAACGAGATCGGTCACCGTGACGTCGCCGTTGAGCTCGGGCTCGACCGCGACTACCGGCGCTCCGCCGTCGATCGCGAGCGCGAAGGCGCGGGCATCGACGCCGTAACGCTCCTGCAAGCCGACCCGCACCGCCTCCTCGATATCAGAAGCCGATATGCGCCGCGCCGCGCGGGTGACCACGACCTGAGCCGAGCCATGGCTCTCGATTTCGCCCGCGGTGGCGATGATCCCCGCCGCAATCGCGGCGTCGACGATGCGGGCGACCTGGATGGTGCCGGTCTCGCCCAGCGCGGGCGCGCGGAAGGCCGGGGTCGCAGCCGCCTCGGCGCCGACACCGGCGATGAGGTCGCCGAAGCTGACGATGTCGCGCATCAGCGTGAGTTCGGTGCGCAGTTGCAGCCTGCGGGGAAGCTGCGGCGGCGAGGCCTGACCGGGCGCGACCTGGCCGGCAGTCAGCGCCGCGACTGCAACGGGATGCTCGGCTGCGCCGCGCGGCGGGGCACCGAGCGCGGGAGCGGCCAGCAGGATCAGGGTGGCCATGCAGAGCGGGGAACGGATCATGATGCGCTCGCTCCTCAACCGCGGAATATCGCGGACGTCGCCGACAACATCTGGTCGGCGGCGGTGATGACCTTGGAGTTCATTTCGTAGGCGCGCTGCGCCGCGATCAGCGAAGACAGCTCCGTGACCGCTTGGACGTTGCCTTCTTCGAGATAGTTCTGCTGCAGCGTGCCGAAGCCCTCGCCACCGCCGACACCGTCGATCGGCTGGCCGGAGGCAGCCGTCTCGACGAACAGGTTGTCGCCGATCGATTCCAGACCGACCTTGTTGACGAAGCGCACGAGCTGCAGCTGGCCGAGCTGCTGCGGCGCCGTCTGGCCGGGCAGCAGCACCTCGACCGTGCCCTGCGCGTTGATGTTGACGTTGGTGGCGTTGTTGGGAATCGTGATGCCAGGCTCGATCTGATAGCCGTCGCGGTTGACGAGCTGCCCCTGCGCGTCGAGGTCGAACGAACCGTCGCGTGTATAGGTCGTGCGCCCGTCGGGCATCCGGATCCTGAAGAAGCCCTCGCCGCGGATCGCGACGTCGTACTGCTTCTCCGTCGAGGACAGGTTGCCCTGGCTCATGATGCGGCCGGTCGAGACGGTCTTGACGCCCGAGCCGACGAAGGTTCCGGCCGGAACCTGCGTGCTATCCGAGCTCGCGGACCCTGCGCGCCGGAAGTTCTCGTAGAGAAGATCCTGGAAATGCACGGTCTGTCGCTTGTAGCCGGTGGTGCGTACGTTGGCGATGTTGTTGGAGATGACCTGGACGTTGAGTTCCTGGGCCAACATGCCGGTCGCTGCAGTCTGAAGGGCGCGCATGGGCTTGACTCCTCTCCGGGTCAGGCTTGCTGGTCGGCGAGGCGGGAAATCGCCTTGCTGCGCAGCTCGTCGGTCTTCGACATCATCGTCGCCATGCTCTGATAGGAGCGCTGCACCTCGATCAGACGGGTCATCTCGATCACCGCCTTGACGTTCGATCCCTCTTTCGCACCCGCCTCGAGGCGGGCCTCGGGTCCGGCGGCGACCGGAGCGGTCGGCGAGGAGAACAGGTTGTCGCCCTCGCTGACCAGAGCGCGCGGATTGGCGAAGCGCACCTGGCGCAGCTTGCCGCGGATGCCCTGGTCGGTGGAGACGGTTCCGTCCGCGGCGATCCTGGCGTTGCTCTCGCTCGAACCGAAGGTGATCGGCCCGCCCTCGCCCAGCACCGGCTGGCCGGTCTGCATCACGAGCTGGCCCCGGCCGTTGATCTCGAGCGAACCGGCGCGGGTATAGCGCTCCCCACCCGCCGTCTGGACGGCAAGGTAGTTGTCGCCCCGCAGTGCCACGTCGAGCGGGTTGCCGGTCCGCTCGACCGTGCCCTGCGACAGGTCGATCGGCGTGCCCTTGTCGATGACATAGGAGAGCGGCCGGTCGCGTGGCGCGAAGGTCTCCGCGCTGGCCTTGGGCATGATGAATTCGTTGAAGCGCGCCGAGCGCGCCTTGAAGCCATTGGTCCCGACATTCGCCATGTTGTTGGCGATGACATCCAGCTCACGAGCCAGAGCAATCTGACGCGACAGGCCGACGAGAAGCGCGTTCTCCACGGCATAGTCTCCCGATGTTCGTTCCGCGGCTGCTTCGACGCTCCCCAGCGCAGCAGCCACGAAACCATGTCCGCAAGCGCCATGCCAGCATGGTTAATCTCGACAAGACTTTGATATTATAGAAGAAACTTGATTTTAGATGAGCTGTTTCGCCCTGCATGTCACGGCCTGGCGGCAAGATCGACCCGGCAGAAATTGCCCCCCTTAACGACGCGTTAACCGTGACTGTTCAGGGTGTGGGAGATGGCCCACGCAGGCGCGCGGTCCGTCTCGAATCCTAAGGCGTGCCGGCAATGTCGAAGAAGCCCAAGACCGACGAGGAAGGCGCTCCCAGCGAGGAAGCGCCGAAGGGCGGCAAGAAGAAGCTGATCATGATCGCAGGCGGCGTCGTGCTGCTGGCGGCACTCGGGGGCGGCGGCTGGTTTTTCTTTCTGAAGAAGCCTTCGGCCGAGCAAGTGGCCGCCGCCGAAGCGGCCAAGAACGTCAAGAAGCCCGTCTCATTCGTCGAGATGAAGGACATGGTGATCGGCATCACCGGCGGGCAGGACCGCCAGCCGTTCATCAAGGTCAAGGTCGTTCTCGAAATCGCCGACGCAAAGGTCTCCGAGGATATCAAGCCGCTGCTGCCGCGCGTCGAGGATGCCTTCCAGGTCTTCATGCGGGAATTGCGGCCCTCCGATCTCGAAGGCTCGGCCGGCATGTACCGCCTGAAGGAAGAGCTTTTGCGCCGCGTCAACGTCACGGTCTTCCCGGCCAAGGTCGACGCGGTGCTGTTCAAGGAACTGCTGGTTCAGTGAGCGGGACAGCAACGACACAGCCGGAAGCGACCACAGACACATGACAACCAGCGATCGCGACAATGTCGACGCGGCCCCCAAGAACGAGCCGCTGAGCCCGGAGGGCATGGCGGCCGAATGGGCCACCATGCCCGATATCGTCGAGGAAGAGGGCGAGCCCGAAGGCGGTACCGACCGCCTGATGAGCCAGGAAGAAATCGACACGATGCTCGGTTTCTCCCTCGGCGACGAGAAGGAGGGGCGCAACGGCATCCAGGCGATCGTCGATTCCGGCTCGGTCTCGTATGAACGCCTGCCGATGCTCGAAATCATTTTCGAGCGTCTCGTCCGCCTGCTCTCGACCAGCCTGCGCAATTTCTTCACCGACAATGTCGAGGTCACCCTCGAAAGCATCCGTTCTGTACGCTTCGGCGACTACATGAACTCGATCTCGCAGCCGGCGATGCTCTCGGTCTTCAAATGCGAGGAGTGGGACAATTTCGGCCTGATCACGATCGAATCGGCGCTGACCTATTCGGTCCTCGACACCATGTTCGGCGGCAAGCGCGGCCAGCCCGCGCCGCGCGTCGACGGGCGCCCCTTCACCTCGATCGAGATCAGGCTGATCCGCCGTGTGATCTCGCTGATCCTGAGCGATGCCGAGGCCGCCTTCAAACCGCTTTCGCCGGTCAATTTCACGATCGACCGCATCGAATCCAACCCACGCTTCGTCTCGATCTCCCGCCCCGCCAATGCCGCCATCCGCGTCGAGCTGAAATTCGACATGGAAGGGCGCGGCGGCGCGCTGCATATCCTGCTGCCCTATGCGACCATCGAGCCGATCCGTGATCTGCTGCTCGAAAGCTTCATGGGTGAGAAGCTCGGCCGCGATCCGATCTGGGAGAACCATCTTGCCACCGAGGTCTGGCAGACGGACGTTCCCGTGACCTGCGTGCTGCACGAGACGCAGATGCCGCTGAAGCGGATGATGAACCTGGAGATCGGCGACACGCTGATGTTCGATGCGCGTCCCGACGCCGTCGTTTCGCTGCGCTGCGGCGACTTCATCGTCAGCGACGGACGCATCGGCCGGGTCGACGACAAGATCGCCGTGCAGATCGTCAGCCCGCTGCGGCGTTCCAAGACGACGATCGCCGCCTTCGACACCAACCATCTCAGCCACTCTTCCTGACGACAGGGCCTGCCGCATGACGATCGCTCTCATCGCCGATGTGCTGGTTGCCAGCCTCCTCGTCGCCACCATCATCACCTGCTTCATCCTGACCAAGCGGATCGAGCGCCTGAAGGCCGACGAATCCGGCATGCGCCAGACTGTCGGCGCGCTGATCGCCGCCACCGATACCGCCGAGCGAGCCATCGCGGGTCTGAAGCTGACGCTCGGCGACTGCGACCGCACGCTGGCCGAACGCCTGCAGACGGCCGAGCGCTACGCCGCCGACCTCGCCGCCCAGATCGAGGCCGGCCAGGTCGTGATGGATCGCATCGGCCAGATCGTCAGCGCCGCCACACTGGTCGCGCCCCGGCCGGCTGAAGAGCCCAAGCCCGCCGCCGAGCCGACCCCGATCTCGCGCCTGGCCAACGCCGCTCAGTCCGCCGCCGCGATCCGTGCTCGTGCAGCAAGGCGCCTGGAGGGTCAGGCTGCGTGATCGAACGGCCCCGCCTCCTGCCAGCGGTCATCCTCGGCGCCATGGCTCTCCTGGCGCTGAAGCTGCTTGCCTGGACGGCGGAGCCTTATCCTGGAAAGGTTCCCTCCAGCCCCACGGCTTTCACGACGGCCAGGCCCTTCTCCGAGGTCGGGGCGGTCGCCAAGACGATCGCGCCTGCTCACGACTCGAACGCCACCTTCATCGATCCAGAGACCACGGGCTCCAATCCCGCTCCCGACCCCAACAAGGAAAAGGACAAAGCAGAAGCGGATGCCAAGGCCGAAGCCGCCCGCGCTGCGAATCCGCAGAACAAGGCCGGCCTCGTCAATGGCACGGCCGCACCGATCTCGCCGGCCGAGCGCGCCCTGCTTGAACGCCTCGGCGAGCGGCGCGAGGAGATCGATGCGCGCATGCGCGAGCTCGAGCTCCGCGAGCGCCTGCTCGACGCCGCGGAAAAGAAGCTCGACAGCCGCGTCGGCGACCTGAAGGACCTCGAGACCAAGGCAGGCGGCCCCGCCGGCAAACCTCCAGCCGACGAGTCGAAGGCGATCAAGAGCCTCGTCATCATGTATGAGGCGATGAAGCCCAAGGACGCCGCGCGCGTGTTCGACCGGTTGGGCCTCGACGTCCTGGTGCCGGTCGTCCAACAGATGAACCCGCGCAAGATGTCCGAGGTCCTGGCGGCCATGGCTCCCGACCGGGCCGAGAAGCTGACGGTCGCCCTGGCGACGGTCCCCCGCGGCCCCGGCGCCCAGCGGGCCGCGATCGACCCCGCCTCCCTGCCCGGCACCGAACTCCCCGCGATCGCGCCCGCCCGACGGCGCTGAGCACGATCGCCCTTAACCCCCCATTATCCTTGGCACGCTAGCGTCGGCATGATCGGGAAAGGGCTTGTTCGCCTGACCCGGCTTTGTCGCGTTGGGTTGAGTGTCCGGCTTTGCGTCTCCCACGTTCCCTTGCCTTCGGCATCGGGCTTTACGCCCTCGCCGCTGCCGCCGGTCTCGGCGCGCCGGCGCTCGCCGCCAGTGCGACGCTGCGGGGCGAGGTCATGCCGCCCGGCTTTGGCCGTCTCTCCCTGGTCTTCGACGAGCCGACGCCGACGCGCATCCGCGTCTCCAATGGCGTCCTGGTGGTCGCGTTCGGTACCAGCGTAAAGATCGACGTCGCCAAGATCGCCCGCGAGCTGCCGGCCTACGTCTCGGTCGCCCGGGTCGATCCCGATGGGCGCGGCCTGCGCTTCGCGCTCGCCAAATCCTATCGCGCCAATCTGATCGAGGCCGGCGAGAGAACCTTCATCGATCTTTTGCCGGAGAATTGGACCGGCGTGCTGCCGGGCCCCCCGGCGGAGGTCCTCGCCGACCTGTCGGAGCGCCTGCGCCTCGCCGAGGCCCGCGGCCGCGAAGCCGCGCGCCAGACGCAGGAGCCGCAGAGGCTGCTCGGCCTGCGCAGAGCCAGCCTGCCGACGCTCGAAAGGCTGCTCTTCGATGTGCCTCCCGATACCCTCCTGAAGACCGATCTTGTCGGGACCGCTCTGACCCTGACCTTCGACAAATCGATGACGGTCGATCCCGCCATGGTCAGGAGCACCCTGCCCGACGGCGTCGCGCTGGTCTCCAGAGAGACCGGCAAGTCCGCGACGACCCTCGCCCTCTCCCTGCCCAAGGACTGGCAGATCCGCAGCTTCCGTGACGAGGACGGGCTCGTACTCGATCTGCTGAAGCCGGCTCAGGCACCCGCCACGCTGATCGCGCAGGCGATTCCGACCCCGGCAGAAACACCCCAGGCCGCGTCCGCTGCGCCGGCCGACCCGCCTGCGCTGGCGCCCGTCAAGCCGCCTACGGCCCAGCCTGCCGTGCAGCCGGCCGTCGCCGCCATCGCTGCGCGCGAGGTCGACCCGGCGCCGCAGGCCGTGAAGATCGCGGCGACAGGCACCCGGCTCGATTTCCGCTTTCCGCGCATCACCGGCGCCGCCGGCTTCGTCGAGGCCGGCATCGCGACGCTCGTCTTCGACACCCGCGATACGATCGACCCGGCCGACCTCAAGGGTCTGCTGCCCGGCGTCATCGAGGACGCGACGGTCGCGCGCGAGGGCAAGGTGACGCTGGTGCGCCTGCGCCTGGCGGGCCAGCCGCTGACGCGGATGTTCGACGACGGCACGACCTGGTCGCTCGGCTTCGGCGAGCAAGGCGGCAAACCGGCCGCGCCGCTGGTTCCCAACCGCTCGATCGACGAACAGGGCCAGACCATCATTGCAGTGCCCCTGCCCGGCATGACGGGCGTCCACTGGCTCGACGCCGGTCCCTCGGGCGTGCCCGTTGCGGTCGCGACCGCCACCGGCCCGGCGCATGTCACGGCCAAGCCCTATCAGTTCGTCGAGTTTGGCCTGCTGCCGACCGCGCACGGGCTGGCCGTCGCGCCGCGCTCCGACGACGTCGTCGTGCGTGCGGGAACCGAGCAGGTGCGGATCGGCCGCAGCGGCGGACTGACGGTGACGCTCGACGCGCCGGACGAGCGCAAGGACGGCCTGGCCCAGACCGCCAAGACGCAAGCCCCCCTGCTCGACCCCGAGCTGTGGGGCAAGCTCGGCATCGCCGGCGTGCGCGACCAGGAGCGCATCCTCCAGAGCGAGATCGCCGGCGCCTCCCGCGCCCGCAAATCCGAGACCCGACTTGCCCTGGCTCGCTTCTATGCGGCCAACCGGATGATGTCGGAAGCCAAGGGCCCGCTGGTGGCAGCAATGGCCGACGACCCGGCGATGCGCGCCAATCGCGAGGCGCTGTTCCTGAAAGGCCTGATCGCCACGCAGATGTACCGGCACAAGGAAGCCGCCGCCGCCTTCGACGCCGCCCCGATCAAGGACGATCCCGACACCAGCCTGTGGCGTGCCCTCGTCGACCAGCGGCTCGGCCGCAATGCGCAGGCGATGGCGGGATTCCGCCGCGCCGAGACGGTGCTCGACAGCTACCCGGTCGAACTTCAAGGGGAACTGCGCGCCGCCAAAGCCCGCGCGGCGCTGGCGACGCGCGACATGGCCGTAGCGGAGCGCGAGATCGACGCGCTGGGCGAGATGCCCGCCGGCACGATCGACAAGGAACAGATCGCTCTGCTGCGAGCCATGCTCGATGATGGCAGCGGCCGGCCCGACAATGCGCTTGCGGGATACAAGCCGCTCTTCGAGGCACTCAGCCGGCCGGTGGCGGCGGAAGCGCAATTGCGCGCGGTCCGACTGGTTCAGGCCGAGAAACGCAACGACATCAACGCCGACGAGGCGATGGCGCGGCTCGAGACGGTCTCGATCATCTGGCGCGGCGGCGAGCTCGAAATCGAGGCGCTGGGCGAACTCGGACGGCTCTACACCGAGCAGCAGCGCTGGCGTGACGCCTTCATGATCGCGCGCCGCGCCAATGAGAGCTTCCCCGAGCACCCGCTGACGCGCCGTCTCCATGACGAGACGGCGCAGCGCTTCGCCGACCTTTTTGGCGGAAAGGGTCTGGAGCAGCTCTCGCGCATCGATGCTCTCGCGCTGTTCTACGACTTCAAGGAGTTCCTGCCGATCGGCCGGCGCGGCGACGAGATCACGCGCCTTCTGGCCGACCGCCTGATCGAACTCGACCTTCTCGACCAGGCCGGCGAGATCCTGCGCTACCAGATGGATCGGCGCCTGACCGGTGCGGCCCGCTCGACCGTCGCGGCGCGGCTGGCCATGGTCAACCTGATGAACGGCAAGCCGACCGACGCGCTGCGTGCGTTGAACGCCACCCGGCTGATCGAGCTGCCCAGCGACGTCAAGCGCGCCAGGCTCCTGCTCGAAGCCAAGGCGCTGTCGGACCTGTCGCGCACAGACCAGGCGCTCGATCTGCTCGAGGCGGAGCGCGGCCCGGAGGTCGATCGCCTGCGCGCCGACATCTATTGGACCGGACGGCGCTGGCGCGAGGCCGGCGAGGCGCATGAGCGCATCCTGGACGAGGCCTGGCGCGGCCCGGCGCCGCTCGGCGACGGCGCGCGCTCCGACGTGATGCGCGCCGCGATCTCCTATGTGATGGCCAATGAGGGGCTCTCGCTCGACCGGCTGCGCAGCAAGTTCGCGACCAAGATGGCCCAGAGCAGCGATGCCCGCACCTTCGCCTTCGTCACTGGCGCCAACCGCGCGAAGTCAGCCGACATCCGCGAGATCGCCCGCGCGGCCGCCGCCGCCGGCTCCGACACGCTGTCGGACTTCATGAGCGCCTATCGCGAGCGCTACCCGGCCTTTTCCTCGGCGGTTCGCCAGAAGAAGCCGGATGCGGCCGTCCCGCCGGCCGGCGAGGCGCCGGCACCTGCCCCGGCCCCTGCGCCGGCATCGACTGGTGCGACACCCGAAGCGGCTCCCCCTGCGCCCGGACGCAGCTGAGGCGCAAGGCCGAGGCGCCCCGCGTCAGACGCCGTAGCTCTTCACCAGCGATCCGGCGACGAGTCCCCAGCCGTCGACCAGGACGAAGAAGATCAGCTTGAACGGCAGCGCCACCGTCACCGGCGGCAGCATCATCATGCCCACCGACATCAGGATCGAGGCCACGACGAGGTCGATGATCAGGAACGGCACGAAGAGCAGGAAGCCGATCTCGAAGGCCCGGCGCAGCTCCGAGATCATGAAGGCCGGCACCAGGATCTGAATCTGGACGTCCTGCGGTGTCGCTGGCGCCGGCTCGCGCGACATCTCCACGAACAGCGCCAGGTCCTTCTCGCGCACATGGCGCAGCATGAAGGTCTTGAAGGGCACGACGCCGCGATTATACGCCTCCGCCGGCTGGATCTGGCCCGCGACCAGCGGCTCGATCGCGGAGGCATAGGCCTCGCGCAGGGTCGGCGCCATGACGAAGCCGGTCAGGAACATCGCCAATCCGATGATCACGGCGTTGGGCGGCGCGGTCTGCGTGCCCAGCGCCGAGCGTAGCAGCGACAAGACCACCGCGATCCGGGTGAACGACGTCACCATGATGAGGATCGACGGGGCCAGCGACAGCACCGTGATGACGGCGATCAGCTGCAGCGCGCGCTCGGCCACGCCGCCGCCCTGCCCCAGATCGAGCGACAGCGTCTGCGCCAGCGCCGGCCCCATCGGCACGGTGACGAGCGCCGCCCACAGCGTCATGCAGGCCGCGACGAAACCCGCGCGCCTTGCGCGCCGCCATCTCATTGGATTGCAGGTCATGCTCACGCGCAGCCGTCATTTCGCCCGACTCAGACGATCGTGCCGCGCAACGCTAAGTCCGGGCTTCGCCGCCCGGCAACCGGCTTGGCGGCGTCAGAGTGCCGCGTCGGCTCAAAACCTGTTGATCGCAGTGCTCAGGGCCGGGTTTTCGGATCGCGGCCGAGCAGCCGGGCGAACTCCGCCTCGATGGCGTCGACAGAGAACGGATCGATCGGCTTCGGCTCCGGTTCCGGTGCAGGCTCGTCGACGCTGTCCCTGGCGGCAACCTCGACGACGGGCTCCTGCTCGGACGCCGCTTCCTCCTCGGCCGGCTTTGCCTCGACGACCGGCTCGGGCTCGTCCTTGCCCGTCTCCGGCTCAGGCTCGAACATAGTCTCGGGCTCGAGCTCGATCTCCGGCTCGGGCAGCGACGAGACCGGCTCCGGTTCGACAATCGTGGGGATCTCGGCCGGAGCTGCCGGCTCGAACGGCTTCGGCGCGGCAACCGGCGGCGGAGCGACCGGCGCGTTGAAGGAGGAGGGCTTGGGACTCGTCCGCTCTGGCTTGAGGCCGAGGGCCATCTCCAGCTCCGCTTCGACATCCATCGGCAGGGCGCGCATGGCCGCAGGCGCAGGAACCGGCACCGACGGAGCAGCCTCGACCAGCGGTTCGGCCCGCACGGGCGCGACTTCGACGGGTGCGAGGGGCGCCGCGGGCTCGACCGGGGCATGGGCCGGCCGCACGGCCGAGAACGGTCGCTTCAGCGCCTCGTCGAGCTGCCGCGCCATATCGTCGAGTTCCCCGGCGCTGGCGGCGGGCGCAGGATCACGGGTGAAATGCGGCGCCTGGACCACCGGGGCAGGCGCCGGAGCCGAGGGCGTGGGAGCAATGGGCGCAGCCTGCGGTGTCGATGCTGCGGCGAGGCTCAGCGCCGCCATGCCGCCGGCCGCCGTCGCAGCTGCGACCGCCGCCTCTGCCTGCGTCAGGGCCTGAGCCGGGCGAGAGACCGGCTGCACAGGCCGGGTCGGGGGTTGTGGCGGCTCCCCCGATGGAGCCAGCGCAACGGGAGCCGGCGGGGGCGCGCGGCGCATGTCCTCCGAGGGCTCGTGACGCGCCGGCTCGTGGCGGCCGGGTTCCTGCGGAACCAGCGTGTCGAAGGGCAGCGGCCGATCCGGCAGGCCGAGATCGCTCTGTGCCGGCATCGCCGTCCGCGCCCCGCTGCGCACGATATTGGTCTCGACGACCACATCGGAGGCTCCGCCGATCATGACCAGATGTTCGACATTGTCGCGCCGGATCAGCACGAGCTGGCGCTGACGGTCGAGGTCGTGGATGTCGACGACGCCGAGCCGGGGCTGGCGCGTCCGGCCGCCGCCCTGGCCCTTCATCCGCAGCCGACCGTCCTTGATCTGCCGCGCGAAGAGGCCGAGCAGCACGAGCAAGACCAGGATGACGCCAAAGGCGATGACCCACTTCTGTGCGGTCGGGAGATCGAAGCCAAACAAGCTCTGCAAGGTCTGCCTCATATGCGACGGCGGGCCGGGCCCCGGCTGCCGGTAAGTCCACCTGACGTTGAACACGCTGGCTATAGCATAGCGCCCGCGCTTTCAGGAAACATGGTGAATGCGTGGTTAACCGGATGCTCGAAAGGCGGCCGTTTTAACCGTTCGTTAACCATGGACCCGGCAAGATTTACCCAGTGAACCGGGCTCCGCCCGGTCCGGAGAGGGTCACGGCCATGGCGAGCACTGCCCTGGGAACAGGCGGGAACCTGATGCAGGCGCTGAAGACGCGCATGCAATGGCACCAGACGCGTCAGAAGGTCCTGGCCGAGAACGTCGCCAATGCCGACAGCCCGGGCTTCCGTCCCATGGACGTCAAAGGACCCGCCTTTGGCGCCGCCCAGGCCAATGTCGGCCTGATCCAGACCAGTTCCGGCCATATGGGCCTGAGTGGCGGTCGCGGTGGCTTCGATAGCACGCGCGCCCAGCGTTTCGAGATCACGCCCAACGGCAATGCCGTCAATCTCGAGGACGAGATGACAAAGGTCGCGCAGAACCAGTCCGAATACCAGCTCGCGGCCTCGCTCTACAGCAAGGGTCTCGGCCTGATGAAGATCGCGATCGGCAAAGGTCGCTGACAAGGCTGGGCCGCTGACGTCGCGCGCCGACGCCTCACGCTGCAAGGAACAGGCAAGATGGATCTTCTCAAGAGCATCGCGGTGGCGACGTCGGGCCTGCGCAGCCAGTCCGGCCGCATGCGCATCATCGCAGAGAACATGGCCAATGCCGATTCGGGGCCGGAGCGAGCCGGCGCCGATCCTTATCGCCGCAAGATCCCGACCTTCCAGCGCCGCTTCGACCGCGAGCTGGAGGCGCAGGTCGTCGATGTGGGCCGCGTCCAGCGTGACCAGAGCCCCTTCCGCATCAAGTTCGAGCCCGGCAACCCCACAGCCGATGCCAGCGGCAATGTCCGCATGCCCAACGTCAACTCGCTGATCGAGACGATGGACATGCGCGAGGCCCAGCGCAGCTATGAGGCCAACCTCAACCTGATCTCGTCGACGCGCCGGATGATCCAGCGCACCATCGACATCCTGCGCGCCTGAAGGGGTAGCACACCATGGCCACGCCAAGCTTCGCTGCAGGTGCCTATGCCTCGATCCAGGGAATGGGTGCGGGCAACCTGCTCCGCAAGCCGGCCTCTGCCGGTGCGTCGGAGACGGGCGGTCCCGATTTCGCCTCCATGATTGGCAAGGCGCTCGAAGCCACCGCCGATGCCGGCAGCAAGGCCGACAGGCAGGCCGCCTCGGTCGCGGCCGGTCGCGCCGATGTCGTCGATGTCGTCACCGCAGTGGCGGAAAGCGAGGCCGCGATCGAGACGCTGGTCGCCGTGCGCGACCGCGTCATCGCGGCCTATGAAGAAATCATGCGGATGCCGGTCTGAGACCGCGACGACGGCCGAGCGATACGCGGCCTGCAAAAGGGAATCGATATGACATCCGGAGCCATCCTCGACTTTGCCCGCGACGGCATCGTCGTCTTCCTCAAGGCAGGCGGCCCGGTGATGATGGTCGCGCTCGTCGTCGGCCTGGCCGTCTCGCTCGTCCAGGCGCTGACCCAGATCCAGGAACAGACCCTGGTCTATGTGCCCAAGATTCTGGCGGTCTTCGCCGCGCTGATGTTATTTCTGCCGTTCATGGGGGACGCGCTGGCGGGCTATATGGGACGGGTCGCCGTCCGAATCGCCACGGGCGAATGATCCTGCCGCAGCAGCGCCTCGCCATCGCCGATGGGCCGGCCCTGCGGCAGTCCCCTTGGCGGCGGAGTGCCAGCGGCACGATGCAGATCGCGATCCTGCCCGAGATCAGCGCCGTCTTCGTGCTCGTCTTCGCGCGCGTCGGCACGCTGGTCATGCTGATGCCGGGAATCGGCGAGCGCTTCATCTTCTCGCGCGCCCGGCTCTCGCTCGCCTTCTTCGTCGCGCTCGTGGTGCTGCCGATGGCCCGACCGCTGCTGCGCCTGCCGCCGGACGTGTCGGGCGTGGTCGCGCTGCTTCTCGGCGAGGTGTTGATCGGGCTCGTCATCGGCGTCTGCGCCCGCTTCGTCATGGCCAGCCTGCAGACCGCGGGCACGCTCGTCGCCCAGACGATGGGGCTCGGCTTCGCCACGACGATCGATCCGACCGGAGGCCAGCAGAACCCCTCGATCGGCAATCTGCTGACCATGCTCGGCATCACCCTGGTCCTGACCAGCGACCTGCACCACGTCGCCATCGTCGCGATCCATGAGAGCTATCGCGTGCTTCCGCCAGGCGGCTCTCCAGAACTCGGCGACGTCATGGCGCTGGCCGTGCGGGCCGCATCCCAGGGCTTCTCGCTGGCCGTCCAGATCTCCGCTCCCTTCATCATCTTCGGCCTGCTCTTCAATCTGGGCCTCGGCGTTCTCGCCCGCATGATGCCGCAGCTCCAGGTTTTCTTTCTGGCAATACCGGCCTCGATTTTCGGCGGCATGTTCGTGCTGCTGGCCGTGGTCGGCGTGATGATGAGCGTCTTCCTCAACGATCTCGGCGGCTTTCTGCGCCAGTTCACGGGGAACTGACGGCTCATGTCAGAGGATGCCGACAACGAGGACAGAACAGAAGACCCGACCCAGCGAAAGCTGGAGCAGGCGACAGAGAAGGGTGACGTCCCCCGATCGCAGGAGATCGGCACCTTCTTCGTGCTCTGCGGCCTGACGATGGCGCTGCTGGTCGCCGCCGCCGCCTCGGCCCAGGATGCGGCGCTCTCCCTGCGCAGCTTCCTGATGAACGCCCATCAGGTCCCCTCCGACGGCTCGGCCTTTGCCCATGCCGCGGAGAAGGGAGTCATGACCGGCTTCATGGCGCTGGGCCTGCCCTTCGGCTTCATCCTCGGCGCCGCGCTCGTGGGCGCGTTGATCCAGCACAAGCCGCTCTGGACCTTCGATCCGCTGATGCCGAAGTTCAGCCGCATCTCGCCGATGGCCGGCGCCAAGCGGATGTTCGGCAAGGAGGCCTGGGTCAATTTCGCCAAGGGCCTTGCCAAGACCGGCCTGGTCGGCGCCGTCCTCTGGGTCACGCTCTGGAACGAGCACGACCGGCTCGAGAGCTTCGCCCAGATGAATATCGCGGCCCTGCTGCCGGCAACGCTGGTTCTCGCGATCAAGCTGATGGCGAGCGCGCTGGCCCTCTTCGCCGTCATCGCGCTCGGCGACTTCGGCTGGCAGCGCTACACCTGGTACCAGCGCCAGAAGATGACGAAGCAGGAGCTGAAGGACGAGTACAAGAACTCGGAAGGCAATCCCGAGGTCAAGGCGAGGCTCCGCCAGATCCGGATGGAACGCGCGCGCAAGCGCATGATGGCGGCGGTGCCGAAGGCGACGGTGATCATCACCAACCCGACGCACTACGCCGTCGCCCTGCAATACGAGCCCGGCATGGCGGCGCCGCTTTGCCTGGCCAAGGGCGTCGATGCGGTCGCGCTGAAGATCCGCGAAGTCGCGGGCAAGCACAGCGTGCCGATCGTCGAGAACGTGCCCTTGGCCCGGGCTCTCTACGCCACCGTGGAGATCGACGACGAAATTCCTGTCGAACACTATCAGGCGGTGGCCGAAGTCATCGGATACGTCTTGCGCCTGAAGGCCCGCCGCGCCTAACTCGCTTCGGCATGATGCCGGACGTGGGGACCGGTTTTCAAGACGACATCATGCGTTGAATCAGACACGCGCAATGCCGCCGACGGGCGGTGCTGCGGCAACGGGACGGGCCACACCGCAATGGGCGGAACCACCACGGCGATCGATCGATCCGACAAGCCCGGCCATATCGGCGTCATCCTGCTCGTGGCGGGCCTGCTCGTCGGCGCCGCCGTCGCATTGGGCTTCATCGCCAACGAATGGGCCCAGCCGCTGATCCTCGGCCTGCTCGCGCTTCTGTCGGTGATTGGCGTCTTCGGCCTCTTCGCCTTTGCGATCGGCCTGATCCAGTTCTCCGGCCGCGCGGCCCGCAACGACCTGACCAAGACCATCGTCGACAGCGCCGACGAGGGCGTCGTCGTCACCGAGGGCGAGAACGGCATCGTCTACGCCAACGAGGCCTATCTCGCGCTGGCAGGCGCGCGCGGCGCCAGCGACATCCGCCCGGTCGGCGCCCTGTTCACCGGCCGCGCGGAGGTTTCGGAGGCGATCTACCGTCTTTCCGCAGCGGCACGCGACAACCGCCGGCTCGCCGAGGAAATCCGGCTCGAGCCCGCCCTCAGCGGCCGCGGGGCCGTCGGCTGGTACCGCATCAAGGTTCTGCCCGTGCGCCGCGACGGCCGCCAGGCGACGCTCTGGTCCGTCTCCGACGTGACGCCGGAGCGCGAGCGCCAGGAGAATGCCTTCCAGGAACTCCAGCACGCGATCGACTATCTCGACCATGCGCCGGCCGGCTTCGTCTCGATCGACGCCGATGGCGAGGTCTCCTATCTCAATGCGACGCTCTCGGGCTGGCTCGACTTCGACCTCGCCCGCTTCGGCTCGGGCGGCCTGCATCTCGACGATATCGCCACACCCGGCGCCGCGGCCCTGCTCCAGGCGATCCGGGGCCAGCCCGGCGATGTCCGCATCGAGGTGCTCGACGTCGATTTGAAGCGCCGCAACGGTGTGCCCCTCCCCGTCCGCTTGCACCATCAGGTCGCCTTCGGCAGCGATGGCCGCGCCGGCCCCTCGCGCACGCTCGTCCTCAACCGCGCCCCCGGCGAGGCCGGCACGGATGGCGGCAGCGAGGCCGAGATCCGCTTCGCGCGCTTCTTCCACTCGACACCGATGGCGATCGCCACCGTCGATCGCACCGGCACGATCCTGCGCTCCAATGCCGCCTTCGCGCGCCTGACCCAGAACGGTCAGCAACTCGGCCCGCAGCCCGGCACCATCCACGACCTCGTCGCCGCCGGCGGCGGCCTCGACCGAGCGCTGAGCGAGGCGATGGAGGGCCGCTCCGAGATCGCCCCGCTCGACCTGACGCTGGCCGCCGACGAGACCCGCTCGGCCAGGCTTTACCTCTCCCCCGTCGCCGCCACCGAGGATGGCGACGGCGAGCGCGCCATCATCTACGCGCTCGAGACAACCGCCGAGCGCAAGCTCAAGGACAATATCGACCAGGCCCAGAAGATGCAGGCCGTCGGCCAGCTCGCAGGCGGCATCGCGCACGACTTCAACAACGTGCTGCAGGTCATTATCAACGCCTCGGAGTTCCTGCTCGCCAGCCATCGGCCGACGGACCCCTCCTTCCCCGACATCATGCAGATCAAGCAGAACGCTTACCGCGCCGCGGCGCTGGTGCGGCAGCTGCTCGCCTTCTCGCGCCGCCAGACCTTGCGCCCGCAGGTGCTGGAGCTCGGCGACGTGCTCTCGGATCTCTCGCTGATGCTGAAGCGCGTGGTGGCCGACAAGGTCACGCTCGACGTCCGCCAGGGCCGCGATCTCTGGCCGGTCAAGGCCGATCTCGGACAGCTCGAACAGGTCATCGTCAATCTCGCGGTCAATGCCCGCGACGCCATGGCCGACGGCGGCAAGCTCACCGTCCGTACCCGCAACGTCGCCAGCGGCGACTGCGCCAGCTTCGGCCACGCCGCCCTGCCCCCGGACGACTACGTCCTGCTCGAGGTCGAGGATTCCGGCACCGGCATCGCGCCCGAGCATCTCGACAAGATCTTCGAGCCCTTCTTCACCACCAAGGAGGTCGGCAAGGGCACGGGTCTCGGCCTCTCCATGGTCTATGGCATCGTCAAGCAGACCGGCGGCTTCGTCTTCTGCGATTCGGTCGTCGGACGCGGCACGATCTTCCGCATCTTCCTGCCGCGCCATGTGCCCAGCGAAGAGGAGATCGCAGCCGAAGCCGCGATCAAGGAGGCGCCCAAGAAGATCGCCGCCGACCACACTGGCGCCGGCGTCATCCTGCTGGTCGAGGACGAGGATGCGGTACGCGCGCTCAACGCCCGCATGCTGGTCTCGCGCGGCTACACCGTCCACGAGGCCGCCTCGGGCGTCGAGGCGCTCGACATCTTCCTCCAGCATGACGGCAAGATCGACCTCGTCGTCTCCGACGTGGTGATGCCCGAGATGGACGGCCCGACGCTGCTCGGCGAACTGCGCCAGCGCAACCCCAACACCAAGGTCGTCTTCGTCTCCGGCTACGCCGAGGAGGCCTTCCGCAAGAACCTGCCCGAGGGCGAGGATTTCCAGTTCCTGCCCAAGCCCTTCACGATGAAGCAGCTCGTGGAGACGGTGAAGGCGGCGATGGGATGAGCCGGGGGCTTGATGCCGGGCCGAAGCAAGCCGGCTCACCGGCCTCGGCGACGCCAATCGCGAACGGGAACCCCAGCCGTAGCGGCCTGCTCAGTTACGCAGTGCTGCTCGGAGCACAGACCGCCTGCGCTGCGGTCATGCTCGCCAACATCCACGCAGCCTTCCGCATCCTGATCGAGAACCTCGGCACGCCCAACGCATCCACGCCGCGCAGCGTGCTGGACCTGCTGATCGCGGCGGGCCTCGGCCAGGCCTTCTACTGGTATCGCCTGAGAACCACTCCGGTGCCGGCGGGCTATCTGAGCCTCCCCCTCGGCCATTTCCTGGCTTTCTCGAGCCGCCTGGGCTTCATCTGGGGCGGCGCGCTGTTCTCGGTCTATTTCCTGCGCCACGCGCCGGAGCTGGCGCTCGGCCCGCTCGACATCGCCTGGCGCGGCGCGCTGCTGGTCGCCATCCTGTTCGCGCTCTACTGCTACACGCTCGAACTGGAACGGCTCGGCGCCGCCCTGCAGGCGCCACCGACACTCTAGAGCCCGGCTCAGCTTCGGCACGCCATCGCCAGCGGTCTCCTTACCCGCACAATGGAATCGGATAACGACCCGCTGGCGCCCCGCAGAGCCGCTCCTGCCATCTCCTGTCAGGAGTCACGAAAAGAGAACAGAAAAAGAACTTGCGAACAAGAACAAACCATGACCATCCTGCCCTCACCGGCGCGGATTGAGATGTCCCCGCGCCCCTGCCATAAGGAGCGCGATCGTGAGTCAGGCGAATCTCAAGCTGGTGGAAGGTTCCTCGATGGACAAGGCCAAGGCGCTGGATGCGGCGCTCTCGCAGATCGAGCGCGCCTTCGGCAAGGGCTCGATCATGCGGCTGGGCAAGAACCAGCAGGCGATCGAAATCGAGACGATCTCGACCGGCTCGCTCGGCCTCGACATCGCGCTCGGCGTCGGTGGCCTGCCCAAGGGGCGGGTCATCGAGATCTACGGCCCTGAATCCTCTGGCAAGACGACGCTGGCGCTGCACACCATCGCCGAAGCCCAGAAGAAGGGTGGCGTCTGCGCCTTCGTCGATGCCGAGCATGCGCTCGATCCCGTCTATGCCCGCAAGCTCGGCGTCAATCTCGACGATCTCCTGATCTCGCAGCCCGACACCGGCGAGCAGGCGCTCGAGATCACCGACACGCTGGTGCGCTCGGGCGCGATCGACGTTCTGGTCATCGACTCGGTCGCGGCGCTGACGCCGCGTGCAGAAATCGAGGGCGAGATGGGCGATGTCCAGCCCGGCCTTCAGGCCCGTCTGATGAGCCAGGCGCTGCGCAAGCTGACCGCTTCCATCTCGCGCTCGAACTGCATGGTCATCTTCATCAACCAGATCCGCATGAAGATCGGCGTGATGTATGGCTCGCCCGAGACGACCACCGGCGGCAACGCGCTGAAATTCTACGCCTCCGTGCGCCTCGACATCCGCCGCGTCGCGACGCTGAAGGATCGTGAGGAGGCCACCGGCAACCAGGTCCGCGTCAAGGTCGTCAAGAACAAGGTCGCACCGCCCTTCAAGCAGGTCGAGTTCGACATCATGTTCGGCGAGGGCATCTCCAAGGTCGGCGAACTCGTTGATCTCGGCGTCAAGGCCGGCATGGTCGAGAAATCCGGCGCCTGGTTCTCCTTCGACAGCCAGCGCCTCGGCCAGGGCCGCGAGAACGCCAAGGCCTTCCTCAAGGCCAATCCCGAGATGGCAGCCAAGATCGAGGCGACGATCCGGCAGAATTCCGGCCTGGTCGCCGAACGCATCCTCGACGAGGCGACACCGAGCGCCGACGATCTCGACGAGGGCGAGGCCTGAGCCTCATACGCTGAACGTCATGCTCGGGCTTGACCCGAGCATCTCGGAAACCAGCCTTCTCATCGACGAGATTCTCGGGTCTGCGCTTCGCTTCGCCCGAGAATGACGTCTTGCGAAACGCGGGCGGCCTGATGGCCGTCCGTTTGCGTTTCGGCGCAAGGCGTTGGGCAACGCGCGATCTCTCGACAGCGGCATGGCGCCTGACTAGAACGCTTGGAAACCGCCGGTCTTGCGCCCGGACGGCAGCCCGATGAAGCAAGAGTTCAAACAGCGATGAGCGGCGTCAACGAAATCCGGTCCACCTTCCTCGATTACTTCAAAGGCCAGGGCCATGAGGTGGTGGCGTCGAGCCCGCTCGTGCCGCGCAACGACCCGACGCTGATGTTCGCCAATTCCGGCATGGTGCAGTTCAAGAACGTCTTCACCGGCCAGGAGAAGCGTCCTTACGTCCGCGCCACCACCGCGCAGAAATGCGTCCGCGCCGGCGGAAAGCACAACGACCTCGACAATGTCGGCTACACCGCCCGTCACCACACCTTCTTCGAGATGCTGGGCAATTTCTCCTTCGGCGATTATTTCAAGGAACAGGCGATCACCCACGCCTGGACCCTGGTCACGCGCGAATACGGCCTGCCCAAGGACAAGCTCACCGTCACGGTCTACTCCGAGGACGACGAGGCGCACGGCCTCTGGAAGAAGATCGCCGGGCTCTCCGACGACAAGATCATCCGCATCCCGACCTCGGACAATTTCTGGCGCATGGGCGACACCGGCCCCTGCGGACCCTGCTCCGAGATCTTCTACGACCATGGCGACCATATCCCCGGCGGCCCTCCGGGCTCGCCCGACGAGGACGGCGACCGCTTCATCGAGATCTGGAACCTCGTCTTCATGCAGTATGAGGAGGCGGCCGGGGGCATTCGCACCGACCTGCCCCGCCCCTCGATCGACACCGGCATGGGTCTCGAGCGCATCGCCGCCGTGCTCCAGGGCACCCATGACAACTACGCCATCGACCTGTTCGCGGCGCTGATCTCCGCCATCGCCGACCTCACCAACGTCCCCTCCGACGGGCCGATGAAGGCGAGCCACCGCGTCATCGCCGACCATTTGCGCTGCTCGGCCTTCCTGATCGCCGACGGCGTGCTGCCCTCCAATGAAGGGCGCGGCTATGTGCTGCGCCGGATCATGCGCCGCGGCATGCGCCATGCGCAGCTGCTCGGCGCGAAGGACCCGCTGCTGCACAAGCTCGTGCCGGTGCTCACCCGCGAGATGGGCCGCGCCTATCCCGAACTGCTGCGCGCCGAGGCGCTGATCACCGAGACGCTGCAGCTCGAGGAGACCCGCTTCCGCACCACGCTGGCGCGCGGCCTCACGCTGCTCGACGACGCCGCGAAGGACCTGACCTCAGGCCAGAGCCTCAAGGGCGACGTCGCCTTCACGCTCTACGACACCTACGGCTTCCCGCTCGATCTGACGCAGGATGCGCTGCGCGCGCGCGGCGTCACCGTCGATACCGACGGTTTCGATGCCGCCATGCAGCAGCAGAAGGCCAAGGCGCGCGCCGCCTGGGCCGGCACCGGCGAGGCCGCGACCGAGAAGCTCTGGTTCCCGCTGCGCGACAAGCTCGGCGCGACCGAATTCCTCGGCTACGACACCGAGACCGCCGAGGGCGTCGTCACGGCGCTGATCCGCGACAATGCCGAGGTCGAGACGCTGTCCGTCGGCGAAAGCGGGCTGATGATCGTAAACCAGACGCCGTTCTATGGCGAATCCGGCGGTCAGGTCGGCGATGCCGGCACGGTGCGTGGCGCCGGCCTCCTCGCGACCGTCGGCGACGTGCAGAAAAAGCTAGGCGATGTCTTCGCCCACAGCGTCACCGTGAAGGAGGGTGAGCTCAAGCTCGGCCAGCCGGTCGAGCTTCGCGTCGATCATGCCCGCCGCAGCGCCATCCGCGCCAATCACTCGGCGACGCATCTGCTGCACGAAGCGCTGCGGCTGGTGCTCGGCGATCATGTCGCGCAGAAGGGCTCGCTGGTGTCGCCCGATCGTCTGCGCTTTGACTTCTCTCATCCCAAGCCGATCTCGGACGAGGAATTGCGCGAGGTCGAGGAGATCGCCAATGCGATCGTGCTGAGGAACGAGCCGGTCTCCACCCGCCTGATGAGCATCGACGAGGCCATCGCCTCGGGCGCACGGGCCCTCTTCGGCGAGAAATACGGCGACGAGGTCCGTGTCGTGTCGATGGGCACCAACGCGACCGGCGAGCCCTACTCGATCGAGCTGTGCGGCGGCACCCATGCCGGGCGCACCGGCGATATCGGCCTCGTCAGTGTCGTCGGCGAGAGCGCGGTCGCCGCAGGCGTGCGCCGGCTCGAGGCGATGACGGGCAACGGCGCCCGGCTGCGGCTGAACACCGAATCGCGTCTGCTCGACGGACTTGCCAGTCTGCTCAAGGTGCCCGCCCATGAGGCCGGCCCGCGTCTGGCGGCGCTGATCGAGGAGCGCCGCAAGCTCGACCGCGAATTGAGCGAGGCCCGCAAGAAGCTCGCCATGGGCGGCGGCGGCGAGGCGCAGGACCCGGTTCGGGAGATCGCGGGCACCAAGCTGCTCGCGCGCGCCGTCACCGGCGTCGAGATGAAGGATCTGAAGAGCCTGGTCGACGAGGCCAAGGGCCGTGTCGGCTCCGGCGTCGTCGTCATCGTCGGCGTGGCCGAGGACGGCAAGGCGGGCGTCGTGGTCGGCGTCACGCCGGACCTGACGGAGCGCTTCGACGCGGTCGCGCTGGTGCGCGCGGCGTCGGAGGCGCTCGGCGGCAAGGGCGGCGGCGGACGGCGTGACATGGCGCAGGCCGGCGGACCGGACGGCACGCAGGCGCAAGCCGCGCTCGATGCCGTCGCCGCGGCGATGGGTTGAGCTGACGGTGGCCGCCTCCTCCCTCGCAGGATGGCGGCGCCGGGTTCACCTCTGGATCGACCATGGCGCCGGCGACGATGCGGTCGCGGCCTGGATCCATGGCAGCCTCGTCCTGTTGATCTGCGCCAATGTCCTGGCGATCGTGTTGGAATCGATTCCCCAGCTGGCGCAGCGCTTCGGGCCGGTTTTCCAGGCGTTCGAGGCGGTTTCGCTCGTCGTCTTTGCGCTGGAATACGCCGCCCGCCTCTGGGCCGCCCCAGAACATGCGCGTTATCGCGCGCTTAGTCCGGCGCGCGCACGCTTCGCCTATGCCATGTCGCTACCGGCGATCATCGATCTGCTGGCGACGGTGCCGCTCGCCTTTGCCCTGTTTGGGCTCGGCGATCTCAAGGTGCTCCTGCTGCTGCGCCTGCTGCGCTTCTTCAAGCTAGGGCGCTATTCGCCCGGCATGGCTTCGTTGGCAGCCGCGCTCTCGGCCGAGCGAAAAGCCCTCTTCGCCTGCTTCGTCGTGCTGATGGGCGTCATGCTGATGGCCGCCAGCGTGATGCATCTCGTCGAGCACGAAGCCCAGCCCGACAAGTTCGGCACGATTCCCGATGCGATGTGGTGGGCGATCATCACCCTGACCACGGTCGGCTATGGCGACGTCTTCCCGATCACGATCGCGGGCAAGGCCGTTGCGGCGGTGACGGCGGTGCTCGGCCTGGTCATGCTGGCCCTGCCGGTCGGCATCGTCGCGACGGCCTTTGCGCAGGAGATCCATCGCCGCGAATTCGTCGTGACCTGGAGCATGATCGCAAGCGTGCCGCTTTTCGGCCAACTCGACGCCGTCGAGATCGCGGAGGTCATGCAGTTCCTGCGGGCCCGGACGGTCAAGGCCGGCGCGGTCGTCACCCATGAGGGCGAGCCATTGCAAGCCTTCTATTTCATCGCCAGCGGCGAGGTCGAGATTGCGCAGCCGGACGGGAGGAGCACATTGGACGAAGGCCACTTCTTTGGCGCGCTGACCCTGGACGATGTCGCGATCACCAGCCACTCGCCCGGCATCAGCGAGGCCGTCGCCACCGCGCCGACCAAACTGCTCGTGCTCGATCAGATCGATTTCCGCGCCTTGACCGCGCGCAGCCCCCGGCTTGCCGCTCACATCCGGGCGCTGGCGCGGCCGGGAAGGCCCAGGCCTTGAGCGCCAAGGCCTTGAGAGCAAAGCTCGCCGACGCGCGCACCCTGATCGCGCTGACGGCCGTAATCGCACCGCTCTGCGCGCAGGCGCAAGCGCGCCGACCGGCAACGCCTCCGGCCAGCCCCGCGATCTCCGCCTCGCAGCGCGTCATGGCGGGCTCGATGCTGAGCGTTGTCGTCAGCCGCGCGCCGGCCGGCGCGCGGCTCGCCGTCGCGCGCCCCGGCAGCCCGGCGTCCAGCGCCATCCTGGTCGAAGCCATCGGCGCCCGCCCTTCTGTCACGATTCCGGTGCCCGGCCTGGCTGCGGACTACGAACTGCGCCTGACGCGCGACGAAGCGGGCCTGCCGGTCATCCTTCTGACGCAGCCGCTGATCGCGACGCAGGCGCAGGCAACGCTCGCGGCGTCAACCCGCATCCGGCGCGGAGCGGCCTTCCCGGCGCGTGGCATCGGCCCCAATGGCGAGCGCGACCGCGTCGTCCTCGTGCCGAAGGATGCGCCAGCGGACACATCCGGCCCGAGCTTCTTCCCGGCCGAGAATGTCGAGGCTGTGCTGGACGCGCCCGACACGCCGGGGGACTACGAGCTGCGCTACCTCATGAACGCGCCGCTGGCGGAGGGGCGCGTGCTGGCGCGGCAGGGCATCGTCGTCGAATAGCGACGGTCGCGGCGGCCGAAGGCGCCGCGGAGGACGGGAGATGCCAACCGATCGCGGTCGTCGAGATCTCAGGTTTTGGCTTGCAGCTCACCGGCCAGGACTGGCCGTTGCAGTCGCAGGATCAGATATCCGGCCAGCCCCGCGAGCCCCGACCCTGCCAGGATCCCGTACTTCACCCGGTCCTGCATCAGGGGGTCCTCGAAGGCGAGCAGGCCGATGAACAGGCTCATCGTGAAGCCGATGCCGCAGAGCAGGGAGAGGCCCAGCATCTGCGGCCAGGTCGCGTTGGCCGGCAGATCGGCCCAGCCGGCGCGCACGAGCAGGGCGACAGCGCCGAAAACGCCGATCAGCTTGCCGAAGAACAGGCCGGCGGCGACGCCGACGGCGAGCGTGTCGCCCAGGACGGCCGGCGTGATGCCAGCGAAGGAAACGCCGGCATTGGCGAACCCGAAGATCGGCACGATCACGAAGGCGACGGGCATGTGCAGCGCATGCTCGAGACGATGAAGCGGCGATGTCGCGTGGTCGGCCTCCGGCTTGCCCGGCGTCGGCACGATCGGAATCATCAGCGCCAGCAGGACGCCCGCAATCGTGGCATGGATGCCCGACAACAGCACGAGAACCCAGAGGATGGCACCGAAGAACAGGTAGGGCGGGAGCCGGTGATAGCCGAAGTGCTTGATCGCCTGCAGGATCATCAGGACGAGCAGCGCGCCCAGCAGCGCATAGACGTTGAGTTGCGCCGTGTAGAAGATCGCGATGATGATAACGGCGCCGAGGTCGTCGATGATCGCCAGAGCGGCGAGGAAGACTTTCAGGGATGTCGGCACCCGCGATCCCAGCAGGGAGAGCACGCCAAGCGCGAAGGCGATGTCGGTGGCCGCCGGAATGGCCCAGCCGCGCAGCGCGGAGGGATCATTGCGGTTCAGCACGACGTAGATCAGGCCGGGAATGATCATGCCGCCGAGCGCGGCCATGCCGGGAAGCGTCCTGCGGCTCCAGGTCGAGAGCTGCCCGTCGACGACCTCGCGTTTGATTTCGAGCCCGACGAGCAGGAAGAACACCGCCATCAGGGCGTCGTTGATCCAGTGGAGCAGGCTGAGCGGACCGATATAGGCCTTCAGCGCAGCGAAATAGGTCGGCGCCAGAGGTGAGTTGGCGACCATGAGCGCGAGAACGGCCGCGCCCATGAGGACCAGGCCGCCCGCGGCTTCGCTACGGAGGAATTCACGAAAGGTGGAGAAGGAGCGGGGCATAGACACAGGTTCCCGCGCCGGCGGCCCGACCGGCGCTCGTCCTGCCCGCTCGACCTTTCGAAGCGCGGCACCCTGCCGGCTGTATGGCACCGCGGACTGCCGTGGGCAACCTGGATATCTCTCCTGCCCGGCAAGGTCGCCAAGTTCAGCCTCGACGCCCTGATCGGCATCGCAACAGTGGCCGCGTAGTGTGTCGCTGGAGATCGCGGCGGCGGAGACGGTTGTGGCAAGCTGAAGAACGGGCGAAGGATTGGGCCTAGACAGCACTCGCCTGCCCATGCTTAGGAGACTGCACCGGTGGATGAAGAGACCGCAAGGAAGATCTACGATGGCGCGCTTGCCCTCGATCCCATCCTCCTAAACTTGCGAAAAACCGTTGATTTGATCGAGGACGAGACTTTGCGCCACCAGTTCACGAGGGCGGTTGGAGACGTGATGGGCGTTGTGTTCGCCGAGGTGATGCATCCTATAGAGCGCCAATTTCCAAACCTGATACCGCTAAAAGAGCGCGCTACCCGGTAGTTCAGCTTCCGAGCCGAGTGTGAACGGCATTCTTGCGATAAGTTGGCTAACATGAAGCAGTGGGACGCATACACGCAGTCTGCAGCGGACACGCTGTTTAAACTCCAGCGCAATGAAATCTCCATGGCGGAGGCTTACCGCTTCTTTGAAGACAATTCCGTCGTGCTCGCGGACGGAGAAGCCCTTACGTCGATCCTGAATGCGATCAGCGAGATCGATGGGTTTCCGAGATGGTACAGCGAACTGTCTGAGTTCTTTGCCAGCCAACCCACTAGGGATGCATTGGTGGCGTGGTTGAAAGCTAAGGTGAGCTCCCGCTCTACAAGCCGACACCGGGCATAACCTCCAACCCTTATCCCCGCGCCTCCACCCCAGCCCTATCCTCCCCCCACTGCACCCGACCAAGGGGGCTGTCGCGAGGCATCGTGCGGCCGGGTGGAGTGGCGGGTTTCGCGGGGCGCTGCCGTTGCAGGCGGGGCTTGCGGAGGTGGACCGGCCGTTTCGTCCCATAGGCAAGGACGAACAGCCGCGACGCCCAAAATCCCCGCGCGCGGAGCCGGGCGGCGCGAGATCGGCGCTGCATCGACACCTCGACATCGACTCATCGACATCGGCACGCGGCAAGGACGCGCGCCACCCGGCTCCGCGCATCCCCTCTGGGAACGATTGTGCGAAACCCCGCGGCTTAGGCCGGTCGGGGGTTTTGGTGTGCGTTGGGAGCCGCGACGCCTCTTCCCTTCTCCCCTCGCGGGAGAAGGTGGCCCGGCAGGGCCGGATGAGGGGGCGCCGTGCGCTGAATCGTCAGCGCGATGTTCAGCCAGTCGGTAAGCTCACAGCGCCCCCTCATCCGTCTCGGCTACGCCGAGCCACCTTCTCCCGCGAGGGGAGAAGGGGCGCGCGCAACCGGCGGCCGCACCCCACGAAAAAGCCCGGCCGTCACCGGCCGGGCTCGTGTCTCACGAAAGGCCCGCCCGCTCAGGCGGCCATCGCCTTGCGCAGATTGTCGCTGACCTTGTCGAGGAAGCCGGTTGTCGAGAGGAACTTCTGCTCGGGTCCGACCAGCAGCGCCAGATCCTTGGTCATGTCGCCGGCCTCGACCGTGTCGACCGTGACCTTCTCCAGCAGGCTGGCAAACTTCGCGAGTTCGTCATTGCCGTCGAGCTTGGCGCGATGGGCGAGGCCGCGCGTCCAGGCGAAGATCGAAGCGATCGAGTTCGTCGAGGTCTCCTTGCCCTTCTGGTGCTCGCGGTAGTGGCGGGTCACCGTGCCGTGAGCGGCCTCGGCCTCGACGGTCTTGCCGTCCGGCGTCATCAGCACCGAGGTCATCAGGCCGAGCGAGCCGAACCCTTGAGCCACCGTGTCGGACTGCACGTCGCCATCATAGTTCTTGCAGGCCCAGACATAGCCGCCCGACCACTTCATCGCCGACGCCACCATGTCGTCGATCAGGCGGTGCTCATAGGTGATCCCGAGCTCGTCGAACTGCGCCTTGAACTCGGCCTGGTAGATCTCCTCGAAGATGTCCTTGAAGCGCCCGTCATAGGTCTTGAGGATGGTGTTCTTGGTGGAGAGATAGACCGGGTACTTGCGGATCAGGCCGTAGTTCAGCGAGGCGCGGGCGAAATCGCGGATCGACTCGTCGAGGTTGTACATCGCCATCGCGACGCCGGCCTCGGGGGCCTTGAAGACCTCCTTCTCGATCACCGCGCCGTCCTCGCCGACGAACTTGATCGACAGCGTGCCCTTGCCCGGGAACTTGAAGTCGGTGGCGCGGTACTGGTCGCCATAGGCATGACGGCCGATCACGATCGGCTGGGTCCAGCCCGGCACCAATCTTGGCACATTTCGGCAGATGATCGGCTCGCGGAAGATCACGCCGCCGAGGATGTTGCGGATCGTGCCGTTGGGGCTCTTCCACATCGACTTGAGGTTGAATTCCTTCACGCGGCCTTCATCGGGCGTGATCGTCGCGCACTTGACCGCGACGCCATGCTTCTTGGTGGCGTTGGCGGCGTCGATCGTGACCTGGTCGTCGGTGGCGTCGCGGTTCTCGACCGAGAGGTCGTAATAGTCGAGCTCGAGGTCGAGATAGGGGAAGATCAGCGTGTCCTTGATCTTCTGCCAGATGATGCGGGTCATCTCGTCGCCGTCCATGTCGACGACCGGGTTGGCGACCTTGATCTTGCTCATGTGAAACGACCCCTGCTTCTGGCCAGAATGGAACGGTTCGCGCCTGCGGCAACCATGCCGCAGGCGGTTGGCCGTGTCCTAGCGGGTTCGCGGCCTCGGGGGAAGCGCGGCTTTTGGGCAAGGTCCGCTGGCTTCAAAGGCTTTCATGCTGCGCTGCCGCAAAAAAAGCGGCATCGGGGTTCAGCCTTGTGTCTTCGCCTTCACAGCACCGGAACGATGCCTTGCCTCCAGCCGTCCTGCCCGCACCGACGTTGCACCGCGCCGCATGGCTTCTGCTGCTCGCCGCGATGCCGCTCGCCGCCGCCCATGCGGAGCAGACCCCAGCCCAGCAGGCGCCAGACGCGCGCCCACTCGACGCGGCCTTCTCCGAGGAGGCAGAGACCCGGCTGTTCGCGCCGATCCCACACTGGGACGCGACGCCATCATGCGATCCCGATCTCGACACGCCGGGCTTCATGGCGCCCATGCGGCACAAGGGCGGCCGCACCGTTGGCAACGGGTTGGCGCGGCCGCAGATCGACGCCGTCCCGATCCGCCGCGGGCTCAACCCGGCCTCGTCGCCGTTCCCCGCCGCCACCGAGCGCGCCGTCGGCATAAAGCTCGGCGCCGAGCGCTTATCCCTCTCGACGGCCATCGTCACGGGCCAGGGCGGCTGGCAGCGCAACGACACCCGCGTCGACTGGAACGTGACCCGGGGCTCCGGCGGCGACAGCCAAGTCGTCTGGAGCGCGGCGACCGGCGGCCAACTCCAGACGACCGGCGCCGCCGCGCAAAATGCGCAGGCCGTGCTGGGCTACCGACTCCGGCCGCTCGACATCGTCACGCTGACCACAGAGATCGCACTGGCCGGCAGCTATACCTTCGCGGCGCAGAACGGCCTCGCCACCACGATGACGCCGCGCGTGAAAGCCGTCGCCGACCTGACGCAGCCGCTGTCCATGCCCTGGCGCACGACGCTCGACCTCAATGTCGGGCGCGAGATGCCCCTCAGCGGCAGCGCCTTCCTGACCAGCGCCTCGGCCCTGCTGCGGCTGGAACTGCCCATGCCGTGACAGCAAGGCCCCTCGCCCTTCCCGCGGGCGTCCCGCGCCGATAGTCTTGGGTCCATGACCGACGACGCCTCCCGCACCACCCCACGCTTCGCCCTCGTCACCGGGGGGACCCGCGGCATCGGCCAGGGAGCAGCGCTCGCTCTGGCGACAGCCGGCTACGACGTCCTCGCCACGGGCCTCACCGCCGAGGAGGTCGCAGGCCCGCCGCCCCACCTCGCGATCCGCCACGCGCAGCTCGATGTCACCAGCGACGATCAGGTCGCCGCGATCATAGCCGCCTGCCCGCGTCTCGACGCGCTGGTGAACTGCGCCGGCATGATCCAGCGCGGCGGCAAGGAGTTCGAGATCGACGCCTTCCGCCTGACCATCGAGGTCAACCTCGGCGGCACGATGCGGATGTGCCTGGCGGCGAAGGACAAGCTCGCCGCTGGGCACGGCAGCGGCATCGTCAACATCGCCTCGATGCTGACCTTCCACGGCTCGGCCTTCGCGCCGGGCTATGCTGCCTCCAAGGGCGCGATCGGCCAGCTCACCAAATCGCTCGCCGCCGCCTGGGCGCAGGACGGCATCCGCGTCAACGCGGTGGCACCGGGCTGGATCGAGACCGAGTTGACCCGGCCACTGGTCGAGGATGCCGCCCGCTCGGCTCCGATTCTCGCCCGCACGCCGATGGGCCGCTGGGGGCAGCCCGGCGATGTCGGCGGCGCGATTGCGTTCCTGCTGTCGGATGCGGCAGCCTTCATCACCGGCACGATCCTGCCGGTCGACGGCGGCTATCTGGCCGTCTGAGCGGCGGACACCTGACGGCAAAAAATATAACCGGCACAGGATGATGCTGGACGATCCTGAATCAGGTTCGCAATGGCCGGTTCACATGAGACGAAACGGGAGAAACGCGATGACCGAGACCAGCCCGATGCCTGTCGCCGCCACCGACGCCGAACGCTGGACGCCCTATCGCCACCCGCAGCCGAAGGATTCGCCGCCCGAATTGATCGTTCCCAACGTCATTCCGACCGACGAGCGCGTCTGGGTACCGGTCGACGACAATGTCTGGTTCCGGCCGCTTTGCCTCAGCGTCACCCGCGGCTACTGGATGAACCTGCTGCGCGTGCGCCGCTCCGGCGTGCTCTCACGCCACCGCCATCCGCAGCCCGTGCATGGCTATGTGCTCAAAGGCCAGTGGCGCTATCTCGAGCATGACTGGGTCGCGACGGAAGGTGCCTATGTCTACGAGGCGCCGGGCGAGACGCATACTCTGGTGGTCGACCCTGAGACGGAGGAGATGATCACCATGTTCCAGGTCAACGGCGCGATGATCTATGTCGATCCGGACGGCAAATGCCTGGGCTACGATGACGTCTTCACCCGGCTCGACAAATGCCGCGCGCACTACGCCACGAACGGCCTTGGCGCGGACTATGCGGACCAGTTCCTTCGTTGAGAACCGGCACAGCCGTCATTCTCGGGCCAAGCGAAGCGCGGACCCGAGAATCTCGGGCCGGATAAGGCTACAGCCTTCTTGTCACGAGATGCTCGGGTCGAGCCCGACCATGACGCGCGAGATCACCGCCCGAGCTTCGCCAATTCGACGGCCGCCCTCAGCTCGATATGGGCCAGCACGTCATCGAGGCGCGGATCGTCGGTGGCTTCGCGCCGCTGGGCGAGATTGGCCCGGATCTGCTCGAGCTCGGAGATGTTGACGCGGCCCGAGAGCAGCGCCGCCTTCAGTCGGTCGAGCCCGTCGAGCAGGTCGTGGCCGCGCTTCGCCTGGCGCTTCTTGCGCTCATGGGGCTCTTCATAGGCCTGCACGGCCAGCAGCGTGTCGAGCGGGCCGGCCGCGCTCACATTGGCGCTGCGCGCAGCGGCCGCGCTGTCCTTTGTCGGCAATGTGAAGGCGGCGCTCCCCGCGCGCCTTGCGGAACCTGCCGGGCCGGCGTTGGAGACAGGCGCGCGCTGATCGATCCGGATCATGGTCGCCTCGCGTAACTGGTCATGGAAAACCCTCGCGCCGGGATGGTTAACAGGCGGTAAATCACCCGGCATAAACTGCCGCCCCGGCAGGATCGGCAGCCTCACAACGACCGCCACGACCCTGCGCCGGATTTCCAAACAACTGATAAAGCAGGGCTTTCAAGTTGTCGTCGTCTGGCACGCGGATCGCAGGTGGAACAGCGATCGATTTCTCCTGCCGGTGAGACCATGTTCCGCAAAGCCGCCCTGACATCCCTGGTGAAGCCCCTGGCGGCGCTGCTCGCGCTGGGCCTCGCCGTGGCAGCCGGCCCGGCCCAGGCATTGTCGCGGATCAAGGACCTGGCCTCCGTCGAAGGCGTCCGTTCCAACCAGATCCTCGGCTACGGCATCGTCGTTGGCCTCAACGGCACCGGCGACACGCTCAACAACGCGCCCTTCACCAAGCAGTCGCTCACCGCGATGCTGGAGCGGCTCGGCGTCAACACCCGCGGTGCCAATATGCGCACCGCCAATGTCGCCGCCGTGATGGTGACGGCAAACCTGCCGCCCTTCGCCACGCAAGGGACGCGGCTCGACGTGACGGTGTCGGCGCTCGGCGACGCCAAGTCGCTGCAGGGCGGTACACTCTTGGTGACGCCGCTGCTCGGCGCCGATGGCGAGGTCTATGCCGTCTCGCAGGGGCCGGTCGCCATCGCCGGCTTCTCCGCCGAGGGCGATGCCAGCAAGATCACCCGCGGCGTGCCGACCGTCGGCCGCATCGCCAATGGCGGCCTGATCGAGCGCGAGATCGAGTTCGCCCTGAACAAGCTGAAGACGCTGCGCCTTGCGCTGCGCAACCCCGATTTCACCACGGCACGCCGCATGGCCGCCGCGATCAATGACTTCCTCGGCGCCGACGCGGCCGAGCCGACCGACCCCTCGACGGTCGCGTTGCAGATCCCGCCCCGCTTCCAGGGAAACATGATCCGCATGCTCACCGACATCGAGCAGCTCCGGATCGAGCCCGACCAACTCGCCCGCATCGTCATCGACGAGCGCTCCGGCATCATCGTCATGGGCAAGGATGTGCGGGTGTCCACGGTGGCGGTCGCGCAGGGCAACCTGACCGTCACCATCACGGAGCAGCCGCAGGTCAGCCAACCAGGCCCGTTGTCGGACGGGCAGACCGTCGTGACTCCGCGAACCAATGTGAAGGTCGATACCGGCGGCGGCAACAAGCTCGCCGTGGTCCGCGACAGTGTCACGCTCGCCGAACTCGTCGATGGCCTGAACGCGCTCGGCATCGGCCCGCGCGACCTGATCTCCATTCTCCAGGCCATCAAGGCGTCAGGCGCCCTCCAGGCCGAAATCGAGGTGATGTGATGAGTGCAACCCTTGCGATACCGGCGGCCAAGCTGGCTCTGGGTGCGGCCGGAAGCGTGATCGGCAGCCTTGCGAACGCGCTCGACCCGGCAAAGGCCAAGGCCAAGAAGCAGGCGGACGATTTCGAGACCGTGTTCCTGGAGCAGGTCACGCAGCAGCTGACCGCGACCGCGCCGGGCAGCGAGGGCCCGCTCGGCGAGAACGGGGTCGGCGGTGACATCTACAAGTCGCAGCTGACCCAGCAATACGCCAAGCAGCTGCAGAAGGCTGGCGGCATCGGCCTGTCGGACCAGATATTGCGTGATCTGCTGCGGGTGCAGGAACAGTCCAGCGCCCAGGCGAGCGGCACCGTCGGAGTCCAGAATGTCGGTTCCTAGGCGCGTTCTCGACGAGCGGCCACGCATCGCCAGCGCGCTCGAGGCGAAGGCGCTGATCGAGGCGGTGCTGGAGGCACTGTCGGCACTGTCCCATCTCGTCGGCGAGGAGACCGAACTGGTCCGGGCCGGCCGCCTGCCGGAGGCGATGACGCGGGAGCCGCGGAAAACGGAACTCGCCGGTATCTATATGCGCGGCGTCGAGCAGGTGAAGCTCAACGCGGTCTCGCTGGCGCGCTTCGTACCCGAACAGGTCAAGCGCCTGAAGACGGCTCATCTCTCGTTCCAGACCCTGATCGAGACCAACCAGATCGTTCTGGCGACCGCACGCGCCGTCTCGGAATCGATCGTCCGAGACCTGGCAGCCGACGCCAACCGCCCGTCGCGCGCCGCGGGCTATGGCCCAACGGCGACCGTCGGCGCAGGCGCCTTCGCACGGCCGAACTCGGGGCCGCTGATGGTCTCGCGCCGGCTCTGAGGCCGCTGGCACGTCAACCGTCAATATTTACCTAACTTCCTAACGTCGGATTCAAAGTTTTCCGGCAGCTTGGTCAGGTTCGGACAGCTGCGCCTGTTCGGGCATGAACGGCAAGCAGCGGCATCGCGCCGCTGTGCCCGACTCCAGAAGGAGTAAAACCATGGATTTTGGCAGCGCGTCCAAGCTGGCGCCCGTAGGAGGCCCTCCCCCCGTCAGCCGCGCCGACGTCGTCGCAACGCAAGGGAGCGTAAATGTCGAGCTTCCGCCCGAGCAGACTGTCCAGTCCGCGCAAGCCGGAACGGCGGTCAAGCTCGAACTGCGCGCCCGGGACCGCGACGCCCAGAGCCGTGCCGCGTTCGAGCAACGGACGGCCGTGAAGCAGCAGCAGCGCCAGCAAAGCCAGGCAGACGTGAAGCAGTCCGTCGATCGCCGGCTGGTGATCGAGCCGCGCACACGCACCGTCGTGCTGGAGGAAAAGGATCCGCGCACCGGCGAGACGATCGCGCAACTCCCTGACGAGACGCTGCTCAAACTGCGCATCTACTCGCGCGAGCTCACCGAGCGGGCGCAGGACGATCGAGACACCCGTCGACATGAAATCGAGCGGATCGCCTGAGGCGCCCTCCCCGCAATCCGTTGAGCACGAAGACGCCCGCCCCGCGCGGGCGTCTTTCGTTTTGCCCCACAGCATCGGCTTAGCACCGCCTTAACCATGTCCGGCGGCAGGAGCCGACGCGAGGCATTCGAGCGTCGAAATTTACGACTTGTTACGGGCTGGAGGCCAAACGTTCGGAGGTCAGGGCCAGAACGGCCACGACGCCAGAAGGCATCATCCCAGAAGGGTTCTCAGTTATGTCCGTTACTCTCTCCTCCGGCGTTCGCAGCGCCGTCTCCTCGCTCTCCTCGGTCCAGTCGCAGGCCACCGCGATCCAAAACCGTCTCGCCACCGGCAAGAAGGTCAACTCGGCCATCGACAGCCCGGTGAATTTCTTCACCGCCGGTTCGCTGAACGATCGATCCAGCCAGCTCACCGGCCTGCTTGACGGCATCTCCAACGGCATTCAGACCATTCAGGCTGCCTCCAAGGGCATCGACGGCATCACCAAGCTGGTGTCTTCGCTCCAGTCCACGGTGAAGCAGGCCCAGGCCGACGCGGCTCAGAACCGCCCGACCAAAGCCGGCACGGCTCTCGCCACCGCCGCCGAAGCCGCTCTCACCAGCAAGAGCCTCAAGGACATCGCTCTCGACAAGCGTATCGTCGACAGCAACGGCGCCACTGCCAACACGGCGACGGCGACCTATTCCGGTAACGTCGCGGGTCCCACCTTGGCGGCGGGCGACGAATCGACGACTTCTATCTCCATCACCTCCGGCACGACCACCTACAAGGCCTCGTTCCTCAGCACGAACGCGACCGTGCGCGACGTCGTCAACGAGATCAACAAGTCCGGTCTCGCCACCGCCTTCGTCGATGAGAAGGGCCAGTTCAACGTCAAGGGCGTTGGCTCGGAAACGGTTGCGTTCGGCATTGGCACGAGCACCTTCACGCCGGCTGCCGCCGGAGCTCCGACAGCGGCCGAAATCACCGCCGCCGGCACCGCCGCCGACGTCGTCGCAACGGGTGCGACCAGCGACAACAGCGATTTCGGCTTCGCATTGGCCGACAACGTCGTCGCGACATCCACCATCACTGGCAGCAACGTCACCTCCGCCGTCCGCTCCAACCTGATCCAGCAGTTCAACGACCTGCGCTCGCAGATCGACAGCCTGGCCAAGGATTCGAGCTACAACGGCGTCAACCTGCTGCAGGGCGACAAGGTCTCGATCGCCTTCAACGAGAAGACCGGCAAGAACCAGTCCAAGCTTGAGATCCAGGGCTCGACGCTCAGCGCCGATAATCTGGGCCTCTCGCAGGCCACGAACACCCAGCTCGCCGGCTTCTTCAACTTCCAGAACGACTCCGATCTCGACAAGGCCACGGCGGCACTGACGAGCTCGCTGACCTCGCTGAAGTCGATCTCCTCCTCGCTCGGCGCCAATCTCTCGGTCGCGCAGACCCGCCAGGACTTCACCAAGGACCTGAGCAACGTCCTGACGCAGGGTGCAGACAACCTGGTCTCGGCGGACTCGAACGCGGAAGGCGCGAGCCTGCTGGCCCTCAACACCCGCCAGCAGCTTTCGCAGACCGCCCTGTCGCTCGCCAACCAGGCCGATCAGGGCGTGCTGCGGCTCTTCCAGTAAGCGACGCCGCCTCGGCCCGCCCCTCCCCTCCAGCCAGAAGGCGGGACAGACATGGCACTCAAGGTCGAGCTCAAGCCGCGCGAGCGCATTATCATCGGCCAGGTCGTCATCCGCAACGATGAACAGCGCACGCGCTTCTTCATCGAGGGCGAGGCGCCGATCCTGCGCGAGAAGGATATTCTCACCTCGACGAGCGCCGATACGCCCGCCAAGAAGATCTATCTGTCAATCCAGCTGATGTATCTCGCCCAGGACCCGACCCAGGGCTATCAGACCTATTTCGAGCTGGTACAGGATTTCGTCGGAGCCGCGCCCAGCGCTCTGCCGCATGTTCACGAGATCAATAACCGCATCTTAAGTGACGAGCTGTACAAAGCTCTCAAGGCTGCGAAAAAGCTGATCGTCTACGAAGCGGAACTCATCGCTCATGCAACACGGGTTTAATGCATACGCATCCGCCGCGAAATCGGCGCAGGCCACTGTCCCCCCCCGCGAATTGGAAGCCTCCCTCCTCATCAAGGCGGCCACGCGTCTGCAGTCCATCAGCGACGACTGGGACATGCGCAAGAATGAGCTTGACGAGGCGCTCGCCTATAACCGCAAGCTCTGGACGCTCCTGGTCTCCGCGGTGATTGCGGAGGACAACCCGCTGCCGGTTGGCATCAAGCAGAACATTCTGGCGCTCGCCAACTTCATCTTCAACCGGACCTTCCAGATCTCCGCCGAACCGCAGGCGCAGCATCTGACCGTGCTCGTCGGCATCAACCGCGACATCGCCGCTGGTCTCCGCGGGCGCTGACAGAGGCTCCCACGGCCCGCCCTTTGGGTGGACGACAGCGATCCAAAGCCAAAGGCGCCGCCCCGACCGGGCGGCGCCTTTCTCGTTTCGGCCTTGCCTGCGCCGCGTGCGCGCTCAGAGATAGTTCGTCAGCGAGAGCTTGGAGAGGATTGCGCTCGTCTGGTAGCTCGCCTGGAGCTGGGTCTGCAGTGCCAGGATCTGCACCGCGACCTCTTCGGTCGTGACGTTCTCCACCCCTGCCAGAGTCGTCGTCAGATAGTTCTTGGTGCTCTCGTGCCGTTCCTTCGCGCGCGCCAGCGACGTTTGGGCAGAGCCGAAGTCGATGATGATCTCGGAGGGCTTCTGGACGGAGCCGCCAAATCCGAGCTTCTCGCTGACGCGCGACGTCGTCGCCTCATAGCGAGCCTGCGAATTGGGATCGCCGGCGGGAAAGGTCTCGATCGCCAGCACCGCGAACTGGGCGAGCCCGACGCGGAACGCTTCCTCGTTTGCCCGGGCGCCGGTGCCGACCAGTTGCCCCTTGTCGACCTGCACGGTCGAGGTGCTCCGCGCCGGGTCGGAATCGTCGTCGCCCTGATACCAGATCACGGTGTTGGCCGCTGTGCCTGCCACGGGCGCGGCCGTGGCGGTGTCGTAGGGCGGTCCAGGCACGCGAAGCGGCGGATTGCTGACGCTACCGGCAAAGAAGTTCTTCGCCGCGACCTGCGACGATGCTGCCGACAGCGTCGTCGAGGCAGCCTTGGTCAACGCCGAGGTGATGGCGCTGCGCAGATTGGCGGCGGTCGCATTGACGTCCACCCCAATCTCGAAGCTGTCGCTGGCGGGGCCGGTGGTGCCCGCAGCACGCGCCGTCAGGACGATCTCCTCCTGCGTGCCGTCGGGCAGGTTGAGCTTGAAGCGCAAGGCGTCGCCGGACACGGGTTGGCTCGCGACGGTGACCGAGACATCGGCCGGCGGGCCGGCGGTGAAGGTGGGCGCCAGTGAAGCCGAGGTGCTGGTCGCGCCCGCCAGCTTGAAGCCGTAGCTGTGAACGGGCGCCTCGTCGGCGATCGTCGCCGTCGCCCCTGCCCCGCCCGTCGTCAGGCGTCCGAGCCCCGAGACGCCGAGATCCGCCTGCTTGCGCTCGGAGATCAGCTGCCGCAGGCCGGCGCGCCCGGTGCCGTCGCCGTCGATCAATTCGCTGTAGCTGACTGTGGGTTGGACGTCCGAGGTCTTGCCCGAGAACAGATAGCGGCCATTAACGTTGGTGTTGAGCAAGTCGAGCGTCTGCTTGAACTTTTCCTCGGCCAGCACCTGAGGGGCGGAGCGGCCTGTCGCGCTTGCGACATAGCTGTTCGACCGTGTGTCATTGACGGTCTCGCTGGCCAGCTTGGCGAAGTTCTCCACGCTCTTGGTCGCCAATTTGACGTTGACGTCGGCCAGCGAGATACCGTCGAGCCAGGAATCGAGGCTCGAGACCTTGGCGTTGAGGTCCAGGCTCGTGATGCGGTCCAGGCCGAGCGCGCCATAGCTCTCGGCCTTCTCCTTTGTCGCGAGCTGACGCTCGAGATCGGAGAGCTGGCCGCGGGTCGAGACGAAGCTGTTGGGCGAGGCGGACCGGTAGGCTCCGGTACCGTAGGAGGTGATGGTCATGGCGCGCTCACACTCTCAGTAGAACGTCCATCATCTCTTTCACGGTCGAGATGATGCGGGCGTTGGCGGCATAGGCAGTTTGAAGCTCGATCAGCGTCGACATTTCCTGGTCGACACTGACCTGGGATGTCGCCTGGAACCGGCTCTGGATCGCTGCGAGCGCGACCTGCTGGCCCTCGTCCAGCCGCTGGGCGGTCGCAACAACCTGGCCCTGCGAGGACACGACCCGCTGCACGAAGTTCGAGACGGTCGAACTCGTCGTCGCGGTCGAGCCGTCGAGGCCCGTGCTGTTGGTAAAGCTGCGCGTGCTCTGGGTCAGTCGGTCCAATATCAGCTGCGGCCGAGTCGCGTCGCCCTGAGCTGTCGTCGTGTCGAAGGTCACGAGCTTCGACCTGTCCGCGATCAGCGCCTGGTTGAGCCCGATCCGGCCAGCAAAGCCGACGATCTGCGAACCGTTCTCATGGGAACCCGTATAGAGGCTCCCGCCATTGCCGGCATCGACGAACAGGGGCAACTCGGCGCTGCCGCCGGCAGAGGACAGGCTGGTGGCCGTCGGACGCGCGGTCAACGCCTTGACGTCGCGCGTTCCAGCCGCACCGTCATCGACGATCCGCAGCACCGAGCCGGTGTTGGAGACGGTAAAGCCGCTGCCGACGGCAGCCTGAATCTGGGTGGCGACGGACGCCGGGCCACCCGAGAAGTCGATGCCGATGACGCGGTTATTGGCATCGCCGCTGGCCGAGGCGGGCAGAGGCAGCGACGAGCCCGATTCGACGCGCACGAAGGTGAAGCGCTGCGTCGCGCCGCCTGGCGTCACCGCGTAGTCGAGCGTGACGCTGTTGCCGGACTGCAATCCCGTGAGATCGACGTCAAATCCCGTCGCCGCACCCGCAGTGACGGGCGTTCCGGCGATTGCCTTGTCCGACAGCGCACTGGAGAGCTGCGCCGCGATCTCGTCGAGCTGCGCCTGCGCCTGGACCAGCGTCTTGTCTCGGACATCCAGAAGGGCCGCGATCTCGCCCGACCGAAACGTCTTGTTCGTGATCGCGTCCAGGACGCTACCGGAACTGGTGGTCAAGGAGATCGTGCCGACGCCGCGCTTCGTCGGATCGCTGCTCCACTGATCATCCGGCCCGATGCCGGAATGCGCGTCGAAGCTGAACGTCACCGCAGGGCGGCCATCGAAGATCTGCGTGCCGGAGCCAGTGGTGATGCTGATCGAGCCGCGCGCATCCTCACTGGTCTTGATGTCGATATATTGCGACAGCTCCGACAGAATCAGGTCGCGCTGGTCCTTCAGATTGGCGGCTGCGGGATCGTTGGGCGATCCGACGATCCGGGCATTCACATTCGTCAGCGCGCCGAGCAGATCGTTGACCTGGGTGACGGCGCTGGCGATGCCGCTTTCAGCCTGTTCGCGCAGCGCCTGCACACCATCGGACAGCGTGTTCAGCCGGCTCGCGAGCTGGGTCGCCGAGTCCAGCACCGCAGAGCGCAGGCTGTAGGACGACGGATCGTTCCGGAGTGCCTGGAGAGAGCTGGTGAAGCCATTATAGACCGTGTCGAGCGCGGTCGCGCTGCCAGGCGCACCATAGAGCTTGTCGACGCTGGACAGGACCTCGGCCCGCGTCGAGGTGTAGGCCGCGCCCGACGATTCCTGCCAGAGCTGGTGCTGGACGATTTTGTCCAGCAGGCGCTGGACCTGCGTGCTCTGCGTCCCGACCGTCTGACCGCTGAGGCTGTCGGAGGTCGAGACGGTGCGACGAACATAGCCCGTCGTCCCGGCATTCGAGACGTTCTGCGAGACGACGCCGATGCCGATCTGCGTGGCGTTCAGACCGGCGATCGCCGTATTGAGGGACGCGCTGAGACCCATGGTCAGCTCCTGTCGCTACCCACGACGCTCAAGGACCGCGCCACGCCTTGCGTCGAAATCAGCGGATGATGCTGAAGACGTCTTGCAGCATCTCCTGCGCCGTGGTGATCACCTTGGTGTTGGCCGAGTAGGCCTGCTGGGTGACGATCATCTTCGAGAATTCGTCGGCGATGTCGGTGTTGGACTGCTCGATATTGCCACCGATGAGCTGCGAGGTGCCGAGCCCGATGATCGGGGGACCGGATTCGATCGTCTCCTCGAAGGCGCCGCCATCGAGCCGCTTCAGGGCGTTGTCGGCGTTGAAGCGGGCGACCGAGAGCTGTGCAAGCGCCACGACCTGGCCGTTGCTGAAGGTGCCGATGACCTGCCCGTCTGCAGAGACCGAGGTCCGGTCGAGGGTGCCGGCCGTATAGCCGTCCTGCCGGATCGAGCGAGCGTCGATCTGGCCGCTGACGTCGCCGTTCTGGGTCAGGCCGTTGCCCCCTGCCGTGACCTGGATGCCGCTGATCGTCGTGCCGGCGATGGTCAACGTCGGCAGCGCGATGTTGCCGGTCGCCGGGGCGGTCAGCTGGCCGGTCGACCCGAAGGTGATGCTGGTATTGACATTGCGGTAGGCGACGGCTGCGCCCGTAGCGCTGGTGTCCTGGGCGACGAACAGGTTCCAGGTGTCCACGGTCGCCGGCGGGCCGGCCGCTGCGTTGGCTGTCTTGGCCCAGCGCAGCTCGACGCTGGTCGCCTTGCCCAGCGAGTCGTACACCGTGACCGAGCCGCCGGGAATCGACTGGTTGAGGAAGCTGGTGATCTCGCTGCCGATGACGACGCCCGTTCCGCCCTCGGTGGTCGACAGGGGGTTGCTGGTAAAGCCGGTGGGGCTCAGCAGCTCCGACCCGGGGGTCGCCACGTTTGCATTATTGGTGCCGGGGAAAGCCGGGATGTTGGCGCGGTACTCGATCGAGGTCGTGGCCTTCGCCGGGAACTGCTCCTTGGTGATGCGCAAGACCTCCGGCTGGGTGCCGATCAGCGAGCCCGTCACCGTGTCGATCTTGAGCCCCTTGAGATAATAGCCGGCGCCGTTGACGAGATAGCCGTTGGCGTCGAAGTCGAAATCGCCTCGGCGCGTGTAGATATTGCTGTTGGAGAACTGCGTGTTGGTGCCGACGCCATTGAGGCGCTGATCCACGACAAAGAAGCCGTCGCCGTTGATCGCGGCGTTGGTGTCGATCCGCGTCGCCGTCAGGTCGCCCTGGATCGAGTTCGTGGCCTGGCTGTAGGCCGCGACCGAACCCGAAATCTGCCGGTTCAACGCCGAATCCGGCACAAGGTCGGAGAAGGTCGTATCGACCCGCTTGAAACCGGCCGTGCGGGAATTGGCGATGTTGCCGGAAATGTTCTCGAGCGCATAGGACTGCGCCTGAATTCCCGAAACTGCTGTCGTCAATGCGCTGAAGACACCCATGAAACCCTCACCTCTACCGGCGCCCCCAAAGGGCTGCCCTCAACTTCGAGGCGATAACTGCACGCGCCATGCCATGCCGGCACGCACGATATTTCAAGGACTTGCATGGTGTCCGGGATGTTTCACGGCGCTTTCAGCCGGGCAGAATCCGCCTGTCCCGGCAAAATCTGCCGCGCTTCAGGAAGCGCCCTGCTCCGCCGCCCCGCGCCACGAGGTCAGATCGCCCGCGACGTCGCCGAGCGTCGGCGGCGTGGCCTCGACGAAGGGCAACGGCCGGCAGACCGCCAGTGCCGCCAGGCCGATCCGCGCCGTCAGCAGCCCGTTCAGGACGCCCTCCCCGAGCTTGGCGGAAAGCCGCGCCGCCAGCCCCTGCCCGACCACCTGCTGGATCACGGCGTCGCCCGCCGCGATGCCGCCGGTGACGACGAGATGGCCGAGCACCTGCCGTCCCAGCCGGATCAGACCAAGCGTGCCGGGCCTGCCGGCATAGATGCCGGCGATCATCCGCAGCAGCCGGGCGCAGGCGACCAACACGAAGACCACGTCGATCAGTGCCCGCGGGCTCACTGCCGTGACCAGCGAGACGCGCCGCGCCGCCTGCGCGATCTGCGCCTGCGCCTGCGCGTCCAGCGGCGCCAGCAGGCTGCGCTCTGCCACCGTCAACACGTCGCGCGCCGCAAACAACTGCGGCAGGCTGTCGGTGAGCAGCGCCCGCCGCCTGGCCGTGTCGGCCCGCGATGCGTAGAGCCGGCCCAAATCCTCCGCCACGGCTTGAGCCTCCGTCAGGCTGCTGCCGGCCAGCGCGGCGGTCGCGCGAAGGCGAAGTGCCTCGACCTTCCGTTCGCGCAGGATGTCGCGCAGCACGCGGGCGAGCATGACCAGCAGCGCGAGCGCCGCGAGACCGGCAAAGGCCAGCGCCGCATAGCCCAGCACCGGGCTCTCATTCATCAGCGAGACGATGGTCCGCTCGGCCCAGACGCCGATCGACAGCGTCAGGAAACCCGACAAGCCGGCGACGAAAAGGCCGCCCCAGGACCAGCGTCGCCGGGCGACCGGCACCATGACGGGCTCGGCTGTGTCGATCGGCTCGCTTTCGGGGCGAATCGCGATGCCGTGCTCGCGAGCGTCGGCAGCGATGGCCGGGCCTGTGCCCGCCGGATCGAGACGGATGGCGCGCGGGGCCTTCATGCCAGCCTGTCCCCGATCAGGAACTCGAGCGCACGGTCGAGGCGAATCTGCGGCGGCGGCCGGGTGCGCCCGCCTGCATCGCTCTCGACAAGCGGCGGGCGGAAGCGCGGCGCCCGGATTTGCCAATGCGATCCCGGATCGAAGATCGCAGCCGCATGCTCGGGAAGTTCGCCAGGGAAGATCGCGACCTCCCCCAACCCGTCGAAGACCTCGCCGTCGACGGTCTCGCCGGCCTCCGGCACGCCGACAATGGCGGGCAGGTCATCGCGCCCATGCTTCATCCGGACCTCGCGCGTCGCTCGCACCGCGGCGAGCGCCATGGACTCGACCCGCGCGCCCGCGCCCTGCGCCCGCGACGAGGCACGCGCGACGAGATGAGACATCACCGCTGCCAGCCGGTCATGGCTGCTGTGGTGGACATGGTCGGCCTTGGTCGCGGCGAACAGCACCCGCTCGATGCGCGGCGAAAACAGGCTCGTCAGCCAGGAATTGCGCCCGACCTGGAAGGCCGCCAGCGCCTGCCCCAGCGCGGTCTCCAGATCGGCCAGCGCGGGTGCTCCGGCATCCAGCGCGGCCAGCACGTCGACCAGCACAATCTGCCGGTCGAGCCTGGCGAAATGGTCGCGAAAGAACGGCGCCACCACGACACGCTTGTAAGCCTCGAACCGCTCCGCCATCAGCCCGGCCAGCGTGCCGGTCTGCGGCTCGGAATCATGGCCGAGATCGAGCGGCGCGAAGGTCAGAGCCGGGGAGCCCTCGAGATCGCCCGGCATCAGGAAACGCCCCGGCGGCGTCACCGCCACAGCCTCTGGATCGGCCCTCAGCCTGGCGAGATAGGCCTTGAACAGATCGCTCGCCGCCTCCGCGGCCAATTCGTCCGGCGGCCCCGCCGGGTCGCGCAGCGAAAGGTCCGCAAGCCAGTCCGACGCCGCCATTTGCCGGTGCGCCTTGCGCGCATCGCCGACCGCCTGGCGCGACCAGCTCTTGTAATCCTGTCCGATCAAGGCGAGATCGAGCAGCCATTCGCCGGGATAATCGACGATGTCGAGCGTCAGCGTTGCCGGCCCCTTGAACCAGCCAGCCGCGCGTTCATAGTCGATCTCGACGCGCAGCTCCGAGATCCGCCGCGTCGATTCCGGCCAGCGGCGGGCCTCTCCATTCAGGGATGCACGGTGCGCCTCGTAGGGAAAGCGGGGAATCTCGGGGTCCGGCTGCGGCACCAGGCGCACGCGCGAAATCCGCCCCTCGGTGGCAGCCTTCAGCACCGGCAGCTTGGCGCCCTCGATCAGGTTCTGGATCAGCGCCGTGGTGAAGACGGTCTTGCCCGAGCGTGACAGGCCGGTGACCCCCAGCCGCAGGCGCGGCCGCGCCATGCCGAGCAGGCTGTCGCCGAAGGCGAGCGCGGCACTACGGGCCTCGTCGAGATAGGAATTCTGGCTCACAGGCCTGGCGCCCGAATCACTCGTCTGGACCTTCGCCCAGCGAAGCCGGCGTCACGAAACGATCCAACCTGCCGCCTCGCGCCGCCACATCGCGCCAGTCCTCGAGCGCGAAATCGAGCACGGCGAGGCCGCAGGTCGGATATTTCTGCGCCATCCGCGCCGAGGCGTAGCGGTCACCATGGCCAGCGAGCAGCGCCGCGAGCTCCTCGAAACCGGGATTATGGCCGATCATCAGCAGCGTGCGCACGGTCGGCTCGGTCTCGCGCACGACATTCAGCAGGCGCTCGGGTTTGGCCTCGTAAATGCGCGGCTCGACATGGCTGCCGGGCTTTTCCGGCAGCATGGCGCGTACGATCTCCCAGGTCTCGACTGTCCGCCGCGCCGGCGAGATCAGCACGAGATCGGGCAGCAGCAATTCGTCGGCGAGGTAGCGCCCCATGACGGGCGCAGCCTCGCGTCCGCGCGCGGCGAGCGGGCGGTCCCGGTCGGCCACGCCTTCGGGCCAGTTCGATTTGGCGTGGCGGAGCAGCATGAGGCGTCGCATCAGCGCAATCTAATCGCCCAGGCCGGATTTTGCGAGGGCACAATACGGGCCGATCCGAGGCTTTGCTCGCGTCAGTTGCCCCTGCCGGTATCGAGCATCGGCGGCGGCTGGATCTCGGGGATGTTCGTCAGTTCCTCTGGCAGCGGCCGGCTGGAGCAGGCCAGATGCACGTCCCTGCTGGCCTGCCTGCGCCGAACGTTGCGCTGGTTCGTCACGTTGATGGTCGCCAGTGTGCCCGACGGGCTGATCGCGTGCATCAGGAACTCGGATTTGAACCGGTCGCTTTCGGCCTGCTCATAGCCGCCTGCCCGCTGCCTCATCGCCTTGCAGGCAGCGCTCTGCCATTTCGGATCGGTCGTCCCCAACCCTTCGGCGTAGGTCTGCGGCTGCGTGGCGCAACCCGCACAGATCAGACCCATTGCGACCGCTGCCTGCCATTTCATGAATCACCGCTCGTGTTCGCGGCCATCGAGAATGCGGCAGCCGACCTTGCCGTCACCCAACCCCCGCCGGGCCAAGCTGTTCCATGGCCGTGACGTGATCGCCGCGATGGTGATGCGCGAGGACCGAGGCCGGCGGCCTTCGATGCGCTCAGTCGAGTCGCAATCCGCCGCGAAGGCCGGCCTTGTCAGGCATCAGCGCAGCAAGGCGGGCATCGCTCTTCGGCAGAGCGACGAAGGCACGCTGCGTCTTCTTCGGCAGATCGAGATCGAGTGGCCGGCCCGGCGGCAGCGGCGCGGTGATGAGCACAGCCAAGGCGGGGCCGGAAGGCGTGGCGGCCGCCGGTACGCGTATGTCGGGAGCGAAAGCCAGCGGCACGGCGGCAAACGAGGTTGGCAGAGAGGACGCGGTCGTGGCGAGAGGCGCAGAGACACTGGCGAGCTGATAGCTCGGCTCCTCGATATGGCGACGCTCGGGCCGTTCGCCCTTCACATAGAAGGCGTTGCCCCCGGCCACGGTCACGTAATGCATGTTGGCGTAGGAAAAGCGCATCCCGGCCATGTGGAAGTGCTTGGCGTTGCCCACCGCTTCGTTGCGCTTGCCGTCCAGGATCGCCTCCGCAACAGCCTCGACCCTCGGCAGGTCGCGAGGCGACATCGGGCGCGTCAAGACGCCGGCCGCAAACTGGCGCGGGGCGCCGACGACGCCGCAGATCGTCTCAGGGTATCGCGGCGATCCCACCCGGTTCATCACGACCGTGCCGACGCCGAGCAGTCCGCCGTCGTTCGAGCGGTTTGATTCGAAATACATCGCGCGGACGAGGCACTCCTTCTCGCGCGGATCGGCCTTCGCCAGTTCGATGGCGCGCTTGCGGGCCTCCTGGGGCGATTTGGCGGCCGGCACGGCAGTCGTCGCAGCAGTCTCGACGGGCGAGATGCTGCAGGCGCCCAGTGCCGGTGCAGCCAGTGAAATCAGCAGCGGGATCGCTTTGCGGCTTGTGCGGGCCATGCCCGAGAAACGGACAGCATCGGCAGCGATCACGGCGCGCTTCATGCGGCAGCCTCCTGATTGGGGATCTGGGCTGCCGCAGGCGGCGGGCCGTCTTCACCCGGAAGGAACGCTGAAACCCTTAACAGAAAGTTAATCAAGGACGGAAGGGGAAAGGTCGTGAGGGGGCGGAAGGCGGCGCGGTGCCGGTCGAACCAGCAGCCCTCATCCTGAGGAGCTCGACGAGGCGCGATGCCACCAGGACGCCCCCGCGCGGTTCCCTCGGACCATCAACCCGCGTCATCGACCTCGGCGGGTTCTTCGCCGGGCTCGTAGCGAAGCAGGTCTCCCGGCTGGCATTGCAGCACCGTGCAGATGCGCGAGAGCGTGTCGAAACGCATGCCGCGCACCTTCCCGGATTTCAGCTGCGACACCTGCTGCTCGGTCAGCCCGATGCGCTGGGCGAGTTCCTTCGAGCGCATTTTGCGGCGCGCGAGCATGATGTCGAGTTCGACGACGACGGGCATCGGGACGGCTTACACGAAACTCTGATTCTCGTCCGACAGACGGATCGCCTCGCGCAGCACATGGCCGAAGGCGATCAGCGCGGCGCCCGCAGCCATGGCGGCAAAGACGCCCGGATCGAGCGTGATCGCCAGATGTCTCTGCCCCACCGGGTTGTCGATCGTCATCGCGATGCTCTGCAGGGCCCGAACCACCGGGGTGGCGGCGCCGCAGGCAACCAGAAGCCAGCCCACACGCAGCAGCGAGGCGGCGTTCTCATCGACGAGAACCCTGCCCTCGCCGAAGGCGCGGAACAGAGTCCCCAGCCTCAGCATCGCCAGAACAAAGAGCAGCGCGGGAATCCAGGCGAGCCCGAACGCGGCCCAGTAGCCCCTTGGCGAAGGCGAGATCAGGGCGCCCCGCAGTCCGATCGTGCTGCGGGCATGATGGAAGAGCGCGTCGGCATCCGTCCAGAGCCAGATCAGGCCGACGATCATCAGCGACCCGGCGGCGTAGCTGAAGGCGCGGGCCCAGAGACTGACCTTGCGGAGGCGCATGGCGGCGTCGCGGGGAAACGGCGCAGCGGATTGAAGCGGCATCGACATAATGATTTCCTCGATTGACAAAATTAAAGTAAGAGATGAATTATTATACGTCAATCACCAATCTGAAGAGATCCGATGCGCATCCTTTCCCTCGCCAGCCTCCTGCTCGCCAGCCTCGCGGCCGGGTGCGGCCATGTTCCCCTGACATCCCTGCCGAAGCTCTCGAAGATCGACATCCGCACGACCGATCTGTCGCAGTTGCGCGCCGGGATCAGCCTGCCGGCCGACGTCCGCCCCCTGCCTGGCGGCGTCACCATGACCATCGTCGCGATGGCAAAGGATGGCGGGCGCCATGAGCGCAAGGCCGTGCTGGAAGAGGTGCGCGACGCTGTGGAACTCGCATCCCTGCCGGTTCTGGCCGCGCCGGGACGGCGCTTCACCTTGTTCAAGCTCAGCCCGGCGGATGCCGCCCACCTGGGCGTGTTCCGCGAGGAGATGTTCGCCGGTGCGCGCAACGAGGGCAACCGCGGCAGCCTTTCGCTCGGCGCCGACAAGGCCTGCCGCACCGGAGAGCCCTCCGCGACCCCCATCACCATGACCGGCTATCTCAAAACGTCCGAAACGCAGGACTATGTCCTGCTGATGCGCGACTTCGACCTGACCGCAGCGGCGCGCGCGATCGATCCCAAGATCGACCTGGCCACCGCCATCCCGCCCTGCGAAGGCCTTCCGAACAGCCCCCTCACCGCCCCTCGCGCCTAACCATGAAGGCCAGTTTCTCGAACAGGCTGACATCTTGCTCGTTCTTCAGGAGCGCGCCATGCAGCGGCGGGATCAGCTTGCGCGGGTCGCGCTCGCGCAGCACCTCGGGGCCGATATCCTCGGCGACGAGGAGCTTCAGCCAGTCGAGCAGTTCGGAGGTCGAGGGCTTCTTCTTGATGCCGGGCACGTCGCGCACCTCGAAGAACAGCTTCAGCGCCTCCTCCATCAGCCGCTGCTTGATGCCGGGGAAATGCACCTCGACGATGGCCTGCATCGTCTGCGCGTCGGGAAAGCGGATGTAGTGGAAGAAGCAGCGCCGCAGGAAGGCGTCGGGTAGCTCCTTCTCGTTGTTGGAGGTGATGATCATCACCGGCCGGCGCGCGGCTTTGATGGTCTCGCCGGTCTCGTAGACATGGAACTCCATGCGGTCGAGTTCGAGCAGGAGGTCGTTGGGAAACTCGATATCGGCCTTGTCGATCTCGTCGATCAGCAGCACCGGGCGTTCGGGCGCGACAAAGGCCTCCCAGAGCTTGCCGCGCTTGATGTAGTTGCCGATCTCGGACACCCGCGGGTCGCCGAGCTGGCTGTCGCGCAGGCGGCTGACCGCATCGTACTCGTAGAGCCCCTGCTGCGCCTTGGTGGTCGACTTGATGTGCCAGGTGATCAGCGGCGCGCCCAGCGCGGCCGCGATTTCCTCGGCAAGGACCGTCTTGCCGGTGCCGGGCTCGCCCTTGACCAGCAGCGGCCGCTCCAGCCGGATCGCGGCATTGACCGCAACCGTCAGGTCCTCGGTGGCGACGTAGTTTTCAGTGCCGGAAAAACGCATGCGCAGACCTTCTGACCAAGCCTTCTGGAGAATGTCGGCAAAGGCTAGCCCAGGATGCAAGCGCCGGGAAAGCTCCGACCGGCAGGCTCTACGCAAGCCGCACTGGCCAGCACCCCGAATGGGCTGTGCCAGCGCCGGTACGCGCTCTCGGCAAGGGCTTCGACGTCGATGCGATCGGCGTTCCCTTGCGGCATTTCGTCATGTAACAATCTTTCCTGTTCTAACCGATCGAGCTTCCGGATTGATGCTGCACCCGACTGTCACCTCCTCCATGGCGTGATGAGAGGCCGATGCCACTGCAATCAAAGGAATTCTCCGGCGACCCGCGCCTGGAAGCCTGCGCGGTCTCCGACTCCAGTCATGTGATGCCAGGGGCCACAGGCGCTTTCGTCGGCAAGATTCAACAGGCGCTGATCCGGCTCGGCGCCGGGGCCATCTCCGCCGACGAGTTATCCAAAATGCGTTACGGGCCGTCGACGGCCGCCAGCGTACGGAGCTTCAAGACAGCGCGCCGCATCCTGAATTACGCGGGCCGGATCGACGATATCGTCGGCAAGAAGACAATCGCCGCACTCGACCAGGAGCTGGCATCTCTTCGCCCTCTGCCCCCGCCTCCCGTTCCACATCCGCCAGTTCCACCTCCGCCAGCTCCACCTCCGCCACCCGGGCCACCGAAGGTGTTCGTCGTCCATGACGTGCGTCTGTTCGGCTGGAAGCCGCTTGGCGACGTCCTCGAAGTCAACGGTGACACGCCGCTGCAATGGATGATCGACAATGTCGTCAAGCGAGGTGATGCCGCCGGCGGCAATCTTACGCTGAAAATCATGTCGCACGGCCTGCCAGGTTTCGTGCAATGCTGCAGAGGCGCCTTTCAACATCCCACTTTGCCGACTCGGGTTGTCGACCCCAAAAAGGGCAACCTCTATATTGGCCCCGGAAAAGGGGGGATATGCCGAACTGATCTGGCGCAGCTCGAACAATTGCGTGGCAAGGTCAAGCGCATCGAATTCCATAGTTGCTTGGTGGCACGTATCGGGCCGTGTTCCGAGGCCAATGGCCACGCCAGTTATGACGGCAACGAATTCTGCTACCAACTTGCTCAGCGCACGGCCGCCGAAGTCGCTGCCTCCATCCATCTGCAATTCTATTGGGAGGGAACGCAGCCAGGCGGCATGCATTTCGGCAACTGGAACGGCCTCAGGTTCACCTGGGGGCCTGCTGGCAACATCATTGAGACAAAGCAGTTTGCCTATAACGAACTGACTGGACCGCCGCCGCCTGGAACGCCGGCGACCTGAATCAGGGTCTTGGACCGCGACGTCTTGGACCGCGACGACGCAACCAAGGTTGTGTTGCGGCGCACCAGACCGCACAGTCTTGCGGCATCTTCCCCCGTCCCGAATCGCAGAGCGCGCCACCTTGGCCGGAACCGTCGATCCTTCCGTCTACAAGGACGCCGTCGTGGTGCTTGCGACGGCCGGCGTGATCGTGCCTTTCGCCAAGAGCCTGAAGATCAATTCGATCGTCGCCTTCATGGCCTGCGGCGCCCTGCTCGGCCCCTTCGGGCTGGGTGGCTTCGTCTCGTCCGTTCCGCTGCTGAGCACCATCACGGTCTCGAGTCCGGAGGCGCTGACCGGGCCGGCCGAGTTGGGCGTCGCCTTCCTGCTCTTCGTGATCGGGCTGGAACTCTCCTTCGAGCGCCTGGTGACGATGCGCCGGCTGGTTTTCGGACTGGGGCTTGGCCAGGTCGTACTCTCGGCGGGCGCCATCGGCGCTGTCGCCTATGCGCTGGGCCAGCCGGCGGCAGCGGCGCTCATCATCGGATTCGGCCTGGCCTTGTCCTCCACCGCGATGGTGGTCGAACTGCTCTCGGCCAGGAAGCGCATGACCTCCTCGGCCGGCCGCGCCAGCTTCGCCGTCCTGATCTGCCAGGACATTGCGGTGATCCCGCTGCTCTTCCTCGTCAGCGTGCTCGGCGCGCAGGATGGCAGCGGCTCGCTGCTGGCAGGTCTCGTTCAGGCGCTGCTGCAGGCCTTCACCGCCATCGCGATCATTGTGCTGGTCGGCCGCCGCGCGCTCAGGCCGCTCTTCCGCCTCGTCGCCTCGACGGACTCCTCCGAGAGCTTCATGGCGGCCACGCTTCTGGTCGCGCTCGGAACAGGGATGATCGCCGCCGCCGCTGGGCTGTCGATGGGGCTCGGCGCCTTCATCGCCGGGCTCATGCTGGCCGAGACGGAGTATCGTCGCGCCATCGAGGTCACCATCGAGCCGTTCAAGTCGCTGCTGATCGGCGTCTTCTTCCTCACCGTCGGCATGGGCGTGAATCCAGCCGAGCTCGCCGCCCGCCCCTTCTCGATTCTGGGGATCGCGATCGGCCTCTTCGTGACGAAGTCGCTGCTGGTCTTCGGGCTGTCCCGCTGGTTCCGCTTGTCAAAGGCGACCGCACTGGAAGCCGCGATCATGATCGGCCCCGGCGGCGAGTTCGCCTTCGTCCTGCTCAACGGCGCCGTCGCGGCCAAGCTACTGGGGCAGGAGCCGGCGAGCCTGGTTCTGGCCGGCGTCTCCCTGACCATGGTCGCGCTGCCGCTGCTGGCGCGCCTCGCCCGCGCCCTGTCGCTGAAGCTTGCCGTGCCGGTCATGCTGCCCGACGAAGCCAAGGTGCTCCCTCCCGACGACCACTCCGCGCGCGCGATCGTCGTCGGCGGCGGTCGCGTCGGCCAGCTCGTCGGCAGCATGCTCGAGGAGCATCGCAAGCCCTATATCGTGATCGATTCCGATGCCTCGCTGATCTCCGCCCAGCGCCGGGCGGGACAGCCAGCCTTCTATGGCGACGCCACCAAGCCTGATTTCCTGCGGCTCTGCGGCCTCGAAGAGGCCACCGCGCTGATCGTGACCATCGACAACCAGCGCGCCGTCGATGCGACCGTGCTGGCGGCACGCGCACTGCGGCCCGACCTCGTCATCGTCGCCCGCGCCCGCGACGCCGGCCATGCGCGCCATCTCTATGAGATCGGCGTCAACGACGCCGTGCCGGAAACGATCGAGGCCAGCCTGCAATTGTCCGAAGCCGCGCTGGTCGGGCTTGGCGTACCGATGGGCCTCGTCATCGCATCCGTGCATGAACGGCGAGACGGCTTCCGCGCCGAGCTCAAGCCGTCAGACGCTGCGGCCCCAACTCTTCCGAGACACGCGCGCTCGCGAAGGCTGTAACGCCCGAAGCCGGGGCGACGGCCGCACCGTTGCGGGGAATCCGGCCGGCATGCTCGCTGACGACCTGCCGGATATGGCCATAGAACTGCGCCGCACTGCGTTGCCAGCTATGGCTGGCGGCCAGTTCGAGGCAGGTTTCCTTCGGGATACGCAGGGCCTGCAAGGCTGCCGAGCGCAGATCCTCGTTCAGCACCGCGGCGCCGCTGCCGGCGAAGACGTCGCTCGGCCCCTGCACCGGAAACGCCGCCACCGGCAGGCCGCTCGCCGCCGCCTCGAGCAGGACGATGCCGAAGGTGTCGGTCAGGCTCGGAAAGACGAAGACGTCCGACGAGGCATAGATCGCCGCCAGATCCTCGCCCTCTCGTGTGCCGAGAAAGGTTGCATCCGGATAGGCGCGCTGCAGATCGGCACGGGCCGGCCCGTCGCCGACCACGACCTTGCTGCCGGGCAGACGCAGCGACAGGAAGGCCTCGAGGTTCTTTTCGACCGCGACGCGCCCGACACTGAGAAAGATCGGTCGCGGCAGGTCGAGAACGCTCTGCAGGCGCGGGTGGAACAGGGAGAGATCGACGCCCCGCCCCCAGCGCACGATCTTTTCGAAGCCGTGCTGGCGCAACTCCGTCTCGACCGACGCCGTAGAGACCATGACGGCCGCGGCAGGTCCATGGAAACGGCGCAGGAAGCGGTAGCTCCAGCTTTCCGGGATCGGCCAGCGCGCCGCGACATATTGCGGAAAGCGGGTGTGGTAGCTCGTGGTGAAGGGGCGCTTCTGGGCGAGGCAGACGGCCCGCGTCAGCCAGCCGATCGGCCCTTCCGTCGCGATGTGGATATGGTCGGGCCCGAAATCCTCGATCCGCTTCGCCAAAGCCCGCCGCGTCGCCAGCGCGATGCGGATATCGGGGTAGCTCGGCAGCCCGATCTGGCGAAAGCCCTCGGGCGTCAGCATCTTCGGCGTCACCCCGAATTCGGGCCCGGCTTCCGCCATCCGCTCCAGCGAGCGGACGACGCCGTTGATCTGCGGACGCCAGGCATCCGTCGCGATCATGACGCGCATCAGGCCGCCTCGACCAGCGCCGGCACGGACGCCGGACGCGCCGGCACGACGATCGGCACTGGCGCCTCGCCCCGGAGGCGGCCCTGCGGCCAGCGGATCATCTCGAAGCGACCGTCATGATGCTCGATGAAGGCGGTGCAGCTTTCGACCCAATCGCCGGTGTTGATATAGGTCAGCCCGTCGATCTCGCGGCAGGCGGCGTGGTGGATATGGCCGCAGACGACGCCGTCAGCATGGTGCCGGCGCGCCTCCGCCGCCAGGCAGGTCTCGAATTCGCCGATATAGTTGACCGCGTTCTTGACCTTGTTCTTGGCCCAGGCGGACAGCGACCAGTGCGGCAGGTTGAGCAGGCGGCGGACCTTGTTGACCACCGTGTTGGAGGCCAGCGCGATCGTGTAGGCCCAGTCGCCGAGCAGGGCGAGCCATTTGGCATTGCGCACCACGAGGTCGAACAGATCGCCATGGATGACGAGCAGGCGCTTGCCGTCGGCGGTCTCGTGGATGACCTCGTCGACGAGGGTGATGCCGCCGAACTGCAGGCCGGTGAAGTCGCGCAGGAAATCGTCGTGATTGCCGGTGACATAGATCAGCTTCGAGCCCTTGCGGACCTTGCGCAGAAGCTTCTGGATGACGTCGTTGTGGGATTGCGGGAAATACCAGCCGCTCTTCAGCCGCCAGCCGTCGATGATGTCGCCGACCAGATAGATCTGCGGGGCGTCGTAGGCCCTCAGAAATTCCAGCACCAGATCGGCCTGCGCCCCGCGCGTGCCGAGATGCAGATCGGAGATGAAGATGCTGCGAACCTGTTTCGCGTCGTCCTCGTCGCTCATGCCACCCGGCCCATCCTGTTGCGATGCGTCCGGCATGTGTCTGATTTGCATTGCGCTTTGATGACGGAACCAGCGATCCGTGGTCTGTCTGCGTTTCGAAACGAGAAGCCTCTGGAGGAACGACATGGATCTGGGAATTTCCGGCCGCACGGCCATTATCTGCGCCTCCAGCAAAGGTCTCGGTCGCGGCTGCGCGCAGGCACTGGCCGAAGCCGGCTGCACCGTGGTCATCAATGGCCGCGACGCCGCGAGCCTCGAGGCGACGGCGAGCCAGATCCGTGCCAGCACCGGCGCGACAGTGATCCCCGTCGTTGCCGACGTTTCGAGCCGTGCCGGTCAGGACGCCCTGCTCGCGGCGGCCCCCGAGCCCGACATCCTGATCAACAACAATGGCGGCCCTCCGCCGAAACCGTTTCGCGATGTGTCCCGCGAGGCACTTCTGGAAGGCGTCATCCAGAACATGGCGACGCCGCTCGAACTGGTGCAGCGCGTCGTCGATGGCATGATCGCCAGGCGCTTCGGGCGAATCGTCAATATCACCTCGGCGAGCGTCCTGACGCCGCTGACCGGGCTCGACGTCTCCTCCGCCGCGCGGGCCGGCCTCACCGCGTTTCTGTCGGGCGTGGCGCGCGAGGTCGCCCATGCCAATGTCACGATCAACAATGTCCTGCCCGGCAGCTTCGACACCGACAGGCTCAAAAGCGGGCTGACGAAGATGGCCGCGATCAAGGGCCTGAGCGTGGACGACTTCGCCGCGCAGCGCCGGAAGGACGTACCTGCCGGGCGCTTCGGCGAGGCCGACGAATTCGGTAAGCTCTGCGCCTTCCTCGCCAGCGCCCATGCCGGCTACATCACCGGCCAGAACATCCTGATCGACGGCGGCGCGTTCCGGGGCAGCTTCTAGGAGGCGTTCGACCACCTCAGCCCTCGGGATGAGGGCTGAGGTGAGTCACGCAGACATCGTGACCGGCTACGACGAGCGGCAGCCCTCCCGCCCGCCGCCTATCGGGGTTGCAGGCTTGACGCTTTGAAGCCCGGCCGCGGCATGGTCTAAGGGCGTACCTTTCGCGGCGATCTCGAGCCGTCTTGCCCTCCCACCACGCCGGTCCGTTGTCCCCTCTCCTCGGCATCAGCCTCAAGCTCATCTCGGCCCTGGCGTTCACGCTGATGTCGGCCGGCATCAAATCGATCGCCGCGCGCTATCCCACGGGTGAGCTCGTCTTCTTCCGCTCCTTCTTCGCCCTGATTCCCCTGCTGATCTGGCTCGCCTGGCGCTCCGAGCTGCCGGGCGCGCTCAAGACGAGCAATCTGCGCGGCCATATGAAGCGCGGCGTCATCGGCTCGACCGGCATGTTCTGCGGCTTCGCCGCCCTCCAGTTCCTGCCGCTCTCGGATGCGGTGGCGCTCGGCTATGCCGCCCCGCTCGCGGTCGTGGTGCTGGCGGCGCTGGTGCTCAAGGAACGCGTGCGAATCTACCGCTGGAGCGCGGTCACCGTTGGCTTCATCGGGGTGCTGATCATGCTCTCGCCGCATCTGGCGGCCGGAACGCTATCGCAGGGGCTCCAGGGCGGCCCGGCGCTGGGCGCAGCGCTTGGCCTGGCCGGCGCCTGCTGCTCGGCCTTCGCCTCGATCGAGGTCCGCCTGCTCACCAAGACCGAGCAAACCGGCGCCATCGTCTTCTACTTCATGCTGCTGACCAGTGCGCTCGGCCTCGCCACCCTCGTCTTTGGCTGGCGCATGCCCGATCTTGCCGACGCCGCCCTGATGGTGACGATCGGCATCCTCGGCGGGCTCGGTCAGATTCTTCTTGTCCAGGCCTATCGCTTCGGCGACGCCTCGCTGATCGCGCCCTTCGAATATTCGACGATGATCTGGGCGGTCATTATCGGCTGGTTCCTGTTCGGCGAATGGCCCGCCAGCACGATCTTGACCGGCGCAACCATCGTCATCGCGTCGGGAATCTACGTCATCCTGCGCGAACAGCAGCTCGGCCTGCTGAAGCGCGAGCAGCGCGAGATCGGCTCGACTCGCGCGACTTGAGCTCGCGTCGGGGCAACCTCCCGCGAGGCGGCTTGCCCGCCGCGCACAGAACAGGCATTGTCCGCTCAGACAAACGATCGTTCGCTTCCGCAAACGATCCAGTGCGCGAGGCAGGCTTAGACAGCATGGGTATCGAGACGAAAGAGCGTGGCGGACGCGAGTTCGAATCCGGGGCTCATGTCATTTCGGGCCAGCTCGGCAAGACGATCCAGCGCCTGCGCAAGGCCTACAACTTCTCGCTCTCGGAGCTTGCAGAGCAGTCCGGCGTGGCCAAGTCGATCATCAGCCAGATCGAGCGCAACGAGACCAACCCGACGCTGGCGACGATTTGGCGGCTCTCCCAGGCGCTCGACATCTCGATCGAGCGCGTGCTCTCCAGCGGCGAGGAAGAGCCCTTCATCGAGAAGACCGCGCGTGCCGACACGCCGATCCTGGTTTCCGAAGACGGGAAGCTCAAGCTCGCCATCGTCGGCTGGATCAAGACGGTCGAATGGCTGCAATGGTACGACGTACAGGCGGAGCCAGGCGGCGAGCTCGATTCGGAAGGCCACCAGCGCGGCTCGATCGAATCCCTCTCCGTCAGCTCGGGCGAGTTCGAGGTCGAGGTCGGCGATATCATCCAGCGCGCCAGGGCCGGAGAAACCCTGCGCTACCGCTGCGACCGCCGCCACGTCGTCCGCTGCGTCGGCAACGAGCCGGGAACGGCGATGATGGTCTGCATCCTCAAGGCGGCGGTGATGGAGTAGGCTGGTAAGCAGTCCATCTGCCCCCCGGGGCAGGGCTTCGACGTTCCAAGAATCGCCCGCCACCCCTGCTACTTCGTCGGCCCCTGCACCGCCGGCAGCGACTTGAGATACTCCGCCATCGCCATCCTGTCGGAATCCGGCAGTTGCGCCATGTTGCGCACCACCGCCGCCATCGTACCGCCGACGCTGTCGAAGCTCGGGGTGAAGCCGGTCTTCAACAGTTCGGCGATCTCTTCCTTCGACCATTTGCCGAGCCCATCGGGCGCTTGCGTGATATTGGGCACGGTGCCTTTGCCCTCGGGATCGGGCCCGCCGGCAAAGCGCGTCGCCTGCACGATCGCGCCCAGTGCATTGCGGCTGGAATGGCATTCGGCACAGTGGCCGGGCCCGTTCACGAGATAGGCGCCGCGATTCCACGCCTCGCTCCTGGTCGGATCCGGCTTGAACGCGGCTCCCTCGAAGAACAGCAGCTTCCAGCCGCCGACGACGCGACGGATATTGAAGGGGAACGGCAGCTCATGCGCGGGCGCCCGGCCCTCGACGGGCGCAAGCGTGCGGATATAGGCGAAGATGTCGGCCAGCGCCTTCGGAGGCATCAGCCGGTACGACGTATAGGGGAAGGCCGGATAATAATGCTGCCCGGCCGGCGAAACGCCCGTGGCCATCGCATCGACGAAGTCCTTCACACCCCAATTGCCGATTCCGTCGCGCGTATGCGGCGAGATGTTGGGCGCGTGAAAGGTGCCGAAGGGCGAGCCGAGCGCAAGCCCGCCGCCGAGCCTGAGCTTGTCGTCCTGGTTGGGCGTCGCATGGCAGGAGGCGCAGCCTCCCGCCGTGAACAGCAGCTTGCCGTTCTCCAGATCGGGGGCTGGAAGCGTGCCGATCTCCGGCGACGGCGAAACCACGCGCGGATCGGTCAGAACATAGAAGCCACCGAGCCCCGCCGCGGCCAGCAGGACAAGGGTGACGAGCAGACGGCGCAGACGCAGCATGTCGATTCTCCGCAGACGCTTGCCACGGCCGGACCGGCCGCGCGCGCATCCCCGCTGATAACGCGAAACGAGCCGGAAAGCTCCGGCTCGTTCATCTGCGAAACAGCAGCGCGGCCCTTATTTCTTGACGCGATAGGTCTCGTGGCAGCCGCCACAGTTCTTCGTCGCATTGCCGAAGGCCGTACGGAAGCCGGCGAGATCGGTAACTGACGCCCCCGCCGAAGCATCGGCCTCAAACTTGACGAAGGCGGCCTTGAAGCCGGCCTGGTCCTCCCAGATCTTAGGGGAGGCGGTGGTCTCGCCGCCGGTCTTGGAGCTGTCGGGAAAGAGGCCCGGCATCTTCTTGGCCGCATCGGAATAGACCTTGAACACGGCCTGGGCCTTGGATGCATCGAAAGCAACCTCGCCCTTGGCCATGGCCGCGCCGTCGCGCGTCGCCCCGCCGACGGCCTTCATTGTGTTGCGCCGCTCCGCGATGGGGTCGGACTGCGCGAGGACAGCGGTGAGGCCCAGGCCCAGAACGCCGGCGACGAGAACGGTGCGGATCATGAAGGCGTATCCTCGAAGGCTTCGGTCGCCGGACTGGCGACGATTGGAACCGTTCCAGATCAACCGATCCGCTCGCCCGAGCCAAGTGCCATTCTCGTGAACGGTCTTGCTCTGATGCAAACGTGACCTTGCGTCAGGGCCGATATCCAGCCTCCTTGAGCGCGTTGAACACCTTGAGCGGCGTCGCCGGCATGTCGATGGCCTTGATGCCAGCCGCCCGGTCGAGGGCATCGACCATCGCGTTCATCACCGCAGGACAGGCGCCGATCGCGCCAGCCTCGCCCGCGCCCTTGACCCCGAGCGCATTGGTCACGCAGCGGACATTGCGCGTCTCGAAATGGAAGTTCGGGATGTCGACGGCGCGCGGCAGCGCATAGTCCATGAAGGTCGCCGTCAGCATCTGGCCTTCGGCGTCGAACCTGATCTCCTCCATCAGCGCCTGTCCGATGCCCTGCCCCGCGCCGCCATGGACCTGCCCCTGCAGCATGATCGGATTCAGCGTCATGCCGAAATCGTCGACCACCACATAGTTCATGATCTCGGTCGCGCCGGTCTGCGGATCGACCTCCAGCTCGCAGATGTGAGTGCCGTTCGGGAAGGTGGCCGCCGGCGGCTCCCAGCTTTGATGGACCCTGAGCATGGCGGTCGTCGCGCCCGGCAGCGCCGCGATGGCGGCGAGGTCGAGCGCCTTGTCGGTGCCGACGACGCGGACGGCTCCATCGACGATCTCGAGGTCGCCGATGCCGGCCTCCAGCTTCTCGGACGCGAGCTGCTTGAGATTGTCGGAGAGGATGGTCGCCGCCTTGTCGAGTGCCGCTCCGCCGACCGGAATCGAGCGCGAGCCGCCGGTTCCCGCGCCGGTCTCGACCTTGTCGGTGTCACCCTGGATGACGCGGATGCGGTCCATGGGAATGTCGAGATGCTGCGAAACGAGCTGCGAATAGGCGGTCTCATGGCCCTGCCCGTTCGACTGGGTGCCGATCAGCACGGTCACCATGCCGTCCTTCTCGAGGATCACGGTCGAGCTCTCCGGCCCGCCGCCGCCGCAGGCCTCGATATAGCTGGCCATGCCGATGCCGCGGATCTTGCCGGCCTTGTTGGCGGCCTTGAGCCGGGTTTTGAAGCCCTGCCAGTCGGCCACCTCCATGGCGCGGCGCATATGCCCCTCGAACTCTCCGGAATCATAGACCGGGCCGGTCTGCGTCGCATGCGGCATCTCGCTCGGCTTGACGAAGTTCAGCGCCCGCACGGCGTCTGGCGTCTTGCCGGTCTCGCGCGCGACCGCATCGACCAGCCGCTCGATCAGATAGGCGGCCTCGGGCCGGCCCGCGCCGCGATAGGCATCGACCGCCATGGTGTTGGTCAGGATGCCGCGGAAGCGCACATGCACGGCGGGGATGTTGTAGCAGCCCGGCGTCATCGTCGTGCCGACCCAGGGGATGAAGGGCCCGTACTGCGAGAGATAGGCGCCCATCTCCGCCGCAAGATCGACCTTCAAGCCGATGAACCTGCCGCGCTTGTCGAGCGCCATCGTCGCGGTGGCGAGGTTGGCACGGCCATGGGTGTCGGCCAGGAAATGCTCGGTGCGGTCGGCGACCCAGCGCACCGGGCGCTTCAGCTTCTCGGCTGCGACCATCGTCAGCGGGTATTCGCGATACATGAAGATCTTGGTGCCGAAGCCGCCGCCGACATCGGGCGTGACCACGCGGATGCGCGACTGGTCGACCTTGAGGATGTAGTTGGCCAGGATCTCGCGCGTACCATGGCTGCCCTGGCTGCCGAGCGTCAGGGTCCAGCGCTTGTCGGCCTTGTCGTATTCGGCGATGCAGGCGCGCGTCTCCAGATAATTCGAGGCGAGCCGGTTGTTGACGATGGTGACCGAGACGGTGCGGTCCGCCTTGGCGAAGGCTGCGTCGGTTTTGGCCTGGTCGCCCTGCTGCGCCTCGAAGGCGACATTGCCCGGTCGCTCCGGCCAGACCTGGTGCGCGCCGGGATCGAGCGCCGCCTCGATGCCAGTGACGGAGGGCAGCGCCGTCCATTCGATCTCGATCGCCTCGGCGGCGTCACGCGCCTGCGTCAGCGTCTCGGCGACGATGAAGGCGACGGCCTCGCCGACATGCCTGACGGTGTCGGTCGGCAGCACTGGCACCGGCAGCGGCTTCACATCCTCACCCGACACGGTCTTGATCAGGCCCTTGCAGGGCAGGTCGCCGAGATGGGCGACATCCTCCCCGGTCAGGATCAGCTTGACGCCCTTCATGCCGAGCGCGGCCTGCTTGTCGACGATCTTGAAGGTCGCATGGGCATATTGCGAACGCAGCACGAAGGCGTGCAGCGCGCCCTCGACGGCGGTGTCGTCGGTGTAGCGGCCCGTACCCGTGGTCAGGCGCTGGTCCTCGACACGGCGCACCGGCTGTCCGAATCCGAATTTCATGGGGCGCATGGGCGGAGTTCCTTCAAATGCTTGAATGAAAGCAATTCGCGTGAATGAGAGATTGAGCCAGGACGCGTGCCGCGTCAGCACCGGCGAGCGGGGTGCGGCGATGCGCCCGGCGCAAAGCGCTTGGGAGGCAAGACGAGGATCAGTGCTCGACCGGTTCGCCGCGCATGACCCAGTCCTTGAAGCCGCCGAGATAGTGGCTGTCGACGTCGAGGCCGGCGGACTGGGCGAATTCCATCGCCCGCAGCGACCGAACGCCGGCGGCGCAGGACAGGACGATGCGCTTGCCGGGTTCGTTGGGCAGGTCGGCGGGATCAAATCGCGACAGCGGGCGCGAGACCGAGCCAGGGATATGCCCGGCCTCGAACTCATGCGGCTCGCGGACATCGACGAGAAGAATGCTGCCATCCGACAGCCCGGTCTTGATGTCGTCGATGTCGAGATCGTTCACGGTCAAGGCGATGGCTCCGGCATCTCACTCCAGGAGCTTCACCAGATAGAGCGTGAGGGCGGGAAATGCCACCACGATACCGAGCCGGATGACATCGGAGGCGACGAAGGGCAGCACGCCACGATAGATCCGCGTCACCGGTACGTCGCGCGCCAGCGAGGCCACGACGAAGACGTTGAGCCCGATCGGCGGGCAGGTCATGCCGATGCCGACGACGATCAGCACGAGGATGCCGAACCAGATCGCGACATCATCGGCCGGCATGCCGAAATCCAGCGCCGTCACGATCGGGAAGAACACCGGCAGCGTCAGCAGGATCATGGCAAGCTCGTCCATCACGCCGCCGAGCACGATGTAGAACAGCAGGAGCCCGATCAGCACCGTATAGGGTGCCCAGCCCGAGGCTGCGATCATCTCGGCGGCAGCGGTCGGAACCTGCGTCAAAGCGAGGAAGGCGTTGAAGATCTCGGCGCCGAGCAGGATGGCGAAGATCATCGCCGAGGTTTCGGCGGTCTGCAGGATCGCCTCGCCGATGCCCGACAGACCCAGCGTGCCGCGCAGCACGCCGATCAGCAGCATGACGAAGGCGCCGACCGAGGCGCCCTCCGTGGGCGTGAACACGCCGCCATAGATTCCGCCGACGACGATCAGCGCGACCGCCATCGCCGGCACCACGCCGAGCAGCGGCCGCACCCGATCCCGCCAAGCGATGCGCGGCTGCGCCGGCCCCAACGTCGGATTGAGCCGGGTCACGATCGCGATCGTGATGCAATAGAACGCCGCCGCCATCAGCCCGGGAATCAGTGCAGCCTTGAACAGCTTGGCGATGTTCTGTTCGGTCGAGATCGCGTAGACGACCAGTATGACCGAGGGCGGTATCAGGATGCCGAGCGTCCCGCCGACCGCGACGAGCCCGCAGGAGAAGCCTGGATCGTAACGGTAGCGCCGCAATTCCGGGAGCGCCGCCCGCGCGAAGGTAGCAGTTGTCGCGACCGAGGAACCGCAGATCGCCCCGAAGCCGGTGCAGGCCCCGATCAGCGCCATCCCGAGGCCACCGCGCCGGTGCCCAACGACGGCGGACGCCGCCTTGAACAAGTCGCCGGCCAGCCCCGAACGCTCGGCGAAGGCGCCCATCAGCACGAAGAGCGGGATCACCGAAAGCGTATAATTGGCGAAGATCTGGTAGGGCGTGGTGCGGATATAGTTCAGGAACGGATCGAGCCCGTTGAGCTGGATGTAGCCGAGCCCACCGACCAGCATCATTGCGAGCCCGATCGGCAGCCGCAGCGCCATCAGCGCGAGCAGGATGCCAAACCCCGTGATGGCGAGCGAAAAGCCGCTCACGCCGGAGTCCTCAACAGCCGCAGCGCGGTGACGATGGCGACGGCAGCGACCAGTGCCGCGAGACCTGAGCACAGCGCGATCGGCAAATAGCTCGGCACCTGCAGCACCATGCTGTTCTCGCCGGTGGCAAAGGCGGCGCGCGCACCCACCGCCAGCCGCCACGCAACCAGTGCCATCACCAGCGCATAGACGATGTCCCAGAGCGCATCGATGCGGCGCTGCCAGCGGGCGGGCAGCTTCAGTGTGAAGGTGTCGACGAAGATGTTGCCGCGCCGGAGCTGGCACCAGGGCAGGAAGCAGAAGGCGGCAATCGCGGTCGCGATCTGAACCACCTCGAAATCGCCCGGCACGCCGGCGGCGCCGACGAGGTCGCTGCGCAGCGTCACGCTGACCACGACGGTCACCGACAGCGCGATCAGCAGGATGCCGCCGATCAACGCAATCCCCCGCACCGCCCGGTCGAAGTCGGACGCTGCGCTGCCCCTCCCCTGCGTTGCCATCGTATGCGTCAGGCCGCCTTCTCGTGCTTGGCCAGCGCCGCCCGGGCGATGGCGAGCAGTTTCTCGCCATCGAGCCCCTTCTCCTTGGCGGTCTTGAGCCAGCCCTCGATCACCGGCTCGGTGGTCTTGCGCCAGCGCGCGGCCTCCGCCTCCTCGATCACGGTGATGATGTTGCCGCGCTTGCGCACCATGTCGGAGACCACGACCGCCTGCTCGTCCCAGACCTTGCCGGCCATGGCGGCGGCGGTCGCGCCTGAGTTCTTGTCGATGATCGCCTTGAGATCGGCGGGCAGCGCGGCGTATTTCGCCTTGTTCATCGCCAGCACAAAGGTCGCGGAATAGAAGGTCGGCGAGCCCGGAATCTCGGTGTGGTACTTGACCAGTTCCTGCACCTTGATCGACGGCACCACCTCCCAGGGCACGACGCAGCCGTCGATGACGCGCTGCGCCAGTGATTCCGGCACCTGCGGCACCGGCATGCCGATGGCGTTGGCGCCGAGCGCTCGCAGCGCCTCGCCGGCGAGACGGGTCGGGAAGCGCAATTTCAGACCCTTCAGGTCCTCCATCGTCTTCACCTGCTTGTTGGCATGGATCAGGCCGTGGTCATGTGCCCACAGGCAGATCGGCTGGACGTCCTTGTACTCGTCCTGCAGGCTCTGCTGGGCGTAGTCGGTCAGCGCCAGCGAATTCGCCAGCGCCCGCTTGTTGGCAGTGAAGGGCAACTCGAACGCCTCGGTGCCGGTGAAGCGCCCCGGCGTGTAGCCCGGCAGCGTCCAGACCAGATCGGCGACGCCGTCGCGCGCCTGGTCGAAGAGCTGCGGCGGCGTGCCGCCAAGCTGCATCGACGGGAAGATGTCGATCTTGATGCGCCCGTTCGATTCCGCGGCCACCTTGTCGGCCCAGGGCTTCAGGAACTTGGAATGGGCGACCGAGACGGGCGGCAGGAAGTGATGCATCTTCAGCGTCACCTCCTGCGCATCGGCGCGGGTCGCGCGCAGCACGGCCGGCATGGCGACGGCAGAACCGGCAACGATCAGGAATCGACGGCGATCGAATGTCATGGCTTCCCTCCCCAGGGATCGTGAGTAGGCGATCTTATTTTCGCCGCGCGGCGCCCGTTCGGACGGCCGCTCTGCAGTTCTTGGACGATAGCTTGACCGGCAACGGATTCTCGGCGCAAGCGCCGTACCCGCCCAATCCTACGCAATCGGCGAGACAGTTGCCGACGCAACCATTGTCGTCAAGAGCCGATGGCCGCGGGCGCTGGCGAGGATGGCCGCGCAAGGCGCGATCCGGCACAGAAAATGGCCGCGCTTCCAGGGAAACGCGGCCTTGTTCACGATGCCGTGCGAGGACGACCGCTCAGGCCTTGGGCGGAATCCGCAGCACCCAGCCGGGCTGGATCAGGTCGGGGTTCTTGACCGGGGGCGTATTGGCCTTGACGATGTCGGTGTACTTCGCGCCCTGGCCCTTGCCGTAATGCTCTTCGGCGATCTTCCAGAGGGTGTCGCCCTTCTTCACCGTGTAGAACACGGCGGCCGGAACTTCCTTGGTCACCGCGAGCTCGGACTCCACCGAAGCCACCCCCACGGTGTTGCCGAGCGCGAGAATGATCCTCTCGGCCTCCTCTGTGGACATCGCCTTGCCGGAGACCTTCACCTTGTCGCCATCGATCGAGATCGCGACGTCGGAAGGCAGGCCGTGGCCAGCCAACTCCTTCTGCAACTCGTCAGCGGTCGCGGCCTTGGCCGCGCTCGAGCCGAAGATCTTGGCACCGGCTTCCTTGATGAAACTGAACAGACCCATGGCGTTTCCTCCATCCGTTGGGGCCCCATGAAGCCCAATTGAGATGACATGTTCAAGGCGGCTGTCGCGGCGGAAGGTGTTTAGCAGCCCGGCCGGGCCGCTTCCGCTGCGGCGGATCGGGCCTTCACCTCTTGAAAAGAGCTTTCCCGGCGGGACAAGCGCTGTCACAAGCGCTGGACCACATAACAGGAGTTTCCCCCGATGCTGACGCTGGCCCAGGCCCAGACCATCATGTCCGCCGCCCTCGCTCATGCCGGCACGGCGGGCTTCAAGCCGCTCGCGATCGCCATCCTCGATTCGCGCGGCGCCCAAAAACTCTTCGCCGCGCAGGACGGGACCAGCCTCAAGCGCGGCGAGATCGCGCTTGGAAAGGCGCATGGTGCGGTGGCGATGGGCCTCGGCTCGCGAGCCCTGCACAAGGTGGCGCTGGAACGGCCCTATTTCGTCGACGCGGCGACACACGCGGTCGGAGGCTCGCTGGTGCCCGTGCCGGGCGGCGTGCTGATCCGCGATGCGTCGGGCGCTCTTCTCGGAGCGATCGGCATCTCCGGCGACACCTCCGACAATGACGAGGCGGCCGCCGTCGCAGGGATCGCGGCTGCAGGACTGGTCTCCGACACCGGAGCCTGAGCAGAAGCAGAGCCGGGCCTGGGATCTCTGCGGACACATGCAGGGGCGCGACAGCGCTCCTTGCATGCCCTGCTGGCCGCTACTGGACCTGGGCCGACGACATCCCGTCGCGCATCGAGGCGATTGGTGGCGGGCCGAGGCGCAGCGAGTCCCGCGTCGCCTGCGACGGCCCAGCCAGCATCGACGGCAGCAGGCCGTCGCTGCTCGCGCCGGCGATCAGCGGCTCGTCATGCATCGGCGGCAGCGGCAGCGGCGCATCATCCTCGACCGGAGCCGGGCTGACGCGCTCGCGAACTTCCGCCAAGGCTCCTTCGATCGGATTGAAGCTGAACCGGATCTTATGGGTGCCGGCGGGCACCTGAACGGCGCGAAACAGCACATTGGCCTTGAGGATCTCGGTCTCGACACCGTCGACCTCTGCCCGCCACCACGGATGCCAGGTGTCATTCAGCACGACGAAGCCAGCTGCCGATGTCGTGACCTCGATCTCGACCTGGGTGTTCTCGTAGCGGCTCAGCCTGATATCCGCCTTCACCAGCGCCGGCCCCTCGGGCATCGCCACGGGCGGCTCGACCTCGAGCAGCACCGCCTGGCCCGGATCGACCTCCGGCCAGCGACCGCCCTGCTTCATCCCGTCGAAATCGGCCAGTTCCCAGCCACCGACGAACTGCACGCGCGGCAGCGCCTGCGCATTCTCGTAGACATAGCCTTCCTTGGTCCGCGCGATCAGCTTGAGATCGCCGTCCCGCAAGGCGTGATCGACCTGCTCGATCGGCACCGGAGACGCGATGTAGCGCAGCCCCAGCAGATTGGCGAGGCGGCAGTGATAGGAGGGAAACAGCGGCGTGAACTTGCGCTGGTCGGGCCCGGCAATCGTGTCGCGCGTCCCGACCGCATCCGAGAACTCCGCAAGCCGCAGCGGGTTGTACCCGAGTGTATGATCGAACCCGTGGACCATGCCGGCATTGGGCCATTCGAAACCCAGGCCCAGCAGCTCGACCCGGTCGCGCCGTGTCGAGCCGGCAGGCTGAGCGGTCAGTCGCTTCAGCACCTGCACGGTCTCGTTGCGGGTTTCGGGGCGAAGCACGTCGTAGATATCCGGCGCCAGCGCCGTCGATTCATTGGGGCCGTTGTTGACGCCGAGATCAGCGGCGACGACGCCGGTGACAAGCGTGGCGGCCACCAGCGGGCCCCATCCGCTGCGCAGGTGGCGCAGTCCTTGGAGCAGCACGAGGCTGGCGCCGAACCAGAGCCCGGCAAAGGCCACCGGCCGCAACGCGGCCGCCACCCGATCGTTCTGGACCGAGACCGCCAGCACGGCGGCGGCCAGGACGGCAAACAGGCCCCCTGCCAAGAACAGGTCCCGCTTGGTCACCTTCAGGGAGGCTTCGCTGAACAGCCGGTGCAACATGTAGCCGGCGAGGACAGCACCCAGCGCACCGATCAGGAAGGTGGCATCGGCCGGCCGGCGGAAGGCGTTCACACCGGGAAGGTGATGGTAGAAGAACGCGAAGGCGGGTGTGTAGCGGCCGATCGCGAACAGCACCATCAACGCAAAAAGGATGGTGAGGCTGCGGATACCCCGGTCCCACAGCCAGCCCCGGCTCAACCCCGGCACGATCAGCAGCAGAACCGGCAGCGCGCCGAAATAGACCTGCCCCATGTTCTGGGAGAGGAAGAGCTCGTTGGCGTTCCAGCTCGGGCTGTAGGGCCCCCAGAACTCGACCTTGGGATCCAACGCGCCGAAGAGATCGGCGACGAAGGCCGTCAGCAGCGAGGCCGGATGCAGCGAACCCCGCCCTGCCTCGACCAGATCCACGGCAGGCCGGGTCGTTGCTTCCGCGAAAAGCCAGGTCCACAGCAGCGGCAGGGCCACGACGGCCAGGCCCGACAGAGAAGCAACGACGCCCGGCACCAGGCTGCTGCGGAAGGCAGCCCATCCGCCCGCCAGCCAATGCGCCACCACCATGCCGATCAGCACATAGGCGCCCAGCAGCGCGACCTGGTCGGGCTCGACCATCATCAGCCCGGCGGCGAGTCCGGCAAGGGCTCCCGCCGAAGGCGACGAACGTTGCAGCATGCGCGCGGTGAGCCAGAAGGCGATGGCGAAGAAGGCCAGGCTCGCGATCTGCCCGACATGCTGCACCCGCCAGGCCGCCGAGGCGCCGAAGGCGAAGACCAGCGCGGCCAGGAGCCCGCCGACGGGATGCCAGCCGCGATCGCGGAAGAACATCATCAGCGCCAGCCCGCCCACGAGCAGATGCGCCAGCACATAGGCATCAACCGCGCGGAAGCTCGGTGAGGGCGACAGCAGTGCGAGGAGGATCGCAGGCGAAAAGATCAGCGATTGCGGGTCGGCCACCTGCGGCGAGCCGCCGAACACGTTATGGTTCCAGAACGGCGACTGGCCGGAGTGCAAAGCCTGAGCAAGGAACTGGATCTGCGCCTGGAAATGCGCCTTGGCGTCGAACGGAATGGTCACCGCGCCCGACAGCCAGGGCCAGCACAGCACCACCCAGACACAAACAAATCCCGCGGCCGCCAGCGGATAGCCGGCGCCCTTCTTCAGAAGCGTGTTCAAGCGGACCCCCCGGTCCCCTCAGGCTTGGACGTCTCCGGACTCGGAGGCAGCCTCCATCCTGTCGTTGATGCGACCATGCGGGCCGTCATGTGAACCGAAACTGAATGACGCAGGGCACAGGGCCGCGGGCTATGGAAACAGCGTCAAGGCTTCATTGCCGAGATCGTCGAAGGTGCCGGGGGCTACCTTGCCTGTGCCAGCCACGCGGCGAGCACCCGGCGCTCGTCTTGCGTCATGCCCGACAGGTTGTTGGGCGGCATGGCGTGCGTCATCACCGCCTGGACCCGGATGGCGCGAGCATGGGCCGCGATCGTCTCCGGCTCGTGCAGCAGCACGCCCTTGGGCGGAATCTGGATGCCGGGCCAGGATGGCTCGGGCGCATGGCACATGGCGCAACGCCCGGTGACGATGTCGGCGACCTCGGCTGGCGGCAGGCTCGTTCCCGCGAGCAGGACCGGCTTCGGCCAAGGCAGGGGCGCCAATCCCAACCGCTCGCGACCGCCGGGCGAAGAGGCCATCGCGACCCAGAAGGCGAGCCACAGCGCCACCAGCGCCACGGCCCAGGTCCACCAGGGCGATTTCGCGTGATCGGCATGGCGGACATTGAAGAAGTGCCGGATCAGCGCCCCGGCGACGATGATCAGCGCCACCAGCGCCGGAATCACCGCCGAATTGGCATAGGTGACCGGATAATGGTTCGACAGCATCAGGAACAGCACCGGCAGGGTGATGTAATTGTTGTGCAGCGAGCGCTGCTTGGCTGCCTTGCCGTATTTCGGGTCCGGCTTCTCGCCAGCGGTCAGCGCCGCAATGACCTTTCGCTGGCCGGGCATGATGTTGAAGAAGACATTGGCGGTCATGATCGTCGCCATCAGCGCGCCCGTATGGATCAGCGCGCCACGCCCGGAGAAGACCGACGCAAACGCCCAGCTCGCCGCCACCACATAGGAAAAGCCGAGCAGGCCGAGCACGACGTCGTTGCGCCCCAGCGGCGACCGGCAGAGCCAGTCATAGAACAGCCAGCCGAAGACGAGCGCCGCGATGCCGATGGCGCCCGCCACCGGGGGCGAGAGCTGCATCACCGCCGGGTCGATCAGATAGAGCTCGGACTGCGCGTAATAGACCCAGACCAGCAGGAAGAAGCCGGATATCCAGGTCCAGTAGGCCTGCCATTTGTGCCAGGTCAGCTCGGCGGGCATCACGGCGGGGGGGACCAGATATTTCCGCCTCCCCTAGAACCCCCCCCCCTGCACCCGCCACGCAAGATACTGGCTGGGAACTCCGCCCTCCCCCGTCGGGATGTCGGCGGCCGGCCGCAGGCTCGCATCGAGATGGATGAAGAAGAAGGACGAGCCAATCCAGGCGATCGCCGTGATCACATGCAGCCACCTCAGCAGCATGCCGCCCCATTCCATCAGATAGGCGTCGAGCATTGCGGGTTCCGGTCGAACGAGGCAGCGGGATTTGGCGGCGGGACTTGGCAGTGGGACTTGGACAAAACCTTGCAGGCGGGTCCTGCCGGTGGACTTCGCTGCCGGTCAAATTACGGTTGCATCAGCGGGACAGGCAAGCGCCGTTCCACAAGCGTTTAGAAGGACGAACATGGCGGGACTTTCGACACATATCCTCGACACGCATAGTGGCCTGCCGGCCGGCGGCGTCACCGTCACGCTGCGACGCATCGTCGATGGCGTCCCCGAGACGCTGGCCGAGACCGTGACCAATGCCGACGGGCGCACCGACGCGCCATTGCTCATGCCCGAGGCGACGAAGCCCGGCGTCTACGAGATCGACTTCGCCATCGGCCCGTATTTCCGCGCGCGCGGCGTCGAGCTGCCGGAACCCGCCTTCCTCGACATCGTCACAGTGCGCTTCGGCATCTCCGACACGGCCCGGCACTATCATGTCCCGCTCAACTGCTCGCCCTATGGCTACACGACCTATCGCGGGAGCTAAGCACCTCGTCATGCTCGGGCTTGACCCGAGCATCTCCGGCCAGAGATTCTCGGGTCTGCGCTTCGCTCCGCCCGAGAATGACGGCCCGTAACTTGCCTTCACCGTCAGACGTTTATCTCTCTCAACTGAATCACTTTGCGAGCGCCGCACGCCCATGACCGAAACCGCCTACCCCCGCGACCTGAAAGGCTATGGCCGCAACCCGCCTCATCCGCATTGGCCGGGCAAGGCCCGCATCGCCGTCCAGTTCGTGATCAATTACGAGGAGGGCGGCGAGAACAACATCCTGCATGGCGACGCCGCCTCCGAAGCCTTCCTGTCCGAGATCGTCGGCGCGGCGCCCTGGCCCGGCCAGCGCCACATGAACATGGAATCGATCTACGAATACGGCTCGCGCGCCGGCTATTGGCGGCTCTGGAGGATGTTCACCCAGCGCCAGATGCCGGTCACTGTCTTCGCGGTGGCGAGCGCGCTGGCGCGCTATCCCGAAATCGTCGAGTCGATGCAGGAAGCCGGCTGGGAGATCGCCACCCACGGCCTGAAATGGATCGACTACCGCGACGTGCCCCGTGAGCGCGAACGCGCCGACATTCTCGAAGCCATCCGCATCCAGACGCAGCTGACCGGCTCCCGCCCGCTCGGCTGCTATCAGGGCCGCACCTCCGAGAACACGATTCCGCTGACGATGGAGGAAGGCGGCTTCCTCTACACGGCCGACATCTATGCCGACGAGCTGCCCTATTGGCTTGCCGGCCCCAAGGGGCCGCAGCTCGCCGTGCCCTATACGCTCGACGCCAACGACATGCGCTTCGCCACGCCGCAGGGCTTCAACAGCGGCGACCAGTTCTTCGCCTATCTCAAGGACTCGTTCGACCTGCTCTACGCCGAGGGCGAGAGCGCGCCGAAGATGATGTCGATCGGCCTGCATTGCCGCCTCGTCGGCCGTCCGGGCCGCGCCGCAGCGCTAGCCCGCTTCCTCGATTACGTGCAGAGCCATGAGAATGTCTGGGTCGCGACGCGCCTCGACATTGCCCGCCACTGGATCCGCCATCATCCCCCGGCCGGCGGCTATCGCCCCTCGGCGGTGCCCAAGGCGCTCTTCGTCGAGGTCTTCGGGCGCATTTGGGAGAACGCACCCTGGGTCGCGGAGGCCACCTACGACGCCGGCATCACCGCCGCCCATGACGATGCAGGGAACTTGCATGCGGCCATGGTCAAGGTGATGCGCGCTGCTTCGCGCGAGCGCCTGCACGCGCTGCTGCTCGGCCACCCCGACCTCGCCGGTCAGCTCGCCGCTGCGGGTGAGATGACGGAAGAATCGATCGGCGAGCAGGCCTCCGCCGGGCTCGACCGCCTGACATCGGACGAACGCGTCCGCTTCACCGCGTTGAACGAAGCCTACAAGGCCCGCTTCGGCATCCCCTTCATCATGGCTGTGGCGGGTGCGACCAAGGAGGCTATCCTCGAGGCCTTCGAGGTCAGGCTGAAAAGCACGCCGGAGGTCGAGTTCGAGACCGCGCTGGAGCAGGTCGAAAAGATCTCGCTGCTCCGATTGAAAGAGATCATGCGCTGAAACACGCCGTCATTCTCGGGCGAAGCGAAGCGAAGACCCGAGAATCTCATGACGAGAAGGCGCTGGTTTCCGAGATGCTCGGGTCAAGCCCGAGCATGACGCGCGAACTTACAACCCGCTCACCAGATGCCCGCCATCCACGGCCACCACCGCGCCGGTCATGAAGCGCGAGGCGTCCGCGCACAGCAGCAAGAACGGCCCGTCGAGATCGGTCAGATCGGCGGGCCGCCGCATCGGGATGCGCGCGATCAACGCCTTGCCAGCCTCTGTCGCAAAGAACTCGCGGTTGAGGTCGGTGACGACATAGCCGGGCGCCAGCGCGTTCACGCGCACCTTGTGCCGCGCCCATTCCAGCGCCAGCGCCTTGGTCATCTGGATCAGCCCGGCCTTGGCGACCGCATAGGGCGCGACCGACGCCGCGACGCGCTCGCCCAGGATCGAGGCGATGTTGACGATCGCCCCGCCCTCTCCCTGCTGGCTCATGATCCGCGCCGCGCCTTGCGCCGCGAAGAAACAGCCCTTCAGATTGACGTCGAGATGCGCATCCCACTGCGCCTCGTCGAGATCGAGCGCACGCGCCGTTTCGACGACACCGGCATTGTTGACGAGCACATCGAGCCCGCGGAGTGCTGCGCGCGCCTCCTCCAGCCCGGCCCCGATCGCCTCGACCGAAGCGACATCGAGCACGACCGGCACGACCTTGCCGGGAAGCGCGGCGCAATCCTGCGCGAGCGCCACGAGCCTATCATGCCGCCTCGCGGCAGCGGCAACATGCGCGCCATGAACTGCCAGCAGCCGCACGAAATGCGCGCCCAGCCCCGACGATGCGCCGGTAACCAGTACGCGCTTGCCCTTCAGATCCCCGAACATGATGCCCTCGTTTCCTTGAGACGGAGGGGACACTGGCGTGGCACGCAGGTCAATTGCACCACTGACCCAAACCCGCACCGGTCATCCCGGGCGAAGCGAAGCGAAGACCCGGGATCCATGCCTGAGGCGTTCCGGAATGGATCCCGGGTCTCCCTTCGGTCGCCCGGGATGACGCGCGTTTGAACGCCCCTCAAGCCGCCATCCCAGCCAGCATCTCCGGCACAAGCCGCCCGACGCGTTCCAGATCGGCCCGGAAGCGCTCCGTCTCGCGCAGCCGCGCAGCCTCGTCCGGAAGCCGCAGCAGATAAGAGGGATGCACCGTCGCGACGAGGGCCGTGCCGTCGTCCAGCGTCAAATCGCGCTCGCGCATCGAAGCGAGCGATCCGGAATGGCCGATCAGCGCATGCAGCGCGGTCGCGCCGAGTGCCACGATCAGCTTCGGCCTGACGAAATCGCGCTCCAGCCCGAGCCAGAAGCGGCAGGCGGAGATCTCACCGGCATTCGGCTTCTGGTGGATGCGCCGCTTGCCCCTGACCTCGAACTTGAAGTGCTTGACCGCGTTGGTGACATAGGCACGGCTGCGATCGAGCCCGGCCTCGCCCATCACCCGGTCGAAGACCCGACCGGCCGGACCGACGAAGGGCTTGCCGGCGAGATCCTCCTGATCGCCCGGCTGCTCGCCGACGAACATCACCGGCGCCGCCAGCGGACCCTCTCCGAAAACCGTTTGCGTGGCGTGTTGGCACAAGCCGCAGCGTGTGCAGTCCCGCGCGGCCGCCTTCGCCTCGGCCCAGCTTCCGCTTGCGGCCGGCGCCTCGGCCACCTCCTCCCGCTGCCGCTGCGCCTGCCTGACATGCCGCTCCGGCGGCAGGGTCGGGAGGTTCGCAACCATCGCTTCTGCGCGCCGGCCCGCTCCCGCGATCAGCGGCGCGATCAGATCGGCCTCGGGCAAGTTGCGCCAGTATTTCCGGGGCATCTCGGCCGTCATCGCTTTGATCTTGAGCCGGGCGGGATTGAAGATATTGGCGTAATAGGTCCGCCAATAGGCCTCCATCGCATCGTCGCTGGGCGCGTCGGCACGCGATGCGCCGTCCGTCACATGCATTGTCTTCCCGTCCCAGTGCAGGCAGCGCAGCGGCGTCAGGATCGACCAGCGCATCGCGCAGAAGCGCTCGACGAAGAAGCGCGAGACCCGTTCGACGATATGATGCTCCGGCTCGAACCAGGCGACGAAGGCCTCTGCCCCATCGGCACTCACGATCTCGCGGAAGCGCACGAAGGCGGTCATCTTGTGCATGTCGCGGCGCGCCGCCTTGGCCATCGCGTTGGCGCGGTGGATGTCGTCATCGGTCATGACGTGCATCAGCCCGGGCTCGCGCTGGAGCCGCAGCAGCAGGCGGTAGAGCAGGTCGAAGCGCTCGGGATCGCGATGGCAGATCACCGCCTGCGCCAACTCGGGAAAATCGCGCGGCACGGTCAGCTCGATGCCGGAAACCGGAGCGAGGTCGTCCACGGACTCGCCGCCGAACAGCTCACCATCCTCGTCACCGACCCGCCAGTCGACCAATCCAGGCGCGATGCCGGCCTGCGCGAGGATTCGCGCCCGCCGCCGCCAGCCTGCGAAATCCGCGGGATGATCGAGCCGGGCGACCAGCATCACAGCAATGCCAATTGCCGGGGCTTCGGCGCCAGGTGTTGGCGCAGCCGCTCGCTGTCCAGCACCGCGCCGGGGCGCCAGCCTTCCGCCACGATGAAATGGCGAAGCGTCGCAATCGAGCGCGCCAGCTTGCCGATATCCTCCAGACGCAGCCGCCGGAAGCGCCGCGTCTCCAGGATCTTGCCAACACTCTTGGTGCCGAGCCCCGGCACCCTCAGCAGCGTCTCGCGATCGGCCCGGTTCACATCCACGGGGAAGCGCGCGCGATGCCGCAGCGCCCAGGCGAGCTTGGGATCGATGGCGAGATCGAGCATGCCGCCCTCCCCGTCATCAAGGATTTCGCCAACATCGAAGCCGTAGAACCGCGTCAGCCAGTCGGCCTGATAGAGCCGGTGCTCGCGCATCAGCGGTGGCTGCGAGAGCGGCAGCTGCGCCGAGGCGTCCGGGATCGGGCTGAAGGCGGAATAATAGACCCGCTTCAGGCCGAAGGAGCCGTAGAGCTGGGCACTCCGTTGGAGGATCGCCGCATCGCTGGCCCCATCCGCTCCGACGATCATCTGGGTGCTCTGCCCGGCCGGCGAGAAGGCCAGCGCACGACGGGATTTCGCCCGCTCCGCCTTGCCCTCCTCGATCCTGAGCCGGAGCCCGCCCATCGCGGCGCTGATCTCGCGCGGCCGCTTTTCGGGCGCGAACCGCTTCAGCGAGACCTCGCTCGGCAATTCCACATTGATCGAGACGCGATCGGCATACAGCCCGGCCTGCGCCACGAGGTCGGCATTCGCGCTCGGGATCAGCTTGAGATGGATGTAGCCGCGAAAACCGTGGACGGTCCGCAACGTCTCCGCAACCCGCACCAGCTCCGTCATCGTGTAGTCCGGCGAGCGGATGATGCCCGAGGACAGGAACAGCCCCTCGATATAGTTGCGCTTGTAGAAGTTCAGCGTGAGGTCGACGACCTCCTCGACCGAGAACCGCGCCCGCCGGACATTGCTCGACGAGCGGTTGATGCAGAAGACGCAGTCATAACTGCAATAATTGGTCAGAAGGATCTTCAAGAGCGAGATGCAACGCCCGTCCGGCGCATAGGAATGGCAGATGCCCGAGCCCGTGGTCGAGCCGATGCCACCGTTCAGCGCGTTGCGCTTCGTCGTATTGCTGGAGGCGCAGGAGGCGTCGTATTTCGCCGCGTCGCTGAGGATTTCCAGCTTCTCCATCACGGTCAGTTGGGCCATATCAGGCTCCTTTGTTCATGATTTGTTCTTTTAGCCGGATACCTCTGCCTGCGCCAGAGACCTTTCGTCGCGGGCCATCTCCCACCCCAGCCCGGCGGAACATGCCGCAACGGTCGGCGTTCCCTGCCTCAACGGATGGAGGGAAACATGTTTCGCATTCTGCTGGTGCTTGTGGTGATTGCGATCGGCTATGACGCCGTCGTCCATCAGGGCCTTTACACGCGCAATGTCTGGACCAGCGTCGTCGGCTTCACCGATTCCGCTGTGACCGGCGCCAAGCAGCTCGGCCAGGACGCCCGCGAGGAATCCGGCACCGTCAGGCAGTAAGGCCGGTTCCGCCGCCGCTTTCCCCATCACCGCCTCGGACGTAGCCGACGAAACATACCGCACTGCGGCAGTTTCGTCTGGACTTGAGGGTGGCTTGCCTCGACACTCGCCCGACTGAAACAGCCGGGATTGCGTCGTTTGACCGAGACAGCCTCCAAGACTCAGGCCGATATCAAGACCCAGGCCGATGTCCATTTCGAGCCGGATGATCAGGTCGAGAAGCTCAAGGGCGAAATCGTCAAGAAGCTGACCTACTCGCTGGGCAAGAACCCTTCGGTGGCGCAGCCTCATGACTGGCTCACCGCCGGCATCCTCGCGGCGCGCGATCATATCGTCGATGTCTGGCAGCGCTCGACGCGCGACAGCTACCAGACCGGCCGCAAGCGGGTTTATTATCTCTCGCTGGAATTCCTGATCGGCCGGTCGCTGGCCGATGCGCTGAGCAATCTCGGCCTCACCGGCCCCATGGCGCAGGCGATGGCCGAACTCGGCGTCGATCTTTCGGAGATCGAGACGATCGAGCCCGATGCCGCGCTGGGCAATGGCGGTCTCGGCCGGCTCGCCGCCTGCTATCTGGAGGCCATGGCCTCGACCGGCGTTCCGGCGCTGGGCTACGGCATCCGCTACGATCACGGGCTGTTCAAGCAGCGCATCGACGGCGGCAAGCAGATCGAAGTGCCCGAAGACTGGCTCTCCTTCCGCAACCCCTGGGAGTTCGAACGCCGCGAGGCCTCCTACAAGATCGGCTTCGGCGGCGCGGTGACGGCCACGGCCAAGCCCGGCGAGGTCTTCTGGGAGCCGGAAGAGACCGTCTTCGCCGTCGCCTATGACACGCCGATCATCGGCTGGCGCGGCCGCGACGCGACGACGCTGCGGCTCTGGCGCGCCCGGGCGATGCATCCGCTTTCGCTCGACGCCTTCAATCAGGGCGACCTCGTCGGCGCCGTCGCCGAGCGCAACCGCGCCGAAGCGATCTCGAAGGTTCTGTATCCCAACGATTCGACCCCGACCGGCCAGGAACTGCGTCTGCGGCAGGAGTTCTTCTTCACCTCCGCCTCGCTGCAGGATCTGGTGCGGCGGCATTACCGCCAGTTCGGCAAGCTCGACAACCTCGCTGACAAGGTCGCGATCCAGCTCAACGACACCCATCCATCGCTGGCCGTCGCAGAGCTGATGCGCCTCCTGATCGACGAGCACGGCCTGCCCTGGGAAGAGGCCTGGACGATCACCAACGCCACGATCTCCTACACCAACCACACACTCCTGCCGGAAGCGTTGGAGACCTGGCCGGTGGCCCTGATGGAACGGCTGCTGCCGCGCCACATGCAGATCATCTTCGCCATCAATGCCCGCTTCCTCGAGGAGGTCAGGCGCTCGAGCGGCGGCGACAAGATCGATCTCTCGCAGATCTCATTGATCGACGAATATCATGGCCGGCGCGTCCGCATGGCCCATCTCGCCTTCGTCGGCTCGCATACGGTCAATGGCGTCTCGGCGCTGCATTCCAAGCTGATGGAGCAGACCGTCTTCGCGCCGCTGCACGCCGTCTTCCCCGGCCGCATCACCAACGTCACCAACGGCATCACGCCGCGGCGCTGGCTGTTCGGCGCCAATCCCGGCTTGACCAGGCAGCTTCAGGAGGTTTGCGGCGACGATCTGACCGACCATATCGGCCAGATCAGCAGGCTCGCGGCCCATACCGGCGACGGCGCCCTTCACGAGCGCCTGCGCGCGATCCGCCGCGAAAACAAGCTCAAGCTGGCCAAGGTCATCCGGCAGGACACCGGCATTACCGTCGATCCCGACGCCCTGTTCGACGTCCAGATCAAGCGCATCCACGAATACAAGCGCCAGTTGCTCAACATCCTGGAGACGATCGCGCTCTATGACGCGATCCGATCCGAGCCCTATCGCGACTGGGCGCCGCGCGTGAAGATCTTCGCCGGCAAGGCCGCCTCGAACTACGGCACCGCCAAGGCGATCATCAACCTGATCAACGACGTCGCGGTGGTCGTGAACAACGACATCACCACCCGCGACCGGCTGAAGGTCGTGTTCCTGCCGAACTACAATGTCAGCGCCGCCGAGGTCATCATTCCCGCCGCCGACGTCTCCGAGCAGATCTCGACCGCCGGCATGGAGGCGTCGGGAACCGGCAACATGAAGTTCGCGCTCAACGGCGCGATCACCATCGGCACGCTCGACGGCGCCAATATCGAGATCGGCGAGCGCGTCGGCGAGGACAATATCGTCATCTTCGGCATGACCGCCGAGGAGGTCGAGGCCGCCAAGCGCAATCCCCGCCCGACGGCCGATGTCATCGCCGCGACACCCCATCTCGAAGGCGTGCTCGATGCGGTCGCCGGCGGCGCCTATTCGCCACGCGAGCGCGATCGCTATCTCGGCCTCGTCGACGGACTGCGCGCCAATGACTGGTTCATGGTGCTCAACGATTTCGAGAGCTACCGCCAGGCCCAGCGCCGTATCGACGCGCTCTGGGCCGACCAGGGCAAGTGGTGGCGCATGTCGGTGACAAACACCGCCCATTGCGGCTGGTTCAGCGCCGACCGGGCGATCGGCGAGTATGCAAAGCGCATCTGGAACATTCCGACGCGCGACGCGAAGGCCTGAACGCCTTGTCGCGAGGGCATCGGCTCGTCCGTCATTCCGGAGCTTCGCGAAGCGAAGAGCCCGGAACCCAGAATCGATGCCGCTGCCCTGTAGAGCTCGAACACGGAGGTCTCTCCGGGAGCAGCCATCGGTTCTGGGTTCCGGGCTCAGGCCTTTGGCCTGCCCCGGAATGACGGCCTCGGCAATCCTGCCCTGCCCGCTGCCGGCCCGGATGGGCGCGACGCCGGGCGAGGACGGCATCACCGTCGCGGTGTTCTCGCGCAACGGCGAGAGCGTCGATCTCTGCCTGTTCGACGAGAGCGGCGAGTGCGAAATCGCACGGCTTGCCCTGCCGTGCCGGACGGGCGACGTCCATCATGGGCGGCTGCCGGATGCCAAGGCGGGCCTGCGCTATGGCCTGCGCGTCGAGGGGCCCTGGCAGCCTGAGCGCGGCCACCGCTTCGACGCCACGAAACTGTTGATCGACCCCTATGCCACGCTGGTCGACCGGCCGTTCCGCTGGGACCCACGGATGGCGCAACGGGGCGTCGACACCGTCGATCTCGTCCCACGCTGCATCGTGAGCGAAGCCCTTCCCCCCCTTGCGATGGCGAGGGACACGCCGCCGACCTTCATCTACGAACTCGCCGTCAAATCCTTCACGATGCGCCATCCCGCCGTGCCCGATCGCATTCGCGGAACACTGGCGGCGCTGACCGAGCCCACCCTGCTCGACCATCTCCGCAAGCTCGGCGTCAGCCATGTCGAGCTGATGCCGGTCGCGGCCTGGATGGACGAGCGCCACCTGCCGCCGCTCGGCCTCGCCAATGCCTGGGGCTACAACCCCGTCAATTTCTTCGCGCTCGATCCGCGCCTTGCGCCGGGCGGCGCAGCGGATTTGGCGGCGCTCTGCGCCGTCTATGCGCAGGCCGGCATCGGTATCATCCTCGACATCGTCTTCAACCACACCGCCGAAAGCGACGAATTCGGCGCCACCATCAGCCTGCGCGGGCTCGACAACGCGCTCTATTACCGCCACGCCACCGATGATCCCGGCCGGCTGATCAACGACACCGGCTGCGGCCATACGCTGGCGCTCGACCGCGCGCCGGTCGTGCGCATGGCGATGGACGCGCTGCGGCACTGGCGCAGCCTCGGCGTCTCGGGCTTCCGCTTCGACCTCGGCACGGTGATGGGCCGCTCCGACAGCGGCTATTCGCAGGATGCCCCGCTCTTCGCGGCAATCCTTCAGGATCCCGACCTGTCGCAGGCGATCCTCATCGCCGAGCCCTGGGACATCGGCCCAGGCGGCTATCGACTCGGCGAATTCCCCGCCCCCTTCGCCGAATGGAACGGCCGCTACCGCGACGATGTCCGCCGCTTCTGGCGTGGCGATGGCGGCATGGCGGGAGCGCTGGCGACGCGGCTGGCCGGCTCGGCCGATCTCTTCGCCGACCGCCATCGCGGGCCTCGAGCCACCGTCAATTTCATCGCCGCTCATGACGGCTTCACGCTGGCCGATCTCGTCGCCTATGCCGGCAAGCACAACGAGGCCAATGGCGAGGGCAACCGCGACGGCGACAACGAGAGCCATAGCTGGAACAACGGCACGGAGGGGCGGACCGACGACCCGGCGATCACGCAGGCCCGCCGCCGCGATCTCCGCGCGCTTCTGGCGACGCTGTTTATGTCGCGCGGCGTGGCGATGCTCACCGCCGGCGACGAATTCGGCCGCACGCAGCACGGCAACAACAACGCCTATTGCCAGGACAACGCGGCATTCTGGCTGGATTGGGCGGGCGCGGACAGCGACCTCACGAGCGTCGTCGCCGAACTCGCGGCGCTGCGTCGCGCCCATCCGCTGCTGGCGACGCAGACCTTCCTGACCGGCACGGGAGACCCGCCCGATGCACGCTGGCTGAGGCCCGACGGCACGCCGATCCCTGACCATGAATGGGCCGGGCTCGATGTGGTGTGTCTCGAGTTGAATGGGGACGGCGAGAGACTGCTCATCGCGCTCAACCGATCGCGCGAGGCGGCGCCACTGACGCTGCCCGGCGATGGCTGGGAGCAAGTGTTTCCGGCAGCGGCCGACCTCACCGGCGAGTTGCCCGCCCGTGGCGTCGGGCTTTGGCGTCAGGGCTGACCATCGCTGTCATTCCGGGGCTTCGCGTAGCGAAGAACCCGGAACCCACGACTGGGTGGAATACGACGGAGTGAAAGCTGCCGCGAACCGGACCAGCCCAGTCGTGGGTTCCGGGTTCATGCCTTCGGCATGCCCCGGAATGACAGCCGTGCGCCTCACATCAGCACGATCAGCGAACGCGGCGACAGCGTCAGCTCCGTATCCGCCTTCAGCCCCTTGCGTCCCTCGTCGGAGGCCGGGCCCGTCTCGGTATCGAGCACGACCGACCATGACCCGGCCTTCACCCGCGGCGGAAGCTTGAAGACGACGTCGCCGTCGAAGGCGTTGAAGAGGATCAGGGCTTCGTCACCGCCCTGCTCGACATCGGGCATATGCATCAAAAGCCCGATCGCCAGCACGCCCTCGTCGTCCCAATGCTCCTCCTGCTGGTCGCCGCCGGCCGGGTTGACCCAGCGCAGCACGCAGCCGTCGCGGAAGGAGGAGCGCCGGAAGATCGCGTGATCGGCCCGCAATTGCGTCACGCGCTGGACGAAGCCGGTCAGCGCCCGGTCGCGATCGGTCAACTCTTCCCACTTCATCCAGGCCAGTTCGTTGTCCTGGCAGTAGACGTTGTTGTTGCCACCATTGGAATGGCCGCATTCATCGCCGGCGAGGATCATCGGCGTGCCGTGCGAGAGCAGCATCGTCGCCAGCAGGTTGCGCTTCTGGCGCTCGCGCGCGGCGATGATGCCCTCATCCTGCGTCGGACCCTCGACGCCGAAATTGAAGGACAGGTTGTGGCCATGGCCGTCCTTGTTGTCCTCGCCATTGGCCTCGTTGTGCTTCTCGTTGTAGGAGACGAGATCGTTCAGCGTGAAGCCGTCATGGGCGGTGAGGAAGTTGACGCCCGCCCAGGGCCGCCGACCGCGCAGATCGTAGATGTCGCCCGATCCGGTGATCCGCGCGGCGAGGTCGCGCAGGACGCCCTGCTCGCCCTTCCAATAGGCGCGGGTGGTGTCGCGGTACTTGTCGTTCCATTCCCCCCAGCCCGGCGGAAAGCCGCCGACCTGATAGCCGCCAGGCCCGATGTCCCAAGGCTCGCCGACGAGCTTGACCTTGCGCAGCACCGGGTCCTGCCCCACCGCGTCGAAGAAGCCGCCGCGCTGGTCGAAGCCATGCGGCTCGCGGCCGAGGATGGTCCCGAGATCGAAGCGGAAGCCGTCCACCTCCATCACCTCGACCCAGTAGCGCAGCGAATCCAGGATCATCTGCAGCACGCGCGGATGGCTGGTGTTGACGGTATTCCCGGTGCCGGTGTCGTTGATGTAGAAGCGTGCCTCGTCGGGCATCGTCCGGTAATAGGCGAAGTTGTCGATGCCTTTGAAGGAGAGCGTCGGCCCCATCTCGTTGCCCTCGGCGGTGTGGTTGTAGACCACGTCGAGGATGACCTCGAGCCCGGCATCGTGGAACTTGCGGACCATGTCGCGGAAGGATTGCAGCCCCGCCTTGCCCTCATAGCGCTGCATCGGCGCGAAGAAGCCGATGGTGTTGTAGCCCCAGTAGTTGGTCAGGTTCTTGGCGGCGAGGTGGTGGTCGTCGAGATAGGCATGGATCGGGAGCAGCTCGACCGATGTCACGCCGAGGCTCTTGATGTAGTCGATCACGGCCTTCTCGCCGAGCCCGTCAAAGGTCCCGCGCAAATCCTGCGGCACGGCCGGATGCAGCTTGGTGAAGCCGCGCACATGCGTCTCGTAAAAGACCGTGCGATCCCAGGGCACGTTCGGCCTGCCCGGCGCGTTGGTATCGGCCTTCCAATCGCAGACGACGCATTTCGGCATGAAGGGCGCGCTGTCGAGTTCGCTGAACGTCAGGTCGGTGTCGCCCTCGGCATTGACGTCATAGCCGTAATGGGCGTCGTTCCAGTCGACCGTGCCGGAATACTCCCTGGCGTAAGGGTCGAGCAGCAGCTTGTTGGGGTTGAAGCGATGCCCCTCTTCCGGCGCGAAGCGGCCATGGACGCGGTAGCCATAGCGCTGGCCGGGCTTCACGCCCGGCAGATAGCCGTGCCAGACCTCGTCGGTATATTCCGGCAGCACGATGCGTGCCGTCTCGACCTTGCCGCTCTCGTCGTAGAGGCAAAGCTCGACCTTGTCGGCATGAGCGGAAAAAATCGCAAAATTGGTGCCATCGCCATCATGAACGGCGCCGAGCTCCGTTGCCTGCCCGGCTTTCACCTCGAAGCGAATCCCGTTTCCGTCAGCCATATCATTCCTCGCACCGGTCAGGCCTGACGAACCGCGCTGCCGCATGCAGCCTACGATCCTGTCAAATGATGCCGCGAGCCTGCCGCAGATCGTGCAACGTGAGGCGGGAGTTGCGGTTCCTGCCGACGGCCTCCAAATTGCATGAATATTTTGCAGCGCAACATGGAACCTTAACCAGGATCCGATGTTGTGGCTGCGCAGCAGGGGGAGTTCGCCGATGGCCGAGACATCGAAGGACACAGGAACGGACATCACCCCTTCGACATCCGGCCACGCATTGACCTACGCAGCGGCGGTGAAGGATGGCGCTGCCGAGCTCCCGACAAGGCTTGCAGCGACGACCAAGCTGCTCTTCGTCACCTCGGAAATGGGCGATTTCATCAAGGCCGGCGGCCTTGGCGAGGTCTCGACCGCGCTGCCGCGCCAGTTGCGCGCGCTCTGTGACGTCCGCGTCCTGTTGCCGGGCTTCCGTCAGGTCCGCGCCGCCAGGCCCAACATGGACATCGTTCGCGAGATGCCGCGCACGGCGAGCCTGCCGCCCTGGTCGCTAGGGCGGTTCAGCACCGCTGATGGCCTGACGATCTATGCCGTGCTCTGCGACGAGCTCTATGATCGCGAAGGCTCGCCCTACGGCCCCTTCGCTGGCGGCGACTTCAGCGACAACGATATCCGCTTCGCAAGGCTCTCGCTCGCCGCGGCCGAGATCGCCGCCGGCGAAGCCGATCCCAACTGGAAGCCGGATGTCATCCACGTCAATGACTGGCCATCCGCGCTGGCGCCGGGCTATCTGCGCTGGAAGGGGCTCAGCACGCCCTCGATCCTGACCATCCACAACCTCGCCTATCAGGGCCTGTACCAGCCCTCGCGGATGAGCGCGCTCGGCATTCCCGACCTCGCCTTCTCTGTCAACGGCGCCGAATTCCACGGCAAGGTCTCGTTCCTGAAGAGCGGCATCTACTACAGCTCGCACGTCACCACGGTCAGCGAGACCTATGCCCGCGAGATCACGACGCCCGAGCATGGCTGCGGGCTCGACGGCCTGCTCAAGACCCGCATGGAGGAGGGCCGCCTCACCGGCATCGTCAACGGCATCGACGACAGCTGGACCTCGCCGGCCGGGGCCCTGAAGACGGCCGCACAACGCGTGCGGCAGTGGAAGCGCCAGAGCGCCACCGACATCCGCAAGACCTTCGAGCTGCCCCCGTCGCGCGGGCCGCTGTTCTCGATCATCTCGCGTCTGGTCCACCAGAAGGGCATCGACCTCTCGATCGAGGCTGCCGAGACGATCGTCGCCAATGGCGGCCAGCTCGTCGTAACCGGGCGCGGCGAGCCGCGCCTCGAGGATGCGATCGAGCGGCTCGCGCGCCAGCATCCCCAGGCGGTCGCCGCGCGCATCGGCTTCGACGACGCAGAGGCGCGTCGCATCTTCGCCGCCAGCGACTTCCTGCTGATGCCTTCGCGCTTCGAGCCTTGCGGCCTCAGCCAGATGTATGCCCAGCGCTTCGGCGCGCTGCCGATCGCCTATCGGACCGGTGGCCTCGTCGATACCATCGAGGACGGGCAGTCGGGATTCCTGTTCTCGTCGCTGACGGGGGCGGGGCTGGCGTCCGCCGTGACGCGCGCGCTCGACGCCTTCCGCTCCAAGGCGGCGTTCCGGCAGATGCGCGAGCATGCAATGGCGAAACGCTTCGACTGGAGCCGGCCGACGCATCGCTATGCCGATGTCTACGCCCAGGCGCTGTCGGCTTGAGGCAGAGCGCCTTTACGACGGCAGTTGCGACCCTCTCGCGTCATTGCCTCTCTCGTCATTGCGAGCGCAGCGAAGCCATCCAGAACGTCTCGCACGACGTTGACCTGGATGGCTTCGCTGCGCTCGCACTGACGCGGCGGCGGGTGTTGCAGCCCGTATCAGCTCTACGTCTTGGGCGCGGCCTTGGTGGCAGCGGCCTTGGCCGGCGGCTTCGCAGCGGGCGCATCCTTGGCGCTGGCTGCGGGCTTGCCCTTCGCAGGCGGCTTGGCCTTGGCTTCGACCATCTTCGTCTCGGCTGTCTTGGCGTCCGTCTTTTTGACAGAAGCCGTCTTGCCGCCCGCCGTCTTGCCGCCCGCCACACTGCCGGCGACACGCTCCTCGGCCTGCTGCCAATGAGCCGCGTCGCGGCCCTCCGGCTTGCCCTCGGCTTCCCATATCGCATAGGCCACGTCGCGAACGGTCTGCTCCCGGCTCATCGCCATTCTCCATCTCAAGCGCCTGCAATGCAGTGCGACAACGATGGCGAAGACACTTGGTTCCCGACCCGAATGAACGGAGGATGCGGCATCGTCGCGGCGGAACGCAGGCGGGCTCCGCTGCGTTGCATCATGGTCGATTCCCCGCCATTCGTGGAGTCGGTTTCGCAATGGAGCCCGACCGTATGACGCGCCAGATGCCGCTCAGAATGCCTGCCCTCCCGGGGAGCGACATCGCCAGATTGGAGGAGGGTCGTCACCCCGATCCGTTCGCGGTGCTCGGCCGCCACACCGTCGACGGCGTCTCGCTGGTCCGGGCCTGGCTGCCCGGCGCCAACTATGTCGAGCTGGTCATCGGTGACGGCGAGGAACGCCGCGCCACGCCGATGGTCGGCAATGGCAGCGGACTCTACGAGGCGCCGTGCCCGGACGACGCCGCTTATCGCATCCGGACCGCGTGGCCGGGCGGCATCTCCGAAACCGCCGACCCCTACAGCTTTGGGCTGCTGCTCTCCGACGACGACATCTACCTGGCTGCGGAAGGGCGGCATTTCGACCTGGCGACGCGGCTCGGCGCGAATCTGCGGACCATCGACGGCATCGACGGCGTGCTCTTCGCCGTCTGGGCGCCCAACGCCTCCCATGTCGCGGTGGTCGGCGATTTCAACGGCTGGGACGCGCGCCGCCATCCCATGCGCCGCAGGCTGGGGCCGGGCATCTGGGAGCTGTTCATTCCCGGCATCGCTGCCGGCGCGGTCTACAAATATGCGCTGATCGCGGCCTCGGGCGAGCGCCTGCCCTGGAAGGCCGATCCGCTGGCGCGCGCCACGGAGATGCCGCCGCGCACCGGCTCGGTCGTGGCCGCCGCGCCGGACTTCAGCTGGACCGATTCGGAATGGCTGTCGGCGCGCGAGAAGGCCGACCCGCTCGCCGCGCCGATGACCACCTACGAGATCCATGTCGGCTCCTGGCTGCGGACCGAATGGGGCCAGATGGGCTCCTGGGACGAGGCGACGGACCGTCTGATCCCCTATCTCCAGCATATGGGCTTCAGCCATGTCGAGCTGATGCCGATCACCGAGCACCCCTTCGGCGGCTCCTGGGGCTACCAGCCGCTGGCGCTGTTTGCGCCGACGGCGCGGCTCGGACCGCCCGAGGCCTTCGCCCGCTTCGTCGATCGCTGCCACGCGGCCGGCATCGGCGTCATCCTCGACTGGGTGCCGGCGCATTTCCCCTCCGACGAGCACGGGCTCGCCCGCTTCGACGGGACAGCGCTCTACGAGCACGAGGACCCGCGCCAGGGCTTCCACATCGACTGGAACACGCTGATCTACAATGTCGGGCGGCGCGAGGTTCGCGGATTCCTGATCGCATCGGCCCTGTTCTGGATCGAGACCTTCCATCTCGACGGCCTGCGCGTCGATGCGGTCGCCTCGATGCTGTACCGCGATTACAGCCGCAAGCCCGGCGAGTGGGTGCCCAACGAATTCGGCGGCCGCGAGAATCTCGAGGCTGTCAGCTTCTTCCAGGAGCTCAACACACTGGTGGGTGCGCGCGGACGCGGCGCCGTCACGATCGCCGAGGAATCGACCGCATGGCCAGGAGTCACCAGCCCGGTCCACCATGGCGGGCTCGGCTTCCATTTCAAATGGAACATGGGCTGGATGCACGACACGTTGCGCTTCTTCGCACGGGACCCGCTCTACCGCGGCCATCACGGCGACGACGTCACCTTCGGGCTGATCTATGCCTTCTCCGAGAACTTCGTCTTGCCGATCTCGCATGACGAGGTCGTCCACGGCAAAGGCTCGCTTTTGTCGCGCATGCCCGGCGACGACTGGCAGCGCTTCGCCAACCTGCGGCTCTATCTCGCGCTGATGTGGGCCCATCCCGGCAAGAAACTGCTGTTCATGGGCTGCGAATTCGGCGCCGAGGATGAGTGGAGCGTCGATGCGCCCTTCCCCTGGCCTCATCCTTATGACGACCGCCGCCAGGGCGTCTCCCGGCTGGTGCGCGACCTGAACGCGCTTTATCGCGCGACGCCGGCGCTGCACCGTCTCGACCATGCGCCGGAGGGCTTCGGCTGGGTCGTAGCCGACGATTCCGCCAACGCCGTCTTCGCCTTCAGCCGTTCCAGCGCGCCCGGCGCAGCCGAAATCATGGTCGTCGCCAACATGACGCCCGTGCCGCGCCAGGGCTATCGCATCGGCGTACCGAGGCGGGGGCTCTGGCGCGAACGTCTGAACAGCGACGCCGGCATCTATGGCGGCGCCGGCATGGGCAATGGCGGCGGGGCGCAGGCTGAGCCCGTGCCCGCCCACGGCCAGGAGCAGAGCCTGTCGCTGACGATCCCGCCGCTGGGGTTGCTGGTGCTCGAACATGACCCTGCCGCGGATCGGGCGTGATCGCCGACCGGGGCGACCCACCCTCGTTTCGCGCCAAGAGCCGCCGGACAGGTCGGAGATGAGCGTGGCTATGCTCATCTTCGCCGTCCGCACACCCCATCACTGCCTCCGGAGTTCCCCATGAGCGACGACACCCTGCGCCAGCTCGCGACACGAGCGGGCATCGCGCCGCATTGGACCGACCAGACCGGGGCGGACCGGGATGTCTCGCCCGACAGCCTGCGCGCGATCCTGCGTGCTCTCGACCTGCACGCCGACAGCGACGCGGCTCTGCGCAATTCACTGGCGCTGGTCGAGTCCGGCTCCGACGCCACGGCAGCCTCGCGCTTCACGACCGCTCGCGTCGGCGGGCAGGTCGGCCTGCCGCTTTCGGCGCCGGCGGGAACTCGCTTCGAGGTCACGCTCGAAGGCGGCTCGCACCGGGTCGTCACCTCGGAAGAGGGCTTCGGCGGCGCGCTGATGCTGCCGGCCTTCGATGAACCGGGCTATCACACCGTCCATACCGAGGACGGCGCTTTCACCGTCGCCACGGCCCCAGAGCGTTGCATCACCTTCGCCGATCTCAACGGCGGTGCGCCCGGCTTCGGCCTGGCCGCCCAGATCTACTCCTTGCGCAGCCAGGACGATGGCGGAATCGGGAATTTCGCCGGGGTCGCATCGCTTGGCCGCACGGCGGCCGCGCGCGGCGCCGATGCGCTGGCGATCAGTCCGGTTCATGCGCTCTATGGCGCGGAAGCCGGTCATTTCAGCCCCTATTCGCCCTCGACGCGGCTGTTCTACAACCCGCTTCACGCCAACCCGGCCGCTGTCCTGCCCGAGGACATGGTGCGGCACGTCATCACCGAGGCCGGGCTCGGCGATGAGATGGCAAGGCTGTCGGCGCTGGCGCAGGTGGATTGGCTCGCGGCGACGCCGCTGCGCCAGCGCCTGATGCGCGCGCTCTTCGACGCCCTGCGCAAGCCCGGTTCCGCTGCCGAGCCGGCCCGGATGGAGTTCGAGCGCGCACTGGCCGAAGCCTCGCCGCTGCTGAAATCGCACGCCATTTTCGAGGTTCTGCACGCCGCGCAATTGCGGCAGGGCCCGAAGGCCTGGAGCTGGCGGAACTGGGACGCGCCCTATCGCGACCCCGACAGCCCGGAGGTCGCAGCTTTCGCCGCCGTGCATGAGGATGCGGTCGCCTACCAAATCTTCCTGCAATGGCTGACCGCGCGCTCCTATGGCGAGGCGCAGCGCGTCTGCCGCGAGGGAGGCATGAAAGTCGGGCTGATCGCCGACCTCGCCATCGGCATGGACGGCTCGGGCAGCCATGCCTGGAGCCGTCAGCACGAGGTTCTGGGTGGGCTCAGCATCGGCGCGCCTCCCGACTACTACTCCGCCGAGGGCCAAAGCTGGGGGCTGACCACCTTCTCGCCGCGCGGCCTCGCGGCATCGGGCTTTGCGCCGTTCATCGAGACCTTGCGGGCCAGCCTGCGGCATGTCGGCGGCATCCGCATCGACCATGTCATGGGCATGAGCCGGCTCTGGCTGGTGCCGGAAGGAGCGAGCGCACTCGACGGCGCCTATGTCACCTTCCCGTCGGAGACCCTGTTCCGGCTGGTCGCGCTCGAATCCTGGCGCCATAAGGCGATCGTCATCGGCGAGGATCTCGGCACGCTCCCCGACGGTTTCCGCGACTATCTGCGCGAGCAGGGCGTCGCGGGACTGCGCGTGCTGCGTTTCGAGCGCACCGAGCACGGCTATATCCCGCCGGACCAGTGGGACGCGGGCGCGGCCGCGCTCACCAGCACCCACGACCTCATCCCCACCGCTGGCTGGTGGGCCGGAGCGGACATCGAGCCCGCCGATGACGGCGTCGATCAGCAGAGCGTCCGCGCCTGGGAGCGCGGCATCCTCTGGGGCGCCTTCCAGCAAGCCGGCATCGTGCAGGGCGAGCGCCCGGCCCCGCAGGACACCGCGCCGGTGGTCGATGCAGCGGTCCGTTACATCGCTCGCACACCCTGCACGCTGAAGCTGCTCCCGATCGAGGACGCGCTCGGCATCGAGACCCAGCCCAATGTGCCGGGCACCACGACGGAGAAGCCCAACTGGCGCCACAGGCTCGACGGCGATGCCTCGACGCTGCTCGACGACGAGGTCGTGCGCAGGCGGCTCGGCTATCTCGGTCAGCCGCGTGAGGGAGAGGCGTAGCCCTGCTGCATCGCTCGCAAACGCGCCGTCATCCCGGACGCAAGCGCAGCGGAAATCCGGGATCCATTCCGGAGCACTGATCGGTGAGGTTCCGGAATGGATCCCGGGTCAAGCCCGGGATGACGGCGGAGGTTCGGGCGTGAAAGCGATCAGCCGCGTTCGAGCGCCCAGACCCCGACCGGCACGATCGGAAGTGCGGCGCCGACCGCAAGTCCGCCCTGCCCCTGCATCTCGGGGCCGATCACCGCCTCTCCCAGCCGGACAGCTTCGGGCAGCGCGACATGCGTATCGCCCCACCAGTGGCCGCCGGGAACCAGTCCGTCGCCCTCTCCCATGCCCTCGGCGCAGCAGCGTGCGACGACGACCAGCATGGCCGCATCGCCATCCCGCCGCAGGAAGGCGAGCGCGTTCTCCGCTTGCGCACCTTCGACCTCCAGCGGCTCGTAGCTGCCCTGCGCGAACAGCGCCGGTGCGCTCTGGCGGAACCGCAGCAGCTTGCGCAGCAGCGCCTGCTTGATGCGTCCGTCGCGCCAGCTCTCCGTCAGGAGATCGAGCGAGAGATGCTGCGCCAGAGCGATCTTGCGCGCGGCGAAATCGACGGGCCGGCGGTTGTCGGGATCGACCAGGCTGAAATCCCAGAATTCCGTACCTTGATAGCTGTCGGGAAAGCCCGGCGCCGTGCAGCGCAGTGCCATTTGCACGAGCCCGTTCAGCGCGCCCGGCCGCTCGATGCGTCCGACAAATGCGGCCACGGCGCGCAGGAAATCTCCGGCCTTGGCAGGATTCAAGGCATCCGTGGCGAACTGCAGCGCCTGTTCCTCATAGCCCTCGTTCGGCGCAGCCCAGCTCGAGCGCAGCTTGCCCTCGCGCAACGCCTTGCGCCACCAGCCTCCGAGACGGCCGGCCAGTTGGTCGAGCCCTGCAGCATCGTCGGCTGCGAGCCCGAGCGGCCAGGCGCCGATCAGCATCTGCTGGAACATATGCTCGTCGGCCGGGTCGAGACCGTCGGGCCGGATGGGCTCGGCCAGCTGGCGCCAGCGCTGCGTTGCCGCCATCCACTCCCGGGGAATCTCGCTCAGCACAGCCAGTCGCGCGCGCACATCCTCGCCGCGCTTGTGATCATGGGTCGCCGTCGCCAGCATGCTGTCGGGCGCTCCATCGGCGCGCTGGCGCATCAGGGCATGAAACGCGTCCGGCCCCATCCCGAGCCGCTGCGCATCGAAGCCGACATCGTTGCGCGAGAGCAGTCGACCGTAGCGATAGAATGCGGTGTCCTCCACAGCCTTGGCGGCAAGCGGTGCCGCGAGCTGGTTGAAGCGCCGGATCGCGGTGATCCGTGCAGGCCGTTGCGTTTCTGCGCCTTCGCCCGCGATGACAGAGGCCACGAAACGCAGGGCAGGCGCATCCGCGACAGGGCCCGACAGAGCCGCGGTGAGCGCTGCCTGCACCGCCTCTCCGGCTCCTACCCCGTCGTCGCGCCCCGTGGCATAGCTGCGATAGGCCCGCATCTGCGCGGTCAGGGCGGTGACAGCGCGCCGCAGGGCCGATCGGGTCAGACCCTCGGCGTCGCGCTGCGCGGCGCCGGCTTCCTCGAGGGCATCGACCAGCCGCTCGCGTTGACCGTCGAAGGCATGCGATAGCACTTCGTGGCGTGCCATTTCCTCTTCGGGATGGAAATCACGCGGCCGCCCGCTGAGCACCGCCCAATGAGCCGAAAGCGATCCCGACGCAGCAGGGTCGTGCTGGAGCGCCGAGACCTGGTCCATGAAATCGTAGCCGGTCGAACCGTCGACATCCCAACCGCCGGGCAGCCGCTCGCCCGGAGCCAGTATCTTTTCGACGAGCAGCAAGGCGCGGCTTTCCCTTAGCCCTTCCGGACGCTGCCGCTGGAGGGTGTCGAGATGGCGACGCAAATTGGCGCAATACGCCGCCGGATCGGCCAGCCCGTCGATGTGGTCGATCCGCAGGCCCTCGATCAGCCCGTCCCGGTAGAGCCCCAGCGCCACGGCATGCTGGGCTGCGAAGGCTGCAGGCTCCTCCATCCGGACGGCGGCGAGCTGGGTGACGTCGAAAAAGCGGCGCCAGTTAATCCGGTCGCCGGCATTGCGCCACCAGTCGAGCACGAAGTTCTGGCGCGAGAGCAAGGCATCGAGGCGGTCTGCATCGCGGAAGGCATCGACCCCGGCGGCCGCGATCTCGGCCTGGTCTTCCGGGCGGATCGGGAAGAGATGCTCGCCATAGGAGACGGCATAGCCGCCATCATGGATGACCAGCGACAGGGCGCCGGACGCCAGCACCTCCCGATAGGGCTCGCCCAGGAAAGGCGCATGCACCTTCCCAGTGAGCTGTGGATCAGGCGTTTCGAAATCGACGTCGAACCAGTCGGCATAGGCGCTGTTGCGGCCGTGCTTCAGCAGGTCGAGCCAGAGCCTGTTGTCGCTGCCGCCGACGGCCATGTGGTTGGGCACGATGTCGAGGATGATGCCGATGCCCTGCCCCCGCAGCGCAGCCGCCATCTGCTCGAACGCGGCCTCCCCGCCGAGCTCGGGATTGATCGCATCGTAATCGACGACGTCGTAGCCATGGATTGAGCCCGCCCGCGCGGTCAGGATCGGCGAGGCATACACATGGCTGATGCCGAGTTCCGCGAGATAGGGCGCAAGATCGCGGCCAGCCGAAAACGGGAAGTCCTTGTGGAACTGCAGGCGATAGGTCGCACGCGGCACGTCGGACGAGGTGGCGAGAGGGGTTTCGCGGCGCTGCGGCGCATCCGGCATCGGTGAACTTTCAGGCTGTTGGCCGCTAGTCGGGCCGAGAGACTGAACCGGAGATCGCCGTGCTTGTTCCCGCTCTCAGGCCGCAGCCCGCGCCTCGACGACCCCGGCGATCGCCTCCAGCAGCCGCGTATCGTCGCCCGCCAACCCCTCCATCGCCGCCATGCGCGCGATCACGGTGCCAGCCACCGCCTCCTCCACCGTATCCTCGGCATAGGCGTAGAAGATCGTCGCGTGCTGGCCGTCGCGGTGACAGCGGCCCTCGATCTGCTGGAGCTGGATCGCGCTGTGGCGCATGTCGTGGACCACCAGCGACCGCTCGCGCTCGCCGCCCGGCATCTCGCCCCGATGCAGCGAGATCGATTCGGTGACGGTGAAGATCACCGCGTCGAGCTGCCCGGTCTGGAAAGCGATCCGCGTCTCCTCGTTGACGGTGCCCGAGCGCTCGCCATTGATTTCGCCGACGCGCCAGCCCCGCCCGCGCAGCGACTCGGCCAGCATCGCGCTGGTTTCGAGGAAGGCGACGGAAACCGCCACCTGCTCGTCATTCCCGAGCAGATCATCGCAAAAATCGACCGTGCCGGGTATCCGCAGCAGGCTCGCCTTCTGGCGAAAGCGCAGATCAGCCGCCCAGCCCTGCGGCTTGCGCGTCGAGCCGCCGGCCAGTCCGAGCTCGCGGCGGAACTCACGCCAGGTCGCGTCGTAGAGCTTGCGCGCGGCGACATCGAGCGAGACGGGAGCCAGTTCGCGCTGGACCTCGGGCCAGCCGGCGATCTCCTCCGGCCGCCGCCGCAGGCCGATGGCCCTTGCACCGCGATAGAGCAGGTCCGCCATCACCTTGCGGTCGGCCTCGTTGGGCTCCCAGCTCCAGTTCTTCCAGCGCCCCTTGGCCCGGCCGATCCGGAGCTGCTTCATCAACACCCGGAATCCGTCGAGATCGGCGCTCGGCATGCCGGCCGCCCGCGCCAGCATGGGCCCGAGATAGGACAGCTCATGCGGCGACTGGCCGGCGGTGGCGCTCATATAGATCGTGAAGCTGGCCGCGGCCGCCATCTGCCGGCAGACCATGCCCTGCTGCGAGTTCGGATTGCGGATGCGGTGCGCCTCGTCGATCACCACCAGCGGCCAGAGGCGCTTGGGCGTACCGAGCTTGGCAAGCTCGTTGTTCTTCGCCCGGACCGAACGCTTCTTGGAATCCGCGGGCGGCGCCAAGAGCGACTTGGTCTTCTCGAAATTCATCAGCGTCACGCGCTTCGCCGGCAGCCCCGACAGCGCCATCGTCCGCCGCCATTGCGGGATCGCGCCCTTCGGGCAGATCACCAGGATCTCCTGCTCTTGCATCGCCGAGAGCGCGAGCCAGGCCGAGAGCGTCTTGCCGAGCCCCGTCAGGTCCCCAAGCAGGAAGCCCGGCGCACCGGCCGCTCGCGCCGCCAGGATCGCATCCGCAGCCACGGTCTGGTGCGCATGCGGCACCATCAGGCCGGCCTCGCCCGTCATCATGCGCGCATCCCCTGCGCGCCGTATCCTGTGGCCGATCCGTGCATGCGCATGGCAGTATCAATGGCAGGTGCGATCGGCAACGATCCAGCCCTCTCCCCAACGCAAGACAGATAGCGAGCTTCCATGACCCGCGCCCAGGCCATCGCGCATGCCCAGGACTATTTCGACACCGGCGCCTTCAAGCGCGACCTGGCGCGGCTCATCGCGATGCCGACAGAAAGCCAGAACCCGGACCGCGCGCCGGTCCTCGTCGATTATCTAGACAGCGAGATGCGCCCGCTCTTCGAAAGCCTCGGCTTCGAATGCCGTATCCTGACCCATCCGAAAGCCAAGGGTCCCTTCCTCTTTGCCCAGCGTATCGAGGACGAAAGCCTGCCCACGATCTTCGGCTACGGCCATGGCGACGTCATTCGCGGGCTGGATGCGCAGTGGAGCGAGGGTCTCTCGCCCTGGACGCTGACGGAGCGCGGCGACTGCTGGTATGGCCGCGGCGTGGTCGACAACAAGGGCCAGCACGTCATCAACATCAATGCCTTGCGCGCCGTTCTTGAATCACGCGGCAAGCTCGGCTTCAACGCCAAATACCTGATCGAGATGGGCGAGGAATCCGGCTCGCCGGGCCTGCGCGAGCTCTGTGCCGACGAGGCCGAGCTGTTCCGCTCGGACGTCCTGATCGCCTCCGACGGACCGCGCCTGAATGCCGAGCGCCCCACGGTCTTCCTCGGTGCGCGTGGCGTCATCACCTTCGACCTCCAGATCGTCGCCCGCGAAGGCGGGCACCATTCCGGCAATTGGGGCGGCATCCTCTCCGATCCGGCGATCCAGCTCGCTCATGCGATCGCCTCGATCACCTCCCCCACCGGCCAGATCCGCATCCATGAATGGGTGCCGAAGGAATTGCCCCGCGCCGTGCGCGAGGCCGTCGCCGACTGCGTCGTCGACGGCGGCCCCGATGGCCCCCGGATCGATCCCGATTGGGGCGAGCCCGGCCTGTCGCCGGCCGAGCAGGTCTTCGGCTGGTGCTCCTTCGACGTCCTGGCGATGAAGGCAGGCGTGCCCGAGACGCCGGTCAATGCGGTGCCGCCGAGCGCATGGGCGCGCTGCGCATTGCGCTTCGTCGTCGGCATCGAGCCGAAGGACGTCGTCCCCGCGCTGCGCCGCCATCTCGATCGCCACGGCTTCCCCATGGTCGAGATCATCATGCCCGGCGCCGAGCGCTTCGGCGCGACGCGGCTCGACCCGGAGGATCCTTGGGTCGCGTTTGCGGTCGACTCGATCGCGGGCAGCACCAACAAGAAGCCCGCGCTGCTGCCCAATCTCGGTGGCTCCCTGCCCAACGACATCTTCGCCGAGATTCTCGGCCTTCGGACGATCTGGGTGCCGCACTCCTACCCCGGCTGCTCGCAGCATGCGCCCGACGAGCACATGCCCACCGCGATTGCGCGCGAGGCACTGGGCTTGATGGCGGGGCTCTACTGGGACATCGGCAGCGGCAACGCTCCGCCGGTCTGAGCCCGCTGCTCCCAGTCCCGCCTACTCCAGCGGCTCGCGCGGGCCGCGGTCGGGCGGCATGTCGTAAGGCGTTGCCGGCGGCGCTTCAGGGGGTGCGTTGGGAGGCAGCTCGGGCGGCGGCTCGGTCGGGATGCCCTGCGGTGCTTCGTCTGGCGGCATCTCGACCGGCGGCGCAGGTGGCACCTCCGTCGGCGTCAGGGGCGGCGCTTCCTGCGGCGGGTTTGGCATCGTCGGCGCGCCGCCGGCTCCGGCTGGGTCCATGGTCAGATCAGTCATACGTCGTTCCTCCGTTCGAGGATCAACGCGACAGGGTCGGCAAAGGTCCGCTGATGCGGCCACTGTCCCGTCTGCCCCAAAAAAACAAGACGCCGGCCCAAGGGCCGGCGTCTTGTGTCGTCAAAGCCGTGTGCGCCGCTACTTGAAGGTCGGCGGAGCGTTCAGGTCGAAGCCGCCCAATCCGCCGGACCCGCCCAAGCCCGGGATCTGGATCGAGTCGAACTGCTTGTCGATCGCCTTCTGATCCAGCTGAACCGCTGACGCTTTGTAGTGCATCACCATCTGCGGGAAGATCACCACCAGCGCCACCATGACGCACTGGATCACCACGAACGGCACCGCGCCCCAGTAGATCTGGGCGGTCGTCACCGGCTCCATCATATTGCCCGTCACCTTGTCGCGGTAGCGGTCCCTCGGCGCGACCGAGCGCAGGAAGAACAGCGCGAAGCCGAAGGGCGGGTGCATGAACGAGGTCTGCATGTTCACGCCGAGGATGACGCCGAACCAGATCAGGTCGATGCCGAGCTTGTCGGCCGCAGGCCCGAGCAACGGCACGATGATGAAGGCGAGCTCGAAGAAGTCGAGGAAGAAGGCGAGCAGGAACACCATCACGTTGACGACGATGAGGAAGCCGGTCGCGCCGCCGGGCAGGCCGACCAGCAGATGCTCGACCCAGACATGGCCGTTGACGCCGTAGAAGGTCAGCGAGAACACGCGCGCGCCGACCAGGATGAACAGCACGAAGGCCGAGAGCTTTGCCGTCGACTCCGTCGCCTGCTTGAGCAGGTCGAAGGTCATGCGCTTCTTGCCAAAGGCCAGCAGGATCGCGCCCGCGGCGCCCATGGCGCCGCCCTCGGTCGGCGTGGCAACGCCGATGAAGATCGTGCCCAGCACCAGGAAGATCAGCGCCAGCGGCGGCACCATCACAAACACGACCTGTTCGGCCATGCGCGACAGCAGGTTAAGCCTCAGGATCTTGTTGAGGATCGCGATCACGAAAGACGCGCCGACGGCGATCGACATCGTCAGGATGACGAAATCGGCCCCAGCCTGAACCTTCGTGAAGAGCTTCATGCAGGCATAGGCGAAGCCGAAGGAGATGATCGTGAGGACGAGCAGGGACCGCCGCCGCGTCTGGCCGTCCGCATCGCGCAGCGTCTGCGCGTCCGGCGGCAAGCCTGGAGCCCGCTTTGGATAGACCATCGTGACCAGAAAGACGTAGCCGGCGTACATCGCTGACAAGACGAGGCCGGGAATGAAAGCGCCTTCGTACATGTCGCCGACCGAACGGCCGAGCTGGTCGGCCAGCACGATCAGGACGAGCGAAGGCGGAATGATCTGCGCCAGCGTGCCCGACGCCGCGATGACGCCCGAGGCGAGGCGCCGGTCATAGCCGTAGCGCAGCATGATCGGCAGCGAGATCAACCCCATCGAGATCACCGAGGCCGCGACGACGCCCGTCGTCGCAGCGAGCAGCGCGCCCACGAAGATCACCGCATAGGCAAGGCCGCCGCGGACGGGCCCGAACAGCTGGCCGATCGTGTCCAGCAGATCTTCCGCCATGCCCGAGCGCTCGAGGATCAGGCCCATGAAGGTGAAGAACGGGATCGCCAGCAGCACGTCGTTGTTCATCGTGCCGTAGATGCGCTCCGGCAGGGCCTGCAGGAAGTTCTCCTGGAACAGCCCGAGCTCGATGCCGACGATGGCGAAGAGCAGGCCGTTGGCGGCCAGCGCGAAGGCGACGGGATAGCCGAGCAGCAGGAACAGGACGAGGGCTGCAAACATCACCGGCGCCATGTTGACGCGCAGGAAATCGCCGAGCCCGGCAGCATGGGCATCGCCAGTATGCAGGCCGAAGAAAGCGATCAGGGTCAGCGCAAGCAGGAGGCCAGCGACGCGAGGCAGGCGGGTGGTGGTCATGGCAGGTGTCCGGACGTCTCTGGAATCGCTCACGGGGCCAGTCCCTGCTGCTTGGCGACATCGAGCAGGCGATGCGCCTCGGCTTCAGCCGCGGCGGCGTGGCCACGCAGCGTCTCGTCGTCTTCGAGATGCCCGCGCATGATCGCGACCTGCTTGATGATCTCGGAGACGCCCTGGAACGCCAGCATGATGAAGCCGATGATGACGAGCCCCTTGGCCGGCCATTGCGGCAGGCCGCCGGCCGAGAGTGACTGTTCGTTGATCGCATAGGAGCGCGTGAAGAACGGCCAGGAGTGGTAGATCATCAGCAGGCAGAACGGCATCAGGAACAGCGTGTGGCCGATCAGGTCGATCCAGCGCTGCACGCTCTTGGGCAGCATGCTGTTCACGATGTCGATTCGGATGTGCTCCTTCACCTTCAGCGTCCAGGCCGCGCACATCAGGAACACGGCCCCGAACAGCATCCACTGCAGCTCGAGCCAGGCATTCGACGAGACGTTGAAGACCTTTCGGATGATGGCGTTGACGGTCGCCACGATGACCGCCAGCAGGATCAGCCAGGCGACCTTCTTGCCGATCTGTTCGTTGATCGTGTCGATGACACGGCTGACCCGGAGTAAGCCCTGCACGTCGGTGCTCCCAAATCCCTTGCTGGGCCTTGCTGGACGTCAGGCCCAATTCTTGGACTTCGGTTATATGAAGGCCATGCGCGGCACAAGCGGTCACGCCGCTCATCCCTTTGGACGAAACGAGCGACGGCTGCCGCGGGCTCGCCGACGTCGTCGACGCCCCCGCCGCCGAGCCTCCTCCGTTCGGATGACGAACGCTTCCGCCCCTGCCGCTAGCGTCGTCCACGCGCCGTTCATTCGTGAGCGTCGCTTCGGCGTCCGGAGAGGGAGCAATCGGCATGTCGGCGGTTCGGGATAAGGCGCGTGAGATCATCGATGGCGCATTGCCGTCGAGCACGACTGTCATCACGTCAAACGGCTCGACCGCGGCAAAATACGCCGAGATGACCGGACTGACCCACAAGCGCCTGACGGACAACTGGGCCGGTGGCGGCATCATGACGGGATGCAACGGCTTCACTGGCTGGTACGGCACAAAGCTGGGCTCGAAGACCTATCTGGGCGGCTTCGACCTGGAGGGCATCGTCAAGAAGGCCGGCAAGCCACAGGCCTGGGTGCTCTCGACGGCCGGCAACCGGCCACAATATGGCGACATCCTTCGCCACGCCTCGTTCCATGTCGACGTCGCGCTCGACTTCGAGGGCGAACGGCTCTGGCGAGCGGCGGGCGGGCAAGGAGGCAAGAAGGCCGGATGCGACATGATCAAGCGCGTCAAGGGTGCGACCGACTACGACCCCAAGAAGATCGTCGGGTGGATCGACATCGATCTGTATTTCGGCGAGGCCGGTGCGCAGCAGGGGATCGCGGTGCCCGACTGGATGCTCGGCTGGTGGCAAATCACCGAGGGCCAATCGATCTACTACTATTACTTCTTCCGATCAGGCATCGTGCAATTCACCTCGAATGACGCCCTGATCGGCAAGTGCCCTTATCTCGGCGACGACGTCTCCGGACGCTTCTCGATCGACATCGGACGCAACATTGTGATCGCCTGGAACGATTCCAGCTATGCCCGGGAAGGCTTCGCTCCAGCCGACGATGCGACGCCGCCGGCGCTGAAAGGACGGTTCCTCGACGGTGCGGCCCGCGCTCCCTTGCAGGCGAAGAAGATCGCCCCGTAGCCGCCACCCGTCTGCACACGGCTCGTCCGGCAGGCGTGGGCGCGAGACGCGACGAACCGCGCAAAGCCGGATCGCCTCGCATGGTCCGGTGCCGTGCCGAAGGCCCTGAAGGGCAAGGTCTGTGATTTTAAGAGGTTCCGTGGTGGGTGATGTAGGGCTCGAACCTACGACCCGCTGATTAAGAGTCAGCTGCAGACTACCGCAAGAAGCTGCACATGAAGGAGTTCAACGAGTACCTCGATCGGCACATCGCGACCATCTCACGTGCAGAGATCGCAGCCACGATCGAGACCATCTCGAAGCGCGGGATCCCGACCGCCGAGGGCACGTTGCGAACCGTCAAGTCAATGTGGAACTGGGCGTCCGAGCCGGTGCGCGAGGAGAAGTCGGGGCTCACCGTGGACCTGCTGCGGCGGGTTAAGGCTCCCGAGCGCCCCACGATCGAGGTGGGTCGCCCGAAGCAGCCGAGATGGCCCAGGTCCAGAAGCTTGCGACACCTGAGCAGCTCGGGACGCTGGTGGCGATCGCTCGCACCGGTGTCCTGGATGGCAGGATCTCAGCTGCGATCACGCTGCTCGCCTACACCACCATCGCGATCGAGGCGCTGAACGCCAAGCTGCGCCGCGCCGTGCGCGCCCGAGGCCACTTCCCGACCGACGAGGCCGCAATGAAGCTCCTCTTCCTCGTCTTGAACCGCTCGGAAAAGGAGTGGAAGATGGGGCCTCGTGAGTGGGTGATGGCCAAGGCTCAATTCGCCGTCATCTTCGGCGAGCGCTTCACAAGGGCCATGGCGGCCTGATGTTCAACCCGCCGCCCGCACACGGAAATCCTGACAGCCCCGGCTCGATCCGCCAGATCTTTCGCAGCTGACAAGCGTCGTGGACGCCATATCGCCCCGAACGGGGATCAGCCGAGGCCCGGGTGCGGTGACCGGGTGAGGCTGCGGTCAGCGCGCAGGAGCCTGTACCTGCGCCCAAGTCGATACGTCTTGGTCTCTGCGCCTCGAAGGCGGCCTCGCTATCCCGCGACCTTAGGCCCGACCCAGACGAGCATGAGCACGATACCGGCGGTTGCGGCGGGCCACGATCCGGCGGCGCGGATTCCAATGCGTTGCCACGGTCGGGTGAAGCAGGACGCCAGGCCCCCAACACAGCTCAACAGCAGCACGCCGCCGACCGCAGTTCCAGCAAGGGCCAACGACATCTCGCGATGCGGGGCGCCGTCCGGTGTGGAGTCCAGGCCGATGCCAACGCCAACAACTGTCGCCAGCGCGACGATGAAGACGAGCCCGAAGGCCCACTCAAATGCGACCATCAATCCCGCGATCAGAGCCAAGGCGAGAAAAATCGCCTGGGGAACGCCCTGACCGACCCAATATCCCGCAGCGAGGCCGAACCAAAATGCTGCGACGAAAGCAAACCAGCCGCAGCGGCTGTGCTGCGGCGCATGTTGCCCAAGCAAGAGGCCAAGCGCTGTGACCGCCAACAGCTGCGACGGGACGAACAAGAGATGCAGCATGCCGTTATAGAACACGCCGATGCCCTCGATCGGCGCGTGAGCCAGCGCCGGCTCGACGGCCGCGATGAGCGATGCAAGTGCCAAGACGAAGTGGATCATGCCACTCCCTTCAAGAGGAAGCCCACACCAACGAGTGCGATGATGCCTCCCGCGGTTCGCACGGCCGGCGCCCCCCAACTCCAACGCGTTGTGAAGCCGAATGAAATCCCGATGAGATGGAGCAGACCGGTCGCGATGACGAAACCTGCTGCATAAGCAAGCGCGTTGGCGGCGGCGGGCAGTTCGGTGCCGTGGGCGTGGCCATGGAATATTGCAAAGAGTCCGACGATCGCGGCAGCGCCGACCAGCGGCGGCCGCGCAGCCAAGGCCACCATGGCTCCGAGCAGGACGGCCGAAAACGCAATGCCGATCTCGACCGCCGGCAACGGGACCCCGATGATGCCCAGCGCTGCGCCAAAGGCCATGACCAGCGGAAACACGATCGGCAGGAGCCAGATCGCCGGCGCTCCGAGAAATGCCCCCCATAGACCGACGGCGACCATGGCCGCCACATGATCCCATCCGAACAACGGGTGCGCGAAGCCGCTCATGAAGCCGCCGGCAACGCCGACCGCTTCATGAGCTTCGGCAACAGGCGATCCGACCGACAAGGCCATGGCTGCCAACGCCGCCATTCCTGCCACCTGTCGGGTGTAAGCGCGGTTCCGCATTATTGCCCGTCCTCCTTCAGTAGCGTTGCGTTGCGCAGGCGTTCGTTGGGCTCGCAGCCTTCAATCAATCTGATCGAGCGCCCGTTCAACAAGCTCAGGAACTGGCGGCGCGCGCCAGACGCTACGACAAGAATCTAACCTCGGATTCGTCGCAATCGCCGCAGTCAAATTCTGGCTACGCTTTGTCCACGAAACCTAGAGCTAACCCTTGGCGAGAATCCACCGTTGAAATCGGCTCAGGGAAAGCGACGTTTTTGGACAATTGTGCAGAAATTCAATAATAAACGATCAGATTCAACACCAAACCAAACTACTAATACAATTCAGATTGTATTCAAATCAGATCTAAGCTGCAACAATCTCGCAAGCCAGGCGCTCAAGTTCTGTCCCGTCTTTGCTGAAACGCAGATGATCTCGGCCGTCGGATTCACGGTGCGAATGTTGCTACAACAAGCAGCCTCGTCGAAGCCGACATGCGGCGCCAGGTCCATCTTGTTGACGATCACGATCTTTACCGCGCGGAACATGTGAGGATACTTCAACGGCTTGTCCTCTCCCTCGGTGGTCGAGATCACGGCGATCTTCATCGCTTCGCCCAAATCGAACATGGCCGGGCAGACAAGGTTGCCGACATTCTCGATCAGAAGGAGGCTGCCCGGAGGCGGATTGAGCGAGCGAGTTGCTTCGGCCACCATGTCCGCCTCGAGGTGGCACCCCGCGCCGGTGTTGATCTGGATCGCGGCAGCACCGGCGGCGCGGATACGCTCGGCGTCGTTGCTGGTCATCTGGTCGCCTTCGATCACCGCGATCGTAACCTGCGCCGCCAGCGCCCGGATCGTTGCCTCAAGGAGCGCCGTCTTGCCCGCGCCCGGCGAGGACACGAAGTTCAAGGCCAGCACGCCGCGACCTTCGAACCAGCCCCGGTTGCGCTGCGCGATGGCGTCGTTCTTGGCCAGGATCGCGGTTTCCAGCGCGACGGCACCGCCATGCAGCGCAGTCCCCATGGCCTGGCTCTGATTCCCGTGGTCATGGCCATGGTCATCCGGGTGGGCATGATCATGGTCATGCGCGTGCCCGTGGTCATGATCATGCGGCAGGCCATGTGCATGGGCAAACGCATGCGCCTCAGCCGCCGAAAGCCCTACCGGGACTTCTGTCGCCGGGCCGGTGCGCAGCAGGCTGGTCTTGCCGCTGGCCATGTCGGTCATCGTCACCTGGTTCGTCGGATCGGCACAGCCGCATATTCCGCACATCACGCGTCCTCCCTAATTTCGTAGTCTTTGACTGTGAAAGTCTCACCCTCGGCCTCGACGAAGCCGAGGGTGGCGCCCGCAAGGGCGGTGCCTTCCGTCACGATGTCCCAGCAGAAGGCCAACGCCTGCCGCTCGATGCAGGCCTGCGGGCCAATTGCAACGCGCACGCCACGCACCCGGCGGCCCCGTGCGTGTTCGCCGACGATCGCGGCGATGCTGCGGGCCATGCCAAGCTCATGCATTCTGATCTGCTTTCCGTCCGTGTATGCGGACCGCGGACGCCCCCGCCAGTCGCCTATTGCCGCCGGATCTGCCGCAGAGCCGTCACCGAGGCTAGCGCCAGCGCTGCCACGGCGGCGAGTTCCCAATGGCTATGGGACGCCGGAGCGGCGTGGCCGGGATGCGCCAGTGCCACACCAGGCAAAAGGGCAAACACGGCAGCCAGTCCGCGCGTCAAATGTTTGGTCATGGTCGTTTCCTCTCTCGTTGGATTGGTCAGCAGATGCGCGGCAATTGTTCGCCGACGAGCATGTCGACGATCCGTCCGCCGCCAAAGACGGTCTTCATGACCACGGTTCCCGGATGGGCGGCCGTGGCCTGTCCGATGATGCAGGCCCCGACACCGGCCGCCGTGCCTTGCATTGCGGCCAAGGCCGCCTCGGCCTGCTCAGGCGGCACGAACAGCACCAGCGTGCCCTCGTTGGCCAGATAGAGCGGATCGAGCCCGAGGATTTCGCACACCCCCTTGACCTCGGCGCGCAGCGGCAAGTCGGTCTCGGCGATCACGACCCCGACCCCGGCGGCATCGGCGATCTCATTCAGGGCCGAGGCAAGTCCGCCACGGGTGGCATCGCGCGCGCAGCGCAGATCGGGCGCGGCGGCCAGCACCGCCTCCATCAAAAGGTTCAGAGGCCGGCAATCCGATATGACATCGGTGGTCAGCGCCATGTCACCGCGTGCGGCAAGGATGGCAGCGCCATGATCGCCGAGTACGCCATTGACGATTGCCACGTCGCCGGGCCGGACATTGCCCGCCATCAAATCGCGGCCGGGCGGGATCACGCCCACACCGGCGGTGGTGACAAAGACGCCGTCGCCCGAACCCCGGCCCACCACCTTGGTGTCGCCGGTGACGATGCGCACCCCGGCGGCCTCGGCGGCGGTCTGCATCGAGCGGGCGATGCGGCGGAGGGTGGCGATCTCGACCCCCTCCTCGATGATGAAGGCGGCTGACAGCCACAGCGGCCGCGCGCCGCCAACGGCCAAGTCGTTGACCGTGCCGCAGACCGCGATGGTGCCGATGTCCCCGCCGGGAAATTCCATCGGCGAGACGACGAAGCTGTCGGTGGTGAAGGCAAGTTGCGCGCCCGGCTCCAGCAGCGACGGATGCATCAGCCGTGCCTGATCCTCCATCCCCGGCGGCGCGAAGACCGAGGTGAACACATCCTCGATCAGATCACGCATCGCCTTGCCGCCGCCGCCATGGGCTAGCGTCACCCGGTCTGCGACGACGCGCCGGGGGGGACGCAGCCGCTCATTCACAGCGCCTCCTCCAGCCGCAGCCCGCCATACTGGAAATAGGCAGCGCAGGCCCCCTCGGAACTGACCATCAGCGCGCCCAGCGGCATTTCGGGCGTGCAACCCTTGCCGAACTGCGGGCAGGCATGCGGCTTGATCCGGCCGGTCATCACATCGCCGCAGCTGCAGCCATCGGGCTCGGCCACCATGCGCGGCCCCTTGCTGTAGCCGATTCCGAACTTGACCTCGGCATCCCAGGCGGCATAGGCGGCGCGGATGCGCACGCCGCTGGCGTCGATCTCGCCCAGGCCGCGCCATTCGAAACTGGGCCGTGGCTCATAGACCTCGGCGCAGGCGGCGATCGAGACCGGGTTGCCGTCATCCGGCACGACGCGGGAATACTGGTTTTCCACCTCCGCGCGGCCGTCGCGGATCTGTTCCAGCACCATCAGCACCGATTGCAGCAGGTCCAGCGGCTCGAACCCTGCCACCACGATCGGCTTGCCATAGTCGCGGGCGATGAAGTCATAGGGCCGCACCCCGATCACCATCGAGACATGTCCCGGCCCGACAAAGCCGTCGAGGATCATGTACGGATCGTCGAGCAGCGCCTTGATGGGCGGTGGCACGGTGATGTGGTTGCAGAACACCGAGAAATTGGTCTGCCCGTCCGCTGCCGCCTGCAGGATGGTCAGCGCGGTTGAGGGCGTGGTGGTCTCGAACCCCAGGCCGAAGAACACCACCTCGCGGTTGGGGTGGCGCCGGGCCAGTTCCAGCGCGTCGAGCGGCGAATAGACCATGCGGATGTCGGCGCCGTCGGCCTTGGCCTGGATCAGAGACTTGCGATGCCCCGGCACCCGCATCGCATCGCCGAAGGTGGTCATGATGACGCCCGGCCGTTCGGCGATCTCGACGCATTCGTCGATCCGGCTCATTGGCAGGACGCAGACCGGGCAGCCCGGCCCGTGGATGAACTCCAGCCCCGGCGGCGTCAGCTTGTCGAGACCGTAGCGAAAGATCGCATGGGTATGCCCGCCGCAGATCTCCATGATGTGGACGGGTTTTTCGCGGGTGGCACCGATCTCGTCGGTGACGCGGGCAATGGCGGCCAGCACGCCGCGCGCGGCGATGGGGTCGCGGAAATCGTCTGTGTAGTTCATGATGCCAACATCGTCTCCGAGGCCTGCATCGCCTCGATCTCGGCCTGCGCCTCGCCAAGCTGGCGCAGGACGTCAAGCGTCAGCGCCGCCTCTTCCTCGTTGATCCGGCTCATGGCAAAGCCGACATGGATCAGGGACCAGGTGCCGATCAGCGATTCGATCGGCTCGTCTTTCAAGATGCAAGCGACGTTGACCTGACGGCGGACACCCATCACCTCGACTGTCGCTAGCTTTCGGCGGGCATCGGTGATTTCTACGATCCGGCCTGGGATTCCAAGGCACATGGGGTTTCCTCCGTTTGGCTGACGGCCAGGGCCACAACGGCCTGGCCAACTGCTAGTCCCCCGTCGTTCGCGGGGGTTCGGGCGTGGCTGAGAACCGTCAGCCCGCGGGCTTCGAGTCCGTGATGGACCAGCGCGAACAATGTCGCGTTCTGGAACACGCCGCCCGACAGGGCGACGGTGTCGATGGCGGTATCTTCGGTGATGCGCTCGGCCATCCGCACGACGGCCTGCGCCAGCCCGCGGTGAAAGCGGGCCGCTATGACACCGATCGGGGTGGCTAGGATCAGATCGCCGAGCATTGCCCGCCAGACCGCCAGCGGCTCAATATAGGGAATGCCCTTGCCCCCCGTCAGCGGAATGCTGAACGGATAGGCCATGTCGTCAGGCTCTGCCATCGCGGCGGCGTCGATCGCGGCCTCGAAGCGCATCGCGGCCTCGCCCTCGTAATCCTGCGCCTCCCAGGCCAGGCCCGCGATGGCGGCGGCCGCATCGAAGAGTCGCCCGCAGGAGGTCGACACCGGCGCATTCGTGCCACGCGCGATCATCGCATCCAGAGTCGCGCGCGGCGCCGCGGAAAGCCTGCGGAAGATCTCGAGCCCGTCGAAATTCATCGCGAATTCGGCCCAGCCCATTTCCGCCATCAGATGCGCATAGGCGTTGCGCCAGGGCTCACGGATCGCCGCTGCCCCGCCGGGCAGTGCCACCGGCTTGCACGATCCGACCCGCGCATAGCGCCGATAATCGCAGATCAGAAACTCGCCGCCCCAGAGCGTGCCGTCATCGCCAAGGCCGCTGCCGTCAAGAGCGATGCCAAGGACCGGGCGCGCATCCAACGGGCGGCCGTTCTCGGCGAGACAGGCGGCGACATGGGCGTGATGGTGCTGCACAGCGATCACCGGACGACCGCCGGCCAGCGCCCGCCCGGCCTGGGTGGACAGGTATTGCGGATGCAGGTCGACCGCGATCACGCTCGGCGCATGGTCGAACAGCCGGGTGTAGAGTGCCAGGTTCCGCGCGGCGTCGGCATGGGTGGCGGCATCCTCGAGATCACCCATGTGCTGCGATAGGATCGCTTGGCCGTCCTTGACGAGGCAGAAGGTGTTCTTCAGCTCTCCGCCCATCGCCAGCACCTGCGCCGCGCGCGAAAAGCCGGGCGGCAGTGGCAGGCCAGCCGGAGCAAAGCCGCGTGCCCGGCGCAGCACGCGCATCCGGCCAAGGTCCACCCGCACCACGGAATCGTCGATGCGGTTGGCGATCTCGCGGTCGTGCAGGCAGGCAAAGTCGGCGATGGCGGACAGCCGGTCGCGGGTTTCCTGATTGCCAATACACTGAGGCTGGCCTGAAGGATTGCCGCTGGTCATCACCACGGGGCGGCCGATTCGGCGCAGGATCAGGTGATAGAACGGCGTGTAGGGCAGCATCACTCCAAGCCGGTCCAGCCCCGGCGCGATGGCCTCGGGCAGGGCGTTCGGCAACGATTTGAGGAGCACGATCGGCGCTTCTGGGCCCGACAGGGCTGCGGCCTCGGCCTCGGAAATCTGGCAGAATTCGCGAACCACGCCCAGGTCGCGGGCCATCAGCGCAAAGGCCTTGCCATTGCGCCCCTTGCGGCGGCGCAATTCGGCGACGGCGGCGGCATTGGTTGCATCGCAAGCCAGGTGCACGCCGCCCAGGCCGCGGATCGCGACGATATGGCCGTTCAGGATCATGCCGCCGGTGGCGTCGATGTCATCGAGCATCGAAAAGGCTTCGTGATTGACCGCGCCGGGGCCGAGCTTCTCGATCCAGATCTGCGGGCCGCAGCGGCCGCAGGCGATCGGTTGGGCATGAAAACGCCGGTCTGTGGGGTCGGCATATTCTCCTGCGCAGATCTCACACAGGTCAAACGGCGCCATCGTCGTCCGGGCTCGGTCATAGGGCGCCCCGGTCACGATGGAAAAGCGAGGGCCGCAATTGGTGCAATTGGTGAAGGGATAGCGGTAGCGGTGCTGGAACGGATCGCGGATCTCCGCCAGACAATCGGGGCAGGTCGCGGCATCGGGCGTCACCGAGCCGCGCATCGTACCGAGCGCCTCCGAAGCGACGATGGCAAAACCCAAAGGCGGCGCATCGTCCAGGGGCTCGACGCGCAGCTCCTCGATCCGGGCCAGCGCCGGCAGGGCGGCGTGCAGCCGGCCCGGAAAGCTGTCCAGCCCCTCGCCCCAGAGCCGGATCACCACGCCCTCGGCGGTGTTCTTCACGTCACCCGCCAGCCCCATCTCGCACGCCAGCCGCCAGACCGTGGGCCGGAAGCCCACGCCCTGGACCTGCCCGCGCACGGTCAGGCGCGCGCCGGTCATGGCGCGGATTCCCATATCAGCACGCGGTTGTTGCCGCTGTCGGCCACGGCGACCGTGCTGCCACGGACCGAGAGGCCGTAGGGCCAGCACAGGCTGTCGCGCATGGCCAGCCCCCAGCGGTTGTCGCCCTTCGAGGCGAAATCAGGCTGGCCGGTCAACCAACCGGCCTCGGCCGCAAAGCCGGCCGCGGCAAAGCCCAGCAGCCGCGAATTGGCTGTATCCCCGACAATCAGCCGGTCGCCCAGCACCCCGAGCGCATAGGGCATGTTGACCGCTAGCGACGACGGGTAATAGGCGCCCCGGTTCAGGTCGCAATCAGTCATCCTAGCTTGGCCTACGAGGGAATCGGCAAGCTGACCATTGGCTTGGGGAAAGCTGGACCAGACCATGACGCGATTGTTGCCCGCATCCGCGACCGCCAGCCCGCCGCGCCAGCCGGTGGCCATATGGGGCCAACGCATGGAACGGGCCGAGACTGGCCCACCCGCATTCTCGTCGCGGCAGGTGAAACAGTCCTGACCCAGCACCAGATCGGCGGGCTGTCCGGTTTCGACCGGATCGTTCCAGACCAGCAGGCGGCGGTTGCCGGTGTCGCAGACGACCAGCCTGCCGTCGATTTCGGACAGGCCATAGGGCCAGTGAAGCGTCTGAGGTCCCGGCGCATCCGCGCCGCGATTGGCCAGCGCCGACGCCGCATCGGCCTGACCAAGCACGATGTCGGCCGGGCTGTCCGGTCCCTCGGGCAGGCGGTGCCAGATCAGCACCCGGTGGTTCCAGGCATCCGCCACCGCCAGGCCGCCGCGAAAGGCGGTGATGCCGGTCGGCACGTTCAGCGTGGCGGCGGTCACCGACCCTTTGGCATTGCGCCCCTCGCGGCCAAAGGCGGGCTGGCCGAACAGGATATCGGCCGGCTGGTCGTCGCGGTCCGGCAGCTTGCGCCAGCCCAGCAGCCGATGGTGCCCGGTATCGGCGACCCAGAACGAGCCGTCGGGATGCAGGCAGACGCCACGCGGCCCGAACAGGCGATGCGCAGCCGGGGTAATCGGGTCGGCCAGCAGCCCGCCATCCGATCCCAAGATCACCTGCGCGCCCGAGGGGTCGAGGAGCGGGGGACCATTTGTCACCGTGCCCTCGGCCTTGACCGGCGCAAACGAGGGCGCGAGCGAAACCTTCATGGCACGATCCTGACCTGGATGTGCGAGCCGATCACCCGCACCGCATGCGCGTGCAACTGCACTTCGGGCGCGGTCAGGCATTCGCCACTTTCCAGCGCATAGCGGAAACCATGCCAAGGGCAGGTCAGGATGCCCGCCTCGACGGCACCCTCGGTCATCTCGAGCCCCATGTGCGCGCAGGCGTTGCGAAAACAGGTCACCAGATCGCCCTGCCGCGCAAAGATCACCGATTCACCGCCGACGGTCTCGAACAGCGTCGTACCATCCGGCAGCTTCGCCAGATTGAGCGCGTTGATCCAGCTGCCCCCCAGCGTCTCGGCAAAGGGCGAGGTGAAATGCACCGTGTCGGCACCACCGCCGCCCAGCCCCTTGACCTGGCGCACTTCGGTGATCTCGGGCACATGATCCTCGATCGCCTTCTTGACGCCGGCATAGAATGTGAGTTGCGAGGCCGGGCAGCCGTCGCAGGCACCCAAAAAGCGGATCTCGGCGCGGTTGCCCTCGACCGAGGCGACCTCGGCATTGCCGCCGTGGCTGGCCAGCATAGGGCGCACTGTTTCCAGCGCGGCCTCGACCCTTTCATGCAGCGACGGCTTTAGGATACCGTGCCGGCGCAGGACGGCATAGACGACTTCGTCGCGCGCCGCATCGACCAGCGCCTTGCCGAAGCCGTCTTGGGACTTCAGCGCGCTGATCATTCGCCGGAACGCTTCGGCGTTCAGCGCGTCGATTGCTGCAGCCTGCGCCCTGGCCCCAATCCGCGCCGCATCGTCCCAGCCCTCGGCCAGCGCCTCGAGCGCATTGAGATCGCCCAAGAGCCGGTCGAGGCCGGGACGATCACTGTGCTCGGGGGCGCCGCTGTCAGGCATTAGATCACGCGTACTTCACGTTCTTGAGGAGGAGAGGCTGGATCAGTCCGGTCACGCCTCCCGCAGCAAGTGCAGCCGCCCAGATGGGGGCGATTTGACCGACCCCGACGCCGACAACGATTCCCGCAATGGAACCGAGAGCGAACTGGAGGATCACCTGTCCATTGTTCTTGAACAGCTTTCCGGCGAAGAAGAGCTTCGCAGAATTCATAGCCATGGCGAACATGTGCGGCCCTCCCTCAGGTCAGCGACAGAACGACGATGGTCGCGACGACGGCCACCCCACCGGCGATTGCACCGTAAAGGCCGCCCATATAGGCGGCGAGTTCGGTTCCAAGCGCTGACTTTCCGACCGCGACACCGCCCACGGCTCCAGCAAGCGGCGCAGCGAGGCATCCTGCGGCCAATGCAGCAAGTATGATCAAGCGATGGTCTCCTTCTTCGAGCTTTTTCGGTGTGGTCAGTGCATGGCGTTGGGCGCGAACGCGCCGTGGGGAGCGAGGTGCGACGAAAGTTCGGTAATCGCCTCGGCAACCGCTTGCGCCTTGTCCTCGACCCCGCGGGCGACAAATATGCCCTTGGCCTCGCGCAGCAGGGCCACCGCCGCCGCGACGTTGCGCGGGTTTCCCGCCTCGGGGTTCGCCGGATCGTCGGGCAGGTTCGCCATGCAGTTCGCCTTGTTGGCGATGGTGTTGGCATAGGCCTCGGGCATGTCGCGAAAAGTGCGAACCTTCAGCGCCTCGTCATAGGCCTCGAGCGCGCGAAAGCCGTTCTCGACCCGGTGCGCCGAAGACACATATTGCAGCGCATTGCCGAGGTTGTTCTGGAGCATCGCATACTCGACCGGCTGGTCGATCAATGTAACGACACGCAGCGCTTCCTCGAATGCCTGAACAGCCAACGCCTCGCGCAATTTGCCCGACTCGTCGGTAAACGGCATCGACAGGAAGGCCGTGGCCAGATTGTTCTGCAGGATAGCGAATTCCTTGGGAAAGGCGGTCCGGTCAAAGGTACGCAGGGCACGCTGATAAGCGCTAATCGCAGGCTGGATCGGGGCAAGTCCCATCCCCGCCATCGTCTGGCAGATCAGCCCGAGGTTCATTTCGGCCTCGGCGATCTCGGCATCCGAGCCCTCTGCCGTCAGAGTTGCAATGGCGGTCGTCATCTCCAACCGCGCCGCCTTGATCGCCTCCGCGTCGCTGCCAGGCACCGCCATCAGCGCGGTCGAAAGCCGCGCACGAATGCGCGCGGCACCCAGAGCTTCGTTTGGCGGCACCAGAGCGATCGCCCGGCGATAAAGATCGACGGCCGCGCGCAGATCCTCAGGGTCGCGCGGGGCCTGTTGCAGGCCCATCGCAATTTCCATCAGCATCTGTGCCTTGTCGGAGTCAGATGCGTCTGCGTCCTCGACCGCCGCAAGCGCCGCGTCGACCTGTTGCTTCGTGCGGCTTGATGCGCCCAACGAGTCCTCCCTGCGCGACTCTGACGGTCGCGTTATCCCTGATCACCCTAGAGCATCAACGCTCGACCGTCTACTTTCTTTCTTACTTGTAAACTAACTTTGCTAACTCGCCGGGGATCGGAGCGCAGAGGGCGCACATCTCAGAATTCCAATGTACCGGTAAGTCGGACACCGCCATGGCGAGCAGCCCATGGGCCTGAAATACGTCGTGTGCCTGCGCGACGCGGTCGCCGGCGGCGTTGCGCTGTTTAAGCAAGCAGCCTCCGGCCGTCGCATGATGCACCGGCAGAACCATCAGCGTCTGGTCCCGGATCAGGACCACAACCGCCGCGACACCCTGCAGATAGGTCTCGACAACCGGCGCCGGCAGATAGACAGACCCGTCACGGACGGCGATGCCAATGCTCATGTCGAAGCCCAGTGTTGCAGGAGGGTCGTCACCTTGTTTGCGACAAGCTCGACTGCCGTGGAGACTGTGGGGCTGAGAGACAAGCCAAGCGCGAGTGTCTCTGCCTCGATCAGGAAGACCGTTACGTGCGCGGGAAACGCATCGCCATAGATGCGCTGCCCGGCATAGATCGCGTTGTCCCAGCGAAATTCGTGCAGGCCTGCTCCGCGCGCCGGTGGTGCTGCAAGAACTTCGCCCGGTACTTCGTAGACCGAACCTGGTGTTCCCGTGGGAACCCGAGCGTCCACAATCAGCAGATGGGTGGCGCCCCGCGCTTTGTAAATTACGGCCATACCGTCGGTGCCAACGTCAAACAGGCGAACAGACGCTGGCAACTGGCGGTTGCGAAGCAACTCGATCACCGCAGGGCCCGCCCCATCATCGCTGCGGTTCGGATTTCCGCAGCCCAGGACGACGATTTGCTGTCCGATCAAATCCGCCACAACCTGCAGGACCATGCGGGCTCGACCGGAAGCATCAGTTCGGGAAGATCGCAGCATCTGGCGTGGACTTTGTAATACATGCAGGTCTCGCAGGGTTGCGGCATGCCCTCAGCTTCAATCGTGTGGTCGGTAAAGCCGGCAATGATCAGCTTCTTGTCGAGGTCGTCGCCGGCTTCGAGCTGAAGCCGGTTGACGATGGCATTGACCTCTTCGCTTGTTTCGGCCCGTGGCCAGACTTCGGTCTGCAGCCCCGCCGAGAGGCGGTCGGCGATTGAGCGACGCAAGGCATCCATGTCCATCATGGGTGGACCTTCATATGCGCCAGAGCCTGCACCACCAGTCCGGCTTGGCAGGCAAGTTGAGTTCAGGCAGATCGCACCAGCGCCGGTGTACCAGATAGTACATGCACTCCTGACAGCGCATCCGGTCTGGTCCGTAAGGCTCCAGAAGCCAGCCCGAGATCACCAGTTTCTGGCGCAGATCGTCCGCGCTCAGCGGCCGCAGGATGTCCAGTAGTTTCCCGAACTCGCGGTCGGTTTCAGGGAACGGGCTGACCTCGGTCACAAGCCCATCCTCAAAGATATCCTCGATCATGCGAAGCAACATATCATGGTCCGCATCAGCCGGAGAAAGGCCGTAGCGGTCCGTGAAGTATTTCGTATCCCGTGCCGTAGCGACGGCATCTTTGTTTTGGCTCATGACGGCCTCCCCACCGGTGTGCGTTTCTCCCGAAGCAATTCCGCTGTAAGGCGAGATTGCTTCGGGGGAGATGGGTCAGGCGGTCCGGAAGCGGGCCATCTCCTCGCCGGTGTCGCCGTCATGCGCATGCACGGTGCAGACGAGGCAGCTGTCATAGGACCGGCAAACGTGGCCGACCTCGACCGGATCATGCTTGTTCTTGATCGGGGTTCCGAGCAAGGCCTCTTCGATCGGGCCGCGCTGGCCGTCGGCGGAACGCGGACCAACGTTCCAGGTCGTCGGTGCGATGATCTGGTAGTTCGCGATCTTGCCGTTCTTGACTTCGATCCAGTGGCACAGAGCGCCACGGATCGCTTCGGTGGCACCCCACCCCTTGCCGTCCCGTTCAGTCGGCTTGATGTACCACTCGTCGTTCAGGCGGAACTCGCGCAGGATACGCTCCGCCTCGCGATAGAGGATGCACAATTCGTGCATCCGCGCGAAGTGTCGCAGCATGATCGAGGCACCGCCCATCTTGCGGTACATGTCGAGCACGAGACCATCTGAATGCTGGAATGCCTGCCCGGTCGTGTTTCCAGCGATCAGACGCCGTGCCAGCGGACCGGCCTCCATCGCGCCGCTCTCGGCGTGCCGCACGGCGGTACCCCAGGAGTATTTTCCATTCGTATCGACGGTATTTTTGGCGATCGGCTTGGTGGTACGGTCGAAAGGATGAACGGCGCTCTTGCCTTCGTCATACCAGGCATGGGTCGTATCTTCGCGGGTGAAGATGTGCTCCATCGGGCCGAAGCTGTCGGTGGCACCGTCATAGGTACCGGCCTTCATGATCACCGCACCTGAGCGGCTGTCTATTGTCGGCTTGTTGTACTTGTCTTCATGCGGCAGGTAGCCCCAAGTCACGAACCTGCCGTGGCCCTTGCCATAGTGTTGCAGCCCGATCTCCTTCGACATGCGCCAGAACAGGCCCAAGTCCGAATTGGCATGTTTCGGGCTTTCGTCCAGCCAGGCCTCGAACTGCTCGAGGGTCTGGATCTGTTCGTAGCGCTCCATCGAACAGCCGAGCCAGAGCGGTTCGATCCAGTTCTGGCGGAAATGCTCGAGAATCGCCCAGGCGCGCGTCACGTCGGTCAGGGTGGGGGCACACATCACGCCGCCCGGCACCATGAAGGAGGAATGCGGCCACTGACCGCCCAAGAGCGCGTAGATCTCAACCGGACGGCCCGAGATCGTCACGCCAGCCTCATAGGAGGTGCCGGTGAAGGGCGAATAGCGCTTGACAGCTTCTTCGTAGAACGGGCTCGCCGCATAGTTGGCGTTGGTGTAGTCGATCATGAAGAGTCCGTAGTGGTGGCGCGGCAGCGATTGCAGCGACTCCACGATCTGGCCGAGGTTACGTGCAAGGATCGCGTTACGCGGCACGGTCGTGCCCCAGGCGGTGTCAAGCGCCCAGGCGGCGCAGGTCAGGTGCGAGGCGCCGCAGATGCCGCAAGCGCGCGGTGTCACCACGAGCCCGGCCTGCGGATCCTTGTCCTTCAGGATCACCTCGAAGCCGCGGAACAGTTCCGCATGCGTCCAAGCATTGGTCACCACACCGTCCTGGATATCAACGCGCACGTCGAGATCGCCTTCGACGCGGCCGACCGGAGAGATGTCGAGAGTCTCGACGCTGGATAGAGCTGTCATTTTCTTGGTTCCTCCCTGAACGGATTTAAACGACGAAGATGTCTTCTTCCGCCCAAGCTGGGGCCATGCCCTTGGCGGCGGCGGTCAGCTTGATGTATCCGACCTTGTCGACGCCCGTAGGCATGTCCTTGGGCACACCCATTACCGTCTGGGTCTTGAAGACGGTGCCAGGGCTGAGATCGAAGAAGGGGAACTCAGGTTCCGTGCAGCCGAGGCAAGGCATGCCGGCCCGTGTCTTCGACGAGTGGCGGTTCCAGAGGATGCGATTGCAGGGGCTGTGCGTCATCGGGCCGCGGCAGCCCAGATCGTAGAACAGGCAGCCCTTGCGCTGCCCGAAGGCTGTGGTCGAGACCTTGTAGGCGAAATGCATGTTGCGGGTGCAACCGGTCTGCGTGAAGGACGAGAAGAACGTCTTCGGCCGGTGGAACTCGTCAAGGGTCAGATCGCCCGCACGCCCCGTTGCGACCGCAACCAGAATCTGCGTGACCCAGTCGGGATGCGCGGGGCAACCCGGGATGTTGATGACCGGAAGGCCCGACTTCGCCTTGAAGTCCGTGCCGAGCGAGCCGCCTTTGGCACGCTTGAGGAATTGCAGGCCGACGCTTTCGGACGGGTTCGGCGCCATCGCTGGGATGCCGCCATAGGTGGCGCAGTCACCGATCGCGACGACGAAATCCGCCGCTGCCGACAGTTCCTTGACCCACTCCTTCATCGGGCGGCCGCAGAAGCGGTTCCACTCGCCGGTGCCATTGGGCGCGTTTACGACGGTGCCCTCGAACACGAAGATGTCGAGCTTGATCTCGCCCGAAATGCACTTCTTCAGGATGGTCTTGACGTCTTCGCCAAGCTCCAGTCCAAGCGACGGCTGCCACAAGATGTTGATGCCGAAGTCGGTCACAAGGTCACACGCGCTCGGTTCCTCGGCATTGAGGAACGACATCGTGTTCCCCGAGCACGCACCACCTTGCAGCCAAAGCAGATTGGCCATTTTCTTCCTCCCTCTCGTTGAGCTGCCTTGGCCCCCCAGCCAAGGTTAGCGACCCGGTCTACCCTTTTGAGAGTCGATCCTAAGACGGGCAGGATATCGGCCATGGTGCGCAAATCGAAATCAACTTGCGCCCTGGAACAGCGAAATCGATGAAACAAATTGCATACTGCAAACTTAGTTTGCCACCCAACGGCTGGTTCAGCCGCGGCCGCCGCCGGATGGGCAGCGCGCTTCTCCAAATGACTCTACCAGAACCCGCCGCAATCGTCGGACCAGCGTCCCTTCGGGATCATCGCGACGGGTCCAAGTGTCTCGGACAATGGGGCACGCCTCGGTTTCTGAGTGGAGCCTGCGATTTCGGCCAACGCTTGCTTGGACCCGGAAAGGCAAAGACACTGAGCCGGGAGAGGCCATCCGGATCGCTTTCCTCGGTCAGGCCCGTCGCTTCCGCTGGATATCGTAACGCTTGATCTTGTTGGCGAGTCCTACGCGCGACAACCCCAGGTCGGCGGCAACCTTGCTCTGGTTCCATTGGTAGGTGTCGAGAGCGCGCTCGACCACTGACCGCTCCACTCGCTCGACGATATCCTTGAGGCTCCCTTCTGAAGTCAGTGCCGGCAACTTGTCGCGATCGTACACCGGAGTCTTGGAGATTTTGTCGGAGAGGTGCCGGATGGCGATGTAGCCGCCCTGCTCGGCTACCGCGACCATGCGCTGAACTTCGGTCTCGAGTTCGCGGACGTTGCCGGGAAAGGGATAGGCCTCCAGCCGCTGCAAGGCGTCCGCCGTGATCCCCAGCACATGCCGGCCGACGACACCGGCATATTTCTCGACGAAGAAGCGCGTCAGTGCGGGGATGTCTTCGGGGCGTTCGGCCAGCGATGGAACATTCAATTGGAAGCCTCGCAGACGGTAGTAGAGGTCGCGCCGGAAGCTGCCCTTCTCGACCAACCGTTCCAACCGCTTGTTCGACGCCGCGATGATGCGGACATCGCTGTGCAGCATGGTATCCGAACCCAGGGGCTTCACCTCGCCCTCCTGCAGGAAGCGCAGTAGCGCAATCTGAAACTGGGGCGATATGTCGGACACCTCGTCGAGCAGGATGGTGCCGCCATCGGCCGCACGAAACAGCCCGAGTCGGTCCGAGATTGCGCCGGGAAAGGCCCCGCGGACATGCCCGAAAAGTTCGGAATGCAGCACGTTCTCGGCGATGCCGCCGCAGTTCTGTACCAGCATCGCCGACTTGCGCCGCGGGGAGTTGAAGTGGATCGCGCGGGCTAACAGCTCCTTGCCCGTGCCGGTCTCGCCCTGGATCAGCACCGGCATGTTGGTCTTGGCCGCCATCTGTGCCTCGGAGACCAGTTCGGCCATCTTCGGGCTGAGGAACACCAGCCGCTCGAACTGCGAATAGCCACCCTGGACAAAGCTCTCCTTCACGCCGTGGAAGATGTCGTCGTCGAGTGACAACTTCAGCTCGCGACTCAGGATACGGTGACGCCGCGACAGTTCGGCATGTTCAAGCGCCCGCTTCGCAACAAGGCTGAGCTGCATCGCCTCTACCGGCTTGAACAGAAACAGGTACGAAGCCGTCCGGTTCGCCAGTTCGTGGCCGGATCTGACCTTTTCGTGGTCAAGAAGGAGGATTCGCGTACAGGAGGTATGCGCCAAGCGTGACCGCAACAGCGCGCTTTCGTCCTCGGGAACTTCGTCGCAGCAGTCATAAAGAAAGAGGTTCACGTTCACTTCTTCAAGCCTGCGGATCGCTGACCTGTCGTCCTCGCTGAAAATGAGACGGTATCCGTCGGCCTCGCTGAGCGCGCGCGAGACCCCCTCAAGAACGGCGACGTCGGTAGACTTCACAAGAACCGTCTGAAATGTGGCCAAACCGGTTCTCCGTCGCAAAACTGCAAAGCAACTTTACGTTCTGTCCGCAGACTTCTCAAGCCCGGCCGCAAAACAGCCCCCGATTCTCATTGGTTGAGCGGTCTGCGATGAACGCCAGCGATGAACGGTATCGGGTGGTATCGGTCGTGTCCCTGATGGTGGTGTAGCTCCCGAGGGCCACCACGATGCCGGCGTTGGCCGGGCTGGTCAGGCGGCCACGGCTGGCAGGCTGACGATGGGATCATCGCTGATCGGCGCGATGCTTTCCAGCGTGATGTAGCGGGCGCGCTGGACGGCCCATTCGTCGTTCTGTTCGAGCAGGATGGCGCCGACGAGCCTGGTGATGGCGGCCTCGTTTGGGAAGATGCCGACGACCTCAGTCCTGCGCTTGATCTCGCCGTTGAGGCGTTCCAGCGGGTTCGTGCTGTGCAGCTTGGCGCGGTGCTGCGTCGGGAAGGTCATGTAAGCCAGCACGTCGATTTCGGCCGTGTCCATCAGGGCGGCGAGCTTGGGGACGGTCGGCCTGAGCTGATCGGCGACCCTGCGCCATTGCCGGCTGGCCGCAGCGGCGTCATCCTGGGCGAATGCTGTGGCGATGAAAGCCGAGACGGCGCGCCGCCCGGAGCGGCCGGCATGTGCGAGCGCGTTTCTCATGAAGTGAACCCGGCAGCGCTGCCAGGTCGCGGTGAGGACCTTCGAGACGGCCGCCTTGATGCCTTCAAGGCTGTCGGAGACGACGAGCCTCACCCCGCGCAGGCCGCGCCGCGCCAGCTTGCGCAGGAACGCGGTCCAGAAGGTCTTGGCTTCGGAAGGGCCGATATCCATGCCCAGAACCTCGCGTCGGCCGTCGCTGCTGACGCCGACGGCGACGATCACCGCCACCGAGACGATCCGGCCGGCCTGGCGCACCTTCACATAGGTTGCGTCGATCCAGAGATAGGGCCAGTCGCCCTCGATGGGACGATCCAGAAAGGCTTGGACCCGTTCGTCGATCTCCCCATGCCCGACAGGCAAATGCCCCGCATTTGCCGAAAGGGTCGCACAGCCGGCTGACCTGGCTCTTGGAGATGCCGCTCATGCCCATCGCCTTGACCAGGTCGTCGACCGAGCGGGTCGAGATGCCCTGGATGTAGGCCTCCTGAATCACGGCGGTGAGCGCCTTCTCGGCCATGCGGCGCGGCTCGAGGAAACCCGGGAAGTAGCTGCCCTTCCTCAGCTCGGGGATGCGCAGCTCCACCGTGCCGGCGCGCGTCTCCCAGTCTCGCTCGCGATAGCCGTTGCGCTGCGCCAGGCGCTCCGGGCTCTTCTCGCCAAAGCCGGCGCCGGTCAGGCCGCCGACTTCCAGCTCCATCAGACGTTGCGCGGCAAAACCGATCATCTCGCGCAGAAGATCGGCGTCAGGGCTCTTCTCCAGCAGCCCGCGCGGTTCATCATCTCGTCGGTCATCGGGGATCTCTCGGTTCACGGTTGGCGTTCGCAACCCAAACCTAACCGGCAATCGCCGATGACCACCCGCAGCTACACCACGCTATGGGACACGACCATTGTCGGCAAGCCATCGCGATTGACTGCCTCGTGCGTGACGCCAAATGCGCGCCTGCTCTAGCACCTTGGCAGGTTGGTCATTAGCGGGGCGCGGTCGCTCGACATCCCCTACACATCCCATGCGCTGCGGACATGCTTCGCAGGCGCCGGAGGACTGCCTTTGAGATTCGTGGCTGGAGATCAAGGACGAGACGCTGCAGCTTATCTAGGGGAGCTGCGGTCGAAAGCCGCGTTTGGAGCAGGATAAGGCCGTTTCGGCCCGGATCGGCGCCTACACGCTCCGACAAATCTGAGCATCTGTGACCTGGAGCCAATGTGACCCAGGATCGGCAAATTGCCGACTCCCGTAAGCGCCTGATTTATTGGAGTTCCGTGGTGGGTGATGTAGGGCTCGAACCTACGACCCGCTGATTAAGAGTCAGCTGCTCTACCAACTGAGCTAATCACCCATACGCCACGAAGCGCAAGCCATTCGGCGGCCAAGGCCGCGTCAGGCAGGCCGGCGATGTAGCAAAGCCCCCCGGCCCTGTCCACCCACCTGTGACAGAAATATGTGCGGCCCGCCGAAATCAGCGCGGCGGGCCCTGCGCCGTCAGGCGGTCTTGCGGTTCAGGAGGTGATAAAGCGCGATTGCGCCGAAGGTCGCGGTGCCAATGCCGCCGAGCTCGAAGCCGAACAGCGGCAGCTTGAGGTCGCCGGCGCCCAGGATCAGCGCGGTCGCGACGGTCAGAAGATTCTTCGGCTCGGAGAAATCGACCTTGTTCTCGACCCAGATTCGGCCCGCCGTCGCGGCGATCAGCCCGAACACCACGACGGCGAGCCCGCCGAGCACGGCGACGGGAATCGTGCCGATCACCGCCCCGAACTTCGGCGAGAAGCCGAGCACCAGCGCGATGATGCCGGCTGCGACGAAGACCAGCGTCGAATACACCCGCGTCACCGCCATCACGCCCATGTTCTCGGCATAAGTTGTGACGCCGGTGCCGCCGCCCGACCCCGCGATCATGGTGGCGACGCCGTCGGCCATGAAGCCGCGGCCGATCAGATGATCGAGATTGCGCCCGGTCATCACGGCGATTCCCTTGATGTGCCCGAGATTCTCCGCGACCAGGATGATCGCGACCGGCGCGATCAGCGCCATTGCCTTGGCGTCGAACACCGGCGCGACGAAATTCGGCAGCCCGAACCAGGCAGCCGCGCCAATGCGCCCGAAATCGACAGCGGGCGCGCCGAAGCTCGGTGCCGTTGCGGCATAGACGACATAGGCCACGAGCCCGCCGATCAGGATCGGTAGCCGCTGCGCCAGGCCACGGCCATAGACGGCGACCAGCGCCACCGCGACGACGGTGAACAGCGCGATCCATTTGGTGTAGGCGCTGGCCGAGATCATGCCCATCGCGACAGCGGTCAGGTTGAGACCGATCGCAGCCACGACCGCGCCGGTGACCACCGGGGGCAGCAGCTTCTCGATCCAGGCCGTGCCGACCGCCTGCACCACAAGGCCGATCGCGGCATAAAGCGCGCCGCAGGCGATGATGCCGCCGAGCGCGACCCCGATATTGGCGTTGGGGCCGGACCCCGCATAGCCGGTCGCCGCGATCACGACGCCAATGAAGGCGAAGGACGAACCGAGATAGCTCGGCAACTGCCCGCGCGTGACGATGAAGAACAGCAGCGTCGCGACGCCCGAGAAGAAGATCGCGACATTGGGATCGAACCCCATGAGGATCGGCGCCAAAGCGGTCGCGCCGAACATGGCGACGACATGCTGCAGGCCGGCGATGAAGGTCTGCGCGACCGGCAGACGCTCGTCGGGCATGACGGCGCCGGAGGTCTTCAGGGTCCAGTTCGGAAAATAGCCTGCCATCGCCGTCGCTCCCGCCATGCTTTGCGCGCCGCGAGGGCGGCCGCTGATATGGGCAGGATGAAGGCAAGTCGCGCGCCCGCGCCAGACGGGCGCGGGGTCATCCACTGGAATCAGAGTGTATGTGCCGGAAACGCGCCGTCATCCCGGGCGAAGCGTAGAGACGACCCGGGATCCATGCCGGAACGGTTCAGGCATGGATCCCGGATCTGCGCCGCTGACGCGGCTTGCCCGGGATGGCGCTACGGCTGGAGCCCTACTCCGCCGCAGCCTGGGCGTGCAGGCGCACGCCCTTGGCCATCAGCTTGTTGAGCGCCACCAAATAGGCCTTGGCCGAGGAGACCAGCGTGTCGGGGTCGGCGCCACGGCCGGTGACCGAGAAGCCCTCATGCGTCAGCCGCACCGTGACCTCGGCCTGCGCATCGGTCCCCTCCGTGACGGCATGGACGTCGTAGAGCTCCAGCGACGCCTCATGCGGCACGATCGTCTTGATCGCGTTGAAGATCGCGTCGATGGGCCCGTTGCCCTCGACCTCCTCGGTAACGATGCGGCCTTCGACGTCGAGCTTCATGGTCGCGCGCTGCGGGCCGCGCGTGCCGGCGATCACCGTCAGCGACACCAGCTTCACCCGGTCATGGGCGGTGGCGATGTTGTCGTCGACCAGCGCCTCGATGTCCTCGTCATAGACATGCTTCTTGCGGTCGGCGAGCGCCTTGAAGCGGGTGAAGGCGTCTTCCAGCTGGTTGTCGCCGAGATCGTAGCCCATCTCCTTCAGCTTGGAGCGGAAGGCGGCACGGCCGGAATGCTTGCCCATCACCAGCGAGGTCTTGGTCACGCCGACCGAGGCCGGCGTCATGATCTCGTAGGTCGACTGGTTCTTCAGCATGCCGTCCTGGTGGATGCCGCTCTCATGCGCGAAGGCGTTCCGGCCGACGATCGCCTTGTTGTACTGCACCGGGAAGGAGCAGGCATTGGACACCGTCTTGGAGGCACGCATCAGCATGGTCGCGTCGATGCCGGTGTCGTAGGGCAAGACGTCGCCGCGCACCCGCAGCGCCATCACCACCTCCTCCAGCGCGGCATTGCCGGCGCGCTCGCCGATGCCGTTCAGCGTGCACTCGACCTGGCGGGCGCCGCCCTCGATCGCGGCCAGCGAGTTGGCCACCGCCAGACCCAGATCATTGTGGCAATGGGCCGAGAAGATCGCCTTGTCGGCATTGGGCACGCGCTCGCGGACTGAGGCGAACATCATCCGGTACTCGTCGGGCGTGGCATAGCCGACCGTGTCGGGCAGGTTGATCGTCGTCGCGCCGGCCCTGATCGCGGCCTCGGTCGCCCGGCACAGATAGTCGAGCGGCGTGCGGGTGGCGTCCATCGCCGACCACTCGACGTCCTCGACCAGGTTGCGCGCCTGCGCGACAGTGCGGGTGATGATCTCCAGCACCTCGTCCTGCGTCTTGCGCATCTGGTGCTCCAGATGGATCGGCGAGGTCGAGACGAAAGTGTGGATGCGCGGCCGCCCGGCATGGCGCACCGCCTCACCGGCGCGGGCGATGTCGGCGGTGATCGCGCGCGCCAGCCCGGCAATGGTCGAGCGCTTGCTGCGGCGCGCGATCTCGGACACCGCCTCGAAATCGCCTTCCGAGGCGATCGGGAAGCCGGCCTCGATGATGTCGACGCCCATCGTATCCAGCAGTTCGGCGATCTCGAGCTTCTCCTCGAAGGTCATCGTCGCGCCCGGACACTGCTCGCCGTCGCGCAGAGTCGTGTCGAAGATCAGCACGCGGTCTTTTGTGGAAGCGGGAGTCGCGGAGCCGTTGGCCCGGATCGTGTCGGTCATGGTCGTGTTCCTGAAAGCGCTGGCGCCGCTCTCTTGGCAGTTAGCCACTTGGGATGCAGGCGCGTTATGTCCGGTGTGTCGTCGTTCTCGTCACTCCCCTGAGCGCCCAGGCATGCATGCCCGGCCGGCCCTCAGGGGCGGCTAAGGAGAAGGAGCAGACCAAGCGCCGGGGTCGAGGAGGCGCGCATGCGGAGCGTCCGCGCAACGGCGCGGGCGGTCATCCGGACATGGGCGGCGGTCGAAACCACGGGCGTTCCTCGAAGGCTCGTCATGATGTAACCGAAAAGGCGAGCCTTGCGCAAGCATATGTCTCGTGCCGTATCGCTCGTGACGGGGCACGCGACGACGGCGCTATGATGGCGCCAGCGCGAATCGGCGGGGGCGCGGATGGCGGACAGGCCCGCCACAGGCCCCGGCGCGCGGCCGGAGATGCCACGGATGATGCTCTATAACCGCTGGGCGATCGCACTCGCCTTCTGCCTGTCGGGACTGGCGGGCTATATCGACACGATCGGCTTCATCAGCCTCGGCGGCTTCTTCGTGTCCTTCATGAGTGGAAACACCACGCGGCTCGGCATCGAGCTGGCGGGGCTCAAGGGCGGCGGCATCGCGGTTGCCGGCACCGTGCTCGGCCTGTTCGTCTGCGGCGTCGTGACCGGCTCGCTGGCCGGGCATTTCGCCGGCCGCAGGCGCAAATCGGCGGTGCTTTCGGTCGTCGCGCTCTCGCTCGTCGCCGCCGCGACGCTCGACCTGCTGGGCTTCAGCTTCGCCGGCGCGGTGCTGCTCGCCTTCGCCATGGGCGCCGAGAACGGCGTATTCCAACGCGACGGCGAGGTCACCATCGCGCTCACCTACATGACCGGCACGCTGGTCAAGATGGGCCAGCGCATCGCAGCGGCGCTGACCGGCGGGCCGCGCCTCGGCTGGGTCCGTCATTTCCTGCTCTGGATCGGGCTGCTCACCGGCTGCATCAACGGCGCGATCGCGCATTACCTCGTCGGCCAGGGCGCCGTCTGGCTGGCGGCGCTGGCCGCAGCGCTCTTCGCGGCCGCCCTGCCCTTCGTCCCTCTGGAGGACTGAGCGCCGCGATTGACCGATGGCGGGAATCGGGCAAGGTCGTCGCGCCTTTCGCCGGAGCCCGCCATGCGCGCCATCGCCTCGTCCCTCGCCCTGCTGACGCTCGCCCTCGCCGGCTGCCAGACCTCGCAACCGACGCCGCCCACGCCACCACCGGCGTCCGACTATACGGTGCCCGGCGTGACCCCGAGCACCTTCCGGCTGCCGACCGGGACCGGCTGTTCCGGCGAAGTCGAGCGCTTCCAGGCCGTCATGGACAATGATCTCGCCAGCGGCCACACCACCAAGGGCGTCCACAGCCGCGTCTCCTCGGAGATCGCCCGCGCCCGGACCACGTGCGCATCGGGCAATGACGGCGGCGCGATCGGACAGATCCACGCGACGAAGGCGAAGTTTGGCTATCCGGGGTAACCAGCGCGTCATTCTCGGGCGAAGCGCAGCGCAGACCCGAGAATCTCAGGCCGGATGAGGCGCCGGAGACCTCTGGTCGTGAGATGCTCGGGTCAAGCCCGAGCATGACGCCTGGGCGTTACGCCGCCAGCCCACGCTTTTCCAGCAGCGCATCCGGCGTCGGCAGGCGCCCGCGGAAGAGCGCGTAGGCCTCAGCCGCGTCGCGCGTGTCGCCGGCGGAGTAGATGAAGCGCTTCAGCTTGCCGGCCAGTTCCGGAGCGAAGACATCGCCCGCCTCGAGAAAGGCGTTGAAGGCGTCGGCATCCATCACCTCCGACCAGAGATAGCTGTAATAGCCCGCCGAATAGCCGTCGCCCGCGAAGACATGGGTGAAATGCGGCGTGCGGTGGCGCATCACCATCCCCTCGGGCATGCCCAGCCGCGAAAGCTCCGCCTTCTCGAAGGCGAGCGCGTCGATCTCGCCGGGCTCCTCCAGCGAATGGAAGGCGAGATCAACCAGCGCGGAGGAGGTGTATTCGACCGTGGCGCAGCCCTGGTTGAAGGTCTGGGCGCGTTTGATCGTCTCGATCAGCGCATCGGGGATCGGCTCGCCCGTCTCTGCATGCAGGCAATAGGTCTGCATCACCTCTTTGGTCAGGAACCAGTGCTCGTAGAGCTGCGAGGGCAGCTCGACGAAATCGCGCGAAACGGAGGTGCCTGCCAGCGAACCATAGGTCACGTCCGAGAGCAGCCCGTGCAGCGCATGGCCGAATTCGTGGAACAGCGTGCGCGCATCGTCGATCGAGAGCAGCGCAGGCTTCCCCTCCGCCGGTTTGGCGAAATTGCAGACATTGACGATGATCGGCCGGACCTCGCCGCCGAGCTTGCGCTGGCCGCGATAGGCGCTCATCCAGGCGCCGGAGCGCTTCGAGGCGCGCGCGAAATAATCGCCGATGAACAGGCCGATATGCCGGCCGCTGGCAGTCTCCGTCACCTCGAAGATCCGGACATCCGCATGGTAGCCCTTCAGGTCGGGCCTCTCCGCGAAGGATAGCCCGAACAGCTTGCCGGCAACGTCGAAGGCGGCCGCGATGATGCGGTCGAGCTGGAGATAAGGCTTCAGCACGGCCTCATCGAGCGCATAGGTCTGCTGGCGCATCTTCTCGGCATAATAACGCCAGTCCGATGGGCGGATCGGGCCGTTCTCGCCCTCGGCCTGCGCCAGCGCGGCGAGATCGGCGGCCTCCTGCGCGGCGCGAGCCTTGGCGGGCTTCCAGACCAGTTCGAGCAGGCCGCGGACGTTCTCCGGCGTCTTGGCCATCGTGTCGTCGAGCTTGAAATGCGCGAAGGTGGCAAAGCCGAGCAGTTTCGCCTTCTCGGCCCGCAGCTTCACCATCTCGGCGACGATGGCGCGGTTGTCGCTCTCGCCCCCGTTCTCGCCGCGCAGGCCCCAGGCGGTGAAGGCCTCCTCGCGCAAATCGCGGCGCGTCGAGAAGGTCAGGAAGGGCTCGATCACCGAGCGCGACAGCGTCACCGCATGCTTGCCGGGATGGCCGCGATCCGCAGCGGAGCGCGCCATCGCCGCGAGCAGGAAGGGCGGCAGCCCGGCGAGACCCGCCTCGTCCTCGATGATCAGCGCGTAGGAGGATTCGTCCTTGAGCACGTTCTGGCTGAACTGCGTGCCGAGGCCCGCCAGCCGCTCGTTGATCGCGGCAAGCCGCGCCTTGTCGTCGGCCCCGAGTTGCGCGCCCGAGCGGATGAAGCCGCGATGCGTCCGCTCCAAAAGCCGCTTCTGCTCGGCATCGAGCCCGAGCGTCTCGCGCTTGGCGAACACGGCATCGATCCGGGTAAACAGCGCCGGATCCATCATGATCGCCGACCAGTGGCGAGAGGTGATCGGCGAAAGCTCGCGCTCGATCGCCTGGAGCGCCTCGTTCGTATCGGCCCCCGACAGGTTGTAGAACACGCCGCCGACGCGCGACAGCGCCCGCCCCGCCCGTTCCAGCGCCTCGATGGTGTTAGCGAAGTCCGGGGCAGCCGGATCGGCCACGGTCGCCGCCATCTCGTCCTTGTGCTTGGCAAGCGCCGCCTCGAAAGCCGGGCGGATATGCTCGGGCTTGATCGCCGCGAAGGGCGGCAGGCCGAACGGCGTCGTCCAGGCAGCGGCGAAAGGGTTCTCGGACGGAAGCGGCAGCGCTTCGGGCGCAAAGGTCTTGGACGCGGTCATGACATCGCTTTCGACTGGCTGGCGGGCGGCAGGGCAATCGCGGGAGCGATCAACCCTGCCCGTAGATATGGGCGAGATAGGGCTTCATGAAGGGTGCCATTCTGTGGCGGTCGCAATCGGCGGCGCTGCGCAGGATCACGATGTCGTCGAGCTCCTGCTCGTCCATGACCGCGATCCGCGACAGCATCAGCGCACGCGCCTCGTCCGCCGGCAAGGGAATCGTGACCGGCCTCATGAAGGCGATGCGGCCATCGGTGAACACCGCGTCCCAGCCCTCACCGACGACGATCTCAGCCTGCGTCAGCCCGGTCTCCTCCCAGAGTTCGCGCACGACGCTGCCGGCGAGATCGACGGTTCCGTCCTCGCGGACGTCGCTGCGGTCCGGCGTGCCGGCGGCGAAATAGACCATGCCGGCATTGGCGGTGTGCTTAGCCATGCGTCCGCACAGGAAGGCGCCATCGGCGGCGCGCAGCGCACCCATCGCGAAGCCGTTGCGGATCCTGGGCCCAGGCAAGCCGTGATCGCGCCAGGTCATGAAGGCGGCATAGTCGGTCTCGAAATAGGCCGCCCGGAACACGCCGTCCTCGATGGCAGCGCGATGTTGCAGCAGGATGCGCCCATTGAACATGGCGGGCTTGCCGTCGCTGACCTTGGCCCAGTGGGAGGCGATGGCATCCCCGTTCTCGCGTGCGAAGGCCCAGTCATAGGGCTCGATCCGCGCCGCAATCTGCCGCAGCCGCACGATATGGCCATCTGCGAAATCGTTCATCGCCTCAGGCCCGAGCGTCGCATCCGCGTTCACAGCAGCACGCCTTCGCTGATCATGACGGCCGAACCACCGATCCGGGCCGACACGAGCGCACCGTCGGCGACCGCCAGCTCCAGCGTGATCTGCGAGGGCCGTCCCATCTCGTAGCCCTGCTCGATCGTGAAGCGGTGCTCGCCGTCGCCCAGCTGCTCGAAGCGCATGATCACGCCGGCGAAGGCGGCAACGGCCGCGCCTGTCGCTGGATCCTCCCTGACTCCCATGGCCGGCGCGAACATGCGGGCATGAAAGTCGTGCCCGGCGTGGTGGGTCCGCCTGCAATAGACAAAGGCGTTGGGCTGGTCGGCCGGCCTGATCGCCTGCGCCCAGAGCGTGGTGTCGAGACGCACGCCTGCAAGCGCCTCGAGGCTCGACACCGGAACGAAGGTGAAGCCGACGCCGGCGGAGACGACGCTGGGCACATGGCGGTCGAAGCCGATCTCGCGCCGATCGAGACCAAGCGCGCCTGCGAGCAGCGGCAGCGCCGCCGCCGGCTCCAGTTGCACTGGCAGGCGCGGCAGCGTGAAGACGGCGTGACCCACGCGCGGGCCCGTCGCAGAGACAGCGCAAGGCACGAGTCCGACCTGCTCCTCCAGCACGATGAGTTCGGGCCCCCTGCCCTCTGCGGCATCGCGCAAGGCCAGCAGGACGGCGGTGCCCACCGTCGGATGCCCGGCGAAGGGCAGTTCGCGGCTGGGCGTGAAGATGCGCAGCGCAGCGCGATGGGCTGGATCGGCCGCAGCCGAGACGAAAACCGTCTCCGACAGGTTGAACTCGCGCGCGATCGCCTGCATCGCGGCTGTGTCGAGCCCGTCCGAATCCAGCACGACCGCCAGCGGATTGCCGGCATGAGGCGTCGTGGTGAAGACGTCGAGCGTGACGAAGCGGCGGGTCATGGCAGTGATTCCTTGGGTATCATCAGATCGCCTGCGGTATCACCAGATCGATGGTGAGCGGGCAATGGTCGGAGGCTTTCGGCCGGTCCCAACCGACGCGCGGATAGCGGTCCGCACAGGTCGCGAGCCGCGCCATCGAGCGGTCCGGCTCGCGCGGATCGAGTGGCACGCGATAGGGCAGCCCCCTGCGGATCATCTGCATGGCCGGCGCGCGATTGGCGGCCGCCAGCGAAGGCGAGAGCAGGATATGGTCGAGCGGCATGTGCCTCTCGACCATGCTCTGGCCGGCCTCGGACCAGTACCGGCGGAAATGCGTCCAGCGCTCGTGCTGCGGCAGGCTTTCCATCGGATCGACGGCGAAATCGTCCAGCAGCGGCTCGATCCCGCTCTCGCCCTCGTCGACCCGCTCGGCCAAGGGACCGAGGCCGAAGCGATAGGCGTTGAGATCGCCCAGCACGATCCAGTTCGCCTCGCGCCAGCCCTCGCCGAAATGCCGCTTGACGAGATGCTTGACGGCCCGCGCCTCGGCCCGGCGCAGCGGCAGCGTCGCTTGGCGGCCGTCCTCGCGGCCGTTGTTCATCGATTTGAGGTGGCATCCGAACAGGGTGAGTCTGCGGTCGCCGAAATCGAGTTCGATCTGCAGGCAGTCGCGCGCAAAGACCTTGGCAGCGGCGGGGATGCCCAGTGCTGCAAGGTCCCGGTCATGGGCGCCGGCCTCGGCAAAGCTGAGATCCTTGTGGGAAAGCACCGAGACGTGCTGCGGCGCGACCAGATCGCGCCGTGCGGCGAATCCGATATCGATGTTGCGGCGGTCATTGCCGTCGATCAGCGTGAAATGGCCGTAGCGGTGGTCCGCGATGCGGTGGACGTAATTGGCGAAGAAGGCCTGCAGGCTCGCCAGCGAATCCACCTCCTGCAGCATCCACAGATCGGCATGGGCCTCGGCGATGGCCAGCGCCGTCATCTGGCGCTTGTCGTCCTCCAGCGCCACCGCCAGCGAGCGTTCGACGGCATCCCGCTCGTCGGTGCGCGGGAGATGGAACAGCGACATGGCAGCCGCCGTGTCGCTGCGCTCGCCCGAGGAGAAGCGGTGGCGGGTCAGCAGGTTCTCGACGTTGAAGGTGCCGATGCGCAGCCTCATGGCAGGCCGGCTACCTCACCCGAGCGCTTATCCAGCCCATAGCCCTCATCCTGAGGAGCCGCGCAGCGGCGTCTCGAAGGATGCTCCAAGGGGTTCGGGAGCCTTCTCGACCATCCTTCGAGACGCGCCTTGCGGCGCTCCTCAGGATGAGGGCTGAGGATGAGGCGACCCATTCCGCTCTACAGCTTCTCGGGCACGAACTGGTGCGTCGGCGTGACGAACTCGTCCTGCGCCGCCACCGTCAGGATTTCGCGCGAGCCAGCCTCCTTGGTGCGCTTCAGCAGGCCGTAGATCGAGGCCGATGCCTTGGCCAGCGCCGCGGCCGCCGATTCCTCGCGCAGGTAGTGGACAAAGAACAGGGCCGCGATCGCATCGCCCGCGCCATTGACGCTGACGTCGAGCTTTGGCGTGCGCACCCGGAAGGCGCCCTTGGCATCAGCCGCCATCATGTCGATGGCGTCGTCGGGCGTTTCGTCGGTGACGAGCGAGGTGACGAGCACGACCTTCGGCCCGGCATCGCGCAGCGTCTCGACCGCGCGATGCGCGTCGGCGATCGTCCTGATCTCGATATCGGTCAGCAATTCCAGCTCGAACTGGTTGGGCGTGACGATATCGGCGGCCGGCACCGCCTGCTCGCGCATGAACTCGGGGATTCCCGGCCTCACGAAGACGCCGCGCCCGACATCGCCGATGACGGGATCGCAGCAGTAGACCGCCTTGGGATTGGCGGCGCGGACACGCTCGACAGCCGAGAGAATGCCATGGCCGACATCCGCCGAGCCCATATAGCCGGACAGCACGCCGGTGCAGGAGGGCAGCACGCCGCGCTCACTGATGCCCTCCATCACCTCGTCGATCATGCCGCCATCGAAGACGCGGCCCTTCCAGGCGCCGTAGCCGGTATGATTCGAGAACTGCACGGTATGGATCGGCCAGACCTCGACGCCGAGGCGCTGCATCGGAAACACGGCGGAGTCATTGCCGACATGCCCATAGGCGACATGCGACTGGATCGAGAGAATGTTCATGGAAGGATAGGCCGCCCCAGCTTCAGGTGCGGCGAACCTAGCCGTTGCGGCGCGCGGAGCCAATGCACAGCCGTAATCGACCTGCCCCGTCAGGCTGCCGTCAAGCGCGCAACGGCGGCCGTATCGGTAAACTGGACCAGGCCGGCGATCTTGCCTTCGACGATCGTAAAGATATCCAATATTTCGAAGTGCTCCTGACGCCCGTTAGGGACAAAAACCACATCGGCATGCCAGTTCAGTACGGCCTTGTCGCCATCGACGATCAGCGACAGAACCTCCGGGTTGCTGAACGCGAACGTCGCGATGAAATGCTCCATCTGCGCGCGCATGGCTTCGCGCCCGCTTGGCTGCGTGAACATTACTGCAGCCTCAGTTTCCACGGGAGCCGGCGCTCCTGACATCCGGTAGCTGCAATCCTCGTGGAAGAAGCTCATCACGGCATCGAGGTCACCGCGATAGCGCGCGGCATAAGCATCCTGGATCAAGGCCTCGGTCTCGGCGCGCTCGGTCATCCCACCTCTCCTTGCGTCAGGATAGTGTGACCGGCGCGCCGGGTCATGTCGAGGGGTCAGCTGCCCGCCGCAGCCTTCTTCGCAAACGTATCGATGAAGGTCGTCTTCAGATCGACATTCGACGACGCCAGCTCCGGATCGAGCAGCTTGAGCGCGTCATACATGCTCTTCATCGCCTCGGGGCTGGAGACGCCGGTGCGCGAATAGCTCTCGAGCGAGTTCTTCACCGCCTGGAGATAGAGCGGCTTGTCGCCGAGATGGTATTCCGCCGGCACCAGATCGGCGACGTCATCGGGCTTGGCGGTCTCAAGCCATTTCAGCGCCTTGACGAAGGCGTTGGCGAGCTTCTGCGTCGTCACCGGGTTCTTGGTGGCGAAATCGCCCTTGAGATAGAGTACGGCCGCCGGGTTGGAGCCGCCGAACAGCGCCTTGGTGCCGGCCTCGGTGCGGGTGTCGATGAGGGAGACGACGTCGCCATCGGCCTCGAGCTTCGAGGTCACGGGGTCGAGATGCGAGATGATGTCGACCTGCTTCTGCTTCATCGCCGCGACCGCGCTCGCGCCTGCGCCGACACCGATGATCGCGGCATCGGTCGCCTTCAGCCCGGCCTTGACCATGGCGTATTGCGCGGTGAGCGCGGTGGAGGAACCCGGCGCGGTGACGCCGATCTTCAGCCCCTTGAAGTCGGCCGCCGACTTGACCTTGTCGGCGAGGTCCTTACGCACGGCGATGGTAATGCCCGGGAAGCGCCCGAGCTCGACCACGGCGCGAATATCCTGCCCCTTGGCCTGCATGCGGATGGTGTGCTCATAGGCGCCCGTCACGACATCGACGGAACCACCGACCAGCGCCTGCAGCGACTTCGCGCCGCCGCCGAAATCGTTGATCTCGACGTCGAGCCCCTGCTCCTTGAAGAAACCCTTCTTCTCCGCGACCGTCAGCGGAAGATAGTACAAGAGCTGCTTGCCGCCGACGCCGAGCGTCAGCTTGGGCTTCTCGGCGTTCTGCGCGAGCGCGGCTTGCGGGGCGAACCCCAGTGCGGTCGATAGGGCAAGCGCAGCCAGCGCCGCGCGGCGTGTGAAGATCATGGGTATTCCTCCGGTTGAATGAATTGCGCTTCTGAGGAGCGCATTGGGGTTGAGGATAGGCGAGATGGGAGGTGGCGGGCAAGAACCGCGTCATTCTCGGGCGGAGCGCAGCGCAGACCTGAGAATCTCCGGGCGGAGATGCTCGGGTCAAGCCCGAGCATGACGGCAGCGCTGTTAGGTCGTCGTCGTCGAACTCTGCCCCGGCCGCCAGACCAGCAGCTTCCTCTCGACCATCGTCACCAATGAATCGATCATGATCACGAAGATCGCCAGGATCAGCATGCCCGAGAAGACGCCGGTGACGTCGAAGACGCTCTCGGCCTCGTGGATCTTGTAGCCGAGCCCGGCAGACGAGCCGAGATATTCCCCGACCACGGCGCCGACCAGCGCGAAGCCCACCGAGGTGTGCAGGGAGGAGAACATCCAGGTCAGCGCGGACGGCCAGTAGACATGCCGGAAGAGCTGGCGCTCGTTCATTCCCAGCATGCGGGCATTGGCCAGCACCGTCGGCGAGACCTCGCGCACGCCCTGATAGACGTTGAAGAAGACGATGAAGAAAACCAGCGTGAAGCCGAGCGCCACCTTCGACCAGATGCCCAAACCGAACCAGAGCGCGAAGATCGGCGCCAGCACGACGCGCGGCAGGGCGTTCGAGGCCTTGATATAGGGGTCGAACACGGCCGCCAGCAGGTCGTTGCGGGCGAAGACGAAGCCGAACAGGATGCCGGCCGCTGAGCCGATGACGAAGGCCAGCACCGTCTCGGTCAGGGTGATGCCGAGATGCCAGTAGATCTCCCCGCCGGTGAGCTGCGTCCAGGTCCGCGACAGGACCGCGATCGGCGTCGAGAAGAAGAACTGCGTCGTCTTGACCTCGCCGAACAGGCTGGTGGTGGTGATCAGATGCCAAACACCCAGGAACACGACCATCACCAGCGCCTGCAGCGCGAGCAGCTTCACGCGGTTCATGACGTTGCTCCCTCGACCAGTTCCTTGTTCTCGACCAGATCCTTGCCCTCGCCCATCGCATAAGCCTTCTGCACCTCGACCCGCAGCGACGCCCAGATATCGCGGTGAATCTCGTGGAAGGCCTTTTCCAGCCTGATCTCGGCGATGTCGCGCGGGCGCGGCAGCGGCACGCGATAGTCGGCGACGATGCTCGCGGCCGGCCCCGCCGACATCACCACAACCCTGTCGGACAGCGCGATCGCCTCCTCCAGATCATGCGTCACGAAGATCAGCGCCTTGCGATCCTTCGACCAGAGATCGAGCAGGAGATTGCCCATGATCTGCCGCGTCTGCGCATCGAGCGGCCCGAAGGGCTCGTCCATCAGCAGGATCTCGGGATCGCGGATCAGCATCTGCGCCAGCGCGACGCGCTTGCGCTGCCCACCCGAGAGCATGTGCGGATAGCGGTCGACGAAGGCGCGCAAGCCCACGCGGGCGAGCCATTCGCGCGCCCGCCGATCGGCCTCGGCATCGGACACGCCCATCGGCTCCAGCGCCACTTTGACGTTGTCCAGCGCCGTCTTCCACGGCATCAGCGCATCCGCCTGGAAGAGGTAGCCTGCGCGCCGGTTCAGGCCCGAGAGCGGCTTGCCGAAGATCGAGACCGTGCCTGCAGACGGCGTCAAAAGCCCCGCCGCCGCATTGAGCAGGGTCGACTTGCCGCAGCCCGTCGGTCCGACGACCGAGACGAACTCGCTGGCCGAAACGGCAAGGTCGATGCCCGTGACCGCCTTGTAGCGTTGGCCGCCATCGAGATGGAAGGTGATGTCGAGCCCGCCGAGAGCGACGGCCGAAGGTTGCGAAGGCGAAGGCTTCTGCGACGGCACATCCGTCGAGCCCGCATTGCCATGCGGGGGCTGTTGCAACTCCATGAAATTCGTTTCCCCGTCGGCGTCGGGCGCTCTTGGTGGCGCCAGCCGAGTTTCGCGTTCGTCGTTGGTGGCGAGATTAGGCGATCGCTCGGCCAAGGCAAAGTCGTCAATCGGCCGAGATGCGTCGCCAGCGCTGCCGGTCACCAGCCGGAGCACTGTTGCATCGCCGGTCGCGGGCGGCGATAAGCCCGCAACGTCCCGCTCGAGCGACCAGGATACGCATGGCCCAACTCGAACTCTGGATGCAGACCTTGGTCGAATTCATGCGGGCCAATCAGGAATGGGCGATTCCAATCGTCTTCCTGATCGCGTTGTGCGAATGCGTCGCGATCCTGTCATGGATCGTGCCGGCGACGGTGTTCTTCACCGCCTTCGGCGCCGCAGCGGGCGCATCGGGCCTGAATCTGGTGCCGCTCGCGGTGGCAGCCTCGGTCGGCGCGGGCAGCGGCTTCTGGGTGTCGTATTGGGCGGGGCTGATCCTCGGTCCGCGCGTGGACCATCACTGGCCCTTCCGCAACAATCCTGACCTGCTGGCGCGGGGTCACGCCTTTTTCGAGAAATGGGGCGTCGCCAGCATCCTGATCGGTCACTTCTTCGGCCCGCTGCGCGCCGTGATCGCGATCGTCGCTGGCATCGTCAAAATGCCGTTCTGGCCTTTCCAGATCGCCAACTGGATCGCCTCGACAGTCTGGGGCTTCGCACTGCTGTATGGCGCCGGACGGCTCGCAGAGATGGCGACCCAAGGTGGCATCCTGCCCCGCTAGGCGATCGTCTCCTCGAGCAGGGGCGAGGAAGCTCAGGCCAGGCCGAGGATCACCGCCAACAGGAGCGCCATCGAAAGCCCGAGCCCCATCCCGGCTGCAACCGGGCCTTCGATCAGCTTGAGGATATGCATCGCAACCTCCCATGTCTGATTGGCAACCACACGTATCAGCGCATCGATCATCGAGGGCCCAGCGACGGACCTCAGTAGGCGAACAGCTCCACCGCGATCCAAGCAACGACGGCAAGCGAGAGTCCGCCAACCAGAACCATCAGCACTGGCGTGCCCAGGAAGCCTTGGCGTGCTTCGACCGGCGTCTCGACGGCGGGATCGGCATTGCTGTGATCGTCGGCGCGCATCAGCGGCTGCTTCTCGCTGCCGCCGGGGCCTTCAGTCTGCGTCTTGGCGCGTTCTTCTGCCTCGATGCCCATGTGTATTCCTCCACTGATCGCCGGCTCGGCCGACAAAGCCGACTAGCCCGGAATCAGGCCGATGAACGTGTTGACGAGAACAGCGAGCGCGAGGCCGCCGAGCAGGGCGCTGAACAGAGGCCAGTCCTCGTCCGCCTCATGCTGCGCCACGCGCGTGCGATCATGGTCCGCCAGTCCGCTTGGAACGCGCAGTGCCTGGGTGTTATCGAGGCGATTGCGTTTCCTGTCGTCGCTTGCCATGCCGCTGCTCCCGTTGATCCTTGGCCCCGCGCTTGAGAACGCACCGTCGGCTCATCGGTTCCGGTGCGGCCCAGTCGCGGCAACCGCTCAAATGCAAGGAGGCGGGCGCATCACTGCGCCCGCCTCTGGCTTCCTTCGAGAATATCGCGACTTCGCAAGGCGTTGTGCCTCATTGCTGAATCGGTGCAGCAAACCGTTGAATCAGTTTGCGATCCGCTCCAACTCGGCGTCGAGGTCGTTGACCAGCGCCTTGGCCCAGGTCCCAAAGGCCGGGCGCAAGCCCGGCGATCGTGACCAGAGTCTGGGTCAGTTCTTGGTCTTGTCGACCAGCGCCTTGGCCTTGATCCAGGGCATCATGTCGCGCAGCTTGGCGCCGACCTCCTCGATCGGATGGGCGGCGTAGCGGGCACGGGTCGCCTTGAACGAGGTCTGGTTGACCTTGTTCTCCAGCATCCAGTCGCGGGTGAACTTGCCCGACTGGATGTCGGTCAGCACGCGCTTCATCTCGGCCTTGGTCTCAGGCGTGATGATGCGCGGGCCGGTGACGTACTCGCCATACTCGGCGGTGTTCGAGATCGAGTAGTTCATGTTGGCGATGCCGCCCTCATAGATCAGGTCGACGATCAGCTTCACCTCGTGGAGGCACTCGAAATAGGCCATCTCGGGGGCGTAGCCGGCCTCGGTCAGCGTCTCGTAGCCGGCCTTGATCAGCTCGACGAGGCCGCCGCAGAGCACGACCTGCTCGCCGAACAGGTCGGTCTCGCACTCTTCCTTGAAGGTGGTCTCGATGATGCCGGCGCGGCCGCCGCCATTGGCCGAAGCGTAGGACAGGCCGAGGTCATGGGCGTTGCCGGTGGCGTCCTGGTGGATCGCGATCAGGGTCGGCACGCCGCCGCCGCGCTGGTACTCGGAACGGACGGTGTGACCGGGGCCCTTGGGGGCGACCATCAGCACGTCGAGGTCCTTGCGCGGCTCGATCAGGTTGAAATGGACGTTGAGGCCGTGCGCGAACAGAAGCGCTGCGCCCTGCTTCATGTTGGCGTGCAGCTCGTCGCGATAGATGTCGCCCTGCAGCTCGTCGGGGGTCAGCATCATCATGATGTCGGAGACCTTGGCGGCCTCGGTCGGGGTCATCACCGCAAAGCCTGCCTCTTCGGCCTTCTTGCGCGTGGCCGAACCGGCCTTCAGCGCGATGACGACGTCCTTGACGCCGGAATCGCGCAGGTTGAGCGCGTGGGCGTGGCCCTGAGAGCCGTAGCCGACGATGCAGACCTTCTTGCCCTTGATCAGGTTGATGTCGGCATCACGATCGTAATAGACGCGCATGGGAGATGTCCTTCCTTGGGTTCGGTTTTGGGATCGGGGTGGTTTCTTCAGGCTTCCGGTGCGGACAAAACGTTCGTCGACGTATCTGCCCGTCCGTAAAGGGTGAGGAACTGGTCAGTGGCGCGGGCGGCGTCGCGCGCGATCTCGTCGGGACCGAGCGTGAGGCTGTCGCCGAGCAGAAGGCGGATCTGGACGTCGCGCCCCACGAGGCCGAAAAAGCTGCGAAACGCGGTCTCGGAATCCTCAAAAGCCAGCAGCCCCGCCTCGCGCCCGGCCTCGAGCACGGGCCGCAGCCGCTCGCCGATGGCGAAGCGCCCGTTCTCCAGCACGATGCCGCCGAGATTGCTCTTGCGAGACGCGGCGTGGCCGATCGCCAGACGGTTGAGCGCGATCGAGGTCGGGCTGGAAATCACCGCGAGCCAGGTCGCCGCGAAGCCTTTCAGGCTGTCGCGCAAGGTCCCGATATCGAGCGTGGGACGGTCATAGCGCCCGGCCCGCACCCGCGCCGCCTGCCAGCGAACGGTTGCGGCCAGAAGTCCGTCGCGATCGCCGAACCACTTGTAGAGCGTTTCCTTGGAGCAGCTCGCCCGGCGCGCCACAGCGGTCATGGTGAGCTGGTCGCCCTCCTCCACCATCAGCGACAGCACGGCATCGAGCACGGCCTGTTGCCGGGCCGTGGGCTCTTCCATATCCGCTGTGTCGGGTGTCGCCGCCATGAAGGTTCGAAGCCGGAAATTGACCGTACCGTACGTTACGGTTCGGCTCTCTAGCGCAAGCCGCATCCCCTCGCAAGAGGCTTGTGTCTCGTTCCGAAGACCTGGCGCAAAGCAACCGGCACGGCCGCAGGCTACAGCCCCGCCGCCTGCTGCGCCGCGATCCGCTGCAGGAAGATCGCCGCCGCCGTCAGCACGAAGCCCGCCCACCACAGAGGCGAACGCAGGCTCTTGCCGCTGCCGGGTTCATCCGGGCCCGCCTTGCCGTTGATCCGCTGCAGGATCGGCCAGGCAAAGCAGCCCAAGCCGACGATGCCGAGGCCGAGAGCGATGTGTTCGAGGTTCATCGAGGAAAGCTCTGTCGCGGGTTTTCGTCTCGGGGCCGGCCGAGAAACATCGTCAGTGCTTCAACAGCCACCGACACCACTTCGTCGGGCAGCCGTCCTATGAAGAGTAACAGTCTCTCATCGCGGTCGATCATCCGCGCCTGATCGATCAGGATCGCGCCGCTGACGACGCAATCGTCCGGTATTAGCACTTTGGTCGGCCAAGCCTGTCGATTGGAGGCCACCGGACACACCAGAGACCGCAGCGACACGTCATGCAGGCGATCATCGGACAGGACGACCACCGGCCGTCGTCCGGCTTGCTCCGTTCCACGCACAGGATCGAGGTCCGCCCAGAACACGTCCCCGGGTTCAGGTGCCTTTCGGTCTCGGATTGTAATCGTCATAGATCACCTCCGAACCGACGTCCGGCCCCCAATCGACATCATCCTTCGGAGCGTTGGCGAGACCGCCCAACCGTTTGGCCTCTGCCACCATCCATTCGATCGTAATCGGGTTTGGCATGCCATTAAGCTCACGGACCGATTGCGATGGATGGGCCGTGAGCGTCATTGTCTGATGCTCGACCGAAACATCGACCGTCATCCCAGGCTTGAGCCCGAGCTGTTTCACAACAGCCTTCGGCAGCCGCACCGCGGTGCTATTGCCCCATTTCGCGACCTGGACCTTCATGGCTCCGCTCCTTGCCGGATATCCATAACACCCAGCGCGGATATCCGCCAATCACATCGCGTCCGGCCCGCGGCTCATCGCAGCGATACCCGTGCGCGAGACCTCGGTCAGCCCCACCGCCGTCATCAGCTTGATGAAGCGCTCGATCTCCTCGGTGGAGCCGGTCAGCTCGAAGACGAAGGATGTCAGCGAAGCGTCGAGCGTGCGTGCGCCGAAGGCCGAAGCCAGCCGCATCGCCTCGACGCGGTGCTCGCCCTTGCCGACGACCTTCACCAGCGCGAGTTCGCGCTCCAGCGCCTCCCCCTGCAGCGTCAGGTCGACGACGCGATGCACCGGGACCAGCCGGTCGAGATGCGCCTTGATCTGGTCGATGATGTGGGCGGTGCCCGAGGTCACGACCGTGATGCGCGAGATGTGCTTGTCGTGCTCGGTCTCGGAGACGGTCAGGCTCTCGATGTTGTAGCCGCGCCCCGAGAACAGCCCGGCAATGCGCGCCAGCACACCCGGCTCGTTATCGACGATCACCGCCAGCGTATGGCGGGCGACAGGCTGGGCGACGGGGGCGTTGGGATAATGCGTCGAGGTGTTCATGATGAGGCTCGGCTTGCGGTGAGATGCGGGCGAAAATCGGTGAGGATGGGCTCGTCGACCTCGTCTTCGGAGACGATCCAGGGCTCTGCGAGGGCAGCATCCCGCCAGGCCTGATAGCCCCTGGTCGCCGTGACGGCGGCGACGTAATCGGCGCAGACCGGGTCGAGCGGGATCGAATAACCTACGCACCGCGCCACCACCGGCGCAAACATCGCATCGGCCGCGCTGAAGGCTCCAAACAGGAACGGCCCGCCCGCACCGAAGCGCTCACGCGCCTCGCGCCAGATCGCTGAAATCCGGGCGACGTCGGCGGCAACCTTCGGGCCACGGTCGCGCTCGGGGTGAACCCAGGCGAGGTTCATCGGGCAGGCGCCGCGCAGGGCCGAGAATCCGGCATGCATCTCGCTGGAAACCGAGCGCGCCATCGCCCGCGCAGCGGGATCGCGCGGCCAGATCGCAAGGTCCACCCGCGCCTCGGCGACATATTCCATGATCGCCAGCGACTCCCAGATCTGGATCGCACCGTCGATCAGCACCGGCACCTTGCCGGCGGGCGAATAGTCCGCGATGACCCGCTTCCAGGCCGGATCGTCGAAAGTCGGGCCGAAGGGAACCACGGCCTCCTCGAACGGAATCCCGAATTCGCGCAGCAGCAACCAGGGCCGCAGCGACCAGGACGAGTAGTTCCTGTTGGCGATGACGAGTTTCATGCCGCTTGGCTCTCCGCCGCGAGGGCAAAATCGAGCGCCGCCTCAACATGCAGCGTCGTCGTATCGAAAACCGGAAGCGCCGTATCCGCCTGTGAGATCAGGAGGCCGATCTCGGTACAGCCGAGGATGACGCCATCGGCGCCCCGTGCGGCAGCCTCCGCGATGATCGACAGATAGCGCGCCTTCGATGCGGGCTCGATCCGACCGCGGCAGAGCTCCTCATAGATAATGCGGTGGACATCCTGCCGCTCGCCCTCATCGGGAACCATGGCCTCGATGCCGAAGGCGGCAAGCCTGCCGAGATAGAAGCGCTGCTCCATCGTGAAGCGCGTCGCCAGCAGCAAGGGGCGCCGCGAGGCGCTGCGCTTGATCGCCTTGGCGGTGACGTCGGCGAGATGCAGGAACGGCACCTTGGTCGCCGAGGTGATCCTGTCGGCGAGCTTGTGCATCGTGTTGGTGCACAAGACGATGCAGCCGGCCCCGGCGCGCTCGAGGCGCATGGCACTGTCGGCCAGGACATCGCCCGCGGCCTCCCAGTCGCCTTTCGCCTGCATGTCCGCAATGGGCGAGAAGTCGAGCGAATGCAGAATGACGTCGGCTGAACGCAGCCCGCCCTGCCGCGCCCGCACGCCCTCGTTGAGCAGGCGATAATAAACCGCCGTCGATTCCCAGCTCATCCCGCCGATCAGGCCGATGGTCGTCATGGTGTCCCTCCCCAGCCACGCCAGCCTCGCCATTCTCGGGCTTGACCCGAGAATCTCGCCCGGATGAAACAAAGCCATCCGGTCTGAGACGCTCGGGTCAAGCCCGAGCATGACGGTGCTTTGTCACACCAGCGCTTTGCCCTTGGCGTCGATGATCGTCATCGTGTCGCCCTCGAAATCGGGCATGATCATCTCGTTATGCGCCTTGCCCGACGGGATCATCGGGAAGCAGTTCTCCTGCTTGGCGACGAGGCAATCGAAGATCACGGGCTTGGGCGTCTCGATCATCTCCATGATCGCGTCATCGAGCGAGTCAGGATCCGAGCAGCGGATGCCGTGGCCGCCATAGGCTTCGGCCAGCTTCACGAAGTCCGGCAGCGACTGCGAATAGCTCTCCGAATAGCGCCCGCCATGCAGCAGCTCCTGCCACTGGCGCACCATGCCCATGTACTCGTTGTTCAGGATGAAGATCTTGACCGGCAGCCGATACTGCACGGCCGTCGACATCTCCTGCATGTTCATCAGGATCGAGGCCTCGCCGGCGATGTCGATGACGAGGGCCTTGGGATGCTTCATCTGCACGCCGATGGCGGCCGGCAGGCCATAGCCCATGGTTCCCAGGCCCCCGGACGTCATCCAGCGGTTGGGATCCTCGAACCGGTAGTACTGCGCCGCCCACATCTGGTGCTGGCCGACCTCGGTCGTGATGTAGGTGTCGCGGTTCTTGGTCAGCTCGTAGAGCCGCTCGATCGCATATTGCGGCTTGATGATCGAACCGGACTGCTTGTAGGCGAGGCTCTTGCGCGCCCGCCAGCCGTCGATCTGTGTCCACCAGGCGGTCAGCGCGGTCTTGTCGATCTGGGGCGAGGTCTCGCGCCAGATCCGGACCATGTCCTCGAGCACATGGGCGCAGTCGCCGATGATGCCGATATCGACCTTGACCGTCTTGTTGATCGAGGACGGGTCGATGTCGACATGGATCTTCTTCGAGCGCGGGGAGAAGCCGTCGAGCCGGCCGGTGATGCGGTCGTCGAAGCGCGCGCCGATATTGATCATGACGTCGCAGTCATGCATCGCGAGGTTGGCCTCGTAAGTGCCGTGCATGCCGAGCATGCCGAGCCACTGCTTGTCGGCCGCCGGGAAGGCGCCGAGCCCCATCAGCGTCGAGGTCACGGGGAAGCCGGTCAGCCGCGCCAGTTCGCGCAAGAGCGCCGAGGCATGCGGTCCGGCATTGATGACGCCGCCGCCGGTGTAGAACACCGGCTTCTTGGCGTTCGCGATGAGTTCGACGGCCGCGCGGATCTTGTTCAGGTCGCCCTTCACCGTCGGGCGGTAGGTCTTGTGCTGGTTGTCCCGCGGCCGGCTGTAGCTGCCCGTCGCGAACTGGATGTCCTTGGGGATGTCGATGACGACGGGACCCGGACGGCCGTTGGCGGCGACGAAGAAGGCCTCGTGCAGGATGCGCGGCAGGTCACTGATGCTCTTCACCAGGTAATTGTGCTTGGTGCAGGAGCGCGTGATGCCCACCGTGTCGCATTCCTGGAAGGCATCGGAGCCGATCAGATGCGTCGGAACCTGTCCGGTGATGACGACGAGCGGAATCGAATCCAGCAGCGCGTCGGTCAGTCCGGTGACGGCGTTGGTCGCGCCTGGACCGGAGGTGACGAGCACGCAGCCGACCTTCCCGGCGGTCGAGCGGGCATAGCCCTCGGCCGCATGGACAGCGCCCTGCTCATGGCGGACGAGGACATGCTTGACCTTGTCCTGCTGGAACAACGCATCGTAGATCGGCAGCACGGCGCCGCCGGGATAGCCGAACAGATGCTCGACCCCCTGGTCCTGCAGCGTGCGGACGACCATCTCTGCACCGGTCATCATCTCGCTCATCACATCCTCCTGCGGCTTGTTTTTGGTCTGTGGGAGATTTGGGCAATAAAAAAGGCCCTCGAGGGGCCTGAACATGCGCTGGCGTCGGGACGACGCGGCTCAATCAAGAACCGGCCCCCTACCAGCGCACCCGTACGATAATAAGCTTGCGCATCGCGCTTCGACCCTTTGCGGATATTGCGCGACGCTAATCGACGCACGCCTGCCGGTCAAGCGCTAACCATACGGAGCCATACCGTCGGTCCAGTAGCCACGAATGCCGCGCTGCAGCCAATGCCTTTCGGTAACGGAACACTTTTTCAACGAGGCGTCGGTAGTCTTCCGTCACTCGTTTCAGGGCGGTCATGTATCAGGAAGTTCATACCGACAACATCGCGTCCCGGGCGCACGCGCCGCAAGTGGCGGAGCTGTTGCAGCGCTTTGAATCGTCGGCCCAAGGCACGGCAGGCGTTCCCTATGAGACCTTTTGCGACGAGGTGATGTCGGCCTTCGGCGCTGAGTTGATGGTGCTGGCTCCCACCGGCGACGGCGATTACGCCTATCTGCGCTTCGGAAGCGAACTGATCCGCAATGTCGGCGCCGACCGCGTCGGGGAGCGCATCTCGACCATGGCGCCGCAGGTCGCGCGCTTCACCAGCGCCTGCTACGATCAGGCTCTCGCCGACGGCATGCCGCGCTATACCGTCCACCGCTCGTTGAAGACGGTCCGCGTCTATCTCTGGGAACGGCTGATCATGCCGGCGACCGGCAGGGACGGCCGTCGCTTCCTGATCGTCTTCGGTCGGCCGCTCCAGTTTCGCGAGGAGTTGCTGACCACCGTCCTCGACACATCGCCCTGCGGCATCGTCGCATTGCGGGCGGTTCGCGACGACGATGGCAATATCGAGCGAATGGCGATCATCACCGCCAACCGGCGCGCAGCAACTATAGCAGGGCGCGACGGCGAGGACCTCATGGATGGCGACGCGCAGGCAAGTCTGTCCTTCCTGTCGGATGCAACGGTGTGGCGCCGCTGCATCTACGCCATCGAGCTGCGCCGTGCCGACATGATCGAGACGTCCTTGATCTGCGGCTCGCAGACAATCTGGCTGCAGATCGCGGTCGCGCCACTCGGCAACGGGCTGGTCCTGACGATCACCGACGTCACCGGCCTGACGGTCGCCAACCAGATGCTGCAGAGCCGCGCCGCGACGCTCGCGCTGGAGATCGGCCGCGAACGCGCCACCCGCCGCGCGTTGACCCAGGAAATCGACCAACGCGAGGAGCGCGAGCAGGAGTTGCGCCGCCTGGCCGAGACAGACCCGCTGACGGCTCTGCTTAACCGCCGCTCCTTCACGGAGAAGGCGAATGCCGCGATTGTGGCCTGCGAGGAAAGCCGGGCCGAGATGGCCCTGATCGTGGTCGATCTCGACCACTTCAAAGCGGTCAATGACAGCCATGGTCATCCGGCCGGCGACGCGGTGATCCGCGCCTTCGCCGATCTTCTGCTCGGTCTCGTCCAGACGGACTACGATCTCATCGGCCGCTTCGGGGGCGAGGAGTTTGCCATCTTCCTGCCCCGCGCCGATCTCGGCGTCGCGCAACGCACCGCCCAGCGGATTCAGCAGGCACTGGCTGCGCGCCGCCTGCCGGTGTCGGAGACGCTGTCGCTCAAGGTATCCGCCAGTTGCGGCATCGCCACTCACCGGAGCGGGGAAACGCTTTCGGCCCTCATCGAGCGCGCCGACCGCGCGCTCTACCGCGCCAAGAACGACGGCCGCGCCTGCATTCGCGTGGCCGAGAGCCGCATCTCCGCCGCAGCCTGAGTTCAGGCCCTCGCGTCGAGCCCGCGCAGCGCCGTGTCGAGCGCAGCATCGGGTGCCACCGCCTGCCACCCCGCCATCTGGTGCCTGAACCACGTCACCTGCCGCTTGGCATAGGCGCGCGTATCGGCCTGGCCCCGCGTGATCGCCTCGTCGAGCCCGATCGTCCCGTCGAGATGGGCGATCAGCCCGGGCACGCCATGGGCACGCATCACCGGCAGCAGCGGATCGAGCTTGCGCTCGCGCAGCGCCGCGACCTCCTCCAGCGCGCCCTGCCCCATCATCTGCTCGAAGCGCCGGTCGATGCGCGCGCGCACCTCCTCGCGCTCCGGGTTGACGAAGAGCTTCAGCAGCGGCAGCCCCTCGAGCGGACCCGGCTCACGCTCGCCCTGGAAGCTTGCGATCGAGCGCCCGGTCGCCTCGAAGACTTCGAGCGCGCGCATGATCCGCATCCGGTCGGCAGGCTTCAGCCGCTCCGCCATGGCGGCATCGACACGGCCGAGTTCGGCATGCAGCAGCTGCGTCTCCGTCTCCGCGACACGGGCACGGAAGGCCGCCCGCACCGCGTCCGGCACCGGCGGAATCGCCGAGAACCCTTCGGTCAGGGCCTTGAAATAGAGGCCGGTTCCGCCGACCAGAACCGGCAGCGAACCGGCTTGGCCGAGCTCCGCCAGCACGCCCGCGACATCGGCCGCATAGCGCATCGCCGAGGAGTTGATCGCCCCGTCGACATGGCCGTAGAGGCGGTGCGGGACACTCGCCTCCTCGGCTTGCGTCGGGCGCGCCGTGATGATCCTGAGATCGGCATAGACCTGCATGGAATCGGCGTTGACGACGGTTCCCCCGCAGCGCCTGGCGATCTCGACAGCCAGCGCGGACTTGCCGCTCGCGGTCGGACCTGCGATGAGCACCGCCCTGATCCCATCCGCTTCCATCGTCACCTCAACCGGCCCTTCACATGCTCGTCGCGACACTGGTTTCCGCCCATGGACAGGCCCTGCTCGACGATGCCCTGCTGAAGCATCTCGTGGCCGCTCTGCCGGGCGCTCTGCACAGCCAGCGCCTCGACGGCGAGATCGCCGCCGACCTCTTCGCGGAAGCGGGCGATGCGCGCAAGCTCGAAGCCGATCTGCGCCCGCTGCTCGGCGATGCAGCAATCGACATCATCATCCAGCCGGCCGCGACGCGGCGCAAGGCGCTGTTCCTCGCCGACATGGACTCGACCATGATCGGTCAGGAATGCATCGACGAACTCGCTGCCTATGTCGGGCTGAAAGAGCTCGTGTCAGGCATCACCGAGCGCGCCATGCGCGGCGAGATCGCCTTCGAGCCGGCGCTGCGCGAGCGCGTCGCGCTGCTGAAGGGCGTGCCTCTCGCAGTCGTCGACGAAATCATCGCGCAGCGCATCACGCTGACGCCGGGCGGCCGCGAACTGGTCATGACCATGCGTGCCAACGGCGCCTATACGGCGCTGGTGTCCGGCGGCTTCACCGTCTTCACCGGCCCGATCAGCGCCACGATCGGCTTCGACGAGCACCGCTCCAACATCCTGCTGGCCACTGACGGCATCCTGCGCGGCGAGGTCGCCGACCCGATCCTCGGCAAGCAGGCCAAGCTCGATGCCCTGCTGGAGCTGCGCGCGCGCTTGGCCCTTGCGCCCGAGGCGTCGCTGGCCGTCGGCGACGGCGCCAACGATCTCGCCATGCTGGGAGAAGCCGGGCTGGGCGTCGCCTTCCGGGCGAAACCCGCCGTCGCGGCTGCGGCCGACGCTAGGCTCGATCACGCCGACCTGACCGCGCTGCTCTATGCGCAGGGGTATACAGGCGCGGAGATCGTCCGGGGCTAATCCACGATGAACAGCTTCGCGCCCGTCGCGGTGCTGGAGCGATGCGCCTCGGCGCCGTCGGCTACCTGATAGGTCATGCCGGCCTTCAGCTGCATCACCCGCCCGTCCTCCAGCGTCGTCTCCATGGCGCCTTCGAGGCACAGGATGATGTGGCCCTTCGAGCACCAGTGGTCGGCGACATAGCCGGGCGTGTATTCGACCATCCGGACCCGGATGCGGTTCTCCTCGGGTCCGAAATACTGCGTGCGCCAGAACGCCTCGCCGACATCGCCCGCATGCCGCTCGGCGGGGATGGTGGACCAGTCGGTGGTCACGAAGGGGATGTCGCTCAGTTTCATGTCGTGTCTCCGGTCGCAGCGGCCTCGACCCTGCCATTGCGACGAGCCGACGGCCAACGCATTTCGCAGATGACGGCGATCACCCCAACGCAAGAGGGCGGCCCACAGGGGCCGCCCTCGACTACTCCTCGCAGGAGTTTTGGATCAGTCCGTCAGTTTTGGATCAGTTCGTCGATACCGCGACGAAGCGGACCTCGCCCTGGGCGTTCGAGACCAGAAGCAGGGCCGACTTCTTGCCCTCCTTCTTCAGCGCGTCGAGCCGCTTGGTCACGTCCTCCGGCGAGTTCACCGGCTCCTGGCCGATCTCGACGACGAGTTCGCCGACCTGGACGCGCTTGTCGGCCGCGTTCGAGTTGGGATCGACCTTGGTGATGACCACGCCCTTGACGCCGTCCTTGATCGAGTAGCGCTTGCGCAGCTCCTCGGTCTGCGGCGAGAACTCGAGGCCGAGCGCGGTGGTGACGGCGGGCTTGGCCGGCTCGGCCGGGGTGCGGGCCGAGGCCGGCTGGACCTTCTCGCCATCCTCGAGACGGCCGAGCTTGACCGTCTTCACCTCTTCCTTGCCCTTGCGCATGATCGTGACCGGCACGTCCTTGCCGACCGGGGTCGCGGCGACGATGCGCGGCAGGTCACGCGAATCCTTGACCTCCTTGCCATCGAATTTGGTGATCACGTCGCCGACGTCGAGGCCGGCCGGCTTGCCCGGACCCTTCTCGTCGACTCCGGCGACCAGCGCGCCGCGTGCGGCGCCCAGGCCAAGCGCCTCGGCCGTGGCGTCGTCGACGGTCTGGATGCGAACCCCGAGCCAGCCGCGGCGGGTCTCGCCGAATTCCTTGAGCTGGTCGACAATGTTGGTCGCCAGCGAGGACGGCACGGCAAAGCCGATGCCGACCGAGCCGCCGGTCGGCGACAGGATCGCCGTGTTGATGCCGATCACCTCGCCGGCCATGTTGAACAGCGGCCCGCCCGAATTGCCCTTGTTGATGGCCGCGTCGGTCTGGATGTAGGTGTCGTAGGGGCCCTGCTGGATGTCGCGGTTGCGGGCCGAGACGATGCCCGACGAGACCGAACCGCCCAGCCCGAACGGGTTGCCGATCGCCATCACGGGATCGCCGATCCTCATCTTGTCGGAATCGCCGAACTTCACCGCAGGCAGCGGCTTGTCGTGCTTCACCCGCAGGACCGCGAGATCGACCTTGGCGTCCTTGCCGATCACCTCGGCCTTGAGACGCAGGCCGCTGTTGAAGATCACGGTGATCTCGTTGGCGTCGCCGATGACATGGTTATTGGTGACCACGATGCCGGACGAGTCGATCACGAAGCCGGAGCCGGCCGACTGCGAGCGGCGCTGCTGCGGCGCCTGGTTCTCGCCCTGCTGGCCCTGACCCGGACGGCCCTGGCCGCGCCGGTTGAAGAACTCCTCGAACAGATCGCCGAAGGGCGTGTCGGGACCGAGCTGCGGAACCTGCGGCAGCGTGCGGCCGCGCGTGTCGCTCGTCGTTACCGCCGCGATGTTGACCACGGCCGGCATCACCCGCTCGGCAAGATCGGCCAGTGAGACCTGCCCCTGCAAGACCGGCGAAGCCGCCGTCTGCGCCGGGGCGAGGATCGGGGATGCCAGCAGCGACAGAACTCCAACGCTGGCGACGAGAGCGACCTTCCGCGTGCGGGAGGTCAGGGTTCCGGAAGCCGAGACGGGTTTCGTTGCCATCAGTGTCCTCGTGAAGAAAATGAGCACCGAGCCGTTCGGCGCAAAAACGCTGACCGCAATTGAACCGCCAATTGCGGCGGAAGGTCGACACACGATCATGCTACCGAACACGATCATGGCAACCCGCCTGTGCCGCCTGTCCTTCAGCCCCGCACCAGCCACACCAGCAGGACGCCGAGAACCGCCGAACCGAGGCCGATCAGCCTCATGCGTTCCGGCGGGGTCTCGGCGGCGCTGCGCAGGGCATCCTTCGCGAGGTTGGGAACCGCCGCAAACAGGATGCCCTCAATGGCGAAAACGAGGCCCAGCGCCGCGATGAAATCGAACATGCGCGACGCCTATGCGTGGAGAATCAGGGCCGCGCCGGCGCCGGCGTTGCCGCCGGGGCCGGTTGGGTCGTGTCGCGCCGGGGCGCATTGGGTCCGTTGAAGAACCGGAAGAACGGCGAATCCGGAGACAGAACCATCCGCGTATCGCCGGGCTTGATGCTGGCCTCATAGGCCTGCATCGAACGGTAGAAGGCGAAGAACTCCTCGTCCTGGCCAAAGGCTTCGGCGAAGACGCGGTTGCGTTCGCCTTCGCCCTGGCCGCGAACCTCGTCGGAGCGACGCTGCGCCTCGGCCACGATCACGGTCGAGTCCCTGTCGGCACGCGCCTGGATTTCCTGTGCCTGCTGGGCACCGAGCGCGCGCGCTTCCGCCGCCTCGCGCTGGCGTTCGGTCTGCATGCGCTGGAACACCGCGGCCGAGTTGGCGGCTGGCAGATCGACGCGCCGCAGCCGGACATCGACGACCGTCATGCCGAAGCGGGCGGCCTCGCGGTTCACCTCGTCGCGGATGCGGTGCATCAGCCGCGCCCGGTCATTGCGGACCATCGCGGTGAAGCTCGCCTCCGCCAGAACCGAACGCACATTGCCGTTGACGATCGACGCGAGCTGGGAGTTCGCGCGCGGGATGTTGTTGACGGCCTGGTAGAAGCGCAGCGGATCGGAGATGCGGTAGCGCGTGAAGGCATCGACCACGAGACGCTTCTGGTCCGAGGCGATGATTTCCTGCGCCGGCAGGTCGAGATCGAGGATGCGGTTGTCGAGCAGGGTGACCTGTTCGAACGGCACCGGCAGCTTGAAGTAGAGCCCGGGCGCGGTGACGACGCTGCGGACCGCGCCGAAGCGCAGCACGAGGGCCGATTGCGTCTGCTGAACCACGAAGGTCATGGCGTAGAAGACGACGGCCACCAGTCCAAGGACGACGAGAAGGCCGATGCGGATGATGCTACCGTTCATCGCACGGCTCCCGTCTGGGGGGCGCCCGGAACGGGGCGTCTCTGCTGCAGCTGGTCGAGCGGCAGATAGGGCACGACGCCCTGACCGCCGGCCGTGCCGTCGAGGATGATCTTGTCGGTGCCGCCCAGCACACGCTCCATCGTCTCGAGGAAGAGGCGTTCACGCGTGACCGCAGGGGCCAGCTTGTACTGCGTGAAGACCGCATTGAAGCGGCTGGCCTGGCCGAGTGCTTCGGCGACCGTCTGCTCCTTGAAGGCTTCAGCCGACTGGACGAGCTGCGCCGCGCGACCGCGCGCTTCAGGCACGACGCGATTGGCGTAGGTCTCCGCCTGGTTGCGCAGGCGCTCCTGGTCGGCACGGGCCGCCTGGACGTCGCGGAAGGCGTCGATCACCTGCTGCGGCGGATCGACCTTCTGCAGCTGCACGAGGCGGATCTGCACGCCGGCATTGTAGCTGTTCAGGGTCTCCTGCATCAGCTGGCGCACCTCGGTCTCGATCGCGGCGCGGTCGGTCGTCAGCACGGGCTGGATGTTGCGGCGGCCGATGATTTCGCGCATCGCGCTTTCGGCGACGGCCTTCACGGTGCCCGGCGGGTCCTGAATGTTGAAGACATAGTTCTCGGGCGCGGCCGGGTCGATCTGCCACTGCACGATCACGTCGATATCGACGATGTTCTCGTCGCCAGTAAGCATCAGGCTCTCTTCGATCACGTCGGACTGGCGCGAGGCGCGCACGGATTCGACGGTCCGGAAGCCGACCTCGGTGGTGATGACGTTGGTCACCTGCGGCTTGATCACGCTGCCGATCGGATAGGGCCAGTTGTAGTTCAGGCCTTCGCCGGTCTTGCCGATGAACTGGCCGAAACGCAGATTGAGACCGACCTCGTTCGGGCGGACGATGTACCAGCCTGTCAGAAGCCAGACGACGAGCAGGGCAAGAATTCCGAAAATAAGCCCGCGGCCGCCGAGATTGCCGCCAGGCAGCAGCGATTTCAGCCGGTCCTGGCTGCGACGCAGAATGTCCTCGAGATCGGGAGGGCCGCTGTTGCCGCCGCCACCGGAGCCACCGCCCCAAGGGCCGCCGCCGCCACCGCCGCCGCTTCCCCCGCGCTGGCCCCAGGGACCGCCCCCGTTATTGCCACCGCCGCTCTGGTTGCTCCAAGGCATACTCGCGCCGTTCCCTTCCTATGCCGCCGCACTCGCCATAGGCGATCGGCGATCACTTGTCAGCGCTCCCCAGCCGGAGCGGTCTGCGCTGATCTGGGCATGGGCCACGGATTCGTCAACGACGCAAGCCATTCATCGTCAACGGAAAGGCGCTCAGACCCGGCGGCGAAAGGTCGCGAAGGTGAAGGGATGCTCGTCGTCGGCGCTGGGCGGATGGCTTTCGCGCTTGTCTGCGACGAACGCCGACCGGTCCCATTCCGGAAAAATCGCGTCGCCGTCCGGCTCCGCATGGACCAGCGTCAATTCCAGCCGATCGGCCAGCGGCAGCGCCTGCCGGTAGACATCCGCGCCACCTGCCACCGTCACGGAATCTGCGGCCATGCTTGTGCCGATGCGCTGCCCGGCCGCGAGCGCCTGCTCCAGCGAATGCGCCACATGGACGCCCTCGGGCGCAAATTCCAGGTCTCGCGTCAGCACGATCGTCTCCCGGCCCGGCAGCGGCTTGCCGATGGACAGGTAGGTCTTGCGACCCATCACGACGGGGCGTCCGAGTGTCAGGCTCCTGAACCGGCGCAGATCGGTCTTGAGCCGCCAGATCAGGCGGTTGTCGTCGCCGATGACGCCATTGTCGGCGACCGCCGCGATCAGGACGATGGGAAGAGCGGCCATTTCAGCCCTCCTCCGCCAGCCGCGCCAGCGCCTCGCCGTCGAGCCGCTTCACGGTCCACTCGTCCTGCGCCCTGGCGCCGATCGAGCGGTAGAACACCCGCGAGGGCTCGTTCCAGTTCAAGACCCACCAGGCCAGCCGCGGCAGCCCTTCCACCACGCAGCGCTTCGCCAGCGCCGCGATCAGCGCCTTGCCGATGCCGCGCCCGCGCAGATGCGGATGCACGAACAGATCCTCCAGCCAGATGCCGTGCCGGCCCGAGAAGGTCGAATAGGTGTAGAACCAGACCGAAAACCCCGCCGGCTCGCCCTCCCATTCGGCGATGTCGCAGAAGACGCGCGGGTTTTCGCCGAAGATCGCCTCCGCGATCTCGGCTTGCGTCGCGACGACCTCATCGGCCAGCCGCTCATACTCGGCAAGCGCCTTGATGAAATCGAGGACGAGGCCGGCCTCGTCGGGCCGGGCGGAGCGGATCGTCAGGCTCATATCGCGATCGGCGCCTTGATGGCCGGATGCGGGTCGTAACCCTCGATCGTCACGTCGGCGAAGCTGAAATCCTCGAGCTTCGTCACGGCGGGGTTCAGCGTCAGTGTCGGCAGCGGCCGGAACGACCGCTCCAGCTGCAGCTTAGCCTGGTCGAGATGGTTCACATAGAGATGCGTGTCGCCGAAGGAATGCACGAAGTCGCCGACGGCGAGCCCCGTCACCTGCGCCACCATATGGGTCAGCAGTGCATAGCTGGCGATGTTGAAGGGCACGCCGAGGAAGACGTCGGCCGAGCGCTGGTAGAGCTGGCAGGAGAGCTTGGCCGGCCCCTCCACCGAGGGCTGCACGAAGAACTGGAACAGGCAGTGGCACGGCGCCAGCGCCATCTTCGGGATATCGGCCGGGTTCCAGGCCGAGACGATCAGCCGACGCGAATCCGGATTGCGCCTGATCTCGTTCACGAGCCAGGCGATCTGGTCGATCGTGCTGCCGTCCGGCGCCGGCCAGGAGCGCCACTGCCGACCATAGACCGGGCCGAGATCGCCATTCTCATCGGCCCATTCGTCCCAGATCGTGACGCCGTTCTCCTGGAGGTAGCGCACATTGGTGTCGCCGCGCAGGAACCAGATCAGCTCATGGATGATCGACTTCAGATGCAGCTTCTTGGTCGTAACGAGCGGGAAACCCTCGCTGAGATCGAAGCGCATCTGGTGGCCGAACACGGCGAGCGTGCCCGTGCCGGTGCGGTCGTCCTTGCGGACCCCCTCGCTGAGGACGCGTCTGAGCAGGTCGTGATACTGGTGCATGAACGAATCTCGGTCGAAACGGCGACACCATAACGGCGTGCGATCGAGAAGGCGCGCTCGCACGCGCAACCTTCCCCTGCTTTCTCCATCTCATATCGGCTGCCATCCGGTGGCAGCAGGAACCGAGCCTCCGGCCGAGGGTTGTTGCAGTGGAGTTCACCGGCACCTTCGACCGACGGGGAGATCGTCATGACCATTCGAACCGCCACCCGCGCATTGCTGCTGTCGGCCGTGCTGGGAGCGCCCGCGGGGCTCGCCTATGCCCAGACGCCGGCACAGGCCCCGATCAAGCCCGGCGATCCGGCAATTACCATGGACGATGCGCGCCGCATCGCGAAAGAACACGGTCTGGTCCGCGTCGAGGAGATCAAGCTCGATGACGGAAAATGGGAGATCGAGGGCCGCGACGTCACCGGCGCCGAAATCGAGATCGACCTGCGCGCCAGTGACGGCATGGTCATCAAGATGGAGCGCGATCGTCCAGCCTCGGCGAGCGCGAGGCCCTGAGAGGCGGGATCATTCCGGGCATGCCGATCGCGCGGCATCACGTGATCGGGACAGGATGTGACCGCCCGGGGGAGCGAATCGTCCTCCCATGGCCACAATTGCGCAGCCTTTTGCCGCCTTGAGATGGCAGGAGGAAACCATGAACATGATCGTCTTTGCTGCTGGCGCCATCTGCGTTGCAGCTGCCTTCGCGATCCCCTGTTCCGCATCGACCGAGAATTACGCGGCTCTGGGGAATGCCACGCCGGCGCATGACATAACTGCCCGTTCCAGCCCAGCCCTCGACAAGTCCAAGGCCAGGAGGCCGGGGCCGCCGCTGGTTTCGGAGGCGTCCGCACGGCGCATCGCATGGCGTTCTGGGCTCGACCATATCGAGGAGGTCGTACTCCTGGACGAGCATTGGGAGGTCGCCGGGCGTGATCGCACCGGCAACGAAAAGACGCTCGCAATCGATGCGGATGACGGCCGCGTCCTCAACTGAAAAGGCCCGCTGCGGAAATAAGCCGGCGAGGCGCCCTTCTTCTCTTTCCCCGAGACGAGGCAACCCCTATATTGGGGGTGCCGTTCGCAAGATCGGCTATGGCGATAAACGAGCGTCGGAATAAGCTTTTCGGACCCGGGGGCGGTACCCGGCGCCTCCACCACAGCCCTGCGGCGCAAGCCACAGGGCGGCCTGCGGGATCTTTGGACCGCGGGCTCGCCCGGCCACTCAGGCAGGGTTGCGGCGGGGGCGAAATAGGATCGACGAGAGTGTAAAGGCCGTTCTTTTGCCCGGTATGGTTCCGCCGTTATAGGGCTAACGCATAGTTGCCAATGACAACAATGCTCGGGTCGCTGTCGCCGCGTAAGCGGTGCTGGTTCCCAAACCTAAGTCCTTCCGTTTAGCGACGTAAGGCGGGGCTCGGAGGCGCCTGGCAACAGAAGCCTCCACTTCTTTTTCGATGGCCTGCCGGCGTTCAGCCCGGTCTGAAGCGGAAATCTCGGCACGATGTCAAAGGATGTTCTTCGCTACGATCTGATGGTGCAGGAGGCACTGAAGGGGGTCGTGCGCAAGATTTTGACGGAAGCGGGACGCGACGGCCTGCCCGGCGACCATCATTTCTACGTCACCTTCCGCACCACGGCGCCCGGCGTGCGGGTTTCGACGCGGCTTCGCGAGAAGCACCCCGAAGAGATGACGATCGTGCTGCAGCACCAGTTCTGGGACCTCAGCGTCAGCGAGCATGCTTTCGAGGTCGGCCTGTCGTTCGGGGGCGTGCCGGAGCGTCTGCTGATCCCGTTCGACGCCATCACCACCTTCTTCGACCCTTCAGTGCAGTTCGGGCTGAAGTTCGAGACGCAGGAGAGCGCCGACAGCGCCTCTGCCAATGATCAGGCTCCGAGCCCCAAGCCCCGCGGCGCCGGCTCCGAGCCGAGCGAGGCGCCTGCGGCCCCCGTCGCCCTCCCCGTCAAGGCGAAGCCCGCCGGCGTGCCCGCCATCAAGGGCAAGGTCGAGCGCGAGGCAGCTCCCGCCGCCAAGTCGGGAACGAAGGCCGCCAAGCCTGGCCCCGACGAGCCCGATGACGCCGCCGAAGCGGACGACAGCGGCGGCGCGCAGGTCGTGAGCCTGGATTCCTTCCGCAAGAAAACCTGACACGTCGGACGTCCCTGTCGGCGTCCGCGACGCTGGCGAGGCGTCGCGAACAGCCCAACCAGCAGGCCCATCGATGACGAAGACCCGTACCGAAACCGACTCCTTCGGCCCCATCGCCGTGGCCACGGACCGCTACTGGGGCGCACAGACCCAGCGCTCCCTGCAGAACTTCAAGATCGGCGGCGAGCGCGAGCGCATGCCGCTGCCGCTCGTCCACGCGTTGGTCATGGTCAAGAAGGCCGCGGCGCGGGTGAACAGCGGGCTCGGCCAGCTCGATGCCAAGGTTGCCGGCGCCATCGACCAGGCCGCCGACGAGGCGCTGGCCGGCAAGTTCGACGAACATTTCCCGCTGGTGATCTGGCAGACCGGCTCCGGCACACAGTCGAACATGAACGCCAACGAGGTCCTGGCCAACCGCGCCAACGAGATCCTCGGCGTCGGACTTGGCGCCAAGAGCCCGGTCCACCCCAATGACCACGTCAATCGCGGCCAGTCCTCGAACGATTCGTTCCCGACCGCGATTCACATCGCCGCCGCCACCGAACTGACCAAGCGGCTGCTCCCGGCCGTGTCGAGTCTGAAGCAGGCGCTCGCCGACAAGGCCGAGGCCTTCAAGGATCTGGTCAAGATCGGCCGCACCCATCTGCAGGATGCGACCCCGGTGACGCTGGGCCAGGAATTTTCGGGCTATGTCGCCCAGCTCGAACTCGGCATCGGCCGCATCGAAGCCTCGCTGGAGGGTCTCTACGCGCTGGCGCAGGGCGGCACTGCGGTCGGCACCGGTCTCAATGCCCATCCCGATTTCGCCGAACTCTTCGCCAAGCAGGCGGCCTCCCTCACCGGCCTGCCGTTCCGCAGCGCGCCCAACAAGTTCGAGGCTCTCGCGAGCCATGGCGCCATGACCTTCGCCCATGGCGCACTGACCGCGCTCGCCATGGACCTGTTCAAGATCGCCAACGACATCCGCCTGATGGGTTCCGGGCCACGCTCAGGCCTCGGCGAGATCAGCCTGCCCGAGAACGAGCCCGGATCCTCGATCATGCCGGGCAAGGTCAACCCGACCCAGGCCGAGGCGATGACCATGGTCGCGACCCAGGTCCACGGCAACCAGGCCACGATCGGCTTTGCCGCGAGCCAGGGCCATTTCGAGCTCAACGTTTTCAAGCCCGTGATCGCGGCCGCTTTCCTGCAATCGGTCCGTCTGCTCGGCGACGCCTGCGACTCATTCCGCGAGAACTGCGTCGTCGGCATCGTGGCCAACGAGGCGCAGCTCAAGGATTTGCTCTCGCGCTCGCTGATGCTGGTGACCGCGCTTGCCCCCGTGATCGGCTACGACAAGGCCGCCAGCATCGCCAAGAGCGCACATCACAACGGCACCACGCTGCGAGACGAGGCTTTGAAGGCCGGCGTCGAGCCGGATGTCTTCGACGCGACCGTGAAGCCCGAGCTGATGCTCGGTCCCGCGGTCTAAAGCCCGCGATGACGGCCGAGATCGTCAATCTCCGCCGTGCCCGCAAGCAGCGTGCGCGGCAGGATGCCGAGGCGCAGGCACAGCAGAACCGCATCAGCTTCGGCCGCACCAAGGCCGAGCGCGAACTCACAGAGGCCGAGCGCGACAAGGCCGCGCGCGCGCTGGAAGGCCACCGCCTGCCCGGCGAGCCCAAGCCGTGAGCCAAACTGCGAACACCGACCGCAAGCGTTCCCTCACGATCGCCGGCCACCGCACCAGCGTCTCGCTCGAGGAGCCGTTCTGGGAAGCGCTCAAGGAGATCGCCGCAACCGAGGGGCTGACCGTGGCGGCGTTGATCGCGACGATCGATACCGGCCGCGAGGCGGTGAACCTCTCCTCGGCGCTGCGGCTGCATGTGCTGGCGCATTACCGACGCAGGGCGGCGGGCGCGTAACTCAGGCGCCGACCCGCCTCAAAAAAGCGACTTCACGGCAGGCACTTGGACCTGCATCCTGAATCAACATCGCAACGATGTGAATCGACGTGCGAAGGCCCTGGTCAGTTCGACTGGGGACTGCGGGACAACGGGCGCGGTACCGATTCGATCTCGATGGGCGGCGCCAGCGCCGGGGCCGATGGCACGGCCGGATCGGGAAAGTTCGCGCGCGGCGCGCTCGGCAGGATCAGCGGGCCAGGCTGCTGTTGCTGCGTCGCGGCCCGTTCCGCCGCCGCCCGCTCGGCTGCGGCACGCTGGCGCTCGGCCCGCTCCTCGGCCTCGATGCGCCGGCGCATCTCCTGCTCCAGGCGCGCCTGCTCGACGCGGCGCGCCTCTTCCGCCCGCCGCTCCTCGAGCAGCCGGCGGGCTTCCTCGACGCGCCTGGCCTCCTCGGCCCGCTTTTCCTCGGCGATCCGGCGCTCCTCTTCGGCCTTGAGGAATTCTCCGAGCTTGCGCTCGTTCTCGCGGGTCTCGCGTTCGGCCCGCAGACGGCGCGAGTGGGCCGCGCGCTCGCGGGCATCGGCCTCGAAGGCCTCGACGCGCTCGATCTCACGCGCCAGGGCCCGCGCAGCGACCATGTTGGAGAGCGCGTTCACATCAGCCTCCCTCCGCAGCAACGCTAGGGAACCGCGCCAGGCGACACCGACCTGCGGCGCATCGCCCGGCCAGCCCTTCGGCAAGGCTCCTAGCGGCTTGAGGCCGAGCCGGAGATCAGCCGTCATGGCCCGCAGATCGACAGTGCCGCTGGCTTCCGCGCGCAGACCTGCGCTGTCGAAGCTCAGCGGCTGCAAACGGACCAGCCCGCCCGCCAGCGTGAAGGGCACCGTGATGTTTCCGAGCGCCCAGGAATCGCGATCGAGCGCTTCGCCAAGCCGCTGCTGCAGCCGCGACGTGTCGCTCTCGGAGGCATCCTCGCCCGTCGCCGCAATGACCCGGGCATAGGCCGCCGGATCGAACCGGCTCAGCCTTGCAGCCGTGAAGCTCAGGCTTCCAGCCCCGCTCAGGCCCGCGATCAGGCGCGCCGGGCTCTCGCCCGAGCCGCCGGTCTCAAACTGGCCGGAGACCTTGCCGCCGAGCGCTCCCCCGGTCAGCGGGGCGAGATCGACGCGGTCGAGATTGAGGCGGCCGGACAACTGAGCCAGCCCGCCCTCGCGTCGCGTCGCGAAACGCCCGCCGACCCGGCCACCACCATAGGCCGCCGTCAGATCGTCGAGCCGCAATCCATCCTGGTCAGAGCGCAGGCTGAAGCGTGCATCGCGCAGAATGATGCCCTCGCCCGCCGCGAGAGCGCCGGCCTCGATGTCGAGCCGGAAATCCGGCAGCGCCGCCGCTGTGCCAAAGCGGGCGGTCGACCAGGTCGCTGCGCCGGCCTGGCCGGCGCCCAGGGCCAAGCCGAGAAGCGCGCGCAAATCGGTGCTGGGCAGGGCGAGCCGCCCGGTCAGCCCCCCTTCGCGCGCAAAAGCGACATGGCCGCGCGCGCTGGCTCCGCCAAGATTGAGCACGAGATCGTCCAGCGAGACGGTCTCGGGCGCGAAACCGACCCGGGCATGGGCATCGACCAGACCCTCGGGCAACAGCCGCGACGCGCCCTCGGGGAGGATCTGGCCGAGCCCGTCGGCCTGGACCGTCAGCCGCGACGGAACCGAGACCTCGTTCTCCAGCACGATCGACAGACCGGGGCCTGCCAAGGTGCCGACCAGCCGGCCCGGTGCCTGCTCCATCACGAGTTCGCCCGGCCCGGCCTGCCGAGGCATCGGCAGCCCCAGGGCCTGGAAGACCTGGCGGCGGTCACCGAGCGTGAAGCGCAAGGTCGCTCCGGTCCAGCGCCCGCCCGCGTCGATCCGGCCGTTCAGCGCCAGCCGCCCGGCCTGTGCCGAGCCATCCATCGCGACGCCGGTATCCCCGGCCGGCGCCCGCGTCAGGCGGAAATTGGCATCCAGCCGCGACAGCCCGTCGCCGACGCGGCCCAGCATCTGCCGCGCCGCCTCGGGCAGCAGCGGCCCGGCCAGCGCGGCGACCGTCTCGAAGCGCGGCGCGCGGATGCGGCCCGAGATTTCGCCGCCCTCCGCCAGCAGCGCTCCCGAGCCTGAGACGGTGACGCCGCCGAAACCGTCGATCGCCAGCCGGCTCAGGCGCCACACCGACCCCTCGCGGCGCAGATCGAGGCTCGCCGAACCCGGCGGCGCATTGCGGAAACGCGCTTGGGTGAGATTGAGGTCAAGCGCAAGGTCGCGTCGCCCGATGAGCCCGCTGACGCTTTCGGCCGGCGGCAGGCTGTTGAGATCGAAGCCTTGCAGCGACGCCTTCGCCACCAGCCGGTCAGTGGTGATGTCGCCCGACAGATCGAGCCTCACCCCAGACGCGCCGGTGACCAGCAGACGTTGCAGCGCCACCCGGCCGCCATCCCAGGCGCCGACCGCCTCGCCGTCGATCTGACCGAGCCCGGCGACGAGATCGGCCAGAGCCGGATCGAGCCCCGCCCGCGCAGCGACAAGCGCGATGCGCCGCGAATCTTCGGCCTTCACATTGACCCTGCCGGCGACGCCATTGGCATCGACCGCGCCGCTCGCCCCGATCAACGCGCCTGCGACCCGCATCGAGGCCGTGGCATCGGAGAGCCCGCTGTCCGAGAGCCGGCCGCGCAGCCCGAAGGCGGCAAAATCCTCGCCGCGCCAAATCAGCTGGTCGAGATCGAGCGAGATGTCGAAATGGCCCGGCAATGTCTGCAAGGCCCGCTCGAACCCGGCCCGCTCGCCAAGCGCCGTGGTCAGTGCATCGACATCGAGCCGGCGCGCCCGCAGCGCCAGCGAGCCGGTGCCTGTCCCGGGCAGGAACTGCCCCTCGCCTTCCAGCCTTGCCGAACCGCCGGCGATGTCGAGCACGATGCCCGCAAGATCGAGCTTGCGGCTGCCGCCCGTGACCTTGCCGGTGACCGACAGCGCACCGCCCGGTGCAAGCGTGAAGGCGCCGTCCAGCCCCAGAGACACGCCCGCGGCCGAACTTGGCAAAAGGAAGTTGCCGTCGAAGCCGATCTGCAGGTCCTCGCCCGTGACGAAGGCCTTGGCCCGCAGCCGGCCGTCCGGCTCGATGGCGCCTGTCGTAATGCGCAGCGAAGAGCCCGCGACCTCGCCTTCGATCCGCCATGGGCCGGCGAGGCTGTTGGCGGAGATCTCGGCCGAGATCGGCGCGAGCGTCACCGGATCCTTGCCGGGTTCGCGCCAGATCAGCGCGGAACGGCCGATGCTGAGGCGGTCGAGGCTGGTCTGCGTCGGCAGGCCGGAGCCGGTTCTGGACGGCAGCCGGATCGCGCCGGCCTCGTCGAGGACAACTGAGACGGTCGCACCTTCCGCCTTCGCGTCGGCGATGCGGAATTCGCCCCGCGCCAAGGACGACAGCCCAAGCTCGACCGTCAGCAACTCCACAGAGGCCGTGCTGGCCTCCAGCGTCCTGCCGCCGAAACGGACATCCTGAAGCGTCAGCCGCGGCGACGGCAGAAGCCGCAGGCCGATGCCGCCACCGATACCCGTCTCGACGCCGAGCGCGCCCGCGAGCCGCGCCTCGATCTGGGGTCGGTAGCCCCGCCAGTCGACGAAGCCCGGCCCGATCAGGGCGGCGAGCAGTGCCAGCACCAAAAGGCCGGCCAGGACTGTCAGGGTCTCACGCAACGTCCGGCTTTATCCTCGTCGTCAGGGGCGCCCCGATCATGCGGGCAAACCGATCATGCAGCCAAGTCGCATGAAACCAAGTCTCTTGCAGCTCAGTCTCATGCATCCAAGTCGCGGCAATATCACGACATCCTCGAAAGAACCGAGCGATCTGCGACGTCACAATCTCGAAGATCGCAGACGCGCAGATCGCCTGGGTTCTTTCGTCAGAGCACGAGAATCTTGCCGGGGTTGAGAATGTTCTGCGGATCGAGAGCGCGCTTGAGCGTGCGCATCACCACCAGAGCCGACGCGCCATGCTCGGCTTCGAGGTACTTGATCTTCTTCTGGCCGACACCGTGCTCGCCAGTGCAGGTTCCGCCCATGGCGAGCGCCCGCTTGACCAGCCGCTCGATGAACGCCTCCGCGCGCGCCACCTCTTCGGGATCGGTCAGGTCGACCAGCGGCTGGGTGTGGAAATTGCCGTCGCCGACATGGCCGGCGATCGGCGCGATCAGCCCGCTCGCCTCGATGTCGCGCTTGGTCTCCTCGACACAATCGGCCAACTGGGAGATCGGCACGCAAACGTCGGTCGCGACCGATTCCACGCCCGGACGCAGCGCGCGCGCCGCCCAATAGGCGTCGTGGCGGGCCTGCCAGAGCTTGCTGCGGTCCTCGGCCTTGGTCGCCCACTCGAACGGCCCGCCGCCGAACTCGGCCGCGATCTCGCCGAAGCGCTCCGACTGCTCCTTCACGCTTGCCTCGGTGCCGTGGAACTCGACGAAGAGCATCACGGTCTCGGGCAGGCCGAGTTTGGAATGGATGTTGACGCCGCGGATCATCACCTCGTCGAGAAGCTCGATGCGCGCCACCGGCAGGCCGGATTGGATTGTGATGATCGTCGCGTCGCAGGCCGCCTTCACGGACGGGAACGGGCAGACGCCGGCCGAGATCGCTTCGGGGATGCCGTGCAGCTTCAGCGTAATCTCGGTGATGATCCCGAGTGTTCCCTCCGAGCCGACGAGCAGGCGCGTCAGGTCGTAGCCGGCCGAGGTCTTGCGAGCCCGCGTCGAGGTCTTGACGATCGAGCCGTCAGCCATCACCGCGGTCAGCGCCAGCACATTGTCCTTCATCGTGCCGTAGCGCACCGCATTGGTGCCCGAGGCGCGCGTCGCCGCCATGCCACCGATCGAGGCGTCGGCGCCGGGGTCGATCGGGAACATCAGGCCCTGGTCGCGCAGGTGCTCGTTCAACTCCTTGCGGGTGACCCCGGCCTGAACGACGCAATCGAGATCCTCGGCATGAACGGCAATGACCGCCTTCATCTGGCTCATGTCGATGCAGACGCCCCCGAACGGCGCATTCACATGGCCTTCCAGCGAGGTGCCCGTGCCGAAGGCGATGACTGGTACGCCATGCACGGCGCAGAGGCTGACGATGTCCGAGACCTCCTGCGTGCTCTGCGGAAACACCACGGCGTCCGGCGGCTGGTTTGGAATCCAGGTCAGCGTATGCCCGTGCTGCTGGCGCACCGCCAGGCTCGTCACCAGCCGGTTGCCGAAGGAGGCCGCAAGCGCGCGTGTCACGGCGTCGATCGACGTCGGCGAAGGCGGCAGCTTTGCGGCGGATGCGGGGGGCTCATGCAGGGCGGCGGCAGGCAAATTCATTGTCAACATCCGGTTCTGGCGCTTAGACTTGGAACAGTCCGGTTTCGCCAACAGTTGCGATACGGACACTGGCCGGTTCAAGGGTGTGCGATCTCCCCCTGGCCGGGCTGACGGCGAGCGGGATCGCAGTATGATAGACCATGCGGGAAGGCAAAGGGCAGCGGCAATGATGCGGTTTCGTATCGGCCGTCATGCCGCCATCGCAGGGAGCAATCCGCAATGGCGCAGCGCTGAACCAGGGAGGCGGCCATGAAAGACGACATCCGCGCCCCGGCGCTGTTCTTCGCACCGTTCGTCTCGTCTCCCATGCGGGTCGAGCCGCAATGGATCGACTATAACGGCCATCTCAACATGGCCTATTATCACGTCCTGTTCGACCGCGCGGCCGATGAGGTCTTCTCGCTGGTCGGCATCAACCAGAATTATCTCGACACGCGCCACTCCTCCACATTCGCGGCGGAATGCCATATTCTCTACAAGCGCGAGTTGACCGAGAGCGACCAGGTCCGCGTCACCGCCCAGCTGATTGCCTTCGACGAGAAGCGTCTGCATTACTATCTCGAAATGCGCCACGCGACCGAGGGCTGGCTTGCAGCCACCAGCGAGAACCTCGCGCTTCATGTCGATCTGACGAGCCGCAAGGTCTCTCCCTTCCCGGCCGACCTCCTCGCCAATCTCGCCCTGATGAAGGCCGCGCACAGCATGATGCCGCTGCCGTTGACGATCGGCCGGATCATCGGCATGCCGCAGAAGACCGCGATCACTGTCGAAAGCATGACCGGCGAGCGCGAGCCCGAGACGCGGCACTAAAACCGCGGCGAGCGCTCTTCTCAGTCCGGGTCCGGTATCCGCAGCTTGTGGCCGCAGGCCTTGCAATGCACGGCGTCGGGTTCATGGCGTTGCAATGCGCAGTCCGGGCAGGGAAACGTCACCTTCGTCGGCCGGAAGACCGCCTGCGCCAGCCGCACGAAAAGAGAGATTCCGACGATCATGACCGCGATGGAGGTCAGTTTGCCCGCGATCCCGGGCAGGACGATGTCGCCGAAGCCGGTCGTGGTCATCGTCGTGACCGTGAAATAGAAGGCATCGACATAGCCTTCCAGGCCGGTCCGCCCGGTGAAGAAGAAGGTGTAGATGAAGCCGGTGACGACGAAGAGGAACGTCGCGAGGTTGATCACCGCCTTGGCGGCGTCCTCCCATTGGCGAAAGGCCGTCTCGCGCAGCTGACCCCAGATCAGGCCGCGCTGGGACAGCGACCACAGCCTGAGGATGCGCAGGAAGCCGAAATTCTCGAGCGATTCCGGCGCCAGCAATGTCGCCAGGATGAACAGATCGAGGAGCATGGTCGGCTGACGAAGCAGCCGCAGCACGTTCGACGAGGCCAGCATCCGCGCCGCGATCTCGATCATCACGATGGCCGCGATCGTATAGTCGATCCAGAGGAAATCCGGCCGATCGCGGATCATCGGCGTTGCGATGAAAAAGGCGATGATCAGGAGATCGACGATCGCCGCCGCCATCTGGAAGCGCAGCGCGGCGGGCGAACGCCCGTGATAGAGCTGGCGAAGTCGGTCGCAAGCCCGCCCAAAACCGGCCTTCCCGTTCGTTTCGGCCTGTTCGCTCATGGCATCGGCGCTAGCACGGGGGCGGGCGAAGCGTCCAGCGCAACGCCCGACGGACCATCCCGCCTCTGGCAAGACGAAGGCCTTCACCCCATCTTCATGGCATCGATCCCCACCCCTCCGGAGCCCGCCATGGTCAAAGCTGTCTGGAACGATACGATCCTCGCCGAGTCCGACGACACCGTCATCGTCGAGGGAAACCACTACTTCCCGGCAGACGCCATCAAGGCCGAGCTGTTCAAGCCGAGCGACACCACCTCGGTCTGCGGCTGGAAGGGCACCGCCAACTACCATTCCGTCGTCGTCGACGGGAAGGAGAACCGGGATGCCGCCTGGTATTACGCCGATCCGAAATCGGCAGCCGCCAACATCAAGGGCCGGATCGCCTTCTGGAAGGGCGTCCAGGTCGGCTGAAGCCCGCTGAGCCCAGCGCTCAGGCCGCGCTGCGCAGCATCGCCAGCGCGGCATAGCCACGATAAAGCGCCTGTGTGCGAGCGCTGGTGCCGGCAGCCCCCGCGATATCGTCCAGCACCGCTGCGAGGTCGCGGCGCGGCGTGACGTGGAACAGCGCAAGCCAGCGGTTCAGCACGGCCTGAAACGGCGCGGGCAAGCCGCTCTGGTCGCCGAAATCGACGATATGCAGCTCACCGCCGGGCGAGAGACGGCGCAGCGCCTCCTCGACGACCGCCTGCCAGGGCGGGATCATCGACAGGGCGTAGGAGATCACGATCCGGTCGAAGCCGGCGCTGCCGAACAGCGCCACCGGCTCGAAGGCGGTCGCATCGGCCTGCTTCAGGGCGATACGGTCCGACAGCCCCGCCCGCTCGACGGATTGCCGCGCGGTCGCCAGCATTTCCGCGGAGACGTCGAGGCCGAAGCAAGGCCGGCCGGGATAGGCTCGCGCGATCTTGATCAGGTTGCGGCCGGTGCCGCAGCCGATCTCAAGGATGGTCCCGCACGGCGGCGGATCGAGGCGGGCGATCAGCTGGTCGCGGCCGAGCAGGTAGAACTTCCGGCTCGCGTCGTAGATGTGGCGCTGATGGCGATACATCGCGTCCATCAGCCCGGCCGCGCCGTGCTGATGCGAGGCGGCGCTCACGCCGCCGCCCCCGGCAGCACATAGAGATGGAAGCCGCCATAGATCGAGGAGCGGTCGCGCGCGCAGAGGGCCCGGCTTTGGACCTCGTCATAGCGCCATTGCTCGAGGATCTCGGCCGGCACGCGGCCCGGCAGCAGGCGCTCGTCGGCCGCCGTGCGGAAGATGACGCGGGCGCCAGGCCGGGCCGTGCGGGTGATCTGCCTCCACAGCGCCGTCAGATCGGCATCGTTCATCCAATCCTGCGCATCGAGCAGGACATAGGCGTCGCAGCTTTCGGCAGGCTGGCTTTCCAGAAAGGCCGTGACGGCGTTCTGGTGATAGGAGACGCGGCTCGCCCGCGCCTTCACCGCCTCGAAATTGACCCGCTGCAGATAGGGCGGCAGCGCAGCATCCGGCCCGGCCTCATAGCCGCGCCCGAAGGCCTGACGGGCGAAATAATTCGTCTTCAGGTCGAAGCCGCAGGCGAGACGCTCCAGCCGGTCGCGCAGCGCGCCGCGAATGCCGTCGGAGCCGTCGGCGGCCAGCGCCTTGTACTGCGCCGGCGGGATGCCAAGGCCGTAGAGCGAGGCCGGCTGGCGGATCAGCCAGCGCACGAACGCCTTGTCGAAGACGGGCGCGAGATGCCGCTCGAACAGCACCCGCTGCTCCGCGATGTCGCGCGCCTCCAGCATCCGGCGCGGATCGCAGCCGAGCGCGCGGCCGAGCAGGTGGCCGGCGCCGATGAAGCGCCCGAGCAGCCCGTAGCGATAGACATTGCGCGCGAACATGCCGATGCGCCGCCGCCCGTCGAGTCCGCGGCCTTCCCAGTAACCGCGGGAGGTGGCGTCAAGATGAGGCGCGATCTCGCGATCATACAGTGCGACATTGGCCTGCGACCGCGCTTCCCCAAAGAAGCGCAGGAAATCGTCGTGCCGGTCCATCCGGGCCAGCGCAGAGAGCTTCAGCTTGCCGAGCGCGATATGGGCGCCGTTGAGGTCGATCGCGCTGATCCTCGCGGGATCGGCGGTCAGATAGGACAGGACGTTGCAGGAGCCCGACGCGATCGCGACGACATGGTCCTCGGGCTGGAGGCGCAGCGCCTCCATGTCGACGACCGGGTCTTCCCAGATTTGCGGATAGACGAGCCCCGAAAAGGCCAGCGTGAACATCCGCTCCAGCAGGCCTGCCTTCGAGAGCGGCTTGTTGCGATGGACCGCGGTCGTCAGCCCCATGCTGGTCGTGCGCCGGACCGTCCGTGCCGTCTGCGTCACCTGCGTCACCTGGCCCTCGCCCGCCATCATTCGATGGCGAGCCGACTAGTGGAGTCGCGTGACGGTTGGGTGACGGCCCAGCTGCACCGGCAGGGACCGGGCGGTGCCGCCCGTGCCTGTGACGGGTGCCCCCGGAATCGTGACAGGGCTCCAGGCCGGCGCCCGCTGACATTCCATGACGGGATCGCCATATCCAGACAGACCGGCGCAGATGCGCTGCGGAAAGGAGAGCACGATGGGACTGATGAGCATGTTCGGCGGCGCAAAGGCACCCGAGGAGCACTTCCCCTATGAGCTGACCGACGCCGAATGGCGGGCGAAGCTCACGCCGGAGCAGTACCGCGTGCTGCGCGGCCATGGCACCGAGCGGCCTGGCTCCTGCGCCTTGAACTACGAAAAGCGCGCCGGCACCTTCTCCTGCATCGGCTGCGGCCAGCCCCTGTTCATTTCCGGCAAGAAGTTCGAGAGCGGCACCGGCTGGCCCAGTTTCGACCAGCCGCTGGCCGATGCCGTCGGCACGACCGAGGACCGCAAGTTCGGCATGGTCCGCACGGAGGTGCATTGCGCCAATTGCGGCGGCCATCTCGGCCATGTCTTTCCCGACGGCCCGCCCCCGACCGGCCTGCGCTACTGCATCAACGGCGTCGCGATGGATTTCGCGCCGGCGTAGGCCTGAGGCTGCCCTACGCGTCATTCTCGGGCGGAGCGAAGCGCAGACCCGAGAATCTCTGGCAATGCTCCGTGAGGGAACGTCACCGTCAAGGATGCTCGGGTCATCGCCCGAGCATGACGCCGGCTTCGCCCACCGCCGTTCACAGGCAAAGGGGCGCAATCGCGCCCGTCCCGCCCTATATTGACCGTGAACGAATCACGCACGAGCATCCCCGATCTTGTCCGACCCGAGCACCACCTCCGCCCCCCTGCCCCGCCCCGGCGGCCTCGCCGCGCGCGCAGCCGCCGTGCAGGCCGCAAGCTACCTTTCCGGGCTGAACCCGGAGCAGCGCCAGGCGGTCGAAGCCACCGACGGGCCGGTGCTCGTGCTGGCCGGCGCCGGCACCGGCAAGACCCGCGTGCTCACCACCCGCATCGCCCATCTGATCGCGACCAACCGCGCCTATCCCTCGCAGATCCTCTCCGTCACCTTCACCAACAAGGCGGCGCGCGAGATGAAGGAGCGTGTCGCCCATCTCGTCGGCGGCGTGGCCGAGGGCATGCCCTGGCTCGGCACCTTCCACTCGATCTCGGCCAAGATCCTGCGCCGCCACGCCGAGCTGCTCGATTTGCGCTCCGACTTCACCATCCTCGACACCGACGACCAGATCCGCCTGATGAAGCAGGTGATCGCGGCCGAGGGCATCGACGAAAAGCGCTGGCCCGGCCGGATGCTCGCGGGGTTCATCGACTCCTGGAAGAATCGCGGGCTGGCGCCCAAGGACGTCGCGCCGGGCGAGGCCGCCGTCTTCGCCAACGGCAAGGGCGGCAAGCTCTATGCCGCCTATCAGGACCGGCTGAAGAGCCTGAACGCCGTCGATTTCGGCGATCTCCTGCTGCACTGCCTGACGCTGTTTCGCGAGCATGCCGACGTGCTCGCAACCTATCACGAGCGCTTCCGCTACATCCTCGTCGACGAGTACCAGGACACCAACACCGCGCAGTATCTCTGGCTGCGCCTGCTCGCCCAGGGGAGGCGCAACATCGCCTGCGTCGGCGACGACGACCAGTCGATCTATGGCTGGCGCGGCGCCGAGGTCGACAATATCCTGCGCTTCGAGCACGATTTTCCAGGTGCCACCGTGGTCCGGCTGGAGCGCAACTATCGTTCGACCGGGCATATCCTCGCCACCGCCTCCAAGCTGATCGCCAAGAACGAGACCCGTCTTGGCAAGACCCTGCGCACCGAGGACGAGGCCGGCGAGAAGGTCACCATCACCGGCGCCTGGGACAGCCAGGAAGAGGCGCGCCTGATCACCGACGAGATCGAGGCGATGCAGTCGAAGGGCGACAATCTCTCGCAGATCGCCGTGCTGGTGCGCATCTCCGCTCAGATGCGCGAGCTAGAAGAGCGCTTCGTCCAGACCGGCGTGCCCTATCGCGTGATCGGCGGCCCGCGCTTCTACGAGCGCGCCGAAATCCGTGACGCCATGGCCTATCTGCGCTGCGTCGTCTCAGCCACCGACGATCTCGCCTTCGAGCGCATCGTCAACGTGCCCAAGCGCGGCCTCGGCGACGCCACTATCCAGATCCTGCACAACCACGCCCGCGCCAGCCAGCTCTCGCTGCTGCAATCGGCCCGCGCCATCGTCGAGAGCGACGAGCTCAAGCCCAAGGCGCGCACCGCGCTCCGCGAGCTGGTCGAGGCCTTCGGCCGCTGGTCGGGCAGAGCCGAGCACATGCCCCAGGGCGAGCTCGCCGAACTCGTGCTGGAGGAGAGCGGCTACACCGAGATGTGGCAGAAGGACCGTTCGGCCGACGCGGCCGGCCGGCTTGAAAACCTTAAGGAACTGGTGCGCTCGCTCGACGAGTTCCCCGACCTGCCAGCCTTCCTCGAACATGTCTCGCTGGTGATGGACGCCGACAATGGCGACGTGACCGAGCGCGTCTCGATCATGACGCTGCACGGTGCCAAGGGGCTGGAGTTCGACACGGTGTTCCTGCCCGGCTGGGAGGAAGGCCTCTTCCCCAACCAGCGCGCCCTCGACGAGAGCGGCCGCGCCGGCCTCGAAGAGGAACGCCGCCTCGCCCATGTCGGTCTGACCCGCGCCCGCAAGCGGCTGAAGCTCTACTTCGCCTCGAACCGCCGCATCCACGGCCTCTGGCAGTCCAACCTGCCCTCCCGCTTCATCGACGAACTCCCCGAGGAGCATGTCGAGGTCGTCCAGGCGGCGTCGAACTACAGCCAGGGCGGTTACGGCGCCTCGCGCTTCGACCGCATGGAAAGCTTCGGCTCCTCCTACAACACGCCGGGCTGGCAGCGCGCCCAGGAGAACAAGGCCAGGGGTGGCGGAGGCCAGGGCTTTTCCGAAAGCGGCAGCGGCTTCGGCGGCAGCAATTTTGGAGGCGCCCGCCAGCGCGGCCCGATGCTGATCGAAGGCGAGCTCACCGCCAAATCCTCAGGCTCATCGGCCTACGACACCGGTGCCCGCGTCTTCCACATCAAATTCGGCAACGGCTCCGTCGCATCCGTCGACGGCAACAAGCTGACGGTGGATTTCGACAAGGCCGGGCGGAAGATGGTGCTGGATAGCTTTGTGCAGAAGGCGGGGTAAGGAACGCTGACGTTCCCCTCACATGATCCCCTCCAGCCCCTTCCGTTTCACCAGATTTAGCAGCTTCAGCGACGCCCCGTCCGGCGTCTTCTCGCCGCGCTCCCACTTACTGATCGTGCCTTTGCTGACGTTCAGGTAATGGGCGAAGACCGGCTGCGAGATGCGCTCGCGTTCACGCAGGGACTTGATGTCGTCGGGTGCCAGTTTTTCGACCGGCGCGAGGCAGCTCGCGTCGAACTCCCGCATGGTTTCGCGGTCCAGCACGCCGGCTTTGTGAAGACCGCTCATGGTCTCATGGATGATGGCGAGCGTCTTGCTCGGCGCCCTCAGCGCTTTTTGTTTCATGACCTAACCCCGCAATCGATCTCGATGATCTCACCGGCAGCAATAGCCTTCTGGATCGCGGCCGGCGGCAATGACAGCGTCACCGCACTGGCTTGCTTCAACAGCGTCAGTTCAACGGCCGTGATGTTGTCTCGCTCGTTCCTCGCGAAGCCACGGATGAAGAACAGACTTGTTCCCACTCGAAACAGCACGATCGTCCGAAACCCTCCCGACCGGCCTTCGCCGTCCCGCGCCACCCGCTGTTTGACGACGCCTCCACCAAGGTCGGCATCGACACGTCCAGCCTCGATCTCCTGCGCCGCGCGGCAAAGCATGGCGTCGCTGATGCCCGCCTTGCGCGCGTAGCGTGCGAATGGTTTGAATTTGTATACGTCTCCCATGCCGTGAACACGGCCTCGCCCCTGCCTGTCTATAGCACCAAGAACCACGATTCAAAAGAGGTGATCGTCTGATGCACCACAAGCGCAAACGCCCCAAAAGCGCCCGCGCCGGCTGCCTTCTTTGCAAGCCGAACAAGGCCAATGGCTGCTGCGCCGATCACAAGAACATGCGCTACGGCAACCGGCGCCGCTATGAGCCAGGCCGCGATCAACTGCGCTGCGAAGGGATGAAAGCGCGGTAGGTCACCCCTCCCCGTCATCCCGGACAAGCCGCGCAGCGGCGCCGATCAGGGATCCATGCCTGAAGCCCTTCGGCAAGCGTTCGGGCATGGATTCCGGGTCTCCGCTTCGCTGCGCCCGGGATGACGGCGCGGTGCCGCACGCAACCGACATCCCTCACCGCCCCTCCCTCGCCTTGAACGCCGCCCGCGCCGCCTCGACCTGCGCGTGATAGGTCTCCGCCCAGACCCAGACCCCGCAGAACGCCGCCGTCAGTTCGCGCCCGATCTCCGTCATCGTGTACTCGACATGCGGCGGGATCACCGGATGGACCTTCCTCGTGATGAGGCCGTCGCATTCCATCTGCCGCAGCGTCTTGGTCAGCATCTTCTGGCTGATGCCCCCGACGATGCGGCCCACCTGCGTGAATCGCAGCGTACCGTGCTCCTCCAGCGCCTCCAGGATCAGCATGGTCCATTTGTCGGCGACCTGGCCGATGACGTCGCGCACCAGGGCATCGACCTCCGGACTGACCTCGATATGCATCAGCCCGCCTTGCGTCTGCATGGCCGCCACGGCTTCACGGATCGTCGGCATCGGACACTCTCCTTTTAGTGCGTATAGAACTTTCAAGTGCCTTCTTTCGTTTGGAGAGCATCGACCCTAGCTGTGTCCGGCGCAACCACGAAAGCGCGATCGCGAAAGGACACAAGCGATGAACATCACCGGCAACACCATTCTCATCACCGGCGGCGGCTCGGGCATCGGCCGGGGCCTCGCCGAGGCGCTGCAGGCCAAGGGCAACACCATCATCATCGCCGGCCGCCGCGAGCGCGTGCTCGACGAGGTCACGCAGGCCAATCCCGGCATGGAGTCGATGCTGCTCGACATCCAGGACGGCGCCGATATCGCGGCCTTCGCGAGGCAGGCCATCGAGCGCTTTCCGGCGCTCAATGTCGTCATCAACAATGCCGGCATCATGCGGCCGGAGCAGCGGATCGACCTGCCCACCGCCGAGGAGACGATCGCGACCAATCTGCTCGGCCCGATCCGTCTGACCGCGGCGCTGCTGCCGCATCTGCTGGCGCAGCCGCGCGCCTCGCTCGTCACGGTCTCGTCGGGGCTGGCCTTCGTCCCGCTGGCCGCGACCCCGACCTACTCCGCCACCAAGGCGGCGATCCACTCCTGGTCGATGGCCCTGCGCCATCAGCTCAAGGACAGCCCGGTCGAGGTCATCGAGATCGCGCCGCCTTACGTGCAGACCGAGCTTCTCGGCCCGCAGCAGGCGGTCGATCCCGATGCCATGCCGCTCGCCGCCTTCATCGACGAGGTGATGGCGATCCTCGAAGCCGCCCCCGCCTCGGGAGAGGTCATCGTCGAGCGCTGCAAGCCGCTGCGCTTCGCGGCGGAGAACGGACAGCTCGAGACCCTGTTCGGAGCCCTGGCCTCGCGCGAATACTGAGGACCCGTGATGGGAGGGTGAGCCCCGCCATCACAGCCTCCCCCGCCGGCGGGTCATGACAACCGCCGGCGGGCCTGCTAAGCGCAGCCCATGCGTGAAGGTCTTCTGCCATCGACGGTCGCGACCGTCCTCGAACTCTCCACCTCGGGCGAAAAGGCGCGCGCGCTGACCGAGCTTCTGGGCGAGGTCTTCGACCCCACGGAAACCGCGATCTCGGCCTTCGAGATCGAGACCGGCGTGACCACGCTCTCGCTGAACGCGCCGTGGAAGGTCGAGATCTATTTCGCTACCCATCCCGACGAGGAGGCCGTGCGCGACATGCTCCGGCCGATCGTCGGCGATGTCGTCGACACCACGCCCTTCGCCACGGTCAACCAGCAGGACTGGGTCGCGGCGAGCCTGGACGGGCTGCAGCCGGTGCGCGCCGGGCGGGTCCTCGTCCATGGCGAGCATGACCGGAAGGCCGTGCGCGTCAACGATGTCGGCATCGAGATTCCAGCCGCGCTCGCCTTCGGGACAGGCCATCACGGCACCACGGCGGGCTGCCTGCTGGCGCTCGACGCCGAGCTGAAGCGCCGTCGCCCGCGCCACGCCATCGATGTCGGCACCGGCACGGGCATCCTCGCCTTGGCGCTGGCCAAGCAGATCAAGCGCAAGGTCGTCGCCGGCGATATCGACGCCGTTGCGGTCGAGGTCGCCGCGCACAACGCCCGCGTCAACCATGCGCCCCATGGGCTCGATCTCTACGTCGCGCCGGGCCTGCGCCACGGCAAGGCGAACCGGCCCGGGCATTTCGACCTGGTCTTCGCCAACATCCTGGCCGGCCCGCTGAAGCGTCTCGCGCCGTCGATCGCACGCGCGCTCTCGGACGACGGCACCGTCATCCTCTCGGGCCTGCTCGCAATGGACGTTGCCGGCGTCGTCTCGACCTACCGGCATCAGGGCCTGTATCTCGCCCGCCAGTCGCTGCGCGAGGGCTGGGCGACACTGGTCATGAAAAAAGGCGGCGCAGCCCCAAGGCCACGCCACCTTCGATAATTGCCACGCCACCTTCGATAGATTCGATAGGCACTCGGCAGGATGCGATCCTGCGTCAGGCCGAGTCGGATGGCGTGGCTTTCGAGAACCGGAGCGGAGCGGACATCAAGTCCCTGAGCACCGGAAGCGCAGAGAGCCGCGTCAGGCGACCGGCATGGCGCGGGAGCGCGCCTGACGGATCAGAAGCCGAGATGACCGTACTTGGCTTCGGCGTCGGCCTGCATCGAGCGGGCGTCGTGCCAGACGGCGGACGCGAAAGCGGCGGCATCGGCGACAGTTTCAACGATATGCTTGATGATGGCGATCATGATGGTTGTCCTGTGTGTTCCGCGCGGCTCAAGCCTGCGGTGGATTTTCAGAAGAGAACCCTGCGCGTTTCGCCGCGCAGGTCCGGCAGGCGAAGGCTCAGCGGTTGAACGGCAGCGCGACGTCGGTGGAGATCGTCGCGGCCGACAGGCCACCCAGAACCGTCTCCGACTCATTGAGCAGGAAGGAGTGGGCACGCAGCTCGCGAAGCGCCGAGCGGCGGCGGCTCTCGATCATCGCAGCGTAGAGGCGCTGCCAGAAACCCGGACCATTGGTGGCGGACGCGGTCTTGGCGGTCTTGGTCACCTCGGTCGCGGACAGGACGGAGGCATCGTTCAGCACATAGGTCATGGGGATCCATCTCCTCAATTGAAACGAAGGACAGTCCCGGTCGCTTCCTCGTTCTCTTATGAGACCAAAGTGGTATCATTTCGCACTTGCGAGAAGAGGATTTCGCAGATGCGTGATATGCACTCAAAGCATGCATACGGCCGCATTTCGTTAACGATCGCTAAATTCGCATAGCAATGAGGCACACCGCCTGATTTCGGTGCGCGGCAGGCTGCCCTGGAAAGCAGGTCGGAATCCCATTTCGGACTGGCATTTGAACGCGGCAGCCGCGACGATGGCGGATATCGCCCTAGAGCCGGACTGTCCGATGCCGCAATCGCCTGCCTCACGCCTCCCCGCCTGCCGCTTCCAGTCTTTCTCCGAGCCCAGCGACCCGGCGGAGGTCGCGCCCCGGATCGCCGCATTGCGGCAAGCACTGGCCCGGCAGGGTCTGGCAGGCTTCATCGTGCCGCGTGCCGACGAGCATCAGGGCGAATATGTGCCGGGCCACATGGCCCGCCTCGCCTGGCTGACCGGCTTCACCGGCTCGGCTGGCAACGCCGTCGTGCTGGCAGAGAAGGCGGCGCTGATCGTCGATGGCCGCTACACCATCCAGTCCGCCGAACAGACCGATACGGCCGTGGTGACGCCGACCCGGATGGAGGAGACGCCGCTCGACCGCTGGATCGAGCAGAACCTGCCCCCCGGCGGACGCCTTGGCTACGACCCCTGGCTGCACACGGTCGATGCCGTCGCGAAGCTCGAGAAGGCGGCGGCGGCCGCCGGCGGCACGCTCGTCGCGGTCGGCCAAAACCCGATCGATGCGCTCTGGAGCGACCGGCCGGCGCCGCCGACCGCGCCGGTCAAGGCGCATCGCACCGATCTCGCCGGCGAGGATACGCAGAGCAAGCTCGCCCGCATCCAGGACGCGCTCGGCAAGGCGAAGGTCGATGCGCTCGTCATCTCGGACCCGCACGCATTGGCCTGGACCTTCAACATCCGCGGCGGCGATATCGAGCACACCCCGCTGCCGCTGGGCTATGCCATCGTTCCGCGCGAAGGCAGGCCGACGGTATTCCTCGCACCCGAAAAGGTGACCAACGAGGCCGGCGACGCCATCGGCGCGGTCGGCGAGATCGCGCCGCCCGCCGCGCTGGAGGCCCAGCTCGCCGCCTTGGGTGCAGCCGGCGCCAGGGTCCGCCTCGATGCCACCACCGCCGCATCCGCGCTGGCCACGCTGATCCGCGACGCCGGCGGCACGCCCGATTCCGGCACCGACCCGATCGCGCTGATGAAGGCGCGCAAGAACGAGACGGAACTCGCCGGCACGCGCGCCGCCCATCTGCGCGACGGCGCCGCCATGGTGCGCTTCCTGACCTGGCTGGCGCGCGAGGCTCCGGGCGGACAGCTCACCGAGATCGACACCGTCGCCGCGCTCGAAGCCGAGCGGGCCAGGACTGGACTTCTGAAGGACGTCTCCTTCACCACCATCGCCGGCGCCGGCCCCAACGCGGCGCTGCCGCATTACCGCGTCACGCAGGCCAGCAACCGCAGGGTCGAACCGGGCATCTTGCTGGTCGATTCAGGCGGGCAGTATGAGGACGGCACCACCGACATCACCCGAACCATGGCGATCGGCGAGCCCAGCGACGAGATGCGCGACCGCTACACCCGCGTGCTCAAGGGCCATATCGCGATCTCGCGTGCCGTCTTCGTCAAGGGCACCTCGGGCGCGCAGCTCGATGCACTGGCGCGTTTGCCGCTTTGGCAGGCAGGGCTCGATTTCGACCATGGCACCGGCCACGGCGTCGGCAGCTATCTCTCGGTGCATGAGGGGCCGCAGCGCATCTCAAAGCTCGGCACCACGCCGCTGGAGCCCGGCATGATCCTCTCTAACGAGCCCGGCTATTACAAGGAGGGCGAATACGGCATCCGCATCGAGAACCTGATCGTGGTCGAGGAGCGCATCATCCCCGGCGGCGACCGCACCATTTATGGCTTCGAGACGATCACCTGGTGCCCCTATGAGCGGGCGCTGATCGAGCTGAAGCTTCTCGACGAGGGCGAAATCGCCTGGATCAACGCCTATCACGCCCAGGTCTGGGGCAATCTCGCATCGCTGGTCGAAGGCGAGGCGAAGGACTGGCTGGAGAAGGCGTGCCTCCCCTTGTGAGGCTTTCAGCGACCTCTCGCACGGCCAAGCTCAAGCCAAGGCATGCAACCAGGGAATACCGTGCATAAGATCGATCGTTTGTCGCGCGCCCGTCACATGGCAAAGATTATGCATCGGCTCCAACGAGGAGATGCCTTATGCAAGACATGCCACGGGACGCCCGAATGTTCTTCGCCGCCTTCGCCATCGCGGCAGCGGGCTTGTGGTGCTGGCTCGGCGGCATGATCTGACGCAGCGCCCCTCCGCCACGCGCCTCTAGATCAGCGCCCTGAACCCCACCACCGCCACGACTCCGACCGCGACCACCCCCAGCAGCGGCAGCCGTGTCGCGGCCAGCGCTGCGAGCGCAGCCGCTGCCGTTTCGGCCCAGCCGGTCGCGAGTGCGCTCGGCGCGATCACAGCAATCAGAACGGCTGGCGGGATTGCGTCGAAAGCAGCCTGAGCGCGCGGCGACAGGTCGAGCCGCCCGGCCAGCGCCAGGCCTGCGATGCGGGTCGCATAGGTCGCGATCGCCATGCCGAGGATGGCGAGCAGGGTCTGGGCATCGAGCGTCATCGCTGGAGGGGCTCCGGCTTGGAGGGCTCCGGCGTGGCGCCGCCCGCCGCGATCCAGGCTGCGCCCAGGCCGCAGAGCGCACCTGCCAGCACATGCCAGGGCGGACCGATGAGGCGATAGGTCAGCGCCGAGGCCGTTCCGGCAGCCGCTACCGTCCAGAACGTCACGCGCCCCTTCCAGAAGGCCGCGACGAGCGCGATGAACAGGGCGGTGAAGGCGAAATCGGCGCCGAAGCGGCGGGGATCGCCAAGCGCCGCTCCGACCACCGCGCCCAGCGTCGATGTCGCGATCCAGCAGGCTACGAAGGGCACCACCATGCCGAACCAATAGGCCGGCGTCAGCGCATGGGTGCGGGCCCGCTTCTCGGCCAGCGCCCAGTTCTCGTCGGCCATGTAGTAGAGGCCGACCAGCGTCTGCATCCGCGAGAAGCCTTGCAGCTTGGGAACCAGCGAGGCGCTCATCAGCACATGGCGCGCATTGATCAGAAGCGTCGAAAAGACCAGCGCACTAACCGGCGCCGGCGTCGCCCAGAGCTCGATGGCGGCGAACTGCGCGCCGCCCGCGAAGACCAGTGTGCTCATCAGCATGGTTTCCAGTGGCGAAAGCCCCTTGCCGGCGGCGAGCGCGCCGAACAGCAGGCCGATCGGGACGGCCGCCAGCATGGCCGGCCAGATGTCGCTCAAGCCCCGCCGGGCATCGTCTCGCAAGGAGGACATCGGAAAGCAGGCCTTCAGGAGAGATGGGCGGCGCGGAAGGCGCCCGGCGTGACGCCAAGCCTTGCCTTGAAGGCACGCGTCAGATGGGCCTGGTCGCAGAAGCCGGTCGCGGCCGCGACCTCGCCTGGTGTCTCGCCCCGGCGCAGCCGGTCGCGGGCGCGCCGCACCCGCACATCGACCAGGAAGGCGTGGGGCGTCAGCCCGGTTTCGCGGCGGAAGACGCGGATCAGATGGTGGCGCGGCAGGCCAGCCGCCCGGGCGAGGTCGCTGAGCGCGAGATCCTGTTCATGGCAGGCCTCGATCAGGGCCTTGACCACAGAGACGGGCCCGCCCTCCCGACCAACCGCGCAGACGGTCAGATCGGCATGGCGACCCAGCATCCAGGCATAGGCGCGCAGCAGCGCCTCCTCGCCGGCCAAGCCGTCGCTGCCGGTTTCGACGAGGCGATGCGCTGCGCCAAACAGCGCCGCCCCCTCGGGATCGCGCGTGACCGGCTCGCGGAAGAAGGGGGTACCGCGCGCGTCACGTCCCGTCAGCGAGGCGGCGAGCTCCTGCAGCAGCGCCACGGTGGGATAGCTCATCCGGTAGCGATAGCCGCCTTCGCTGGGCGCGCCGTCATGCACGTCGAGCGGCTGGTTCATCACGATATCGCCGGCGCCCGCATAGAGCTTCCGGCCACGCGCATGCCAGACCTCGCAGCCGACCTCGATCGTGCCGATCGCGTAGGTATCGTGGGCATGCGGCGCATATGCATGGGTGCGGAAGGTCGCGGCCAGGAATTCCAGCCCGTCGAACCGGCGGCTGGCGAAGAGATACGCACGTTCCCCCGCCTTCAGCGGTGTCTCGGCGAGCGCCTGTTCCTGACTGATCAGTTCCATGGCGAGAGGTTAAACGCGATCGCGGCCGGGCTGTCTTGAAGAAAAGTGATGGTTCCGATCACCAGCCCAAGGCGGAACAATCCGGAGGGCACGGACGTTTGAGAACGGGGCTGCGAAGCGGCTCACCTCAACGAAAGATCTCCACCATGACCATCCGTCCCATCGCCTATCTCTTCGCCGCCGCTCTTCTCGCACTGCCCGTCGCAGCCAGCGCCCAGGGCGTTCCGCGGGGCGCGCAAACCGGCGCCCGCGTCGGCAATGAGGCCGCCGGCCCGGTCGGCGGTGCGGTCGGCGGTGTCGTCGGTGGTGTAACCGGCGGCGTTGTCGGTGGCGTCAAGGGCGTCCTCGGCGTGCCGCAGCGGACCGCGGTGCGCACCAAGCACCATCGCCGCCACTACAACCGCCATCACACCAACCGCTGAGCCTGCTCCAGCGCTGAACAGCCGCCGGTTTCGACCGGCGGCTTTTTCATGCGCCCATTCTCACGCGCCCACGAGATCGAACCAGCCGGCCTCGTCGATCACCTCGACGCCGTGTTTCTGGGCATCCTTCAGCTTCGAGCCCGCACCAGGTCCGGCCACCAGCAGGTCGGTCTTCGACGAGACCGATCCGGCAACCTTCGCACCCAACCGCTCGGCCATCGCCTTGGCCTCGTCGCGCGTCATGCGCTCGAGCGCGCCGGTGAAGACGACGATCTTGCCGGCGACGGGACTTGCGGAGGCCACCGCCTCCAGCGGCTGCGGCACAACCTGGTCCAACAGCCGGTCGAGCAGTTCCTGATTATGCGGCTCGCCGAAGAACTGCGTCAGCGCCTCGACCACCGTCGGCCCGACGCCGTCGATCGAATCGAGTTCCTGATGCTCAGGCGAGGCCTCGTCGGCCGCCGCGATGCCGGCGCTGCGAATGGCATCGAACGAGCCGTAATGCCGCGCCAGCAGCCGCGCATTGGTTTCGCCGATATGGCGGATACCGAGCCCGAAGACGAAACGGTTGAGCGGCGGCCTGCGCCTGTCCTCGATCGCCGCGAACAGCTTCGCCACGCTCTGCGCGCCGAAGCCTTCCTTGTCCTTGAGCTTCTTGAGGTTGCCGGCATCGCGCGCTGCCAGCATGAAGATGTCGGCTGGCTCCTTCACGGGCAGGTCGGGATCGCCGTGGAAGAACTCGATCTGCTTGTCGCCAAGCCCGTCGATATCCAGCGCATCGCGTGAGACGAAATGCTTGAGCCGCTCGACCGCCTGCGCCGGGCAGATCAGCCCGCCCGTGCAGCGGCGCACCGCATCCTCCTTGCCCGAGCGCGGATTCATCTCCCGCGTCGCATGGCTCCCGCAGGCCGGGCACAGCATTGGGAACTCATAAGGCCTGGCATCCGCCGGCCGCTTGGACAGATCCACCGCCGCGACGCGCGGGATCACGTCGCCGGCGCGCTTCACCGTCACCGTGTCGCCGACGCGGATATCGGGCGGCTCGCCGTCGCGGATGCGCTCGCCCTTGGAATCAAAGCCGCGGATGTAATCCTCGTTATGCAGCGTCGCATTGGTGACGACGACGCCACCCACCGTCACCGGCTGCAACCGCGCCACGGGAGACAAGGCACCCGTGCGCCCGACCTGGATCTCGATCGCCTCCAGCACCGTCGTCGCCAGTTCGGCGGGAAATTTGTGCGCGATCGCCCAGCGCGGGGCACGCGAGACGAAGCCGAGCCTCGCCTGCAGCGCGAGATCATCGACCTTGTAGACCACGCCGTCGATGTCGTAGCCGAGCGAGGCGCGCCGGCTCTCGATGAGCCGGTAGCGCTCCAGCAGCGCCTCGACGGTCTCGCAGCGCAGCATCAGCGGATTGGTGCGGAAACCCCAGCGGCGGAAGGCCTCGACCACCCCGGACTGCGTCTGCGCCGGCAGCACCGGCATCTCGCCCCAGGCATAGGCGAAGAAGCGCAGCGGCCGCGAGGCGGTGATGGATGCGTCGAGCTGGCGCAGCGAGCCCGCCGCCGCATTGCGCGGATTGGCGAATTCGGGAAGGCCCTTCTCGCGCTGGCGCTCGTTGATGCCCGCGAAATCGGCGTGGCCGAGATAGACCTCGCCGCGCACCTCGGCGATCTCCGGCACATCCTCGCCAGAAAGCGTCTTCGGGATCTCGGAATCGGCGATGGTGCGGACATTGAGCGTGACGTTCTCGCCCTCCTCGCCGTCGCCGCGCGTCGCGGCGGAAACGAGCTCGCCCTTCTCATAGCGCAGCGACAGCGACAGCCCGTCGATCTTCGGCTCGGCGGTGAAGGCAATGGGCTCGTCCTCCTTGCGGCCGAGGAAGCGATGGACGCGCTGGGCGAACTCCGCGACAGCCTCATCCGTAAAGGCATTGTCGAGCGACAGCATCGGCACGCGATGCCGGATCTTGGCAAATTTGCCCGATGGCCTGGCCCCGACCTTGCCGCTGACCGAACCCGCCGTCTTGAGGTCGGGAAACACCTCTTCGATCGCGTCCAGCCTGCGCTTCAATGCATCGAAGGCCGCGTCGTCCATCGTCGGCGCGTCGTTCTGGTGATAGGCGATATTGGCCGCCTCGACCTGCGCGGCGAGACGCTTGTGCTCGACCTTGGCCTGGCGGGCTGTCAGATCGGCGACGGGGTTTTGCTCGGACTCGCTCATGGGTTTTTCATAAGCGACAGGCCGGTGTCGTGGAAGGTCAGGAACTCACCGCACGAACCGATCGCGCATTCGTTTTTTCGCGGCGTGCGACAAACCGGCCATTCGCGCGTATGATGGCCTCGCTGAACATTGGAAGCTCGACGCCTCAGGCCGTTGACCCAAGGATCGCGTCAAGGACCAGGGCGAACCGGGCCAGAACCGGGAGACAACGCCATGGCCGACATCGGCAGCCATCTCGACGACCACACACACGGCGCTGCGCCCGCACTGCCGCGCATCCACACCATCACGACCCGCGATCTGCGCGACGCGCTGCGGCGCGGCTGGGAGGACTTCAAGGCGCAGCCGAGCCATCTCGCCTTCATCGCACTGATCTATCCGATCGCCGGCGTGCTGCTGGCGCATCTGACGGTGAGCTACAACATCTTTCCCCTGCTGTTTCCGCTGCTCGGCGGTTTCGCTCTGCTCGGCCCCTTCGCGGCGATCGGCCTCTACGAGATAAGCCGCCGGCGCGAACGCGGCCTCGACTCGTCCTGGGAACACGCCTTCGCCTTGCTGCGCTCGCCAGCAATCGGGCAGATCGCCCTGCTCGGTGCGATGCTGACCGGGCTCTTCCTCGCCTGGCTATTTTCGGCTTGGCTGATCTATCGCGGCATGCTCGCCCTGCCGGCAGATGTCTCCACCGCCGACTTCCTGCGCACGCTCTTCACCACCTTCGACGGCTGGCTGATGGTCGTGGTCGGCAACTCCGTCGGCCTTCTCTTCGCGATCCTGGCCTTCTCGATCTCGGTGGTCGCCTTCCCGCAGATCATCGACCGGCGCGTCGATGTCGCGACCGCGGTACGGACCTCGATCGCCGCCGTCGAGCACAACCCGCGCGTCATGATGATCTGGGGCCTGATGGTGACCGGCCTGCTCGTGCTGGGCTGCCTGCCGATGCTGGTCGGGCTGATCGTCGTCATGCCGGTTCTTGGCCACGCGACCTGGCATCTCTACCGCAAGGTCGTCGACGGCTGAACGGCCGACGATCCCTCAAGCGGGAACATTCTCCGCCAAGCCCGGTTCACTGACCGTCAGGGATGTCCCTGGCGGCACGCGTCTCGCGCGTGACCGGGCTTGATCGTTTGCAGCGGGCCTTCAGGCCCGCCCATCGTGTGGGGGCTGTTCCATGAACAACATCATTTACATTATCGGCCTGATTGTCGTCGTACTGGCCATCCTGTCCTTCCTCGGCCTGCGCTGAGCAAGACGAGGCAGGACCCCGCACGACGACCAAGCCGCGCTTGTCTCAGCGCGGCTTCTTGCCCTTGAACGGCGGCTTGCCCGCGAAAGACTTGCCGGCGCCAGACTTGCCGGCTCCAAAGGGCTTCGGCGCATAGGGCTTCTTTTCGCCATAGGGCTTGTCACCAGCCGGCTTGTCGTAGCGCGGCTTCGGGCCCGAGCGGAACGAGACATTGGGGTCTGACAGCGCATCACGGTCGCTGCGCACGGGATCATAGGCTTTCGCGGCGCCGAAGGGCTTGGATTTGCCCTCATAGGCCTTCTTCTTGCCCTCATAGGGCTTCTTCTCAGCGCCCTCGTAAGGCTTCGCATCGGGCCTGGCTTCGTAGGGCTTCGGCTCATAGGCCTTCTTGGCGTAGGGCTTCTTGTCCCCGCCCTCATAGGGCTTCTTCTCGTACGGCTTCTTTTCGTAGGGCTTCTTTTCGTAAGCCCGGGCCGGACGCGCATCGCCGTCGCGCTCGGGCTTGGCGTAAGCTGCCGGCGCGTGGCTCGCCTTCTCCGCGAAGGGCTTGGCCGGACGACGCTCGTCCTCGCCGGTCACCGGCTCGATCACGATCTTGTCGCGGTCGACGGCCTTGGCCAGCTCGTAGAAGCGCTCGGCGACATCGGCGTCGATCTCGACCTTGGTCTCCTTGTCGAAGATGCGGATCGCGCCGACCTCGTCGCGGGTGATCTTGCCGCGACGGCAGATCATCGGCAGCAGCTGGCGCGGATCGGCGCCGTCCTTGCGGCCGATATTGAGGCGGAACCACACCGTATCGCCGCGCGGACCTGATTTGTGGCGCGGGCCGTCCGAGCGCGGGCTGTCCTCGCGGTTCTCGCCGAAGCGCGCGCCCTCGCGCGGAGCATAGTCGTCGCGGCTGCGCGTCGGGCGGCTGTCGCGCGCGAAATTGGGGTCACCAACCTCCTCGGAGGCCGGCAGACGGGCGCGGTAGATCCGCACCAGCGCGGCGGCGATCTCGTTGACCGAGCGGCCGGCAATCAGCGCCTCGACCATCGCGGCATCGACCTCGCCGGGCTCGCCGGTCAGGATCGGGTCGTTCAGCAGCCGCTCCTTGTCGAGTGCGCGGATTTCGTCCTGCGTCGGCGGGCCGGCCCAGACGGCCTCGACCTTGGCTTCCGCCAGCAGCATCTCGGCCTTGCGGCGGCGCGACGGCGGCACAAGAAGCACGCTCGTGCCCTTGTTGCCGGCGCGGCCGGTGCGGCCGGAGCGATGCTGCATCACTTCGGGATCGTTGGGCAGTTCGGCATGGATGACCAGCGTCAGGCCCGGCAGATCGATGCCGCGGGCGGCGACGTCGGTGGCGACGCAGACGCGCGCCCGGCCGTCGCGCAGCGCTTGCAGCGCCGAATTCCGCTCGCTCTGGGAAAGCTCGCCCGACAGCGCCACGGCGGCGAAACCGCGCTCGAGCAGGATCGCCTCGAGATGGCGCACGGAGTTGCGGGTGTTGCAGAACACCAGCGCGGTCGGCGAATCGTGGAACCGCAGCAGGTTGACGACGGCGAGTTCTGCTTCCTTCGGATACACGCGGATGGCGCGGTACTCGATGTCGGCATGGCCGCCTGGCGTGCCGGCGACCTCGATGCGCAGCGCGTTGCGCTGGTAGTTGGTCGCGAGCTGGATGATCGCCTTCGGCAGCGTCGCCGAGAACAGCAGGCTCTGGCGCTCGGGCGGCGTCGTCTTCAGGATGAATTCGAGATCGTCGCGGAAGCCGAGATCGAGCATCTCGTCGGCCTCGTCGAGCACGACGGCGCGCAGCGCAGAGACGTCGAGGCGATGGCGCTCGATATGGTCGCGCAGGCGGCCGGGCGTGCCGACGACGATGTGGGCGCCCTCATCGAGCAGGGCGGCCTCGCGGCGCGGGTCCATGCCGCCGACGCAGGCGATGATGCGGGCATTGGCGTGCTTGTAGAGCCAGGCGAGCTCGCGCTGGACCTGGAGCGCCAGTTCGCGCGTCGGCGCGATGATCAAAGCGAGCGGCTGGCCGCCTCGGCCGAAAGCCTCGGCCTCGCCCAGCAGGGTCGAGCCGATGGCCAGGCCATAGGCGACGGTCTTGCCGGAGCCGGTCTGCGACGAGACGAGCAGGTCGCGCCCGGCGGCCGCCGGCTCCAGCACGGCGCTCTGCACCGGCGTCGGATCGGAATAGTTGCGTTCGGCGAGCGCCCGCGCGAGCGGCGCACTCGAGGTCAGAAAGGACATGGATAAACGGGCCTAAAGGTTACGGCGCGAGATCGGAATGACGGCGCAGGATGTCGGCGATGGGCGTGGTCGCAGCCATCGATTGCAGCGGCTCATAGCGCAAATGGCGACGGAAAGAAACCGTGGTGGCAAGGTGGGTCTATCGGGGTCGTTCCCTTCGACTGTCGCGCAGCGTTTCGAGCTCCTGCCTTCTCCCTCCCCCCGCTTGCGGTGGGGAGGGCTGGGGTGGGGGGCAGTGCCGCTCGACGAGACGATGACGGACAAAGCTCCGGCTTTCCGGCCCCCCCCCCCCCCCCCCCCCCCCCCCCCCCCGGGGGGGGGGGGGGGGGGTGGGCTGTAACCACCCCCCCCCCCCCCCCCCCCCGCGCCCCCCCCCCGCCACAGGCGGCGCGGCGGGCTCCCCCCCCCCCCGCGGGGGGGGGGGGGGGGGGGGGGGGGGGGTGTTGTGGGGGGGGTGGGGGGGGGGGGGGGGGGGGCCGCCCGGCGGGGGGGGGCGGGGGGG
>NZ_LGSZ01000036.1 GCF_001298265.1 Allobosea vaviloviae | reverse complement strand
GCTCGGCCAAACCGCAAAACATCATCCCGTAGACCCATGCGAATGACGCCAAGGGTGGCCGGCTTCAAATCGGAATACCCGGCCGGCTTGAGATTGGAATGCATGGCCGGCTTCGTCGGTATCCGCACCATTCCCCACGACATCGGCCCGTTCATCATCTCTTGCATCATGACCTGTCTCCCGTTTGCCGCTGTTCCAGATGGTCGAGAGATAGGAGAACCGGCGGTGTCAACGGCGGTCTGATCGAACCGGTGAGGCGGTGAATTCCGCGGCGCCGTTCAAGGATCAACAAAGCCGGAGGTGGTACAGGTTCCACGCACAGAGAAAAAATGTCTCGTCTGATTTCTGCGCCTTCGTGATATGATCCAGTTCCCGCTGGAGAGTTTTTAACCCCTTCTCGACGCGGCTTCCGCTCGCATGTCGGAGATCGCGACGCCCTGGCTCCACAATGCAACAGCGCCAATTCCCGCAACGCTGAGGAGGTTCGCGGCCTCGACGACCAGCACCATTGCAAGCGCCTGCTCTTCAGGCACGCCCAACAGACTGAGCACGAACAGCGCGCCGATGATGAAGCTGCCGGCAACACGCGCAAAATGGCCCAGGATCACGAGCGAGCCGACGAATACCATGATAAAGAGGTATTGCGCTGGCTGAAAGGTAATTCCGAAGGCCAGTCCGGCCCAGAGGAATTGTGTCACAGCCAGTAGTTTGATGGCGATGCTGCCGAGAATGACCGCGCCGCCACGCCAGCGCCGAGGCCAATTGATGCCCTCCGCAAACGAGGATGATAGCCGCTTCAAAGGTGCGGCGAGACGGGCCGGAAGCCGATCGAGCAGCCGCATCAGCGCGGCAGCCGAGGCCTGCCGCCGATAGATTATCAGACCAGCGAGCAGGATGGCGAAGAGAAGGACCATTCCGGCTCCACCCCAGACCAGGCCCGCACGAACGCCGCCGGGATCAGGAAAAGCCACCAGGAGAAGCACGATCGGGATCAGGCAGACAAAAACGATGCCGTCGCTCAGCCTGTCGAGCGCGACAGTCGCGAGCACGGAGGCGAGCTTGAGGCTTTCGCGCCGGGCGACCAGCCACGAGCGGGCAATCGTTCCGAAACCAAAAGGCACGAGGGTGGCGAGGAGATACCCAGCCATGATGGCGCCGAAGAGGTAGATCGTTCCGATCGGCCGCAGCGGAAACAAAAGCTGCCGCCACTTCCAGGCGCGAACAGTCTGCTCCGCGATAACCGCTCCCGGCAAAATCAACAGAAAGCGCAGGTCGGCATCCCTCAGGGTGGTGAGGAAGCGATCGAGATCGAATTTTCGAAGCACCCAAGCGAGGGTCGCCAGACCGATGGCCGCGCCAAGCCAGGGCAGCCATCGCCGCCAATCTCGACCTTTACGATCGATTACATAAGCATCGTCCAAGGCGGGCTTGACCTTCCCATGCAGGCAAGGCGCAGCCTTTAGCAGAGGATTGTAGAGAGCCCGATCAAAAAATGGAGACCTGACATGACCCAACGCAGGTTGAATTTGAGCGTGCGGATAGCTGCCGCCCTGAAACAAGCGGGCGAGGAACACCGCCTCGATGTGGCTGAGTACCTGCTACGGGCGCTCGAGGTTCTCGACGCTGGTTCATCTCCTCCAGGCGAACGGAATCTGCATTTGCGGCCGGTTTCGCGGGCGCGCACGCAACATTGACATCGCGGGTTCGTTCAAGATCGAGGGCGGCCTCGTTCGAGCCCGAGATCCAATGTCAGTCGCGCTGCACGTCGATTACGTCGCCGTCGCGGCTGATGATGATCCGCATATCGTCACCGTTCACATCGATGCCGACGATGACCCAGCCCCGGCGCCCCTGGCGTACGCGCTCAACACGATCCAGCCCTTCGCCTCGCGCGAGGCGAACCGCCTCGTATTCGGTAATGCCTTCAGACTCAAACCTGCGGTAGGGCCTTATCGGCTCTTCCGGGACAATCTCTGGCGGGTTGATCTGCAGTCCGTTGGGGCCCAGCTCGATTGTCTGTGAACGCGCGCTTGCAACAGGCCACACGAGAATTGCGGCCATGACTGTCAAAACGGCAACGCCCGCGGCCCAGCTTTTCGAGATCATCGTTCTCTCCCAACCCGAGATTTACGATGCGGATGAATTCCGGCGAGATTGCGTGTGCGGTGCGGCTTAAAAGATCTTTTCATCGTGCGATTTGTCGTCGTTGCGCGCCCTTCGGACCCCGCTCTACTCCGCCGGCATTGCCGGCTCCACGGAACCCCGCGAGCGGGTTTCCGCCTTCGGTAACGATCGGTCGCGCGGGCCGGCGCCAGGCGCCGGCGATGCCGCGCCGCCGGCGCGATGATGTTGCGCTGGGCGGGAAGAGAGGCGCGCGGCCCTCTCTCCCCAGCAAGAGCCAAATCGGGTCTCCCCATCCTTCCGCGCCGCAAGCGGCTTGTGCAGGACCGGGACGAGGATCCGCGTGCCGCGGCCCCTCGCCCGGCGCGAAACCGCGTGGGCGATTCCCCTCCCGATTTGGCTCTTGCCCCCCTCTCTCCCCGCTGCTCGCCGCGAAGGCAGGAGTGCAGGCGGACCTGCACCCTTCCGGGTGACGGGCCTTCGGCCTCAAACAGGAGAGACGACCATGACCACGACCACCACCGCGACGATCGGCACGCTCGCCACCGCCTTCCAGCACATCGCCCTGTCGAAGCTCGTCCCCAGCGCCGCCAATGTCCGCAAAGTGAACTCGACCGCTGGCATCGGCGAGTTGGCCGACAGCATCGAGGCGCACGGCCTGATCCAGAACGTCACCGTCAGGAAGGCGGCCAAGGGCCAGAAGTTCGAGGTCGTCGCCGGCGCGCGGCGGCTGGCGGCGCTGCGGCTCTTGGCGAAGGAGGGCCGGATCGCCAAGGATATTGATATCCCGTGCAATGTGCTGGCGGCCGAGCGCGATGCCGAGATCTCCCTTGCCGAGAACACGCAGCGCGAGGCGATGCATGTCGTGGACGAGGTCTTGGCCTATCAGCGCCTAGTCGAGGATGGAATGCCGGCGGACGCGATCGCCAGCCGGTTCGGGCAGTCCGTCGTCACCGTGCGCCAGCGCTTGAAGCTCGCCAGCCTGTCGCCGGCCATTCTGGACGAGATGCGCAGCGATGCCATCACGATCGAGCAGGCCCGCGCGCTGGCGATCAGCGACGATCATGCGGCGCAGGAGGCGGCATGGTTCGGACGCGACGGCTGGAGCCGCAGCCCCGGCAATCTCCGGGCAGTGCTGACCGACGAGCATATCCGCAGCAGCGACAGGCTGGCGCGCTTCATCGGCATCGAGGCCTATGAGGCCGCCGGCGGTGCCGTGCTGCGCGACCTGTTCGCGCAGGATCAGGCGACCTTCCTGACCAACCGACCCTTGGCGATGGAACTGGCGGCCGAGCGGCTGCAAGCGGTCGCCGATACGGTCCGGCCGGAAGGATGGGCATGGGCGCAGATCAGCATTGAGGCCGATGGCCTGCATCAGGCCGGCTATGGCCGCATCCACCCCCGACGCCGCGATCATACCGAGGCCGAGCAGGCCGAGCTTGCGGCATTGGGCGAGAGCTACGACGCTTTGGCCGAGCAGATCGAATCCCATGCCGAGGGCGAACCGCAGATCGCGGCCGATGAGGACCGCCTGACCGAGATCGAACGACGCATTGACGCCATCAAGCATGCCGCCCAGACCTTTGCGCCCGAGGAACAGGCTCTTGCCGGCTGCCTTGTCGCGATCGGCTATGATGGCTCGCTGCAGGTGACGCGCGGCCTCGTCAAGGCGGAGGACCGCCCGGCGCTGGAGCGGTTGCGCCACGGCGAGCAAGGCGATCACGACGATGGCGAGGTCCCTGCCCTGCCCTCTCAGGCTGAGACGTCGGAGCCGAGCGGATATTCCGCGACGCTGATCGAGGAGTTGACCGCAATCCGCACGGCGGCGCTGCGCGTGGAGCTTTCGCAGCGCCCGATTGTCGCGATGGCGGCGATGCTGCACCCGTTGGTGCTGGCAAGCTTCTATGGCCGGCATCAGGGCCTGCACATGCACTCGGCTATCGAGGTCAGGGGTGAGCGCAAGGCGCTCGACCTCAGCATCAAGCAACCCGAGGCCTGCCGGGCAATGGCCGGCTGGACCGAAATCGTCGAGGCATGGGGCTACCGCCTCCCCGGCGATCAGGCCGATCTCTGGACGTGGCTGATCGACCAGCCGATCGAGACGCTGACGGACCTTCTCGCCGTGGTGTCGGCGGCGAACCTCAACGCGGTCACAGCCCGCCACGAGATCAGCCGGGGCCGGATCGCTCAGGCCAACCAGATCGCGCAAGTCGTCGATCTCGACATGCGATCGTGGTGGAGCCCGGAGCAGGAGTTCCTGTCGCGGCTGTCGAAATCGAGCATCGCCGCGATCGTGCGCGAGGCCGGGTGTTCCGAGGATGCCGCCAATGCGATCGAGCGCAGCCCAAAGGCCGAAGCGGTCGCTCAGGCCGAACGCGAACTGGACGGCAAGGGCTGGCTCCCCTCCCCGCTCCTGACGCCGGGCGCCGTTCAGGCCGACGCCGCCGACCGCCAGCATAATGATATTGATGACGAGGCACCGATGTCGATGGCGGCCGAGTAAGCAGCCACGCCGCCGGCGAACCAGACATCTCCGATCGGACCAGCCGCCCGGGTCTCATGGCCCGGGCGGTATTCGCGCGCGGGGACTGCTCCTGCGCGGGATCGACCCGCCCAGGACCAGATCAGGGGCTGTCTCTTATACACATCTGACGCTGCCGACGCAGCCAGAAGGGGTGGACGCGGTGGTCCGAGCACGCAGGACACA
>NZ_LGSZ01000079.1 GCF_001298265.1 Allobosea vaviloviae | reverse complement strand
GAAAACCCAGGCCCGAAGTCCGCCCCGGTCAAAGCCGACAGGCGTTGGGCCGCCATCCGAGCCGACCCAAACTGACTTCAACCCCGACCATCCAGCGCAAACAGCCGGTTTTTCCTCAGCCTGCTAAGCGTAAGCTCTGAAATCGTCATGTGTCGAAGCCCTCAGGGGCTTCAAATATCGTCGCTCAGACCGCTCTCGCAAAGATGGTGCCGGGACACCGCTCTGATGTCCGCTGTCAACAATTTGGGCGCACGTTGCCGCCCGCTCGGCTGAGCGGCTCATAATCCTCGCGCGTAGGTGGAGGCGGGGCCTGAAGGACGTCGGTGATCAAGCTCTGATGCGCAGGTTGGCTACCGCAGTTCCGAGTGTGCGTCCGGGGCGTTCCCTGTCTTACTGCGGGCGTCGGCCGGAGCCGGCCACAAAGCGTCTGACGGGAGTTCCCCTGCCGTGGCCCCGCCCCCGCCTGCGCGCGAGCTATGGACTCGTCGTCATTGCTGGCGACGAGGGGTTTAGGTCGATCGGGCATCCCGTCCGACACACCACATGAAGCCGACCAGTTCGCGGGCAATGGCCGTGCACACGACGGTCGTCTTCTTGCCCCTAGCGCTGAGGGCCCGGTAGCGTGCCGTCAGCCGAGTCTGCGCCTTCCAGGCGATCTCGCGCACCCTGGGCGAGGTCTGCTCCATCTTGTAGAGCTTCTTCGCTCCGACCCGAGGCGGTAGGTCCAGGCACTTTCGCCGAGCATATGCCGCACCCGCCCGTTGCCGGCCTTGGTGATCCCACCCCGCTTGACCGTGTCGCCCGTTGAGCGTTCGCTTGGCACGAGGCCGAGATAGCCCATTAGCTGGCGTGGGCTCTCAAAACGATTCAAGTCGCCGATTTCGGTGACGAAGGTCACGGCCACGATCAGATCGACGCCGCGTAGTGCCTGGAGCGCTCGCACCACGGGTGCCAGCGACCAAGTCGGCACGAACTCCTCAATCGCTGCCTCGAGCCGCTGCACGCGTTCCTTCGAGGTCCGAACAGCCTCGATCATTTCCTGCAGTGCGATCTGATGGGCAGGGTGATCGAACGTCTGCTCCTGCAGCCACCGGAGATATCGCATGGTCCAAGCCTTCGGCCGCGAGAAGACGCGGCTGTGCTTGAGCATGAAGCTAGTTACCTGTTGGCGATGGACGCGCTGGGTCTCGACCGCAGCGGCTCGGGCGCGAACCAGATCACGCATCGCCTCGTATCCCGCATCGGGCACCCACACCGCCGTGAGCTCTCCGGCTCGCAAGAGTCTCGCAAGGGCGATGGCGTCGCGCCGGTTAGTCTTGACCCGGTCACCAGGCTTCCTCGGGATCAGCGAAGGCGCCACGACCGTACAGGGATGGCCGAGAGAGATGATAAGGCGATGCAGCCCGTATCCTGTCGGGCCCGCCTCGTAGCAGAAATGCGCCCGATCGCAGCTCGCGGCAATCCGCTTCACCACCCTGCGCATGCTTTCTTCCGCCGCGTCCACCTCGCCGAAAAAGCGCACCTCGCCGCCGCGCTCACCATCAGCCACGGCGATAGCGTTCCGCGCCTTCGCGACATCGATCCCGACAAAAACTTCGCTACAATGTTCCACGGCTCGTCCTCCTGCGGTGAGGATCGGCTCGGCCACTCCGAGCAACCCTCGAAGGCGCAGTGTAGGGCGAGCCACTCCGGCTCAGCGGACATACGGTCTTACGAGAAGTCGACAAGCCCGACAAGTTCAGACCCCGAGGAACAACGCTCGTCCTTGACCTTCTAAACTGAACCCTGATGGATGGCATGTCGCCATCTTGCTCTCGAGGCTTCGACAATTTGACCGCAGCCACCAAATCGGCCGCGGATTCAAAATGCACATAGCAGGTGCCAAGCCGCGCACATGCCTACAGTAATGATCAATATCGAAGGCTCGGCCAGTGTCCTGCATCATGCAGGTAGCTTACAATGGTCGCTTGATCCGGTTGGCGATGACGCCGACGATGCCCTCGCGGAAGGTCATGACGCAGATCACGAAGATCACGCCTTGCACCACGGTGACCCAGGCTCCCAGCGAGGCGAGGTAGTTCTGCATGGAGACGATGACGAGCGCTCCGGCGATCGGCCCAAACACCGTGCCCAGGCCCCCGACCAGCGTCATCAGCACGACCTCGCCCGACATCGACCAGTGCACGTCGGTGAGCGACGCGAGCTGGAACACGATCGCCTTGGTCGAGCCGGCGAGGCCGGCCAGGCTGGCCGAGAGCACGAAGACGGCGAGCTTGTACTGGTTGGCGCGGTAGCCGAGCGAGATCGCGCGCGGCTCGTTGTCCCGGATCGCCTTGCAGACCTGGCCGAAGGGCGAGTGGATGATGCGGTACATCGCCAAGAGCCCGGCCATGAAGATCGCGGCGACGAGCCAGTACAGCGTGCGGTCGTCGGAGAGGTCGATCAGCCCGAAGAGCCGGCCGCGCGGCACGGCCTGGATGCCGTCCTCGCCGCCGGTGAAGCGGGGCGTCTGCAGCGAGAAGAAGAAGGCCATCTGCGCCAGCGCCAGCGTGATCATGGTGAAGTAGATGCCCTGCCGCCGGATTGCCAATGCGCCGATCAATGCACCCAGCGCGGCGGCAACGCTCGTGCCGAGCAGGATCGCCAGCTCCGGCGTCAGGCCCCAGTTCTTGGCGGTGAAGGCGCAGACATAGCTCGCCATGCCGAAATAGGCGGCGTGGCCGAACGAAAGCAGGCCGCCATAGCCAAGCAGCAGGTTGAAGGCGAGCGCAAACAGCGCAAAGCACAAAACCTTCATGACGAAGACCGGATAGGCCACGAAGGGCGCGATCACGAGCGCGATCGCGATCCCGATCATGATCGCGCGGTGCAGGCGCAGCGTGGCCTTGTCGGTCTCGCCGGGCAGGAGCGCGGCAGTGGGGACGTCGGTGGCGGCGATATCGGCCATGCTCAAATCCTCGTCGTGTCGTGGCGAGCGGCCATCACGCGGCCCGCCCGAACAGGCCCGCGGGCCGTACCAGCAGCACCAGCACCATGATGATGAAGATCACCGTCGCAGAGGCTTCAGGGTAGAACACCTTGGTCAGGCCCTCGATCAGTCCCAGCGAGAAGCCGGTGACGATGGCGCCGAGGATCGAGCCCATGCCGCCGATCACCACCACGGCGAAGACGACGATGATCAGGTCGGCGCCCATGTTCGGATTGACCGAGTAGATCGGCGCGGCGAGCACGCCGGCAAACCCCGCCAGCGCCACGCCGAAGCCATAGGTCAGCGTCACCATCAGCGGCACGTTGATGCCGAAGGCCTGGGTCAGGGTCGGATTCTCTGTCGCGGCCCGCAGATAGGCGCCGAGCTTCGTCTTCTCGATCAGGAACCAGGTCGAAAGGCAGACTACGAGCGAGGCGACGACGACCCAGCCGCGGTAATAGGGCAGGAACATGAAGCCGAGATTCTGACCCCCGCGCAGTTCGTCCGGGATCTGGTAGGGCAGGCCCGAGGAACCGTAGCTGTTGCGGAACAGGCCCTGGATGATCAGCGCCAGGCCGAAGGTCAAAAGCAGCCCGTAGAGATGATCGACATGGGCGATGCGCTTGAGCAGCAGCCGCTCGATCGCGACCCCGGTGAAGCCGACGATCAGCGGCGCGATCAGCAGCGCCGCCCAGTAGTTGATGCCGAGATAGTTCAGGCACATCCAGGCGACGAAGGCGCCCATCATATACTGCGCGCCATGGCTGAAATTGATGATGTTGAGCAGCCCGAAGATCACCGCCAGCCCGAGGCTGAGGATGGCATAAAACGAGCCGTTGATCAGGCCGAGCAGGACCTGGCCGAACAGAGCCTGGGGAGGAATACCGAGAAACTCGAACATGTCTTCAGACCCCCAGATATCGATGGAGTTTGTCGATATTCGCGTCAAGTTCAGCATTGGCGATCATGTCAATGACCCGGCCTTGCTCGACGACGTAGTGGCGATCGGCGACCGTCTGCGCGAACCGGAAGTTCTGCTCCACCAGAACGATGGTGAAACCTCTGCTCTTGAGCATCCGGATCGTGGCGCCGATCTGATCGATGATCACCGGGGCGAGACCCTCGGTCGGCTCGTCGAGCAGCAGCAGATTGGCACCGGTACGCAGGATGCGACCGATCGCCAGCATCTGCTGTTCGCCTCCGGAGAGCTTGGTGCCCTGGCTGGAGAGCCGTTCTTTGATGTTGGGGAAGAGCTCGAAGATCTGCTGGACCGAGAGCCCGCCCGGTTTCACCTGCGGCGGTAGCATCAGGTTCTCCTCGACCGAGAGAGACGAGAAAATCCCGCGTTCTTCGGGGACATAACCGATGCCCAGCCGGGCGATAGCGCGCGAAGGTAGCTGAATCGTTTCCTCCCCGGCGAAGGAGACCGAGCCCTTTCGCTTGCCGATCACCCCCATCATCGATTTCAGCGTCGTGGTCTTCCCGGCGCCGTTGCGACCGAGCAGCGTCACTACCTCGCCTTCGCCGACCTCCAGATCGATGCCATGCAGGACATGGCTCTCGCCATACCAGGCCTCGAGTTCACGCACCTGCAGCAGCGACTTCGTCGCGGCCCCGCCCGGGCGCTCCAGCACTGCCTCAGTGGCCATGGCCGACCCCCGAACCGATATAGGCCTCGACCACCCGCGGATCCTTCGAGACGGCGGCGTAGGTGCCCTCGGCCAGCACCTGTCCGCGCGCCAGCACGGTGATGCGGTCCGAAAGCGAAGCGACGACCGAGAGGTTATGCTCGACCATCAGAATGGTGCGGTTCTTCGAGACCTTGCGGATCAACGCCTCGATGCGCTCGACATCCTCGCGGCCCATGCCAGCCATCGGCTCGTCGAGCAGCAGCATCTCCGGGTCGAGTGCCAGCGTCGTCGCAATCTCCAACGCTCGCTTGCGGCCGTAGCTGAGCTCGACCGCCGGCAACTCGGCATAGGCAGAGAGCCCGACCGCCTCGACCAGCGCCAGCGCTTCACGATCGAGCGAGCGCAGCACCTCTTCCGAACGCCAGAAGTCGAACGAATCTCCGCGCTTACGCCGTTGTAGCGCGATGCGGACATTGGTCAGGACCGAAAGCTGCGGAAACACCGCCGAGAGCTGGAAGGAGCGCACCAGACCGAGCCGGGCGATTTCCGCGGGCTTCTCGCGAGTGATGTCGCGGCCGTTGAAGACGATCGATCCGCGCGTCGGCGCCAAGAACTTGGTCAGCAAATTGAAGCACGTCGTCTTGCCGGCGCCGTTCGGGCCGATCAACGCATGGATCGATCCGCGCGTGACCTGTAGATCAACCCCGCTGACTGCCGTAAAACCAGCGAATTCCATTGTGAGCCCTGAGGTCCCGAGGATAATATCGATTTCTTGTTTTGTTGGTTGCGGGTCGTCGTTCACTTGTTTCTCTCCCCCTGTCGGGCTCCGGGCGGGCCATGTTCAGAACAGCTGAGGTTCGGTGGTCTGCGCCGCGGACTTGCGGCACTTCCACCATCTCGCGCAGTTGCTTAATCGACTGCTTTCCCCTGCGGTGGTTCCGTTGCTGGCCACAGCGCGAATTTTAGTTTGGTTTAGCAGGTAGCGTGCCAGCTCGAAAACATCATTAAGTTCAGTTCGCTGCGAGCAAAGCGGATTCAAAATGTACTCACTGAGGACAATCCGCCGAGTGAATTGTCTGCGCGGAGGGCAGAGCAAACGGCCGAGACTGCCCGGCACTCAGGATCTTTTGCCAGTCCTTCAAGGGTAGCGATCAATTGCTCGAGCATGGGCCGATTGAGCGCATTGATCCGATCAGGTCGATTCAGCGTCACTTGGCTCCATCCATCACGGTTCGTCACTAGAACGGGTTCGTCCATATGAGTTCCTTTCTTGGGTGCAATAGGCGCCAGCTACCAGTGGTGACCTCGTCCGAAGAGCATGCGGTCCGGATGTCATCAACGGGCGTCAGCGCCCGATCTTGGCGAGTTCGGTTTCCAGCTCGGGCAGGATGGTGAAGAGGTCGCCGACGAGGCCGTAATCGGCGACCTGGAAGATCGGCGCCTCCTCGTCCTTGTTGATCGCAACGATGACCTTCGAATCCTTCATGCCGGCGAGATGCTGGA
>NZ_LGSZ01000065.1 GCF_001298265.1 Allobosea vaviloviae | reverse complement strand
TCGTGTATAAGAGACAGCCCCCGTCCAAACATCGAGTGGGAAAGGGGCTTCTGTCGCGCCTCGCCTTACTGCAGCGCCTGGATCTTCTCGGTCAGAGCGGCGACGACAGGGGTCGCCTTGAGGTCGTCATACATCGGCTGCACCACCTTGCGGAACGCAGGCTTGTCGGCTTCGACGAAGGTCACGCCCATCTTCACCGCGTCGCCCTCGGCCTTGTCGAGTTCCTTCTGCCAGTTCTCGTTATGCGCCTTGGAGGAATCGAGCGCCGCCTGGCGGACCAGTTCCTGCTCGGCGGGCTTCAGCCGGCCGAAGGTCACGCCAGAGGCCAGGACGACGTCCGGAACGCGCGTATGCTCGTTACGGGAATAGAACTTCATCACCTCGCCATGCTTGGCCAGCGTCAGCGCGGTGACGTTGTTCTCGGCGCCGTCGACGACGCCCGACTGCAGCGCGGTGTAGAGTTCGCCCCAAGCGAGAGGGGTGGCGGCCGCGCCGAGCAGGTTGACCATGCGGGTAGTGATCGGACCCGGCTGCACGCGGATCTTCAGGCCCCTCAGGTCGTCGGGGGTCCTGATCGCCTTCTTGGCGTAGAAACTGCGGGTTCCATTGTCCTGATAGGAAAGCCCGAGCAGCGACTTGGCCTTGCCCGCTTCGAGAATCTCGCGGCCGATCGGACCATCGACGACCTTGAAGAAATGCGCCTTGTCACGGAACAGGAAGGGCGTGTCGAAGACGCCGAAGGCGGGCTCGAACGCTGCCAGCGGCGAGGCGTTGGCGTGGGCGAAGTCGAGCGCGCCGGCCTGGAGCTGCTCCAGCAATTCGCGCTGCTGGCCGAGCTGGCCGGCCGGGAAGACCTTGATCTCGATCTCGCCCTTGGAGCGCTCGGAAACGAGCTTGGCGAACAGCTCGAGCGAGACGTCGACCGGGTGGCCCTTGGCCAGACCGTGGCCGAGGCGCATTGTCGTCTTAGCCTGCGCCAACGGCGCAAAGCCGAGCGCGGCGGCTGCGGCCAGGCCGGCCATCATGATGATGCGGCGTTTCGTCATCTTGGGTTCCTCCTCGGTGGTTTCGCCATCTCTCGTGGCTGTGGTCGTCTGTCGTCGAAGCGTGACGCGAAGCTTACGTTTCGCCCTGCCGCTGCGCCAGTTCGGCATAACGCGCCGACAACGTCGCGAAGGCCTTCTTCCGCGTCGTCTTGTCGGCCGCGATCAGGCCCTTGAGATTGTAGCCTCGCTGCAGCCCCGTCTGCCGGCGCTCGGTCCTGAAATCATAAAGAACCCAGGGGCAGAAACCGCGCACATAGGGCGCGCTTTCGACGAGATCGAGCTGCCGGTCGTAGAGCTGCGACTGGTGGGTCTCGCCGAACAGTTCGCCCGGGGCGCCGTCATGCCCTGCAACCGCGTCCGCGCCGGTCTCGGTGATGATCAGCGGCTTGTCGAGATCGGAATTGGCGAAGAGGCGCCTGAGACCGTCGAGCGACGGCTCGTACCAGCCGAAATACTCGTTGAGGCCGATGATATCGAGCGCGTCCGAGAGCCGGTCCTCGATGCGGAAATGCTCGCGGTTGATCAGGCAGGCGGCCGAGACCAGCCGCGTGGCGTCCATTTCGCGGCAGGAGGCGGCAAGCCCGCTCATGAAGGCGAGCCTCGCATCGGTGTCGGCGTTCTCGTTGCCGACGCCCCAGATGATGACGCTGGCGCGGTTGCGGTCGCGCCGGATCATCTCGCGCAGTTGGTTGTCGGCATCGCTGAAGGTGTCCGGGCTGGCGAAATCGATCGCCCAGTAGACCGGCACCTCCTGCCAGAGCAGCAGCCCCTCCTCGTCGGCGATCCGCGCCGCCATCTCGTGATGCGGATAATGCGACAGGCGCAGGAAATTGGCGTTGAGCGCCTTGGCGTCGGCAAAGCGTCGGCGGATGTCGGCCTCGCTGGTGACCTTGCCGAGCGCCTGATCGTCCTCATGCACGCAGATGCCGCGCAGGAAGATGTCCTCGCCATTGAGCAGGATGCGTTGACCGGCAACGGCGATCTCGCGGAAACCGACGCGGTCGCGCAGTTCGTCTTCGCGAAAGCGGACACCGACATCGTAGAGGCGCGGCCGCGCCGGGCTCCAGAGCTCCGGCGCCAGATCGATCTCGATGCGACCGAGGCCGGCGGTGACCGGCAGATCGAGCGGGGCCAGCCCCGCTATCTCCACCTCCGCGACGCCGTCGACGGCGTCCGACAGCGTCACATCGACCGCGACGCGCTTGCCCGCCGAACCCGGCACGAGCGCCGCACCGAAATCGCGGATGAAAACCGGCGGGAGGCGCAGCAGCCCGACCTCGCGGTAAATCCCGCCATAGTTGAACCAGTCGGTGTGGTTCATCGGCACCCGCTCGGGACGGCGGCGGTTGTCGACATGGATCTGGAGGCGGTTCTGGCCCTGCCTCAGATGCGGCCCGAGTTCGATGAAGAAGGGCGTCGAGCCGCCGCGATGACTGCCGACGAAGACGCCGTTGAGGAAGACGCGCGCCTCGTAATTCGCCGCGCCGATGCGCAGGAAGACGCGTTCGCCCGGCTGCCCCGACGCGAAGTCGAATGCGCGCGTGTACCAGGCGCCGCCCTCGAAATAGGTCCATTCGGGCCGGACCACGTTCCAGCAGGACGGCACCGCGGTCCTCTGCCAGTCGCCGTCGTCATAGTCGCGCGGAACGCGCCAGCCGGCGATCGGCCCGGGCTCATCCTCGTACCAGCGCTGGCGCAAGCCTTCGTCGTGCAGATCGAGCACGAAGTTCCAGTCGCCGTCGAGCGATTCGAGCGTGCGCCCGGCGACCGACAGCATGTCGCGCCAACCGACCCGGTCGACAGCGAACGGAGCTGCGTAGCTCTCGTCGTGGAGATGTTGAAATGGATCGTGCCCCGGCTGGAGTGCCGGTTCCGACCAACCGCCTGCTGGAATTCTCTCGACCTTGGCGTCCATCCCGGCTCGTTTTTCATTGCGAAGGAAAACGATTTCCCTAATGCTAGACAAATGCTGCGCTTCTGGCAACCATGCACTGCGGCAAGCGGCTGCAGGGAATCGGCGGGCGCGTGACCAAGCACGACAGAAGCAAGACGGCGCAGCCCCGCCCCGCCTCGATCGCGGCAGTGGCGCACCGTGCCGGCGTCTCGATCGCGACCGTCTCGCGCGTGATGAACGGCATCGAGAACAAGGCTTCGAGCGAGACGGCGAGCCGGGTGATGGCGGCGGTCGAAAGCCTCGGCTATCGCCCACAAAGCGTCGGCCGGGCGTTGCGCCAGCGCGAGAGCCGCATCGTCGGAGTGCTCGCCGCCAATCTCGGCAATCCGGCGATGGCGGCCGCGGCCGCCTCGATCGAACTCGCGCTACGCGACGCCGGCTTCGTGATGGCGCTGTGCGATACTCATGAGGACGCCGGGATCCAGGACGAGTATCTCGCTGAGATGGAGGCGCAGTTGGCGCGGGGCATCGTCCTGCTGGTCGCGGTGCCGAGTCCGAAGCTCGATGCGCTGCGCGCCGCCGGGCGGCCCCTGATCTTCGTCAACCGACGCGACCCCGGCGCCGAGGATTCCACCTTCGTCGGGATCGACGACCACGCGGCCGGCCGGGCCGTCGCAGAGCACTGGCTCGCGAAGGGCGAGACCGGCCCCTTTGGGCTGCTGCACGCCTCGCTTGCCTTCAGCGCCGGGCGGCATCGCGCCGCCGGCTATCTCGGCCGGCTCGCGGAGGCCGGCATCGACGAAGGCTCGATTGCGCACGCTACCGGGCCGGGCAGGCACCATCTCGAGATCGGCTATATCGGCATGGCGCGGCTGCTCGAAGCTACGCCGCGACCCCGCCGCATCCTGTGCCTCAGCGATCTCATCGCCTATGGTGTCTATCGCTGCCTGGTCGAGCGGGGTGTGAGCGTGCCCGGAGAGATCGAACTGTTTGGCTTCGACGACAACCCTTTGAACGCCTGGATCGCGCCCTGGCTCAGCGCTGTCAGAATTCCTTATGAGATATTCGGAACGGCGGTGGTGGCGTCGCTCGCGGCGCTCATCGACGAGGGACGCGCGACGACCGCCTTGCTCAACCACGAACTGGTCATCCGGGGCGGTTCACCGCGTGGGCCGGCTCGCGACGTGATGTCTCAGGCATCGCGAATCATACTGGAAACCAAATCCCCGGGAGCGTAAAAAATCACTGACACCCAGCGCTTGGCTATTGATGGCCAGCCTATCATCACCGGAGCGTAGCTACGCGCCGCGCGCGCTTCTCGGCCTCGATCAGCTTGGTCTCGCTGCGCGGTGCCGGCTTTCGGTGCCGACGATCCAGCTCATGGAGGGTAGCGAACGGGTGATCCAGAGCAACGTCGATTCCCTGATGAAGCTGGTCGGCGCGCTGGACGCAGCCGGAGTCGAGCTCATCGGAAAAGGCATGCCCAGCCAGGGCGGGGGGCGTGGCGTCCGGCTCACAGAGCCCACTCCCGGCGGCGCAGGACCCCGCTCCCGCAAGACGCCGCAGATGGCCAGGGCCAGGGCGTGACGCGGCGCCTACGACGCCTTTTGCGCCCAATACGGCATTACGCCGACGTGCAAGAATCGCTGCGTCGCGCACGAGAACGGTTCGGTCGAGAGCGCTCACGGTCACACGGGGCTGGTTTCGGCCACGACCTCTTGGCCAGGCCCGATGTCCTGGCAGCAGCCAAGGCCGACCTCGTGGCGCGAGGGGCGCTACCGCATACGTTTCGCCCTTGGCGCCCGACAAGAATCCGGAAATTCTGCCAGCCCTTAGCCACAAGGCGGCCGGAGATGACGCAGCAACGCCGCATGAAGCTTAGAGCGGAATCCCATCATGCTGCATCATATCCTGCAGCGGCGAAGTAATTTGCGCATTCTTCTGGTTTGAAGAGGTCTATCAGTTGGCCGATGGCGGACAGTGGTCTCGATCCTCGTACTCCCATACGGGCCCGCGGCACAGCCTCGCCGCATCAGAGGCCGGACACATGGCAGCACCCGATCACGCGAAGGACTATCCCAAGATTTTGCTTGCGCCCGACGGGGCGTCCACACATGGCCGTGGGGAACCGCGACCCTCAGCCGCTCGCCGCGGCGGCAGCGGCCATGGCGGCGGGCCATGTTGGTAGAGGCCCAGGTCTCGTCGATGAAGACGAGGCGGTGCGGGTCGAGATCGGGCTGGCTGTCGAACCACTCCTGCCTGCGCTTCAGGACGTCGGGCCGGTTCTGCTCCGCGGCATGAGCGGTCTTTTTTTGCGCGTGATCGCGTGCCGTTTGAAGAAGCGCTGGATTGTTCCGAAGCCGAAGGCCAGGCCCTGCTCGGCCAGGCTGCGCCTGATCTCCTCGATCGAGGCGTCCTTCTCCGGCCCGAGAGCAGCCATCACGACTTGCCTGTGCGCCTCGATCCGGCCCGAGCGCCTGTCGCCGCCCAGCGCTTTGGACCGGGCGTCGCCCTGCTCGCGCTCAAGATGGCGCCAGCGGCTGACGCTGGCTGCGCTCACGCCAAACCGCTCGCCGGCTTCGCGATGGGTCGCACCGGCCGCCAACGCCGCAAGAACACGAGCCCGAAGATCGATCGAAAGAGCCTTCGACATGCCCGCCGGCCTCCGATCCGGCAGACAGCTTGATGATGTGGACGCCCCCGCCCCACCGGCGGCGCTATGGTGCCGATCCGGGTGCCGAAGCAGCGAGAGGAGCGTTCGCATGACGATCAAGACGATTGGACTGGACCTGGCGAAGAGCGTTTTTCAGGCGCACGGCGTCGACGCGGACGGAGCGACGGTGCTGGTGAAGAAGCTGCATCGCAAGCAGATGCTGCCGTTCTTCTCGAAGCTTTCGCCTTGCCTGATCGGCGTGGAAGCGTGCGGAACAGCGCACCATTGGGCGCGAACGCTCTCAGCGATGGGGCATGAGGTTCGCCTGATCCCGCCATCCTACGTCAAGGCCTTCGTCGAGCGCGGGAAGAGCGACGCGATCGACGCAGAGGCGATCTGCGAAGCGGTCCAGCGGCGAACCATGCAGTTCGTGCCGGTGAAGACGGTCGATCAGCAAGGCATCCTCATGACGCATCGGGCCAGATCCCTGCTCGTTCGTCAGCGCACGCAGGCCGCCAACGCCTTGCGATCGCATCTGGCCGAACTGGGGCTCGTCGCCAATCTGGCAAGGCTCGCCGAGCAGGCGCTCGCTGGTCAGAATGTGCTTCCCTCCTTCGCCCGTGCGGCGCTGGAGATCATGCTTCGCCAGATCGTGGCGCTCGGCCAGGAGAGCGCGGAGCTCGACCGGCAGATCGCCGCCTGGCATGCCGAAAGCGAGGCGAGCAGGAGGCTCGCCGCCATCCCAGGCCTTGGCGTGATCACGGCGACCGCGGTCGCGGCCACCGTCACTGATCCCGATCAGTTCCGATCCGGCAGGCAGTTCGCGGCCTGGCTCGGCTTGACGCCACAGCAACAATCGACTGGCGGCAAGACCGTAACCGTCCGGTCTTGCCGCCTTGCGCGGTAGGCGGCATTTCCCGGACGGTATGACCTTAAGTCTCGCTTTAAGGTCATGGCGATGGTTCGGGCGGAGGTTCTGGGCGCGATCGAGCGGCGGCGGCGCTGGCACTCTGAGGA
>NZ_LGSZ01000039.1 GCF_001298265.1 Allobosea vaviloviae | reverse complement strand
CGCAACGGACGATCGGCTGCGCAACCCAGACCAGCTCCGCCGATCGCCCGTTGCTAGCCCCACGCCACACGGCGTAAAACCGGCTGAGGCTCTAATCGCCGCTGGATGACAAACCAGTGGCAGGTCAGCGGTTTCTTCGATGATCCGTCGCGCCGTCTCAAGGAATTCCTGGCCCGCCGGCGTCAGCCGGGTCCCGCCGTTCGTGCGCTCGAAAAGAGTAGCGCCGACCTCCTGCTCAAGGTCGCGCATTCGTCGGCTCAACGTTGATTGCCGCACATTCAATTTCTCGGCGGCTTGTCGCAAACTTCGAAATTGCGACACGGTGATCGCCCATTGCATTTTCTGAAGTTCAACAGTCACCGCACCCTCAATCGAACTTCGACTTGGTTGTCACCCGACGCTCATAGCAAGCGTTCGACTCATTGATGTCAGATCGAGACCGGATTGGTTCGACCACTGATTCAGAGCTGCCTGGATCTTCGTAAAATCGCCTTTCCCGGCCGGGCTTTTGCTGAGCACCTGTTCGCGAATGAGCGCTTTCACGACATCAGGCATCGTGATGAAAGCCGGCTTGCCAATCGAGCGCAGGAAATGCATTCCTGTCTCGCCGCCGAGCCGGCTCCCATTCTTCTTCAAAAAACCGAGGAGTCCGACATAGTCGTCGTCGGGCCATTCCGCCAGAAACCGGGCGGCTCTGCCGTGCTTCTCGGCCAGCTCTGTTAGAAAGCGCCCGTTCTCTTGCACGGATTTGATCTTCGCGCCGTTCCTGACGATATCCTTGTCCTTGAGCAGTTCATCGATGCGCTCCTCGGTCATCCACGCACAGCGGGCAGGATCAAACTGCTCGAAAGCAGACTCGAAGGACTGCCACTTCGCGTCGATGATCTTCGAGGAAAAGCCGGCGCTGAATACGCGCCGCGTCATGGCTGCGAGGATGCGATCGTCGGGGATCTTGGCGATGTCCTGCGGCGCCAAGGGCCGGGTTTCGGCGAGCATTCGCTCGAGCGCGTCCCGGCCGCCGTGACGCTCGGCCGCTAGGTCGATGATTTCGTCGAAGCGTCGCATTCAAAGGTCACTCCACGAACTTTGATGCTGCCACTGCAGGGAGACGCACCACCATTTCAATCTCGACCAGAATCTCGGGGGTATAGAGTGCCTGAACGCCGATCGTCCTCATGCTCGGCATGGCGTCCCCGAGCAATTCAAGAAGGGCGGTTAGGACCTGCTGGAACGCTTCCGTAGTCGCGTTAACGACGTAAACGCGCATCATGACAATGTCTTGTGCAGACGCCTCCAGATCATCGAGTGCGGCGGCGAGGCTGGCGGTCGCGAGCTTTGCCTGGCCGGCGATGTCCTTGGGCGTGTCCTGACTGCCGGGCGCCGCTGCGATCTGGCCCGACAGAAAGGCGAGGCGACCCTGTTCCGCGACACTGATTTGCGAGAACTTGCCTGAGGCCATATTCCACATTGTCGGCGGGTTGTGGCGGCTCACCGACGGTGATGGATCGTGGCTTTGGCGCAGCTCCTCCTTCAGTCGTGCCACCTCCCCCTCCAGGCGCTCGATGCGGTCGAGCGTGTAGTCGAAGTTAGTGGACTCCATCGCCTGCAGGAAAGCCCAGGCGGCCGCGAGGATGCGCCGGAATTTCCCCGGCCCCGGGGCGGCAAAATTGGCTGTGTGTGTCATCAGGGGCTCCTCGGAAATGATGATCGGCGCTGCGCTAGTCCTTCGGGCTAGATGGCCGTCAGGCCGCCATCGACGGGAAGGTCGATGCCGGCGACGTAGCTGCTGAGGTCCGAGGCGAGGAACAACGCCGCGCAGGCGATTTCGTCGGGATACGCTAGGCGTCCCAAGGGGGTCATCGCGACAATCTGCTTTCGGGCTTCGACCGCGCCCTCTCCGGACGGAAACTGATCGGCGAACATGGGCGTGTCGACCGCGCCCGGGCTCAGCACGTTGGTCCTGATGCCCCGATCCTTCAGTTCGCTGGTCCAAGTCCGGGCAAATGACCGGATCGCCGCCTTGGTGGCGCTGTAAGCGCTGCGGCCGGGGAAGCCTTTGTTCTTCCCGGCCGCCGCCACGAGGATGATCGACGCACCATCATTCAGGTAAGGGAGCGCCTTTTGCACGGTGAAATAGGTGCCGCGAGCGTTGGTACTGAAGACCTGGTCGAAATGCTCGGGCGTAGCCTCGGGGGTCATCATCTTTTCGACGAAGGCCGCACCTGCAAAAAGCACGTCGATCTTCCCCCTCTTCGCGACGGTTTCATAGAGGCGATCGAGGTCATCGAGCTTTGAGATGTCGGCCTTTACGGGGGTGACATTCTCGCCGATCTGCGCGACGGCGGCGTCAAGCTCGGCCTGACGCCGGCCGGCTATGAACACGTGTGCGCCTTGTTCAGCGAACCTCTCGGCGGTCGCAAGGCCGATCCCGCTGCTGCCCCCCGTGACGACAGCGATCTTGTCTTTCAATAGGAACATTTGTCATCCTTCTAGCGGTTGGCATCGCCTGCCGCCGGTCTCATCAGGGGTTCCTCGGAAGTAATAATCGGCGCTGCGCTAGATCCTTCGAGGTAGACAGCCGTCAGGCCGCCATCGATTTTCCGCGAGGAGGCCGCCGGGTCGGCTTGCCGTTTCGTTTTGAACTACCCCTCGCCAGCGCCAGTTTGCTTGACAGCTGACCCAGCCGGGTTGCTTTTCGTCGTCTTGTCGATCTTGTCGGTGGTCTCCAGCGGGACGCGGCAGCCGTTCAGCCACGCCCATGAAAATAAAAATGGAGATCGAGAAGATATACTTGCGGGTCGACTGTTCACCAAACATCGCCAGAAGTTCGCTGAGCGTATCGTCGGTCAGCGTCTTGGCACCGGTCAGCTCGTCGCACGCCCGGCAAAGCAAAACATAGTCCGAGCCGACGCCGGTGACCGGCCCATCTGAGGCGAACGCGGCGATTTCGTCTTCGCTGAGCCCTACGTTGCGGCCGATCGCGGAGTGAATTTGCCACTCGTAGGGCGCGTTGAGACCCTTGGCGACGCGCATCATGCACGTCTGCCGGTGCTTGGGGTTGATGCCCTCAGGGCCGAAGATCGCGTTGACCGTATCTATCACGCCCGCAAAGTGAGCACCCGTTCCCGCGAACATCTTGACGACGTTCAGCGTCATATCGGGCTGATAGGGGGCGCCATAGTAGGCCTCGATAACCGGCCTGATGACGTCGTCGTCTGGAAGCGGAACTGTCACCTTCGCCGCGTAGGTTGTCGGAATGTTCAATTGAGACATCCTGTTTCCTTCTTCGTTGGGGGGAGGTCCGGCCGCAATTGATGGGCCTCGCCAATCAGGCTGCCTGCCTCTGGGCTCCGAAGACGAACATGAGGATCACGCACGGATCGTCCGACCGGTTGTGGAATTCGTGAAAGGCCCCGTTCTGCACGAAGAAGTCGCCCTCCTTGGCCGTGACCGAGCGCACTTGGCCGTCTTCTCCCGGATAGGCGATATCGACTTCACCCTTGAGCACCACCGCGAGGTCAATGGTGTCGGTCCGGTGCATCGCACCGCCGAGCTCGCTGGGGGTCATTCCCCCGCCGGTGCCGAAATCGATCTTGGCCATCAAGGCCCCGAGATCGGTCTCGCCTGCCTTCTCAGGGGGAACGACCTGGAGATCGACGCGGACCGAGTCCTGTGGTCCGAAGATCCCAAGCCGCTTGTATTCACCGAGAACTTGATCAGGCGAAAGAGGCAACTGGGGAATCTTGTCGAAGCCCCAGATATTCGTGACCCGATCGGCGGTTTCGGTGTCGAGAACGTCCTCCACCTGCATGACAACTCCGACTTTGCTCTCGGCACTTACGATTCTTCTCATCTTCATTTCACTCACCCCCTTCAGAATTGCGACCAGCCGCCATCGACCGGAATCTCAAGACCAGTCGTGAAGGTCGCGTCGAAGGCGAGGAAGAGCACGGCTTTCGCGATCTCCTCAGAGGTCCCGAAGCGCTTCATCGGGATCATGCCAATCGTCTTCTCCCGGACCTGGGCAGCCATCTCCTTATCGGTAAACACTTTGTCGAGGATCGGCGTGGCGATGGGACCGGGCGACACGGCGTTGACGCGGATCTCCTGCGGAAGCAGCTCGGTTGCGAGCGTCCGAGCCAACGATCGCAGCGCGGCCTTGGCAGCCCCGTAGGTAGCTTGCCCGGGCAGTCCCTTGACGTTGGCGACGGAGGTCGTGAGGACGACGGAGCCGCCCCGGTTGATGAGCGGCGCGAACTTCTGGACCGCGAAGAACGGCCCCTTGGCGTTGAGGTTGAACATCTCGTCGTAGATAGCCTCGGTGACGTTCGCGAGGGGCGCTGGGGTGCTGAAACCCGCATTGACGAAAGGAGGTCGATGGTGCCAAACTCGGCCTTCACCTGAGCGGCGAGGGCGTCGATGTCGGTCAACGACCGCGCGTCGCTCGAAACTACGAGGGCGTCTGTTCCAAGCTCCTGCTTGGCCGAGTCCAGGCCGGCTTGCGAGCGGCCCGTTACGAGAACGCGCGCACCGCCATCGAGGAGCATCTTCGCCGTCGCGAGCCCCATGCCGCTGGTGCCGCCGAGGATCACCACTTTCTTATCTTGATACCGTGCCATTCACATTCTCCTGGGACGCCATTGCGCCTGTGGAGTTTTGGACAAATTCGGATGATATTTCTGCTACGCGACGGTGGTCAGGTGTTAGGACACCGCGCTCAAAGATGCCGGGTGCGACAGGTCGGCGCCGGAGACCTTGACGACGGCGCGCCATGCGGCTTCCTGGCTGGCGCGAACGTGGAGGTGTGGCTCTCGCTGCAGTTCCATCGGGCCTGAGAACTTCCCTTTGGCCGAGGCGAAGAATTGCCCTGAGACGTCGGTCCCGAACTCCGACGCCTGGATGTAGCGACTGGCCGCAACCTCCGGCGTCTGATTCATGCCGGGAATGAGATTCACGATCGGAATCATCAGGTACTTCAACAACGGGCCAGCGTTTCGCGCGACGTTGGTGGCGTTCGACGCACCGGGCGAGACAGCGTAGACGGCCATACCGGACGGTAGCCGGCGCGCCAGCGCCTCGGCCCACCAGGCGATCATGAGCTTCGCGTCGGCGTAGGCAGTGTTAGGCGAGTACTTCACCTTTGGTCCGCTGCGAATGAGGGCTTCAGCAGCCGCGGTTCGGTCGCCCCCGTAGTATTTGGCTGCGAACGCCGGCAGGTCGGTATATTTGAACATGGGCACACCCCCGCGAGCAGGCTCCGCGCTGGTGATGACAATCCGCGCCTCGGGGCTCAACAGGTTGGCGTTGAGCAGCCCAACGGTCAGTTCATGATGGCCGATCAGCGGGGCCTGGGAGGCTTCAACGCCCTCCGCAGTGATCACGCGCTTCTTGGTTGGGACCAGTCCGGCATTGAGCAGCAGAAAATCGATCGGCCGACCGCGCTTGACCAGCTCGGCGACCGCAGACTTGGCGCTGGCGGCCCTGTTCAGATCAAGCTCGAGCGGCGTGAAGATCCGCTTCTTGGTCTCGTCGGCAAGTTGGGCGGCCGTTTCCTTGGTCTTGGCCAGGCTGCGCCCCGTTACTATGACCTCCTGCCATCCCCCATCGGCGAGCAAGCGAGCTGCGGCGTAACCGAGCCCGGACGTAGCGCCGGTGACGAGAGCGATTGAATGTCTCATATTTGGTTCCACCGTGAGAGAAGGTCGGATCGCGAGGCCACGAGCCAGCTTGCTATTTTTGGACTTATTTCTAATATATTCGGGTAGAACACATGGTCAAGGATTTTTGGACCAAATGCTAAGAAATTCGAGCAGGGGTCGTGGGCGCCCCCGAACCTTCGACGAGAGCGAGGCACTGGACAAAGCGACGCAGATCTTTTGGTCGAAAAGCTACGACGGTGTAGCGATCGACGATCTCATCGCCGGCATGGGTGTGGGCCGGCAAAGCCTGTATTCCGTCTTCGGAGACAAGCGGACGCTGTTCCTGCGCGTCCTCCGGACATATGCAGAGCGAAAAGGCGCTGTCGCGGCGAAGGCGCTCTTTGCGCCACCGGCTCTTCGCGACGCGATCGCCGGCTTCCTGAGACACGCCGTGGACGTTGCGACCGAGGAAGGCTCGGTCCGGGGATGCCTGATGGTGTGCGTCGCGCCGCTCGTGGACGACACTGAAGTCAGGCAGTTTCTGAAGGACGCCGCCGCAGGCGGCGTGGCGCTCGTGGAACGCCGCTTCCGCGACGGGATCAGCGCGGGAGAAATCCCATCTGACTTTCCTGTCACCACGCGCGCGCGCCAGGTTATCGACCTTGCCCGCGGTCTGACGATGCATGCGCAGTTAGGAGCGCCACGCAAGACGCTCCTGGCAGACGCCGAAGAAGCGGCCGAGTTGGTGCTGCTGTCGCCGCGTGGTGGTTGATGCTGGATGGGGTGCCTTGATAGGCGAACCGACTGACGAAGAGTATCGAAAGCGATCTGCAGCTTGAATCCATGCCCGAAAGCCGCAAGCGAGAACTCAGTATCGGGATCGACTCCGGCCGCAGCCTAGTTCCACGGATCGCGTCCAGCCACGCCATCGACCTCAGCAGAGGTCGGGTTTCGGTCTGTAGACCTACTTATTTTTAGCCCCCAATACCCGTTTGAGAACCGTTCTTGCCCGCACCGGCGTAATCGTCCGGTGTCGGCCCTTTCAGCGTTCTGATGGGCGGCTTTTAGCGAAGGCGGCTTTTCCGATGGCGCGACGCCGGGCCAGCTTTGCGATGTTGGTCTTTATGGTGGGAAGATCGATGTCCTCGGG
>NZ_LGSZ01000075.1 GCF_001298265.1 Allobosea vaviloviae | reverse complement strand
GTGAACCTCCCCCGCCCAGCCGCGGCGCCGGCCGCGGGGGGGGGCGGCGCGGGGCGCGGCCCCCCCCCCCCCCCCCCCCCCCCCCCCGCCGCCCCCCGCGGGGGCCTGGCGGGCGCTCCCCCCCCGGGCCCGGCCGCCCCCCCCCCCCCCCCCCCCCCCCCCCGGGGGGGGGGGGGGGGGGGGGGGGGGGGGCCCCGCAAAGCCGGAGCTCCATCCGTCGTCGTCTCGCCGAGCGGCACTGCCCCCCACCCCGGCCCTCCCCACCGCAAGCGGGGGGAGGGAGAAGAGGTGCCCGGCTTGAGTTGCGAGCAACATATGGCGCCGCCCGGTTGCAAATTGGAACGCGCGCTTGGATAGAGGGTTTCCAGACTGTCGTCGTGCCCGTCTTGAACAGGCAGGCGAAATGGTTCATATATAAACTAACTGGCGGCGAGGCCGTGCGCGGCCTTCGGAGGGCAGGATGGATCTCGAACAGGCACAGGCCGAACCGCGCGAGAGCATGGACTATGACGTGGTCATCGTCGGTGCCGGCCCCGCAGGGCTGGCCGCGGCGATCCGTCTCAAGCAGCTCGACGAGGCTATCTCGGTCGTCGTCGTGGAGAAGGGCGCCGAGGTCGGGGCGCACATCCTCTCGGGCGCGGTGATCGACCCGTCCGGCCTCGATGCGCTCTTGCCGGACTGGCGCGAAGACGAGGCCCGCCCCCTGACGACGGAAGTCAGCGAGGACATCTTCTACTTTCTGACCGAGCCCAACGGCATCCGCCTGCCGAACTTCGGGATGCCGAAGCTGATGAACAACCACGGCAATTTCGTCGGTTCGCTCGGCCTCGTGACGAAATATCTCGCGGCCCGCGCCGAGGCGCTCGGCGTCGAGATCTATCCGGGCTTCGCCGCGGCCGAGCTGCTGTTCGACGAGAACGGCGCCGTTCTTGGCATTGCCACCGGCGACATGGGCATCGCGAGGAACGGTGAGGTCACCGACAGGTTCACGCGCGGCATGGAGTTGCGCGGTCGCTATACCCTTCTGGGCGAGGGCGCGCGAGGCTCGCTCTCCAAGATCGCGATCCGCAAATTCGGCCTCGACGCCGGCCGCGAGCCGCAGAAATACGGCATCGGCCTGAAGGAGATCTGGCAGGTCAAGCCGGAGAAGTTCCACAAGGGTCGCGTCCAGCACTCCTTCGGCTGGCCGCTCGATGGCGGCACCGGCGGCGGTTCCTTCCTCTACCATTTCGACGATAACCTGGTCACCGTCGGTTTCGTCGTCCACCTCAACTACACCAACCCGACGCTCTCGCCCTTCGATGAGTTCCAGCGCTTCAAGACCCATCCGATGATCCGGGACCTGTTCGACGGGGCCAAGCGCCTGTCTTACGGCTCGCGCGCCATCACCGAGGGCGGCTGGCAGTCGGTCCCGAAGCTGACCTTCCCGGGCGGCGCGCTGATCGGCTGCGCGGCGGGCTTCGTCAACGTGCCCCGCATCAAGGGCAGCCACAACGCCATCGTCTCCGGCATGCTCGCCGCCGAGAAGCTGGCCCCGGCGCTGGCGGCCGGGCGCTCGCATGACGAGGTCGTCGAGATCGAGACGAGCTGGCGCGATTCCGCCATCGGCGCCGATCTCAAGCCGGTCCGCAACGTCAAGCCGCTCTGGTCGAAATACGGCACGCTGCTCGGCATCGGGCTCGGCGGCATCGACATGTGGCTGAACCAGCTCTTCGGCTGGTCGCCCTTCGGCACGCTCAAGCACGGCAAGCCGGACCATGCGACGCTCAAGCCCCTGAGCGAGGTCAAGCCGATCGTCTACCCGAAGCCCGACGGCAAGATCTCGTTCGACAAACTGTCCTCGGTCTTCCTGTCCTCGACCAATCACGAGGAAGACCAGCCGGCCCATCTCAAGCTGACCGACCCGTCGATCCCGATCGAGAAGAACCTGCCTCTCTATGGCGAGCCGGCGCGGCTGTACTGCCCGGCCGGGGTCTACGAGGTCGTCTACAAGGATGCCGAGGCGAAGACTGATCCCCGTTTCGTGATCAACGCGCAGAACTGCGTCCACTGCAAGACCTGCGACATCAAGGACCCGGCCCAGAACATCACCTGGACGGTGCCCGAGGGCGGTGGCGGTCCCGGCTACGCGAATATGTGACGCGGCCGGTCATCGCGGCCTTCGACGAAAATCGCAAAGAAAAAGGGCGTGCCGGCGAGCGGCACGCCCTTTTTCGCAGGCATCTGCGTGATCGATCGCGAGGATCGATCAGCCCTTGCGGATCACGGCCGGGGCCGGCTTCTCCGGCTGGGCGCAACCGGCAACAAAACCGGCAAGCAGAGCGACAGCGGCAACGCTGAGAACGAGCTTTTTCATTGGAGCAATCCTATTCGAATCGTCGTGACCTGGTACGACGCAAGGACAGTAGCGCCCCAATCACTGATGTTGCGATAACGAATGCTTGCGAAGGCTGCGGTGACGCACGGTTTCGCGCCACTGTGGCACGCCCGCTACGCCGCCGCGCCATTCCGGCCGCGGACGGCTTGCCCGTCCGCCTGGAAACGGCCATCTTGCATCTCTACGCGAAGCGGTCACGGTCGCGCTCAAAGACCACGCCCCCCGCGACGATCGTGGTGGCGGACCGAGGGAGAATGGCAGTCGTGGTATTTGGAATGAACAGCCGTGGCAGGGTCACGGTGGCTGCCTTGGCGTTGCTGCTGGCCTTGCCGGTCGGTGCGGCGGCGCAGGGCGCGACGCTCCGCGCCAATGATCAGCTCGACACGGCCGAGAGCCTCGAGGGCAATTACCTCGCAGCCATCGTCGCCGGAGCCGGGCGCGATCTCGGTGCGGCCTCGGTCTATCTGCGCGAGGCGATCAAGGGCGATCCGCAGAACAACGACCTGCTGGAGCGCGCTTTCGTCGCCTTCCTGGCCGATGGCGCGATGCCGGATGCCTTCCGCGCCGCCGACAGGCTGATCCAGCGCGATCCCAGCAACGGCCTGGCGCAACTCGCCGTCGGCATCCGCGCGCTGAAGCAGAAGAGCTACCAGACCGCCCGCAACCACCTCCAGCGCGGTGGCCGCGGCCGTGCGGCCGACATCACCGCGACGCTGCTTTCGGCCTGGTCCTATCTCGGTTCGGGCCAGGCGACCCGCGCCGTCGAGACGCTGGAGCGGCTGAAGGGCGAGGCCTCCTACAATCTCTTCCGCGATTATCACGCCGGGCTGATCCTCGACGCCGCCGGCCGCAAGGCCGATGCCGAGAAGCGCCTGAAGAGCGCCTATGATTCGGAGAAGACGACGCTCCGGCTGGTCGATCTCTGGGCCCGCATGCAGGCGCGCAACGGCGATTTCGAAGCCGCCGCCGCGACCTATGGCGAATTCGACCGCCTCCTGCCGAATCATCCGATCGTCCGCGACGGCCTCGCCAAGGTCGCAGCCAGGCAGGCTCCGCCCCGTCAGGTCGCCAACGCCCAGCAGGGCGCGGCGGAAGTGCTCTATGGCCTCGCCAGCGCCGGCAACCGCCAGGGCGACGAGGCGGCAGCGCTGCTTTATCTTCGGCTCGCCATCTATCTCGACCCCAATCACGACCTCGCCATCCTGACGCTGGGCGACATCCTGGAGCGGGCGCGCCAGCCCGAGGATGCGGTGGCGGTCTATGAGAAGATGCCGACGAACTCGCCGCTGCGTCCCAATGCCGAGATCCAGGCCGGTCTCGCGCTGGAGAACATGGGCAAGCCCGACGAGGCGGTGAAGCATCTCAACGCCCTGATCGCCGAGCGGCCCGACGATGTCGACGCGCTCTCGGCGCTCGGCAACATCTACCGTTCGCGCAAGCTCTTCCAGGAGGCCGCCGACACCTATGACAAGGCGATCGCCAAGATCGCCTCGCCCGGCCGCGCCAATTGGGATCTGTTCTATTTCCGTGGCATCGCCCGCGAGCGCATCAAGCGCTGGCCCGAGGCCGAGGCCGATCTGCGCAAGGCGCTCGAACTCCTGCCCGAGCCGCTCGGCCGCGAGCGCGCGCTGGTGCTGAACTATCTCGGCTATTCGCTGGTCGATCAGCATCTCAAGCTCGACGAGGCGCTCGACATGCTGCGCCGCGCCGTCGAGCTGCGTCCGCGCGACGGCTACATCACCGATTCGCTCGGCTGGGCCTATTACCGCCTCGGCCGCTATGCCGAAGCGACCCGCGATCTCGAGCGCGCCATGGAGCTTCGCCCCTCCGACCCGGTGATCAACGACCATCTCGGCGACGTCTACTGGAAGACCGGGCGCAAGCTCGAGGCCGGCTTCCAGTGGAACCATGCCCGCGACCTCAATCCCGAGCCCGAGGATCTGGTCAAGATCAAGCGCAAGATCGAGCGCGGCATGGAAGACGGCCCCAACGCCAACGCGGTCGAGCCGAAGGATGCGGCCGAGCCCAAGAAGGACGGCGGCTGAGTTTGCCGCTGTCGCTTCGGACGGCAGCCTTGACGAATGAACGCGCCGTCATTCCGGGGCAGGCCAAAGGCCTGATCCCGGAACCCAGAGCCACTGCCGGTCGCGGCAAGGCCACGGGGCGCGAGGAGACCTCTCGTCGGCGGCGTCGGTTCTGGGTTCCGGGGCCTTCGCTGCGCGAAGCCCCGGAAAGACGGCTTCGCTGACATGCCTGCCCCCCTGACCACCCGCGCCCGCGCCAAGATCAACCTGACGCTGCGCGTGCTCGGCCGCCGCGCCGACGGCTATCACGAGCTCGAAAGCCTCGTCGCCTTCGCCGGTGCGGGCGACGCGCTCACGCTCGAACCCGGCCCCGGCCTCTCGCTGACCATCGACGGCCCGCGCGGGCAGGGGCTCCCGGTCGACGACACCAACCTGATCCTGCGGGCGACCCGCGCGCTCGAAGCCGAGACCGGCAAGCTCCGCACCGGCCATTTCCACCTCGTCAAGCGCCTGCCGGTGGCGTCGGGCATCGGCGGCGGCTCCGCTGATGCGGCGGCTGCCCTGCGCCTGCTCGCCCGGCTGAACGGGCTCTCGCCCGACGACCCCGCCCTGCTGCGGGCAGCGGCCGCCACCGGCGCCGACGTGCCCGTCTGCCTCGCCTCCCGCGCCCGCATCATGGCCGGCATCGGCGAACGCCTCGGCCCGGCCCTCACTTTGCCGCCGCTGTTTGCGCTGCTGGTCAATCCGGGAGTTCCGGTCGAGACGGCGGCGGTCTTCAAGGCGCTCGGCCTGCCGTGGGGTCAGGCGCATCCGCCCCAGGCGAGCCTGCGATCCGAAGAGCCGCGCAGCGCCATGTCGACGGGCATGGCTTCGCAGAGGCTGGAGGAGATCAGTTCCATCCACGCCGTCATCCCGGACGCAGCGGAGCGGAGATCCGGGATCCATTCCGGAGCGCATGCCGGAGAGGTTCCGGAATGGATCCCGGGTCTCCCTGCGGTCGCCCGGGATGACGGCGCAGGTCGATGTGAGAGTCCAACCTGGGGGATAAGCCCGGATCGCACGTCCCTGCTCGCCGCCCTCAGCGAAGCCGGCAACGACCTCGAAGCCCCCGCCCGCCGTGTCGCGCCGGTCATCGACACCGTACTGGCGGCGCTGCGCGCCCAGCCCGGCTGCCGCCTCGCCCGCATGTCAGGCTCGGGCGCGACCTGCTTCGCCCTCTTCGACGATTGCCGTGCGAGCGCGGCGGCGGGGAGGGCGCTGGTGCGAGAGCAACCGGGGTGGTGGGTGAAGGCGACGGTGTTGCGGTGAGCATAGAGCCTACGCCCTGTCCCGCAGCAGCCGGCCGATAGCGCGCAACCCTTCCGCAACGGCTGCGTTGTCAGCGGTGCGCCCTCCTGCGCGACCGCTTTCGACGGAACCCTCTCATGACCTCGCGCTGGCTGTGGCACCTCTCCCAGATCACCCGGCGGATGTGGTTTCGCGCCAGCCTGTTCTCGATTCTGGCTGTCGTCACCGCGCTCGCTGCGATCGTGCTGGCGCCCTATATCCCCAGCGACCTGCCGACCAAGATCGGTGCCGACGCCGTGGACAACGTGCTCGGCATCATCGCCTCGAGCATGCTCGCGGTCACGACCTTCTCGCTGAGCACGATGGTGGCGGCCTATGCGGCGGCGACCAGCAATGTCACGCCGCGCGCGACGAAGCTGGTGATGGAGGACACCACCACCCAGAACGTCCTGGCGACGTTCATCGGTTCGTTCCTCTATAGTCTGGTCGGTATCATCGCGCTGAGCACCGGCGCCTATGGCAGCACCGGCCGCGTGGTCCTCTTCGTCGTCACCGCCGGGGTCATCGTCCTGATCGTGGTGACGCTGCTGCGCTGGATCGACCATCTCTCGCGTCTGGGCCGGGTCACCGAGACGACGGAGCGCGTCGAGAGGGCCGCCACCGAGGCGATGCGCCTGCATTGCGAGCAGCCGCATATGGGCGGGTGCCCGCGGGCCGATGTTCCGGCCTCGGCCCGGCCGGTCTACGTCGCCAGGATCGGCTATGTGCAGCATCTCGATGTCGGGGCCCTCTCGGACATCGCCGAAGGCGGCAAGGGTCGGATCCATGTCTGTGCGACGCCGGGCGCCTTCGTCACCCCGGTCGATCCGATCGCCTTCACCGAAGGTCTCGATGTCGCCGAGCGGGAGAGCGAGATCCGCGCCTGCTATACCATCGAGGATGTGCGTTCCTTCGATCAGGACCCGCGCTTCGGCGCGTCGGTGCTGTCCGAGATCGCCTCGCGCGCCCTGTCGCCTGGCATCAACGATCCCGGCACCGCGATCGACGTCATCGGCCGGGCGGTCCGCATCCTGGCGATCTCGGCCGAACCCCGCGACCGGCAGCAGGACATCGCCTTCCCCCGCATCAATGTCCCGCCGATCGCGCTCGGCGATCTGTTCGACGATCTCTTCACCCCGATTGCGCGAGATGGCGCCGGAATCATCGAGGTCGGCGTTAGGCTGCAGAAAGCGATGCTGGTGCTGTCGCGACTGGAACCCGCCGAATTCGCCGAAAACGCCTCTCGCCATTCCCAACTGGCCTTGCAGCGGGCGAGCCGGGGCCTGACCCTCGAGCACGACCTCGCGCTCCTGCGCGATCTCGCGGCGCAGGTCGGGCGGCCTGGCGTCCGAGCATAACCCCGCCCCCTTATCCCCTGTCTCTTATACACCTCTGACGCTGCCGCCGACGCTAGCAGCGCAGGTCTCGG
>NZ_LGSZ01000091.1 GCF_001298265.1 Allobosea vaviloviae | reverse complement strand
GGAAGCGGGCGTGGTTGTATTGCAGGTCGGGATAGATGGGGTGGGGGGCGGCATTCGTGCGGCTGTTGCCGACCACGATGGGGTAGCCGTCGGGCCCCGCCTGGGCGCCCCGCGACAGCGCGCCGGCCCCCCCCGCCCCGCCCATGTTCTCCATCACGATGCGCTGCCCGAGCACCCGCCCCATCTCGTCGCCGACCAGCCGCGCGATGACGTCAGACGAGCCCCCGGCCGCGAAGGGCACGATCATGGTGATGGGTTTGGAGGGGTAGTCCTGGGCAGAAAGCGGTGAGCCCATCGCGACGAGCGCGAGCGCCGCCGCTGAAACAAGTGATCTGGCGTTCATGCTAAACCCTGCCGTGGCGTTCCGCGTTGAATGGACGAGCAGCCTAGCATCTCTGGCCGACGCTAACCAAGGGGCCGAGGCCGGGACAGTGATCGCAGGCGCACCGGCGAGGCCGGATGCACGAGCAGCATCTGCGCAACGAGGATGGTCCCCACGCCGATGACGCCGAGCATCAGCGCTTGCTCCAGCGTCCAGCCAGCCTCCCGGATCGAGCGCCCCGTGAACAGAACTCCGCCATTGAATCCCGGCTGCGACGAGAACAGCAGGAAAGCGCCGACGTTGTTGCCGAAATGAGCGCCCATCGCGGCCGCAAGGTTGCCGGTCTTGATCAACAGATAGCTCATGCTCAGCGCGAACACACCGATCGTCGCCAGAACCGACAGGTTGATGGCCGAAGAGGCCTCGCTTTCCCAATGCAGCGCCGTGAACAGGATCGTCGGAACGCCCAGCCAGACCACAGGCGTCGCATAGCGTGCGGCCAGCGTCTGATGCAGATAGCCGCGGAAGAGGATTTCCTCTGCCGAGGTTTGCACGAAACAGCAGACCATCAGCGGCACTGCGGCAATGAGCCAGCCCGACAGGCTGATGTGTCCGCGCTGCACAGTCGGGTCGACCAGCAGAAAGAACGGAATCGCGATCAGGCCGACGACGAAGGTGACAAGGGAAGCGCGCAGGAAATCCGACCAGAGCACTCTGCGTTCGACACCGAAGAGATCTCGAACCGATCGCCTGTGAAGAATCCGCATGACGAGCCAGACGCCGGCCCAAATCCCGGCAAATGACAGCAGAACCGTGCCTGAGAACAGCGGGTCGGCCGCCAGCGCCTGATAATCCAAGGTGGCGAAAACGGCGTCGATGCTATCGGTTCTGCCGCCGCTGCGCGCCACGAACAAAGCGACACCCGCCGCCACAATCGCGATACCCAGAGCGATCCAGATGATCGCCACAGCGAGAAAGCCCGCGAGGACGCGCCAGACGCCGTTCCTGCCGCCACGCGCAAGACCGACATACGCATTGAAACGACCTTGCTCCATCAATCTCCCCGCCCGATCCCGCCGAACCGCCCCACACGCTCCCACCGACGAGACGGCAGCGCCTCCGACGCAAAAAAGGGCGACCCGAGGGCCGCCCTTTCGAATCCGTTGCGACCGAGGAAAACCCTCAGGCCGCCTCGTCGTCCGCCGTGAAGACCGGGCCGGAATCCTTGCCCTTGGCCTCGACGTCGCGATCGACGAACTCGATCACGGCCAGCGGGGCGTTGTCGCCGAAGCGGAAGCCCGCCTTCATGATGCGCAGATAGCCGCCATTGCGCTCCTTGTAGCGGGGACCAAGCACCGCGAAGAGCTTACCGACCAGGACGACGTCCTTGATCTGCGCGATCGCCTGGCGGCGGGCATGCAGGTCGCCGCGCTTGGCGAGCGTGATCAGCTTCTCAACGACCGGGCGCAGATCCTTGGCCTTGGGCAGCGTGGTGGTGATCTGCTCGTGCTTGATCAGGGCCTGGGACATGTTGGCAAACATCGCCTTGCGATGCTCGACCGAGCGGTTGAAACGACGACCGCGAAAACCGTGACGCATGGGTGGCTCCTTCGTTGATTTACGGCCGCCGTGCCACGGTACGGCCGTCCTTTATGCTCCAGCGCTCATGCACCGGGCGGGGAAACGGCGCGGGATCAAGCCCGCGCCGGCTGGATCAGTAGTGCTCCTCGAAGCGCTTCGCGAGCTCTTCGATGTTCTCCGGCGGCCAGCCGGTCACGTCCATGCCGAGATGGAGGCCCATGGTGGCGAGGACTTCCTTGATCTCGTTCAGCGACTTGCGGCCGAAGTTCGGGGTGCGCAGCATCTCGCCTTCCGACTTCTGGATCAGGTCGCCGATATAGACGATGTTGTCGTTCTTCAGGCAGTTCGCCGAACGCACCGACAGCTCGAGCTCGTCGACCTTCTTGAGCAGCGCCGGGTTGAAGGGCAGCTGCGGCGCGGTCGAGACGGCCTCTTCCTTGCGCGGCTCCTCGAAGGTGATGAACACCGCGAGCTGGTCCTGCAGGATGCGGGCGGCGAGCGCCAGCGCGTCCTCAGGGGTCACCGAGCCATTGGTCTCGATGTTCAGCGTCAGCATGTCGCGGTCGAGGTTCTGGCCCTCGCGGGTGTTCTCGACGCGGTAGGAGACCTTCTTCACCGGCGAATACAGGCTGTCGACCGGGATCAGGCCGATCGGCGCATCTTCCGGACGGTTCTGCTCGGAGGGGACGTAGCCCTTGCCGGTGTTGACGGTGAACTCCATGCGGATCTCGGAGCCCTCGTCCAGCGTGCAGAGCACGAGGTCGGGGTTCAGGATCGAGACGTCGCCGATGGTGTTAATGTCGCCGGCGGTAACGGTGCCCGGGCCGGTCTTGCGCAGGGTCATGCGCTTGGGGCCCTCGCCCTGCATCTTGACCGCGATGGCCTTGATGTTGAGGACGATGTCGGTCACGTCCTCGCGGACGCCGGGGATCGACGAGAATTCATGCAGCACGCCGTCGATCTGGACGGCGGTGACGGCCGCGCCCTGGAGCGAGGAGAGCAGCACGCGACGCAGCGCGTTGCCGAGCGTCATGCCGAAGCCGCGCTCCAGCGGACGGGCGATGACGGTCGCCTGACGCTTCGGATCGTCTCCGACCTTGATTTCGAGCTTGTTGGGCTTTGACAGATCCTGCCAGTTCTTGCTGATCACGACCGCACTCCTGGTGCTTGAATTCAATGGCGGCGGCGGGCCGCCCCGGACAGGCGCCCGCCGGTGCGGGCGCCTCGAAGATCACAGCTCAGACGCGACGGCGCTTGCGCGGGCGGCAGCCATTGTGCGGGATCGGCGTCACGTCGCGGATCGAGGTCACGGTGAAGCCCGCGGCCTGCAGGGCGCGAAGAGCCGATTCACGTCCCGAACCCGGGCCGGTGACTTCGACTTCCAGCGTGCGCATGCCGTGCTCGGCAGCCTTGCGGGCAGCGTCCTCGGCGGCGACCTGGGCGGCATAGGGGGTCGACTTGCGCGAGCCCTTGAAGCCCATCGTGCCGGCCGACGACCACGAGATCGTGTTGCCCTGCGCGTCGGTGATGGTGATCATGGTGTTGTTGAACGAGGCGTTCACATGCGCGACGCCGGAGACGATGTTCTTGCGTTCGCGGCGCTTAACGCGCTGGGCTTCCTTGGCCATAGTCTGTCTTTCATCCTTCGAGCGCGCCCGTGATGCCAGGCGCTGGGGAGCAGAACGTCATGGTCGGGCCTGACCCGACCATCTCCTGCAGGAAGAGGCGCGTATCGCGTCTTCGGGACGAGATGCTCGGGGCAAGCCCGAGCATGACGGTTGGACGATCTTCGGGTTAGCCGAAGATCACTTCTTCTTGCCGGCGATCGCCTTCGGCTTGCCCTTGCGGGTGCGCGCATTGGTATGCGTGCGCTGACCGCGAACCGGCAGGCCACGGCGATGACGCAGGCCGCGATAGCAGCCGAGATCCATCAGGCGCTTGATGTTCATCGAGACTTCGCGACGCAGGTCGCCCTCGACCAGATAGTCGCGGTCGATCGCTTCGCGGATCTGGAGCACTTCCGCGTCGCTCAGCTGGTTGACGCGACGCTCGGCGGCGATGCCGACCTTGGTGCAGATTTCCTGGGCCTTGGACGCACCAATGCCGTGGATGTACTGGAGGCCGATGACCACGCGCTTGTTGGTCGGAATGTTGACGCCGGCGATACGTGCCATGACGATCTCTCCATGTCAGCTGGCAGACGCCCAGTGGCGCGCCAGCGGTTTCAAAGATGCCTCGCGCCGGTGGAGGCCGGCCTTTGCGAAACGCTGAGCCTGATCCACGCGAGAACGCGACGTCGCCCCTTCTCGCGAAGGTAACGGCATCGCTCGCATGAAACCGGAAGTGGGGTCGTTAGTCGTTTGGGCGCGCCGAGTCAACCCGCCGCGCCCAAGAAGCGTGCCAACGCCGAAATCAGTGTCCCGCCAGCGCCTTCTCGATCGCGGCTGTGACCTCGTCGACCGTCTGCATGCCGTCGATCTCGATGACCTGGCCGCGCGCCGCATAGTAAGGCGAGACCACCGCCGTGTCGCGGTTATAGGCTTCCAGCCTGGTCTTGAAGACCTCCGGATCGTCGTCCTTGCGGACCGGCTGCCCAGCCGCCCTCGCCTCCTCGGCGCGCTTGACGATGCGATCGACGAGCTTGGTCTGGTCGACCTTCAGCTCCAGCACCGTGTCGAGCTCGAGGTGCTTGGAGGCGAGCATCGCGTCGAGCGCCTCTGCCTGGGCCAGCGTGCGCGGGAACCCGTCTAGGATGAAGCCCTTCTTGGCGTCCGGCTCATCGATGCGGTCTGCGACAATGCCGATGACGATCTCGTCCGACACCAGCCCGCCCGCATCCATCACGGCCTTGGCCTTGACGCCGATTGGCGTCTCGGCGGCAACCGCCGCGCGCAGCATGTCGCCGGTCGAGAGTTGAGGAATGCCGTGCTTCGCGACGATGCGCGCAGCCTGAGTGCCCTTACCCGCCCCCGGCGGCCCCAGGAATATGATTCGCATCAGCGCTTTGCCCCCCGCAGCTTGGCCTTCTTCACCAGCCCCTCATACTGATGGGCCAGCAGGTGTCCGTGGACTTGCGCCACGGTATCCATGGTCGTCGTCACCACGATCAGCAGCGACGTGCCGCCCAACAGAATGATCGGTATCTGGGCATAGGTGATCATGAACTCGGGGATAAGGCAGACGATAGTCAAATACCCGGCTCCGAGCACGGTGATGCGCGTCAACACACGGTCGATATGCTCGGCGGTGCGCTCGCCCGGCCGGATGCCCGGCATGAAACCGCCATGCTTCTTGAGGTTGTCGGCCGTTTCGGTCGGATTGAACACGATCGCGGTGTAGAAGAAGCAGAAGAAGATGATCAGCGCGGCGTACAGGAACATGAACAGCGGCCGGCCGTGGGCGAGATAGGTCGCGATCGTCGAGAGCGGCCCCGTCCCCCCCGAGGCCTGCGAGAAGCTGGCGATCGTGGTCGGCAGCAGCAGCAGCGATGAGGCGAAGATCGGCGGGATGACGCCGGCCGTGTTGAGCTTCAGCGGCAGGAACGAGGTCTGGCCCTCATACATCCGGTTGCCGACCTGCCGCTTGGGATAGTTGATCAGGAGTCGGCGCTGGGCGCGCTCCATGAACACGCAAAACGCGATGACGCAGATCGCCATCACCAGGATCAGCAGCAGCAAGCCGGTCGAGATGGCGCCCTGGCGACCGAGTTCGAGCGTCTGCGCCAGCTGCGACGGGAACTCGGCGATGATGCCCGAGAAGATGATCATCGAAGTACCGTTACCGATGCCGCGGCTGGTGATCTGCTCACCCAGCCAGAGCAGGAACATCGTGCCGCCGACCAGCGTGATCGTGGTCGAGAGCAGGAAGAACGGCCCCGGCTCCAGCACCAGGTTGCCCGAGCCCTGCAGGCCGACACCAATGCCGTAAGCCTGGAACACGGCCAGCACGAGCGTCAGGTAGCGCGTGTACTGGTTCAGGATCTTGCGGCCCTGCTCACCTTCTTTCTTCAGCGTCTCGAAGGTCGGCACGACGCTGGAGAGCAGCTGGATGATGATCGAAGCCGAGATGTAGGGCATGATCGCCAGCGCGAAGATCGCGAGACGGCCGACCGCGCCGCCAGAGAACATGTTGAATAGGCCCAGCACGCCCGATTGCGACTGCTTGAACAGATCGGCGACGGCGTCGGGGTTCATGCCAGGCAGCGGGATATAGGTGCCCAGCCGGTAGATGATCAGCGCGCCCAGTGTGAACCAGATTCGCTTCTTCAGCTCGTCCGCCTTGGCGAACGCCCCAAAGTTCAGGTTTGAAGCAAGCTGTTCAGCCGCCGATGCCATGCGTCCGGTCCTTGGTCTTCATATCCATGGGCACGCAGGTCTGCGCCCGGTCAAATAGTCAAACGGCGGCCAGGGCTTCTGGCCCGGCCGCCGTTCGCGAGTCGTCATTTAAGCGCGAGAGCCGAATGGTTCCAGATAAAAACGCAATGCGTCTCAATCTTGAAGCGGAATCCGCCTCTCACCCGAAACTGTGAGCAGGACTTGCGCCGAAAACCGGTTCCCACTTTTCGGCGCTCTGCTCGCGGATCACGCCTCTGAAGCGGCTGCCGCCAGGATCTTGACCGTACCGCCGGCCTTTTCAATGGCCTCGACCGCCGACTTCGACGCGCCATACACCTCAAAGGCGAGCTTGGTCTTGAGTTCGCCGACGCCGAGGATCTTGACGCCGTCCTTGGCCTGGCGCGTGATCACGCCGGCGGCGACAAGCGCCTCGATCGTGACAGCGCCCTTTGCATCGAGCTTGCCGGCTTCCACCGCCTGCTGGATGCGACCGAGATTGACCTCGTTCAGATCCTTGGCGAACAGGTTGTTGAAGCCGCGCTTGGGCAGGCGACGATACAGCGGCATCTGGCCGCCTTCGAAGCCCTTGACCGCGACGCCAGAGCGGGCCTTCTGACCCTTGACGCCACGACCACCGGTCTTGCCCTTGCCCGAGCCGATGCCACGGCCGACGCGGATGCGCGACTTGTGCGCGCCTTCGTTGTCACGGATGTCGTTGAGTTTCATCGAACGATACCCCTCACTTCGCATCGACGACGCGCACGAGGTGCCTGACCTTATCGATCATGCCTCGCACGGACGGCGTGTCGACCAGGGTCGACTGCCTGCGGATCTTGTTCAGGCCGAGACCGATCAGGGTCTGGCGCTGCGAAGCCTCGCGGCGGATCGGGCTGCCGATCTGCTCGACGACGACGGTCTTGTTGTCAGACTTTGCCATGATCGCACCCTCACGCTTCAACAGCGGCGTCGGTGCCGGCATCGCGGCGACGCGTCTGCAGGGCCGAGACCTTGAGGTTGCGGCGCGCGGCGACGCCACGCGGGCTGTCTTCGTTCTTCAGCGCGTCGAACGTCGCACGAACGAGGTTGTACGGGTTCGAGGAGCCGAGCGACTTCGACACCACGTCCTGCATGCCAACCGCCTCGAAGACGGCGCGCATCGGGCCGCCGGCGATGATGCCGGTACCGGCCGGAGCCGCGCGCAGCACGACCTTGCCAGCGCCGTGACGGCCTTGGACGTCGTGATGCAGGGTACGACCCTCGCGCAGCGGGATCCGGACCAGGCCGCGCTTGGCGGCTTCCGTCGCCTTGCGGATGGCCTCGGGAACTTCACGGGCCTTGCCGTGGCCGAAGCCGACGCGGCCCTTCTGGTCGCCGACGACGACGAGAGCGGCGAAGCCGAAGCGACGACCACCCTTCACCACCTTGGCGACGCGGTTGATATGGACCAGACGGTCCACGAATTCTGAATCGCGCTCTTCGCGATCGCGGTCACGAGGCTCTCTGGCCATTGTCTTTCCTCTTACTTGCGCGGTCGCCGGATCGATGTCCTGCGCCGCTCGCTCGAGCGTTCCTGTTGGAACGACGTCTAAAAAGATAAAGCCCCGGCCCGCCGCTACGCCGGAAAGCGTAGCGGCGGGCCGGTGAATCCGAACTCAGAAGTTCAGGCCGGCTTCGCGGGCCGAGGCGCCGAGCCCCTCCGACACCACGCGGGCCCACCTCGCGCGCGCGCGGCTCACGCGCTCTCCCGTGGCCGAATCCGACGCGGCCCGCGGCCTGTCGACCCACACGGCGCCCCCCCC
>NZ_LGSZ01000074.1 GCF_001298265.1 Allobosea vaviloviae | reverse complement strand
GATTCTTCAACAAGATCAAGCACTCACGCCGCGTGGCGACCCGCTACGACAAGCTCGCGTCCAGCTTCCTCGGGTTCGTGCAGCTCGCAACGATCCGATGCTGGATCAGGTTTGTCCACACGACCTAGACCTCCGAAGCCATCACCTCGTCCTCAAGATGGCACCCAAGTATGCTCTTCCGATCTTTGTAGCCTCCAAAATTCGGGGCGAGTAGGAGGCCTTGGATTCTGTCATTATTTTTGCTTACGAAGCGGCTTAACGCGTGTCCTCAAAATAAGATCTCTCCCCACATCAATATGCCCGCCGTTTATCGGCGATTTTTGAAAGAGATGAACGCCATGGAAGATAATTCTTTTAGATATACGGAGAAATTGAAAGGGGCATCTATCTTCAAATTCGACCTTAGCTTGCCAGCGTATGCCATAATTGAATTTTGGCTGACGAAATACGAGGTTAGTTCAACCGAAATTAGTAATTTCCCAATACTACGTTTGGTGGCTCTCAATATCCGTCCAAAGAAGATAGATATAAGCTACGAGGAGTCTAATCCGCTTTGTGAGAGCGGTATCGTATCGAAAATTGATGACGGAACAAACTATAATCATAATATTCGTATATTATTGTCGAACGGAATTATAGACATTTCTGCAGAGATTATTCATTTTAGTGAATCTAAGGCGATTATAAGTGATTTTTAATGAAATCGATGCGGTGATAATGTGACGCCAACGAGATCGGCGATGCGAGAATATGTCTGGATAGAGATCGAGGATCGCGACTTGGTTATTTTGCCCGCCAAACAACAGATTGATCTTGGATCGCACGGTATTGCGAGGATTGATTGATCTACGTATTTGGTCTCGGCCTTTCCGGTATCCTCGCCTATGCGTGCTGGATCGATTCTGTCCGCCTCACCCTGCCGAACCGGCTCAATCTCGGCTTTCTGGCGACGGGCCTTGCCCAATCCTTTGCAACCGGGCTGCCGAGACCCGTGGAGTCGTTGATCGGCGTCTTGGCCGGCGGCCTTCTTCTCGGCATCATCGCTGTCGCCTACCGATACTACCGAGGATTCGACGGCATCGGAATGGGCGATGTCAAATTCGTCGCCGCAGCCGGCGCCTGGATCGGTTGGATGGGATTGCCTCAGATGCTGCTGATCGCCTCCGTTCTCGGCCTGATCTATGCACTGGGATAAATTCGCATGCTCAGCAAGACGCTCGACCTGCCCCTGGTCCAATGCGACCGGCTGCGAACACTGGGGACACAAGCGACGGACAAGGCGCTGCGCCATCGCTCCACGAACCGTCGGGGCGACCTCGCCATAGGGCTTGTAGACCGCATACCAAACCAGGGCCTTGCTGGCGTTCGTCATCTGGAGCGGCCGGTCGGCATTGACGAAGAGCGTCTTCGGGCTCGTCGTGTCGACATCTGCCACCACCGCGCGCGGTGCGATCCTGCACTTCGGCCCGTTCAGCGAGGGAAGCTGCGCCCGGGCCGTCGGATCATCATCGCCCTCCGCCGCCGCCACTCATTACATTAGATTTTCTTGTGGCATACAATCTTAGTTCTCTACTCCGTCGACCATACTAACGTTTACAAAAATGTCACCATTTAGAAATTTAATAGCATCCTCTTTAGAGGAAAATCTATAAAATTGAAAAGTAATTTCAGACAAACTCGCTGGCAAATCTTCATTTGAAAGATCTTCATTAGATATGTCAACTATTTTTCTGACAGAATGAGTTCGTATAGTATATTTATTATCGAGACCGTATTCTTTATTTTCTACAGTCTTATTCATATTTATCAATCTGTTCTTAGCTTTTTCTGCCGCAACGGTCCTGTTTTCTGAAAAAATGAGGAGAACTGAGTCTTCTGCATAACTATAGGAATTACTTGATGTAGATTCGTATATTGTGGTGACATGCGCAGCAAACCAGGGCATCGTACATAACTCCAGATTATCCGCTGTTTCTTGTTTGAATCTAAAGCCGACATTCGTTCGTCGAAGGGCGCAATGAAGCAGATAAACTACTTGATCGACATTTGAAAAATTTCTCCGCCCGCCTTAATTCATCATTGCCCCAAACCCCACGGCCGCGCAAATCCCTTAGAGCCCAGCACTGATCTCCGCCACGAAACTTATGCAAGCGCATATCATCTAGAAGTTGACTAGGAGCGTCAGGCATTAGCTGGTGATCGCATCGACGCCGTTGCGCGCGACCTGGACGACGTCGCTGTCCTCGTTGGTCTCGCTGATCAGACGGTTGAGCGCGTCGAAGCCGTAGTTGTAGAGGTTCGAGCGCGGATCGGTCACGGCGACCAGATTGTCGGTCTTGTCGTAACCGAAGCCCCAGGTGCTGCTGGCACTGCCGGTCCCCGCTCCGATCGCCTTCAGCAACCGGCCGAGCTCGTCGAAGGTCTGCGTCCGCGCGAAGGTCGTCGACGCATCGGCCTTCTTGCGCGTGATCGAGGTCGCCCCGCCCATCGCGTCGCGGACGTAATTGGTGGTCTCGCCGACATTGTTCGTCACGGTGGTCAGCCGGCGAGCGTTGTCATAGGTGAACGACTGCCAGCTCCCGTCGGCTTGCGTGATCTTGGTGATCTGCCCGATGCCGTCATAGGTCATCGTCGTGACCGAAGCAGTCCCCAGCGAATCCACTGTGACCGTCAACAATCGCCCGAGCGGATCGTAGCTCAGCGCCGTCTTGACGCCGTTCGGATCGGTCACGAGCGTCGGCTGGCCGCGATTGTTGACCGTATTGACCGTCGTGACCTGACCGACCTCGTTGGTGATCGTCTGGACATAGCCGGCCGTGTCGTAGGTGTAGCTCACCGTGTCGCCGGTACCGGCAAGCGGCCCGTTGACCGAGGTCAGCAACCCCGCCGTGCCATAGTCATAGGTCCAGGTCCGCGTCTGACCGCTCGTCGCATAGGGAACCGTATGCGTCGTCGTGTCCGTCTGCGTGCGCGAGGTCAGCGTGCCAGCCGTGCTCCACACATAATCGTAAGCGGTGTTCTCAGGCCACGGCCTTGAGCGGCTGTGAGGCGTAGGCCCACGGCAGCAGGTCGTCGATCTGGCTTTGCGGGTGGCCAGCGACAATGCGGGCGATGACGTCGACGAGGTAGGCTTGCGGATCGACGCCGTTGAGTTTGCAGGTCTCCACGAGCGAGGCGACGACTGCCCAGTGCTCGGCGCCGCCGTCTGATCCGGCAAAGAGCGCATTTTTTCGACTGAGGGCGATCGGCCGGATGGCGCGCTCGACCACGTTGGAGTCGATTTCGACGCGGCCGTCGTCGAGGAAGCGTGAGAGACCGGCCCAGCGCGAGAGGGCGTAGCGGATGGCCTCGGCAAGCTTGCTCTTCTGGCTGACGAGGAGAAGCTTGGCGTGCAGCCACGGCTCCAGCGCTTCGACGATGGGGCGGCTTCGGGCCTGGCGGACGTCGCGCCGCTCCTCAGCGGAGTGTCCGCGGATACCCCCGAGCAGGTCCGCGATCTGTTCGATGTCAATGTGTTGGGCGTCCAGCGCATGCTGCGCGCCACACTTCCGACGCTGCGCGCCCAGGGCAATGGCCTGGTCATCAATGTCGGCTCCATCCTGGGCCGCGTGACTTTCCCGTTCTTTGGCCTTTACGGGGCCTCGAAATACGCGGTTGAAGCGATGACCGACAGCTACCGCTACGAATTGTCGCAACTTGGCGTCGATGTCGTGCTGGTCCAGCCCAGCGCATATCCGACCAATATGTATGCAGCGGCTCAGCAGCCGGCTGATGCGGCCTGCGGCGCAGCCTATGGCGAGATCGGTGCCATTCCCGCCAAGATGTTCGAGACCTTCATGGGCATATTCTCTTCGAAGGATGCGCCCAAGCCGCACGATGTCGCCGAGGCTATCGTGAAGCTCGTCGCTACCGCCAGGGGCCAGCGTCCCGAGCGTGTCGTCGTTGGCCAGCCTTTCGGCTCGGATGCTGTCAATACGGCTGTCGCCCCCATCCAGCGCCAAGTCGTGGACGGCCTTGGCCTTGGCTCGCTCGCCACCATCAAAAACTGATCCCATCGACGGTTGGCGGCCACGCTGGCCGTCAACTCCAATCGGAAAGGAGAAACGGCCCAGCCGCTCTCCCAGGCCGGCAGCCAGACCTTGCGCGCCGCCGCCCCGCAGTCGAGCACGGGGGCCACCAGCAGACTCTCGCCGAGCAGGAAGCAATCCTACTGGTCGTAGCTCTCCGGCTGCTCGGGAAAATCGAAGAAGAGCGGCCGCAGGATCGGCGCGTGGTCGCGATGGGACCGCCACAGCAGGTCGTACAGCAGAGGCGTCAACCCCTCGCGCAAGGCGAGGCAGTCGCGGATCTGCGGCAACAATTCGGGATACATCCGGGGTTCGCCGGCGCTGCCGTCATCGTTCCAGGAATGGATGGTTAAGCGCGGCCAGAAGATGCCCTGCTCGATCCAGCGCAGGAACAGCTTGGGACCGGCGAAGCCGCCGACATCATGGCCGAAAATGGCGAGCCCCGAGAGCGAGAAGCCGTGGCCCATGCGCAGGTTGTAGCGCAGCGTCTCCCAGTTCGTGCGATTGTCGCCGCTCCAGGTCTGGACATAGCGCTGCATGCCCGGCCCGCCCGAGCGCGAGATCAGATAGGGGCGTTTTTGCGGCGCGGCCGCAAGATGCGCGCCTTGCGAGGCGCGCATCTTCAGATCGGTCTGGACCGGGCGCAAGGTCGCGATGGTCGCGGTCCGGCCGGCGAGGTCGCAGCCCGCAGCCTCGTCCCAGATCTCGAACGCGTTGTTGTCGTTCCAGATCGCGTTGATGCCGTAGTCGATCAGTCGCGCTTTCACCTCCTGTGACCACCAGGCGCTGGTCTCCGGGTTGGTGAAGTCGAGATTGGCGGCAAGTCCGCCCCAGAACTGGGTGATGTGGGGCCTCGAAGCATCCTCGCTGTCGCGCACGAAGCCGCGGAAGGCCTCGACCTCGGCGAAGCGCGGATGTTCGACCAGCTGCACCGGCTTGATATTGGCGACGAGTTCGACGCCGGCCGTCCTGAAGCGGGCGGTGATGGCCTGCGGATCCGGGAAGCAGTCGCGGTTCCAGGTGAAGACGCAGCGCTTGTCTCCGATCAGCGTATAGCCCGGCGACATCTGGAAGGAACCGCAGGGGATGCCGTGCTCTGCCAGCAGGTCGAGGAAGCCGACCAGCTTGTCCGAGGCGTCGGGCGCGTCGGTGTAGGACATGGTCGAGCCCGAATAGGGAATCATCCAGCGCGGCGGGAAAGCGGCCCGGCCCGTCAGCGCGGTGAAGCGCCTGACCACGTCGTCGAGCTTCGGCCCCAGCACGACATAGAGGCCGAGATCGCCGTCGCAGGCCTCGAAGGAGCGGGACAGGTCGCGATAGGCGTCGAGCTCCTGGCCGAGATCGAGCGCGCCGCGTGCGAGATTGTCGTAGAACAGCCCGACCGCCTCCCCCCCGCGATAGGGCCTCACCGTGACCGACCAGGGAGTATGCTTGTAGAGCGTATCGGACCGGCTGGGGTCATAGCCGAGCGGATCGGTCGCGCCCATGGCCAGGCGGCGGTCATGCTTTTCGGCGTCGCCCGCCTTGTCCCCGAACTCGTAGAAGCGCTCGCGTCCGTCGCGGACGAGATAGTGCCGGAAGCGCTTAGAGCGGCGATCGAAGAAATAGGCCTGGCTCGGCCTGTCCTTCACGACGCTCTCGAAAGGCGCATCCGGCGTGGGCCTCGTCTGCCAGTCGAGCATCAGCGGCGCGCGGCGGATGATGACGCGCAGCCACGCCGTCGTGACCGTGATCGTGTCGGCATCCTCCAGGACCGCGAAGGCCGTGCCCGGAAAGCCGGAAACGTCGAGCCGGTCGCGTCCGTCGATCGGGTCAGGCTCGCCGGCCCAGGCGATCTCGGGGCGAGAGCGACCAGGTTCGGGGCCTGGCGAGCCCGTCCGGCCGCATCGCCAGGAAGCGGGCAAGGTGGTCGTCGAGCAGGAACAGCGTGGCGCGATAGCCGCCCTCCAGCCCGAGGTCGATCTGGGAAGTCCCGGTTCCGGCGAGTGTCGCCTCGGTCAGCGGATGCATGGAGGAGCCTTACTTGATGAAGCCGAACACTGTCGGCAGCCAGAGCGAGAGCGCCGGCACATAGGTCACCAGCAACAGCGCGACGGTGCTCGACAGGAACATCGGGATCAGCGGTCGCGTCACCTGCTCGATCGAGACTTTTGCGATAGCGCAGCCGATAAAGAGCGCGCTCCCCGTTGGCGGAGAGATGATGCCGAGGCACATGTTGAACACTAGGATCACGCCAAAATGCACCGGATCGACGCCGAGTTGCGTCAGCACGGGAAGGAAGATCGGCGTGAAGATCAGGATGCCCGGCGTCAGGTCGAGAAAGGTGCCCATCAGCAGCAGCACGATGTTCACCAGCATCAGCGCGACATATTTGTTGTCAGAGATCGCGGTGATCCAGTCGCCGATCAGCTGCGGGATGCTGGCGAGCGACATCACATAGGCCATGGCCAGCGAGGTGCCGATCATCAGCGAGACCACCGCCGTGGCCTCGATCGTATCGACGATGATGCGGTAGAGATCGTCGAATTTGAGCTCGCGATAGATGCCGGCCAGCGCCAGGGAATAGACCACGGCAATGGCCGAGCCCTCGGTTGCGGTGAAGATGCCGCCGATGATGCCGCCGATGACCAGCGCGATCAGGCCGAGGCTGGGCAGCGCGGCGAGGATGGCAGCGAACTTGTCGCGCCATGGCAGCGGCGGCATGGGCAGATAGCCGCGCTTCTTGGCCATGAACCAGACCGGGATCATCACCGACACGCCCATCAGGATGCCGGGGATGTAGCCGGCAAGAAACAGCGCCGCGATCGAGGTCCCGCCGGAAACCAGCGAATAGACGATGAAGGCGCCCGATGGCGGGATCAGCAGGCCCGTCGGGCAGGAGGAGATGTTGACCGCGGCCGAGAAGGCGCGGTCGTAGCCGGCCTTGTCCTTGATCGGCTGCATGGTGCCGCCGATGGCCGAGGCCGCCGCCACCGCCGAGCCCGAGACGGTACCGAACATCATGTTGGCGAGGATGGTGATCTGCGCCAGCGCGCCGGGCATCCAGCCGACAAAGACCTTGGCGCAGTCGATCAGCCGCCGCGCGATGCCGCCCCGGTTCATGATCGAGCCGGCCATGAAGAAAAAGGGGATGGCAAGCAGCGCGAAGGAATCGAGTCCGGTCGCGATGCGCTGCGCGCTGACGGCCATCGCCGGCATCGGCGGCATGATCGTGAGCAACGCGGCTATGGCCGCGAGCCCGGTCGCGTGGCTGATCGGGACGCCGATCACCATCAAGCCGATGAAGGCGACCGAGAGGATGAGGGCTGGCGAGGCTTCCATGATTGTCTCCTCCCGCTCAGTCGAGCGAGACCTCCTTGGCCTCGATCTCCTGGCCGCTCGCCACCTCGCAGACGACGAGGAGCGCGTAGATCGCGGTCAGCAGTCCCGAGAGCGGGATAATGGCGTAGACATAGGCGACTGGCAGCAGCATGGCCGGCGTGACCTGGCCGAGCCGCAGATTGCGCTCGACCAGGAGCCAGCCTCCTACGCCGAGGATCACGGTGGCGAAGAGGATGACGAGCCCGGCGATGAAGATGTCGATGCCGCGCCGGACGGGTCGCGGCGCATGGTCGATCAGCCCGGTGATGGCGATATGCCCGCGCTTGCCCAGCACATAGGCCGCCCCCAGCAGGCTGACCCAGATGAACAGGAAGCGCGAGAGTTCGTCGGTGAAGGAGGTCGAGGAGTTCAGAAAATAGCGTCCGATCACCTGCCAGACCACGCATCCCAGCATGACGAGAGTCATCGGGACGGCGAGCGCGAGGACGAGGACGTCGAGGCTTCGATGGATGCGGTGGAGCATGGAAAGCTAACCTTGGACCGATGTAGAACCGAGTCCGGTTTCGCGACTCCCTTCCCCCTCGTGGGGAAGGGATGGGGATGGGGGCGAACGACCGGGCGAGCGCTCACCAAACGGCACGCTCCCACCCCAACCC
>NZ_LGSZ01000072.1 GCF_001298265.1 Allobosea vaviloviae | reverse complement strand
GCGTGCGCAGCGGGGGAGTAGTGCAGGAAGGCGGGGGGGGACGGCTGTCGTGCGGGCTTGGGGGGGGCGAGGGGGGTGTCGTCCCCGGCGCGCACCGGCGACTGTGGGGGGGGGGGGGGGCCCTTCCCCCCCCCCCCGGCCGGGGGGGGGGGGGGGGGGGGGGGGGGGCTGCAAAGCCAGAGCTCCAACCTGAATCGTTGCGCCGAGCGGGACTGCCCCCCACCCCAGCCCTCCCCACCGCAAGCGGGGGGAGGGATTGGCGGCGCGCCTGCGCTAACCGTCCGCCTCGCCTCGCTGCGCCGGCTCAAGCACCCGCTCTCGGTCGACCTGCTGATCGACAAGACGGTTCTAAAAAGCCGCTTCGTGCTGGTGCGCTGCCTCGGTGGGCTCGATTGCTGGCGCTACGGCGTCGAGCGGTTGAGCGAGACCTGCCGGCGCGAGGGCATCGCGCTCGCCGTCCTGCCGGGCGATGATCGCAACGACGAGCGGCTGGCGGGCCACGGCACCGTTCCGCCCGCCTGCGCCCGCGCCATCCTGGGCTATTTCCAGGCCGGCGGCGGCGCCGAAAACATGCGCCGGTTGCTGGCGATGGCGGCGGGTTATCTCGCCGCCGCGCGCCCCTCTTGTGACGCAGCTTCGCCCCTCGCGCCCCTGCCCCTTCCGCCGCTTTTTGCGCTGGGCACGGACGCCGCACCTATGCCTTGGCGCGAGGCGGTTGCCGCCCTTCCCGATCGACGCTTCGTACCGATTCTGGTCTATCGCTCGGCCGTCAGCGCCGGCGATACCGCCACCGGCGAGGCGCTTGCCGCTGCGCTCGCCGCACGGGGACAGGTCCCGCTGATCCTCGCCCTAACCAGCCTGAAGGACCCGGCGGTCACGGCGGAGCTCGCGGCGCTGATCGCGACGCGGCGACCGGCGGCCATCGTCACGACGACCGCGTTCTCGGCGCGCGAGGGCGGAGATTTCGTGCTCGACGGCGCCGATTGCCCGATCCTCCAGGCGATGCCCGTCGGCAGCACGCGCGAGGCCTGGGCGGCCTCGACGCGGGGGCTCTCGTCCGTGGATCTCGCCATGCAGGTCGCGCTGCCGGAATTCGACGGTCGTCTGGGTGCTATCCCCGTCGCCTTCAAGGCCGAGATCACCGACCCTGAAACCGGTCTGACCACCCGTCGGCTAGTGCCCGATCTGGACGGCATCGCAGCGCTCGCCGATCTCGCGACAGGCTGGATTTCGCTGGCCACCAAGCCGGCCGCGCAGCGCCGGCTCGCATTGGTGATGTCGGATTATCCGGCGCGGGGCGGCCGGGCCGGTTTCGCCGTCGGGCTCGACACGCCGGCGAGCGTCGGCGCGATCCGCGGGATGCTGGCGGAGGCGGGGTATGGGGTCAATCTTCCCTCTGCCGTCATCCCGGACGCAGCGGAGCGGAGATCCGGGATCCATTCCGGAACATTTGTCAGAGAGGTTCCGGAATGGATCCCGGGTCTCCCTGCGGTCGCCCGGGATGACGGCAGGGGTGATGAGAAGGATAAGGTATCTGGGCTGATGGCCGCCCTCACAACCGGCCCAGCCGCTCTCGCGCTCACGCTCGACGCCTATCGCGCGTGGCTCGCCGCCATCCCCACCGAGGCCCGCGACGCCCTCCTTGCCGCCCATGGCGCGCCCGAAGCCGACCCGGCCTGCACGGACGGCGCCTTCCGCTTCCGGGCCGTCCACGACGGCGCTCTCACCATCGCCCTGCAGCCGCCGCGTGATGCGACGCCGGATCGAAAGGCCCGCTATCACGATCCCGACGCACCGCCTGGCCATGGCTATCTCGCCTTCTACCGCGCGCTGCGCGAGACTGCCGGCATCGACGCGCTGATTCATCTGGGCACCCATGGCACGACCGAATGGCTGCCGGGCAAGGCGGTGGCCCTGTCGGCCTCGTGCTGGCCGCGCCTCGTCACTCAGGGGCTACCGGTGATCTACCCCTATGTGGTCGACGATCCCGGCGAGGCGGCTCCGGCCAAGCGCCGGTTGTCGGCGATCACGCTCGGCCATCTGCCGCCGCCGCTGGCCCAGACCGGGGCTGCGGGCGAAACCGCGTTGCTGCGCGACCTCGTCGAGGAATTCAGCCAGGCGCAGGTGCTCGATCCGCGCCGCGCTGATATCGTCGCCAGCGAAATCCGGGCGAGGGCCGAGGCGAGCGGGCTCGCCGCCTCCTGCGGCGTCACCACCGATCTCTCGATGAGCGACGCATTGACCCGGCTCGACGCGCATCTCTGCGACATCGCCGAACTGCCCTTCCGCGACGGGCTGCACGTTTTCGGACTGTCGGAGGCCGACCCCGTCTCGGCACGGGCCGAGCGCGAGGGCCTGCTGCGGGCGCTGGATGGGCGCTTCGTGCCGCCCGGCCCCGCCGGCTCGCCGCATCGCGGCCGGCCCGACGTGCTGCCGACCGGGCGCAACCTCTCGACGCTCGACCCGCGCGCGATTCCCACGCGGGCAGCCGCGCGGCTCGGGGCACTCGCGGCGCAGGCCGTGGTCGAGCGGCACCTTCAGGACCAGGGCGACCATCCGCGCCGCATCGTCATGGACCTCTGGGCCTCGCCAACGCTGCGCTCAGGCGGCGAGGATATCGCCCATGCGCTGGCGCTGATGGGCGTCGCGCCGCTCTGGGACGATGCCTCGACGCGAGTCACCGGCTTCGCGATCACGCCTCAGCCGAAGCTCGACCATCCGCGCATCGACGTCACCATCCGGATCTCGGGAGCCTTCCGCGATACATTTCCGCAGCAGGTCGCCCTGCTCGACGCCGCTGCGCGGGCCGTCGCCGCGCTCGACGAGGCGGATGAGTGGAACGAGCCCGCCGCCGCACGCCGGCGCGGCGAGGCGCCACCGCGCGTCTTCGGCGCCGCACCGGGCCGCTATGGCGCGGCGATGGCGGATCGCGCGCTGAACGGCGACTGGGCGCAGCGCGACGAACTCGGCGCCACCTACCTCGCCGCGTCCAGCCATGCCTATGGCGGGCCGGAGGGCAGCGCCCGCCCCGACGACGGTTTCAAGGACCGGATCAGGGCGGCCGACGCCTGCGTCCATGTCAGCGACACTGCCGGGCGCGACATCCTGGAGGCGTCGAGCGCGGCCGACGTCATCGGCGGGCTCGCGGCAGCCGCGCAGTCGCTCGGCGCGAACCCGGCGCTCTACAGCCTCGACAGCTCGAACCCGGAGACGCCGAAGGCGCGCACGCTGGCGGAGGACATCGCCCGCATCGTCCATGGCCGATTGACCCATCCGCGCTGGATTTCGTCGCATCTTGCTCATGGCTGGCGCGGCGCGGCCGAGCTGGCGGAAGCGCTCGACACGCTCTTCGTCTTCGCTGCGAGCACGGACGCCGTGCCGGACGGGCTGTTCGACGCGGTGTTCCAGGCCTGGTGCGCCGACGCATCCGTCTGGAACGCAATCGAGGCCGCCAACGCACCGGCCGCCGCTGCGATCCGCTCCCGGCTGGCCGAGGCGGCGCGGCGCGGGCTGTGGACCAGCCGGCGCAATTCGGTGGGGGCGTTTCTCGCCGGCGCGCCTGTCGTGCAGCGGGCCGCCGAATGACCGCGCCCTCGCCCGAAACCCTGCGGCGCGGGTGGTGCCCCAGCACGCTGCGGCCGATGGAGACCGGCGATGGCTGGCTCGTGCGGCTGCATCCGCCCGGCACGAGGCTGACCCCGGCGCAGCTTTGCCGCATCGCGGCTCTGGCGCGCGAGCACGGCAACGGGCTGGTCGAGATATCCGCGCGCGGCAACATGCAATTGCGCGGAATCACGGCGGAGACGCATCCGGCGCTGGTCGAGACGCTGCTGGCGGAACGACTGGTCGATGAGCATGACGGCGACGGGCCGCAGCGGCTGACGCTGGTTTCGCCATTGGCGTACCTCCCCCTTCTCCCTCCCCCCGCTTGCGGTGGGGAGGGTCGGGGTGGGGGGCCGGAAAGCCCGAGATCCATCCTTCATCGTCCCGCCGAGCGGCACTGCCCCCCACCCCAACCATCCTCACCGCAAGCGGGGGGAGGGAGTGCCGTCGGCGTCGTGATCGACGCGGTCGCTGTTGCTGCCGACATTGAAGCGCGTGCCCTTGGCATCGCCGCGCTGCCTGCGAAATTCTCCGTGATCGTCGATGATGGTGGAGCGCAATCGCTCGACGCGTTCGCCAGCGATCTGCGCATCGTCGGGACGTCGCCGGGCATGGCGCTGCTCGCACTGGCCGATCGCCGATGGCTGGGGCCGATCAGCGCCGAGCAGGCCGGCGACCTCGTTGCATCCATATTGGCACGCTTCGCCGCGCTGCGGGCCGCCGCGCCCGATGCGATCCGCCGCATGCGCGACCTGACGCCGGACGCGCTCGCGGCACTCTGCGACCTCCCCGTGGCCGCACCGCCGCCGCTGCGCCCCGCGCCCCGGCGCGCCGGGCTGTTCTCCCTCGATGCTGGTGACTTCGCGGCGCTGATCGGTCTGCCTTTTGGCCGTGCGGATGCCATCACGCTCGACCGGATCGGGGCCGCCGCCGAAGCCCATGGCTGCGCCGAGATCCGCCTGTCGCCCTGGCGCGGGATCGCCTTTGGCGGGATGGCCGAAGTCGATGTGAGCGCACTCCTCGCTTTTGCCGAATCGCTTGGGCTGATCGTCCGCGACGATGATCCGCGCCTGTCGGTGCAGGCCTGCGCCGGGGCTCCCGCCTGCCTGCGGGCGGAGACCACGGCCATGGCCGATGCGGCGCAGCTCGCCGAGGCGATCGCGCCGCTGCTGGCCGGCGGCCTGACGCTGCATGTCTCCGGCTGCGTCAAATCCTGCGCACGGCCGGGTGCGTCCGACCTGACGCTGGTCGGGCGCAACGGGCGCTATGGCGTCGTCATTGGCGGCTCCACGCGGGACAGCGCCGTCGCCGAGCTTGACCTTTCCGGGCTCCTGACGCGATTGCAGCCCGGACAGGAGATTCACGCCCGCCTGCTCGCGGCGGGGCGCATCGCAGGACCATGGGTTTGAAGACGGCTTACGACTATATCCATGACGGGGCGGCGATCTATGAGCGCTCCTTCGCGATCATCCGGGCGGAGGCCGATCTGTCGCGCTTCCCCGGACGGGCGGCGCATGTGGTCGTCAGGATGATCCACGCCTGCGGCATGACAGACCTGCCCGCCGATGTGGCGATGTCGCCGGATTTCGCCGCGGCCGCCGAGGCGGCGCTGAAGGCTGGTGCGCCCATTCTGTGCGATGCCAAGATGGTCGCCAATGGCGTGACGCCTTCAAGGCTCCCGGCCCGCAACCCGGTTATCTGCACGCTCGACGACCCCCGCACCGCGCCGCTCGCCGCCGAGATGGGGACGACGCGTTCGGCTGCCGCGATGGAGCTGTGGCGGCCGCATCTCGCGGGCGCGGTCGTGGTCATCGGCAATGCGCCGACCGCGCTGTTCCGGCTTCTCGAAATGCTCGACGCCGGCGCAGCCCTGCCAGCCGCCGTGATCGGCATCCCCGTCGGCTTCGTCGGCGCGGCGGAATCGAAGCTGGCGCTGGCGCAGGACGGGCGCGTGCCCTTCCTCGTCGTGCATGGCCGACGCGGCGGCTCGGCGATGGCGGCAGCCGCCGTCAACGCGCTGGCCCAAGAGAAGGAATGAGCCGGTGAGCCTCGAACCGGCGAAGGCCCGGACCCTGCTGTTCGGCGTGGGCCTGGGGCCCGGCGATCCCGACTACATGACGATCCGCGCCCGCGACATCATCCTGCGAGCCGACCGGCTGGTGCATTTCTGCAAGCGCGGCCGGCGCGGCAATGCCCGCGTCACGGCCGATGCCATCATCGCGCCCGATGCCGCCCGCGAGATCGAGCTCGCATTCCCGGTGACGATCGAAGTGCCGGTCGAGGACGAAGGCTACAGCCTGCCGATCGCGGCCTTCTACGACGAATCCGCCGCGTTACTGGCCGCCGAGATGGAGGCCGGGCGCACCGTCGCCGTGCTCTGCGACGGCGACCCGTTCTTCTACGGCTCCTTCATGCATCTGTGGCGGCGGCTGTCGCCGCGCTTTCCGACCGAGGTGGTGCCGGGAGTCACCGGCATGGCCGGCGCCTGGACCCGCGCGAACGCGCCGATCACCTGGGGCGACGACATCCTGACCGTGCTGCCGGGCACCCTGCCAGAAGCCGAGCTGACGCGTCGCCTCGTCGACACCGATGCCGCCGTGATCATGAAGCTCGGCCGCAACCTGCCGAAGGTGCGCCGGGCGCTCGCCGCCGCCGGGCTGGTCGAGCGCGCCGTTTATGTCGAGCGCGCCACCATGGCCGAGCAGGTCGTGACGAAGCTCAGCGACAAGGGCGACGACGAGGCGCCGTATTTCTCGATGGTGCTCGTGCCGGGCGAGGGACGGCGGCTGTGAGCGGGGATTCGCCCTTTCCCGACCTTTCGCCGTCATCCCGGACAAGCGGCGAAGCCGCGCCGATCCGGGATCCATTCCGGAACGCTTCCGGGGGAGGTCCAGGCATGGATCCCGGGTCTCCGCTGCGCTCCGCCCGGGATGACGGCGCGGAGGTGGCGAAGGTAGAGGAAAAGGCCAAGGCCGGCACAGGCTCCCTCACCGTCGTCGGCCTCGGCCCCGGCGAGGCGCATTGGCTGACGCCCGCTGCCCAGGCCGTGCTCGACGCCGCCAGCGATCTCGTCGGTTACGGCCCCTATCTCGACCGCATCGCCGCACGCGAGGGCCAGACCAAGCACGCCTCCGACAACCGCGTGGAGATCGACCGGGCCGGCCATGCGCTGAGGCTGGCCGCCGAGGGCAAGACCGTTGCGGTCGTCTCCGGCGGTGATCCGGGCGTCTTCGCCATGGCTGCGGCCGTGTTCGAGGCGCTGGAGGCGGGCGACCCGGCCTGGCGCTCGCTGCCGATCACGGTCGAGCCCGGCATCACCGCCATGCTCGCCTCTGCGGCCAAGGCCGGTGCGCCGCTCGGCGGAGATTTCTGCGCGATCTCGCTGTCGGACAACCTCAAGCCCTGGGAGGTCGTGACGGCACGGCTGGAGGCGGTTCTGGCCGCCGATTTCGTGATCTGCCTCTACAATCCGATTTCGAAGGCGCGGCCCTGGCAGCTGCGCGAGGCGCTGGAACTGGCCGCACGGCACCGCTCAGCCCAGACGCCGGTGATCTTCGCGCGCGCCGTCGGGCGGGCCGATGAGGGCTTGCGGATTCTCACGCTGGCGGAGGCGGTCGAGGCGGCTGCGTCCGCCGACATGGCGACGCTGGTAACGATCGGCGCATCGAGCACGCGGCTGATCGCGCGCGGCGAAGAGCGCCCTTGGGTCTACACGCCGCGCTCGGTGACGAAGAGCCCTTCCGCCACCAGCCAGGGCAGGACCTGATGGACATGGGCGACGGTCTCGACATCGGGCTTGGGCGGGCGCGCCACCATCACGACGGGCAGGCCGAGGCGGCGCGCAGCGACGAGCTTGCCGGCCGTGGCCTCGCCGCCGGAATTCTTGCTGACCAGGATCTCGATGCCCTCGCGGCGCATCAGATCCTCCTCGTCATCGGCATGGAAAGGCCCGCGCTGCTGGATCACCGTGACATGGGGCACGGGCAGGCGGTCCCCGATCGGCTCGATGGCGCGGACGAGATAGTGATGCTGCGGGGCTTCCGCGAAGACCGGCAGGTCGAGCCGGCCGATCGTCAGAAAGACGCGGCGCGGCTTCGGCCCCAGCACACCCGCCGCGGCCTCGATGTCGCGCACCTCCTGCCAGCGGTCGCCCGGCTGCTCATGCCAGGGCTCGCGACGGATGGCGAGCAGCGGCACGCCTTCCGCCTTGCAGGCATGCTCGGCGTTGAAGGGCATGATCGCGGCGAAGGGATGCGTCGCGTCGATGACGGCGATGATGTTCTCGTCGCGCAGATACTGTCTGAGACCCTCGACGCCGCCGAAGCCGCCGACGCGCACCGGCAGGTTCGATGGGCGGGGATCGACTGTATGGCCGGCAAGCGAGATGATGGCGCGGATGTCCGGAGCCTGCTCGGCCAGATGCTGGTCGAGCGCCGCCGCTTCGCTGGTTCCACCAAGAATGAGCACGGTCATGTCGCCAGTTACGCTTGAAACGCTCGGCCTGTCGAGCCGGGCCGATGCTGCGCCAGCGCCATCGGCTGGAGGCGAGACGCACCCCCTTCCCCCCGCTTGCGGTGGGGAAGGGTTAGGGATGGGGGGCAGCAAAGCCGAAACTCTATCCTTGGGAGTCGCGCCGAACGGAACTGCCCCCCACCCCAACCCTCCCCCCCGCTTGCGGGGGGAAGGGGGTGCGTCTCGCC
>NZ_LGSZ01000069.1 GCF_001298265.1 Allobosea vaviloviae | reverse complement strand
GATCTTGCGCGCCAACGTGGTCTTGCCCGACTGACGCGGTCCTGCGATCGCGACGACGCGCGTGTCGGTCAGCGCTTCGCGAATGCGGCTTTCGGCATGGCGTGGGTACATGTCAAAGCGCCTGTCGGCTCAGCGTCCAATCTGGAATCTATAACCGTCCAATCCGGAATTTGAAAGCGTCTGATCCGGCGTAAAGCGCCCGAGCCAGGGAGCTGGCCGGTCCAGCGGTTCATTCGAACGGGCGGACCACCGAGAGCAGCGCAGTCCCGCTCTTTTGCGATGGCGTCCTGGTCCAGTTCCGGATCTTCCACGATCAACCCGCAAGGGGTCGGCTACGCGAGCGTGCCGCCGCTGCGGCTGACGCCTTCGCGGTGATCGCGACCGGCCCCGGCCCTTCGAGGAGCCATCGAGCGGGAATTGCCCCGCTCCCGATGGAGCCCCACGATGTCGAACGATCTTGTCCTTGCCCAGAGCCACGCCTTCGCACTCGCCCGCACGCTGATGGTCGCGGTCACGGTTTTCCAGATCGATGGCGCCTACGGAGTGCTGCCGAGCGACGAGATCGACGACGCAGACGACCTGCGCGTCATTCACGAATTCGACCCCCATGATCGCCGGCCGGCTCACTGAGCCGGCCCTTAGTGCCGCTGGCGAGCAGTCGCCCGCAAGGGGGCTGCGCCGCCGGCGATCGATCTCATCATCCCGTCGTCTGTCGATCCGCGCCCTTGCAGGCGCCGCTCTTCGCGGCGGTTGGGCTTGGACCCGCAAGATCTGCGGGAGGGACGAAGCAGCAGGAAAGGCCGGACGTAAGGCGCCGGGAAAGATGATGGAGCAACGAGAACTCGAGGAACTGAAGGGGCGCGTGCTGTGCGCGGCGGTGCTGGAGAAAGCCGGCTTCGCCATCGATCTGAAAGAGAGCACGCGCCGCGCCGTCAAGCACCGGCGCAGCAGCGACATTGTCATCGTGATCCACGAGGGCAGGGGCTGGTTCGATCCGCTGTCGGAGGCCAAGGGCGATGTCTTCTCGCTCATCCAGCATCTGGATGGCGTCGCCTTCACCGAAGCGCTTGTGCGTGCGGCCGAGCTCGTCGGGTTCCGACCGGCCGAACCCATCTCCCAGAGACCGCGCACTCAGCGGCCGATTGTCTCTCTTGCCGAACGCTGGCGCGCCCGGCGAGCCCTTCGGCCGGGCTCCGCCACCTGGCGCTACCTGCGTCACGAACGCCATCTCCCCGAAAGCGTGCTGCGCGCCGCGATCCGTCAGGACCGGCTGCGGGAAGGCCCGCATAGCAGCGTGTGGGTCGCCCATGTCGACGACGGCGGCATTGTCACCGGCTGGGAGGAGCGCGGGCCCGCATGGCGCGGTTTTTCGACCGGTGGGGCGAAGATGCTGTTCCGGCTCGGCGCGCCCGAGGGCTTGAGGCTCTGCGTCACCGAGGCGGCGATCGACGCCATGAGCCTCGCAGCGATCGAGGGGCTGCGGGACGGCAGCCTCTACCTCAGCACCGGCGGCGGCTGGTCGCCGGCGACTCAGGCCGCGCTGCAAACGCTCGCTGCTCGTCCTGGAGCAAAACTCGTCGCGGCGACGGACGCCAACAGCCAGGGCGAAGCCTATGCCGGCCGGCTGCGTGAGATCGCCGAGGCTGCCGGCTGCGACTGGCTCCGGTTCAAGCCGCCAAGCGATGATTGGAACGACGCTTTGAGGGAGAAGGTAGGGGAGGAGGCGGAAAGACGAGAGAGGAGAGGAGGCCTGCCGCATGCCCGCCGGCCGCATCAAGGGTGACGCTTCGCCCGGCTGCGCCGGCCCTTGACCCGGCCGATCAGGGAGGCGGCCGCGGGGGAGGGGTCAGGAAGAGCCGAAGATGATGGCGATGTCGCGAGGATGAGCCGCGCTCCGGTCTGACGAGACCACAGGAGCCCGCCCATGGCTTTCTCTCCGATCCGCAAAGTTTTTCAGGGCGTCGCCGACCGGCGGCAGATGTTCCGGATGTTCGACCGCCATGCCCAGCGGCCGGATCGTAGACGGAATGATGGCAGCTCGCTCTATGCCGGCGAGTGGTTCGAGATCGGCCAGGCCGAGCACGACTACATGTTCGAGGTCCTGCCGCCAGTCATCTTGGCGGTCGATATGTTCGCGCTGCGCGAGTTCCTGACCGGCTCGATCACCAGCATCTTCTTCACCTTGTGGATCGACGGCCGGGCCCGGTACTTCCACAGCTATTGCGATCTCGCCGATGTCGGTTCCGGCAGGCGCATGCGCGAGGCGATCGTCGAGCGCGAGAGCCGGCCTGTGCGGGCCATGACGCGGCAGGAGCGTCTGGAGCATATCTGGTCGAGCACCCATGACGACTATCGCGGCTATGCCGGCGAGGGCTGGCCCGCGCCCGATCAGGGCAAGCGCATCGTCACGGTCTATGGCAGGCGGCATGGAACGACGTCAAAGCTTCTCGACGGTCTGACGGACGCGGAGATCAGCGAAAAGCTCCCCGTGCATCTGCGCTACCTGCCCGACGCGGTCGCGGCGTGATGGGCTGCGGAAATGTTCAGCTTTTCCGTTACGGATGTCCGCGCTGTCATCACGCGCGGACGGATCGACGCCGTCCTCAATGGCGGCTTTCGCAATCCGCATGGCCTCACCCCCGGCCAGGACGAGCGGCCCGGACTCTGGCTGGTCGGCGATGAGGGCGTCTACATCATGTCCAACGGCAAGCTCGCCGAGGGCAAGCGTCCGCTCGTGGTCTACGCCCAGGAGTGCGATCCAAAGACCAACCCGGACTACTGGCACTACAAGCGCCAGCACTTTGGCGGCGATGACGGCGTCGAGTTCCTCGATGCAGCCGAGCTCGTGAAGCTGATCAATGCTGCGCCGTCGGCGACGCATCTCACGATCACGATGACCGACAGCGCCCTGTCGCTCGCCCTGGTCCGGCGCTGATCCGCCGGACTGCCCAGCCGTCCCATCCAACGTCTCGCGACCATCGCAACTCTCGTCGGACTTGATCTGGCGGGAACGACGGCGCGCGCCCGAACTCAGGAGAATTCGCCATGGCGCAAGATCATCGCCTGAATCTTGATCCCTTCACCATCGACCTCTTCAACGACACGGCTCTGTTATCGGGCCTGAGCCTCGGCGTGACGGCCTTCGCCGGCGACGTCGTAGCCAATGACGACGATGACCCAGAGCCCAAGCCGCCTTCGCCAGCGCAGCGGATCACTCCGCCCGCGACGCGGCCCTCGGCGCTTGGTCGGGGCGTCAATTTCATCCTCGACAGCGATCGCGGCCTCTCCGCAGGCTGGAAGGATCGTGCCCGCGACAGCATTGCTGCGATCCAGCTCGCCGCAAAGATCGAAGCCGAGGAGCGGCCTGCGACGTCGGACGAGCAGCGTAGGCTGATCCGCTTCACCGGCTTCGGCGCCTCCGACCTCGCCAACGGCGTGTTCCTGCGACCGGGCGAGACGGCGTTCCGGAAAGGCTGGGAGACCATCGGCGGCGCGCTGCAGGACGCCGTCAGTGGCGCCGACTACGCTTCGCTCGCGCGCTGCACGCAGTACGCCCATTTCACGCCGGAGATCATCGTCCGGGCAATCTGGGCCGGACTACAGCGGCTCGGCTGGCGCGGCGGCCGGGTCCTGGAGCCGGGCATCGGCACGGGGCTGTTCGCGGCGCTCATTCCGAAATCCTTTCACGATTGCGCTCACGTCACCGGCGTCGAACTCGATCCGACGACGGCGCGCATCGCCCAGCTGCTGCAGCCGCGTGCCCGCATCCTCACCGGCGACTTTGCCCGGACCGAGCTACCTGCGAACTTCGACCTCGCCATCGGCAACCCGCCGTTTTCCGATCGCACGGTCCGCTCCGATCGCGCCTATCGTTCGCTGGGCTTGCGGCTGCACGACTACTTCATCTCGCGCGCGATCGATTTGTTGAAGCCCGGCGGGCTCGCGGCCTTCGTCACCTCGCATGGCACGATGGACAAGGCTGACGCCACGGCGCGCGAGCACATCGCCTGTTCAGCCGATCTGATCGCCGCAATCCGCCTGCCGGCAGGCAGCTTCCGTGCAGATGCCGGCACGGATGTCGTCGTCGACATCCTGTTCTTCCGGAAGCGGAAACCGGGCGAGCCGAAGGGCGATCTCGCTTGGCTCGATCTGGAGGAGGTGCGGACGGCCACGGCGGACGAGAGCGCGATCCGCGTCAATCGCTGGTTCGTGTGCAATTCCGGCTTCGTGCTCGGCACGCATGCCCTCGCCTCAGGCCAGTTCGGCGAAAACTACACCTGTCTGCCGCACGCTGACGTTACTCTCGATGCCGCGTTGGACGCCGCTATCTGTCGTCTTCCGGAAGGTCTCTATGACGGTGAGCCGGAAGTGGTCGATCTCGACCACGGCGAAGTGCCGGGCGCTAATCCAGCGTCGCCGCGAGAGGCGCGAGTCCGCGAGGGCAGCTACTTCGTCGATACGCGCCGCGGGCTGATGCAGCTCATCGACGGCCAGCCGGTCGCAGTGAAGGTTCGGAGAGGGCGGAGCGCCGAGGGCGTCCCGGAAAAGCACGTCCGGATCATCCAGAAGCTGATCCCGATCCGCGACGCCGTGCGCGAGGTCCTCAGCTGCCAGGAACAGGACCGACCATGGAAGGACGCGCAGGTTCGCATGCGCATCGCCTGGTCGAGCTTTTTGCGGGACTTTGGCCCGATCAATCACACGACGGTCTCAATCTCGGAGGACGAGACGATCGGCGAGGTCCGCGAATCTCACCGCCGGCCAAACCTGCAGCCTTTCCTCGACGATCCCGATTGCTGGCTCGTCGCCTCGATTGAGGACTACGATCTCGACACCGACACGGCCAAACCGGGACCGCTCTTTAGCGAGCGCGTCATCGCGCCGCCTGCGGCGCCCGTCATCTCCTGCGCCACGGATGCGCTTGCCGTCGTCCTGAACGAGCGTGGCAGCGTCGATCTCGAAGACATCGCGGAGCTGCTGCATCGGGATGTCGCCGACGTCGTCGCCGAGCTTGGTGATGCGATCTTCCAGAACCCGGCCGACGGAGCCTGGCAGATGGCGGACGCCTATCTGTCGGGACCGGTGCGCGACAAGCTGAAGGTGGCCGAGGCCGCGGCAGCTCTCGACCCTGTCTTCGAGCGCAATGTCCGCGCCCTTGTCGCGGTCCAGCCTGCGGATCTCGGGCCTTCCGACATCACTGCGCGTCTCGGGGCTCCCTGGATACCGGCAGCCGACGTCGTCGCCTTCGTCAAGGAGACGATGGGCGCCGAGATCACGATCCGCCACATGCCGGAGCTGGCGTCATGGACGGTGGATGCGCGCCAGCTCGGCTGGCTGGCGGCGGGAACGTCCGATTGGGGCACGGGCCGTCGCCATGCCGGCGAATTGCTGACTGACGCCCTGAACAGTCGCATTCCGCAGATCTTCGACACGGTGAAGGAGGACGGCCGCGAGCGCCGTGTGCTCAACGTTGTCGATACCGAAGCCGCCAAGGAGAAGCTGCTCAAGATCAAGGCGGCATTCCAGAGTTGGGTCTGGTCCGACCCCGACCGCACCGACCGACTGGCGCGGGTCTACAATGACCGCTTCAACAATATCGCGCCGCGCGCCTTCGATGGCTCGCATCTGAACCTGCCCGGCGCGAGCGGCGCTTTCACCCTCTACCCCCATCAGAAGCGCGGCATCTGGCGGATCATCGCGACTGGGTCGACCTATCTCGCCCACGCGGTCGGCGCCGGAAAGACCATGACCTTTGCTGCCGCCGTGATGGAGCAGCGTCGGCTCGGGATGATCGCCAAGGCCATGCTGGTCGTGCCGGGCCATTGCTTGGCGCAGGTCGCGCGGGAGTTTTTGGCGCTCTACCCGAACGCCCGCATCCTCGTCGCCGACGAGAGCAATTTCACGAAGGAGAAGCGCCGCCGCTTTCTGTCGCGCGCTGCGACCGCGACCTGGGACGCGATCATCATCACCCATTCGGCGTTCCGCTTCATCGACGTGCCGTCCGCCTTCGAGCAACAGATGATCCAGGATGAGCTTGAACTCTATGAAAACCTGCTGACCAAGGTCGAGACCGACGACCGCGTCTCGCGCAAGCGCCTCGAACGGCTGAAAGAGGGCTTGAAGGAGCGGCTGGAGGCGCTCTCGACGCGCAAGGACGATCTCCTGACCATCTCGGAGCTCGGCATCGACCAGATCATCGTCGACGAGGCGCAAGAGTTCCGGAAGTTGTCCTTCGCCACCAACATGTCGACCCTGAAAGGGGTCGATCCCAACGGCTCGCAGCGCGCCTGGGATCTCTATGTGAAATCCCGCTTCGTCGAGACGAAGAACCCGGGCCGGGCACTCGTTCTTGCCTCGGGCACGCCGATCACCAACACGCTCGGTGAGATGTTTTCGGTGCAGCGGCTGATGGACCATGCCGCGCTTCGCCAGCGCGGGCTGCATGAGTTCGACGCCTGGGCCTCGACCTTCGGCGACACCACGACAGAACTCGAGCTGCAGCCATCGGGCAAATACAAGCCGGTCTCGCGCTTCGCCAGCTTCGTCAACGTCCCCGAGCTGATCGCCATGTTCCGCTCCTTCGCGGATGTCGTGCTCCCCGACGATTTGCGGCGCTATGTGAAGGTGCCGGCGATCTCGACCGGCCGCCGTCAGATTCTGACCGCCAAACCGACATCGGCCTTCAAATCCTACCAGCGCCTGCTCGACGAGCGCATCAAGGCGATCGAGATGCGGGACCGGCCGCCGGAGCCCGGCGACGACATCCTGCTCTCGGTCATCACCGATGGCCGCCATGCCGCGATCGATCTGCGCTTGGTCGATCCCGACAACGACAACGAGGCGGAGAACAAGCTCAACCTCCTGATCGGGAACGCGCTACGCATCTGGCGGGAAACCACGGACGCAACCTATGTCCGGCCCGACGGCAAGCCCTTCGAGGCGACGGGCGCCGCGCAGATGATCTTCTCCGATCTCGGCACGATCAGCGTCGAAAAGAGCCGGGGCTTTTCGGCCTATCGCTGGATCCGTGACGAACTCGTCAGGCGCGGCGTGCCCGCTTCCGAAATTGCCTTCATGCAGGATTTCAAGAAGTCGGAAGCCAAGCAGCGCCTGTTCGGCGATGTCCGCGCTGGCAAGGTGCGGTTCCTGATTGGGTCGTCGGAGACGATGGGCACCGGCGTCAACGCGCAGCTCAGGCTGAAGGCCCTGCATCATCTCGACGTGCCCTGGCTGCCTTCGCAGATCGAGCAGCGGGAGGGGAGGATCGTGCGGCAAGGCAATCAGCATGACGAAGTCGATATCTTCGCTTATGCCACGCAAGGCTCGCTCGACGCCACGATGTGGCAGAACAACGAGCGAAAAGCCCGCTTCATAGCGGCGGCACTGTCCGGCGACACCTCGATCCGCCGGCTGGAGGATCTCGGCGAGGGGCAGGCTAACCAGTTCGCGATGGCGAAAGCGATCGCGTCGGGCGATCAGCGGCTGATGCAGAAGGCCGGGCTTGAGGCCGAGATCGCCCGGCTCGAGCGCCTGCGTGCCGCCCATCAGGACGATCAGTTCGCTGTGCGGCGCCAGCTTCGCGATGCCGAACGGGATATCGCGGTCTCGACCAGGCGTATCTGCGAGATTGGACGCGACATCGAGCGCCTCGTGCCGACGGGCGGCGACGCTTTCGCGATGACGGTGGCGGGCTCACCCTATCGCGAGCGCAAGGAGGCTGGACGCGCCTTGCTCCGGGAAATCCTGACCCTCGTGCAGATGCGGCATGAGGGGGAGGTGGTGATCGCCATGATCGGCGGGTTTGAACTGGAGTTCAGCGGCGAGCGCGGGGGCCGCGATGGCTATCGCTATGAGACGATGTTGCTTCGTACCGGCGCTGAGCACGAGATCGATCTGCCGGTCACGGTGACGCCGCTTGGCGCGGTGTCGCGGCTCGAACACGCACTCGGGGATCTTGAGGGCGAGCGGGAGCGGTATCTTCAGTGTCTCGCTGAGGCCCAGCGCCGGCTCGCGTCGTATCGGTCGCGCGAGGATGGCACGTTCGCCTTCGGCGAGGAGCTGGCGGAGAAACGCCGGCAGTTGGTCGAGATCGAGACAGCGCTGGCGAGCGATACGGACGGACCTGATGCGATGCCGGCGGTCGCAGCTTGATCTGAGCAGAAGGGCGGAAAGCGGGGCGAGAGAAAAAATGAACCTTGCTCGCCGACCGGCCATTCCGGTGGCGCTGACGCTCAACCGCCGCCGTCGCGATCCCGGTCCGTTGTCCCGCGCAGGGCTTTGCCCCGCTTGGCCATCCGGACCGAGATGCTCG
>NZ_LGSZ01000095.1 GCF_001298265.1 Allobosea vaviloviae | reverse complement strand
ACGAGATGAGCCAGGCGGTCGCTCATCTCGACGAGATGACCCAGCAAAACGCCGCGCTCTCCGAACAGAGCGCGGCCTCGGCCGCCTCGCTCTCCTCCCGCATCGGGCAGCTCAACGACCTCGTCGCAGCCTTCAGGACAGGACAGGAGGGCGCGGGGGCTGGTGGATCGCGTGACGCCCAACCCGTCTACGCCGTGCCCGAGTCTTCGCGCCGCGCCGCCTGATCGGGCCGAATTCCGCCGCGGCCGCAACAGCCGCGGCGACCGGACCGATCCTTTCCCCTGAAATTCCGATGATCTGCAACAAATCGCTCCGCAGGCGTTGACAGTACCACGCCGGCTCCGTAAACGAACCGCCGTTGCCCAGGTGGCGGAATTGGTAGACGCACCAGCTTCAGGTGCTGGCGCTCGCAAGGGCGTGGAGGTTCGAGTCCTCTCCTGGGCACCACTCTTTTTCCTCAGCAGGACAAAGAGATACGGTTTTGTAAGGGCTTATCGGGTGTCCGCTTTCACGCAGCGGTTTCACACACGGACCTTGCAATGCCCGTCCCTTCGCTACCAAGTCGGGATGCTACGACCTTAACGTTTGGGTGCCGAACGAGCTGCGCGCAGTCGTGCCGTGACCCTGCCTATGGCCGACGAATCGGCTACCGTCACCGTCCCCAACAAGGCCTATGTGTCGCTGCGCACCAAGAGCGCGCGTGGGGCCAGGAACTCCTTCAAGATCGCGCTCAACCGGCTGCCTCAGCGGCGAGGCGAATTGGGCGCAAGTTGAGAAGCGGCCGAAACGGCCAGGTTCAGATCGCGGTTTGGAACCTGGCCATAAATCGTCGATCTATCCAGTCCTTGAGCCACCAGACGAGACGCCCCTCCGCCGCCAGCCAGGCGCCGCGGCCGGCGATGGCGCGGCCGTCTCCCGTCATCAGGATGACGAGATAGGCGGTCTGCGGCCGGTGCCGCTCCAGCTCCTCGCCTCGCCAGCGCCGGCGGATGTTGCGGGCCAGAACCGGCCCTTGCCGCACGGCGAAGACGCCCGCCTTCTCGCGCGAATGCTCCAGAATCGTGGCACAGTCGCCGACGGCGAAGACATCCTCGCGTCCCATGGCGAGAAGCGTCGGCGCCGTCGCGACCGAGCCGTCCTGTGACAGCTCCAACCCCGTCTCGCCAAGCCAGCGCGGCGGCCGCGCCCGCGTCGAGATCAGGACGGTGTCGGCTGCGATGCGTTCGTTGGTCGCGGTCACCACGGCGCCCGCTTCGACCGCGACGATGCGGACGCCGTCCCGCCGTGCGATGCCGTGGCGATCGAGCGCGCGGTGGATATGGCGCCGGACCCCGGCATTGAGCGTCGCCACCACCGGACCGGACCCGATCAAGGTGATGCGGGCGGGCGGCGAAGCCTGGGCCCTCGCGCGCAGCCTGGCGGCAAGAGCGAAGGCGAGTTCGACGCCGGCCGCGCCATTGCCAACGACGGCGACATCGCGAAGGCGCCCCTCATCCACGGCCGCGCCCAGAATGGCGTCGCAGCGCGCGAGGAAGCTGCCGATCGGCTTGACTGCGAGGCCGTCGCGGTCCGCTCCCGCGATCCCCGACAGGTCCGGGATGATGCCGACATCGATCGACGCCAGGTGATAATCCACGGGCGCGCGGCCATCGCAAAGCACCTGCCTGCGCGCCAGATCCAAGCCGGTGGCGCGGGCCAGGATCAGTGTCGTGCCGGTCGCTTCGGCCAAGGCGGCGAGATCGATCAGCATCTCGTCGCGTCGATACAGCCCGGCCAGATGGCCGGGCAGCATGCCGGAATACGGCGCATGCGTCTGGTCGCTGATCAGGACCAGACGCAGGCCGGGTTCGGGCCTGCGGCCGAAGGCGGTCATAACCTGAATGTGAGTGTGGCCGCCGCCGATGAGGACGACATCGCCCGGAGCTTGCGTCATCATCCGTGTCCTCTCGATCGTTCCCTTGGCCGTTTTTGCCCGGCAGGATCGGTCAGGGGGGAGATCCCGGCTTGGTGTGCGAAGCGGGAGACGTAACGAAACCGGTCTGTGCGACGAACAAGCTTCATGGGTACTGGCGGATCGCAAGGGGACGTCACTCCATCTCTCGCTTCCATTCCTCTGATGATCGGGCCTCGATGACGAAGCGATCCTATCTAATCCTGGCTGCGGCCGTCACGGTGGGCGCACTCGCCGTCATGTTCCAGGATCGCCTTCCCACCTTCGACGATCTCAAGACTCATCTCGACACCTTGCTGGCGCAGGTCGAGCAGCGTCCGATCGGCTTCCGCCTGGCGTTCTTCGTCGCCTATCTCGCGATCGCCGCCTTGTCACTTCCGATCGCCAGCCTGATGACGCTCGCGGCCGGGGCGCTGTTCGGTCTGGTCGAAGGCACGCTGCTCGCCTCTTTCGCGTCGGGCCTGGGAGCGCTGCTCGCCTTTCTGGCGACGCGTTATCTGTTCCGGGACGGCCTGCGCCGGCGCTTCGCGAAGCCGTTCAGGGCGATCGATGACGGCATCGCGCGCGACGGCCGGCTCTATCTCTTCTCGCTGCGGACGATCCCGGTGTTTCCGTTCTTCCTCGTCAACATCGTGATGGGGCTGACGCGGATCCGGGCCTGGACCTTTTACTGGGTCAGCCAACTCGGCATGTTCCCGGCGACGCTGCTTTACGTCAATGCCGGTGCCCAGCTGGCCGAGATCGACCAGCCCTCCGATATCGCCTCGCCGGGCGTTCTCGCCTCCTTCGCCCTGCTCGGGATCTTTCCCTGGCTCAGCAAGGTCGCGTTCTCGCTCTACCGGAGAAGGGCGCTGTATGCGCCTTTCACACGCCCCGAGCGCTTCGACCGCAACGTCGTGGTCATCGGCGCGGGTGCGGCCGGCCTCGTCAGCGCCTATGTCATCGCGGCCGCCCGCGCGAAGGTGACGCTCGTCGAAGCGCACAAGATGGGCGGCGATTGCCTGAACTATGGCTGCGTGCCGAGCAAGGCGCTGATCGCCAGCGCCAAACTCGCCCACAGGATCCGCCACGCCGGCCGCTACGGGCTGGTTGCGGCGCCGGCCTCCGTCGATTTCAGGGCGACGATGGCCCGCATTCGGGAGGTCATCGCCACAATCGAGCCCCATGACAGCGTCGCGCGCTACACGCAACTCGGCGTCGACGTCGTGGCCGGCCATGCCCGCATCCGCGATCCCTGGACGGTCGAGATCGCGCGGACGGATGGCGAGGCTCAAGTCCTTACGACGCGCGCGATCATCGTCGCCACGGGCGCGCGGCCCTTCGTGCCGCCTTTGCCCGGGATCGCCGAGAGCGGCTACGTCACCTCCGACACGCTGTGGGAACGCTTCTCCGGCCGTGACGCCGCGCCGGAACGCCTCGTCATCCTCGGCGGCGGGCCGATCGGCGTCGAACTGGCGCAGGCGTTTTCTCGACTGGGCTCGCGCGTCACCCTGGTCGAGATGGGCGCACGCCTCCTCGCCCGCGAGGACGACGAGGTCTCGGCCTTCGCGAAGGCGACGCTGGAGGCCGAGGGCATCACGGTCCTGACCGGGCATGAGGCGCTGGCCTGCGAGGGCTCGGGAGCGTCGAAGGCGCTGCTCGTCGAGCGGGACGGGGTGCGCGAAAAGCTGCCCTTCGACGAGTTCATTTGCGCCGTGGGACGCAGCGCACGGCTTTCGGGCTTCGGGCTGGAGGAGCTGGGGATCCCGACCGGCAGGACCATCGAGACCAACGCCTGGCTCCAGACGAAATTCCCCAATATCCTCGCGGCAGGCGATGTCGCGGGGCCATTCCAGCTCACCCATGCCGCGGCCCATCAGGCGTGGTATGCCAGCGTCAATGCCCTGTTCGGCGATCTGCATGCCTTCAAGGCGGATTACCGCGTCATGCCGGCGGTGACCTTCCTCGATCCCGAGATCGCCCGCGTCGGCGTCAACGAGCGCGAGGCGCGGGACAACGGCCTTCGCTTCGAGGTCACGCGCTACGATCTTACGGAACTCGACCGCGCCGTGGCGGACGCCGCGCGTCGGGGCTTCGTCAAGGTTCTGACCAGCGAGGGCGGCGACACGATCCTCGGCGCGACCATCGTCGGCGACCATGCCGGCGAGATGATCGCCGAATTCGCGCTGGCGATGCGCCATGGGCTTGGGCTTAAGAAGATCCTCTCGACCGTCCACGCCTATCCGACCTATCCGGAGGCGGCGAAATATGCCGCCGGTGCCTGGCAGCGGGCCCATGTCCCGCATCGGCTGCTGGCGCTGGTCGCGCGCTTCCATCGCTGGCGGCGGGGCTAGCCATGCTGGACCGCTTTCTCCTGCCGGTCGTCAAAAGCGGACTGCAGCCGGTCGCCGCGGCGCTGGCGCGTCACGGCGTCGGCGCAGACAGCCTGACAGTGACGGGCTTCGTCATCGGCGTGTGTGCCGTGCCGGCGCTGGCCCTGCAGTTCTACGGGTTTGCGCTGGTGGCGATCCTGGTCGGCCGGCTGTTCGATGCGCTGGACGGGGCGGTGGCGCGGCTGAACGGCCCGACCGAGCGCGGCGCCTTCCTCGACATCACCCTCGACTTCGCCTTCTACGGCTGCATCCCGCTGGGTTTCGCGCTGGCCGATCCGGCCCGGAACGCGCTGCCGGCGGCGGTCCTGCTCTCAGCCTTCATGGGCACGGGATCGAGCTTCCTCGCCTTCGCCGTCATCGCCGCCAAACGCGGCCTGACCAGCGAGGTCTATCCGCAGAAGGGTATCTACTACCTCACCGGCCTGACCGAAGGCGCCGAGACGATCGCGGCCCTGGCCTTGATGTGCGTCTTCCCTCAGTCCTTTGCACTCATCGCCTATGTCTTCGCCGCCGCCTGCCTCGTCACCACGCTGACGCGGCTTCGCCAGGGCTGGGTGGCGTTCGGCGGTCCTTCCGAACCGACGACGCGCGCCGTGCCAACGAACGAGGAAGCCTGAATGGAATCCATCTACTGGTCGATCACCTGGGCCTGCCACCGGAAATGCGTTCACTGCTACGAGGATCGGTTCCGGCCCTATGTGCGCAACGCCCTTGGAGACGTGGTCGGGCAGACCTTGCAGAACTGGCCGCGCGTCCTGGCCAACCTGCCCGATCGCATGACCTATCTCGATCTGGAACAGCCTGTTGCCGGCGGCGGCTGGCAGGAGCGTCGCGGCCGCATCATCCTCTCGGGCGGCGAGGTGCTGATCGATCCGATCCGGGAGCCTGCGCTCTACCCGCTTCTGGAGGCGCTGCGCGAACGCTATGCGGGGCGCGGTGGCGTCAATGTCGTGGTGCAGACAACGGGCGATCTGCTCACCGAGGAAATCATCCGCGACCTCGTCGCGCGCGGCGTCTGGATGATCTCGGTCGCGGGCATGGACGATTTTCATGTCGGCATGGAGGGAGCCAAGCGCGACCCGCTGCAGCAGCGGCTAATCGGCTGGTTCGAGGCCGCCGGCTTGCAGCGCTCGGGCCTGCAGCACCAGACCCGCAGATGGCATGAGGAGGACGGGCCGCTGTTCTCCTTCTTCGGCGCGACGCCTGATGCCTGGATCGGCCGACTTTGGCCGCGCGGGCGGGCGTGGAAAAACGGACTGTCCACCGCCACCATGGCGGACAATTTCTGCAACCGCTGGTCGGGCGGTCTCAACTTCCTGAACCACCGCTATTCCGGTTCGGAGGTGGCGATCGATGCGGCCGGCGACGTCTTCCCCTGCTGCATGAAGACCAAGCTGCCGATCGGCAATCTGACCGAGGAGCCGCTCGAGGGCATGCTCGACTCGCTCGTCGGACACCCGGTCTATGAGGCGATCAATGCCGGCCACCCCGAGCGCATGGGCCTGGCCTATGGCTGGGACCTCGACACCTATCTCGCGAAAGCTCAGACGGTTCAGCCCAAGGGCGGTGCGTATCGCAATCTCTGCATCGGCTGCGACCGGTTCCACGAGGAGGTGCTGGGTCCGGTGATCGCCCGGATCCGCAGCGAACGGCTGGCAAGACGGCATCCCCTTGCGGCCGAATGACGCCGATGACCGTCTCGCTGAGAACCACGCCATGAAGGACAGATCGACCCGCATGATCACACGTCGCGACACGTTTCGACTGGCCAGCGCCGCAGGCGCCGCTCTGATAGGCGGCGGCGCGCTGGCAGAGCCGCGCTCGCCGCAGGCTGCGGATTGGCCAGCCATTCTCGCCAAGGCTGAGGGGCAGACGGTCTATTGGAACGCCTGGGCCGGCGACGAACGCACCAACAGCTTCATCGCCTGGGTCGGCCAGGAGGTGAAAAAGGCCCATGGCGTCACGATCAACCATGTCCGGCTGCGCGACACCGCCGAAGCCGTGACCCGCGTGCTCGCCGAAAAACAGGCCGGGCGCGCAACCGGCGGCAGTGTCGACCTGATCTGGATCAATGGGCCGAATTTTCTGACGATGAAGGAGCAGACGCTGCTGTTTGGTCCCTATGTCGAGGCTTTGCCGAACTGGGCCTTCGTCGACACCACCAGCAAGCGCTCGAACATCGTCGATTTCACGGTGCCGGTGGAGGGGATGGCGACGCCCTGGCGCATGGCGCAGGTCGTCTATCTCTACGACAGCGCCAGAACGCTTGCCTCCAGCCTGCCGCGCTCCATTGCTGCGATGGTCCCTTGGGCGAGGGCCAATCCGGGCCGGCTGACGCATCCGACGATCCGCAACTTCCTCGGCTCCACCTTCCTGAAACAGGCGCTCGCCGAACTCGTCTCCGACGCCCTGGTCTTGCAGACAGCGCCCGACAATGCCGGTTTCGCGGCGGCCAGCGCGCCGCTCTGGGCTTGGTACGACGCGCTACGTCCCCATCTCTGGCGACAGGGGCTGGAGTTTCCGGAGACCGGCCCCGCCCAGCGCCAACTGCTGGTCGATGGCGAGATCGACTTCTACATTTCCTTCAGCCCGGCCGAAGCAGCGACAGCCATCGCCAACCGGCAATTGCCGGACAGCGCGCGCGTCTTCGTGCTGGAGCGCGGCACCATCGGCAACACCTCCTTCGTGGCGATCCCCTACAACGCCGCCCACCCGGAGGGCGCGATGGTGGTCTCCAATTTCCTGCTGCAGCCGGAGACGCAGGCTCGGGCGCAGGATCCGCGTCACATGGGCAATTTCACGGTGCTCGATCTCGACAAGGTGCCACCGGCAAGCCGGGCGCTCTTCGCGCGTCCAGAAGGCGTGCCGGCGCTGCCGACCAATGCGGAGCTCGGCACCGTCCTTGCGGAACCACACCCAGCCTGGACGACGCGGATCACCGCGGAATGGGAGCGGCGCTATGTGCGGTGACGCCGCAGCCGCGGAACAGCGACCATGATCGCGGACACGACCCTCTCGGTGGTGATGCCGACGCTCGACGCCGACGCCACGATTGCGATGGCGCTCGCGCAATTCGACCGCGCGCGGGCGACGGGGCTGGTCGAGGAACTGGTCGTCAGCGATGGCGGCTCACGCGACGGCAGCGTCGCGTCGGCTCGAGCCGCGGGAGCCCGGGTGGTGTCGGGATCGCGCGGGCGTGGCCAGCAACTGGCTCTCGGCGCACAGGCCGCGCGCGGCGCCTGGCTGCTGTTCCTGCATGCAGACACCCGGCTCGAGCCCGGCTGGGAGGCGCAGGTGACAGGGTTCGTCGCCTCGGGAAATACCGATCGCGCCGCCGCCTTCACCTTCGCGCTCGACGACGACGCTGCCGCCGCAAGACGGATCGAACGCTGGGTCGACCGACGCTGTCGATGGCTGGGCTTGGCCTATGGCGACCAGGGTCTGCTCATCCCGCGCTCACTCTACGACCGGCTCGGCGGCTTCCGCCCGATCCCGCTGATGGAGGACGTCGATCTCGTGCGCCGGATCGGCCGCCACCGCCTGTCCATCCTCACCACTCGCGCCATCACCAGCGCGGCGCGCTATCGCCGCGACGGCTATCTGCGGCGTCCGCTGCGCAATCTCGGCTGCCTGTCTCTGTTCTTCGCCGGCGTGCCACCCCATGTCATCGCCCGGCTCTATGGCTGATCCATGCGGCAGACCCTCGTGATCATGGTCAAGGCGCCGGTCGCAGGCCGTGCAAAGACTCGCTTGGCCCGGGACATCGGCACCGTCGAGGCCCTGCGCTTCTACCGCGCCGCGACGGCGGCGCTGCTGCGTCGGGTCGCGCGGGACCGGCGCTGGACCACGATCCTCGCCGTCGAGCCTGCGCGAGCCGTCGGGGCGCATTTCTGGCCGGGCACGATCCCGCGTCGCCCACAAAGCCGGGGAGATCTCGGCGCGCGCATGCGCGACCAGTTCGCGCGCACCCCACGGCAGCGCGTCGTCCTGGTGGGGTCGGACATTCCCGGGGTTTCGGCTCCTCTCGTGGCGAAGGCGTTCGCGGCGTTGCACCGCCATGATGCGGTCTTCGGACCGGCCGAGGACGGCGGATACTGGCTCGTCGGCCTGCGCGCTGGCTACCGTCCCGCTGCCGCCTTCCGAGGGGTTCGCTGGTCGGGCCCATGCGCGCTCGCCGACAGCCGGGCGAGCCTCGTCGGGAGCCGCATCGCCGAGATCGACCTGTTGTTCGACGTGGATGAGGCGGCAGACTGGCGGCGCTGGCTCAGCCTGCCGGTCGTCGCCGAGACGCGCTGATGCTGGCCCTCCTGCCGCCGGCGACCCTATTCGTCTTTCTCGCCCCGGTCCTCGTCGGGCTGGCGGGGACGCTGCTGCCGGCCTTTGGCTATCTGCCGGCGATCGGTGCGCACGATCTCTCACTCGCGCCCTGGCGCGATCTCTTCGCCTGGCCGGGCTTCGGCTCGGCGCTGCGGCTGACGCTGAGCGTCGGCGTCTTGTCCAGTCTCCTGTCGCTGGCCGGTGCGGTGGCGCTGGTGGCGATGCTCTCGGGCACGCGCGCGTTCGGCCGCGTCCAGTCCGCGCTGGCCCCGCTTCTGGCCACACCCCATGCCGCGATCGCGCTGGGTCTTGCTTTCCTGCTCGCCCCCTCGGGCTGGATCGTCCGGCTGATCTCGCCCGAATGGACCGGCTGGACCCGCCCGCCGGGCGACCTCGTCACTATCCGCGATCCTTATGGCCTCAGCCTGGTCGCGGGGCTCCTGACCAAGGAAATTCCCTATCTCGTCCTCGCTTTGGCCGCGGCACTGGGACAGGTGCCCGCGCAACGCCTGATCGCCTGCGCCCGCAGCATGGGCTATTCGCGTGGCAGCGCCTGGCTCAAGCTCGTCCTCCCGCAGCTCTGGCCGCAGATCCGGCTGCCCTTCTATGCAGTGGTCGCCTATTCGCTCTCCGTCGTCGATCAGGCGCTGGTGCTGGGGCCCGGCAACCCGCCACCCCTGGCCGTTCTCGCCCTGCGCTGGTTCTCGGACTACGACCTCGCCCGCTACCTGCCGGCGTCGGCCGCCGGCACCTTGCAACTCGGCCTGGTTGTCGCCGGGCTCGTCATCTGCCGCCTGGCCGAGTGGGGCGTGGGGAAGGCCGGTCGCCTCTGGCTCGAACGCGGCCGGCGCTCGGGCGCTGCCGACTGGCTCTTGCCGGTCGCCGCGGTTCCCACCGGGGTCGTCCTCGCAGCTGGGTTGCTCGCGCTCCTCGCCCTGGCGATTTGGTCCTTTGCCGCCAGTTGGCCCTTCCCGGCTGCGTTGCCGCTGCGCTGGAGCCTGTCGGCCTGGGCAGGGGCGGGCGAACGCCTGCAGGGAAGCCTGGGGACGACGGTGCTGATCGCGGCCGCCGCGACGGCGGTCGCCCTGGTCCTGTGCGTCGGCTGTCTCGAACAGGAGGCACGGCGGCAGCGCAAGCCGCGCAACGGGCTGCTCTGGCTGCTCTACCTGCCGCTGTTGGTGCCGCAGATTGCCTTTCTGTTCGGGCTGCAGGTCGCGCTTGTCCGGCTACGCCTCGACGCCACGCTGCCGGCGGTGATCTGGGCGCATCTCGTCTTCGTGCTGCCTTATGTCTTCCTCAGCCTCGCCGATCCCTGGCGCGCGCTCGATCCGCGCCTCGCCCGCAGCGCGGCGAGCCTCGGCGCCTCGCCGGCGCGAATCTTCTTCAGGGTCAAGCTGCCGATCCTCCTGCGGCCGTTGCTGGTCGCCGCTGCGGTCGGCGTCGCGGTCAGTGTCGCGCAATATCTCGCCACGGTGTTCGCGGGGGCCGGGCGCATCGCCACGATCACGACCGAGGCCCTGACGCTGGCGAGCGGCGCCGACCGCGCGACGATCGGCGTGCTCGGCTTCACGCAGACGATCCTGCCCCTGCTCTGCTACGGGCTCGCGCTGACCCTCCCGCGGATCGTCTTCCGCCACCGTCGGGGCCTTGCATGACCAGACATCGCATACGGGGCGCGCTCGCCTTGCGAAACGTGACGATCAGACTGGGGGTGACGACGCTCGTGACGGCGCTCGACCTCACCGTCGCGCCGGGTGACGTGGCGACGGTGATGGGGCCTAGCGGCTCCGGCAAGTCGAGCCTGCTTGCCTTCGTCGCGGGTTTCCTGGACGGCGGTGTCTTCGCGGCGGAAGGCGCGGTCCTCGTCGATGGCGACAATGTCTCGCGCCTGCCACCGGAACGTCGGCGCATCGGTCTGCTGTTTCAGGACGATCTGCTGTTCCCGCATCTGTCCGTCGGCGGAAATCTGATGTTCGGCCTGCCGGCTTCCATCCGCGACCGCACTGAGCGCAGGCGCCTCGTCGAGGCGGCGCTCGCGGATGCGGGGCTGGACGGTTTCGCCGACCGCGATCCGGCGACGCTGTCGGGCGGGCAGAGGGCGCGCGCAGCGCTGATGCGGGTCTTGCTGTCCCAGCCGCGGGCGCTCCTGCTGGATGAGCCGTTTTCAAGACTGGATGCAGAGCTGCGCGGTTCCTTTCGGACGATGGTGTTCGATCAGGCGCGGCGGCGGGGCCTGCCGGTTCTGCTGGTGACACACGACCCCCAGGATGCCGAAGCCGCAAATGGCCGCGTCGTCATGTTGTGAGGCGGCGACCGGCGATCGGCCTCCTATTCGACCTCCTGGCGAGTGGCCCGCGCGCCAATGGGTGATCCCAATGCGTGCGAGCCACCCTGGAAGCGCTTTCCGATCACGGTCCAACGGTGGTGACCGCCCGCCGTCAACACCGTGACCACAGACGTCTTCAGGAGTGCCGTATCGGGATGTGCCATCGACGCACGCGTCGGCATGGAGCAGTTCGAAGCGGTCGGCGTGACGGCCGTGACGCGCTTTTGAATGGTCCGGTTTTGGCGATTCCGCCAATTATGAACCTTGACTTCAGTCTGCCCCGGGTCTGCATCTTGCATGATGCGCGACCGTGCTCATGACCGCTGGGATCCATTCACGCATGCTACCGAGACGGATCCGAATTGCCGTAGATATCGGCGGGACTTTCACAGATCTGGAGCTTCTCGACGAAGCCAGCGGCGAGACCCACAGCTTCAAGACGGCAACCACACCCGACGACCCGTCCCTGGGGTTGATGAACGCCATCAAGGGAGCGGCATCCCGCTTCGGCTTTGCGCTGTCGGACATCAGTTTCTTGATGCACGGCACAACGATCGCGACCAACGCAGTCCTGACCCGAAACCTTCCGGACGGCGCGCTCATCACCACGGCGGGATTCGAGGATGTCCTTGAAATCGGCCGGCATGCCCGCACCGAGATCTATCGCCTGAAGCCGGAGGCGCGCGCCGTTCTCGTCCCCCGGCGCCGGCGTTTCGGCGTCGTCGAGCGGGTCGGGCCGGTCGGCGAGGTGCTGACGCCGCTCGATGCCAACAGCGTCGAAGATGCGATCGACAGGGTCGCGGCCTCCGGCGCCAGCGTCTGCGCGGTCGCCCTGCTGAACGGCTTCGCCAACCCCGCTCATGAAATCGCCATACGGGACCGGTTGCGCCAGCGCCTGCCGGATGTCGCCGTGTCGTGTTCGCACGAGGTCTCGCCAGAGATCCGGGAGTTCGAGCGCACCTCCACCACCGTGCTCAACGCCCTGCTGATCCCGGTCGTTCGACGCTACGTCGATTCGCTGCTGAAACGCATCGCATCGGAAGGCCTCAGCGCGCCGCTTTATCTCGTACAGTCGAATGGCGGCGCGACCACGCCGCGGGCGGCTGGCGAAGCGCCCGTCAAATTACTGCTGTCGGGCCCTTCGGGCGGCGTGCTGGCAGCGGAGGGCGTCGCTCGCCAACTCGGCTTCGCCAACGTCGTCGGCGTCGACATGGGGGGCACGAGCTACGATGTGGCGGTGATCCGCGATGGGTCACGCACTGTCGTCACGCAGGGTGACGTCGATGGGCTGGCGATGCGCGTTCCGATGGTCGACATGCGCACGATTGGCGCAGGCGGCGGCTCGATCGCCTCGCTCGACGCCTCGGGCCGCCTGCAGGTTGGGCCACGCAGCGCCGGTGCCAAGCCGGGACCCGTCTGCTACGGCCGCGGCGGCACCGAACCAACCGTCACCGACGTCAACCTGATCCTGGGCCGGCTCGATCCGGTCACCTTTCTCGGGGGGACCTTTGCTCTCGATCTCGACGGTGCGCGGGCAGCGCTCGACCGCTGCATCGCCGAACCGCTCGGACTCGAACGCGATCGAGCCGCGTCGGGCATCCTCGCCGTCCTCGTCGCCAAGCTCGCCGGTGCGATCAAGCTCTCGCTGTTCGAGCGAGGACTGGATCCACGCGATTTCGCGCTGATGTCGTTTGGGGGTGCAGGCGGCCTTCATGCCGTCGAAGTCGCCGAGGAACTCGGCATGACGACCGTGATCTTTCCGAAGGATCCGTCGACCTTCTCCGCGCATGGCATCCTGCAGTCCGACGTCGTGCACGACCTGGCGCGGACGAAGGTGCTGCTGCTGAAGCCCGGCGCCGGCGCTGCCCTGCGCGATCTCGCTGCGGAACTGTTGCGCGAGGGAGAGGCTCTCCTCGCCGCTGACGGACTTACCAGCGGCAACTGCCGTCTCGATCTGGCTGCCGACCTGCGCTATCGCGGCCAGGCCTTCGAGCTTCTCGTCCCGCTTGCCGCTGCCCCCGACGACGATGCGCAGCTGGAGGCGCTCTGCCAGCGCTTCCACGAGCTCCATCGCCAGCGCTTTTCCTTCGACGACCCCTCCGAGACGGTCGAGCTCGTCACCTTGAGGCTGGCTGCCATCGGGATGCTCGATGGCATGGCGGCCAACATTGCTCCGGTGCCGGTATCGTCAGCCGCACCGCGCCATCGCGACGTCCACCTCAACTGCGGCTGGATCTCGGCGCCGGTCCACCAGCAGGACAGCCTCGCTGCGGGAACCCGGGTCGATGGTCCGGCCATCATCGAGCAGGACTACACGACGCTGCTGATCCCCGCGGGCTGGTCGCTCGACGTGGCTGATTCCGGCGATCTCATCGCGAAGCGGGAGTTGGGAGCATGAGCGAAGCGGGAATTGGGAGCACGAGCAAGGTCGATCCCGTCCTCCTCGAAATCGTCTCGCATGCGCTGGTCTCGGCCGCCGAGGAGATGTCGATCACGGTCTGGCGCACCAGCCGCTCGACCACGGTGCGCGAGCTGCTCGACTATTCGACGGCGGTGTTCGACGGCGAGGGCCGCAACATCGCCCAGGCGGCGCGCATGCCGGTCCATCTCAATTCGATGGAGCTCTGCCTGCAGGAGATCATCGCCCGGCATCTGCCGCTGGAGCGCTGGCGCGAGGGCGATGTCGTCGTCACCAACGATCCCTATTGCGGCGGCCAGCATCTGCCGGATTTCCTCGCCTTCAAGCCGATCTTCGTCGAGGGCGCGCGCATCGCCATCACCTGCGTCCTGATCCACCATGTCGATGTCGGCGGCGGCGCAGCGGGCGGCTACAACGCTCATGCGGTCGAGATCTTCCAGGAGGGCCTGCGGCTGCCGCCGGTGAAGATCGTCCGCGAAGGCGAGATGCAGGACGATCTCTTCGCCACCATCCTGCAGAATGTTCGCGAGCCCGAGACCTTCCGCGGCGATTTCCTCAGCCAGATCGCGGCGCTCGAGGTCGGGGCGCGGGCGATGCGGCAGCTCGCGGCGCGCTATGGCGTCGAGACGCTGCGCGATGTCGGCGAGGCCCTGCTCGACCATTCCGAGACGGCGATGCGCGCGGCGCTGACCGCGCTGCCCGACGGCGTCTACCAGGCGGAGGATTTCGTCGACGGTGATGGCATGGACACCGGGCAAAAGCGCATCGCGGTGACGCTGACGATCGCAGGCGATGCGCTGACCGTCGACTTCGCCGGCTCCTCGCCCCAGGCGCGCGGGCCGATCAATGCGACGATGGCGACGACCCGCTCGGCGGTTTATTACGCCGTGATCGCGGCGTCCGGCATCGAAGCGACCGCCAATTCCGGCTGCTACCGGCCGATCACCGTCAGCGCACCGGACGGGCTGCTCGTCAGCGCCCAGTTTCCTGCGCCGGTCTCGATGCGCATGCTGACCGGCCACCGGATCGCGACCGCGGTGCTGAAGGCCTTCGCGGAGGCGGTTCCCGAGCGCATCCCCGCCTCCTATTACGGCGTGACCTTCAACCACGCGGTCAATATCCGCCATGCGGATGGCCGCCGGCAGGTTTATTTCGACGCCGAGATCGGCGGCTGGGGCGGCCATCCGGAGGCGGACGGCCCCTCGGGCCTCTCGGCCGGATTCCACAACGGCCAGAACACGCCCATCGAGATGATCGAGGCGATCTTCCCGCTGCGCTTCACGCATTACGGCTTCCTGCCCGGTTCGGGCGGCGCGGGTCGGATGCGCGGCGGGTTGGGGCTGGTGCGCGAATGGCGCTTCATCGCCGAGCACGGCCTGCTCAACGCCTCCTTCGACGCCTTCGCCTCGCAGCCTTACGGGCTGGCCGGCGGCGAACCGGGGCGCGGCGGCCGCCTCAGCCTGATCCGCGACGGACAGGTCACGGAACTGGCGGCCAAGACCATCGGCTGCATGCTGAAGGCCGGCGACATCGTCCGCACGGAGACGCCCGGCGGCGGCGGCCATGGCGACCCCGGCGAGCGCGACCCCGCGGCGACCGCCGCCGACAGGGCCGATGGATACGTCACATGACCGGCGCGGCATCGCGCTGGCGGGACTATTGCATGACGCCCCCGACGCATGGTCACATGCGAAGACGAGGCGCAGCGGGCGCCTGGAGACCGGCCTTGATGAAACCGACCACGCGCTCGCATCGCCCAGGGCGGCTTGCCCGGGCTCGCGCCCCAAAGCCGGCATGAGTGACTTCTCCCGCCTTCTTCCCGACGAGCCGCTGCCGCAGCGCATCTCGCGCATCCTGGCCTGGGCCGCCGGTGCGATCGTGCTCTTCGGCTGCAGCCTGCTCATCACCATCGACGTGATCACGCGCTACCTGTTCAAGCGCGGCATGGTCGAGAGCTTCGAGATCTCGGGCTATGCGCTGGCGGCCTGCATCGGGCTGGGGTTGGCCTTCACCGTCACCTCCAAGGCCAATATCCGGGTCGACATCCTGCTCGACGTGCTGCCCGGCAAGGTCCGGATCGTCTGCGACATCGTCGCCTCGCTGTCGCTGGCGCTGATCGCCGTGGCGCTGGCCTGGTTCGCCTGGGGGACGCTGGCACAATCCTGGGCCTTGAACGCCAAGTCGGTGTCGCAACTACAGGTCCCGATGGTGCTGCCGCAGGGGGTCTGGTGCGTCGGCCTGGTCTGGTTCGCCTGCATGGCGGTTCTGATCCCGATCCAGGCGATCGCCCGGCTAATGGCGCATGATCGGGCCGGCTTCGAAGCCCTGATCGGCTCGCTGCGGGTGACCGAGGAAATCGAGCAATCCGGTGTCGAGAACCCGGCCGCCGGCGTGGAGGCCCGCTCGTGATCGGTACCGCGCTGTCCCTGCTCGTCGCCCTGGTGGGGTTGAGCATTCCCGTTGCGGCGGCGCTCGCCCTGATGGCCTATGTGCTGCAGGCCAACTACGCCTTCTTCCCAATGACCGGGGCCGTGGGCGAGCTGGCCTGGAACTCCTCCAACGACTTCATCCTGATCGCCGCCCCGATGTTCATCATGATGGGCGAATTGATGCATCGCTCAGGCATGAGCGAGCGGCTGTTCAGCGCGCTCTCGCCCTGGTTCGCGCGCGTTCCCGGCCGGCTGATCCACACCAACATCGCCGCGAGCGCGATCTTCGCGGCCACCTCTGGCTCGTCGGTGGCGACGGCGGCGACGATCGGCACGGTCGCGATCCCCAACATGGACAAGGGCGGCTACAACCGGCCGCTCTTCCTGGGCTCGATCGCGGCCGGTGGCACGCTCGGCATCCTGATCCCGCCCTCGATCAACATGATCATCTACGCCGTTTTGACCGACACGTCGGTGGCCGATCTCTATGCGGCGGGCTTCATCCCTGGCTTCCTGCTGGCCGGGCTGTTCTCGCTGATCGTGCTCGGCCTGGCGCTCTACCGGCCGGACTGGGCCGGCCCCAAGGTCGACACCGGCGACCTTGGGCGCCAGCGCGTCGCGGGGCTGCGCCATCTCATCCCGCCGCTGGGGCTCTTCCTCGTCGTCGTCGGCTCGATCTATGCCGGCATCGCGACGCCGACCGAGGCCGCTGCGCTTGGACTGATGGCGACCCTGTGCCTCGTCGCGGCCAACCGCCAGCTGACCCTGCCTGTGCTGCTGCATGCCTTCGAGGGCACGGTGCGGACGACCTGCATGGTGATGCTGATCGTCATCGCCGCCTTCTTCCTCAACTTCGTCATGGTCTCGATCGGGTTGGTGAAGGCAATCACCGATCTCGTGCTGTCGCTGGGCTGGCCGCCGCTCGGCATGCTCGTGGCAATCGTGGTGTTCTACCTGATCCTCGGCTGCTTCATGGAGACGCTGTCGATGATGATCGCGACGACGCCGGTCGTCGTCCCCGTGATCACGGCGCTCGGCTACAGCCCGGTCTGGTGGGGCATCATCTTCGTCATCCTGATGGAGGCGGCGCTGATCACACCCCCGGTCGGCCTCAACCTCTACGTCGTCCAGGCCGTGCGCGGGAAAGGCAATTTCATGGACCTGTGCATCGGCGCGCTGCCCTTCGTGCTGGCGATGCTGGTGATGATCGCGATCCTGATCGCCTTCCCCCAGCTGGCACTCTGGCTGCCGACCATCCTGAACCCGAAAGCCGGCGGCTGAAGCCGTCATGACCCAACCGAAAGAGGAGAAGCTTGCGATGAAACGTCTGGTCCCGATCGCCGCCCTTGCCGGCACCCTCTTCTGCGGCGCCGCCCACGCCCAGGGCCTGCCCGCGACGAGCTTCAACGCCGTCGGCAGCATCGGCAATCTGTCGATGTACACCAACCGCGAGGTGCCGTTCTGGAACGAGACGGTCCCAAAGGAATCCGGCGGGGCCATCAAGGTGCAGGTCAAGCCCTTCACCGAACTCGGCTTCAAGGGGCCGGAGATCTTCCGGCTCGTCTCGGCTGGCACCCTTCAGTTCGCGACAACCGTGCTGAACTATAACTCAGGCGAGGTCCCGATGAACGAGGCGACCGATCTCGTCGGCCTCGTCGGCTCGGTCGAGGAACTGCAGAAGGTCGTCGACGTCTTCCGCCCGACCTACGCCAAGTTCCTCGAGGAGAAGCATGGCCTCAAGCTGCTCGGCTTCGGCACCTACCAGGCACAGGTGATCTATTGCCGCGACGCCTTCACCAAGGTGTCGGACCTGAAGGGCCGCAAGGTCCGGGCGTCCGGCGCCTCGCAGCAGGCCTTCGTCAGCCATATCGGCGGCTCGCCGATCAACCTCGCCTTCGCCGAGGTTCAGCCGGCGCTGGCGAGCGGCGTCATCGACTGCGCCATCACGGGCGCGCTCTCGGGCTATCGCTCGAAATGGCATGAGGCGGCGAAGTTCATCTCGCCGATGCCGATCAATTTCGGGCTCTCGGCCCAGCTCGCCAATCTGAAATGGTGGAATACGCTCGATCCGAAGGTTCAGGCCTTCCTTGCCACCAACCTACGCAAGCTCGAGGACTCGATCTTTGATCAGGCCAAGACCGAGACCCAGACCGGCCTCGACTGCAATACCGGCAAGGCCTGCAGCGAGGGTGCCCCGGCGGCGATGAAGCTTGTCGCCGTGACGGCGGAAGACGAAGCGCTGCGCAAGGACGCTCTGACCAAGGTCATCCTGCCCGCCTTCGCCGGCCGCTGCGGCGCGGAATGCGTCACAACCTGGAACGGCACGATCGGCGAGTTCCTGAAGGTCAAGATCGGCCAATAGAGCGGTTTGGCAGGGACGAGCGGTCTTCGCTCGTCCCTGCCAGCCCTTGTCGGCAGAAAAGCGGCGAAGAGGGGACGGTTCAGGGCGGCAACCGTCTCGCCCAAGCCGTGAAGCCAGACTCTGACGAGGGCCCTACCGGGCCCTGTCAAGTGCTTCCCGATTTTGCGACAGCGCGGGCTGGGGAAGGTCCGAGGTGAGCCTGCCCCTATGCTGGGCGGCCCTGCTGGCCGCTTTCAGGGGGTCAACGGTCACCGTGGGAAGCCGGTGACCGATTGACGCGCGATATCGGGGTCTTGTTCCTGATCGCACGATGAGGTCGTAGCTCGTTGTACGCCCTTCGCCCAGCCTCCACTTTCTCCCGGGCATCGGGCAGGCTCAAAAACCAGCGGCGTTGCGGCGTTCGGTCCGGAATGTTCCGTGTCTGTCTATCAAGCGAAGCCCCCTGAGTGAAGTCTCCACGGCTTGATGCTTAACAAAGCGTTACAGCAAGACAGCAAAATATCGTCAAATTAAAAGAAGATACTGTAAGATTCTATAATTATTGAGAGCCGCAAATCGAGATGAGGCGGCCGAAATGTTTGATATTTTTATGCGCACGACGTGGATTTTTTCTGCTGTATCGTTCGTTTTTTTCGTAACTCAGCCTATCGGCACGAAACTTCACTTCTTTTTTTCGATCATTTCAATCGGCTTAATGATCGTTATTTCTTGGCTTCGTCTCGGTGGCGTGTTTCGTCATATCTTTCTCGCGCTGGGCTCAATCATCGTCATTCGCTATCTGTACTGGCGCATTGCGGAGACAATACCCGACCCAAGTCAGATCGCGGACTTCATCCCCGGCATGTTGCTGCTGGTGGCCGACCTGTTCTGCATCACGATGCTCGCCCTCGGCCTGTTCGTGAATGCCCAGCCCATCACACGCCCGGCCGCGCCACAGTTGAGAGAAGAGGACCTGCCGTCGGTCGATGTTTTCGTTCCCTCCTACAACGAAGAGCGCGACCTCGTCGCCACGACGCTGGCGGCGGCCAAGGCCCTCGACTATCCACAGCACAAGCTGAAAGTCTTCCTGCTGGACGACGGTGGCACCGACGAGAAGTTCTATTCCTTCGACGATGCGGTTTCGCTGACGGCGCGAGCCCGTCGCGCCGATTTGCAGCAGCTCTGTGCCGAACTCGGCGTCACCTATCTGACGCGTGAGCGCAACGTCCACGCCAAGGCCGGCAATCTGAACAACGGCCTCGCGCATTCAGCCGGCGACCTCGTCGTCGTCTTCGATGCGGACCATGTCCCGGCGCGGGAGTTCCTGCGCGAGACTGTCGGGCACTTCGCCACTGAACCGAAGCTGTTCCTGGTCCAGACACCGCACTTCTTCATCAATGCTGATCCGCTGGAGCGCAATCTCCAGACCTTCAAGGCGATGCCGTCCGAGAACGAGATGTTCTACGGCGCGATCCAGAAGGGGCTGGACAGCTGGAACGCTGCCTTCTTCTGCGGCTCGGCGGCGGTGCTGCGGCGTGCGGCGCTGGATGAAGTCGGCGGCTTCGCCGGCGTCACCATCACGGAAGACTGCGAATCCGCACTGGAACTGCATTCGCGCGGCTGGAAAAGCCTTTATGTCGACAAGCCGCTGATCGCGGGTCTGCAGCCGGAGACCTTCGAGTCCTTCATCGGACAGCGCTCGCGCTGGTGCCGCGGCATGCTGCAGATCTTCATGCTGAAGAACCCGCTCTTCAACAAAGGTCTGAGCCTCCCGCAGCGCCTCTGCTACACCTCCAGCAACCTGTTCTGGCTATTTCCGCTATCGCGGCTGATCTTCATGATCTCACCGTTGTTCTTCATCCTCTTCAACCTGCAGATCTACAACGCGTCGCCGCAGAGTTTCGTCGCCTATACGTTGACCTATATCGTCGCCGTCATCCTGATCCAGCATTACCTCTATGGGAGCCTGCGCTGGCCCTGGATTTCGGAACTCTACGAATACATCCAGAGCGTCTATCTGCTGCGCGCCGTCATGAGCGTCATCGCCAACCCTCGCGCGCCGAAATTCAACGTCACGCAGAAGGGCAACTCGCTGGCCGAGGATGAATTGTCGCCGCTGGCTTGGCCGTTCTACGCGATCTTCGCTTTCCTGCTCGCGACATTCGTTTACACCGCATATCGCTACGCGATGGAACCGGCCGCCCGCGATCTGCTGATCGTCATCGGAGCCTGGAACGTCTTCAACACCGTCATGGCCGGTCTTGCGTTGGGCGTGGTCTCCGAGCGCCGAGAGCGCCGCAAGATTCAGCGGCTCGATGTCAGCCGCCGCGGCTCGCTGCTCATCGGCGACCAGGAAGTGCCGATCATCGTGAAGGACGCATCCGTCGGTGGCCTGAAAGCCGAGATCGCCGGTGGCGATGGCCGTCAGTTCGGCCAGCTGGTGATGCCTGGTCGCCATCAGGCGACCATCCGCATCGACAGCCGGGCGGGCGCGCCCCTCTCGGCAGAGGTGGCGATCACCTCCGCGACCAGCGTCGACGATCGCCGCTCGCTCGGCCTGCGCTTCCTCGGCAACAACTGCGATCGCTATCGCATCATCGCCGATATCGCTTATGGCGATCTGTCGGCCATGCGGGCTTTGCGGGCGTCCCGCCAGAACCGCCAGGGCCTGCTCGTCGGCACCGCCCGCACCCTGGTCTGGGCGGCCCGCGAGGCCCTGCGCGGTCTGTTCTTCCTCCTGTTCCGCCGCAACGTCCGGGCCAACGCGACAGGCCAGCAGGCCGTCTTGCCGCCCCCCGGCATACGCTCCCCCGAAGCGCTGCCGCAAACCGGCCTTGCTTCCGAACCGGCCCCCGCCGTCGTCCGGCCCGCCGTGGCACCGCCAGCGAGCGGGCGTAGCGCACGCGTGCCGGACGTCAGCCTGGCCGATTTCGCGCCCGGCACCCGCGCCTGAGCCCCTTCATTGCTATGACCACCGGAGCATCTGCCATGCGTGCGCGGCCCAGTATCATCTTGCTGTTTGCGACAATTGGACTGGCGATCACCGCGCAGGCCCAGACGGCCTTGCCAGGAACCAATCTCAAGCTCTCCCAGCCCGCTCGTCCGGGGCAGCGCCCCATCTCGGAAGCGAGCTTCCGACCGCTGGCGATGATGGACGACGTTCTGCGCCTGAACGGCGAGCAGAGCGTGGACGAGCGGGCGATCTTCCTGACGCAGGCCGAGGCGCTGCGCGCAACGGCGTTCCGCGTCAGCTATCTCAGCGCCGTTTCGAATCTGCCTGAAACCTCGCGCCTGACAGTCCGCATCAACGACCAGACCGTTGGCGAACTGAGGCTGGATTCAAGCGCGGCGGAGTCCATCGCCACGCTTGCGATCCCACCGGGCGTGGTCGTGCCCGGCTACAATTCGGTTCGCCTGATCGCCAGCCAGCGCCACCGCGTCGATTGCAGTGTGCGAGCCACTTATGAGCTGTGGAGCGCGATTTCGCTCAACCGCAGCGGCTTTCTGGGCCTTCAGAGCATGCCGGTGCTTCGCCGCGTCGCCGATCTGCCGGCGCTGGCCGCGAGCGGCGTCGAACGCACGCCGATCCGTCTGCGCCTGGCCGCGACCGCCGAGGCAACCGAACTCGACGCTGCGATGCGGGCGATCAATGCGATCGTGCTTGCGGCCGGAATTCAGCGACCGATCATCGACGTCGCCGAGGCGCGTGGCGAGGGCCCCGGGATCGACCTCGTCCTGAGCGGCAATCCGCCTGCCGGTTCGACGTCGCTGGACGGGGAGCCTGGCCTTTCATATCTGCACGACGCGGTCACAGGGCGCACGATGCTGACGCTCTCGTCCGGGCCCGACCGCGAGCGAACGCTCCAGCGCCTGATCGAGGCGGCGAACACAGCGAACAAAATGGGCTCGGAGCCAGGGCGCCGAGCCCTCGCCAACACCATTGGCCGCCCGGTGCGCGAGGGCGTGCGGCTGACCTTCAGCGAACTCGGCTTCGAAAGCAGGGCCTTCGACGGCAATTTCTTTCAGTCGTCCATGCGGCTCACCATGCCGAGCGACTTCTTTGCCGCTCCCTATGGCGCGGCACGGCTGGATCTCGAATCGATATTCCTCGGCGCCGCCGCCGCAGGCCGGCGCGTCAACATCCGCATCAACGACCAGATCGCCGCCGTTGTGCCGGTCAACCAGGGCGGCTCGTCCCAACTCGAACAGAGCCGCGTCGACCTGCCGATCCAGATGTTCAAGGCCGGCGCCAACACGGTCACGGTCGAGGCCGACATGACCGGTTCCGACCGGGCCTGCAACGCGACCGCGCCTCGCCCCTCCCATCCGCGGCTGCTCATCGCGGGGACGAGCCGCCTCAGCTTCGGCTCGCTGGCCCGTGTCACCACATTGCCGAGCCTGTCGGCGACCCTCAGCCATGCCTATCCCTATCTCGGACGCGAGCAGCCGACGACGGTTGCCGTCTCCTCGGCCAGCCCGGCCTATCTCAACGCGGCGATGACCTGGATCGGCCGGATGAGCGCTGCGGCGCGCGCCGCAGTGCCCGTCAACTTCCGCTTCGGCGGGCTCGATGATCCGGGGACCTCGGGGCTCTTCTTCGGGCCCCCGGGCGAAGCGTCGCAGACGCTCGCGCGCTCGATGATGGCCGCCGAGCCAACCGTCGCTGCCGAGGCGGGCATGCGTGAGATCGAAACATCGGATGCTGCGGCGGTCGCCGAGATGGCCCTCGCGGCAACCGGCGAAGGCAGCGCAACGTCGCTCGCCGAGCGCCTGCGCGTCGGTGCCGTCGGCAGTCTCGCGGGCAGCCTGCTGCGTGGCGATCTCGGCCCCATCACGACATGGCTGGACGATTTCGGCCTCATCGAGCGTGACATGCGCAAGCGGGCCGGCGATGTCTCACCCCTGTTGGCGAGCGACGGGCTGACGATCCTACAGGAGATCGGCGCGATGCCACCGCAGAGCTGGCGCGGTGTCTTTGAGCGGCGACCGCTCCCCGACATCAAGACGATGATTCTGGCCTCCGATCCGGAGGTGCTCGACGCACTGATCGCCAAGGCGACAACGGCCCATGCCTGGAGTCGCTTCAACGGCGAGGCTGCGCTGCTGCGCCTGGAAAGCTGGGCGCCTGAGAACCGGGCCGCGCAGGAGCGGCACTACCTTCCGACTGCCTATCCATCGCCGGCCAATCTCAGGCTCTCCGTCGCGGGGTGGCTCTCGCTGAACCAGAGCTACTATCTCGGGGGCCTGATCATGCTGTCGCTGCTGCTCGCGGTCACGACGGCGCTGGTTCTGAAGGGGCGGCGGACGTGATGGCCGCCAGTCCGAGGCTCACCGGCGCGGCGCTTGCCGCCGTACTGACTGCCAGCAGCGGCACGGCAGCGGCGCCGCGTCCGGAGGGGACGGCCGTGAACCGGGCCGCATCGCTGCAACAGGGACCACAGGGCGCCATGCTGCTCGCCAGGAATTGGCCGGCCTACAAGGCGGCCTTCGTCAAGCCGGATGGCCGCGTCATCGACAACGGCAATGGCAATATCAGCCATTCGGAGGGGCAGGGCTACGCCCTGGTGCTCGCGGTCGCCACGCAGGATCGCGAGACATTCGATCGGATCTGGCGCTGGACCGCGCGCGAACTTTACATCCGCGGCGATGGGCTGGCGGCCTGGCGCTGGGAGCCGGGCAGCACGCCCAACGTCACCGATCGCAACAACGCGAGCGACGGCGACCTTCTGATCGCCTGGGCGCTGGGCGAGGCCGGACTCCGCTGGGATGTCCCCGAATACACGCAGGCGATGAAGCGCATCGCTGCGGCGATCTTCAAGCACAACGTCATCACCACGCGTGTCGGCCCGGTCCTCCTGCCCGGCGTAGTCGGGTTTGATGCCAAATCACAACCGGATGGCCCGGTGGTCAACCTGTCCTACTGGGTCTTTCCGGCCATCGACCGGCTCGAGGTCATGGCAGTTGAGCATGACTGGGCCGGATTGCGACGGTCCGGCCTGAAGCTCCTCAGCGAAGGCCGCTTCGGGCCGCTGCGCGTGCCGCCGGAATGGCTCGCGCTGGGTGCCGAGCGGAGTGCGCCGGCGGCACAGTTCGAGCGACGCTTCAGCTACAATGCGATTCGAATCCCGTTGTATCTGGCATGGTCGAACCACGTTCCGCCTGAGCATCTGCGGCCGTTCGTTGCGATGTGGAACCCGACGGAGGACATCGGGCCTTTCATCCTCGACATCGACGACGGCAAGGCGAGCGGCAATTTCGATGGGGCCGGCTACCGCCTGATCTTTGCCCTGACCCAGTGCGTCGCTGCCGGCCGCCCGGTTCCGGCGTCGCTGGCAACCGCCGCGAACGAACTCTACTACCCTGCAACGCTGGCCCTGCTGAGCACGCTCGCAATCAGTGAGAGAAGGCCAAGATGTCTCTGAAGTCGCTTCTGATTTCCACCATCGCCGCCATGGTCGTGCTTGGTCCGGCAAAGGCGCAGAATGCCCTCAAGAACGACGTGCCGGCGCCGACGCAGCAGCCGGGCGCCGCCAGGGCGGTCGGCCTCAGGCTGGCCGCTCCCACGAGCGCAACCCGCGCCTCTTCCCAGACAGCCACCAAGGCGGTCGATGAGAGCGCCCTGCGCTATTATGCTGGCCAGGGCGACACCGCCCGCGTCGCCGCCGAGATCCGCCGCCTGAAGACGCTGCATTCCAGCTGGCAGCCGCCGGAGGATCTCTTCAGCCAGAGCGGCGCGACAATCGACGAGCAGCCGCTCTGGGCTCTCTTCACCGCCAAGCGCTACGAAGAGCTGCGCGAGCGGATCGCAAACCTGCAGGCGGAACGGCCGGATTTCGCGCCATCCGCCGACCTCGCGAGCAAGCTCGTGCAGGCCGAGCGGCGCGAAGCCATCGCCATCGCGGCGGATGGCCGAGACTGGCCCCGTGTCATCGAACTCGCCACGGCCGCCGAGGATCTCCTCGTCTGCCGCGAGATCGACCTGCTCTGGCGCGTCGCCGAAGCCTTCTCCGGCATCGATGAACCGTCCCGGGCGGTCGAGGTCTATCGCTACATCCTCACCAATTGCGACAACAGTCAGGAACGCCTGGCCACTGTGCAGAAGGCCTCGACAGTCCTGCCGGCGCCGACCGTCCAGGAGTTGATCGCGCTGGGCAAGCGCCGAGGCGCCGGAGCCGAATTCGATGCGGTCGGCATCGACATGATCCGCCGCAAGATCGGCCAGGCCTCGAACGGCGAAACGACGGAGATGCCCGATGCCCGCGAGCTCAAGCTGATCGAAACCTCGGCTCGCCGCGGCACGGCCGACGACGCCGCGCTGCTGGGATGGCTCCAGTTCGGGCGCAAGGACTACGCCGCCGCCAAAGAGTGGTTTGCTCTGGCCGTCAAGACAGCCGCGAAACCGAAATATGTCGAGGGTTATGTTCTGGCGCTGCGAAACGCAGGTGACCTCGATCAGGCGGAGGAACTCGCCTATCGCCATCGCGACGCGGACGCTCTGATCCGCAAGGCCTATATCGAGATCGTCGCGTCCGACATCACCGGCCCGATGGCGAAACCGCTCACGCCGGAGCGGCAGGCGCGTCTCGAAGACGTCATCAACAAGGATCGGTCGGCTCTGGGCGCGCAGGCCTTGGGATGGAGCCTCTACAACGCCAGGAGTTTCGCGCTCGCCCGTGCGTGGTTCGAGCGCTCGATCGCCTGGGCTCCGTCCGAGGAGGCCGTCGTCGGTCTGGTCGTCACGGCCCGCAGGCTGAACGACAACGCCACCGCGCTCGCGACCGTCAATGCCTACAAGCAGCACTATCCAGCGGTCGCCTCGCTGGATCGTCTGGGTGGACAGGACCCGACCTCGCCGCGGTCCGCGCGGCGCGTCGCGGGAGGCGGCGTGATGACCAGCGCGATGCGCGAGAGCGTCCGGCTCTACGAGGCTGGAAAGTTCGCGGAAGCGGCCGCGCTGCTCGACAATCATCAGAGATCGATGCCGGTGGGCATGCAGGAACTGCGTGCCTGGGCGCACTACAACGCGACCAACTACAAGGCCGCCGGCGAGATCTTCAGCAAGCTCAAGACGATCAAGCCCAGCAAGACGACGGAGCACGGCGAGTTTCTCGTCGAGATCCAGACTCGCGGCAATCCGCATCGCTGGTGGTACAACTGAGGGGGATAACCTGCGATGCCTCGCCGCAATCCATTTGGGTCGCAGCTCTATCGGCGGGGTCCGGCGGATGTGACGGGGCCATCACGCGTCAAGCGCAGCGCCCCCGCTTCGGCCGTGCAGTCCTTGTCGTGATCGACGTCGACAATTTCAAGACGGTCAACGACAGGTACGGCCATGCCGTCGCGATACCGCCCTGGTCGCGGTGGCCAGGTCCTGACATCGTCAATCCGTTCCTCCGATGTGCTCGCGCGGATCGGAGGCGACGAGTTCGCTGTGATCATGCACCACATCGACGAAACGTCGGTGCGGAACGCGATCACGCGATGGATCGCAGCAGGCATGCGGATCGCACTGTTGTTCGGCGTCAGATGATTTGAGACTGTTCCGGCGTCTCAGGAACGGAGGTTCTGGTTCGTCCGGGTTTGAGCTTATGAGGCCTGCTGGTGGTGCTGCAGCCGTCTCTCCTGGATGGCCTGGCGCCTGATCCTTTCGCGTCGGTCGGGATGGTCTGCCCGCAGCCGAAGCAGACATCGGCTTGCGTGAGATTGCCGAGGCTCTCGTTGTAGCGGGCATGGTTGTAACGCTCGACGGCCGCCGCAACACGCCGTTCAAGGTCACCGATGACGCCGGAGCCAGTAGCCGATCGCGACGTTGATCGAGATCAACGACGACCGACAGATGAGCTCCTAGGCCTCGGTGCGCAGTCCTGCTGACGGGTTCGGCCGGAGCCCCGACATTGTCGATAACTGGCGTCGTCTGCCGTTGCGCGCACACCACACGCATGCTCGGCCTCGAAGCCAGCATCTCCCGGCTCCCGCGAGCTTTCGATGAGTCAACGCAACCGCAGATATCGTGGCCGATGTCGACGCCCCCTTGTCTACCGCCTGTTCGACCGCACGCTGACGACCGCCATCTCCCACGGTGGCTTCCTCCAATATGGGCCGGCGGCCCGCAGGGCTTGATGTCGACATGGACTGCCGGCCCGATGCGAAAGGACTGCGGATGACTGCCCTGGCTCCCTCCCACCCCACCAGCGCCTCGATGCTGGACTTCGACGCCAAATCCGAGGCTCTGAGCCTCGAAGCCTTTGCTTCGATCGACCGCGCGCGCGAGGCCTTGAGCGCGCAGCTCACCGGCGGTCTCTCGCCGGCGGCGCTTGCGCTCGCCTTCATCGACTGGTCGATCCATCTGGCGGCGGCACCTGGCAAACGGGCGGAACTCGCCTATAAGGCCGGGCGCAAGGCGAGCCGGCTTCTCGGCCATGTCGCGGCATCCGGACTGAATGCCGAAGCTCCGGCCTGCATTGAGCCCCTACCAGGCGATGATCGTTTCCGCAGCGAGGCCTGGCGCCGCTTTCCCTATAATGTCTGGTCCCAGGCCTTCCTGCTGAACCAGCAATGGTGGCACAATGTCACCCATGAGGTGCCCGGCGTGACGCCCCACCACGAGGATGTCGTGTCCTTCACGACCCGCCAGCTCCTCGACATGGCCTCTCCCTCCAACCTTCCCTTCGCCAATCCCGATGTCGTCGAGAAGACCTTGGCGAGCGGTGGCGCCAATCTCGTGGAGGGTTTCCGAAACTGGCTCGAGGACACCGCCCGGCAAGCGACAGGTGAGCCGCCGGTTGGAACCGAGGGCTTCGTCGTTGGGCGTGACGTCGCCGTGACGCCCGGCAAGGTCGTCTTCCGCAATCATCTGATCGAGCTGATCCAGTACGCGCCAACGACCGAAACGGTAGCGGCCGAACCGATCCTGATCGTGCCCGCCTGGATCATGAAATATTACATCCTCGATCTCTCGCCGCAGAACTCGCTGATCCGCCATCTTGTCGCCCAGGGTCACACGGTCTTCTGCGTCTCCTGGCGCAACCCGACGGAACAGGATCGCGATCTCGGCCTCGACGATTACCGGACGCTCGGCATCATGGCGGCGCTCGATGCGGTCGGCGTGATCGTACCCGACCGCAAGATACACGCGGCCGGCTACTGCCTTGGCGGGACGCTGCTTTCCATTGCCGCTGCGGCGATGGCGCGCTCGGGCGACGAGAGGCTGGGATCGCTGACGCTGTTTGCCGCGCAGACCGACTTCACCGAGCCCGGCGAACTGGCGCTCTTCATCGACGACAGCCAGTTGCACGTTCTCGAGAGCATGATGTGGAACCGGGGCTATCTCGATGCCGGGCAAATGGCCGGCGCCTTCCAGCTCCTGCGCTCCAACGACCTGATCTGGTCGCGCATCGTCCATGACTACCTGATGGGCGAGCGCACGCCGATGAACGATCTGATGGCCTGGAACGCGGACACGACGCGCATGCCCTACAAGATGCATGCGCAGTATCTGCGCAAGCTCTACCTCGGAAACGCGCTCGCCGCCGGGCACCTGATGGTCGACGGACATCCCGTCTCCCTGCAGAACATCCGCACGCCGCTCTTCATTGTCGGAACCGAGCGCGACCATGTCGCGCCCTGGCGCTCGGTCTACAAGGTCCATGCGCTCGTCGATGCGGAGGTTACGTTCGTGCTGGCAAGCGGCGGGCACAATGCGGGCATCGTCAGCGAGCCCGGCCATCCGCGCCGTCACTTCCGCATCGCGACCCGCCATCACGGCGATGCCAGCCTCGGCGCGGACGAATGGGCCGAGCGCGCCGAGACCCGGGAGGGATCTTGGTGGCTGCCCTGGATCGACTGGCTAGCCAGCCATTCCTCGGCCGAACGGATTGCGCCACCTGCCATGGGCGACGCTGCGAATGGGCTCACGCCCCTCGCCGATGCGCCCGGCAGCTATGTGCTGCAACGCTGAAGATCGAGATGGACCAGCCTTTGCTGACGAACCGCCGCCTATCGATGATGTCGGCCGCGTCGCCGCCTTCCTAGCCCGCGATGCCGGCAGCTCGCTCACAGGCTCGGGAGTCGATGCCGATCGCGGCTTCCACATGATTGCGCAAGCGGTTGCCTCGCAGCAGAACACGACAACTCGTCGCAAGAGCGACAGCTTTCTCTCACTATCATGAGAGCCCGCTCGACTGACCGGAGACACGGGAATGCGATCCGCCCACCTGACCATGATGACCCTGGCAACGATCTGTTCTCTCGCTGCGGTCCCTCCAGCTGCTCAGGCGCAATCTCGGCTGAAGGCGCTGATCGAACGCCTGCGCGGAGACGCGATGCCTCCAGGCATCGTCAAGACCAATGGTCGCATAGAGGCGACGCAGATCGACGTCGCCTCGAAATATGCCGGGCGCCTCGCCGAGGTCAGCGTCAAGGAGGGCGATGAGGTCACCGCCGGGCAGGTCGTGGCGCGCGTGGCCTCGCCGGAATACGAAGCCCAGCTTCGTTCCGCCCAGGCACAGGTCCTCCGGGCGCGGCAGGCGTTGGTGGAGGCCGAGGCCCTGATCGCGCAGCGCAAGAGCGACCAGCTCTTCGCCCGCAACGATGTCGAGCGCGGCAAGGAACTCGTCGAGAAAGGGTATCTCAGCAAGCAGGTCTACGACCAGCGCTTCGCCAAGGCCGATGCTGCAGACGCTGCTTTGCGCGCAGCGGAAGCCCAGCGCGATCAGGCGCAATTCGCGATCCGCGCCTCCGAAGCCGATGCCGAGCAGGTCAAGGCTATTCTGGTCGACCTCGTCCTGGTGGCACCGCGCAGCGGCCGCGTGCAGTATCAGATCGCCCGCAGCGGCGAGGTGGTCTCGGCCGGAGCCCGCGTCATCACCATTCTCGATCTGTCGGACGTCTACATGACGGTCTATATGCCGGCCTCGCAGGCCGGTAAGCTGGCGCTTGGCGACGCGGCGCGCATCATACTGGATCCCGTGCCGCAATACGTCATCCCCGCGACCGTCGGCTTTGTGGCAGCCGATGCGCAGTTCACGCCCAAGAGCGTCGAGACGGCAGAAGAGCGAGAGAAGCTCGTCTTCCGGGTCAAGTTGCAGCTCAACTCGGAACTGCTCGCCAAATATCACAGGCAGGTCAAGACCGGCGTGCGCGGCCTTGGCTTCGTGCGCACGGCGCCCGACGCTGTCTGGCCCGACACGCTCGCCGTGAAGTTGCCATGACGGATACCGTGCCGGTCGCCCGCCTTGGTCGGGTCGCCCATCGATATGGCCAGAGCATCGCCCTCGACGATCTGACGCTGGACATTCCGGCAGGACGGATGATCGGCGTCATCGGGCCAGACGGCGTCGGCAAGTCGACCCTGCTCGCGTTGGTCGCGGGCGTGCGCATCATCCAGACAGGCACAGTCCATGTGCTCGGCGGCGACATGGCCGATCCCACGGTCAGGACAGCGCTCGTCGGACGCATCGCTTACATGCCCCAGGGGCTGGGTCGAAACCTCTACCCGACGCTGAGCGTCCTGGAGAACATCGACTTTCACGGCCGCCTGTTCGGCCAGGACGCTGCAGAGCGTCAGCGCCGGATCGATGAACTTTTGACGGCGACAGGGCTTGCTCCCTTCAAGGAGCGCCCGGCCGCCAAGCTATCGGGCGGCATGAAGCAGAAGCTCAGCCTGTGCTGCGCGCTGATCCATGACCCGGACCTGCTCATCCTCGACGAGCCGACCACTGGCGTCGATCCGCTCTCGCGCAGGCAGTTCTGGGACCTGATCGACACGATCCGCGCGCGTCGCCCAGGTATGAGCGTCATCGTCGCGACCGCCTATGTGGAAGAAGCCGAACGCTTCGACTGGCTGATCGCCATGGACGATGGCAAGGCCATCGCGACCGGGACGGCAGCAGAACTGCGCGCGAAGGCGGGCGAAGCGAGTCTCGACGAGGCCTTCGTCGCGCTGCTGCCTGAGACCAAGCGCAATCAGCACCACAAGGTTGTGCTGCGGCCGCAGCCGTTCACCGACGACCCCACGCCAGCGATCGAGGCTGAAGGATTGACGCGCAGCTTCGGCGATTTCGTCGCGGTCGACCATGTCAGTTTCCGGATCGCACGGGCCGAGATTTTCGGCTTCCTCGGCTCCAATGGCTGCGGCAAGTCGACGACGATGAAGATGCTGACCGGGCTCCTGCCAGCAAGCAGCGGGACGGCGAAGCTCTTCGGCCAGCAGCTCGCGGCCGACGACATGGAGACGCGCCAGCGTGTCGGCTACATGTCGCAATCGTTTTCGCTCTACAGCGAACTCACGGTGCTCGAGAATCTGCAGCTTCACGCCAGGCTGTATCACCTGCCCAAGGCCGAGGTTCCCGGGCGCATCGCCGAACTGCTCTCGCGCTTCGACCTTGCCGACGTCGCCGATGCGCGTCCCGAAAGCCTGCCACTCGGCATCCGCCAACGTTTGCAGCTGGCGGTCGCCGTTCTCCATAGACCGGCGATATTGATCCTGGACGAGCCGACGTCAGGTGTCGATCCCATCGCCCGCGATGCCTTCTGGCGTATTCTCATCGACCTCTCGCGCGATGACGGCGTCACTATCTTCCTGTCGACGCATTTCATGAACGAGGCGGAACGCTGCGACTGCATCTCGTTCATGCATGCCGGACGCGTTCTTGCCGTCGGCGCGCCGCAGGATCTGGTGCGGGAACGCGGCAGCGCCTCGCTGGAAGCGGCATTCATCTCCTATCTCGAGCAGGCCACCGGGACCGTCCGCGACGCCCCGGGTGATCCTGTCCCCGCGTCGGTTCCGCCACAGTCCGTCGAACGGGCGCGGCCTCTCCGCCGTTTCGATCGCGGACGGCTATGGGCCTGCTCGCGGCGGGAAGCGATGGAGCTGTTGCGCGATCCGATCCGACTCGGCTTTGCCTTTTTCGCGCCGCTGTTGTTGATGCTCGCCTTCGGTTTCGGCATCTCCTTCGATGTCGAAAACCTGCGCTTTGCCGCCTTCGACCAGGACAACTCGCTGGAAAGCCGGCAGCTGATCGAGAGCTTCTCGAGTTCGCGCTATTTCGACGAACGCAGTCCGATCCGCTCCGCAACGGAGCTCGAGGCGCGCCTGAAGAGCGGCGAACTGCAACTGGCCATCGAGATCCCACCGTCCTTCGGGCGCGACCTTCAGGCGGGACGCGTGCCTGGGCTGTCGATTGCCCTCGACGGTGCGATGCCGTTCCGGGCCGAGACGACGCGCGGCTATGTGACGGGTCTGGCGACGCAATACGCACAGAGAATAGCCGCCGCGCACGCGTCGTCGAGCCATGCCCCGACTGCCGTCTCGGTCGAGACGCGCTTTCGCTACAACCAGGCTTTCAAGAGCGCCAACGCCATGGTGCCCAGCGTGATCATGCTGATGCTCATCTTGATACCTGCGATCATGTCGGCGATCGCTGTGGTGCGCGAGAAGGAGACGGGCTCGATCGCCAATTTCCGCTCGACGCCGATCAGCAAGTTCGAATTCCTGTTCGGCAAGCAGCTTCCCTATATCGCCGTGGCGATGGTGAGCTTCGTGCTGCTGACGATCCTGGCCGGGCTCGTCTTCGACGTCCCGATCAAGGGGTCGGCATGGCTCCTCACGCTTGCATCCCTGCTTTACGTGGCGAGCACGACGGGGTTCGGCCAGCTCATCTCGAGCTTCACGCGCACGCAGGTTTCCGCGGTATTCGCGACGGCCATCCTCTCGATCATCCCGGCGGTCAATTTCTCCGGGCTGATGGTGCCTGTTGCTTCTCTCTCTGGCGGCGGGCGTCTCATCGGGCTTGCCCTGCCGCCGGCCTGGTATCAGCCGGTCAGTGTCGGGGTCTTCACAAAGGCTCTTGGCTTCGCCGAGCTATGGCCGAATCTCGTGGTGCTGGCCGGCTTCTTCCTGCTGTTCCTCATCCTCGCGCAGCTTGCCCTCAACAAGCAGGAGGCATGAGATGAAGCGGCTCGCGATCCACGTTTCGAACATCCTCCAGCTCGCGCTCAAGGAACTGCGCAGCATCCGGGCCGACCCTGTCATGTTCGTCCTGGTGGCCTACACCTTCAGCATTGCGGTCTATACGGTCGCGACCGGTGCCAATCTGGAGGCGCGGGACTTGACGATCGGCATCGTCGACGAGGATCGCTCGGACTTCTCGCGCAGCCTGCTCGGCGTCTTCGGCCCGCCGCTCTTCAAGACCGTGACGTTGATCACACCAGCTGAGATCGAGAGCGAGATGAATGCGGGCCGGCTCGTCTTCGTCCTCGAGATTCCGCCCCGCTTCCAGGCGGATGTCCAGACCGGACGGCAGACCGGGCTGCAACTCAACGTCGACGCGACGGCGATGACGCAGGCCGGCAACGGCTCGATCTACATCCAGCAGATCATCGCCCAGGAAATCACCAACCTGCTGGCCGGGCGCGAGGCAACGAGCACGCTTCCGATCAACCTTGTCACGCGGGCGCGCTTCAACCCCAATCTCGACTCGAGCTGGTTCAGTTCGGTCATGCAGATCCTCAACAACGTCACGCTCTTGACCATCGTGCTGACCGGCGCGGCGCTGATCCGGGAGCGCGAGCAGGGAACCGTCGAGCATCTCCTGGTCATGCCGGTGACACCGGTCGAGATCATGCTCGCAAAGATGATGGCCAATTCGCTGGTCATCCTCGTCGCGGCCGCGCTTTCGCTCGTGCTTGTCGTTGAGTGGCTGCTCGGCGTGCCCATCGCCGGCTCGCTCTCCCTCTTCATCCTGGGAGCTGCGATCTATACCTTTTCGGTCGCGGCGCTCGGCATCCTGCTGGGCACGATCGCGACCACGATGGGGCAGTTCGGCCTTCTCGCCATCCCCGTCTTCGTCGTCCTGCAATTGCTGTCGGGTTCGGCCACGCCGATGGAAAGCATGCCGGTCTGGCTGCAATGGACGATGCGGATTTTCACCCCCACGCCTCATTTCGTGGTCTTCTCACAGGCAGTGCTCTACCGGGGCGCCGGTCTCGACGTCGTCTGGTCCGAACTGCTCTTTCTGGCGACGATCGGCGCGAGCTATTTCGCCATCGCGCTCATGCGGTTCCGAAAAGTCATCTTCGGCTGAGCCAAATGGCTTCCGGATGGCATTGGCTACGCTGACGATTTCCTGGATGGCGACGGCCTGGACAAGGCCGGCGGCTACTCTCTTGAGCGGGAATTGATCAGATCGCAGCGGCCGTCGATAGGATCGATGCCGACCTTGATTTCAGCGACGGCATCGAGCGGTTCTGCAAGACCGTCCGCCGCACTCGACCATCGGCTGTCTCAGCCCGGTCGAGCTCGAAATGAAGACAGGACTGGATCAACCCACCGTCCAGGAAACCGGCAGCAGGCTGTTTCAGGCGATCTCACAGATATCGAGGATGCAGAGCATGTAGATCCGGATCATGTCGAGATAATCGACGATCTCGACGCGCTCGTCGGGCATGGTGTTGTAGCGCCCGCCCGGTCCGCAGACGATGCCTTCCATGCCAAGTTCGGCATAAAGATGGCCGGCATCGGTGCCAAAGAAGCATGGCGGCGCGATCGCGCCCATCGGCTGTCTTTGGCCGCGCACCTCCTCGTAAGCCGCGTTGATCGTCTTGACGATACGGGCGTCCTTGGCAACCTCGAAGGCCGGCATCGAGCGATGGCCTTCGGCCTTCTCCGTCCGGATGGTGGCCTTGAGCCCAGGAAAGCGCGCCTCCAGAGCATCGAGCTCGGCTCGCATGTCGGCAACGGCTCCGGCTTCGGTCTGGCCGGGCGCATAGCGCCCGGAGCCCTTGATCCTGGCGAAGTCCGCGACCTGCGGCGCGCGCCATTCATGCAGCTCCTTGCCGAGCGCGCCATGAACGATGCCGACATGAACCCGGTTGATCGAACGGTGCTCCTCGGATTTCGCACCGGAGAAGGTCATCGCATTGAGGCGGGGGATCAGGTCGCAGGCCGCGACGATGGCGTCGACCGCCTGCTCTCGCTTGGAGAGGTGGCGGGTGTTCCCGGTGAGTTCGATCACGAAGGTGAAGGCGCAGGCATGCATCGTGATCGCCTGCAGATCGGTCGGTTCGGAATTGATGAAGTAGTCGGCCTTCACGCCGTTGCGGATCGCGGCGACCGTGCCGACGCCGCCCTGAAGCTCGCCGACGACGAAGGTCAGCACGACGTCGCCCTTCAGCTTCACGCCGGCATCGATCAGTGTCTTGACCGCGCAGAAATAGGCCGCGTCGCCCGCTTTCATGTTGGAAACGCCGATGCCGTAGATGAACTGGTCGTCGACCAGCCCGCCCCATGGATCGACAGTCCAGCCCTCGGTCGCCGGATTGGTGTCGAGATGGCCGTTAAAGAGCAGGCTCTTGCCTCCGCCAGCCCCTTTCAAACGGCCGATCGCGTTGACGCGCTCGCCGACGACGGGCTGCAGTTCCGCCTCGATGCCGATCTCCCGCATCTTGTCGGCCATGAAGGCGGCGAGCACGCGCTCGCCCTCGGTCTCCGAATAGCTCTTGTGGCGCGCCATCGCGCTGAGGAAATCGAGGGCGGCTTTCTCGTCGAGACGAGCCAGAAGGGCAGTACGGTCCATCGTAAGATCCTTGAAGTCAGGCTCGGATAGCGGCAGGGGCCGGAATGGCATCGATCAGCGAGCGGGTGTAGGGGTGGAGCGCCCCGCCCGAGAGGTCGGCGACATCGACCAGATCGACGAGGTCGCCGCGATACATCACCGCGATGCGATGGGCGATCTGGCGCACCAGGTTGAGATCGTGCGTGATGAACAGATAGGCCGTGCCGAAGCGCTTCTGGAAATCGACCAGCAGCTCGATGACGGAGGCCTGCACGGAGACGTCCAGCGCCGAAGTGATCTCGTCGCAGATCACCAGCTTCGGCCGGGAGGCAAAGGCGCGCGCGATGGCCACGCGCTGCTTCTCGCCGCCGGACAACTGGTGGGGATAGCGATCGGCATAACCGGCCGGCAGTCGCACCTGTTCGAGCAGGGCACCGATCGCGGTCTTGTCGCTGCGCTGCTCGGGCGTTCCGTAAAGCGCGAGCGGGCGCGACAGGATCTCGCGGATCCGCTGGCGCGGATTGAGCGAGGAATCAGGGTGCTGGAAGATGATCTGGACGTCGCGCCGATAGGCCCTGTCCATGTCCTTCAGCCCACCGATGGGTCGACCGGCAAAGCGGAGTTCGCCCTCGAACGGGTTCAGGCCCGTCAGGGCTTTCGCCAGGGTCGACTTGCCGGAGCCGGATTCGCCGACGATGCCAAGGATTTCGCCCTCCCGCACCGACAGGCTGACCTCGCGATTGCCGGTAAACTGGGTGTTTTCGCGGCGAAGCAGCTTTGAGAGGAAGGGCTTGCGGCCATAGCGGACGCTGACCTTGTCGACCTCGACCAGCGCCTTGACCTCCATTCCCGGTCCGGCTTCGACGAGGCGATGGTCCGGCCGCGGGACGGCTGCCAGCAGATCGCGCGTATAAGCGTCCTGCGGCGCGGCAAAGACGTCCTGCACCCGGCCCTGCTCGACGATGCGGCCGCGATGGATGACCGCGACCCGGTTTGCGACCCGCGAGACCAACGCCAGGTCATGAGAGATATAGAGCGAGGCGACCCCGGTCTCGGCCTGCAGCTCGCCGAAGAGATCGAGGATCTGGCGCGCGGTGATGACGTCGAGCGCCGTCGTCGGCTCGTCGAAGATGATGCATTCGGGCTGGCAGGCGAAGGCGGTCGCGATGACCACGCGCTGCTTTTCGCCGCCTGAGGCCTCGTGCGGATAGCGTTGCATCATCTGCGCGGGAAGCTTGAGGCCGACCCTGGCGAGCATGGCCTCGCCCTCGGCCCAGGCCTGCTTGCGGGTCAGCCCGCGATGATGCTCCAGCACTTCGGCCAGCTGCTCGCCCAGTGGCAAGGTGGGGTTGAGCGAGGTGCTGGGATCCTGGAAGACCATGCCGATGCGCCGGCCGCGAAACGCGTCGATCTCGGCTGCGCTTGCGGTCGTCAGATCCTTGTCGACCAGGCTGATGCGGCCTGCTTCGCGCGCGCTCTCGGGGAGATGGCGCATGATCGCCCAGGCCAGCGAGGTCTTGCCCGATCCCGATTCGCCGACGAGACCCAGCACCTCGCCCTTGGCGACGCTGAGCGTGACCTCGTCGAGCGCGCGGGTGAAGCCCGCCGGCGTGGCGTAGTCGAGGCAATAGCCGGTGATGTCGAGGATCGGCGTCATGAAAGCACCATGCTGACTGGCCTCATGTGCGCGGGTTGAGCGCATCGCGCAGGCCGTCGCCGAGGAGATTGAAACCGATCGCCACGAAGGCGACCGCCAGGCTCGGCCAGAGGATCATCCAGGGGCTCAGATGCATGAAGCGCCTGGCTTCAGCGACCATCAGCCCCCATTCCGAGGCAGGCGGCTGCGCGCCCAGGCCGAGGAAGCTCAACGTCGCAAACAGCATCACGGCAAAGGCGACGCGGATCGTCATCTCGACGATGATCGGCGCCACGACATTGGGCAGCATCTCGCGCCAGACGATGAAGCCGGCGCTCTCGCCGCGCGCGATGGCGGCGTTGACATAGTCCTGCTTGCGCACGGCCAGCGCGACCGAACGTGTCACCCGCGCCATGCCGGGCGTGAAGGCGATGGCGATGGCGAGCAGGGCATTCAGGCTGCTCTTGCCGAGCAGATTGACGATCAGCAGCGCCAGCAGCAGGCTCGGAATCGACATCACCGCATCGACGGTGCGCATGATCGCCTCGTCGCTGCGCCCGCCGAGAAAGGCCGAGATCGTGCCGATCAGAGCGCCGGCCAGCGTGCCGAGCGCCGTCGCGAAGACCGCCAGGACCACCGTGGCACGCGCGCCATGCAGCAGGCGGCTCAGGATGTCGCGGCCATACTGGTCGGTGCCGAGCCAGAATTGCGCGCTCGGCGGCTTGTAGCGCTGCAGGGGCGCGAGGCTTTCGGGGTTGTAGGGCGCGATCCACGGCCCGAGGATGACCACGAGCAGGATCAGCCCCACCAGGACAAGCCCGAGAGCGCCCTGCGGCGAGCGCAACACGCGGCGCAACAGCTCAATCATACTGGATTCTCCGGTCGAGCCGGGCATAGGCGATGTCGGCGAGGAAACTGGCGACGGCATAGGTCGCCGCCATGATCAGCGCGCCAGCCTGGATCGAGGGCAGATCGCGGCTCTGGATCGCGACGATGAGCTGGCGGCCGATGCCGGGCAGCGCGAAGATTTCCTCGACCACGATGACGCCGCCGAGCAGGTAGCCGATATCGAGCGCCACGATCGTGATCGTCGGCAGCAGCGCATTGCGCAAGGCGTGCTTGTAGAGAACCGTGCGCCCGGGCAATCCCTTGAGACGGGCGGCGCGGATGTAGTCGGTGTGCAGCACATCGACCAGTTCCGAGCGGACCATGCGCGAGACATGGGCGATCAGGATCACCGAAATCGTCAGCACCGGCAGGACGAGATGCCGCAGCCCCTGCAGCAGGTTCTCGGTCAGCGGCACGTAGCCGGTTGCCGGCAGCCATTGCAGCCAGTCGGCCAGCACCAGCACGACCAGCGTGGCCGTGACGAACTCCGGCAGCGAGACCCCGATATAGGAAATCACGCTGACCACGAGGTCGGCGATGCGGCCGCGCCGGACGGCGGCGATGATGCCCAGCGGCAAGGCCAGCATCAGCATCAGCACGATCGAGAACAGCGCGAGCAGCAGCGACCGGCCGAGGGCCTCGATCATCACCGGCCCGACCTGCTGGCCGGTGCGCATGGAGACGCCGAAATCGCCCCGCAACACGCCGGCCAGCCAATGGCCATATTGCGCCCAGATCGGCGCATCGAGCCCCATCTGCGCGCGCAGCGCGGCGAGCGCCTCGGCCGTCGCGTTCTCGCCCAGCATCATCACCGCCGCATCGGCGGGGAGGATCTGGGTGATCGCGAAGACGATGAGTGACACGACGAGCAGCGTGTAGCCGACCAGCACGATGCGCTTGAGAATATAGGCCGGCGACACGCCCGCGATCCCTGCTCTCAGGCCCGCTTGGGCGCGTTGGCGCCCAGCGAGACATGATCGAGCCGGAACACCGCACCACGCGGATGCAGTTCATAGCCCTGCACCCATTCGCGCCGGGCGGCGAGAAGGTCGAAGAAGGTCGGGATGATCGAAGGCACTTCGGCATGCATCAGCTTCTGCGCCTCGGCGTAGAGTTGGCGACGCTTGCCCTCGTCGACCGTCGCGCGCGCTTCGTTCACCACCTTGTCGAAGGCGGCGTTGTTCCAGCGCGTTTCGTTCCAGGCTGCGTTCGAGGTGTAGAGCAGCGCGAAGATGGCGTCGGCGGTCGCCTGCATGTTGTAGAAGCCGACATAAAACGAACCCTTCTTCCAGACCTGATCGAGATAGGTCGCGTGCGGCATCGTCTCGACATTGATCCGGAAGCCGGCAGGCTTGGCCATCTCCCGCAGCGCGACAGCCATCTGCGTGCGCAGCGAGGGGCGGTCGGAGGCGATCAGCGTGGCTTCGAGCCCATTTGGATGGCCTGCCTCGGCCAGAAGAGCCTTGGCCTTGGCGATATCGGGCTTCTTCAGCGCCTGCTCGGAGTAAAAGCGATAGGCGGCGTTGAGAGGGGTGTCGTTGCCCGGCGTACCATAGCCCTCAGTGACGAAATCGACCATCGCCGTCCGGTCGATCGTCAGGGCCAGCGCCTGCCGCACGCGGACATCGTTGAACGGCTTGGTGTCGCAGCCGAAATTGACGTTGCAGAACTGGCCCGACGGGACGCGCAGCCCCTTGACGCCGGTGGCCTTCGCCAGCCGCCCATACTCGGTCGGCTGTGCTGTCGAGATCAGGTCGGTATCACCGGCGATCAGGGCGGAGCTCTCCGCGCTGATGTCGGGGTAGACCACGACATCGATCCGGTCGAGATAAGGCCGCGCCTTGTCGTAATAGGCATCGTTGCGGGCAACCACGATCAGCCGCTCCGGCTCGAAGGAGACGAGCTTGAACGGCCCTGTGCCGATCGCCTCGCGGTCGAGCCGTCCGAGTCCGGCCTTGATCACTGCTGCCGGCACGATCTTGGCGTTGGTGTAGGCGAGCGTCACCGGCAGGTCGGCGAAGGGAGCCGAGAGCGTGAAGACGACAGTGGCGTCGTCCTTGGCGGTGACCTTGGCGATCGGGCCGACATTCTGACGCGCCGGCGAGGCGGTCTTGGCGTCGAGGATGGCCTCAAAGGTCGCGACCACGTCGGCTGCCGTGAAGGCGCTGCCATCATGGAAGGTCACGCCCTTGCGCAGGTTAAAGGTCCATTCCAGCAGATCGGCCGAACTGCTCCAGGATTCGGCCAGGTCCGGCTCGACGCTCATATCGACCTTGAGACGGGTGAGCGCCGAATAGAGCAGCTCCGAGATCAGATATTCCGGATTCACCCGGGTCAGCAGCGGATTTAGCTTGGCCGCGGCCTGGTCGACGCTGACGCGCAGCGTCCCGCCCCGGCGAGGAGCCTGCGCCTGCGCGGCGACATCGAAGCCAGTCATGGCGAACCCGCTGAGCGCGGCGGAAGCGGCGAGGAATCGACGGCGATCAAGGCTCGACATGGGGCGCTCCTTCAGTTTGGGGATAGGCGTTTTCGGGGATGAGCTCGGGGACGAAATCGGCAGCGAGATAGGCAAGCACGCTGCGCGCCAGCGCGATCACATCGGAGATCGTGGTGTGCTCGCCCGGCGAATGGATGTTGCGGCTCGGACGGCCCAATCCGCCGAGCAGGACTTCCTGCATACCCGTGCGCTGGACATAGCCGAAATCGGAACAGCTCGCGGCGCCCCATGTGCGGAACTCGTGCTGCTCGTAGCCGAAACCCTGCCCCATCGCGCGCTGCCAGCGCGGCCAGTGCGGCCCGGTTGGGTCGCCGGTCGGGATGAGATGGCCGATCAGGTCGATCTCGACGCTGAGGCCCGGCGCCTCGGCAATGGCCTTGCGGACCATGGCCTCGATCTCGGCTCGCGCATCCTCGAATGATTCTTCGGGCGCATAACGCCGATTGATCGTGATCTCGAGCAAAGCCGGCACCTGTCCACCGCAGGTTCCGCCGTTGACGGCGACGATGCCAAGCTGCGGAGCAAGCGGCCCCTTGGCATGAGGCGGTGGCGGCAGGGCAGAGACGCGGCCGGCGATCGCGGGCTTCAGATCGGCGAGCGCCTGCAGCAGCGGCAAAGCCCCCTCGATGGCGTTGAGGCCTGCACCAGAGCGATTGCCCTCGCCTGCATGAACGGCCTGGCCGCGCACCCGGACCAGCAGGTTGAACAGACCAAAGCAGCCGGCCCAGATCCGCGCATCGGCGCTGCCATTGAAATTCAGGATATGGCCTTCGAGGCGGCCCTGCTCGGCGAGGTAGCGGATACCGGGATAGAGCCCGCCTTCCTCGTCGGTGCAGAACAGCAGCATCGGGTCATAGGCAAGCGCGACACCGCAAGCCTCGGCCGCGCGCAGCGCCAGCAGCACGGCGGCGATGCAGCCCTTCATGTCGGCAGCACCGAGACCGACCAGCTTTTCGCTCTGGCGCGTCAGGCACAGGGGATCGCTCTCCCAGCCAGGCGCTGCGGGCACGGTATCGACATGGAAATACAGACCGCAGACGGGTTTGCCCTCGCGACGTGTGGCGACAAGATTCGTCCGGGGGCCGAAGGCTGGCCCCCCAGGCACATGCCAGAGCGCGTCCGGGACGACGACGCGCTCATGCGTGAAGCCGAGCGGCGCGACAAGCACCTCCATCAGATCGGCGAAGGCATCGTAACCCCGCCCTGGCGGAAACGAGGTATCGACCGCGATCATTCGGCCGAGATCGGCGGCAGCGCTTTCAACCTCATCGGCGAGCCACGCCATGGCCTGCGCCAAGGCGGGAGAGTCCGGGATCGGGACGGGAGCGCGCATCGACACCGCTTAGTACGCCGAGCCGACGCTTGTCGCGCGCAGCCACGATCTGCGATGGAGAATGCGAACCGGCGATGAAGGCGTCGCCATTTGCAAGAGCCTCTCTTTCATATAAACTATATAGAAATAGGAACGAGCCTATGCCGGCTGTCAATGCCAAAATAGCGACGGCCCCTGCCTCAGAAGCGGTCACGCCGCAGGCGAGCGCCCACCCTGCGCTGCCCAACCTCGCCAACAGCGATGCCGCGCCGCTTTACGAGAAGGTGAAGCGCCATATGTCGGAGGCCATCCTGGTCGGCGAATGGAAGCCGGGCATGGTGCTTCCCAACGAAACGGTGCTTGCCCAGGGGTTCGGAATCGCGGTCGGCACCGTGCGCCGGGCCATGAGCGATCTCGTTGCAGAAGGCCTGCTCTCGCGCCGTCGCAAGACCGGCACGGTGGTGACCGGCCGCAGCCCGCATCACAGCCTGCGCTTCTTCTTCCAGTATTTCCGGCTGCACCGGGCGGATGGCAGTCTGGTTCGATCAACCAGCGAGATGCTGAGCGTGGAGCGAGCGGCAGCGACGCCGGAGCAGGCCGTCCTGTTGCAGCTCAAGCCGGACGCCGGGGTCATCAAGATTCGCCGCATCCGCCACGCCGATGGCAGGCCGGTGATGCATGACCGGCTCGTCCTTGCGGCCGACCGTCTCCCTGGCCTGCCGTGCGAGCCGGCAGCCCTGCCCGCGCTGCTCTATCTGCATCTGCTGGAGCGCTATGGCATCCGCATCTCGGCCGTGCGCGAGCAGATCACCGCTGACATTGCCAATGACGAGGATATCGCCTTGCTTGGCCTCGCCGGGCGGGAGGCTGTGCTGACGATCGACGAAGTCGCTTACGATCAGGCGGGAACGCCGACCATATTAGGGTATCACCGGGCCACGACGCGGGCCCACAGCTACATCAACGAGGTCAGGTAGCGGGCTACGGGTGTTTCGTGATGAGCGGTCGGCGCGCCTGCGCGCAGATGCTGCGGACTGCAGGCACCCCACGCTGCCTGGCCTGCTGCCGGTTTCGTGGGCGCTCAGTCAAGCTAAGCCGGCCTTCCGTTCGAATTCGTCCGGCTTCTCCGAGACCGATGCCTCACATCCTTTTGCCTAGGCCGTTGGCGCATCCCATACTCGGACGATCCTGCTTTCTCCCTGACGAGGCACGTTGATGACGGATATGCTGCTGGCCCTCGACGTCGCCGGGCAAAGCCCCAACAAGGTACGGCAGGTCGGCGCCTGCCTCCGACTCTCCGACGGCACCGTCATCACGGCCTGCAACACCTTCCCCGCCGGGGTGCAGGACCTTCCTGAACGACACGAGGGCGACGGGCGTTTCGTCTGGATGGAGCATGCGGAGCGCCACGCCATATTCGCCGCGGCGCGGCAGGGCCATGCCACGGCCGGCGCGCGGCTCGCGACAACCTTCTTCCCCTGCATCGATTGCGCGCGGGCGATCGTCGATGCCGGCATCACATGCGTCGAGACGCCGGCTCCGGCCTTCGAAGACCCCGTCTGGGGGCATTCCTTCCTGCGGTCGAGCGTCATCCTGGCTGAGGGCGGCGTCGAGGTGCGGCAGGTCTCGCTGCCGGAGTCGTGACACCAGGCTGAGCAGCCGCAAGGCAGCTGGCGCCGGATTGGGCACGATCTCATTACGGCAACACTTCGGACGAAATATTCTTATATCTGAGTACGCGTGGCGGTGATCTAATCTCCTTCAAGACGCCTCGAAGCGTCATGAAGGGGACCGTCACCATGTCGATCAGCCGACGCAGATTTCTCAGCTCCGCCGCCACCGCAGCGATGTCGGGACCGTTGATCTCTTTCGAGGCCGGTGCCCAGGGCAAGACGATTTTGAACATGCAGCTCGGCTGGATCGCCGGCGGCAATCAGATCGGTGAAGTCTGCGCCAAGGCGCTCGGCTATTACGAGGCCGAAGGCATCGATATGCGCATTCAGCCCGGCGGGCCAAATGTCGATGGCGTCGCCGTCGTCGCCAGCGGGCGCTTCGAGGTCGGCCAGGTGTCGTCGAGCCCGTCGCTGATGCTGGCCGCCTCGCAGGACTTGCCGGTGGTCTGCTTCGCAGCCGGCTGCCAGAAGCATCCCTATGCCTTCTATTCGCTGGCCAAGAAGCCTGTGCGCGAGCCGAAGGATTTCATCGGCAAGAAGGTGGGCATCCAGTCCACCGGCATCATCCTGCTGCGCGCGCTGCTGGCGCAGAACAAGATCTCCGAGAAGGACGTCACGATCGTCCCGATCGGCGCGGACATGGCGCCGCTGCTGACCGGCCAGGTCGATGTCGTCACCGGCTGGCAGACCAATTCCACGGCGCTCAAGGTGCTGGGGCCCGACAAGGTCGCCCTGTCGCTCTGGGACGCCGGCGTGAAGCTCTACGCGTTGCCTTATTATGCCACGGCCGAAACATTGAAGACCAAGGGCGACCTGATCGCCAAATATCTGCGTGCCTCGGCCAAGGGCTGGGCCTTCGCTCATGCCAATCGCGACCAGGCGACAGCGCTCCTCGTGAAGGAATATCCGAACCTGATCGCGGCCGACGAGCGCGAGGCGCTCGACGTGATGCTGTCCTTCTCCTTCGGCCCGCAGACCAAGGCCGAGGGCTGGGGCACGATGGACGCGGCCGTCTGGCAGCAGCAGATCGATCTCTACGCCTCGCTCGGACAGTTCACGAAGCGGACGCCGAAGCTCTCCGAGGTGATGACGCTCGACGTGCTGAAGGCGACGGCCGACGCGCGGCCGCGGATCGGCTGAGACGATGGCCGCGCTCGCCATGATGGAGCCGCGCCACGCCGAGGTACCGCGGTCCGCGGCTGGCATGGCGGTCGCCTGCCGCAATCTCTCGGTGCGGTTCGTCACCGAGCGACGCATCGTGACGGCGCTCGACAATGTCAGCTTCTCCGTGGAGACCGGTGGCTTCCTCAGCCTGCTCGGGCCTTCCGGCTGCGGCAAGTCCACCCTGCTGCGGGTCGTCGCCGATCTCATTGCGCCGAGTGCCGGGCAGGTCACGGTCCTCGGGCAGACGCCGCAGCAGGCACGGCTCCAGCGCGCGCTCGGCTTCGTCTTCCAGGATGCGGCGCTGCTGCCCTGGCGGACGGCCCTGCAGAATGTCGAGCTTCCCCTCGAAGTCGGCGGGCGGCAGCGACTTGCCGACGGCATGCCAACGCCGCGCGAATTGCTCAAGCTCGTCGGGCTGGAAGGGTGGGAAGGCAGCTTTCCTCATGAGCTCTCCGGCGGAATGCGCCAGCGCGTCTCGATTGCGCGGGCGCTGCTCGGAGGGCCGCGGCTCTTGCTGATGGACGAGCCCTTCGGCGCGCTCGACGAGATCACCCGCGACCGGCTGAACGAGGAGTTGCGCCGCATCTGGCGCGAGACGGGCACGACGATCCTGTTCGTGACGCATTCGGTCTATGAGGCGCTCTTCCTCGGCGAGCAGGTGCTGGTGCTCGCCGCCAATCCGGGCCGTGTCGCCTCGCTGGTCGATATCGACCTGCCGCGCGACCGCACGCTCGCGATCCGCGAGACGCCCGAATTCATGCGCATCGCCACGGTGCTGCGCGCTGCGTTGGGAGGCACGGAATGACGCTTGCCACCGCGATCTCGCAGAACGAAACCGTCGCCGACGCCGAAGAGGGCTTCCGCCAGGCCCAGCGTCGCATCCTGCTGCGCCGCCGCCTCCTCCCCTTCGTCGGCGTCGCGACCTTCCTCGGCGTCTGGGCCGCACTCGTCTACCTGTTCAAGGTTCCGCCCTTCGTCGCGCCGAGCCCGCTTCTGGTGGCCCAGACGCTGGTGAGCAAGGGCGACGTGCTGCTCGCGAATCTCGTCCCGACGGCCATCGAGGCCCTGTCCGGATTCCTGCTCGGCAACCTGGTTGCCATCGTCATCGCAACCGCCTTCGTTCACAAGAAGACGCTGGAAGAGACCTTCTTCCCCACGGTCGTGCTGATCAACACGATCCCCGTCGTGGCCAAGGCGCCGATCCTGGTGCTGCTGCTCGGCAACGGCATGGAGCCGAAGATCGCGATCGCGGCGCTGATCTGCTTCTTCCCGACGCTGGTGAACATGGTGCGCGGCCTGGAGGCTGTGAACCCGCAGGCCATGGAGTTGATGCGGGTGCTCTCGGCCTCGAAGCGCGAGGTCTTCTTCAAGCTCAGGCTCTACAACTCGCTGCCCTATCTGTTCTCGGCACTGAAGATCTCGGCCTCGACCTCCGTCGTTGGCGCGATCGTCGGCGAATGGATCGGGTCCAATGTCGGCATCGGCGCGCTGATCATCCAGGCGACCTATTCCTTTGACTCGGCGCTGCTCTACGCGACCGTGATCGTCGCCTCCTGCTTCTCGATGCTGTTCTTCCTCAGCGTGACGATGCTCGAGCGCCGGCTCGTGCGCTGGCAGCCCTCGAACGCGCATTGACGCGCCCAAATCCGGAGATGACCATGACTGCGACCATCATCGCCGAACCGGGCGGCTCCGTCCCGGTCGTCGCAAAAACCGACGTCCTCGTCGTCGGCGGCGGACCGGCCGGCATGTCCGCCGCGATCGCCGCCCGCCGCGAAGGTTGCGCTGTGACCATGGTCGAGCGCTACCCCTATCTCGGCGGCCTCGCCTCGGGCGGCATGGTGCTGGTGCTCGACGACATGCACAATGGCGACGAAGTCACCGTGCAGGGCATCTGCATGGAGATGATCGAGCGCATGGCGGCACGAGGAGCCTGCGTCTACCCTCCGCCAGAGGAGCGCCGCCAGGATTGGGCGATGCACCGCAAATGGGCGCGCTGGGGCGCCCATGACTTCCGCGCCCAAACCAAGCCGCAACCCATCGTCATGGCCGCGTCCTTCGACCCCGACGGCTGGAAGCGCGCGGCCAACGACATGGTGGCCGAGGCGAAGATCGACGTCAGGCTGCATTCCTGGTTCTCGCGCACGCTGGTCGAGAACGGCAAGGTCACCGGCATCATCTGCGAGACCAAGGCCGGCCGCCAGGCGATCCTGGCCGACGTGATCGTCGACGCCTCGGGCGATCTCGACGTCGCAGCCTCGGCCGGGGCCGCGCATGAGAAGGGCTCCTTCATCGTCACCACCGTGTTCCGCCTCGGCGGCGTCGATACCGACGAGGCGGAACGCTTCCAGCACGAGGAGCCGGAAGCTTTCGCGACGATCGACCGTCAGGCCAAGCGCATCATGGGCGGTTCCTGGGACATGTGGTGGCTCAAGACGCCGCTGCCCGGCGTCGTCTGGTGCAACTGCCCGCATATGCCTGGCTTCGATGCGCTGTCGGTGGAGGACCTCACCCGCGCCGATTTCGAGGGCCGCAACAAGCTCTATGCGCTGGTCGACTATGTGCGCGAGAACATGCCGGGCTTCCGCCACTGCTTCGTGGTCGATGTCGCGCCGCAGCTCGGCGTGCGCCAGACTCGACTCCTTCAGGGCGACTATGTCGTGACCAAGCGCGACGTGCTCGACCGCGTGCATTTCACCGACACGGTGGCGCGCGGCCGCGACTATTACACGCCCTATCGCTCCATGCTGCCGCGCAGCCTCGACGGGCTCGTCGTCGCCGGCCGCCACTATTCCGCGACCGAGCAGGCGCAGAAGATGTCGCGCGAAATCCCGCCCTGCATGGCGATGGGCCAGTCGGCCGGCGTGGCGGCGGCGCTCGCCGTCGCTTCGGGCCAGCGCCTGCGCGATGTCGCCCCGCAGGCGATCTGCCGGAAGGTGCGGGCCCAGGGCGGCGACCCGGGCGACATCCCTTCCGCCAATGCCACCACTCTGGAGAATGCCGCGTGACCACCGCTGCCGCACTGCCGCTGTCAGGCATCAAGGTCGTCGACTTCACCCAGGTGATGATGGGCCCGGTCGCCACCCAGATGCTCGGCGACTATGGCGCCGACGTCATCAAGATCGAGCGCCCGCCAACAGGCGATCTCTCGCGCACATCGTTTCCGAACGACCCGGCCGGATTGCAAGGGCCGGTGTTCTGCTCGCTCAACCGCAACAAGCGCTCCGTCGTGCTCGATCTTCGCAAGCAGGAGGCCAAGGACGCTGTCCTGCGGCTGATCGACGAGGCGGATGTGGTGGTCAACAATTTCCGCGCCGGCGTGATGGAGCGGATGGGCTTCTCCTACGAAGCGTTGTCGGCCCGAAATCCGCGGCTGATCTACGCCGTCGGCACCGGCTTCGGCCTGACCGGCCCCTATGCGCACAAGGGCGGGCAGGACGTGCTGGCCCAGGCGCTGTCGGGCGTGATGCATCGCCGGGCCAATGCCGACCAGCCGCTCGCCGTGCTCTCGACCACTTTCGCCGATTATTCTGCCGGCATGCACATGGTCCAGGGCATCCTGCTCGCTTTGCTCCAGCGCCATCAGACCGGCAAGGGCCAACGGATCAGCGTCTCGCTGTTCGATTCCATGCTGGCGGCACAGACGCAGGAGGCCGCGGCGCAGATGATGCGCGGGCGCGAGGTGAACTGGGGCGCGATGCCGCTGACCGGCGTGTTCGAGACGCAGGACGGCGCGCTCGTCATGGTCGGCGCCTTCAAGGCCGATCCGCTCGGCGACATCGCCGCCGCGCTCGACCTTCCCGGGCTGAAGACAGATGCGCGTTTCGCTGGCCACGAATTGCAGGTCGCCAACAAGCCCGCGCTGCAGGCGCTCTTTGCCGAGCGCTTTCTGACGCAGACCACCGCCTATTGGCTGGCCCGGCTCGAGGAGCAGGACCTGCTCTGCGCGCCCGTGCGCCGGCTCGAAGAGGCTCTCGCCGATGAGCAGACCAGCGTCAACGGCATGATCCTGGAAGCTGATGGGCCGACCGAGCGGGTGCGCGTCATTGGCTCGCCGATTCACATGGAGGCCGCGCCGGTGGCGATCCGGATCGTTCCGGCCGGGCTCGGCGAGCACACCGAGGCCGTTCTGGGCGAGATCGGGCTGCCCGCTTTCGGCAAGGTCGCCTGATGCCCGTCAGCCTCTCCATCGCCGACCATGTCGCCCGCGTCACCATCGACCGACCGGAGGTGCTGAACGCGCTCGACCGGGAGGCGGAGATGCAGATGGAGACGATCTGGCGGCAGATCGAGGCCGATGCGTCCGTCCGCGTCGTCGTGCTCACCGGAGCGGGCGACCGCGCCTTCTGCACGGGCGCCGACATGCGCAATGTCGATCCCGGCCAGACCGGCCTCGGCTATTGGGCAGCGTCGCGGCCGGCCGGGTTCGGCGGCATCGCGCTGCGCGAAACGCTCGATATCCCGGTGATCGCCCGGGTCAACGGCCATGCCGTGGGCGGCGGTTTCGAGATGGTGCTGGGCTGCGATATCGTGATCGCGGCGGAGGAGGCGAGCTTCGGCCTGACGGAGCCGCGTGTCGGCCGCTTGCCGCTGGACGGCGGCATGGTGCTGCTCCAGCGCCAGATCGCGCATCGCCACGCGCTCGGCATGCTCTTGACCGGGCGCCGGATCAAGGCGGCGGAAGCGCTCTCCTTCGGGCTCATCAACGAGGTGGCCAGCCGCGATGCGCTGGACGCCGCAGTGGATCGCTGGGTCGCGGAAATTCTCGCCTGCGCGCCGCTCTCGTTGCGCGCGATCAAGCAGGTGATGCGGCGCACCGGCCATCTCTCGCCGCAGGAGGCGCAGGCGCTGCGCCTGCCGGCACTGGTCGCCGCCCTGGGCTCGGAGGATTCAGAGGAGGGCGTGCGCGCCTTCCGCGAGAAGCGAAAGCCGGTCTGGCAGGGCCGCTAAGAGGAGCCGGCCAATGCCCTTCGTCATCACCGACGCCTGCATCGACATCAAGGACAAGGCGTGTCTCGCCGCCTGCCCCGTCGACTGCATCTACGAGGGCGGGCGCACGCTCTACATCCAGCCTGATGAATGCATCGATTGCGGGCTGTGCGAGACGGTCTGTCCCGTCGCCGCAATCCATGCCGACGACCGTCTGCCGCCGGAGCTGGCGGCCTGGCCCGCGGTCAACCGGGACTTCTTCGGCCCGGAGCTCACTGGCTGGGGCCAGCCCGGCGGTGCCGACCCGTCTTTGACGACGACGCTCGACCATCCGATGGTGGCGGCCTGGCCGAAGAAGGCCGCGAGCTGACAGCATTTTCGAGCGACGTGACCACCGGTTCGCGTGCAGACAATGCGACAACGTAACCATCGAGGGTCATGCCGCGATTCTGAGGATCGCGGCATGACACTGAGGAGCCCGGCCGATGCATGCCGCCGCCCTGTTCTATTTCCGGGAGGTCGCGCGGCTGGGCTCGATCCGCCGCGCCGCCGGGCAGCTCAACGTCGCGGCCAGCGCAATCAACCGCCAGATCCTCAAGCTGGAAGACGAGTTCGGCGGCCCCCTCTTCGACCGTTTGCCGGGCGGCATGCGCCTCACCGTAGCCGGCGCGCTGCTGCTGCAGCACATCACTGCGACCATCGAGGGCTATGGCAGGGTGCGCGCCGCAATCGACGATCTGCGCGAGGCCCGTTCCGGACATGTCACGATCGCGGCGCTCGACTCGCTTCTCGTCGATTTCCTGCCGCGGGCGCTCGCACGCTTCGGCAGAGACTTCCCAGCGATCAACCACACGGTTCTCGCGGTAGCCCCCGCAGACATTGCACAGATGGTCAGCGACGGCGCCGTTGACATCGGCCTGACCTTCGTCAGCCCGCTGCCCGCCCATGTGCATTTCATCGCCGAGGTGCCTGCGCCGATCGGCGTCGTCATGCCGGTCGACCATCCGCTCACGGCGCGCCTCAGCGTCTCCTTCGACGAAGCCCGGTCCTACCCGGTGCTTGATCAGGCCGGACCGCTGCCCCGCGGGGCGGACATCGACGCGGATTTCAGCCAATTCAAGGCGATGCTCAAACCAAAGATCACATCGAATTCGATCCAGATGATCCGGGTCTGCATCGAACTGGGGCTCGGCATCGCTTTCTTCACGCGGCTCGGCTTCCTCAAGGAGATCGAGAACGGCGAGATAGCCTGGCGCCCGCTGACCTCGCCCGGGGTCAATGTGCTTCGGATCGGGCTGATCAGCCCCGCGAGCCGAGAGCCGTCGCCCCCGGCCGCCCAGCTCGCGAAGAGCCTGATCGACGACCTACGGCGCCTAAGCTCGAACTGAACGCGGTCGAGGTTTGGCCGCTGGCGCTTCGATGGCAGATCGAGGCAGCTAGGCTGGACGCTGCACGCGCAGGTGGTCGCGATGGCGGAGCGCCGTTCAAGATGATGTCGACCAGGCTCCGCCTCGCCCAGGCAGCGATGGATAAACCGAAACCAATGTCGGCGGCGGTCTCCATGGAAGCTCAGCCTTCTCAAGAGTTGAGCCCTACAGCCTGATGCTGTTCTGCAGCCCGGCCAGCCGGTTCGCGGGCACCGCTGTCGCGTGGCGGGAGCTGCAGGGCGAGCCGCTGATCACGTTGACGCGCGACAGTGGCATCCGGCTGCTGATCGAGGTCGCCTATAAGACGGTCGGGATGCCGCTGCTGCCCGCTTACGAAGTTTCGCAGATCACGACGGCGCTGGCGCTGGTCGAAGCGCGGCTCGGCGTCGCGGTCCTGCCGACCTATGCGCTCGCGGCCGCGCCTCATCGCAGAATCGTCTCGCAACCGCTCTCGAACCCTATCATCGCGCGGGACATCGTGATGATCCGCCCGAGCGGGAGGTCGGTGTCACCCGCGCTGGCCACCTTTGAGACGATCCTGCGCCGCAACGTTCGCCGACTTGCACCGTCAGATCTGGATTAGGTCCCCCCGCGATCCTTGAGCAGGCGAGCCGCCTCGATCGCCAAAGTGTCACACAGCTCGCAAAATGCGCACGCCGAAGCCCAGCGATGGCTCGCCTGGTACAAACACCACAGGCGCCATGGTAGCCTCGCAGGAAGAACACCCGCCCACGCCGTCCGGACCAACCTGATCGGACACCACCCAAAGGGGCACCGGACCGGTTGTGACGCGGCGGTCCCCGAAATCCCGCGACGGCGGCTGAAGGAACACACTCTATGACGGCTCATCGGGTCGGCCGCATCCTGAAGCGAACCGCCGCCATTCTCGCCATTGTGGTTGTCTCCCTGCTTGCGCTGCGGGTCTATGATTCCGAGCGGGGCGCCCCGCTCGAGCCCTGGCATACCTATATCCCCACCGAGCTCTCGATCGCCGAGCTCGACCACGGCGACTGGCGCGCCTATCTGGCGGCCGAAGATGCGGCTTTCGCCTCGATCCGCCTCGAGGTGACGCAGAAGCTCGATCCGGCCGAGCGCGTGCCGGTGAACCGCTATTTCGACGGCAGCCCGATCTACCCCGGCCGCTTCGCGCAGGACTGGAACCGCTCCTATGTGTTGGAGCCGGAGGGGCCGCCGAAAGGTGCGGCCGTCTTCCTGCATGGGTTGACGGATTCGCCCTACAGCCTGCGCCATGTCGCGCGGCAGTATCGCGAGCGCGGCTTCGTCGCGGTGGCCCCGCGCCTGCCCGGCCACGGCACCGTGCCGGCCGGGCTCACCGAGGTCGACTGGGAGGATTGGCTGGCCGCGACCCGCCTCGCCGTCCGCGAGGCGCGACGCCTGGCTGGACCGTCCGCGCCGCTGCATCTGGTCGGCTTCTCGAACGGCGGCGCTCTCGCCCTCATGCACGCGCTCGACGCGCTGGAGGATAGCACGCTGCCGCGGGCGGAGCGCGTCGTGCTGATCTCGCCGATGGTCGGGATCACCGCCTTCGCCCGCTTCGCTGGGCTCGCCGCCCTGCCCGCGATCCTGCCGTCCTTCGCCAAGGCGGCATGGCTCAGCGTGCTGCCCGAGTTCAATCCGTTCAAATACAACTCCTTCCCCGTGAACGGGGCGCGCCAGTCGCATCTGCTCACGGCGGCGCTGCAGCAAAAGATCATCAGGCAGTCGCGAGAGGGCCGGCTGAAGGATCTGCCGCCGCTGATCACCTTCCAGTCGGTGATGGACTTCACGGTCTCGACGCGCGCGATCATCACGTCGCTCTATGCCCATCTGCCGGCCAATGGCAGCGAGCTCGTGCTGTTCGACCTCAACCGCAGCGCCAAGTTCGGCCCGCTCTTGAACAGCTCGGCCGACACGCTGCTCGGCCGCATGCTGCCGCCGACGCCGCGCGCCTTCCGGCTCTCGGTCATCACCAATGCGAGCCCGGATGCGAGCGAGGTCGTCGAGCGCGTGACCGAGGCCGGCGCGAGCGAGGAGACGGAACGGCCGCTCGGCCTGGCCTTCCCGCGCGACGTGTTCTCGCTCTCGCATGTCGCGCTGCCGTTCCCGCTGACCGACGGGCTCTACGGCATGACGCCCGATCCGGCGGATGATTTCGGCATCCAGCTCGGCTCGGTGGCGGCGCGCGGCGAGCGCGGCACGCTGATCGTCAATCTCGACGCGCTGCTGCGGATGTCCTCGAACCCGTTCTACCCCTATCTGCTCGGCCGGATCGACGAGCGGCTCGGAGGGCCGGTTGGGGCTGCGGCGGCGGAGAAGGCGGAATAGAAAGCCGGTCGACCTCAAACGCGGGTCATCCCAGACGTAGCGAAGCGGAGATCCGGGATCCGTTCCGGAGCACTTGCAGGTCAAGGTTCAGGCATGGATCCCGGGTCTCCCTGCGGTCGCCCGGGATGACGGCGCTCAGGCGAACAGGGTCAATGAGGTCTAGCCGCCCCTTCAGAACCGCCAGATCAGCGGCACGTAGAACACCGCCATGACAAAGAACCAGATCATCAGCGGCAGGCCGAGCTTCCAGTAGTCGCCGAAGGCATAGCCGCCCGGGCCCATCACCATCAGGTTGGTCGAGGTCGCGATCGGCGTCATGAAAGAGGCCGAGCCGGCGATGCACAGGCTCATCAGGATCGGCCGGGGCGAGACGCCCATGCTGGCGGCGGCGGCCATCGCGATCGGGATCACCAGCATCGTCGTGGCCGTGTTGCTCATGATCTGGCCGAGGCAGGCGGTGAGCAGGAACAGGCCGGCGAGGAAGACCGTCGGCCCGCCACTGCCGGTCAGCGCCACGAGCTGGCGCGCGACGAGATCGGCCGCGCCCGACTGCACCATCGCGATCGAGAGCGGCATCATCGCGCCGATCAGGATGATCGTGGTCCAGTGGATGGCGCGATAGGCCTCCTCGACCGAGAGGATGCCGGCACCGATCAGCACCAGCGCGCAGATGAGCGCGGCGACCGCGGGCGGCACGAAGCCGGTCGCCAGCAGCAGGACGAGCGCGCCGAGCGCAGCCAGCGCGACGCCGGCGCCAGCGCCCATCGGCACGGCCTGCCGGCGCACGAGATCGGGCGAATTGACGACCAGCACGTCGGCATCCGCCAGCCGCAGGTCGAGCGCCTTCCAACTGCCCTTGAGCAGCACCGTGTCGCCGGCCCGCAGGGCCAGGTCCGCCGGATCAAGATCGGCGCCGCCGCGCTGGACCGCGAGCACGATCAGGTCGCCGCCCTCGGTCGTCATGCCGGGATGCACCGCCTTGCCGATGAAGGCCGAGCGCGGCGGGATCACCACCTCGGCCAGCCCCGTGCTGCGGTTGAGCAGGGCCCCGGCGGCATCGCCGTCATCGGCTGCGTCGCGCGGGGCGAGATGCGAGGCGGCACAGAGCCGCGCCACCGCCCCTGCCTCGCCCTTGACCAGGAGATAGTCGCCCTCGCGGATCGGCTGATCCCCGCGCGCGATGCCGGTTGTTCCGGCCTGAACGGTGACGAGTTCGATCGCGCCCTCCTGCTGCGAGATGTCGATCGCCGCTGGAAGCGTGCCGATCAGCTCGGAGCTCGCCCGCACGCGCAGATGGAAGAAGCCGTCGGTGAGCCCGTAATGCTCGACCAGCGTCTGGGCATGCCGGCTGAAATCAGCGGGCAGGCGTGCATTGCCCTGCGCCGGCAGCAGGCGCTTGCCCAGGAGCAGGATGATCAGCATCGTCCCCGCCAGCAGCGGCAGGCCGACGAGCGCGAATTCGGCGAAACCGAAACCGGGCAGGCCGCTGTCCTCCAGTGCCTCGGAAACGAGAATGTTCTTGGGCGCGCCGGTCAACAGGATGTTGGCGCCGGCATGGGCCGAGAAGGCGAGCGGCATCAGCAGCAGCGTCGGCGATTGCCGCAGCCGGATCGCCGCCAGCACCACGACCGGCATGAGCGCGGCAACCGCGCCGCCGCCGCTGATCAGCGCGGTGAGCGCACCGGCCGCGGCCATGATGATCACGAGCAGGCGGTTCTTGCTCTCGCCGGCTTTGGCGATCAGGATCTGCCCGGCCCAGGCGGTGACGCCGGTCTTGTCGAGCGCGGCGCTGACGATGAACAGGCTGGCGACGAACATCACCGCACGGTCGCCGAAGCCCGCCAGCGCCTGTTCCAGCGTGACGACGCCGAGCGCCCAGAGCGACAGGGCCGCCCCGATCGCGACCACGACCACCGGCAGCCGGTTCCAGGCGAAGAACGCGATCGTCACCGCGACGACGAGGGTTGTGCTTTCGATGGCGTTCACGAGGGCGCGTCCAGGGCTTTGAGGCGGGGCCGGTCGGCCGGTCATCATCTATGCGGCCAGCAGGAAGCCGCCGCCAAGCCAGATGACAAGACAAAGCAACACGAGGCCGGCCGTGGGCCAGAGCCGCAGCCGCCCATCGAGCCGCTCGATCGCGGCCGGCAGGTGGGCGAGGCGTGGAGCCTGCCGCTCCGCCAGGACGAGGATGTCGCCCTCCGGCACGCGCCCGGCCATCCCCGCGAAGCGGCCCGTGCCGATGAAGATCGCGACCCCCAGCATCATCGGCCAGACGAGCTTCCACAGCGAAGCGAGGCTCCAGGCGCTGGCGAGTGGGTCGCCAGACAGGGTCGGGTAAAGCCACCAGGGGATGATGAACGATGCGGCGGCGACGATCAGGAACGGCAGGGTTTCGGCCAATGGGGCGCTCGCGGCCGGGTTGTCGGCCGTCTCGCGCGCCATCACGGCGATGAAATGCAGCATCAGCATCGTGCTGCCGGCGGCCGCGAGCGAGACGGCGATGCTGAACAGGCCGTAGCCCAGCATCGGCTTGACCGCGAGCTTGGCGAGCGCGCCGCTGGTCAAAGGCAGGCCGGCGAGGCTGAGGGCCAGCAGGCCGGTGAGCAGCAACACCGGGACGCGATGCGCCCCGCCCGAGGCAAAGGCGACGCCGACGGCCAGGAACAACCCACCTTTCACCAGCGTGTGATGCAACCCGTAATAGGCAGCCAGCCCCGGCGCGGAGGCATCGCCAGCGGCCAGCCCGGCGCCGAGGATCGCAGCGACGAGGCCCATCTGGCTGACGGTCGAATAGGCCAGGATCGTCTTGGGGCGCCGCTGCGCCACGCCGAGCGCTGCGCCGACAAAGGCGGTCAGGATACCGACCGTGGCGAGCACCGTGCCCCATAGCGGCTGCGCGGATTCGAACGGCAGGAACCGGATCAGCCCGATGACGCCGGCCTTGACCAGCACGCCGCTGAGCACCGCCGAGGCCGGCATCGGCGCGGCCGGATGGGCGAGCGGCAGCCAGACATGCAGCGGGATTAGCCCCATCTTGAGCGCGAAACCCAGCATCAGCAGCACCGCGATGCCGTCCCGCATCGGCGAGCCCGGCAGCGCCGCCACCGCATCGCGGATCAGCGGATTGGGATCGGGCTGTCCGGCCGCCAGCATGACGAAGGCGAAGAGCAGGAAGGCCTCGCCCAGCAGCGCCAGCACCATGTAGACGAGGCCGGCCCGCCTGGCCGCGTCAGTCTGCTCATGCGCGACCAACCCATAGGCCGAGAGGCTCGCCAGCGTGAACAGCAGGTAGAAGCCGGCGATGTCGGCGACGATCAGGACGCCGAGGCTGCCCGCCAGCGTCAGCAGCCACCAGACGCAGAACCCCGTCAGCCCCGGCTTGCCGCGCAGATAGGAGGCGGCATAGGCCCCTGCCGCGCTCCAGAGCAGTGCCGCGCCGCCAAGCAGGATCGCGCCGGGTTGGTCGAGCGCCAGCGTCATGCGGAACGGCACGGGGAAGGCTATGGCCGTTCCGGCGGACAGGAGCCCGGCCGCCAGCAGCGCGGGGATGGGTGCGAGCCAGAGCAGCCCCGGCACGCGTGACCGGAAGGCGCGCGACAGGCAACCGGCCGCCAGCGCCAGCGGCGCGAGCAGCGCCGCGGCCAACAGCAGCCCGGCGGCGCTCGCTGCCGCACTCATGGCGACACCGCCAGAGCGATGTCGGGCCGTCCGATCTGCAGCAGGCCGAAGGGCGCGAGCGGGAGGAAGCCGAGCGCCACCGCCAGCACCGCAAGGACCAGCGGGACGAGCTCGAGCCGCAGCGGGATCGGCTTGCGCAGCAACAGCGGTTCGGCGGGCGTCGCGAGAGCGCGATCCATGACGGGGAAGACATACCCGCCCGCAAGCAGCCCGCCCGCCAGGATCGTCAGCGCCAGCCAGAGATGCCCGCCGATCGCGGCCGCCGTCAGCAGCAGGCATTTCGCGATGAAGCCGCCGCTCGGCGGGATGCCCATCAGCGACAGCCCCGCCCACCCGAAGGTGGGGGGGGGCAGGGGCGGGGCGCGGCCGAACCCGCCGAGATCGCGGATGCGGTCATGCCCGACAGCCTCGGCGACGATGCCCGCCGCCATGAACATCGCCGCCTTGGCGAGCGCATGGGAGGTCAGCTGCAGCGCCCCGCCGGTCCAGGCGATCGTGCCCCAGGGCGCGGTCCCGTCGCCGACGCCTGCCAGCGGGAAGACGATGAAGAGATAGCCGATCTGCGCCACGGTCGAATAGGCGATCATCAGCTTCAGCCGCTCCTGCCGCAGCGCCATGATGCTGCAGAACAGGATGGATGCCGCGCCGAGCACCGCCAGGACCTGTCCCGCGACGGCGGCCGAACCCGGCGGGGCGATGTCGGCGACCAGCCGCAGGATCAGGAACACTGGCGCCTTGATCACCAGCGCCGAGAGCACCGCGCTGGCGGCGGCGGGCGCGCCGGCATGGGCTGGCGGCAGCCACAAATGCAGCGGAAACAGCGCCGCCTTGGCGAGCAGGCCGGGGATCATCAGCGCCAGCGCGATGGCCATCGCCGGGCCGTGCTGGCTCGCGCTCGCGATCAGCCGGATGTCGAGCGTGCCATAGGCGCCGTAGAGCAGACCGGCGCCGAGCAGATAGAGCATCGAGCCGAGCAGCGCGAACATCAGGTAACGCAGGGCTGCGGCCATGGTCTCGCCGCGCCCGTCGAGGCAGACCAGCGGCACGGCGGCGAAGGTCAGGAGTTCGAGCGCGACATAGAGATTGAACAGGTCCTGCGAGACGAAGACGAGGTTCAGCCCGCTCCACAGCCCCATCAGCAGCGTCCAGAAACTCGTCCCCAGGCGCCCGTCCGCGGTTGCGAGGTCGAGCCCGAAGAGGTCGCGCGCGAACAGCCCCGTCGCCGCCATGACGACGGCGGTGACCGCCAGCATCATCACCGACAGCCCATCGGCGCGCAGCGCGATGCCGAGCGGCGGCTGCCAGTTGCCGAGTACATAGATCAACGCCGTGCCGCTGCGGACGAGTTCGAGTCCTATGGCGAGTGCGACGACGAGGCCGAGCGCCAGCGTCGCCAGCGCCACGACCCGCGTCCGTCGCGGGCCCAGCACCAGCATCGCCAGCACGGCCGCCGCCGGCAGCATGACGGCGAGCACCAGCAGCAGCCCGCCCGGTGTCGCGGCATAGGCCGAAGTCATGTCTCGCTCCGGGGAGGCGTCGCGGCTTCGAGCGTCGCGCTGCCGGTGAGCGAGGCCAGGCGTCGCAGCAGCGCTATCGCCAGCGCGGTTGCAGCGAAGGCAACGACGATGCCGGTGATCACCATGGCCTGCGGCACGGGATCGCCACTTAAGCCCATCGCTGCCCCGCGGCGCGCGACGGCCCCGAAGACGAGGAAGATGCCTGCGCCAAGAATGTTGAAGCCGATGATCCGGCGCAGCAGGTCAGGATGGGTGAGGATGCAAAACAGGCCGATGCCGACGAGCGCGGCGCCACACAGGCCAAACAGCGAGGCCGATGTCAGGGCGATCGCGCTCACGGCTCGGGCGCCCTGTCCGGCGGGCCGGCGACGAGCAGGGCGAGCGTCCCAGCGATCGACAGCGTCAGCGCCGCCTCGATGCCGACGATCAGCGGCTTGGCGATGGCTTCCGGATAGGACAGGAACCCCTGCGCAACCGCGACGCCGAGGAAGCCGACCAGCACGAACAGCGCCGGCCCACCCGCCAGCATCAGCCGCAGCGCCCTGCTTTGTGTTTGCGGCGCGAGGCGCAGGCCCGCCAGCATGACGAGCAGCGCCATCGCGGCCAGGATGGTGCCGGCCTGGAAGGTTCCACCCGGCAGGTCGGCCCCGACCCAGACCTGATAGACCGCGATCAGGACGCCAAAGGGCGGCATCACCCGCGCCAGGAAGACCAGCGGCTCCGGGATGATAGCCGGCCGCAGCTGCGAGGCGCCGCCCCAGGCGGCATCGCGGCTCAGCGACCAGACACCGACCAGCGCGAGGATCAGCACGATCTTCTCCAGCAGCGTGTCGATGGCGCGATAGGCGAGCAGCACGGCGGTGACGGGATTGCCGAGCCCGGTGGCCTCCAGCGAAGCGACCGCCTGATGCGCCAGGCTCGGCGCCGGCCGGGGAAAGGCAAGCACGACCGCAGCCAAAGCCAGGGTGACGAGGCCGCAACTGAGCGCCGGGACGAGCCAGCGCCGTCGGTCGGTCGGGAGCGCGGCTGGATGCGCGGCATGGCGCACGAGATGGGCCTGGGCACGCAGCAAAAGCATGCCGGTCAGGCCGCCGCCGATCGCGGCCTCTGTCAGCGCGACGTCGACGGAAGCGAGCCGCGCCCAGCCGATGCCGAGCAGCAGGCCGAACGCCATGAAGGCGAGAATGGCGCCTCGGCCGTCGCGGGTGACGACGACATGCAGCGCCAGCGCGATCAATCCTGCGACCAGCGCCATGTCGAAGACGAGGCTCATGCCTGCGGCTTCCGGCGCGCGGCGATGCCGGCGATCAGCTGGCTCGCGGTTGCGGCCGAGAGCTGCGCGAGGAGCCAGATGCAGACAAGCTTGGCTCCGCCCATGAGGCTCGCCTGCTGCGGCATCAGTCCCAGCACGATCAGGCCCAGCCCGAGATTGTCCGCCTTGCTCAGCGCGTGCAGGCGGCTGAGCGTATCGGGAAAGCGCAGCAGCCCCAGCGTTCCCGCCAGGAACAGCACGGCGCCGGCGACGACGCAGATGAGCGTGAACGCGTCCGCCAGCCCCATCACGACGGCTCGTCCGGTTTGGCGGCCGCCTCAGGGGACTCGCCCTCCCCCAGTGTGAAGGCCGCGCAGGAAAAGGCCGACAGCAGGACCAGCAGCAGGGCAACATCGGCAAGCGCCGGCTGCGCGGTGGCCGCGCCGAGCAGGAGCAGGGTTGCGGCGCCGCCGGTGCCGAGCAATTGCACCGCCATCAGCTTCTCGATCGCGATGTGGGAGCGCAGCACGATCGCCAGCCCGGCCGCGCTGGCCAGCAGGACGAAGAGAGCAATGAGCGTGAGGCTTTCAGCCACCAGCGCGTCCTCCCGGCAGAATGCGCAGGAACGCCGCCTCGTCGGCAGCAAGCTCGGCCGTGACGGATGCGTCGCTGTCCAGGCAATGCACGCGCATGTCGCCCCTTGCCGCGCAGGACACCGGCAGCTTGCCCGGTTGGAGGCTCATCACCGCGCAGAGCGCGCCCTGCGCCAGACCCGGCCGCAGACTGGCCCGGTAGGTCACGATCCCCGGCTTCATCGCGATGCGCCGGGCGAAGGCGCGGCGTGCGACGTCGAGCCCCGCCGCCACCGCCTGCGGCAGGAAGCGCAGGACGAAGCGGGCGAGCCCGGTCGCCGACAGCCGGCTCTCCGGCGGCCAGAGCGGGATGCTGGCCCAGGTCGCGGCGGCGGCCGCGACGAGGCCGACCGGCCAATCCTTGAGGGCCGCACCGATCAAAACGAGCCAGAGCGCAAAGAAGAGCAGGCCTCGTCCCAGCAGGCTCGGCCGCCAGAGGGGCCGGCGCGGAGATGACGGTACGGTCATGGCGAGGAGGATCCATCGGCCGGCGCGCAGCGCAGCGATTCACACCTCCGTGAACAGCGCTCCAAAGACGAAACACAAAACAAATCGGCAGATAAACCGCTCGAAGACGAAACTGTGCTTTGCGTCTTCATGAGAAAACATAATCTCTGGCTTGTCTGACGAATATGATCTTGTAATCTGCGCTGCCGTCAGGTTAGCATTCACTCCAGAAGCGGGCATCTGCCGCCTGTCTCAGTTCTGTGCCCGCCGTCCCATTTTCGGGTGGGCCGTTTCGGGTCGCATCAATGGTTGCTGAGCCTCGTCCGGACGCGTCCGTTCTCTCGCCAGGGAGCAGCTCGGCTCATGCCGCAGCTTGCGCATCGGCGCCTGGCACATGCTGATCGAGCCGCGCGGCGGCGACGCCGAAGACGACGCCAGCAGCACCAAGACGCATTCGCTGCTCGCCATCGCCGGCACGCTTCTGGGCGAGATCAACCTGCCCAAGCTCGCCCTGGCCTGGATCATCCTGGCGCTGGTGCCCGGCGTCATGCTGGGCGTTGCTCCCCTCGTCGTCACGGCCTGGTTCGACAACGTCTCGGACCGGATCCTGGCACTGGCCGGAATAGGGCCGTTCCTGCTGCTGGGGCTGGTCGCCGCCATCGGCTGGTTCGGCCTACGGCCCCTGCTGCGGGCCGTGGAACGCAGCTTCTGGTCGCTGATCTCGCTGGCCGTCCAGCCGGGCTATGTGCTCGCCCGCGAAGGCCTGCGCCATTTCGCCGAGCGCTTTCTCTCCGTGGACGCGAGCGAGGACAGCCGCGCGCGGCTGCGGTCGCTGACGGCTTTCGCGGCGGGCCTCGGCGCGGCGCTGATCGCGCTCGCGATCACGGCGGCCGTCTGGCCAGCGACGCGCTGGTCTGGCGAGATTGCCGATCTCGCCTATCCCCTGAGGCTGGTGCGGCCGGCGCTCGCCAACACCATCGCTGTGATGAGCGCCTATTTCGCTGGCGCCGCACTGCTCTGGGGCATCGCTGACGGGACGATGGACCAGCCCCGCGATCTCGCCGGCTTCGACGAGGCCTTCGGGTCAGACCGGACGTGGCGGGTGGTGCATCTCTCCGACATCCATGTCGTCGGCGAGCGCTACGGCTTTCGCATCGAGAGCGGCCGCGCCGGCCCGCGTGGCAACGACAGGCTGGCTTTGGTGCTGGCGCGGCTGGCTGCGATCCATGCAGCCGCGCCGCTCGATCTCGTGCTGATCACCGGCGACATGACCGATGCCGGCCGCTCGGCCGAATGGGCCGAGTTCCTCGATGCGCTGGCTCGCCATCCGGAGCTGGCGGCGCTGAGCCTGATCCTGCCCGGCAACCACGACGTCAACATCGTCGACCGGGCCAATCCGGCGCGGCTCGAATTACCCGGCAGCCCCGGAAAGCGCCTGCGCCAGATGCGGACGCTCTCGGTGATGGAGTCCGTGCAGGGCGCGCGCGTCCATGTCGTCGACAAGACGGCGGGCCGGATCGGCCAGACGCTGTCGGAGCGCTTGCAGCCGCATCGCGCCGCGATCGCAGCCTTCGCCGATGCCGGGGGCTTGCGCCTGTCGCGAGGACTGTCGGCGGTCTGGGAGGCATCCTTCCCGATGGTGCTGCCGCCCACCGAGCCGGACGGGCTCGGCGTGGTGCTGCTGAACTCGAATGCGGAGACGCATTTCTCCTTCACCAATGCGCTCGGCCTCGTGGCGGAAGAGGACATGCAGGCGACGCTGGCGGCTCTGGCGCAGTATCCCCGTGCGCGCTTCGTCGTGGCGTTGCATCACCACCCGGTCGAGTATCCGCAGCAGGCCAAGGCCTTTTCCGAGCGGATCGGCACGGCGCTGATCAATGGCAGCCGCTTCGTGCGCCTGCTGAAGCGGCAGGCGCACCGGCTCGTCGCGATGCATGGCCACCGCCATGTCGACTGGATTGGCTGCTGCGGCCCGCTGCGCATTGTCTCGGCGCCGTCCCCGGTCATGGAGGCCATGAACGACGAGCCGACCGCCTTCTACATCCACCATCTCGGTGCGGCGGCCGATGGCGGGCTGGCGCTGATGACGCCGGAGCGGATCGAGATCGGGCCTGAATTGCCCGGGGCGCCGGGTGAGCCCTCAAGCCTTGACGACGTCGTTGGCCGGGACCGGCTCGGGGGCTCCGGAGCCGAACAGCTCCGCTAGCCACTGGCTCGCGGGATGCTGGGCACAGAAGGTCAGCAGCGCGATGGTCAGGGGCACGCCGATGAAGGCGCCGAACACGCCCCAGAGATAACTCCAGAAGAACACCGAGAACAGGACCAGCGTCGGCGACATGGACAGCGCGCTGCCGGCGACGCGGGGCTCGATATAGCTGCCGACGATGAACTGGATCAGGTTCAGGCAGGCGAAGACAGCGACCACCGCCTGCCAGGAGCCGAACTGCGTCATCGCGAACAGCGTCGGGAAGACGGTGGCGACCAGTGGTCCAAGGAAGGGGATGTAGTTCAGCGAGAAGGCGATGAAGCCCCATTCGGCCGCGAGCGGCAGGCCCACCACGGTCGCGAATCCCCAGACCAGGACGCCGGTGATCAGGCTCATCGCGGTCCGCACCATCATGTAGCGGTGCAGCTTCGCGGCGGTCTGCATGCTGCCGCGCAGCAGCACGTCGCCGACCAGGCGGTTGCGCATGCCCCTGAGCTTGCGGCCGAAATCCTCGACCTCGAGCAGGCCGAGGATGACATAGACCAGCACGACCAGCCAGAAGCTCATCGTCGTGTTCAGCCGGCCGCTGATCGTCTGCGCCATGCGCAGCATCCAGGCGACGTTGAAGTTTTCCGCCCAGAGCCCGGTCACGGCGATGCCATGGCCTTCGAGCCAGAGCGTGGCCTGGTCGTAGAACTGCTGGAAGCGCGCCGCATCGGCCGCGATCCAGCGCCCGACCCGGCCGAAAGCCCAGACGATCAGCGATCCGAAGGCGAGGAAGGCCAGCACCATCACCACGATGCTGATCGCCAGCGCCAGCATGCGCGGCAGGAAGCCCTGCAGGCTGCGCTGCAGCGGCCAGACCAACGCGATGATGAACAGCGCAAACGCCACGGGCGCGAAGACCGAGCTGGCGACCGACAACGCCGCGACCACGAGAATGATCGCGATCAGAACCTGCGCGCCTTGATGAATCCTGCCGCTGGTCATGGGCATGCCGGGTGGTTCTCGCTGGTCTGATGGAGGGAAAACGGGCGTCATCAGACGCCTTGCGTGAGTTCGTCGAGATCGAGCGTCGAGCGCCGGCCGAGATCGTCCCTGTGTGCCCTGTAAAAGGCTTCCGCCGACTGGCGCCCCTCCGCCCGCAGCATGGTCAGGAACTCCCATTCCGCGTTGAGCTTCGAGGAATAGCCGAGCTCCGCCATCCTGTCGCTGGTCACGCGGTGAAGGCGCATCCCGGCCCAGCGCGCACCCTCCCGATCCCTGGGATTGGCGCCGTTGCGCAGCAGCGCCATCATCCTGAGTTCCTTCAGCAGGACGCTGTTGAACGAGACCTCGTTCAGGCGGTTGAGGATGTCGCGGGCGGTCGTCGGCGTGCCCGGCCGCTCGACCGGGTTGATCTGAACCAGGATGGTGTCGAGCGCGTCGCTCTCCTGGATCAGCGGCGTCATCGTCGGATTGCCGGAATAGCCGCCGTCCCAGTAGCCGTCGCCGTCGATCTCGATCGCCTGGAACAGCGTCGGCAGGCAGGCCGAGGCCAGCAGCGCCTGCGGCGTGATCTCGGCATTGCGGAAGACGCGGCCCCGGCCGGTGCGGACATTGGTGGCGGTGACGAAGAGCTTGATCGGGCCGCCCGCCAGCGCCTCGAAATCGATCACCTCGGCCAGGATGTCGGCCAGCGGGTTCGCCCCGCCGGGATTGAGGCTGTAGGGCGACACGACGCGGGACATCAGGTCCATCGCGACGAAGAGCGGCGAGTTGTCGAGCGTCCAGCGCCCGAGCAGCACATCGAGCGGGCTGCGCTGGAACGGGCTGAAGCGCGCCGCTTCCGAGGTCTTGCGCCAGAACGCCTCCAGCGCCTGCCGCGCACCCTCGCGACCGGCCTTGGCGAAGCCCGAAGCCAGCACGGCGGCGTTCATGGCACCGGCCGATGTCCCCGAGATCGCGCTGATCGTCAGCCAGTCCTCCTCGAGGATGCGGTCCAGCACACCCCAGGTGAAGGCGCCATGCGCCCCGCCGCCCTGGAGCGCCAGATCGATGATGAGCGGGGTGCGGCCTTCGCTGCGCGCGACTGCGGCTGCCTTGTCCGGCGTCTTGGGAACCTTGCTCACCTGTCACCCCCGCAGCATTGCATCGCGCCCGATCATGGCGATTTCACCAGGCCGGAAAAGCCCGCCACCGCCAACAGGCTCAGCGCCCAGCCGACGATGGCCTGAAGATAGAAATAGCTGATCGCGACCCGCCCGTGACGGCCGATCGGATTGGGCCGCCAGAAGGATTTCTGACCGAGATCGAGCACGGGCAACAGCGTGTCGAGGGAATAGAACCACGGGTTGAATTCCGGATAGCTCGAGGCCTCGCCCTGCTCGCGATAGCAGGCGAGCTGCGTCTGGCCTGGGGCTGCGCGCCCGTCCACAGCTTGGGGCGGCGCGCCGAGCAGCCTTTGCTGCGTGCGTTCGACGCCGCAGAGCGTCCACTCCGGCGAGCGCAGCACGACGGCGCTGTTGGGCTTGAAGGCGCCCGCCCTCTCCGCCATCCCGAAGATGCCGACGCCCACAAGCCAGAACAGGATCAGCCAGACGAAGGCGAGCAGGGGCTGGCGGCCATAGACCAGCGTGGCGGCCAGGAAGCCGTCCGCCACGGTCAGCGCCGCGCGCCAGAGCGGGTTCTTCGCCCGCGCCCGCCGCGCCCGTCGCTGCAGCCGCTCCTTGACGATGAGGACGGCGCGCGCGTCCTCGCCATGACCCATCTCGCGAAAGACCGCGGCGAGTTGCTCATAGGGCTGAGGCCAGAAATCCTCGCCCCAGCGTTCAGGCGCCTGCCGCGAGAGCCAGTCGAGCCGGCTCGCTGCATCCACGGGGGCGGCGATGAAGGCGCCATAGCGGCAGCGGTTGAGCAGGAGATCGCCCTGCCCCGGCCAGGACGCCACCTCATCATGGATGGTGCCGATCGAGGCGCCGGTCATCGACAGGGCGCCCGTGACGGAGGCCTCGCCGCGCAGGAAGAAGGCGCCCTTGATGGCGCAACGGCTGATATCGAGCGCCATCGCGCCGGGATGGGTCAGCGTCGCGCCGCTGGCATCGAGATCGCCGCCGATCACCGAGGCCACGAGCCTAACCTCGCCTTCGGCTGAGGCCTTGCGCAGCACGACGCTGCCGCCGATCTCGACCTCCGTGCCGTCGACCGCAAGGCTGTCTGTGCTCTCGATCCGGGCGCCGGCGGCGTCGAGATCGGCGGAGATCCGCGCACCGGCGATGGCGAGGCCGCCGCGCAGCGTCGCCCCTCTCAGCAGCAGGTTGCGCAGTTCGATCGCGTTGGCGTCGATGGCATGGCCGCCGGCGACGCGGATCGTCGCGCCGTCGCATTCGAGGTTGCCGCCCAGCCGCGACTGGCCGATGGCGATCTCGCCATTCACCTGCGCACCGCGCAGATAGACGCCACCGCGCGCCTCCAACCGCTCGGCCTCGAGACCGGGCAGAGACGAGCCGTCGAGGAAGAGCCGGTTGATGATCGCCGCGCGCAGGATCGGCGTTGCCTCGAAATGGCAGTCGATCAGGCCGATGTCGCGGAAGACATGGCAGGCTTCGAGATCAAGCGTATCGACGATCCAGGCGCCGGTGATGCGGATGCCCTTCTCGTGCGGCCGGCAGCCCGGTTCTCCGCCGAGCATCAAGAAACGCAGGAAGGCGGCCCTGACGACGCGGCTCGGGTCCGGCGCGGTCGGCCGGCTGCCGTCGCCGAGCCGATCATAGGTGCCGCTGAGCAGGCGGGCGACGACCTCCTCCTCGGCCGGCAGGAGCGGCTGGAAGTCGGCGAGCCTGGCCGTCGCGAGCGTCCATTGCGCCCGCTCCGCCATGGGGCCGCCTACCCCGGGCGCGATCATGTCGCCGCCGGCGTCACCGTCTCGCCGGGGGCCGCGGCGGCGAGCGCCTCGCGCAGCGCCGCTTCCTTGGTCTCGTCGAAGGAGGTGCTCATCAGCGTGCCGCCGCTGCCGCGCAGATCCGCCAGGACCTTGTCGGTCGTCATCTTGCGGATCAGCAGGAACAGCCCGGCCGTGTTGGGCTGCAGCGCCGCAGCCGTATCCTTCATGAACTGGTCGTTGATGCCGACATCGGTCAGCTTGCCGCCCAGCGCACCGGAGGCCGCGCCCAGCGCCGTGCCGAGCAGCGGCGCCATGAAGATGAAGCCGATCAGCGTCCCCCAGAGCGCGCCCGAGGCCGCGCCGGTCGTGGTCAGGTTGACCAACTGGTTGAGCTTGATCTGCCCGGCCTGGTCCTTGACCACGACGACGGCGTCGCCAAGCTCGATCAGGTATTCGCGCTGCATCGCCAGGATCTTCTGGCGGACCTCCTCGGCCTTCTGCTCGGTCGGGAAGGCGATGAAGACCAGATCACTCATGGGAAATGTCCTTGGGTTGACAAAGGCGGTCACCGCGCAGCCGGCGATGGGGTCGAGGTCAGCCGGGCGCCCTGGCGGCCGTGTTCGCCGCACTGGCCGCGGGCGGCAGCGGCGCGACGCGCTGGCCAGGATGCAGAGCCTGCACCCCGGTCGCGACGATGGTTTCGCCAGGCGCGAGCCCCTGCGAGACGACGACGTGGTCGGGATCGAAGCGCAGGATGTCGATCGGCCTCAGGCTGACCGTCGAGGTCTTCGGATCGACGATCCAGACCGCCGCCCCGCGGCCGGAGGTCGTCAGCGCCTTGGCGGGAATCGACATGATCCGCGCCGAGGTCGTCGCGACCGAGCCGACGACGGTCGATCCCAGCCGCATCGCCTCGGGGGGATCCTGCAGCCCGACCCGGACCTGGAAGGTGCGGGTGACGGGATCGGCCTGCGGCGCGATCTCGCGGATCCGCCCAGTGGCGCTAATGCCCGGCGCCTCGGCGAGCGCGACGCGGACGATCGGATCGCCCGTCTTGCCCTCGAGCACGCGGGCCGGCACGGCGAAGACCGCATCGCGGCCATCCTCGCGCGCGACCTGGAGGATCGGCTGACCGGGCTGGACGACCTCGCCGGGCTCGGCGCTGCGCACCGTCACGACGCCGGCGACATCGGCCCGCAGATCGGTGAAGCCGAGCCGGTCGCGGGCCTGTTCGAGCTGGGCCTCGGCATTCTCGAGCGCCGCCTGCGCGGTTTCCTGCGCCTTCTGCGCGGCATCGAAGCGCGGGCGGGTGGTGAAGCCCTGGCCCATCAGCCGCTCTTGCCGCTCGAAGGTGCTGCGCGCTGTCACGACCTCGCCGCGCGCGGCTGCCAGCGCCGCCTCGGCGGCGGCGACGGCGTTGGTCTCGATCGTCCGGTCGAGCCTGGCGACGATCTGCCTGGGTGCGACCCGGTCCCCGACATTTACCGGCCGCTCGGCGATGCGCCCGGCGATCCGGAAGGCGAGCGAGACCGTCTTCTCGGCCTGGATCTCGCCGCTGAGCTCGATCCCCGCGGTGAGGAGGCTGGCCTCGACCTTGACCACCTGAACCGGGCGACCGGCCTGCGGAGGCGCCTTCTCGGCGCGGTCGCAGGCTGAAAGGACGAGCAGCAGCGGCAGGCCGCAAAGGGGCGAGAGCCGTCTCGTGTGACGGAACAAGGCCGGCTTGCCTGGAAGGGGACGGGTCATCGCGCAGCCGCTCCCACTGTGTCGGGCGCAGTGCCCTTGGCCGGATCGGCGGCGGGCGAACGTCCCCCAAAGACGGTGACGTAGAGCACGGGCAGCAGGACCAGCGTCAGCACCGTCGCGACCAGGAGCCCGCCCATGATCGCAAAGGCCATCGGCCCCCAGAACACGGTCGGCGCGATCGGGATCATGCCCAGCACGGTCGAGATCGCCGTCAGCATGATCGGGCGGAAGCGGGTCGAGGCGGCGTCGAGCGCGGCCTGCGTGATGCTCTTGCCGTCGGCTCGCTCCGATTCGATCTGCCCGATGAGAATGACCGCGTTCTTGGTGATGATGCCGATCAGCGCCAGCACGCCGAGCAGGGCGACGAAGCCGAGCGGCTTGCCCGACAAGAGCAGCGCGCCGACGACACCGATCATGCCCAGCGGCGCGATGCTGATGACGATGGCGAAGAGCTTGAAGCTGCGCAGCTCCGCCATCAGCACCGTGAACATGATCAGCAGCATCACCGGCACCACGGCGATGACCGAGGCCTGGGACTTCGCGCTCTCCTCGACGGTGCCGCCGGTGGCGATGCCATAGGCGGGCGGCAGCGTCTTTCTGAGCGCCTCGATGCCGGGCGCCAGCGCGCTCACGACGGTCTCGGGCAGGACGCCGGGCTTGATGTCGGCGGCGACGGTCAATGTCGGCACGCGGTCGCGGCGCCAGATCAGCGGCGCGTCGAGATCGTAGCTGAAGGTGACGAATTGCGAGAGCGGCACGGAGCGCCCGCCCGGCAGCGCCACCTGCATCGTGCGCAGCGTGTCCAGCGAGATGCGATCGGACCCTTGCGCCCGCACGACGACGTCGACGAGGTAGATGTCGTCGCGAAGCTGGGTCACCACAGTCCCCGAGACGACGGTGTTGACGATGGCGGCCAGCGCCGCCGAGCTCAGGCCGAGGCGGCGGGCCTCGTCCTGGTCGACCCGCAGGCGCAGTTCGCGCGAGGGCTCGATCCAGTCGAAATTGACCTGGTCGGTGTGGGGATTGCCCGCCACGACCTGCGCCAGCTTCATCGCGATGCCGCGAACCTCGGCGATGTCGGGGCCGGTCACGCGGTACTGCACCGGCCAGCCGACAGGGGGGCCGAGTTCGAGCGGATAGACCCGCGCGATCAGATTCGGGAATTCCGTGGCGAGGCGTTTCTCAAGCTTCTTCTGCAGCCGGTCGCGGGCGGCGACGTCCTTGGCGACGATCACCGCCTGGTTGAAGAAGTCGTTCGGCAGCTGCGCGTTGAGGGGCAGGTAGAAGCGGATCGCGCCGCGCCCGACATAGGTGCTCCAGCGCGCGACGTCGGGATCGTCCTTCAGCGCCGCGTCGAAGCGCTCGACCAGCGCCTCACTGGCATAAATCGAGGCGTTCTGCGGCAGCGTCATGTCGACGAGCAGCTCGGTCCGGTCGGAGGCCGGGAAGAACTGACGCGGCACCAGCGGGAGCGCCAGCATCGCCGCCGCGAACAGCCCGATGGTGACGGCGATCGTCAGCCAGCGCACCCGGATCGCTCCCGACAGCATCGCGCGGAAACCCTGCTCGATCCGCCCCGGCCCCGAAGGCTTGCCCGAGGATTTCGGCACTGTGAGCAGCGCCATGCCGAGCACGGGCGCGAAAATCACGGCGACGAACCAGGACACGACCAGCGCAATGCTCACCACTGAGAAGAGCGAGAAGGTGTATTCGCCGGCCGAACTGGCGGCGAAGCCGATCGGCACGAAACCGGCGATGGTCACCAGCGTGCCCGCGAACATCGCGACCGCGTATTTCTCGAAGGCGAAGGTCGCCGCCTTGGCCTTCTCGTCGCCGGCGGCGAGGCGTGTCACCATCGCATCGGTCGTCGTCATGGCGTCATCGACGAGGAGCGCGAGCGCGATGATCAGCGCGCCCAGCGAGATGCGCTGCATGTCGATGCCGATGACGTTCATCACGGCGAAGACGACGGCCAGCGTCAGCGGGATCGAGAGGGCCACCACCAGGCCCGGCCGCACGCCGAGGCTGATGAAGCTGATCACGAGGATGATCCCCACCGCCTGCCAGAGCGAACTCATGAAGTCGGCGATCGCCTCGTCGACCGTCACGGACTGGTCGGCCACCAGCCGCGGCTCGATGCCGACGGGGAGATCAGCCGTGATCGCCGCCATCGCCTTCTTGATGTTGGCGCCCAGCGCCAGAATGTCGCCGCCATCGCGCATGGCGATGCCGAGCCCGATCGCAGCCTGGCCGTTGACGCGGAACATCGGCTGCGGCGGGTCGGAGAAGCCACGCCTGACGGTCGCGATGTCGGCCAGGCGCACCATGCGGTCGCCAACCGGGAAGTTGATCTGGAGCAGGTCAGCTTCCGACTGGAAGGCGCCCGAGACGCGCAGCGAGAACTTCTCGTCCTGAGTCTGGACCACGCCGGCCGGGCGCACGACGTTCTGGCTCTGCAGCGCGCCAAGCAGGGCCGAGCGGTCGATGCCGAGATTGGCGAGTTCGCGCACCGAGAACTCGATGAAGATGCGCTCGTCCTGGGCGCCGATGACCTCGATCTTCGAGACGTCGGGGACAAGCAGCAGCCGCGAGCGGGCCGCCTCGACATGGTCGCGCAGTTCGCGCCCGGTGAACCCATCGGCGGTGAAGCCATAGATGATGCCGAAGGTGTCGCCGAAGCGGTCGTTGAAGAAAGGGCCCACCGTGCCGGCCGGCAGGGTGTGGCGGACGTCGGCGACGAGGTTGCGGACCTTGAACCAGGTCTCCTGCACGGCATGGGCCGGAACGTCCTGCTTCAGATTGACGAAGATCGTCGTCCGGCCCGGCGTGGTGAAGCTGCGGACGAAATCGAGCCCCGGCGTCTCCTCGATCTGCCGCTCGAGCCGCTCGGTGATCTGGCTGAGCGTGTCCTCCATGGTCGCGCCCGGCCAGGCGGCGACGACCACCATCGACTTGATGACGAAGGCCGGGTCCTCGTTGCGGCCGAGCTTGACGAAAGCGAAGACGCCGGCCGCAACCGCCACGATCATGAGATAGATCACGACCGAGCGGCTCTTCAGGGCCCATTGGGAAAGATTGAAGCTCATCGTGCCTCGGTCCCGGACAGGCGCACGCGCTGCCCTTCCTTGAGGAGGTTGGCGCCGGCGGTGACGACGATGTCGCCGATCGCCAGCCCCTTGCCGACGATCGCCGTCGCGGGGTCGCGCGAGACGAGTTCGAGCCGGCGCAGCGAGACGGTGAGAGCCGTCGGGTCGACGACCCAGACGCCGATGGCCGGACCTTGCGCGGTCAGTGCCGTCGCGGGGATGGCGATGCCCGAGGCCTCGCCGCCGCGGATCGTGCCGGACACTGTGGTTCCGAGCCGGAAGGCGGCCGGCGGGTCGGCCAGGCCGACGCGGACAGGGAAGGTCCGCGTGACCGGATCGGCCTGGGGCGCCACCTCGCGGACATGGCCGCGCACGCTGACGGAGGTGTCGCTGGCGAGCGCGACATGGACCGTGGCGTCGGCGGGAATGGCACGGACCGCTTCGGCCGGCAGCGAAAACACGGCGTCGCGGCCCTCGCGCCGGGCAAGCTGGACGATCATCCGGCCGGCCGCCACGACCTCGGCCGGCTCGGCGCCGACCCGGGTGACGATACCCGGCGCATCGGCCTTGAGGGTGGTGAAGGCGACGATGTCCTGCGCCGTTCTCACGCGGGCGCGGGCCGCCTCGACCTGGGCGCGCGCGGCGGTGCGTCCCTGCTCGGCGGCCTCGAAATCGGCCTGGGTGGTGATGCCGCGCGCCAGAAGATGCTCCTGCCGCTGATGCTGGTTCTCCGCCTTGCGCAAGGCGCCCTCGGCAGCCGTCAGCGCGGCACGCGCCGCGCGCAGGTCGTTGAGCTCGTTCTCCGGATCGAGCCGCGCGACGACCTGCCCCTCGGCCACCGTGGCGCCTACGCCGACGAGGCGCTCCGCCAGGCGGCCGCCAATGCGGAAGGAGAGCGAAGCCTGGTCCTGCGCCTCGACATGGCCGCTGAAGCCGAGATCGGCGAGCTGGCGCGGCGCCTCGACGGTGATGGTGCGCACCGTCCGGACCACTGGCGCGGGAGCGGTCTCGCTCTGGCGCTGGCAGCCGGCGGCCACGAGAATCAGAAGTGCGAGAGCGGCCGCGACGCCGCCTTGGCGATGGCTGCCGTCGAGACGTCCCGAACCGTCTTGCCGATTGGGCTTTCGCATCAGTCGTTCACCCGCATCGCGACTGTCCGTTGCACGCCGGAAACGAGGACCGCCTCCTGTGGCGCCCGGCGAGCGCCATCGCGCCCCGTTTCCGGGCATCGGCCGGGAAACTACCAACACCATCACCCGGCCGGATCAGCTCAGAATCCCAAATCTGGGCTGTTCATCCCATTCTCCCCGCGGCCTTTGCACAGGGTGCAGAAAGGGCGGTCGGCCCGTCGTGCGTCCTGCAGCCCGTGCCCGGGGCGGCCCGGTTCGGGATGGGCCGATTGCAGTCGTTCGCGCAACCTGCTCGGACTGCAACCGTACTCCCTGCGGAACGCGCGGCTGAAGGTGGAATGATCGCGAAAGCCGACGCGGCTGGCTATGGCATGAACCGAGAGCGGCTCGCCCGGCGTCGTCAGATCGCGCCTCGCCTGCAGCAGGCGCTCGCGGTTGATGAAATGGGCGACGCCGCCGTCACCGTCGAGCAGGCGATAGAGCTTGGAACGCGACATCGCCAGAAGGCGGCCCAGCTGTGACGGGCCGAAATCAGGCGAGCCCATGTGACGCTGGACGATCTGGCGCGCGCGTTCCACGGTGCTCGACGACGGCGATGTCGCTTTGGCCGCAACAGCGTTTCCGGCGGGAGCGATGCAGGCTTCCAGAAGGGCTCGCATCGCGATCGCCAGGCTTCTGGCCTGGTTTTCGCTGACATGCCGCGACTGGCCGGCGAGTTGCCGCATGAAGCCTGCCAGGAGCGCGGCTGGGCCGGTTTCAGTCTCGATCCGACGCACCGGCTCGGCCGTCGCCGCGCTCGCGCCTTCCAGCCAGTCTCTGGGCACGAGCAGCGCCAGCCGTTCTTCGGCATTGCCGAATCGGCGCGCCGACTGCTCCAGCGCAGCGAGCGCGGGACCGGCACGGGACGAGACGAACAGCGTCGGTGAGCCGGCTTCCGCTTCGCTGCAAAGCAGGGCGATGCAGCCTCGGTGCCGGAGCCGCTGACCGCGTGGCGTGCCAGCCGGCGGCTGGCCGATCGGCCGGGCGTCGCGGATCAAAGTGAGATCGCCGAACCGCCACTCGACCGCGGCGCGAGGCTCCGGGGACATCCAGGGCGCAGCGCGTACGGGAAGCGCTGCCGTGGAGGGCCGTATCCAGCTGCGCTGCTCCTGCGCGGACTCGTCCAGCTGGATGGTGATCGGCGAGAGGACAGGTCCCACCGTGAAGATCGGTTGAGGGCTTGCGGACAGTGCCATGATCACCTCCGTGAATGCGGATCGTTGCGTGCGCCTTGCCTTCCGAGCGTCCCGTTCAGAATGTAGTCTGGGGTGTCCTCCGTGTGTTGATGTCGCTCAATTGTCTCGACACGACCGGCCTTGGTCAAGAAACCCTGCGTCACTCCCTGCGTGTCGTCGCCGCGTCGAAGACACGGATCGGGGCCGTGATCAGCAGACCGGCCGCGGAGCCGACCGTCTCCAGCGCCGTTCCCGTGCCCGTCACGTCCGAATCCGTGATGACCTGGCCTTCGATCAGGCGGTTGCCGATCAGTTGCACGATCTCGGGGCTCGAAGCGTAGGTGTCGTGGTTGACGCGGTCGCCGGCCTTGATCGCGCTGATGTCGACCACGGTGATGCCCTTCAGGTCGCCGAGCTGCGACTGGTAGTCCTCGCGGGACAGGTCGATCGCCCCCAGCCGGGTCGCGCCGCGCGCCAGGAACTGCGAGAGCTGCAGCGCCCGGTCGTTCTGCGAGGCGAAGATCGTGATCCGCGGACGGCGCGGCCCCATATCCTCGATCTGACGCCGGAAGACCCCGACATCGAGATCCGGCGACGCCAGGATGAGGTTGTTGATCTTGGCCGGGATGCCGCCGTTCTTCAGCGCGACCTGCTTGAGCGCTTCGACGGCGAGCCACCCGCCCATCGAATGCGCCAGGACGACGATCTCGCCCACGGCCGGACTCCGCGCCGCCATCATCAGCACCTCGGCGAGGTCGGAGCGCGAATAGGACGCATTGTCGAGATCGAGCCGGTAGTCGAGCAGGCGCCCGCGCGATGGCCAGGAGAACAGGATCGGCGCTGCATTCGCGTCCGAGTCATGGGCAAGCTGCGCGAAGCGGAAGACGGCCCGGTCGAAGGGCGTGTTGAAGCCGTGGACGAAGATGAAGGCGCGCCGCTTGCGACCGCCCGCCGAGGCGAACCAGCGCGGCAGATCCGATTTCCGCAGCGAGGTCGCCGCGCTGACCGTAAAGTCCGTCGCCGGATTGCCGGGGACCGTTCGCGGGACCTGGATCGTGCCGGGCTCCCGGTTACGGGGAATCGAGACGACGATGTTGCTGAAGGAGACGCCCCTGCCCCGCTCGCCGTCGTAGAGCACGCCGGGTTCGTCCGAGACCGCCCGCGTCGTCGCGGTGAGCATGTCGAGTTGATAGGTGTCCGGAACGGGAGCGACCGTCTGGAGCAGTCCGCGAGGTGCGGAGGCGCAGGCCGCCATCAGCAGGCCGGTGGCGAGCATCGCCGCGATACGCGCCGCTCGGTGGTGGACACCGGCGCGCACCGGCGCAGGTGCAAGGTTCAAGACTGCCCCCTGTAGCCGGTCCGTCCCGGGACGCCGTCTCGCGTCTTCGGTTGCTGTTCCGGCATGACGCAAAACTCCGAACTCTTCATCGACCAGGCGCATCGCAACAAGGCCGGCCGACCAGCCGCCCGCTTATGACGCTGCGGTATTGAAACGACGTAACGCTTCGAAGACAAGCCTCAACGCCTTGCCTTCGTCACGAAGGGATCCGCCGCCCCCCGTGTCGCCCGCTTCTCGCCATTTTGGGACAGCCGGCCCAAGCTTTGGGATTCTGGGCCGATGCCCCAACGGCTCATGCCACTAAGTTCGCCCCCTAGCCTCCGCCCGGGCCATGGACCCGGCGGGCGGGTCGTTGTCGCCGGGGCCGCTCCCGGCCGGGGAGGAAGGCCGACATGGCGATGGAGAGCACCGCACCCAAGACCACGATGCAACGCTTCCTCGACGGCGTCGAGAAGGTCGGCAACATGGTGCCGCATCCGGTCGTGATCTTCCTGATCCTGATCGGCATCGTGATCGTGCTCTCGGCCGTGCTGGGCCTCTTCGGCACTCAGGTGTCCTACGAGCGCATCAATCCCGAGACCCACAAGATCGAGATTGCCTCGACGGCGATCCGGAGCCTCCTCAATGCGGAGGGCATCCGGTTCATCTACTCTTCGCTGGTCCCGAACTTCATGGCCTTTACCGCCGTCGGCCTGATGATCGCCGCCATGATCGGCGCGGGCGTGGCGGAGGAATCGGGTCTGGTCACCGCGCTCATCCGCAAGCTGGTGATCATCTCGCCGCCCGCGGCGTTGACCTACATCCTGGCTTTCGTCGCCATCACCGCCAGCATCGCGGCCGATGCGGGCTATCTGGTGCTGATCCCGCTCGCCGGCATCGCCTATCTGGCCGTCGGTCGAAACCCGATGGCGGGTCTCGCGCTCGGCTTCGCGGGCGTGGCCGGGGCGTTCACGGTCAACATGCTGATCAAGCCGCTGGACGCCGTGCTCGTCGAGTTCACCAACGACGCCGCCCGCCTCGTCGACCCGGCCCGCACCATCGGCCTTGCCTCGAACGTCTGGTTCTCGGTCGCGTCGGTCGTCGTGCTGACGATCACCATCGCCTTCATCACGGACAGGATCGTCGGCCCGCGGCTTGGACCCTATGACGCGACGAAGGCGGCGGAGGGCACGACGACGGATCAGGCTGCGCTTTTGTCCGAGTCCGAATCCCGTGGCCTGCGCTTTGCCGGCTTCGGGCTGCTCGGGCTGATCGTTGTATTCCTTCTGTTGACCGTCCCCTCGGGCGCGCCTCTGCGGAATCCCACGACCGGCGAACTGATCGGCAATTCACCGTTCATGAATGGGCTGATCGCCCTGATCATGCTGATCTTCCTGACGAGCGGCTGGTGCTACGGCATCGGGGCCGGGACGGTGCGCACGCTGACCGATGTCATCGCGGCCATCGAGAAATCGATCAAGGGCCTCGGCGGCACGATTTTCCTGTTCTTCATCCTGAGCCAGTTCGTCGCCTATTTCACCTATACCAACATGGGCACGGTGATGGCGCTCAGCCTCGCCGGCCTGCTCCAGTCGGCCAATATCGGCGCGCTGCCGCTGCTGCTGGGCTTCATCGTCGTCGTCGCCATCATCGACCTGCTGCTGACCGGGGCCATCGCCAAATGGGCGATCTTTGCGCCCGTCTTCGTGCCGCTGCTGATGAAGCTCGGCGTCGAGCCCGAAGCGGTGCTCGCGGCCTATCGGATCGGCGACAGCCCAATGAACATGATCACGCCGCTCAACGCCTATTTCGCCATGGTCGTCGGCCTGATGCAGAAATACGATCGCAATGCCGGTGTCGGCACCCTGGTGGCGCTGATGCTGCCCTACTTGGCCGGAATGTTCGTGGTGTGGACCGCCCTCTTCGTCGTCTGGAAGACGCTGGGATTGCCCTGGGGCCTCTGAGGCTTCGTGCCCAACCTTGAAGACAAGCCAGGCCCGGTCGTTAAAACGGGCCCTCAACTTGGATGGATGTCATGAGCACTGCCAATATCCCCCTCGACGTCGAGGCGGCGATCGATCACCTGATGACCTTCCTCTCGGTCGAGGGCGTCACCGGTGAGGAGGCCGCGATTGCGGCCGCCGTCAGCGAGGCGCTGATCAAGATCGGCGTGCCGGCTTCCGCGATCCGCTATGACGACGCCAACAGCCGCATCCCGCTGCCGACGCAGACCGGCAACCTGATCGTCGAGTTGCCGGGCACGAAGCCGGGGCCGCGCCTTCTGTTCTCGACCCATCTCGACACGGTGCCGCTCTGCGCCGGCGCCAAGCCGCGGCGCGAGGGCGACCGCATCGTCTCCGATGGCACGACGGCGCTGGGTGGCGATGCGCGAACCGGCGTGGCGCTCCTCGTCGTGCTCGCCGAGACGCTGATCAAGAACAGCCTGCCCCATCCGCCGATCACGCTGCTGTTCACGGTGCGCGAGGAAAGCGGCCTGCATGGCGCCCGCGAGCTGAACCCCGCGGACCTCAAGAGCCCGGCGATGTGCATCAATGTCGACGGCCAGCTCGCCTCCGAGCTCATCATCGGCGCGGTCGGCCAGGAGAACTGGGAGGTCGAGATCACCGGCCGTGCCTCCCATGCCGGCGTCGCGCCCGACAAGGGCATCTCGGCGACGATGATCGGCGCGATCGGCCTGACGGAAGCCCGCACCGCCGGCTGGTTCGGCAAGGTGGTCAAGGGCGAGGCCTTCGGCAGCAGCAATATCGGCATCTTTGGCGGCCGGGACGGCAAGCCGGCCGGCGACGCCACCAATGTCGTCACCGACTATGCCTTCCTCAAGGGCGAGGCGCGCAGCCCGGAGCTAAGCTTCGCCACCCAGATCGTCGACGGTTTCGAGGCGGCCTTCGCCAAGGCCAAGGCGGCCGTGACCGACCATGAGGGTGCAACCGGCGAGGTCGTGTTCAAGCGCGCGGCGGCCTACCCGCCCTTCCGTCTGGACCAGGATTCGCCGGTCGTGAAGCGCGCCACCAAGGCGCTCGGGATGCTCGGCCTGGAGCCTACCTATATCTTCTCCAATGGCGGTCTCGACGCGAACTGGCTCGACAGGGCCGGCGTGCCGACGATCACGATCGGTGCGGGCCAGGCCGAGATCCATACGATCAAGGAATTCGTGAAGCTCGACGAGTACGAGAAGGGTTGCCGGCTCGGCATCCTGATGGCGACGCTCGAGGACTAACAGACCGTTCCGGCGGCGCGCCCGTCGAACAAGGCCCAACGAGGAGCTGACGCGTGAGCCCGATAGCCTATACAGCCCTCATTATCGCCGCGGCGGTCGTCCTGTTCGTCACGAACAGGGTGCCGGTCGTGCTGGTGGCGATGGGCACGGCGCTGTCGCTCTGGGCGACCGGCGTTCTGACCCTGCCGCAGGCGCTGGGCGGGCTCGGCGACCCGGCGGTGATCTTCATCGCCGCGCTCTTCGTGGTGTCGTCGGGCCTCGAGGTCACCGGCGTCACCGCCTGGGCCGGGCAGCTCCTGATCAAAGGCGCGGGCGAGGAGAGCCGGACCCGCCTGCTGCTGCTCACCATGGGGCTGGTCTCGCTGCTCACCGCGTTGATCAGCGTCAACGGTGCGGTGGCGGCGCTCCTGCCCGTGGTCGTGGTCATCGCGGTGCGGCTGAAGCGCAACTCCTCGCAGCTCCTGATGCCGCTGGTCTTCGCCGCCCATGCCGGCTCGATGCTGGCCCTGACCGGCACGCCGGTCAATGTCCTCGTCTCGGAGGCCGGCATGGATGCCGGCGTCGGTGGGTTCGGCTTCTTCGAATTCGCTCTCGCCGGCATTCCGCTGCTCGCCGGGTCGATGGCGATCATGATCCTGTTCGGCCAGAAGCTGCTGCCCGAGCGCAACGGCGCGACCATGCCGGCCGATTTCAGCCGCCATGCCAAGACGCTGGTCGAGCAGTACGGGCTCGCCAGTGGGATCTACCAGCTGCGCGTGCGCGCCACCTGCCCCTATGTCGGCAAGCCGGCGGCCTCGATCGACCTTGCCGCCTTCCCCGGCCTGCAGCTCGTCGCGATCCAGGAGGGCGACAGCGCCGGCCCGCTGCGTCGCGACGCAATCGCCGAGGGCGACCATGTCCTGCTGCGCGGCGACACGGAGGCCGCGGCCAACTTCGCGGCCGCCATGCATCTGGCTTTCCGTGACGAGAGCGCAGCGACTGGCGCCGGCGAAGAGACGCTGTTCAACCGGCGCTCGGGCCTCGCCGAGGTGGTGATCCCGCCGCGGTCCGGCCTCATCGCGCAAAGCGTCTTTCCGGGCATGGTCACAGACAGCGGCGACCTGATCATCCTCGCCGTGCAGCGCTCCGGCAACGAGATCGCGGCGCAGAGCGCCACGACCCAGGCCGGCGCCATCGTGCTGGAAGCCGGCGACACCATGCTGCTGCAGGGCACCTGGAAGGCGCTCGACACCCATCTCGACGACCCCGACGTGCTGGTCGTCAGTTCACCGGAGCTCGTCCGCCGTCAGGCCGTGCCGATGGGGCCAGGCGCCAAGCAGGCCGTCATCATCCTGTTCGGCATGGTCCTTCTGCTGGCCACCGGCATCGTGCCGCCGGCGGTGGCTGGCCTGCTCGCCGCGGGCGCCATCATCCTGACGGGCATCATGACCGTCGAACAGTCCTACCGCGCGATCAGCTGGACAACGGTCATCCTTGTCGGCGCCATGATGCCGCTCTCGACGGCGATGGTCGAAACCGGCGCGGCCAAGCTGCTGGCCGAGCGGCTCGTGCTGATGGTCGGGGACGCCGGGCCGATGGCGCTGCTGGCCGGCCTCTTCATCCTCACGGCGGTGATGGGGCAGCTCATCAGCAACACCGCCACCGCGCTGATCGTGATCCCGATCGGCGTCGCCGCCGCCGCCAGCATGGGCATCTCGCCCAAGCCCGTACTGATGAGCACGGCGGTCGCAGCGGCGGGCGCCTTCCTGACCCCGATCGCCACCCCGACCAATCTCATGGTCATGGGACCCGGCGGCTACGCCTTCAGCGATTACTGGAAGCTCGGCCTGCCCCTGCTGATCTGGTTCTTCATCGTGGCGGTCTTCATCGTGCCGCTGATCTGGCGCTTCTGAGCGGCGGGCGCACGCACCGCCTCAATCGGGAAGGGAAACGACCATGTGGATTCGTGCATTCGCCGTCGCCGCGGCCTTGGGCTGGGCGGGGCTCTCCGGCGGCGGCGCTTCCGCCGCTCCCGTCGCCGCGGTGCCGGGCCTCAGCGACGAGTCCGGGGTCGAGCAGGTGCAGTGGCATCGCGGACGCCGCTGCTGGTGGGAGACACGGCGCTTCCGCGACCATCGCGGTCGCTGGCAGACGCGCCGGATCCAGGTCTGCCGCCGCTGGTGATCGGCAACCGGGTCGCATTCGCGACAGGCAGGCGACCTCCGGCGCTTAGGAGCCGTCTGCCGTAGATGCCGCCGAGATCTCGAGCCACGCGGCTTCTGCATTCGCGGCATCTCGCTGCGCATGTCACTTCCTGGCCCGCCGTGTTACCCTCCGGCACTCGACATGCCGGGGGGCATCATGATTCCAGTCCGCTTCACGACCACGGACTTGCCCATTCGGGAACAGTTCGACGCGTGGCAAGGCTGGTTCGACGGCGTCTTCAACATCGCTTTGCACGAGAGCGAGGCCGGTTTCGCCGCGACCAGCGTGGTCTGGACGCTGGACGAATTCGGCCTCAGTCACGTCAAGGCCCCTGCCCTTACCGCGGTGCGCGATACCGCGCTGCTGCGCTCGAACCCGATCGACCACTGGGTGATCACGCTCGGCCATCGCCGGACGCTGGGATCGGGCGGCGGGGGGCTTACCCTCGACGTCCCGGCTTCGGTGCCCTATGTCGCCTCGCTCGGCCGCGAGCTCGTCAGCCAGCGGTCGAGCGACGAGCGCCTGCAACTCTACCTGCCCCGCGACAGCTTCCGGGAACTCGCGCCGCTGCTCGACGCGGCGCAGGCACAGGCCCTCGACACGCCTCTCGGCCGGCTCCTGGGAGACTATATCGGCCTGCTCCAGCGCAGCTTCGGTGAGCTCGAGGCAGCGGACATGCCGCGCTTGACCAATGCTGTACGCGCCATGGTGCTGGCCTGTACCGCCCCCTCGGCGGACCGTCTCGACCTCGCCTCCAGCCAGATCAGTGTGACGCGGCGGGAAAAGGTCCGGCAGTTCATCGACCAGAACCTGCGCGAGCCGAGGCTCGACGCAACCATGCTCTGCCGCGCGGTCGGGATGTCTCGCACGCAGCTCTACCGCCTTTTCCAGGACGATGGCGGTGTCGCGCGCTACATCCGGCACCGGCGCCTGCTGCGCGGATATGCGGATCTCTCCGATACCGCCAATGGCGCCAGCATCAACGCCATCGCCGATGCGCTGTGCTTCGAGGATGCATCCAGCTTCAGCCGCGCCTTCAAGCAGGAATTCGACCTGAACCCGCGCGATGTCCGCGCCGCAGCGGTCGCGGGCCAGATGCTGCGCGTCAGGCAAACCGCGCCGGCGTCAGATCTGCCAGTGACGTTGCGGGAATGCCTGCTGAAGTTCTGATGGGATCGACGATCGCGCTGGCGACCGGAGTTGGCTTGGTCGCCTTGCGACACTCCTTCGACGCCGACCGCCTGCGCTGTGCGGCAAAGAACGATCGCACATGCCAAGCGAGAACGGGCCGAAGGGTCGTCGCCCGGTCGCAGGCGCATGCGATCGACCAGAAGCGCATTGCGACCATGACACGGGCATCGAGGCATGCCCCAAGCGCCGTACTCTGGGCCCCGGGGCCTCCGATGTCAGCCGCCTTTCCGCTGCAGCAGGCCGTCACACCGCCCTCAGCGGTGTGACGATCAACGAACCATCCGGCGTCGAGGACATGGCCGCCTCGACGCCGAAAACCTCGGCGATCATAGCGGGTTCGATCACGGCTTTCGGCGAGCCATGGCAGATCAACCGCCCCCGGCACATGACCGCGATGCGGTCTGCAAAACGAGCGGCGATGTTGAGGTCATGGAGGATGACGATCGTCGTCAGGCGACGCTGATGCGTCAGCCGGCGAACGATCTGCATGACCTCCAACTGGTGGCGGATGTCGAGCGCACTGATCGGCTCGTCGAGCAGGAGCAGGTTGGGTTCGGATGCCAGCGCCTGCGCCAGGAAGACGAGCTGTCGCTGACCACCGCTGAGCTCGCCCAGATAGCGCCCCGCGAGATGGCGAAGGCCGAGTTCGTCCAGCACCGCGCCTGCCATGGCGAGATCGCTCGACTTCACACGCAAGCCCAGCCGACCCAGGCGCCCCAGCAGGACCGCTTCCAGAACCGTGAGCGCGGCACGGCTCGAAATATCCTGTGGCATGTAGCCGATGCGTCGCTCCGATCCGTTCCCGGCTTCGAAGACGATATGGCCTCGATGCGGCACCAGCCCTGCGACGGCCTTGATGAGCGACGACTTGCCCGAGCCGTTGGGTCCGATGACGGCCAGGACTGCGGCGGGTTCGGCTGTCAGGTCGAGGCCGGCGAGCGCCGTCGTCGCACCGTAGCGGACGGAGAGATCCTCGATCCGGACTTTCACCAGAAGGCCCTCCGGCTGCGGATGATGAGCCAGACGAAGAAGGGCACGCCGATCAGCGAGGTGACGATCCCGATCGGCACGATCGCGCCCGGCAGCACCGTCTTGCTTGCGATGGAGGCAAGCGACAGCAGCAGCGCTCCAAACAGCGCCGAGGCCGGCAGCAGCCCGCGCTGATCCTCCCCGACCAGCATGCGCGCCATATGCGGGGCGACGAGGCCGACGAAACCGATCGTCCCGACGAAGGCGACCGCGACGCCGGTCAGGGCCGAGATGATCGCGAAGGAGCGCATGCGCAGACGGGCGACATCCACGCCCAGGCCCCTCGCCCGCTCGTCGCCGAGCTTCAGCGCGGTCAGCCGCCAGGCATCGAGCAGCAGCGGCGGCAGCGCCAGCGCAAGCACCGCGACGATGATCCAGAGCTTCGACCAGCTGGCTTTCTGGAGGGAGCCGAACAGCCAGAACACGATCTGCTGCAGCGCTTCGGGCGACGCGACGAATTGCAGCAGAGCCAGCAGAGCCTGGAACAGGAAGAGCAGCGCGATGCCGCCCAGCACCAGCATCTCCGGAGACGAGCCACGCAGGCTGCCGATCGCATAGACGCCAGCGCAGGCAAGCCCTGCGAAGAGGAAGGCCATCGCGGGAATCGCCCAGGTTTCGGGCAACGGGAAGGCGACGCCCAAAACGATGACCAGCGCCGCGCCGAAGCCCGCCCCCGCCGAGACGCCGAGCGTGTAGCTCGATGCCAGCGGGTTGTTCAGGATGGTCTGCATGATCCCGCCGGAGAGACCGAGCGCGGCGCCGACGGCCAGCGCCACGAAGGCGATCGGCAGGCGGATCGACCAGACGATCGCATCGATGGTGCGGTCCTGCGCAAGACCGAAGACCGATTTTGCGACGGCTCCGATCGGAAGCAGTGCCGGCCCCGTCGCCACATCGAGAACCAGGCTGACGGCGATCGCGGCGAGCCCGACGAGCAGGACCATGCGCCGCCGCCCGGCGAGACGGGCATACAACGCATCGACGGCGCCCTCGCCGAGCGCGGTGGAGAGCGGCGCGCTCATGGCTTCAGCGGCAGCATCCAGCTGCCGCCATAGGCCACGGGCAGATACCTCTCGTGATAGGCCCGGAATGAGGCGTCGGGATCGACGTCGGCAAAGGCCGCCGGATAAAGCCGTTTGCCGATATATTGCATGGCCACGAAATCGAAGAGCGAGCGGCTCAGCCCGTGTTCGATCGCGTTGACGTTGCCGGATCGAACGGCCGACAGATCCGCCCATCCGGCCCGCGCCGCATAGGGCGCGAGCGAAGTGCGGGTTTGCTCGGGCGTCATGTCGTAGCCCGTCTTCACCGCCTTCGGCTTGTTGGCCCAGGATGAGCCGGCGATGAAGATCACCTCCGGATCGGCGGCGATGACCGCTTCCGGGTTCATCCGCCCGGAAGCCCCGGCGAGCTTGCCGACGGCGATGTTGTCGCTGCCGAGCAAGGTCAGGATCTTGCCCCACATCGTCGTGGCGTAGCTGACGCCCGCGGTCTCGGCGCCGTCCGGCCCGACCTCAACATAGGTGCGTGGCTTGCGCGCGACGTTGGCCTTCGCGACCCGGGCGAGAACGTCGCGATACTGGCTCTCATAGAAGGTCGCGAGCTCCTCCGCCCGCGCCTCGGCGCCCATGATCTTGCCGAGCGCCCGCGTCGAGGCCAAGTGGCGTTCGAGGATCTGGGCGTTGTAGTCGATGACGAGGATCGGGATGCCCGCCGCCTCAATGCGCTCGCGCTCGCTGCCTAGCGCCGTGAACATCCAGTCGGCGAGCAGGAAGGCATCCGGTTTCAGCGCGATCAGCTTCTCGGCGCTGAAGCTGCCATCCTCGATCAGGCCGATATCGGGCATGGCCGCGAGGTTGGGGATAACGGCGGCATAGCGCTTGAAGATCGCCGGCCGCCATCCTTCCCAGGCCGTGCGCGAGATGCCGACGACCTTCTGCCAGCCGCCAACGCCCGCGACCGCCGTGAACTCCTCGAAGTTGAAATTGACCGCGACGCGGCGGATCGGCAGCTCGACCGTGACCTTGCGCCCCAGCGCGTCGGTGATCTCGGTGGGCGCCGCCAGGGATGCCGCGCAACTGAAAAGCAGGCCAGCTGCAACCAGCAGGGCCCTGAAAAGACCGATCATGATAGTCTCCGTGATGGCGAGGAAGGCTTCACCCGGGGCACGCGCAATCAGCAGGCTCGACCCGGACGACCCGCGTGCGTTTCAGGGCTTCAGCGGCAGCATCCAGGTGCCGCTGAAGGCGATCGGAAGGTATTTTTCGTGATAGGCCTTGAGGCTCGCGACCGGATCGACGTCTGCGAACTGGTCGGGATAGAGCCGCTTGGCGAGATACTGCATCCCGACAAAGTCATAGAGCGCCCGGCACAGGCCATGCTCGATAGCATTGACCTCGCCGGCCTTCATCGCCCTGATCTCCGTCCAGCCGGGCCTCTCGGAATAAGGTTTCAGGCCGGCGCGGGTCTGTTCCGGGGTGACGTCGTAGCCCGTCCGCACGGCCTTCGGCTTGCCGACCCAGGAGGAGGCGGTGAAGACGATCAGGTCCGGGTTCTCGGCGATGACCGCTTCCGCGTTCAGCGGCCCCCAGGGGCCGGGGATCTTGCCGGTCGCAATGTTCTGCGCGCCGAGCGTGGTGACGATCTTGCCCCACATGGTGTCGTTGTAGGTGTTGCCGATGGTGTCGGCTCCGGCCTGGCCGAGTTCGACATAGACCTTCTTCGTCGGCACGCCGGCGGCCTTGGCCTTGGCGACGCGGGCTAGAATGTCGTCGAAGCTGTTCTGGTAGAGTGTCGCGAGCTCTTCGGCTCGGGCCTCCTGCCCCATGACCTTGCCGAGTGCGCGGGTCGAAGCGAGATGGCGTTCCAGGAGCTGGGCGTTGTAATCGATGATGACGACCGGAATGCCGGCACCCTCGATCTGCTCCATCTGCGCCTTGGCGGATTTGTAGCCCCATTCCGACATCAGCAGCACGTCGGGCTTCAGCCCGATCACCTTCTCGGCGCTGAAGCTGCCGTCATCGGTCTGGCCGATATCCGGCATGGCGGCGAGGTTGGGGATCACAGCCACGTAGCGGCTGAAGTTCAGCGGCCGCCAGCCCTCCCATGGCCCTCTCGAGATGCCGACGACCTTGCTCCAGCCATCGATCCCGGAGACGGCCGTGAACTCCTCGAAGCTGAAATTCATCGCGACGCGCTTGACCGGCAGATCGACCGTGACCTTGCGGCCGAGCGCATCGGAGATTTCGGTGGGGGCGGCGAGCGCCGAGACGGCCGAGGCGACGAGGGCGAAGGCGCCGAGCGCGAGTGATGCGAGCTTGTGCATGGACATGACGGTTCCCGTTTTCAGTGCTTGTGGCCGGAGCCCTGGCTCGGCTCGCGAGCGCCGACGGACTGGACAGCGAACTCGACCGGCAGCATTCCGGCCTTCTCGAAGCTCAGCGTGACCTTGACGGTCTCGCCCTCCTTGAGCTGGCGCTTCAGGTCCATGAACATCACGTGATAGCCGCCGGGCTTTAGCTCGACGCTGGCTCCGGGCTTGACCTCGAGGCCCTTGTCGAGCGGGCGCATGGTCATCACGCCGTCCTTGACCGCCATTTCATGAATCTCGATGCGGCCGGCGATGTCGCTGCTGCCGCCCAGGAGGCGATCGGGAGCCGAGCCGCCGTTTTGCAGGGTGAGATAGCCGCCGGCGACTTTGGCGCCGTCTGGCGTCGCACGCGTCCAGGGATGGCCGATTTTCAGTGCTCCGGCGGCGAAATCATGCCCCAGCGCTACAGCGCTGGTCAGGGTGAGCGCGATCGCAGCGATGTAGTGAATGGGCTTGTTCATGAAGGCGTCCTCTCGGTTGTGGTGGGCATTTCCTGTCCTGTTTTCGATGTCGGGCGCGAAGGCGCTTGAGCCCGGCCTGTCGGCGGGCTTTCAGAGGCGCGCGATCGTCGGGAGAGCGATGCCGAGCGCGACCGCGCCGGTACCGCTGAGCCAAAGCCAGGCGGCCTTCAGCGGGACGGCGAGCGGGGCGGCCTGATCGAGACCGACGAGCGCGATCGCAGCGGCACCTGCGCCAGTCGCGAAGCAGCCCGCGAAGCGAGCCAATGGATGGGATGGCATGGCACCGGATTCCGCGCCGTCACGGCGTCGGACCAGGCGAAAATCACCCTAGCGACGACCGGCGGCAGGCTGAAGACAGCCGTCGCGGACGCCAGGCGCCGGACGGCGGTTCAGGCGAGAGCGGGTGGTGCGCGCGGATTGCCCGGCGAGTGGTCGGACAGGTATCCGACAGGCCGGTCGAGCCGGCGAGCAAAGGCGACGTGATCGGCGGGCCGCCGTGCCAGGAGCTGGAATTCCGGCCGGACCCGATCGGCACCGACGAGCATCGGGCAGCCGGCCGTGCAGCAGTCCATGCCGGCGTGAGCCTGCGTATCGCCGTGACCGCCGGCAGATCCGGAATCGCTGCCCGGCAGGCAGTTCGTCAGCGCCAGGGTTCGGTCGAGAGCGACGTCATGGGCGTAGCTACCCGCGGCCCAGCCGGCGAACAGCACTTGCAGCACGAGCAGATAGGCCGCGCAGATCGCGACCCAGTTCTTTCTGCTGCTGCCCAGGCCACTCGACGACATGATGTCTCCTTGCCTTCTGCTTAATCGCTGAAGCGGCGAACGGGAAGGGACAAAGCGCCGCGACCCAGCGTCCAGGACGCGACGATCCAGAGAGGGCGACGGCGCGCAAAGACGCCGCTACGCCCCCAACGCTGCGACGCGGCAGGATGCATCAAGCCGTATCGACCTCGACGTGTTCGGTGCGCCTACCAGACCACGCATCGGCGGACACCGCCGACGACTCCGTAACGGCGGCAGGCTGCTCCGTGGCGACGCGGGGCGACGCGCGTGGTTGCGACGGCGCCGTTGGGCCCGACGCATCCGGCGCGATAGACGCCCTTCGCACAGACAACCGCCTCAGCGGGGCTCACGATTGCCACATTGGACGCCGACCACAGCAAGGCGGCTCCCATGATTGCCAGAAGTCTGCTGCTCGATCGGTTCATGGTCGCCCCCCGGTAACGCGCCGAAGCGCCACAATGCATCCTCATACCGCTGCGTCAAGCGCATGCGTTGGCCGCTCCATGGGGTGCTAGCCGCAGCGTTCGAGGCCGCCGGAGGTGCGAGGAGTGGCCTGCCGCCAATCCTCTAATCGCTCCGTCAAGCGAGGCCCGGGCTCGTTTCGAACTGGACCGGGTTGAGATAGCCGATGGCCGAGCGCGTGCGGATCGTGCTGTAACCTCTGGATGTCGTCGAGCACCATCGGCTCCGGCGACGTCCCTCGTCCGGTCATGCGCGACGCTTTGTTGAGAACAGCGAATGTACACAATCGCCTTCCTGCTGCTGCCGGAGTTCTCGCTGCTCGGTGCCGTCTGCGCGAGCGAGACGCTGCGGGTCGCCAATTCGCTCTATCCCGAGCCCCCCTTCCGCTCCGTCTTTGTCCACGACACGCAGGCGCAGGTCGCGTCGAGTTCGGGCATTCCGCTTCAGGCCGAGATGCATGTCCGCGACCTCAAGGAGTTCGACGCGCTCGTCGTGCTGTCGAGCTTCCGGCACGACAGTTACGAGAACGCCGAGACGCTGAGCCTGATCCGGCGCTTCGACAGACACGGCAAGATGATCGGGTCGATCGAGAGCGGCGTGTATCACATCGCCAAGGCCGGCGTGCTCAACGGGCACATGGCCACGGCGCATTTCAACAACCTGCCGATGTTCGCGGCGCTCTTCCCGAAGGTGAGCTTCGTCAAGAAGGTCTACACCTGGAGCGAGAAACGCATGACCTGCGCCGGTGGCGCCGCAGCCACCGACATGATGCTGCATCTGGTCTCCGAGCACCTTGGCAAGGCGGTCGCTGCGCGCGTCGCCAACATCATCATCTTCCCCTATCGGCGCGAGATCGGCGCTTATCAGGACGATTTGTTTACCTCGGCCTATAACGGCTTCCCGCAGCCCGTGCGCGAGGCTTGCCGCATGATGGAGGAGGCGATCCACCGCCCGCTCGACATCGAGGCGATCGCCGAGCATCTCGGATTGTCGCGCCGCCACCTCGATCGCCTCTTCGAGATCGCCTTCAACTGCTCGACCTTCGATTATTACCGCATGATCCGCCTGGCGCGGGCGCGGAAGCTGGTGAGGGCGACGCGCATCGACCTCACCGCCATCGCGATGCGCTGCGGCTTCCGCTCCTATCCGCGTTTTCTCGAGCGCTATCGCGAGGCCTATGGCGTCTCGCCTTCGGAGGACCGGGCCTCGGAACTGCTTCAGCCGACGCAGCCGGACCGGGTTTCGCCGCTGACAGACCTGCACCCCTACCAGGTCCAGCTCGACCCGAAGCGCATGGTCTGAGGCGAAGCCGGAACCACCAGGCCGGCACGGCCGTCCCTGTCCATACCGGGAACTTCGTTTGTCCATATCAGGCGTATCGTCCGGCCGCGCTTTTTCCAAAGATCATCTTGTTCTGATTTTGTTGAATTCAATATTCGATCATCGAATACTGAGTTTATTTTAATAATATCGCAGTTCCGCACTGACTCGATGTCAGTATCCAATGCAGATGCGCATGGTCCTCCGCACCTGCACTGTCTAACCCGGCCGGCGGGTGGGAGCGGTGAAGCAACATGACCTGCGAGCGTCAAAGACGCCGTCAAACAAGAGGGTGAATGGAATGGCAGACGGTTCGATGATGACCGGCAGTTCCCTGCCGGCAAGCGCACTCACGCGGCGCGCCTTCAGCGCAGGCCTGCTGACGACGGGACTGCTCGCGGGCTCCGGCCGCAGCCTGGCACAGGGCACGCCCAAGCGCGGCGGCACGGTGAGGCTGGCGCTGTTCCAGCAGTCGACGGGCGACACCTTCGATTCCGCCCGCTACGACAAGGGCAACGACTATATCCGCGGCACCAGCGTCTACAGCTACCTGACCCGGATGGACGAGAAGGGCGAGGCCCAGCCCGAGGTCGCCGAGTCCTGGGAAGCCAACAAGGAAGCGACGCGCTGGGTCTTCACGATCCGCAAGGGCGTCAGCTTCAGCGACGGCGCACCGCTCACCACCGACGACATCATCTTCTCGATCCTGCGCCATCGCGAGGACAAGGTCGCCTCGACGGCCAAGCAGCTGATCGCCAACATCAGCTCGGTGACGGCGGACGGCCCCGGCAAGATCGTCTTCGAGCTGGCGCAGCCGGATGTCGACTTCCCGATCCTGATCGGCATCTTCCAGTTCGCGCTGGTCAAGAACGGCACCTATGACTTCGCCAGGCCGATCGGGACAGGCGCCTTCACGGTCAAGGAGTTCCAGCCCGGCATCCGCACCGTGCTGGTGCGCAACCCGAATTTCTGGAAACAGGGCCAGCCCTATATCGACCAGTTTGAGATGTTCCCGATCCCCGATGCGTCGGCGCGCGCCAACGCGCTGCTCTCGGGGGATGTCGACATGATCCTCGAACTGCGCGGCAACGGCATCGAGCAGGTCGCCAAGTCCAGCAATGCCGAGGTCTTCGTCACACCCAGCACGCGCTACACCGCGATCCAGGCCGCGGTCGACCGTGCGCCCTCCAACAACACCGACCTCGCGCTTGGCCTGTCGTACCTGATCGACCGCAAGCGCGTGCTCGACACCGTGCTGCGCGGCTACGGCACGATCGCCAACGACCATCCGATCGGCCCCGCGAGCCCCTATTACAACGCGGCGCTGCCGCAGCGCGAACTCGACGTGGACAAGGCCAAGTTCCATTTCGGCAAATCGGGCATCGGTGCCAGCCCGATCGAGCTCTCGATGGGCGACGGCGTGCTCTACAGCGTCGATATCGGCCAGCTGATGCAGCGCGAGGCGATGCGCGCCGGCCTCAACCTGCAGATCAAGCGCGAGCCGGCCGAGAGCTACTGGACCGCGGTCGCAGGCAAGCGCCCGTTCTTCGCGACCAATTTTCACCCCCGCCCGACCTACAACATGCTGCTCAATCTGAGCTGGAAGAAGGGCGCGGTCTGGAACTTCTCGCATTTCGAGAACGAACGCCTCGAGAAGCTGATCGACATGACCCGCGCCGAGTTCGACCTTGCCAAGCGCAAGGAGCAGTACGGCGAGATCCAGACGATCATCCACAATTCGGGGGCGATCATGATCCCGACCTTCCTCAACTACGTCGACGGCGTCTCGAAGAAGATCAAGGGGTTGACGCCGCTGCCGATCGGAAGCCTGGGCGGGTTCAACTTCACCGACCGCATCTGGCTCGACGCCTGATCCATGACGGGTCGGAGCGGAGCGGAGTAGGAGCGTGGCTCATTTCATCGCCTGGCGGTTGCTGGCCACGCTGCTGCTGCTCTTCATCGTCTCGCTGCTCGTGTTCTGGGCCTGCGAGATCCTGCCCGGCGACGTCGCGCAGGTCGCGCTCGGCCAGTATGCGACGCCGGAGAACGTGAAGGCGCTGCGCATCGAGATGGGCCTGAACCAGCCGCCGCTGCAGCGCTATCTGCAGTGGCTCGTCGGCGCCGTTCAGGGCGATTGGGGCCGCTCGCTGGTGACGAAGTCGCCGGTCAGCGGCCTGCTCTCCGAGCGCGTCGCCAACACCGCCCTGCTGGCTGGCATCACCACGCTGATCGCCGTGCCGCTGGCGATCGCGCTCGGCGTGGTCATGGCGATGTGGAACGGGCGGGCGCTCGACCGCGGCGCTTCGATCGTCATCCTGGCGCTTTCGGCCACGCCGGAATTCCTGCTCGCGACGCTGCTGGTGCTGCTGTTTGCCGTCAATCTCGGCTGGCTGCCGGCCGTCGCCTATCTCAGCACAGGGTCCGGCCTCGGCCAGACGGCACGCGCGCTGCTCCTGCCGACGGCAAGCCTCGTCGTCGTCGTCACCGCGCAGATCGCCCGGATGACGCGCGCCATCCTCGGCAACATCCTGACGCAAGCTTATATCGAGATGGCGATCCTGAAAGGCGTCCCCGGCCGCCGGGTCGTGGCGCGCCATGCGCTGCGCAATGCGGTCGGGCCGATCGCCAATGTCGTGGCGCTGAACACGGCCTATCTGGTCAGCGGCATCGTCGTGGTCGAGACGATCTTCGCCTATCCCGGCCTGGCACGACTGATGATCGATTCGGTGCAGTCGCGCGACCTGCCGGTGGTGCAGGCCTGCGCCATGATCTTCTGCGCGACCTATGTGCTGCTGATCCTGCTCGCCGACGTGATGGCGCGCGTCTTCGATCCGCGCTCCCTGCCGCAACGCCCGATGGACGCGATATGAGCCGCGTCGCATCCCGCAGGCGGCTCTCGCCGACGCTGGTTTTCAGCGCCGCGATCCTGATCGCCTTTGCGCTGATTGCCGTCGTCTCGCTGTTTGCGCTGCCGCAGGATCCGTTCGATTTCGTCTCCGACGAGCCGTTCAGCCCGCCCGTCGCCGGCATCTGGCTCGGCGCCGACTACCTTGGCCGGGACGTGCTCTCGCGGCTGATGGACGGCACGCGCATCACCCTGTTCATGGCGTTGAGCGCGACGCTGCTCGCCCATCTGATCGGCGATACGCTCGGCTTGCTGGCCGCGACGCGCGGCGGCTTCGTCGACGCGGTCCTCAGCCGCATCGTCGATGTCGTGCTGGCCCTGCCGAAGATCATCGTCGGCCTGGTCGTCGTCGCCGCGCTGGGGTCTTCCGTCTCGGTCATCATCGGCATCGCCGCGGTGGTGTATTCGGCCGGCGTGTTCCGGATCGCGCGCGCGCTCGGCAACGATCTCAAGGAGATGGACTACATCAAGCTGGCGCGTTCCCGCGGCGAGGGCATGGCCTGGATCCTGTTCGGCGAGATGCTGCCCCATGTGGTCAAGCCACTCGCGACCGATTTCGCGATCCGCGCCAGCTTCGCCATCCTGTTCATGAGCAGCCTCAGCTTCGTGGGCCTCGGCGTGCAGCCGCCGATGGCGGATTGGGGCGGCATGGCCCGCGAGAATCTCGGCGGGCTCTCGACCAATCCGCTCGCAGCCGTCGGACCCGCGATCGCGATCGCGCTGGTCTCGATCGCTCTCAACATGCTCGTCGACGCGCTCGACGGCGATGCACGGCATTGAGGCGGCCATGAGCGGCACGGGCGCAGACGACACCATCCTCGCGGTCGATCATCTCTCGATCGCCAGCATGGCCGGCACGACCGTGCTCGACGCGGTCTCGCTGCAGGTCAGGCGCGGCGAGGTTCTGGCGCTGATCGGCGCATCCGGCTCGGGCAAGACGACGCTGGCACTCGCGGCGCTCGGGCATCTGCGGCCGGGTCTCGTGACGACTGGCGGCAGCGTCCGGCTGGACGGAACGGACATGCTGAAGGCGCCCCAGGCGGTGCTGAACCGCATGCGCGGCCAGACCGCGTCCTATATCGCACAGAGCGCGGCGGCCGCCTTCAACCCGCGCATCCGCCTCGGCGACCAGGTGATCGAATCGGCGCTGCTGCATCGCAGCCAGACGCCCGACCAGGCGCGGGCCCGGGCGCGGGAGCTGTTTTCCTATATCAGCCTGCCGACTCCCGACCGCATCGGCACCCGCTTCCCCTACCAGGTTTCCGGCGGGCAGCTTCAGCGCTTCATGATCGCGATGGGCATGCAGGAGGAGCCGCTGCTGCTGGTCTGCGACGAGCCGACCAGCGCGCTCGACGTGACCACCCAAGTCGAGGTGATGCGCCTGCTGAAGCAGGTCATCGCCGACAACCAGACGGCCGCGCTCTTCGTCAGTCACGACCTCGCCGTCGTCGCGCAGATCGCCACGCGCATCGCCGTGATGCGGGCCGGCCGCATCGTCGAGATCGGCGAGACCCGCCAGATCATCGAGAGCCCGCGCGAGGACTACACCCGCGAGTTGATCGCCGCCTGCCAGCACCTGTCCCTCGGTGCCCTCGCGCAGAAGCCGCCCCGCGCCGCGCAGGGCGCGGCGAAGGCCCTCACGGTCGCCGGCCTCACTGCCGGCTATGGCAAGGTCGCCGGCGGCGTGCCTCAGATCCCGACGCTGCACGGCGTTGATCTCCAGGTCGGCAAGGGCGAGATCGTCGCGGTGATCGGCGAATCCGGTTCGGGCAAGACGACGCTTGCGCGCGTGATCGCCGGCCTGCATGCGCCCGCCTTGGGAACCGTGACGCTGAACGGCGAAATGCTGGCCGGGCTTGATGCGCAGCGGACCGCGGCCCAGCGCCGCCGGGTCCAGCTCGCGGTGCAGATGGCCGACACGGCGCTCAACCCCAAGCACCGGCTGCGGCGCATTCTCGGGCGCGTGCTGTTCTTCTTCCACGGGCTGAAGGGCGCGGCCGCGGAGGCCCGGATGCGCGAGCTGCTCGCCATGGTCAGCCTGCCCGCGCATTATCTCGATCGCTATCCGACGGAGATCTCGGGCGGTGAGAAGCAGCGCGTCAATCTCGCGCGCGCGCTCGCCGCCGAACCCGAGATCCTGATCTGCGACGAGATCACCTCGGCGCTGGACACGATCGTGGCCGGCCAGATCGTCGCCCTGGTGAAGCGGCTGCGCGACGAGCTCGGCCTGACCATCATCTTCATCAGCCATGACCTCGCGACGGTCGCCTCGATCGCCGATCGCGTCACGGTGCTGCGCCATGGCCGCGTCGTCGAGGCTGGCGAGAGCGCGGCCGTGCTGAGCGCGCCGACCGACCCCTATACCCGCCTGCTCGTGGCCTCCGTGCCGGAGCTGCGGCAGGGCTGGCTCGAAGACGCCGCTGCGATGCGCGCGGCGCTCGCCACGCAACTCGAAGCCTCGCGACCCGACGCCGCCTGACCGCCGACCTCAAGCCCATCGGAGACCCCAGATGCGCGCTCCCCTCACGGAACTCGACGGCCGCTCCTTCGATGTGATCATCGTCGGCGGCGGCGTCGTCGGCGCCAGCGCCGCCCAGCACATCGCGTCTGGCGGGCGCACCACGCTCGTGGTCGACAAGGGCGACTTCGGCTCGGGTACGTCGAGCCGCTCGAGCCGGCTGCTCTATTCCGGCCTGGCCTATTTCTCGCCGGACTACGCATTGTGGCGCTTCGCCTACCGCCCGAAGGACCTGCTCCAGCGCCTTCGCATGGCGAAGCTGTCGATGGAGTGCCGGACCGAACTCGCCAGCACCATGCCCGAGCGCGTCAGCCGGCATAGCTTCTTCTTCCCCGTCTTCGAAGGTGGCGAGTATCCCGGCTGGAAGGTCGATCTCGGCTATCGCGCGCTCGGCCTGTTCGGATCCTCCAAGGTGCCGCTGTCCTATCGTCGGTTGCCGGCGGCAGAGGCGGCGCGGCAGTTCGGCATGGTCGGGCTGATGGACAGCAAGCGCCTGGCCAGTGTCGCCGTCTTTGACGAGTACCAGTATCAGTGGGCGGAGCGGATCTGCCTCGACACGATGCTCGACGCCGAGCGCTGCGGCGCGACCATCCGCAACTACACCACCGCGACGCGGCTCGATCCGCTGCCCGGCGGCGGCTGGCGCGTGACGCTGGAGGACGCGACCTCGCCAGGCACGACCGCGACCGTCGAGGCCGCCACGCTGGTCAACACGGCCGGCCCCTGGGCCGACCGCCTGCTGCGCAAGACATCGGGGCCGGTGCCGACGAAGAAGCATCTCGTCGGCATCAAAGGCGTCAACCTCGTCGTCAAGCTGCCGGATTCCTGCCGGGGCACGGGCTTCGAGATGATCAGCAGCATCGGCCAGCCCTTCTACTGCATGCCCTGGGGCGACCATCACTTCTTCGGCCCGACCGAGACGATCTTCGAGGACGAGCCGGGTTCGGTGCGCGTGCTGCCCGAGGAGGCCGAGTTCATCATCGCCGAGGCCAATCGCGCCCTGCCCTCGCTCAGCCTGACCACGCAGGACATCGTTTATCGCTGGGCCGGCGTGCGACCGCGCACGACGAGCGAGACCGCCTCGGGCGTGAAATCCCTGATGATTCACGACATGGCCACTGAGGGCATGCCTGGCGCGCTGACCGTGACGGGCTGCCCGATCATGACGCATCGCCATGCCGGACGGACGATCGCGGCACGCGTCGCGCAGATGGGGCAGGCATCGGGCGCTCCGACGCCGCTGTCCTATGCCGCCAAACCGATGCCGGGCGACGCGCCGCTGTCGTCCGAGCGACTGCGCCACGCCGCCATGCATGAGCAGGTCGAGACGCTGATCGATCTCCTGTTCCGTCGCGTGCCTGTCGGCTGGACGCCGGGGATGGGCCTTGCCGACGCACGCCAGGCGGCCGAGACGGTCGCGGACCTGCTGGGTTGGGACGAGGCCCGGATCGGCCATGAGGTCGAAGCCTATCGTCGCTTCATCGCCGAGAATTTCCAGCCGCGCGCTCTGCCCGCCGACGCCGCCTCGTCCGAAGTCGCCGCCTGATGCGGATGGTCGACGCAGACACGGTCCACCGCTTGCTCGACTGGCCCGGCGCCATCGAGGCGATGCGGCTCGGCCATCTCAAGGACAAGCCGACCATCGCGAGGCTGGCGCTCGACCAGCCGCATGAGGGCGGGCACCCCGACATGATGCTGGCCGTGCCGGCCTGGCAGGCGGGCGAGGCGCTCGGCATCAAGGTCGTGACCTCGTTTCCGAGAAACGTCGAAACCTACGGCCTGCCGACGGTCGATGCGCTCTACCTCGTCTTCGATCCCCATACCGGCAAGGCGCAGGCTGTGATCGACGGCGAGGCGTTGATCTTCCGCAAGACGGCCTGCGACAGCGCGCTCGGCGCGAGCTTCCTGGCGCCCCCGGATGCCAGCCGGATGCTGATGATCGGGGCGGGCGCGCTGGCGCCCTATGTCATCGCAGCGATGCGCGCCGTGCGCCCGTCCCTGAAGCACGTCTCGATCTGGAACCGGACGCCCGAGCGCGCGCAGGCGCTGGCAGCGACGCTGCAGGCTGCGGGCACACCGGCCGAGGCCTGCCTCGACCTCGATGCCGAACTGCCGCAGGCGGACATCGTCATCTCCGCCACCATGGCGACCGAGCCGCTGGTCAAGGGCGATCTCGTCGCGCCGGGCGCGCATGTCGGGCTGATCGGGTCCTTCACGCCCCAGATGCGCGAGGGCGACGATGCGCTGCTCCGCCGCGCCGCGATCTTCGTCGACGACTATGCCTGCCTGGAGCGATCCGGCGAATTCATCGAGCCGCTGCGCAGCGGCGTCATCACCCGCGACGACGTCCGCGGCGACCTGTTCGCGCTCTGTCGCGGTGAGATTGCGCTTCAGCCCGGAACGCGCCCGACGCTCTTCAAGAATGGCGGCGCCGGCCATCTCGACCTTTTCCTCGCCAGCCATCTGCTGGGGCGCCTTGCCCCCGCGGATCAAGGCTGAGCCGCCTTTTCACTGCCTCACAAATGAGCCCGGCCATGTCCTCCGATCCGCTGCTGCAACCGCTGACGATCAAGCATCTGACGCTGAAGAACCGCATCATGAGCACCAGCCACGCCATCAGCTATGGCGAGGATGCGATGCCCAAGGAGCGCTACCAGCTCTATCACGAGGAGAAGGCCAGGGGTGGCATCGGGCTGACCATGTTCGGCGGCTCCTCCAACGTCTCGCCCGATTCCGGCTCGGTCTTCGGCCAGCTCAGCGTCGGCGACGACCGAATCATCACGCATTTCCGCGAGTTCTCGGAGCGTGTGCATCGCCACGGCGCAGCCATCATGTGCCAGATCACGCATCTCGGCGGGCGCAGCCACTGGCGCTCCGACAACTGGCTGCCGACCGTCTCGCCCTCGCGCTATCGCGAACCGTCGCATCGCGGCTTCACCAAGGAGATGGACAAGCACGACATCGACCGCATCATCCGCCAGTTCGGCGATGCGGCCTGGCGCTGCCGGGAAGGCGGGCTCGACGGCTGCGAGGTCCATGTCCACGGCCATCTCGTCGGCCAGTTCTGGAACCCGCTCGTCAACCGCCGCACCGACGAATTCGGCGGCTCGCTGGAGAACCGCGCCCGCTTCGGGCTGATGGTTCTGGAGGAAATCCGCAGGCGGGTCGGCGACGACTTCCTCCTCGGCGTACGCATGGCCGTCGGCGAGGGCCATGAGGAGGGCATGACGGGCGCCGAATATCTCGACATGGCCAAGCTGATCGAGCGCTCGGGCCTGATCGATTTCTTCAACCTCACCTTCGGCCGCATCGACACCGAGGTCGGCCTCGCCGACTACATGCCGGGCATGCATGTTGGCCTGGCGCCGCAGCTCGCGCCCGTCGCCGCCGTCAAAAAGCAGCTGTCGCTGCCCGTCTTCCACGCGGCGCGGATCACCGATCTCGCCACGGCGCGCTACGCCATTCAGGAAGGGCTAATCTCACTGGTCGGCATGACCCGCGCCCACATCGCCGACCCCCATATCGTCAACAAGCTGGCCCGTGGTGAGGAGGAGCGTATCCGTCCCTGCGTCGGCGCGACCTACTGCTCCTGGCAGCGACGCTGCATCCACAATGTCTCGATCGGTCGCGAGGCGACGCTGCCGCATCTGATTGCCAAGGCGCAGACGAAGCGTCGCGTCGTCATCGTCGGCGCCGGGCCCGGAGGGCTCGAGGCGGCGCGGATCTGCGCCGAACGCGGCCATGAGGTGATCGTCCACGAGGCCGCCTCGCAGGCCGGCGGGCAGGTTCTGCTCGCAACCCGCATTCCGCGGCGGCGCGACCTGATCGGCATCGTCGACTGGCGCCTGGCCGAGGCCGAGCGGCTCGGCGTCGTCTTCCACTACAACAGCTATGCCGATGCCGAGACGATCGCAGCGGCGAATCCGGACGTCGTGATCATCGCGACCGGCGGGCTGCCGGACAGGATGGAGAACGAGGTCGCGGGTGCCGAACTTGCCGAGACGGTCTGGGAGATGCTGGAGACGCCGCGCGTCTCGCAAGGCACGGTTCTGCTCTATGACGGGCTCGGCACGATCACCGGCGCGGCCAGCGCCGAGATGCTGGCCGACCAGGGCGCGCAGCTGGTCTATGTCACGCCCGACAAGCAGGCCGGCATCGAGACCAGCTATCTCGACCGGCCGTTCATCATGCGCGAGCTCTACCGCGCCGGCACGGCGCTGCATCCCGACCGGCGCCTGAAGCGGATCATACGCAACGGCAACCGGCTCGATGCGACCTTCGTCAACGAATACACCGAGGTCGAGGAGACGATGTCCTGCGACCGCATGGTGATCGAGCGCGGGACGATACCGATGGATGAGCTCTATCACGAGATGCGCGCGGGCGCCGTCAATGACGGCGTGACCGATCTCGACGCGCTCGTCGCGGGCGGGCGGCAGTCGCTCTCGCTGAATCCCGAGGGGCGTTACGAGTTGCACCGCATCGGCGACGCGATCTCGTCGCGCGACATCCACGCCGTCATGCTGGATGCGATGCGGCTCTGCAAGGACATCTGAGACAGCGACATGAAGATCACTTCGGCACGCATCTACCTGATCGAAAGCGGCGGCATCCGCCCGGTCATCCTCGAACTGGAGACCGATGAGGGCATCATCGGTCTCGGCGAGGCCTGCATCGCCTATGGCATCGGCGGCACGGCGTCGGCCGGCATGCTCAAGGACATCATCGAGCGCTACATGATGGGCGGGATCGACCCGTTCCGCATCGAGGCCTTGTGGACCGAGATCTACGACCACGGCTTCTGGGCCAAGGGCGGCGGGCCGATCGTGTATGCGGCGATGAGCGCGATCGAGCAGGCGATGCTCGACATCAAGGCGCGCAGCCTGAACATCCCGGTCTACGAACTCCTCGGCGGGCGCGTCCAGGACAGCCTGCGGACCTATTGCAACGGCTGGTATTTCGGCTGCACGCAGGACAGCCAGCTGCCGGACGCCGCCGCGAAGGCGGTCACGGACGGCTATGATGCACTGAAATTCTACCCCTTCGTCACGATCATGCCCGAGGGCAGGCTGCGTCATCCCTCCTTCCGCGCCGCCAGCGACCGCAGCATCGTCAAGCGCGCCGTCCAGACGGTGAGCGAGATCCGCCGCGCCGTCGGGCCCGATGTCGAAATCATGCTCGACCTCTCGGCCGGGCTGACCACCGACGACACGATCCGCTTCTGCCGCGAGGTGGAGAACCTCGACATCACCTATGTCGAGGAGCCGGCCGTGCCCGGCGATGTCGGCGCGCTGGTCAAGATCGCGCAGAACATCTCGCAGCGCATCGCGGTCGGCGAGCGGGTGTATTCGCGCTACGGCTTCCGTGACATCCTGGAGAGCCGCGCCGTGGACATCCTGCAGCCGGACATCGGCAACACCGGCGGCCTCTTGGAAGCGCGCAAGATCGCGGCGATGGCCGAGGCCTACAGCATGAAGGTGCAGCCCCATATCTGCGCCAGCGCGCTGTCGACGGCGGTCGGGATGCATTTTTCCGCCTCGATCCCGAACTTCTACATCCAGGAGCATTTCCCCTACTGGGCGCGCATTCCCGGCCATGTCGAGGTGCTGGAGAACCCGATCGAGGCCTCGGTCAAGGGCGGCGTCATTCCCGTCAGCGATGCGGCGGGCTTCGGCGTCCAGTTGCGCCGCACCGCGCTCGACAATTCGATCTATGGCGAATACGCGCTGTCATGACAGTCGTCCAAGGACGCCCCCACTCCCGACAAAAGCAGGTAACACGATGTTCATCGCTCTGAAGATCAAGGCAAAATCCGTCTATCACGGCTACGACGAAGAAGGACGACTGATCATCGACCCCGTGGAGTCGAAGGGCTTCGTCGAGAAAATCATCAAGATCGACAGGATTTTGTCTTTCACCGAGGATTACATCTTCATCGAGTGCCCGCACGATACCGTGCAGACATGGGAGTATGAAGGCTCGCTCGCCGACATCAAGGGCAAGTTGACCTCGATCGACGCGCTCGTCTGACAGTCGCCCCCCCTCGCGCCTGACACAGTCGCGCGCATGGACTGGCGCGGTCTGTCCCGATTCCCCGGGCCAGATCTCGCGCTCGTCACCTGACCGAATTGCATCATCGGGAACCGGTCCCTGGCGCTGGCGTTGAGCGAGCGCGGAGGGACCGATCCTTGACCAGCAAGCTCCAGACCTACCGTGCCAAGCGCGACTTCGAGAAGACGAAGGAGCCTGGCGACGATGTTGCGGTAGCGGCCTCGAACCGCCTGCGCTTCGTCATCCAGAAGCACGATGCGACGCGGCTGCATTATGATCTGCGTCTCGAACTCGACGGCGTCTTCAAATCCTGGGCCGTGACGAAGGGCCCCTCGCTCGATCCGCAGGACAAGCGCCTCGCCGTCGAGGTCGAAGACCATCCGCTCGCCTATGGCGACTTCGAGGGAACGATCCCCAAGGGAGAGTACGGCGGAGGCACCGTCCAGCTGTGGGACCGAGGCTATTGGGAGCCCGAGGGCAAGCTCAGCCCCGAGAGGCAGCTCGAAAAGGGCGATCTGAAGTTCACGCTCCATGGCGAAAGGCTGCACGGAAGCTTCGTGCTGGTGCGGATGCGCCGGGATCGGGACGGCGGCAAGCGGACCAACTGGCTGCTGATCAAGCACCGGGACGAGCATGCCGTCGATGGCGATGGCGAGGCCGTGCTGGAGGTGGACACCTCTGTCGCGTCGGGACGCACAATGGCTGCGATTGCAGCCGGCAAGGGCAAATCCCCGAAACCGTTCCTGCTGGCGAAGGACGTGCTGGCACCCGATGCGGAATGGGACAGTCGCAAGGGATTGGCCGCACGGCAACGAAGCGCGCCCCAGAAGGCGCGATCAGGTCGCAAGGCCCCCTCTGCCGAGATGCCGGCCTTCATCGAGCCGCAGCTGTGCAGGATCGTGGAGCGACCCGCCAATGATGCCGGCTGGGTCCATGAGATCAAGTTCGACGGCTACCGCATCCAGATGCGCATCGAGGCCGGGAAGGTCACGCTCAAGACACGCAAGGGGCTCGACTGGACGGCGAAATTCAAGGCGATCGCGGCGGCGGCGGCCGGCCTGCCCGACGCGATCATCGACGGTGAGATCGTCGCGCTCGACAGCCATGGCTCGCCTGATTTCGCAGCGCTGCAGGCCGCCCTATCCGAACAGAAGACCGACGACCTGGTCTTCTTCGCCTTCGACATGCTCTTCGACGGCGGGACCGATCTGCGCGAGGAGCCGCTGCTCAAGCGCAAGGAGCAGCTCAAGACCTGCCTCGCACAGCATGCCGACGGCGTCGTCCTCCGCTATGTCGAGCATTTCGAAACGGGCGGGGACGCCGTTCTGAAGTCCGCCTGCAGGCTGTCCCTGGAGGGAATCGTCTCCAAGGCCGTCGATGCCCCTTATGTCTCCGGGCGCAGCGACAGCTGGACCAAGGCGAAATGCCGCGCGGGGCACGAGGTTGTCATCGGCGGCTGGTCCACGACTGCTGGCAAGTTTCGGTCGCTGCTGGTCGGCGTCTACCGCGGCTCGCACTTCGTCTATATCGGCCGCGTCGGGACCGGCTACAGCGCCGCCAAGGTCGCCACTCTGCTGCCCCGGCTCAGGGCAGCAGAAGCCGCAAAGTCGCCCTTCACTGGCGTGGGGGCGCCCAAGCGCGACCCGGGCGTGACCTGGTTGAAGCCGGAGCTCGTTGCCGAGATCGAGTTCGCCGGCTGGACCGGAGACGGCATGGTGCGCCAGGCCGCCTTCAAGGGGCTGCGTGACGACAAGCCGGCCGAGGAGGTCGAGACCGAACGTCCCGCAGACCCGGAAGCGACGCAAACGCCGACGCCACAACACTCGCTCTCGCGCTCGCGTGGCGGCAGGGCCGATGTGATGGGCGTCGGCATCAGCCATCCCGACAAGGCGCTCTGGCCAGATGCCGAGGATGGGCGGCCCGTCTCCAAGCAGGAGCTGGCCGAGTATTTCGCCGCGGTCGGCGACTGGATGCTGCCGCATATCAAGGGGCGCCCCTGCTCGCTCGTCCGCGCGCCCGATGGAGTCGATGGCGAGATGTTCTTCCAGCGCCATGCGGGCATGGGAACGTCGAACCTGTTCGAGCTCGTGCGCGTCTTCGGCGACAAGAAGCCCTATCTCCAGATCGACCGCATCGAGGCCTTGGCTGCCGCCGCGCAGGTCGGCGGCATCGAGCTGCATCCCTGGAACTGCGTGCCCGGTGACCCCGAGGTGCCGGGACGCCTCGTCTTCGATCTTGACCCGGGACCGTGCGTCAGCTTCGACGATGTCATCGACGCGGCCGTGCAGATGCGCGAGAGGCTGGACGCACTCGGCCTCACCAGCTTCTGCAAGACGACCGGCGGCAAGGGCCTTCACGTCGTGGCACCGCTGGCATCGGGACGCCGCGCATCGGTCGACTGGCCGGCTGCGAAGAACTTCGCCCGGGCCGTCTGTGCCGAACTCGCCAACGACCAACCCTCGCGCTACGTCGTCAACATGGCCAAGAGACTGAGGAACGGCCGCATCTTCCTCGACTATCTGCGCAACGATCGCATGGCCACCGCAGTCGCGCCGCTCTCGCCCCGCGCGCGGCCAGGCGCCCATGCCTCGATGCCGCTGACCTGGTCGCAGGTGAAGGCCGGCCTCGATCCCTCGCGCTATACCATCCGGACCGTGCCCGGGCTGCTGAAGAAGACGAAGGCCTGGGAGGGCTATGACGACGCAGCCGGCTCGATCGTCGATGCCATCAAGAAGCTGGGCAAGCGGGCCGAGGCAGCCTGATGCCGACCTCGGTATCGCCGGGAACGATCAGCCTGCGCGCGGCGTTCTCCGGGACACATCGGGAGAGCTGACATGGCGCCGCGGACGTTTTGGAAGGGCTATCTGAAGCTCTCACTCGTGACCTGCCCGGTGGCGATGATGCCGGCCCGATCGGAAAGCGAGAAGGTCCGCTTCCACACACTCAACCGCAAGACCGGCCACCGCATCATGAGCCGGTACGTCGATGCCGTGACGGGAAAGCCCGTGGCGGATGACGACGAGGTCAAGGGCTACCCCAAGGGCGACGACGAGTATGTGATGCTGGAGGATGACGAGCTCGACGCCGTCGCGCTGGAGAGCACGCGCACGATCGACATCGAGACCTTCGCGCCTCGGTCGTCGGTCGGCTGGATCTGGTTCGATACGCCGCATTACCTGGTGCCGGACGGCAAGGTCGGCGAGGAGGCCTTCGCGGTCATTCGCGAAGCCATGAAGCGCACCAGGACGGTCGGCATCTCGCGCGTCGTGCTCTATCGCCGGGAGCGCGCGGTTCTGCTGGAGGCGCGCGACAACGGCATCGTGCTGTGGACCCTGCGCTATGGCGACGAGGTCAGGCCGGAGAAGGATTATTTCGCAGGCATCAAGAAGGCCGAGCCCGACGCCGATCTTCGCCCGCTGATGGACAAGCTGATCACGAGCCGCACGAAGGACTGGTCGCCGGACCTCGCGACGGACCCCGTGCAGGACGAACTGCTGACGATCATCAAGGCGAAGCAGAAGGGCCGCAAGCCCGCCAAGGCGGCCAAGCCTCAAGCCAGCGAGGGCAATGTCGTGAACATCATGGATGCTCTCAAGCGGAGCCTGGAGCCGCGCAAGACCTAAGTCAGCTCGCCTTCTTGCGGGGTGCGGCCGTCTTCCTGGGAGCTGCCGCCTTCCCCGACGTCTTTCCCCCGCCCGCCTCGGCACTTTCGCGCAGCGCGGCGAGCAGACTGACGACCTTTGTCGGCTCGGGGCGCTTCTGCGGCTTGATCTTGCGGCCTTCGATCTTGGCCCGGACCACCTCCGCCAGAGCCGCCTCATACCGGTCATCGAAGCCTTTGGGATCGAAGGTCCCGGCCTTCGTCTTGATGATGTGCTCGGCGAGCTCGAGCATCTCGTCTTCGATCTTCATCTTCGGAACGTCGCTGAAGGCATCCTCGGCGGAACGCACCTCATAATCGAAATTCAGGGTCGTCGCGATCAGCCCCTCGCCATGCGGCCGGATCAGGATCGATCGCATCCGGCGGAAGATCACGGTCCGCGCGAGCGCTGCCGATTGCTGCGCCTTCATCCCCTCGCGGATCAAGGCGAAGGCTTCGGATGCGATCGGGGTGCTCGGCGAGACATAATAGGGCTTGTCGAAAAAGATGTCGTCGATCTCGTCACAGGGCAGGAAGGTCTCGACGGTCAGCGTCTTGTCGCTTTCGGGGATGGCGGCCGCGACCTCCTCGGGTTCGAGGATGACGTAGTCCCCGTCGCCCTTGTCGTAGCCCTTGACCTGATCCTCGGTCTCCACGGGCTTCCCCGAGACCTCGTCGACGAACTGGCGCTGGACGCGGTTGCCGGTCTTGCGGTTGAGGGTGTGAAACGAGATCCGCTCCGATGTCGACGCGGCCGTGTAGAGCGACACCGGACAGGTCACTTCGGCGATCTTCAGCACGCCCTTCCAGACAGCTCGCGGAGCCATGGCCGTTTTCCTCAGCAGGCGCTGCCCATCAACGCAGGCGAGAAACGAGCGGGAGACGATGCAGTTCCGTTCCGGGAAGCAACCTGCCTGATCCATGCCCGATCCCGGCGCGCGTTCTCATCGAGGGAACGCGTTGCAGCTCCGCACGTTCTCCCACGTCGCAAAACGCGGCACGCATTGAGGGAGAACTGAACGATGCTACGGCTGATCCTGGGACAGGCAGTGGGCGCCTATCTGACAAAAACGGCGGCAAGCGGCCGGCATTCGCGCCTCGTATCGGCCATTCTGGCGCTGGCGGCGACGAGAATGGGGGGAGCGAGCAAACTGATGGGCCTTTGGGGCCTCCTCGCCGCGCTTACGGGGCGGCGCGACCAAGCGCGTCCCAGGCAGGATCGGTCGATCTAGATCGATGGTTGTCGCACGATGAGCGCGACCCGAAACATGTCATGAAGGTCGCCACCTTCAACATAAATGGCATCAATGGGCGGCTGCCGGTGCTGCTGGGCTGGCTGGCGGAGGCGCAGCCCGACATCGTCTGCCTGCAAGAGCTGAAGGCGCCTGACCGACGCTTCCCGGCCGCCGAACTCGAGAAGGCAGGCTATGGCGCGATCTGGCATGGGCAGAAGAGCTGGAACGGTGTCGCCATCCTGGCTCGCGGACGAGAGCCCATCGAGACGAGACGCGGCCTTCCCGGCGATCCCGACGACGTCCAAAGCCGCTACATTGAAGCAGCCGTGGACGGGGTCCTGATCGGCTGCCTCTATCTGCCCAACGGCAATCCCGCCCCGGGATCGAAGTTCGACGACAAGCTTCGCTGGTTCAGGCGGCTGACGAAGCACGCTTCGGAATTGCTCGCGCTCGAGGTCCCCGTGATTCTGGCCGGCGACTACAACGTCATCCCGACCGAACTCGACGTCTACAAGCCGGAGCGTTGGCGCGATGATGCGCTCTTTCGTCCGGAGGTGCGTGACGCTTTCCAAACGCTGCTCAGCCAGGGCTGGACCGATTCCCTGCGCTCGCTGCATCCCCAGGACAGGATCTACACGTTCTGGGACTACCTGCGCGATGCGTGGGGCCGCGATGCCGGCCTGCGGCTCGACCATGTCCTGCTCAGCCCGCAGCTGGGCGGGCGGCTCATCGCCGCCGGAGTCGACCGGGAGGTTCGTGGCTGGGACAAAGCCAGCGATCACGCACCGGTCTAAATCGAGATCTCCGACGGTACAAGCACGGGCTGAGGGAGGGCGTGAGCTGTCACCCGATCCTCACCGATCGAGCGGGAAGATCGGACGCCTGGCCCGTCGATAGGGCAGCTTGCTGAGATCGGGCGTGCACAGAGCGCCGCTGTCGCACACGATGACCTTGCCGGCGATCGGCTCGAAAGCGGCGCGGAAATGCTGCATCGACTTCAGCGCCACGACACGCTTGGCAGCAGGGTCGATACCGAAGGCGCGGAACTGCTGCAGGTCGTTCATCTGGGCGCGAATGCTGGTGACCAGGATCTCGATGTCGCCGACGCGCAGCACGGCGCAGGGACCCCAGCTGGCCTGCAAGCCGCCCATCATGGGGCCGTCGCCGACATAGCCGCCATCGCTGACGCTGACGAGCGTGCCCGTGAGGTCGAGCGGGCCGCCGCCGATCTGCGGATCGACCTTGCCGCCGAGGCGGACGCAGACCGTCGCGCCCGGCTCGCCCGCGCGCAGTTCGGCTGCGACCTCCGGATCGACGATCGGGCCGAAGCAGGCATCCTTCAGATCGGCGGCGATCATCGCTTGCAACAGGCCGGTCGCATCGCCATAGCCGCCGCCACCGGGGTTGTCGGCATAATCGGCGATGACCAGCGGGCCGGAGGTCGCCATGTATGACGCCGCCTCGGCGACCGCATCCGCGACCGACAGGAAATCCGTGACCGTCTCGAACCGGCGCTGCCACATGTCGTCGATCAGCGCCTCGGCGAAGGCCCGGTGCCGGTCGTGGTCGCCCTCGCAGGTGACGAGCACGGTCGGCCCGACCTCGGCGATGTCGGCATTGCCGAAGCCGCCATTGACGCTGACCGCGAAGACGCCAGCCTCCTTCTCGTAAGCCCTGGCCCGGGCGATGCGCTCGACCATCGGGCCGATGTCGGTACGCCCGCCATTGACCTCCTCCAGCATCGGCCGCTCGGCGCGCAGCGTCACCGGCCTGATCTCGCCAGCCATCGTCCGCTGCAGGATGCCGGCCGCGAGCCTGCCTGTCTCGCGGATATCGACATGCGGATAGGTCTTGTAGGAGACGACGATCTGGGCGAGCGCGGTCATCTTGCGCGTGACGTTGGCGTGGGGATCGAGCGTGACGCCGATCGGCACATCCGGCCCAAGCACGGCGCGAAGACGTTCCAGCAATTCGCCTTCGCCGTCCTCGCAGAACTCCGTGACCATCGCACCGTGCAAGCCGAGCAGCACGCCGTCGATTGTGCCGGCCTGCGCCTTCGCGGCTTCCACGATGACACCGGCGATGCGCTCGAACGCGTCGCGCGTCACCGGCCCGGAGGGTTGGGCTGCCGCGCTGATCGCATGGACGATGCGCCAGCCGGCCGGCCGGCCGATGTCGAGGAAGCCCGCGAGAGGCGTGTTGGCCGCGCCGCGTGCTGCGATGGCCTCGTCCCCCGCGCTGACGCCGCGATCCTCAAAAGCCGCGTCATCGGCCGGGCAGCGGCTGAAGGTGTTGCTCTCGTGCGAGAACTCGGCGGTGAGCACGGTGAAGGTCATGGCATGGTCCTGAATGTCGCTGGCCGGCTCAGCCGTCGCGGAGCGGGCGGCGGATATCGAGCGCCTCGATCAAGGCGTCGCCGAACAGGTTGATGGCGATGACCGTCGTGGCGATCACCAGGCCTGGGAAGATGATGATCCAGGGCGCGATGAAGATCTGCGCGGTGCCGGAACTCATCATCGCTCCCCAGCTTGGAACGGGCGGTTGTGCGCCCAAGCCGAAGAAGCCCAGCGTCGCCTCGAGCACGATCGCATCGCCCGTCGCCAGCATGCCGGCGACGATGACCGGCGTCATCGCGTTCGGCAGCAGATGCAGGAACAGGACGCGCGCAGGACGCGCGCCGGCTGTCACCGCCGCATCGACGAAGAGTTCGCCCCTGAGCGCCATGACCTGCGCCCGCGTCAGCCGGGTGAACTGGGCGAGATAGGCGATGGCGATGGCGATCGCCGCCGAATGCAGCCCGGGTCCTAGGATCGCGATGAGGATGAGCGCGAGCAGGATTTCCGGGAAGGACCAGGTGAGATCGACGATCACGGTGACGATCTTGTCGAAGAGCCCGCCGAAATAGCCCGCGGCGGCCCCCAGCGTCGCGCCTGCGATCACGGACAATGCGATCGAGAGCACGCTGACGCTGAGCGAGGTGCGCGCGCCCTGGATGATCCGCGAAAGCAGGTCGCGCCCAAACTCGTCGGTGCCGAGCCAATGCGCCGCCGAGGGGGGCGTGTTGGCCATCGACAGCTTCTGCGCGGCGTAGTCATAGGGTGAGATCCAGGGCGCGAAGATCGCGCACAGGACGAGCGCGAGCAGGAACAGCGCGCAGATGGCGCCACGCGGCGAGCGGGCAATGCGGCCGGCGAGGGATTTGCTGCTCATCGTGCACCCATCGCTTCGCGCAGGCGCGGATCGAGCGCCGCCTGTGCGAGATCGCCGAGCAGCGTGCCGAGCATCACGGCGATGGCCAGCATCAGCAGGCAGCCCTGAACCAGCGGGTAGTCGCGCTGGCCGAGCCCCGTGATCAGCAGGGAGCCGAGCCCCGGCCGGGCGAAGACATATTCGACGGTGACGGCGCCGCCCAGGATCCAGCCGATGCGCAGCCCGAGGATCGTCATCACCGGCAGCATCGCCTGCTGCAGCACGTGCCGGAGCTGGATGCGCCAGAACGGCACGCCCTTGGCATGCAGCACCCGCACGAAATCGCGGCTCGAAATCTCGACCATGGCGGCACGGGTGACGCGGGCGATCAGCGCCGTGCCACCGATGCCGATGGTCAGCGCCGGCAGCACCAGCGCATCCCATGTCCGCGCGCCCGAGACCGGGAACCATTCGAACTGCACGGCGAACATCAGGATCATCAGCAGGGCCAGCCAGAAGCTCGGCAGCGTCGACCCAAGCAGGATGAAGCCCATCACCGCCCTGTCGAACAGGCTGTCGCGGAAGGAGGCCGCCAGCACGCCGGTCGCGATGCCGACCATGGTCGAGAAGATCAGCGCGGAGCCGCCGAGCGCGAGGCTGTGAGGCATGTTCTCGGCGATCAGTTGCCTGACCGGCTGGCGCATCACGATGGCGTCGCCGAGATCGCCGCTGGCGATCTTGGCGAGCCAGCGGCCGTACTGGACCAGCAACGGCTGGTCCAGGCCGTAACGGGCGATCATCTGCGCCCGCTGCTCCGGCGACGAGCCGACCTGGATCAGGTGTTCCAGCGGGTCCCCCGGCACAAGATGGATGATCATGAAGATCACCAGCGAGACGGCGAGAAAGACCGGCACCAGCATGGCGAGACGCCGTATCGCGAAGCGCAGCAAAGGCTTATCCCCCCGCGCGCCGGATCAGTTCGCCGGCGCGATGTCGAGCATGGTCGGCCCGTAGAAGCCGGTGCCGCGGATCGTCTCGGGCACGACGACGCGCTTGCCATAGGCGACGCTCTGCACCGGCTGATAGATCGGCGCGAACGGGTACTGCGACAGCACGTACTCGTGGTATTTGGTGAAGTTGACCACCCGCTCGTCCCAGGTCTTCGACTTGTTCATGGCGATGTCGTTGAGCTTCTCCGCCTCGGGATCGTTGAACATCGAGACATTGGGATAGCCCGCTCGCTTGGCCGCGAAGAACCAGTCGACGATATCGGCATTGGTCCACTGGTAGGAGCGGACCGCGAGCTGGTGCTCGGTCTTCTTGCGGTACTGCGCATTGATCGAACCTGCGTCGACGATGCTGATATCGGCCTGCACGCCGACCGCCTTGAGCTGCGCCTGCACGATCTCGGCGAGGCGCTTGAACTCGGTGCCGTTCTGCGCCCAGAGCTTCACCTCAAGGCGCTTGCCGTCCTTGACGCGGATGCCGTCCTGCCCGGGCTTCCAGCCGGCCGCATCGAGCACCTTCTTCGAGCGCTCGGGATCGTACGAGATCTTGTATTTCGGATCGACCTGCGACTCCTTCAGCGAGGAAATCAGGAAGGTATCCGCCACCGCGCCGTTGCCGCCGTAGAGGCTGGCGAGGATTTCCTTCTGGTTGATCGCGAAGGCGGTCGCCTCGCGGACCTTGATGTCGGTGAACGGCTCGACGCTGGTGTTGATCGGCATATAGACCACCTCGTTACCGGGAATGGTCACGAGCTTGACCGCCTTGTCCGCCTGGATGCGCGGCAGGAAGTCGGTGGGGACGTTGACGAGAAGGTCGGCGCCGCCGGTCTTGAGTTCGAGATAGGCGGTCGATTCCTCGCCGATCTCGCGGAAGGTGAGCTTCTTGAACTTGGCCGGGCCCTGGTTCTTCGAGAGGTCCGAGGCCGATTTGTAGTCGTCGTTGCGCACGAGCACGGTCTGCTGGCCGACGGTGAACTGCTGCAGTTTGTACGGGCCGGTGCCGATCGCCTCGGTCACGCCGAACTTGTCGCCCAGCGCCTCGTAGGATTTGGGCTCCGGCACGCTCATGAACGAGCTGGCGAGGTTGAACAACAAATTCGGGTCGGGCTGCTTCATGTGGAAGCGGACGGTCAGGTCGTCGACCACCTCGACCTTGTCGATCGCCGCGACGGTGAAGGCGTTCTCGGTGCCCTTGAACTGCGGCACCCACCATTCAATCGTCTTGGCGTTGAAGGGCTCGCCGTTGTGGAATTTGACACCCGGCTTCAGCTTGAAGGTCCAGAGCATGCCGTCCGGGCTCGACTCCCACGACGTGGCAAGCTGTCCGTGAAAGCTCTGGTCGGCGTCCTGCACCACCAGCCGGTCATAGATCAGCGTCGTCGCGGTATTAAGCTTGGTCGCCTTGATCGGATTGTAGGTCGGCGCGCCGACGAGGCGCGCGGTCATCACGAACGTCGCCTCCTGGGCCAGCGCCGTGGTGGTGGCGAGTGCCGACAGGCCCAGCGCCAGAATGCTCCCCTTCATCATCGTCTTCATCCCGCTTCCCCTTTTGTCTCGAGATGTTGCGAAAGGCTTCGGCCCCCTCGACCCTCAGTCGAGCGGGCCGGAGTTGTCCCCGACATGGCCGGTGAAATGGCCGTAGAGCTCGGCGATCCGGTTCAATCGCTGTTCGACCTGCGGGCCGAGTTCGATGAAGACCGCGTTGACCAGGAGGTTGCCGAGGCTCGCCATCTGCGCCGTCGAGTCCCAGAACAGATTGAAATCGGTCGAGACGACCAGCATCTCGTCGACGAGGCCGCGACCCCAGTCGCAGAAGGAATCCGTGATCAGCGTGGTCGGGATACCCGCCGCCTTGGCCTGCTGCGCCAATACCTTGGCCATCCGCGAATAGCGCCTCGCCTCGAAGATCACGAGGCAGCGCCCCTCGCCCCCTGAGAGCAGCAGCTCGGAGAAATTCCCCGCCGCGAGATCGACGAGGTGGACGCCCTCGCGCAGATACTGAAGTTGATTGGCGAGATATTGTGCGAGGCCGCGCTCGGTCTGGAAGCCGGTGACATAGACGGCAGGCGCCGTCGCCAGCCGACGGGCCACGCGCTTCCATTCCTCGCTCTGGACGACCTCGTAGATCCGGACGAGACCGGCGATCTCGAGCTCGAGGCTGCGCGCGAGCTGGTCGTCTCCGGCGCGGCTGCGCTGCTGGAAATCGCGCAGGCGATCACTGATCAGCCAGGGACGGTCGCCAATGTCTTCGGCGAGGCTGGCCTTGAGATCCTTCAGGCTCTTGTAGCCGAGTGTTCGGCAAAACCGGCCAACCGTGGGCTCGCTCACGGAGACCTTCTCGGCCAGGCTGGCTGCCGTCTCGAAAGGCAAGCTCGGCATCTGCGCCAGCATGTAGCTGCCCAGCGCCTTGTCGGCCTTGGAGCCGTTGGCCAGACATGACTGCAATCGCTGTCTAAGGGTCTGCGGCATCACGCTCCTCGCGGTTTCCAATCAAGAAATTTTTCTATCACAGAGTCAAACAATTTTTATTTTCTTGCAAATTGCCTGTGTTTGAGGCTCGTCTCGTGGTTCTGCTTGGTGTCGGTGAGACGGGTTTGGCTGCGTGACGACGACTGCGATACGACGAGCCGATGTGATCGTGCTCGGGGCCGGCATCGTCGGCGTCAGCGTGGCCCTGCATCTGCAGGAGCGCGGGCGCAGCGTTCTGCTGGTCGACCGTGGCGAGCCCGGCGCCGAGACCAGTCATGGCAACGCCGGACTGATCGAGCGCTCCTCGGTCGTTCCCTACGCCTTCCCGCGCGACCTGCGAACGCTTGCCGCCTTTGCCTCGAACCGCTCGATCGCGGTGCGCTACCGGCCCGCGACGCTTCTGAGGATGGCGCCCTGGCTGGCGCGCTACTGGTGGAATTCAGCGCCGGAGCGTCTGGACCGGCTGGGGCGCGCGATCCTGCCGCTGATCGAACGGAGCATCGACGAGCATCGCCATTGGAGCGGAGCGGCTGGAACCGAAGTGCTGATGCGCGGCGAGGGCTGGATCGAACTTTACCAAAGCCCTCGCGTACTTGAACAGGCGGTTCGGGCCGCGGCCGACCTGAAGGCCTACGGGCTGGCCTATGACGTGCTCCAGCCCGATCAGCTGAGCCGCCTCGAACCGGCCTTGCTGCCAGGCGCCGCGGCTGGAGGCCTGCACTGGCGCGATCCCGTCACGGTGAGCGACCCCGGGGCGGTGACGCGAGCCTATGCGGCGCTGTTTACCGCCCGCGGCGGTGTCCTGACCAAGGCGGACGCAGGGACCTTGACAGGCGAGGCCGGGGCGTGGCGCCTGCCGACCGACTCGGGAACCTGGCAGGCGCAGGAGGTGGTCGCCGCACTCGGTCCCTGGTCCGGCGATTTTTGCGAGCACTTCGGCTATCGGTTTCCGCTCGGCTTCAAGCGCGGATACCACATGCATTACGAGGCGCCGGCCGGAGCGCAGCTGCATCGTCCGCTTTGCGATGCGCAGGCCGGATTCGTCCTGAGCCGGATGGAACGCGGCATCCGGCTGACGACCGGCATCGAACTGGCTGCCCGCGATGCGCCCTCGGATCCCTGGCAGCTGGACCGGGCAGAACGCGTCGCGCGACGCATCATGCCGCTCGGCCGGCGCCTCGATGCCGAAGCCTGGCGCGGCGCCCGCCCCTGCCTGCCCGACATGCTGCCGATCATCGACAAGGCACCGCGTCATCCCGGCCTGTGGTTCGCGTTCGGCCACGCCCATCACGGCTTCACCCTGGGACCGGCCACCGGACGGCTTCTTTCGGAGGCCATGACGGGTGCGCCGACCTTCTGCGACATGACGCCATTCGCGGCCGACCGCTTCTAGGTCCACCCGGCACCGAGCCGATTTCGGACACCGTCGCCGAGCCCGACGCCTCTTCACGCAGAGCGGTCATGACCTGCAGCCGCCATCGACCCTGCGTGCGATGAGCCACCAGATCGGCGAACCCGCCCCTCGTCTCAGAAAGGACGGACGCCATCTTGTCCGCTTGCGCCGGCATCACCAGTTGGCCAGAGCGGCCGCATGGCCGGCCTCGAGACGGAAACCGCATGATGAATGGCTACTATCGACCTCAGGAGGTTCTCGTGATGGAAGCGGAGCTTGCGCGGGCCAAAGCCATGTTGGCCACGGAAGGCCTGGCTCCCGATCTGCTGGAGGTCAATACGCCGCTTCTGGCCGAACTCGTGATCAAGGCCCGGAGTCAGCCGCGCCGCGACGGTGACGTCGCATCGGTGGCCGCCTCGCAGTTCAAGCGGATGATGATCGGGCTGGATACGGCGAGCGAAGTCCATGCACTGTCCGGCAGCGACCTCCTTTCGGACTCTCCCGATCGCGACCGCCGAGACGGCGCAGAGCGAAGAGCGCGGCGCCCCAACTGATCCTTAGGGCGGAAGCTCGTCGCCGGGTCGTCGTCATCGTCGGCGCGGGCTTCCCAGTGCCGAAGCGCCATCTGTTCATTTGCCTCGGAACAACCTCCGACGAGACCGGTTGTCGTTGTCTGAGCACCGAAAAACTGCGTGAAAGCTGATGTCACCGCGTATCCTGATTGTTGAAGACGAGATGATCGTGGCCATGGAAATGGAGGCCGTGATCGAGGATCTGGGCTTCGAGCCGATCGGCATCGCCGCCGACACCGCCGATGCCCTGTCGCTGGCCGAGAAGCGCCCTGATGTCGCGCTGGTCGATCTGAATCTGCGCGACGGTCCCACCGGGCCAGACATCGGGCGCAAGCTCGCCGAGCGCGGCATACAGGTCGTCTTCGTGACGGCCAATCCGCGCATGGTTGCGAATGGCATTCCAGGCGCGTTGGGCGTGGTGGGCAAGCCCATCGACGACGGCACCATCGCATCCGTCATTTCGTTCGCGATCCGCCAGCGAGACGGCGAGGCGGTGATGCCGCCCCCAGGTTTCCTCGCCTTCGGCTCAGGCAACGTCTCCGCGGGCCAGATTGGCTAGCGCCACGTTGATGGTCACCTTGAGGCCATCGCTTTCCCACTCCCGAACCAGCTTGCCGCCCAGTTGACGCTCGACGCTCACCTCTGAGAGGCGCGAGCCGAAGCCGGGCTTGCTGGGGGGCATGTCGATCACAGGCCCTCCCGTTTCCTTCCAGTTTACGGTCGCGGCGCCATCGACGACGGTGATGTCGATGGCAACCTGACCTTCATGTGTCGACAGTGCGCCATACTTTGCCGCGTTGGTCGCGAGTTCATGAAAAAGCAGCGCGAGAGGCGTCGCACCGCGATCGTCGATGACGATCTCGTCGCCGGTGATGGCGATCCGGCCGCTTTCCATGGCGGGGTAGGGCCGGAACAGCCCTTGCAGCATGCCCTGAAGCGTGGTGCGTTCGATCGTGGGGCGGGAATCTTCACTGTGCGGGCGCACGAATTCATGGGCGCGCCCCAGGGCCGCGATCCGCTCGCGCAGGCCGTTCGCGAAGTCCTTGGCCGCCGGATCCCGTCGGACGGAGAGACCGATCAGACCGGCGATCACGGCAAAGATGTTCTTGATACGATGGCTAAGTTCGCGGCTGAGCAACTCGTTTTGCTCGGCGGCACGCTTGGCGTCGTCGATATCCGTACAGGTTCCGATCCAGCGCACGATCACGCCGTCCTTGTCGCGCACCGGCAGGGCTCGCCCCAGCGTCCAGCGATAGACGCCGGTGTGGTGGCGCAGCCGGTACTCGACCTCGTAGGGCTCGCCCGTCTCGAGACTGTGGCGCCAGCGAGCCCACGCTTCTTCCCGATCATCGGCATGGAACATGCCGTTCCAGCCCTCGCCGTCGGTCGATCCCGCTGGAACGCCCGTAAACTCGTACCACCGCGCGTTATAATAGTCGTGGAAGCCATCGGGTTGGGTCGACCAAACCATCTGAGGCATCGCATCGGTCAGGACAGCAAGCAAATCCGCGTTGCCGTTGAAGAGTTTGTTTCTGGAATCCACGGGCGCCCAATCATCCATACGAGAATCGGCGCTAACACGGCTCAGCATCGACAGAGAATGTCATTTGCTATGTGACGCGCCTCACCAGCGAACGGATGCAACGTTCGGAACGCGCGCTGGTTTCATGGTGCAAAGGCGAAAAGCCGATGATCGCAGCATAAATTCGCCAGTCTGGGTCTCAAAAGACCTTTTCCACGCGGCACCCTGGCGTCACATGCGGTGGCGCGACACCGTCCCTTTCAGCAACAAATGTTATTGACCTGCGCAGATTCGTGCGGGAAGTGGCGGTGGTCAGCCCTTGAAAAGAGAGTGCCTTGCCAGCTTCAGCCGCATGGAAAGACCTGCCCCGGCTGGTCGCGACAGCCGAGGCACCTTTCCCGGGTAGTGACGGCATGGGACCGGCGATCCAGCATTTCGATTGGGCATCGACATCCGTGGGGGCGCTTTCGACCTGGTCCCAGTCCCTGCTGTCCTACACGCGGATGATGCTCACATCGAAGCAGCCGATCTGCTTCTTCTGGGGGCCGGAACTGCTGATGTTCTTCAACGAGGCCTACCGCCCGATGCTCGGAAACCGAGCTGCCACGGCTCTGGGGCAACCGTTTGCAACCGTCTGGCCGGACGTCTGGGCTGATGTGCTGCCACTGACCCGTTCGGCACTGTCTGGAACCGGCGTTCGACTGGAAGAGATGCCGCTGACGATGACGCGGCGGGGCTTTGAGGAAGAGACGTTCTGGACGTTTGCCTACACCCCGTTGTGGGACGACGACGGAAGCATCGCGGGCCTCATCAACACCCCGGTCGATGCGACATCGGCGGTCAAGGATCGCGAGGCTCTCGCGAAAGCCGTGGCTGATGCCGAGACGATGCTCGAGGAGCAACGGCACAGCAATCGCCAGCGGATGATCCTCCAGCGCGAGCTGGCGCATCGGATGAAGAACACGCTCGCGATCGTCCAGGCGATCGTGTCGCAGACGATGAAGCATTCACAGGACATGGAGACGGCCACCAAGCGCATCTCCGGCCGGCTGACTGCCTTGTCGAGCGCCCAGGACCTGCTGACCGAGACCAGTTGGAGTGCTGCGGACATCGTTCATGTCGTCGACAGCGCTCTCAGGCCGCATGTCGATGCATCCGAGCGCGTGTCGGTCACTGGCCCTCATGCCGAAATCTCGGCGCAGCAGGCCTTGGGGATTTCCCTGGCCCTGCATGAACTGGCGACCAACGCCATCAAGTACGGCGCCTTGTCGGTCCCCGATGGGCGCATAGCCATCGAGTGGCTGGTCGGATCGGACCGGACCTTGCGTTTCGAATGGCGGGAAAGCGGCGGCCCCGCGGTCGCGGCCGGTGATCGGAAAGGCTTCGGATCGCGGCTGACCGAGCGGATCGTGCCCGCCTATTTCAGCGGCAAGGCGGGCGTCCACTTCGATCCGGCCGGCGTTCGATACCTGCTCGAGGGCGTCTTGCAGACTGACGACGAAGCTCGGGGCGCTGGCCTCTGATCGTCGTCATGAGCTCATCGTCCGACCAGTTTCAACAGGCGGACATCCGTCGTCCCCGCGCGGAAGCCCGCCTCGCAATAGCAGAGGTAATATTCCCATAGCCGGCGAAACTGCTCGTCGAAGCCAAGCGGCACGATCCGGGCCCAGTGCGTCTGGAAGCGGTGACGCCAGTCCTTCAAGGTCTGCGCGTAGCTGGCGCCGAACTGCAGCCCGTCCGTGATGGCGAGGTCGGCTTGGCCCGCCGCTGACGCCAAGGCGGAATGGGAGGGCAGACACCCGCCGGGGAAGATGAAGCGCTGAATAAAGTCCGCTCCCGCGACATAGGACTCGAACACCTGCTCGCTGATGGTGATCGCCTGCAGAACGGCGCAGCCGCCCGGCCGCAAGGATTCACTCAATTTGGCGAAATAGCTGGGCCAATAGGCCTTGCCGACCGCTTCGACCATCTCGATAGAGACGATTCGGTCGAACTGCCCGGTCAAGTCGCGGTAGTCCTGCAGGCGCAGGGTGACGCGATCGCTCAGACCGGCCGCGGAAATCCGCTCCTGCGCAAAGGCCAGTTGGGAGGGCGACAGGGTGATCGCGGTGACCTGGCACCCTTCGCGCGCCAGTCGTTCGGCCAGCGCGCCCCAGCCGCATCCGATTTCCAGCACATGCTCCCCGCCCTTCAGCGCCAGCATCTCGACGATCTTGTCGAGCTTGCGCTGCTGAGCGGATTCGAGCGGCTCGGCGGAGTGACCATAGAGCGCCGACGAATAGGTCATGCTGTTGTCGAGCCACTGCCCGTAGAAGGCATTGCCGAGATCGTAATGCGCCATGATGTTGCGGCTGCTTCCGGCCCGCGTATTGGCGTTGAAATGGTGGCGAAGCCTGTTCACCACGCGCGTGAGGAGCGTGCCCGAGACCAGCTTGCGAAGCGTCGCATCGTTTCGCGCGCCGAGCTCGATCAACGCCGTGAGGTCGGGCGTTTCGAGATCGCCGTCGCGATAGGATTCGGCCAATCCGATATCGCCGTCGAGCAGCAGCCGCCTGATCGCCCGCCAGCGTTTCAGGACGATGGTGGCGCTTGGTCCGGCTTCGCTTTGCGCACTGCGGAGGCGCTCGCCTTCCGGCGTCACCACCGTGAGGCTGCCGATCTCGATGCGAGACAGCAAGCGGCGCAGGAACCAGCGGGCGGGGCCAAAACCGGTGGGGAGAGCAAGGGTATCGTCGGTGGCGCGATGCCCTCGCTCGGTGTCGGGCAAGCTCATGATCGGGCCGTTCCTCTCGAATGATGCGGTAGTGCCGTGCCGAGGCTGACCGGCGTGTCGGGCGGCGCCGGATGCGGCTGCCAGCGGATGCGCTTGGCGAGCAGGCGCAGCGCGTGCCAGTGGATGGCGGCGGTGACCTTCAGCGTCAGCAACGGGTGGCTGGCCAGCAGACGCAGCAGCGTCGCGTCGCTGAAGTCTCGTCGTGTGCCTGACAACGAGGTGGCGATCAGCCGGCCGTCATCATCGTGACCGTCGATGGCGAGAGAGACGCGCGCGCCCGGCGGCTCGACCTGAAACGCGTAGCGCATCGCCAGCCCCATGAAGGGGGAGACGTGAAAGACCTTGCGAGCCGACTGGCGCAGGGGCGCCGCGTCCGAATCTGTGGGCGCGACATAGCTGTGGATCTCGCCGAAGGTGTTGTGCACCTCGTAGATCGTGGCGCGGAGGCTCCCGTCGCGGCCGTAGCAGAAATAGGTGCTGATCGGATTGAAGGCATAGCCAAGGATGCGCGGCATCGTCAGCAGCCGGATCGGCCCGCCATCCCAGGCGATCCCCGCGCTTGCCAGCGCTTCCTCGGCTTGGGCTCGCAGCGACCGCCCGCTCCGGTCGCCGTAATCGGCATCCCGGAAGGAATAGAGATTGAAACGGTTGCGCGAGAACAGACGCAGACGCGCCGCCAGCCCGTCGATCTCGTCGAGATCGAGCAGGGTCCAGAACACGGCGTAAGACAGGGCGTGCTGCTTTGGCCGGAAGCGATGATGCCGGACGCGGCCGACATAGAGCGCCGAGTTCAGGCTCATGACCGGGTTCACGGTCATGCCGCCTCCTCCGCCATGGCTGCGAGCGGAATGCGGCCTGATTCGTCGGCGACACGCCATGGGCGGCGCACGCCACCCAGCGCCTCGGCGACAGCCAACCCGGCCTGAAGCCCGTCCTCATGGAAGCCCGCGCCGAAGTGCGCCCCGCAAAACCAGCTCCGCCGCATGCCCTGAAGCGACCACAGGCGTGTTTGCGCGGCGAGAGCGGCGGCGTCGAACAGCGGGTGCTCGTAGGTCTGCTCGTGCATGATGCTGTCGGGGCGCAGCGAAGCCGGCGGGTTGAGGGTCAGGAAGAACGGACGGTCCTCCGGCAGGTTCTGCAGCCGGTTCATCCAATAGGTCACCGCGCAGGCCTCGCCCGGCCGGTTGCGATGGCCGAGATGGTTCCAACTGGCCCAGGCGCGCCGACGCTTGGGCATCAACGCGGCATCGCCATGCAGCACCGCACGGTTGCGGCTGTAGCGGAAGGCGCCGAGCAATTCCGTCTCCGCGGGGCTGGAATCGGCCAGCATGCCGAGCGCCTGATCGGCATGGCACGCGAACACGACCTGGTCGAAGCGCTCGCTCCAGCCATCACCGACCAGCGTGACCTCGTTGGGCGAGCGTCTGACCTGTCTCACGGGCGTTCCGAGCCGGGCTTCTCCGGAGAACGCACCACGCAGCTTGTCGACATAGCCTGCGCTGGCGCCGGAAATCGTGCGCCAAACGGGCCGATCCGTCATACGTAGCAGCCCGTGATTGTGATGGAAGCGCAGGAAGGCAGCGGCCGGATAGGACAGGATCTCCGCGCATGGCGCCGACCAGATCGCGGCGGCCATCGGCAGCAGGTGATCCTCGCGAAAGGCTGCGCCGTAGCGCCCGGCATCGAGATAGTCTCCGAGCGATGCGGCGCTCTGGGTGTGCGACTGGGCATCGCGCGTCGCCTCGGCATAGAAGCGGCGGATATCGCGCAGCATCGACCAGAAGCGCGGGCTCAAAAGGTTGCTGCGTTGGGCGAACAGACCGCTCAGGCTGGTGCCGCTATACTCCAGACGCCCGCCATCCAGGGAGGCTGCGAAGGACATCTCTGTCGCTTCCGTCGCCACGCCGAGATGCTCCAGCAGCGCGACGAAATTCGGATAGGTCGCCTCGTTGTAGACGATGAAGCCCGTGTCGATCGCGGTGTCGCGCCCCTTCGCATCGGGCATCACGACCGTATGGGCGTGACCTCCGAGCCTGGACGCCGCCTCGAACAGGACGACGTCATGCGCCTTGCCGAGCAGCCACGCAGCCGAAAGTCCGGAGATCCCGCCCCCGATGACGGCAATCCTCATCCGTCTTTCCGATCGCTGCAGCATGGGCCTCGCTCCGTCTGTAACGATCTGTATACGCGGCAGGCATGCCTCTGGATTTGCCGCTGCGCGACCTCGACGCTTCGGTGAGCCGGACGGGCGCGACCGACGTAGAAGAGCGATGCAGCGCCCACGCTGCCCGGAGAGCGCGCCATGCCCGCAAACGATCTTCGTCGCGTTCTGGCGCGTCTGCGCGACTGTCTCGCGCATTCCGATCCGCGCGCGGCGCTGGCCAACACGGTCGCCCTGGTCGTTGCCTCGAACCAGCCCTTCTATCCGCTCTATGTCTATTGGGCCGTGTCGCCGACGATCTGGCCGACCTATGTGAGCTTCCTGTCCACGCCGTTCTTCCTGGCGGTGCCCTGGCTCATGCGCCGCAGCACCTTACTCGGCCGGGCGACGCTGCTGTTCGCAGGCATCGGAAACACACTGGTCTGCGCGATCGCACTGGGTCGCAGCTCGGGAGTGGACGTCTTCCTGATCCCCTGCCTCGTCCTGGCACTTCTGCTGTTCAGGCGCAGCGAGCGCTGGCTCGGCTTCGCTTTCGCGGCGCTCGCGGCTGTCGTGTATCTTGCTCCTGACGGCATCATCGGCACGCCCGGACATCTTTATGCGGCCAACGAATACGCCGCTTTGCAGCGCCTGAATTTCATCAGCGCGGCCTCCCTGACCGGCCTTGTGGCGTTGCTGTTCGCCAACATCCTCGAGGATAAATCGCCGTCACGGTGAAACCGGAGCCGGTCGTCAAACGTATCCGAGCGATCAGGAAACGTAGGTTGTGATGGCGGGACGTCGAAACCTCCTCATCGTCGTCGGTGCCTTCATCACAACTGAAATGGTTCGATGACGATCGCGGCCACGCCAAAAGCATTCAGGACACAGGGCTATCCCCGCAAGCTGCGGCGCCACGAACAGGACATCGGCCGAGTGATCCGCATGCTGGCAGCCGCCGTAGATGGGGTATGTATGCTGCAACGGCCCGGACGATCGATGAGATGTGCCAAGCGGGACCCGTGGCGCGGAGAGGTCGGTTGGTCCCGTTGTTCGACCACAACGCTTTAATCGTCGCCATCGCGCGCTCGGGTGATCGCAACGCGTTCGCCAAGCTGTTCGACCACTTCGCGCCGCGCGTGAAGGGGCTTCTGATGAAGGCTGGAACGCCTGCGGAACTGGCCGAGGAGGTTGCGCAGGAGACGTTGCTGACGGTCTGGCGCAAGGCTGCCCTGTTCGACCCGAGCAAGGCCAGCGCCGGCACCTGGATCTCAACGATCGCACGCAATCTGCGCATCGACATCGCGCGGCGGGAGACGCGCTCGCGCCTGTCTCAGGTCTACGAGATCATCGATGAGGATGGGCCTGAACAGCCCGATATGGCGGTCTGGGGAGCCGAGCGGGATCTGCGCATCCGCGCAGCGATGACGGAATTGTCGCCCGATCAGTATCGGGCCGTCGAATTGGCGTTTCTCGAAGGGCTGAGTCATCAGGACGTGGCGAAACAACTGGCAATCCCTCTCGGCACCGTCAAATCCCGTCTGCGGCTGGCCATGTCGCATCTGCGCGGACGATTGGAGGATCTGCGATGAGCGCCGCACATCGGCCCTCGGATGAAACGCTCGCCGCCTTCGCGACGGGCCGGCTGGATGAAGGCTTGGCCCTGGTCGTGGCCACGCATCTGGAGCGCGATGCGTCCAGCCGGCGGCGCATGCGCAGTTTCCAATCGGTCCAGGGCGCCCTGCTCGACGGGGCCGAACCCGTCGCGATGTCGATCCGAGCGACCGATGTCTTGGCGCGCGAACGCGATGCCGCGGTCATGGTCGAGCCCGGGCACAGCCCGGAAACAGGATTGCCGCGTGTGCTTCAGCCCTACACGCTCGGTCCGTGGCGACCGATCGGCATCGGGATCGCGATGCGCAAGGTCGATGTGGCCGGCGCAGAGGCCCGCGTCTTCATGCTGCGTGCGGGTGCCGGCGTGGCCTTGCCGCACCACAAGCATAGCGGTCTCGAATGGACTACCATCCTGTCGGGTGCCTATGAGCACCAGTACGGCCGCTACGCCGCGGGAGATTTCGACGAGGCCGATTCCGAGCACGAACATACGCCGCGCGTCGATCCCGTCGAGGGCTGTACCTGCATCGCGGCGGTGACGGGCGATGTGCTGTTCCAGGGCTGGCTCGGGCGCCTGCTTCAGCCCCTGGTGCGGCTGTGACCGCGGCTTCCTTCGCTACGGCTCTGGTTTTCACAGCCTGCGCGATGGCCGCTGCCATGGCTCTGGCGACGGTGGTCGAGCGCCGCACCGGCAATTCCGGCTGGATCGACGTCGTCTGGACCTTCGGCCTCGGCGCAACCGGCGTACTCGGCGCGCTTCTGCCATTCGGCGATGCTCCGCTGGCGCGCCGGCTTCTCGTGGCGGCTCTGGCACTGGCCTGGGCGCTGCGGCTGGGGCTGCATATTGCCCGGCGGACGCGCGGGATCGCCGAGGATCCGCGCTATGCCAAGCTGAGGCGCGATTGGGGCGAGCGCGCCGATGCGCAGATGGCGCGTATGCTGCAGATACAGGCGCTGGCCAGCATTCCGCTCGCGCTCGGGATCGTGCTTGCGGCCCATCAGCCGGCTCCGACGCTTGGCTGGCGCGATCTTGCCGGCACGCTCGTCTTTGCGGTCGGCATCGCCGGCGGCGCCGTCGCCGATAGACAGCTGCGCGCCTTTTCGCGGTCTGGTCAGGGCGGCATCTGCGATCGCGGCCTGTGGGCCTGGTCGCGCCACCCCAACTATTTCTTCGAATGCGTGCTGTGGTGCGCTTACGCCGTGATCGCCGCCGCCTATCCGCTCGGATGGATCGCACTGCTCGCGCCTGCGGCCATCACGTTCCTGCTCGTCCGCATCTCCGGCATTCCGCCCCTGGAGGAGCATATGCTCGCCAAGCACGGCGCGGCCTATTGCGCCTATCAGGAGAAGACCAGCGCCCTGGTGCCGCTCCCACGGAAAGGCTGACGCCATGACCATTCTGCAGAAGCTCTCGGCCTGGGGGGAAGCGCTGCCGGTGCCCGACATGGTCAGCCGCGCCGTGATCGGCTCTCTCGTCTCGCGGACCGATCGCACCCTCTCCGTCGACCCGGTCGATCCCGCCGATTTTGCCCGCGACATGAGGCAGTTTCCGGTCGCGCAGCACACCGACGCCGCCAATGCGCAGCATTACGAAGTGCCCGCCGCCTTCTTCGCGCAGGTGCTCGGCCCCCGGCGCAAATACTCCTCCTGCTACTACCGCACGCCCGAGGACGACCTCGCGACGGCGGAAGAGACGGCCCTGGCGCTGACGGCCGAGCATGCCGATCTCGGCGGGGACCAGGATATTCTCGAACTCGGCTGCGGCTGGGGTTCGCTGTCGCTCTGGATGGCCGAGCATTTCCCGTCATCGCGCATCGTCTCGGTCTCGAACTCGGCGTCGCAGCGCGGCTATATCGAGGCGCAGGCCAAGGCCCGCGGCTTCGACAATCTCCAGGTCGTCACCGCCGACATGAACGATTTCGCCACCTCCAAGCGCTTCGACCGCGTCGTCTCCGTCGAGATGTTCGAGCATATGGCGAATTGGGAGACATTGCTGGAGCGCATTCATGGATGGCTCAAGCCGGATGGCCGGCTCTTCCTGCATGTCTTCGCCCATGCCAGCGGCTGCTATCGCTTCGACGTCGCCGATGGTGGCGATTGGATCGCGCAGCACTTCTTCACCGGCGGGCTCATGCCGAGCGCCGCGCTCGCCCACCAGTTTCCCGATATCTTCACCGTCGAGGAGGAATGGCGCTGGAGCGGCGACCATTACCGGCGCACCGCCGAGGACTGGCTGGCCAATTTCGACCGCAACCTGCCGGCGATCGATCCCATCCTGCAGGCGACCTATGGCAGCGATGCCCGGCTCTGGCGCCGCCGCTGGCGGCTGTTCTTTCTCGCGACCAGCGGCCTCTTCGGACATGCGGGCGGAGCCTCATGGGGCGTCTGCCACTATCGCCTGAAGGCGAGCTAGGCGGGGTTCGATCCGCGCTCAGGCTTCAGATCCAGCCCCAGGCTTCGACCTGGCGCACGACGGTATAGGCAATCCAGCTGCAGGCGCCGACAGCAAGGGTGCCATAGGCCATGTCCGCCAGGGTGATGGTTGGCGTCCAGGCCCGCAGCGTTGCGTAATTGGTCAGGTCGTAGGTCGCATAGGCGAGCAGGCCGAGAAGTGCGCCATTGACGAGGGCGCTGCCGCCCGAACCATCGCGCAGAGCCGGCATCACCGCGAAATGGATCACCCCGAGCCCGAAGCCGAAGTAGAACAGGATCGCCGGGAGATATCGGATGCGTTCGAGAAGCATGTCGCCCAAGGCCGGGCGATAGAGCTTCTCGCTCATGGTGGTCAGCCAGATCGCGTCGCAAATGCCGAACGCGGCGAGGAAAGCGATATAGCCGGCGACGAAGCGCATGACGACCTCCAGGGTTGGTCATGCAGATACGCTGGGTGCGCCGGACCGGTTCAGGCCGATATCCGCCTTGTGCTGGCGGCACCACATTGGCAGCGGTGACAGCGAGCTCGTCACGCGTCCCCGACGATTTGGTAAGCGATTGCGGCTAAGCTCGGCTCGAAGGACGAGCGAGAATGATGACGGATCAAGCGGGCTTGCCGGTCAAACGACGTATGGCGTCGGGTTTCCCATCGGGCATGATCGTCGTCTTCGGAGCCGTCGCCGTCGCCCTCCTGAGCCTGCCGCTGGTTTTGCCGCTCGGTCCCAACAACTGGGACACGCTGGTCTATTACGACGCCATCCACCGCATTCGGATGGGGCAGACGCCGAGCAGCGACTTCTTCGCGCCGGTGGGGCCGCTCGGCTATTATCTCGCCGCGTGGCTGGACAGCCTGTTCCCGCGGGCGCAACCGATGCTTCTGGTCAATTGGGCGCTGTTGCCGGTGCTGTTGCCGGCGATGGCCGTTCTGACCGAACATGTCGCGTCCCGGTCTCGCAGCCTGGCGCTCGCGCTGCTGCTGCCCTTCCTGCTGTTCGCATCGGTGCCGATCAACATCCAGTCGATCTACGCCATCTCGGGCTTCGACGGCTATGGGCACTACAACCGGCATGTCGCGCTGCTGCTCTATGTACTCGTCGCCACGCTGATCTTCGCCAGGGACCGGCGGCTGCTGGTGGGCCTGGTGGCGTGGCTGATGCTTGCGCTGTTTCTGGTGAAGGTGACCGGCGCCGTGAGCGGGGCGCTGCTGGTCGGCTATGCCGTCCTGGCGGGGCGCCTGCGCCTGCGCGATGCCGTCCTGGCAGCCGTGCTGGTGCTCGTGCCGCTGGTCGTGCTCGATCTGGCCACCGGCATGGTGCGCGCCTATCTCGACGACATCCTGACGCTGCTCCAGCTCAACAGCGACTCGCTGTCGAGACGCTTCCTGACGGTCGCCTCCCTGAATCTCGACGTGATCCTGCCTTGCTTGCTGCTGCTGGGCGTCCTTGCCTATGCCGCATCGCGCGAGCGCAGTCGCCCGTCGGGATCGGGCCTTCGCGCCGTCGCCGACTCGCGGCCCGGCTGGCTCGCGATCGTCCTGATCGCCATCACGGCATTCGAGACCCAGAACACCGGATCGCTCGAGTTCATCGGCCTATGGCCCGTGGTTTTGCTGATCATGGTCGAGTGGCAGGCCCGGCGTGACGGGCTCGGCCGCATCGTGCTCCTGCTATGCCTGGCCGTGGTGCTGCCCAATACGGGCGCGTTCATTCAGCGCACGGCGAGAGCCACGCTGGCCGCCCCTGTCTATGAGCGGCTCGATCTCCGCGATCTCGGCCCGCTCGGGCAGGTCAGCGCCAACCCCGACATCCGCGAGCGTGCACCGATCATGCTCGAGCATTACGCCGCGCACCAGGCCGGTTACCGGGACCTCGTCGCACACGGCCAGATGCCCTCGCATCTGCTGTCGTCGCAGATCGACCATCAGGCGACATGGCTCCTCGAACTCCAGCAGGGGCTGGTCGCGATCCGCACCTGGGAGGCCTCCGCGGGCCGCCGCCTGAACGGCGTCTTCACGCTGGATTTCGTCGATGCGTTGAACCGGCTGCTTGGACGTGAACCTCCGCGCGACCTTGCGATCGGGATCGATCCGATGCGCACGACGCCGCCCCTCACGAAAGAGGCGCTGGATGCGCTCAACGGCACGGACGCGATCCTCAAGCCGGCATGCCCGCCTACGGTCACCCGAGCCATCATTGCCGCGCATTTCGCACCGGCCCTGGAGGGGCGTCGGCGCGTCGTGCTCTCGCCATGCTGGGAGATGTATCTGAAGCCGTGACGCGTGGCCGGCTCTTGCGCGAATGCTAGGCCGATCCGCCATCGACGGGCGCATAGGGAACCCGTTCCGTCCCATTCGCCGCCCGGATTTCGCCGTTCGGCCACTTCGGGTTCTCGCCCCGAGGCTTCAGGCGGACGCGTTTGGTCATGCCGGGAGCCAGGTGGAACCAGCTCTGCTCCGGCCGCCAGTCGGCATCGACGATATGGACGGACTGGGCCAGGCGTCGGCAGGAGATCGCAAGGGCCCAGCCCTCCCCGTCTCGCTCGAGCGCGGCTTGCAGGCCGAGTTCATGGCGCTCATGGCCGCGCCCGAGCGGAAAATGGAACGCCTCGGCCAGAACCGTCCCGGCCTCGTCGCGCAGGACGGCGCTGGTCGCGTCGTGACCGGGTGGGCCGAACCGGTAAGCATAGGAGATGTCGAAGAAGCGGCCCAGCAGGTCGAAAGCCGATAGGCTGGCGCTGCCATGCGCTTCGATCGCGACCGCGCGCGACGCCGTCACGACCGCGACTTGGCCGTCGCGCCAGCATGTCAATTCGAGTTGCGCCGAGAGCGGGACCGGGCGCTCGTTGATCAGATAAAGCATCAATCCGTTGACGCCCTCGTCGGTCATCGTGACCTGGACCGGACGGAAGGCACGCGCCAGCCCGTGCCACGCCGCCTTGGGTTCGCCATCGCTGGAGATGACGCCCCAGCCCGCGCCGGGTGCGAGATCCTGCAGCAGCCAGACCAGCGCGCCTGATGTCGGCGAACCCGGCCGGCGCCATTCCGCGAACGTCTCTTCCATCACCTCGGCCGAGGTCGCCCGAGACAGCGTGAGATAGCGTTCCAGGTCCTCCCGCCGCAACCGCGCCGGATCCACCCCGTAGAGCAGGCCGAGGTAGTGGTCGCGCACATCCTCGAAATCCCAGGAGGCGCCGAGATCGCGCGGCACGCCGCGTTTCCAGTCCGGATGATGCGTCAGCGCCGGTGGGTTGCCAGTGGCCAACGATATCTCTTCGGGCACATTGGCGAAGGCGAGGCTTTCGGCCGCGAACCGGACATGGGAACGGCGCGCATCGTCGAGCCCGCGCAGATAGGCGCCGACGCCGTAGTAATGGGTTACCCCCTTGTCGGCGACGAATGGCAGGGCTCCCCCCGACGGCGAGTTCGGCACATAGGCGAGGTCCGGCCGCAACCGCGACACGACCTCTGGAAGGATGTCGTCGAAGACAGGGCCCGACCACGCTTCGGGCGGCGCACCCAGCATCGCCGCCTGCTGAAAGACCTCGCTGCCGCCGCAGAGAACCACGAGGCTCGGCGAGCCTTGCGTCCGGTCGAGCAGGGTTTCGGCTTCCGCCCGGATCGCGTCGCGAAAGGCGGCGTCGCCCTGAGGGTAGTCGAAATTGGCCAGCATCATCTCCTGCCAGACCATGATGCCGAGTTCGTCGCAGAGCGCGAAGAAGGTATCGTCCTCATAGGTCATGACGCCGGGCACGCGGATCATGTTCATGCCGGCGTCGCGGGCGATCTTCAGCGAGGGCTCATAGGCCTGGCGCCCACCGGCGAGCGTGACGACATCGGCGCTGCTCCAGCAGGCGCCGCGGCAGAACACGGGCACGCCGTTGATGACGAGACCGAACCCCTCGCCATCCGCGCCACGATCGACCTCGAGCGAGCGGAAGCCGATGCGGCCGAGATCGACGGTCTCATCGCCGAGATGAAGCGTCAGCGCATGCAGGGCGGGTTGCCCATGGGTGTGCGGGAACCAGGGCGCGATGCCGGGCAGCCGGAGCGTGCCCGACAGCGTGTCCGGCGCGGTCAGCTCCAGAGCCGCCTCTCCTGCCGCGCATCGCATCATCGCGCGCGACGGGCCGCCGCCGTCTTGAGCCCCAAGACGAACCGTGAGTGCGACCGCGCCCTCCCTGCCGTCATAGGCAGTGCGCAGATCGATGCCCGCGACGACGGCCGCCGCCCTGTCGGTTTCGACCCGTTGCACCGGCCGGTATGGGCCGGTGGGCAGCCCCGGTGGGCACCAGCCTGGCACCGAGCCCAATGCCGTCGTGCGGAACCAGCGCAGCCCGTTCGGCTGGATCATCGCCGGGCGCCAGCGCGAGCGGCGTGGGGCTACGGCGAGCTTGGGGGCGAGCGCGCGGAAGCAGAGCGCGATCTGCGCCCCTACCGGGGCCGCGACGGGCACCGCCAGCGGCTGGAACATGGAGCGGCTCTCGGCAGCGAGCGCGCCGTCGACCCAGATCTCGGTCCAGCTCGCCAGCCCCTCGAAACGCAGCTCGCCGTTCAGCGCCCGGTCGAGCCTCGTCAGGTACCAATGATCCTGCCCGCCGACGGCCTCCGCCGCCGCGTCCGACAGCCGCCCGAGCGCGCGCAAGGTGCCGGCGACCGTGCCCGGGACGAGCGCCGGCTGCCAGTCACCGTCACCCGGCAGATCGGCAGGGGTCGGGACGGCGTCGGCGGCAGTCGCCAGCCAGCGCCAGGTCCCGATCGCCTCGGCGCTTTCGCCCTGGCGCGCGACGATGCGGGCCATGTGCGTTCAGGCCGCGAAACGGCGGGCGAGCGCCTCGCTGACGACGTCATGCTCCGCGGCGAGGGACGCCAGGGTCGCGTCGAAGCGGTCGAAGCGCTTCTGCTTCATCGCCCGCGCCAGATGGAACTGGGCGACCTTCGCGCCTTCGGCGATCCGCAGCGCTGCCTCTCGCGCTTCGTCCAGCCCGTCCAGCGTGGCACCCAGCCATGCGAGATGGCTCGCGAGCAGCTCGAAATTGGCGCCGAGCTGGCGCAGCGTGTTGAACGCGTAGAGATGGAAGACCTCGCCCGGCCGCTCGGCGAGAGCCTGCGCCTGCGCGGTGGCGACCGCGCGAAAGGCGGAGACAGGGTTGGCCTGCGGCTGCCGCAGCACATGGCGTGCCAGAAGCGCGAGCGCGGTCTCCCGCAGTTGCGCGTCGCCAGGCAGATCGGCGGGCAGGCGCACCATCTCGGCATAGGGAAACAGCGTGTCCGCGCGCATCTGGCCCGGCAGGAGCCGCATGAGCCCGTCGAAATCCTCGCCCGCGGCGCGGTGGAGACCGTCATTGTGGAAGTAGTCGAGTTCGCGGCCTTCGCGGTCGAGGCGGTTGACCGCGATCGTGGTCTTGCCGTGGCTGGCGCGATAGGAGACGCCCTGCGTGTCCGCCATGTAGAAGGAATCGAGCTCGATCAGCACGAGCCGACGCCGGGCGATCTGTTGCTCAAGATGGCCGATCAGGTCGTCGTAAAGCGCGAGCTCCGTGACGCGCAGGCCGTAGAGCGCTTCGAGATCGTCGAGCGGCGGCTTGAAGAAGGTGAACTGGTCGCCCTCGAAATCCTGCGCGACCGTGAAGCCGAAGGCGGCCGCGGGCTCGGTGCCCAAGGCGTGCAGGATTTCGATCCAGAGATCAGCGTAGCAATTCGTCTGCGGCCAGTGCCGGTCGCCGGAATGCATCGCATGCCGGCGATAGGCCAGCGGATCGCCGGTTAAAAGCGGCTCCGGGCCAAGCAGAGCGACCGGGCGCTCGATCATGGCGTGGGCGGTCATGGTGCTTACGGCCAGAGGACGGCGCGCACAGCCGCCGGCCAGGCCTCGACGTCGAAGCCATGATGCTTGAACAGCGCCAGCGCGACCCGCTCCATGCCGAAGCCGACGCAGGCGGTATGGGCGGTTTCGCCGTCTTCCGTCTTGATGCCCCAGGTCGTGCCGAAATGGTCCTGGTGGTAGTTGAAGGACAGGCAGGCGGTCGGATTCTCGACGCTTTCGATCGGGATGAGAAGTTCGAATTTCAGGCGCTGATCGCGCTGGTTGTTGGCGAGCATGCGCCCCGCGCGGCCGAAGAACGGATCATTGGCGACATCGACATGCAGCGGCATGCCCAGCGAGGCCATCATCTCCTGGCCTCGCTCCAGCCAGGTCGCACGGAATTCGGTGACCTGGTCTGGCGTGCCGAAGCGCACATATTCGCGCATCCGGAAGAGCTGCATGCGGGCCGGGTCCTTGGAGGGCTCATGCCTGAAGCAGTACGATTGCAGGTCGAACAGCGCGCCGTCCTTGCCGACCGGGCCGCGCTTGGCGACGACGGGGTAGAGCACGTAGCAGGCCGCCGGGGTGAGCACGATGTCGGTCGATTTCTGACCGGCCGTCCAGTCCACGCCGTCGGTGACGTTGTGGAGCAGTTCGGCATGGGCCTTCTCGTCGCCCTCGAAGGCGTGGACGGTGCCGGCGAGCTGCGGGAAGCTCTTGAGATAGCCGCTCTTCTCGAAATGCTTGCGGTTCATCGCGGGCGGAAAGCGCGCGACCTCGGCCCCGTCCTGGCCGCCATAGCGGGTGATCAGGTCATCGAAGCGCGCGACGACCTCCTCGAACAGGCCGCTGCGGCCATAGAGACCGTCGACGCCGGTGTCGATCAGCAGGCCGCTGTCGATGAGTTCAGCAAGGAAACCCTGCTGCCGTTCGCAATTCTGGCACATTCAGATCACCGAGACAGGCTGGAGTCGTGCTTGTACACGGCCAGCAGATTGGAGGTGTTGCCGAGGATTCGGTCGTTGTTGATCATGATCGGCGCCGAAAGCGCGTCGCGCATGAGGCGGGCCAGGCTCGACGGGCTGTCGTTGCGATAGCCTTGGATGCCGCAGATCAGGAAGGCCTGGCTGACGATTTCGCCGACGCTCTGCGAGGCGGCGATCTTGATGCTGTTCATCGCCACGACGAAGCCCATCGAGGAGAGTTCGTCGGCATCGCTGCGTGCGCGCTCGTAACGATCGAGACCGGCGACGACCAGTGCCTTGAACTGCTGCAGGCGGGCGAGCAATTCGGCCAGGCGCAGGGCGCTGGGCGGCGTCGTGCCAGGGCGCTTGCGCGCCTCGACACGCACGAAACTCTCGGCACGGGCGACGGCCTCGGCCGCAATCCCGTACCAGACGCCGGCCCAGAGCAGATGGGCATGGGCGAGCATGGACTGCGCCGCGATCTCGGCGAAGGGGGGGGGAATGATCTGCTGCGCCGGTGCGCGGCCGGCAAAGGTGAAGTTGTCGGAGCAGGTGCCGCGCATGCCCATCGTATCCCAGACGGCGCTGCGCTCGAGCCGGTACTGGTCGCGGGTCAGGACCGCCATGACCTGGTCGGAGGGCGGTGCTTCGGGCGTGCGGCGAGCCGTGATCAGGATGGCATCGGCCTGCGCGCCATAGGAGATCAGGCAGCCTTCCTTTTCGAGGGTGAAGTCGTCACCGTCGCGCATCACGCCGCAGACGCTGCTGCGCAGGTCGCCGCCGACGCCGCCGCCTTCGGTCGTGGCGGAGGCGAGCAGGAGCTGCTCGGCCGCAATCCGCGCCATGAAGGTCCCATGCCAGGGATCCGCGCCGCAATGGACGACGAGGCTCGAGACCTTGATCTGGTGCATCGCGTAGATCATGCCGGTCGAGGAGCAGCCCTGCGCCAGGATCGACCCGATTTCGGCGATGGTGGCCAGGCTCGCCTGTTCGCCGCCGTGAGCGGCGGGGATCATGATGCCGAGAAGCCGTTGAGCGCGCAGCGCTTCGAAGGCCTCCTGGGGAAAGCGGGCTTTCGCATCGACGTCGGCAGCATGCTCGGCCGCGATCCTCGCGACGGCACGGGCCTTGGCGATCATGGCTTTTTCGGCTTCTGCCCGCGCGCCGAGATCGACCAGAACAGGGCGCTGCCTGCTTTCGATCGACGGGTTCGACTGCGGTCCGCTGGCCGGACGACTGGCGGCCGACGCCATCAGACGTGCTCGCTCTGGATGCTCAGGATGGCGTTCTCGATCGCCGCGACGGACGCAAAATTGCGGCGGTTCATCATCTTGTCTGGGAATTCGACCTCGAAGGCTTCTTCCAGCGCCATCATCAGCTCGACCGTGCCGAACGAGGTCAGGCCAGCATTGTAGAGGTCGGCGTCGTCTGCGAGAGCGGCGACATCGACCGGAAGCCGGGCCGTCGTCTTGAGAATGTCCCTGATCCTGCTCTTCATGGTGGGTGCTGCCATTCCATCTGCTGGCGACCTCGGCGAAGGATGCAGCTTTCGAGCAAACACTGGGCAGCGCGCAATGCGCCCGCCATGCGGCTCGATGCCCATTTCTCGTGAAGTCGGATTGATCGTGTTCGACGCGGTCTTTTCTTGTGAAACCGGTGTACCGCTAAAGATTTAATGGCGGGTTGCAAACATCGTCGAATCTCGAGGAGATCATTACGACAGCGACGTTTGGTAAATGGGCTCGAAACGATCCCGGTGCGCAAAATTGGCGATGGCCTGTTTACGATAACTTTAGTTTTCGTCTGACTCAGCGCCTTCCGTCCGCCCCTTGAAGGCTTTGCACTGCTATATCGGCTCTTCCGGCGCAGATGTCGCGCCGCCTGCCGGCGAGGAGTTGCGAGGCATGGTGACGTTCGGATCGCGTCTTGCGGACCACAAGGGTGTCGGCCCAGGCTTCGATGCCGTGCGCATCGGGCTGGCGCTCTCGGTGCTCTACATCCACACCTCATTGCTGCGTGTCGAGAGCCCGGAGGCTGCGCTGGCCCCGGTCGGCCCCTACCTGCCGCTCGCCCAATGGGCTTTCGATTTCGCGCCTCTGCCGATGTTCTTTGCCCTGAGCGGGTTTCTGGTCGCAGGCAGCGCCGAGCGGCTGTCGATCGGGCAGTTCGTCGTCAATCGCGGCTTGCGCATCCTGCCGGCATTGGCCGTCGAGATCATCCTGTCGGCACTTGTCCTGGGCCCGCTGCTGACGGTCTATACCCTCGGCCAGTATGTGTCCGACCCGCTTTTCGCGCGCTATTTCCTGAACATCCTCGGCAGCATCCATTACGAGCTGCCGGGCGTCTTTCTCGACAATCCCAATCCGCGGATCGTCAACGGCTCGCTCTGGACGGTGCCGCACGAGATCGCCTGCTATGTCCTGCTGGTCGGGGCGATGTTCACCGGGCTGTTCCGGCGGCGCTTTCTCGTCCTGCTCGCGACGCTGGCGCTGTTTGGCGTGTCGATGAGCATCTTCATCGTCGGCAAGCTGGGCATCGTGCTGCCCTATCACGACGCGCTGACCTATCTGTTCGTGACGCGCGGCGCGGCGCGGCTGGTGCCGCTCTTCCTCGCCGGCATCGTGCTCTACCAGTACCGCGAGCGCATTCCCTACCGCTTCGGATATGCCGTGGCCTGCATCGCGGCCTATGTCGCGATCGCCGCCTTCGGCTCGCCGGACTGGAACGCCAATCCCATCTTTAGCTTCGCCACGGCGCCGATCTTCGCCTATGCCGTCGTCTATGCCGGGTTGTCGCCCAAGCTCGTCTTCAAGCCGCTGTCGCGCGGCGACTATTCCTACGGCATCTATCTCTACGGATATCCGCTGCAGCAGGCGATGATCCAACTCATGCCCTGGATCGACAACCGGCCGGCCTTCTTCGCGCTCTCGATCGCGGCCGCCAGCGCGATGGCGATCTTCTCCTGGCATGCCATCGAGAAGCCCATCCTGCGCCTGCGCCGCAAGTTCTCGCTGACGGCCCGGATCCATACGGGCGAAGAACCCGCTGCAGCGGCTACGCTGCCGCCGGTTCAGACCGTTCCAGCCGCCAAATAAGCGGAGCGTGCCCGCACAGGCTCGGCAGCGAGGCTGGTTTCTGCCGTATCGGGCGCAGCATCGCTCGTGCCCGTCAGGAACCAGAGCAGCGCCGCGGTCTTGATCGAATAGACGGAATCGCTGACCAGCATCAGCAGGCAGATATAGGTGGCGACGCAGACCTTGAAGCGCCAGGCCCGGGGGGAGCGCTCCGGCGTGAAGATGAAGAGGCTCCAGAAGCCGAGCGCGCCAACGAGGCCGATCTGGTTGAGCGTATAGGCGTAGCCCGAATCCGACAGGAACGGCTTGTCCGGCGACAGGCCCCAGACCGCAGCCGGCGACAGCGAGGTCACCAGACGCGCCGTCCAGAGCAGGCGACCGCCGAAATTGTTCTCCCACTTCACCTCGGCGCTGGTGAAGCCGTAGATCGCCAGTCCCGCCAGCACGAAGAAGGGCGCTGCCAGCCAGACGAAGCGCGGCGTGCGCGGCGCCACGAACCAGGCGGCGGTCGCGACGACGCAGACATTGGCGCCGAAGCGGGAGTCGCTGAGGATGATCGCGCCGATGCCCGTGGCCATGGTCAGCCAGCGCTTGCGCATCTCCTTCCGATTCAGGCACCAGATGTAGATGATGGCCCCGAAATTTCCGGTCGAGATCGGCTCCAGGAAGACCGAGGATGCGCGGTGCGGCCCCAGAAACGGCAGCAGCGTACGCGCATCGGGCCGGATTCCGGACGCGAAGAGAGCCCCGGTATCGGCCTTGACGTCGGACGGCGCCACGGTACCACGTGCGACGTAGTATTTGATGATGTTGAAATATTTCACGTAGACGTCGAGCGCCAGGAACTCGAACAGCCCGAAGACCACGACGATCAGGCCACAGATCAGCGCCGCACGATCGGCGAGCCGCGGATCTCGGCAGCTCCGCCCGAGCAGGTAGAAGGCGATGGGGATCAGGAAGTCGCGCACCGCCTTGGGATCGAGCAAGGGGCGCATCGCCATCAGCATGGCGGCGTAGGACATGAAGATGGCCAGCACGACATAGGGCGCCGCGCTCCGGCCGAGGCCGAGATAGAGCGCCGTGGCCACGAGCACGACCTCGGAGCCCATGACCATGGTGTCGTTGACGCCCATGACATTCGTGTTGAGGAAGCACAGCGCGGTGTTGAAGGTCAGCGCGCCGACCAGCAGCGCGAGCGTCAGCGGCGCTGGCGGTTGCGAGCCATGGATGTCCCCGACATCGTGCCCGACGGCCATCACGCGGCGGCCCTTGGCCACCTTTTGAACAGGCGCTCATCTTCGCCCGGGGTCACGAGCGCGACGACGAGTTCGCCCGTCGGATCGACGTCGGCTGCCGCCTTGATGATGTCGGGCGCACGCATCCCCGAGATATCCGCAGCCAGAACGACCGCGTCGGGCGAGACCGCGCGCCGGCTGTCGAGCGCACCGGACCGCAAGACGAGCACGAAGTTGCTGCGCCGCGATGCGGCTCCCGACGCGCCGTTGGCGGTATCGAAGCGCCGGATGTTGACGTCGTTGCGCCCTGCGCTTTCGCGATAGATCAGTACGCTTTCGCCGATGTCCGCCAGAGCCTGGGCGAGATGCTGCGCGATATCGGCCTGCGCCGCGGCGTCGAGCGGGCCAGCGATCAGGATGGAGGCCGGAAGATGTCGCCCGAACTGCTCCTGGAGCAGCTTCGCGACCGGGGCGAGCGCGGCCTGTCGTCCAGCCGTGGCCTTGGGCAGTCGCGCCACGCTGGCGACACCGAGGATGTCTGCGGCCTGCTTGGCCGTCAATGCGCTCTGCGGCAGCAGTCGGCCGACCCGTGGGGGCAGCAACTCCAGCAGATAGGCGATGCCCAATCCGGCGCAGGCGCCAAACAGCAACGCGGCGGCCAGGACGATGATCGCAGGCGGCTTGGATGCGACCGCGGGCGGAACGGCTTCCGACAGCAGGCGGGAGTTGCTCGTCTCGATCTTCTTTTGCTGGTCGAGCTCGCGGGCACGCGTCAGCGAGGCATTGTAGACGGCCCGGATCGCCTCGGCCTCGCTCTCGAGCTGGCGGAGCCGGATCTCGGCGACGCCGCTGTTTTCCTGCGAGCGCGTCAACTCGCCGGCGCGCTTTTGCAGGTTGGCGAGGTTGGACTCCGCCTGGCGATAGGCCTGCTGCACTGAGGAGCGCACGCGTCCGAGCTCCGCGGCGAGCAGCTTGCGCGTCTCGGCCAGCTCCGCCCGAATCTCGATCAGTCGGGGGTGCTGCGGCATCAGCGTTTGCGCCATGCTCGCCGCCTCGCGCGCGCTTTGGGCGTATTGCGTGCGCAGCGAGACGATGCTGGTCGAGGTCAGGGCCTCGGGCATGATGTCGGACAGCAGCTCAGTGTCCCGAAGGTTGGCGATGCCGTCGCGCCGCGCCGTCTGGCGGGCGAGTTCGGCGTTGGCCTGGCCGATCTGCGTGTAGAGATCGCGCAGCTGCTGCGTCACGACGAGGCCGGTCTGACCGGTGCTGACGAGGTTGTTCTTGATCCGGAAGGCCTGGATCGCCGCTTCGGCATCGTTGAGCTGCGTGCGCAGTCCGGCAATCTGGCTGATCAAGGACTCGTTGGCGCGCTCGACCGCGCCGCGGCGCCCGTCATTGCCCTGGCGGAAATAAGCCCTGGCGAGGGAGTTCGCGATATCGGCTGACTTCTCGGCATCGGGATGCGACACGATGATGCGGAAGACGAGCGAGTTCTCGACGCGCTGGATGACGATCACGCGCCGCAGTGCATCCATCGTCTGCGCAGCACGCTGTTGCGGGGTCGGCAGCAAGAGCTTGCCGAAATGGCGCGCGAGAAACCCCGGTTGAGGCGTGAAGGCAGCATCCTGCTCGAGGTCAAGATCGCTGATCACCTGACGCAGCACGCCCGACGACGTCATCACCAGAGACTGGCTGTCGACATTGGCGAAGTCGATCGAAGCCGAGCTGTCAGAGCGCACGATATCCCTGCCGACGATCTGCAGGGCCTGCGGATCGACCAGCAATTCGGCTGTTGCCCGATAGACAGGCGTCTGGACGGCGAGATAGGCGAGAGCAAGCAGCAGCGTGAGACCGGCACTGGCCGCCACCATCAGGCGCCTGCGCTTCAGCAGTCCCAGGAGCTCCGGCAAGCTGAATGCCGAGGTCGGCGATGGCGCGTCGCGTCGTCCTCCGGCCTCCAACGCAGCAACCACCTGAAGCCTCCCGAAACGCGGCCTGACGCCCCCCGGCCGATTGCCGGCCCGAGGGCAGACATCCGGAAGGGCTAAAATCCAGAGGGCATGCTGAGCATCCGTGGTTAAGATTGTCCTAAGTAGATAGCTCAAATTTTAATGATCTGTAGATAATTGTCTAAAATCGGATTTAACCACGATTGATGCGGAGATAGCCTGGATGTTTATTGTCATCGGCCTTGGTGATAAATAGATATTTAGAGAAATCGTCCCAAACACGACAGTGACCAACGCCGCCGTCCCGGAGACGCGTCCTGGGTGGAGCCGCAGCATTGCCGACCCGCTTCACCTTGACCAAGACACCGCGCGGAATCCGACGTGACGGCACTGCGGCAGCTTCAGGCATCATGACCCTTTCTTTCGGCAAGGATTGGCCCTTCAGCCGTGTCCGGGCGGAGCGAGCCGCCTCGTGCGCCCCCGAGGTTGCGATCGAACCCTCCCGGCAATGGGGGGCGGCATGCGGATTCTGATGGCCTGCGCGGCATTCCCTCCGTTCATCGACGGCGGTGGCCCGATCTCGGCGATGATCGTGGCGAAGCTGCTGCAGGCGGCAGGCCACGATGTCGAGGTCGTCAATGTCGCCGATGAGGACAAGCACGAGATCTTCGACGGCGTGCCGGTCCACAGGCTGCGTTCGCTCAATATCGACTGGAACTACCGCCTGCCACGCCCTGCCTGGAAGAAGCTCGTCTGGCACGCGCTGGAGAATTTCAATCCCCGCGCCTTCTTCGCCATGCGCCGGGAGATCAGGCGAGTCCGGCCCGACATCGTGCTGACCGACTCGATCGAAAACATCAATGTGGCGACCTGGGCCGCGGCCAGAAGCGAGGGCGTGCCCGTCTGCCACATCCTGCGAAGCACCTTTCTGCTGTGCTGGAAGGGCAGCATGTGGCGCAACGGCGACAATTGCGCCCGCGCGTGCGGATCCTGCAGGGCGACCTCCTATGGCAAGAAGCTGACGTCGCGCTTCGTCGATGCCGTGGTCGGCGAGACCGATTTCATCATCGCGCGGCATCTCGACGAGGGCTATTTCACTCATGCCACGTCACATCGCATTCCCGGCGCGATCGCTCCGCACGGTTCAGCCGTGCCGCGCGGGGGGCCGCGCGACGGTCAGCCGCTGCGACTGGGCTTCGTCGGTGTCCATGATGCGATCAAGGGGCTCGACACGCTGGCTGCAGCCGCCCATCGCCTGAAAGGGCAGCCGGTCACGTTCCTGATCGCCGGAAGCGGGAAAAGCGAATATGCCGCCGCGCTGCCGGAGCGGTTCCCGAGCGAGAACACGCGTTTCCTCGGCTGGGTTCAGCCCGAGGCCTTCTTTCCCCAGATCGACGTGCTCGCGGTGCCCTCCGTCTTCCGGGAACCCTTCGGCCGGGTCGTGATCGAAGCGTTCGTCCATGGCGTTCCGGTGATCGGGGCGCGGTCGGGCGGGATCCCCGAGACGATCGAGCCCGGCATCAACGGCGCCCTGTTTCCGCCCGGAGACGACGGCGCCCTGGCCCAGCAGATCACGGAACTGGCCCAAAACCCGGAGCGCATCGCCCATCTGTCCGCAGGGGCGCTGGAGGCGGCACGGCGCTACGCGCCCGAGCGGATCGCGGCGTCCTATGAGGCCGTCTTCGCCGCCTTGCTGAGCGGCGCGCAGCGGGGACGCGTGCCGCAGATACAGGGCGCGACGCCGTGAAGGCCCTGCTGGGATTGTCCAGGCGGACAGAGGCCAGGCGGTTCGTGTCCGCCTTCTCGTCGCGCTTCAGCAGCACGTTCCTGAGCTTCTTCGTCCTGCTGACGGCGAGCCATTTCCTGTCGACCCAGGAATACGGCCTCTATGTCTTCCTGTTTTCGATCGGCAGCGCGCTGGGCCTGATCGCGGTTCTGGGTCAGCAGATCCTCGTGGTGAAACGCTATCAGCGCAACGAGGATGCCGGCCATCGGCTCAATCAGGCGCTGATCTCCGTCAATGCGCGCTGGCTTGCGCTCGGCTGCGGGCTGCTGATCGTCGCGGCCGTCCTGTTCTTCATCCTCGCCGACAGGCTGCCGGAGCCCTATCGGCATCTGTGGGTGGCGTTGGCCTTTGCGGCGGTCTTCGCCGTGAGCGAGTACCTGCAAAACTATTTTCGCATTCACGGGCGGATCAACCTGTCGCTCGTGCCCCGCGAGATCGTCTGGCGCGGGGCGTCGATCCTGTGCATCGCCGCGGCGGGCCTGATCGGCTATCGCGCCGATGGCGAGGTCGTCATGGCCATCGTCACCGTGCTGCTGGGGGCCACGACGCTCTATCAGGCCGTCGCGTTCACACGCGGCGAAGGCTGGGGCTGGCTGGCCCGCCACGACGATGTGCCCGCCGAGACGCGCGGAATCTGGCGCCGGGAAAGCCTGTATTTCATCGCCAACAACATCCTGAACTCATCGTCGGCCTATCTCGAAACCATCCTGATCGGCGCGGTGCTGGGGTTGGACAAGGCCGGCTTCTATTTCGTCGCCCTGCGGATCGCGATGCTGCTGACCTTGCCGGTCGCGGCGATCGACACCGTCGGCATCCCCATGATCGCCGCCCGCTTCCAGAAGTCCGACAATGAAGGGGCACAGCTCCTGATCGGCCGGCTGTCCTTTGCCAGCTTCTGCATTTCGCTTCTGGGCGCGCTCGTCCTGGCGATGATCGCGCCCTTCGTTTTGTCGATCTTCAATGCGGATTTCGCGCAGCATGCCGATGTCCTGACCGCCTTGTGCGTACTGTCGGTCTCGCAGGCCTTTTTCGGGCCAGGCTCCTGGCTGTTGATGATCGGCGGCGGCGAGCGCTTCTTCCTGATCGCGCGCGCGGTGATCTTCGTCTTCTACCTGGGGCTGCTGTACGGCCTGGCCCAGATCGGCGGGCTGATGGGCATCGCGATCGCCGGGCTGTTCATGACGTTGGCCTCCAATCTCGCCGCCTGGCACTGGATCAAGCGGAAATATGGGATCGACAACATGGCGACGGCGTTTTTCAAGCCCTTCGTCTTCCAACGCCCGACGAAGATCGAGCCGATGCGGTCGGGCCCTGGCGGTGATCCTGCCGACGCCGCGGCGAAAACGGCGGTTCATTGACGATGCCGATGCGGAGCAAGGACATGGGTGCAGCGTTAGCCGAACGGATACCGGTCATGGCGCAACCGCAGGGCGCGCCAGACCTTGCGGCAGCGCCGGCGAGGCCGATGGCCATGGCCTCGAACCAGGGAACGCCCGTCGCCTTCTCGGGCACCGTCGGCATGCTCTACCCGGGAAACGCGTCGGCCGCCGTTCTGATGCTGGGGCCCGTCGGCTATGAAGAGCTCTGCCTGCGCAGCACCTGGCGGGCACTGGCCGAGGCGCTGTCGCTTGCCGGCATCGCCTGCCTGCGCTTCGACTATCCCGGCCTCGGCGATGCGCTCGATGTCGCCGAGCCGACAGGGCTCGACGACTGGACCGAGACCGTGCGCGCCGCCGCCGATCTGCTCCGGCAGGCCAGCGGCTGCTCACGCCTGATCCTGCTGGGACAGGGCCTCGGCGGAACGCTCGCATTGCGTCTGGCGGATTGCCTGGCTCCGGTCTCCGGCTGCGTCGTCATGGCGCCGGTCGTCAACGGCAAGCGCTATCTGCGCGAACTCTCCGTCTGGACGCGCCTCGTGGCCGACCGCATCGGCATCGGCATGGATCCCGACGACGAGACCGGCTGTGCCGTGGCGGGCCTTCGCCTCCGCCGGCCCGCCTCGCCGCCATCGGAAAGCTCGGCCTGCTCGACCTCGACAGCCGACCCTGCGACGAAGCCCTTTTGCTGTCGCGCCCCGGCCATGCCGGCGATGCGGCGCTGGCAACGCATCTGAGCGAACACGGCGCCGCAGTGACGAGCCTGCCCTATGAGGGCTACGAGATGCTGACGACCGATCCGACCGCTGCCAGGCCGCCTTTGCCGACGATCGCAGCCATCGTCGACTGGGTCGCGCTGCGTGCGCGGGAGCCGGAACAGGGCATTCATGCCCTCGCGGCCGCTCGGCCCTATGAGGCACAGCCCGCGAAGCTATTCGGGCCGGGCTTCGTCGAGAGCCCCGTGCGGTTCGGACCGGGCGGACGCCTCTTCGGTATCGTCTGCGAGCCGGCCGAGCGCCCGTCCCGCTCGTCGATCGTGTTCGTCAATGCCGGCCGCGACTACCATATCGGCTGGGCCCGCGTGACCGTCGCGCAGGCTCGCGCCTTCGCGGCGCAGGGCATCGCGTCGCTGCGCTTCGACACCAGCGGCATCGGCGACAGCCAGGCCGATGCGAACGGCCCCGAGGAGATGCTCTATTCCGACGAACAGATCGCCGATGTCAGCCTCGCCCTCGATCTCTTGGAAACGCGCGGCTACCGGGACCCGATCCTGATCGGGCGCTGCAGCGGCGCCTATGCCGCCTTCAACGCCACCGTCGCCGACAAGCGGGTCCGGCAGCTCGTGATGGTCAACAACGAGCGCTTCGTCTGGGACCCCGACGAAAGCGTCGAGGATGCGATCCGGTACGCCCATCGCAGCGTCGGTGATTTCGGCGCGACCCTGAAGCGCAAGGGCGGCCTGCGCCGGCTGCTGACGGGACAGCTGCGGATCGGCCCGGCCGGTCGCTATCTGCTGTTCCGCCTCATGAAGCAGATGTCGATCCGGCTCGCGCCCTGGCTGGGCCGCCTGACCAAGCATGGCCGGCTGCGGCGCGAGTGCCACCGGCGCTTCGGCATCCTGGCGGCCCGCAAGGTCGACGTTGCGCTGATCTATGCCGAGGGCGATGTCGGCATGGCCGAGTTCCACACCTATTTCGGCAAGACCGGGGACGGCATCGCGGCCTATCCCAACCTGTCATTCTCGACCATTCCGCGTGCCGACCACAACTTCACCCATCTGGGTGCGGCGCTTCGGTTGCGGGACAGACTGCTTGAGACGGTGAGGCCATGACGATCGCGACGAGACGGCGCAGCGCGGGCCTGCTGCTGACGGTCGCGGGCCTGTTGGCAACCGCCGTGCCGGCGACGGCAGCAGAGATCTGCCTGCGCGGTGTCAATCTCTCGGGCGCCGAATTCGGCACGGTGCCGGGACGCGCGAATACCGATTACACCTATCCGGCCGAGGCGGCGATCCACCGGCTCGCCGGGCTCGGCATGACGTCGTTCCGGCTGCCGTTCCGCTGGGAGCGCATCCAGCCCAAGCTCGGCGGGGAACTCGATGCGGCCGAGCTCGCCCGCCTCGACCAGAGCATCGAAACGGCCAAGGCCGCCGGCCTCGTCGCGATCCTGGACCTGCACAATTTCGGCTATTATGCCGGCAAGGAACTCGGTTCCCCGGCGCTAGCGGCCTCGACATTGGGCGATGTCTGGCGTCGGCTGGCGATGCATTATCGCGACCGGGCGAACGTGGTCTTCTCGATCATGAACGAGCCTTACGACATCCACAGCGCCGAATGGGCGAAGATCCAGAACGTCGCCATCGCCGCGATCCGGAAGGCGGGAGCCAAGCAGATGCTCCTGGTCACGGGCACGGCCTATGGTGGCGCCCATAGCTGGACTGCGGATCTGCCGGTCGGCAACAACGGCCGCGACCTTCTGGCAATCGACGACCCGTTGAAGCGCTTCGCCTACGACTTCCACCAATATCTCGATGCCGACTATTCCGGCCGCCAGCCGGAGTGCTCGGCAGCGCAGGGCGCGCTCAAGGCCATCGACGACGTCACCGCCTGGCTGAAGACCCATGGCCGACAAGGCTTCCTCGGCGAATTCGCCGCCTCCGACCGGCCCGAATGCGTCAAGGTCTTCAAGGAGATGACGGCCCGCCTGGATTCGCGTCCGCAGCAATGGATCGGCTGGGCCGCCTGGGGCGCCGGGCCATGGTGGCCGCCCGACTACGTCTTCAACCTCGAGCCGACGGCGGCGGGAGAGCGCCCGCAGATGAAGGCGCTCATCGAGCAACTGAAGACCAAGGCCGGCAAGAACACCAGCTGTGGCCGGACCGGACGTTCGTGACCGCGCCGCTGACCAGCGTCCGTAAAGGACTGCGGATCGTCCATGTGGTCCGGCAGTTTCTGCCCAATCGCGGCGGGCTGGAGGATGTCGTCGCCAACCTTTGCAGAGCGCAGCTGCGGATGGGGTTCAGGCCATCGGTCGTGACGCTCGACCGGCTGTTTTCCGATCCGGGCCGGCTGCTGGAGCGGGAAGAGCTGATCGACGGCATCCCCGTCCGGCGGATTCCCTATCGCGGTACATCGCGCTATCCCTTGGCGCCGTCGGTCTTCGCGCATCTGTCCGATGCCGACATCGTCCATGTCCATGCCATCGACTTCTTTTTCGACGCGCTCGCGCTGGGCTGGGTGCTTCATCGCAAGCCGCTGGTCGCGACGACGCATGGCGGCTTCTTCCACACGCGCGACTTTTCGGGCCTGAAGGCGATCTGGATGAGAGGCCCGACGCGGCTGTCGTCGCTGGCCTATCGCGGGATCGCGGGCTGCAGTGCCAATGATGCGCGGATGTTCGAGGCGGTGGCGCCCGGCAAGGTCCGCGTCATCGAGAACGGCGTCGATCTCGGCAAATTCCGCGGCGCGTCCAGCCCTGAACCGGTTCGGCGGCTCGTCAGCATCGGCCGCTTCTCCAAGAACAAGCGGCCGGAGAACCTGATCGCGACCATGAGCGAACTGCTGCGCTCGGGCGCCGACTGGCATCTCGACATGATCGGCGTCGAATCCGACTGGTCCGAAGCTGCGCTGCGCGATGCCGTCGCCCGGGCCGGCCTGGCCCGCCAAATCGACATCCATATCGGCCTTGACGATGCAGGCGCCCGGGATGTGCTTGGACGCGCCTCGCTCTTCGTATCGGCCTCGGATTTCGAGGGATTCGGCCTCTCGCTGATCGAGGCTATGAGCGCGGGGCTGATCCCCATCGTCCAGCCCAATGCCGCTTTCACCGCCCTGGCGGGCGCCTATCCCGTGATCCGTCTCGCCGATTTCGCCGCCCCCTCGGAAGCGGCCAGCGTGGTTACCGAGGCGTTCTCAAGCCTGGAAGCCTCGCGCGGGGCCTTGAAGCCTGACATCGAAGCCTTGGCGCCCTACTCCTGGCAGCAGGTCGCCTTGAACTACCGGGCCTTCTATGAGGACGCGCTTCGAGGCTAGCTCGGCGAGGCCCGTCCTCAGCGGGAGGATTGGCCTCTCCCGGGACCGAGCCGTTCTGAATGGTCTCCGGCGTCTCTCGCCGACGACCGGCTGACGACATCAAGCCAGGTCCGCACATCGTCGCTGCCGCGCGGCCTCATCAGACGCCCGAAAAAGCCGGGCTCACAGCAGCCGCCCGATCCATCCCAAGCGCCAAAATCGCCATTGATATATGAAGACGCCCGTTGCAGGATGCTGACATTTCCCTGCGTCAATCAATGAAATTGATCGATATACGCGCAGTTCTGGCTTGGCGTGATCCTTGCGTAGGGCGAGCTGCGATTCTGAAACATCGGAAGGCGGGCGTCGATATATGAGCAGGAAACGGGTCTATAGCGGCCATATCGACCTTGGCAGCGCCGAAGTCTGACACATGATGGCCGAGGCGATGGGCGCCAAAGTCGCGAATGGGGGATTTGGCATGGAGACTGCACACTTGCTTGGGGGCGCCGCCGCGTTCCTGCGTGCGCGCTTCATTCCGGCAGCCAACGCGCCGCCACGTCGCAGCCCTCTTCGGACCTGGTCTCCAGAACGTACCGGTTTTCGGCCGCACTGTCGCTCTCGCGGCTCCGCCCGACCAGACGTCATGCGACGCCAGACGGCGCAGATCCAACGAAACGTCTCCCACAGATCACAACAGAGGGAAGGGGAATAGCCATGACCACACTCAAGAGCCTGATCGCGACCGCCGCCTTCGTGGGCGGCCTTGCGCTCACGGCGCAGGGCGCGCTCGCCCAGAACAAGCTCGAACTGAACATGGCGACGCCATGGGCGGGTGGGCATTGGCTCGACATCGGCGCCAAAAAATACGCCGAGAACGCCGAGAAAATGACCGAGGGGCGCATCAAGATCAACGTCTTCCCGGCGGGCGCGCTCGGCCCGGCGCTCAAGGTCACCGAGACCGTGCAGAAGGGCGTGGCCGATATGGGCCATTCCTGGCCGGGCTATGACTGGGCGGTCGACCGCACGGGCGCAATCTTCTCCGGCTGGTCGGCGGGGCCGAACCCGGAAGAGATGATGATGTGGCTCTACAACGGCGGCGGCGCCGATCTGTGGAAGCAGTGGCGCAAGGAGAAGTTCGACGTCGTCGCCTTCCCCTGCGGCGTGCTCGAAACCGAGTTCTTCATGCACTCCCACAAGCCGATCCGCACCGTCGAGGACATGAAGGGCCTCAAGCTGCGCACCTCGTCCTCCTGGGCCGAGATCGCGCCGATGCTGGGCGCCTCGACCGTCGTCCTGCCGGGCTCGGAGGTGTTCAGCGCGCTGGAGCGCAAGGTCGTCGACGCGATCGAATGGGGCGGTCCCGGCAGCAACCTCTCGGAAGGTTTCCACAAGGTCGCCAAATACATCATCATGCCGGGCCTGCACGCTCCCTCCGGCGCGCATGACTGCATCTTCAACAACGCGACCTGGGCCAAGATCGGCGACAAGGACAAGCAGTTGCTCGAACTCGCCGGCCGCCTGACCGTGCTCGACACCTATCTCGGCTACGCCAAGAGCGACCTCGACGCCTACAAGATCATCAAGGCGACGCCGGGCCTCGAAGTCGTCCAGGTCGATCCGAGCCTGACCGCCGCCGTCGTCAAGGTCTCGGGCGAATGGGCCGAGAAGCAATCGGCGACGAACCCCTGGTTCAAGAAAGTCTACGAGAACCAGAAGGCCTTCATGGCGAGCGTGAAGCCGATGGCCGAATTCCGCTTCGCGACCGGCAGCCGCTGATCTCCCGCAGTCCGGCGTCGGTGCAAGCCGACGCCGGACTGCGCCGTCCCCATCCGAGGTTCTTCATGCCCATCGTCAGATTCATCGGCCTGCTGTCGTTATGGTCGGGCCGGCTGGGGGCACTCGTCGTTCTCCCGCTCGTCCTCGCCATGGTTTTCGAAGTGGTCAGCCGCTACGCCTTCTCCGCGCCGACCGCCTGGGCCTTCGAACTCAGCTATATGATGATGGGCACGATCTTCCTGCTCGGCCTTTCCTACGCGCTTCGGGAGGGTCAGCACGTCAATGTCGACTTCATCCATCAGGCGCTGCCCCGGCGCGGCGTCGCCGTCATCGACGGCATCGGCTACATCCTGATGGCCGGGATGCTGTTCTGGCTGACGAATGTGCTGATCAGCAACTTCGCCGGCGTCTATCGCACGGGGGAAGGCTCCGGCCTTTCGGCCTGGAACCCCCCGATCTGGCCCTATCGCTTCATCTATGCGCTGGGCTTCGGGCTGTTCGCGTTGCAATGCCTGGGCAAGGCGATCGAGAACCTGCTGGTCCTGTTTGGCCGCGAGACTGAAGGGCCGGCCCGATGACCTCGCAGACCGTCCTTTGGATGTTCCCGGCCCTGCTGGGCCTGATCTTCCTCGGCTTCCCCGTCGCCTTCTCGATGATGCTGGCGGCGCTCGGCTTCGGGCTGCTGCGCTTCGGCGGCACGCTCGTCCACCAGTTCGCCCAGCGCGTCGACGACCTCTCGACCAATTACGTGCTCGGCGCGATCCCGCTCTTCATCTTCATGGGCTCGATCCTCGAGCGCGCCGGCATCGCGGAGAAGCTGTTCGACGCGCTCTACATGTGGACGCGGCGCATGCCGGGCGGGCTCGCGGTGGCGGCGCTTCTGATGTGCACGATCTTCGCGGCCGCCAGCGGCGTCGTCGGCGCCACCGAGACGCTGGTCGGCATGCTCGCCATCCCCGCCATGCTCAAGCGCAACTACAACAACTCGCTGATCGCAGGGACGATCTGCGGCGGCGGCTCGCTCGGTACGATCATCCCGCCTTCGGTTCCGGTTGTCGTGCTGGCACCGATCGCAGCGATGTCGATCGGCGATCTGCTCGCCGGCATCCTGCTCCCCGGCTTGCTGATGTCGAGCCTGTTCATCCTGTACATCCTGATCGTCTGCGCCATCAAACCCTCGCTGGCGCCGCCGGAGACCGAGCCCGATCCGCGCAGCTTCGGCGAGAAGATCAGTTTCACGCTGAGCGCCCTGATCCCGCCGGCCTTCCTGATCTTCACCGTGCTCGGCACCCTGTTCATGGGACTGGCGACACCAACGGAGGCCGCCGCCTGCGGCTCGCTCGGCGTGCTGATCCTGGCGATCATCTACCGGCGGATGAGCTGGGGTCTGCTGTTCCAGGCTGCGCTGCAGACCGTGTCGCTGACGGCGATGATCCTGGCGATCATCCTGGCCGGCGGCATGTTCTCCGGCGTGTTCTTCGCATCAGGCGGCATGACCGCGACCAAGGCAGTGCTCGATGCTTTCGGCCTGTCGCCCTGGTCGGTGATGGCGGTGATCCTGTTCGTCGCCTTCATCCTCGGCTTCCTGATCGACTCGATCTCGATCATCCTGATCATCGTCCCGATCGCGATCCCGCTGGTGAAGAGCTTCGGCATCGATCCGCTCTGGTTTGCGGTCGTGCTTCTGGTGATGCTGCAGACGGCCTACCTCACCCCGCCTATGGCGCCCTCGATCTTCTATCTACGGGCGATCGCGCCGCCGAGCATGAAGCTCAAGGAGATGTATTGGGGCGTGATCCCGTTCATCTGCTGCCAATTGCTGGTGCTGGCGCTGCTGATCGTCTTCCCGGGGCTGGCGACGTGGATGCCGAAGGTCATGTACGGCAACTGAGCTGCGCGGGCGGGCTTCGGAACGCCTGAGTGCCGACCCCGCCCTGTTCGCGACCCCCGAAAGGAGATGCCCATGCCTCGTTTCAAGGATTTCCGCCCCGCCGGGGTCATTCCCGCGACCCTGCTGGCGCTGAACGAGGATATGAGCATCGACGAGCGTCAGACGCGCAAGCATCTGCGCGATTGCGCGCTGGTCGACGGCGTCTCGGCGGTCACGGTCAACGGGCACGCTTCGGAAGTCCACGCCTGCAGCTTTCCGGAGCAGCAGCAGATCCTGGCGGCCTCGATGGCCGAGGTCGGCGATCGGATTCCGGTGATCAACGGCATCTATACCGACGGCTCGATCGAGGCCGCACGTCTCGCTGCGATGGCGGACAAGGAAGGGGCGTCGGCGCTGCTGGTCTTCCCGCCCAACAGCATGGCGATGGGCGGGCATCTGCGGCCGGACATGGCGATCGCGCATTACCGCCGCATCGCCGATGCGACCGATCTGCCGATCATCGCGTTCCAGTATCCGATGGCGAGCCATCTCGGCTACGCCTTCGACACCCTGCTTGCCCTGTTCGACAAGGTTCCCAGCATCGCCGCGATCAAGGACTGGTCGAACGATGCGATGCTGCACGAAAAGCATATCCGCACCTTCCAGAACCTGCCGCGGCCCGTGAACGTGCTGACGACCCATTCCTCCTGGCTGATGGCCTCGCTGACGCTGGGCTGCAACGGCCTGCTCTCCGGCTCCGGCAGCGTCATCGCCGATCTGCAGGTCGCGCTGTTTCGCGCCGTGCAGGCGGGCGACCTCAAGGCGGCGCAGGCCGTGAACGACCGCATCTATCCACTCTCGCAGGCCTTCTACGCGCCGCCTTTCCTAGACATGCACAACCGGATGAAGGAGGCCCTGGTGCTTCTCGGGCGGATCGACAAGGCCGTGGTACGTCCGCCACTGATGAAGATCGGCGACGCCGAGATCGAGCGGATCAGATCTGCGCTCGACCAGGCCGGCATCGCCCGCGAAGGCGCGCTCAGGCTCGCGGCCTGAGGTCCGCCCACCGTTCCAACAGGCCTTCAACAGGCGAAGAGAAGCGCACGGTGGCCCTTGGTGGAGCGCCTTCGAATCAGTGGTTCAGGCGGCTTGTTCAACGCCACATGCCGCGCATCTGGGCGCGGATGTCGATCCTCGGACCCTGGCTCGCCGATCGCGCCGGCTCCGGTGCCGCCAGCGGCCAGGCCGTGCGCTCGAACAGGCCCAGCAGCGCATTGGGAATGAAGCGGGTGCGCGCCGCATAGACATGGCGGTCGCCGGTCGCGCTCTGGCCGTGGGTGAAGAAGCGCTGCGGCACCATCAGGTGCAGATCGTCCTTGGCGCGCGTCATCGCGACATAGAGCAGGCGGCGTTCCTCCTCGATCTCGTCGCTGCTGCCGACGCCGAGATCGGAGGGAATGCAGCCGTCGACGACGTTCATGACGAAGACCGACTTCCACTCCTGGCCCTTGGCCGAATGGATGGTCGAGAGGATCAGGTAATCCTCGTCGAGCAGCGGCACGCCGGCCTGATCGCTGGTCGCGTCGGGCGGATCCAGCGTCAGCTCGGTCAGGAAGCGCTCGCGCGAGGGATAGCCGCCGGCGATCTGTTCGAGCTGGACGAGGTCGGCCTGCCGCGTCGTGGCATCCTCGTGGATGCGCTCCAGATGCGGTTCGTACCAGAGCCGCGCCCGCTCGATCTCGGCTGGCCAGCCGGCACGGCCAGAGCGCAGCTCCTCGACTGCGCCAAGAAACGCGGTCCACTCATCGCCGGCCCGTGGCGGCGGCGGGGCCGAGGTCAGCGCCTCCATCGGATCGGTCGCTGCCGCGATATGGTCCAGAACGCGCTGGGCCGATGTCGGCCCGACCCCGGGCAGAAGCTGCATCAGCCTGAAGCCGGCGACCCTGTCGCGCGGGTTCTCAACGAAGCGCAGCAGCGCCAGCAGGTCCTTGACATGGGCGGCGTCCAGAAACTTCAGGCCGCCGAACTTGACGAAGGGGATGTTGCGCCGGGTCAGCTCGATCTCGAGCGGACCGCTGTGATGCGAAGCCCGAAACAGCACCGCCTGCTGCTTCAGGGTCGCGCCCGCCTCGCGGTTCTCCAGAACGCGGCCGGCGATGAAGCGGGCCTGGTCGGCCTCGTCGCGGACATTGACCAGTTGCGGCAACGCGCCCGTTGCGCGGTCGGTCCAGAGGTTCTTGGTGAAGCGCTCGCTCGCGAGATCGATAACCGCGTTGGCGGCGCCCAGGATGGCCTGCGTCGAGCGGTAGTTCTGATCGAGCGTGATGATCTCGGCCGGCGGCGAGAAGGCTGCGGGAAAGTCGAGGATGTTGCGGATCGTCGCGGCACGAAAGGCGTAGATCGACTGCGCGTCGTCGCCGACGACGGTGAGGCCATGGCCATCGGGCTTCAGCGCGAGCAGGATCGAGGATTGCAGCCGGTTGGTGTCCTGGTACTCGTCGATCAGGACGTGATCGAAGCGCGCCCCGATGTCGGCGGCGAGATCGGGATCGCACATGGTCTGCGCCCAGTAGAGCAGCAGATCGTCGTAATCGAGCACGTTCTGGCGCTGCTTGGCCTCGACATAGCCAGCGAAGAGCTCGCGCAATTCCGCCGCCCAGGCGACGCACCAGGGAAAGGACCGGGTCAGCACGGTCTCGATCGGCGTCTGCGCATTGACGCAGCGCGAGTAGATCGCAAGGCAGGTTCCCTTGGCGGGGAAGCGGGTCTGCGTCTTCGAGAAACCGAGTTCGTGCCGGACGAGATTCATCAGGTCGGCCGCGTCCTCGCGGTCATGGATGGTGAAGGCGGGGTCGAGGCCGATCTGATCGGCGTAGTCGCGCAGCAGCCTCGCGCCGAGACCGTGGAAGGTGCCGGCCCATCGCAGCGCGTCGATCATCACGCTCGCGCCCTCGCCCATGACCTTGCGGGCGATGCGCTCGACGCGCCGCGTCATCTCGGCTGCGGCGCGGCGCGAGAATGTCATCAGCAGGATGCGACGCGGATCGGCGCCGGTGACGATCAGATGCGCAACGCGATGCGCCAGCGTATTGGTCTTGCCCGAACCCGCGCCCGCGATCACCAGGAGGGGTGCCGGCCGCTCGCTGCCGACACCATGCGTGACGGCTCGCCTCTGCGCCGGATTCAGCGTGTCGAGATAGGGCGTGGCGAGAACCGGCGAATCGATGGCGAGCATGGGCCGGATTCGACCAGTTTCCGGTTTTGTTCGCAATTGCGCATCGTGCCGCAACGGTCGGCTATTATGGAACGACGTAACCGTCGCTGCGCCCCCTGCCCGCCCTCCGGCAGGAACATCCCGCCTCAAGCGGCGCAGCCTTGGCGAGACGGCAGACCCGCTCGGGCGTCTGGCAGCGACGGCCCGTCGTCGCATAGGCTCCAACGCCGCGTTCGCTGCGCGCCTGCGGGCTTCCATACACAGGCTGACGCGCACCGTAGCCGACAGGCGGCCCCGCCCCGGGGATTCCGCCGCCATCGGAGCGCAGCCGCAGATCAGGCACATTGTCCGTGATCGAGGGCGGACCGAGGCCCTGCCTCGGGCCGCCGGGTGTGAGCGGTGCGTTTCCCGGCGTGCCGACCATCTGGGCGCCAGCCGATGACGCAACGAGCAAAGCGGGCATGAGCAGCCATGCCGCCGCAATGACGCGCTTCGTCGCCAATCTGGATCGGGGAGGCATCAGCTACGGCTTGCCGCGACTGAGATCGACGAACGCGATGCCATGTCCCCTCTCCTTCCCGGCTGTCGGCTCTTCGGCTTTGCTATCGACAGCCTCGCGGATGTGCTTCTCGGCAGCAAGCCCGTTCGGATCGTCAGGTTCGTAGGGCGCGTGAGGGCCGGTTGGATTGGCCGAGCGCGGATTGGGACCAGCCCGGTGCTCGGTTTCCTCGCCGGACTGTCCGGGGCGCCGGGGCGTGGCGAGAGCCCCGGCTGCGTCGGTGAGATGCGAAGTGTTCGTCATGGCGTCTGCCCTCCTCGGGGAGGAACCAGCGAGCGTCCCCTCCGGTTCCTCGACGGCATACCCTGTCCTCGCGGAACATCTGCCCGGTCCGGCCGTATAGCTCCCGCGACCGCAGCAGGGTGTCGCTGGAGCCCGGCATGAAGACCGTCAATCCCCTCACGAACCGCAATCCCCGCAAGAACTGCAATCCGCCCTATACCGGCCTCATGCTCCTCGCGGCGGCGGTTCTGGCATCGTGGGCGTCGCCAGCGACCGCACTCACGGCTGACGAGGTCAATGGCGTCAGCTTCGCCGACAGGACGAAGCAGGCCGCGCCCGGCCCCGATCCGTTCATCGTCAAGGCGCAGGTCCTGCTCAGCCGCCGCAGCATCTCCCCCGGGGTCATCGACGGTGTCGACGGCGAGAATTTCCGCAAGGCGGTCGCGCAGTTCCGGCGGCTGGCACAACTGCCGGATGGCGACGAGATCGACGAACTGGCCTGGCTGAACCTGGGCGGCGACGCCGCCAATGACGTGATCGCCGCGTACACCCTGACCGATAAGGACGCGGCCTACGACTTCGCCGACGACATCCCGCGCGACTATGCCAAGCAGGCCCGGATGAAGCGGCTGTCCTACACCAGCCCGGAGGAGATGCTGGGCGAGCGCTTCCACATGAGCGAGACGCTGCTGGGCGCCCTCAATCCCGAGCGGGCGTTCTCGAAAGCCGGCGCGCGCCTTCTCGTGACGTCGGCCCAGCGTTCGCCCGAGACGGGCGCAGCGCTGAGAATCGACGCGATCAAGAGCACGGGCATGGTCATCGTCTTCGGCGCGCAGGACGCGGTGCTGGCGAGCTACCCGGCGACCATCGGCAGCGAGGACATGCCGTCGCCCTCGGGCGAGTACACGATCGAGCGTGTCGCGCGGAACCCGAACTACACATACGACCCCGAGAAGAATTTCCAGCAGGGCAAGAACACGCAGACGCTCGTGCTGCCGCCGGGGCCCAACGGCCCTGTCGGCACGGTCTGGATCGCGCTGTCGAAGCCGACCTTCGGAATCCACGGCACGCCCGAGCCCGGCAAGGTCAGCAAGACCAATTCGCATGGCTGCATCCGGCTAACGAATTGGGACGCCGAGGAACTCGCCGACCTGGTCAAGCCCGGCGTGCCGGTGCGTTTCGTCGATTGATGGCCATGCGCCATCGCCGGCGATGGCGATACGCCTGCCTCATCGCGGCGGGCTCCTGCGCCCTTCAGCTCGGCGCATCCGGCATCGCGGAAAGCCGCGATCCTTCCGGCCGCAGCAGGCCGTCGGTGCGTCAGCGCGTCGTGGCACCTTTGCCACCCCGGCGTCCTGCCGATCTGCCGGGGCCGGTGGCGGTGCCTGCCAGCCCGGCGACGCCCGCTCCCGAAGCCGATCAGCCTACGGGGCCGTCGACCTGTCTCGCGACCTTCGCAGACAGGGGCGGCATTGCGCTTCCGTCTGCGGCCGAAAGCGGCAGCGGGGCATGCGCGATCGAGGATCCCGTCACCTTCCGCAGTGTGGCGATGGCCGATGGCTCCAAGGTCGAGCTCGACAGTGCGGTCACCCTCCGCTGCTCCTTCGCGCTCGAGGTCGTCGGCTGGCTGCACGACGATCTGCCCGCCATCATGAGCGGCGCAAATGGCACGCTGTCCAGGCTGGTCGGTGTCGGCGGGCACGCCTGCCGGCCGCGCAACGGGGTGGCGGGCGCGCCGATCAGCGAGCATGCCTCCGGCAACGCGCTCGATGTCAGCGCCCTGCGCCTGAAGGACGGCCGGACGGTCAGCCTCATCGACAGCGACAAGGAAACGCGTGCGCTGCGGGAATCCCTGCAGAAGAGCGCCTGCGCACGCTTCGCGACGGTGCTGGGTCCGGGTTCGGACAGCTCCCACAAGGATCATCTCCATCTCGACATGCGCAAGCGGCCGCGTGACTTCAAGCTCTGCCAGTGGGCAGTCGAGTAAGCCGGTCCGAGTGCTTTCAGTCGCGAGGATCGAGGGCGTCCGCGACAGCGGCCTTCTGGCGCGACGGCAGCAGCGTCATGATGAGGATGAAGGCTGCAAAGACGAAGCAGACCGCATTGGTCAGGATCAGCGGCCATTGCCCCTGCGCCACACCATACGCAGTCCAGAGCAGGAAGCCCGTCGTGGTGAGGGCGTACATCTGCGGCGACAGCGAAGACGTGTCGCGCGTGCGCAGAATCTTGAACGCCTGCGGTACGAAGCTCGATACAGAGCAGGCGGCGGCCAGGAAGCCGATGACGGAGACGAAATCCATATTCTTCAGCGCGGCTTGAGCAGGGCGATGCCGAGCGCCTCGACCTTGCGGCGGCGCAGATGACCGGGCATTTCGGTGACGATCACCTCAAGCGTCGGCCGCACCGTGGCCTTGAGCAAATGTCCGCCTCTGGTGCTGCCGTCCCGCAGGCCAAGCACCGCATGGAGATGCAGGCTGGCGCGGCCATCATCGCCCTCCGCGATGTCTCCGATTAGGCTCAAAACCTCGGATTGCTCATCGACGGGGATGTCCAGATAGGTTTTCGTCTCGATATCGAAGAAGCCGACAGTCGCGGTCTGAAAGGCGCCGATGGCGGTGATCGAGGCTGCCGAGATGGCATGGTCGTTGGCGAAGCGGCTGATGCAGGCGAAAGCCTCGTCGCCGGCATCCAGAACCACCGCGAATACCCGCTTGCCGTCGTTCTCTGCGAGAAGCGTGTTGTGCATGGACCGATCCTTCTGCGTAAGCGCCCTGCCTGCCGGTCCTCCTGGCAGGCCATGTCTTCGGTGATGCCGCCGCCAATCTCCACATCGGCATCGACCCGCGATCCGCCGTCAGCCGGCCTCTTCGCTGACGGGCGACCCCGACGGCTCGGCATTCGTGAGGGGTGGCCCGAACAGGCATTGCGTTGCGAGGCCTATGAGGATGCCGGCGATGACAACCCAGATCCAGAATTCGAGGGAGGGACGGCGGTTCATCCCCATTCAAGCCGGGGGGCGGGCTATGGTTCCTCGCCGCGATGCGATTGCAGCCCGGAGATGCAAGCGGGCGAAAGTCGATTCCAGGATGGGGAAGACATCAGCGGTTCGCGGGTACCCGCCCTGTTGCGCGCCCTTCCCGCGACAAGGATGCCCTCGCAGCAAGTCCGCCCCGGCCGCGACGCCAGCCATGGGCTCTCGTACCGCCTAGGCGAAGCGCTGACTGAGGGTCGGCTCCAGACCCAGCGTGAAAAAACGAGCAGGGACCGGTTGGGAGGCTGCGACGCTGTTGGACCGGATCTGCCAGGCCAGGGAGAGCGCTTTAGCAAGATCATCGAGACTGACGGGCTTTTGAATAAAGCCCTCGCCGTCTGCTTTCGTCAGAACACGGCCCAGAGGTTCTCCCGACAGATAAAGAATTGCCGGCCTTGAGGTGAGAGGCAATTGCCGAACGATCTCCGTGCCAAGACGGCTGCCGATCCGATAATCGACCACGGCGACGTCGGGCTGATGTGTGATGGCCAGATCGACAGCATCTCCAACCGTTCGGGCAACGCCCACGACATCGAACCCAACCTGGCTCAAGTAGTCCTTGAAGAGGGAGGCGAGCATGTCGTTGTCTTCGGCAATCAGAATTTTGAGCATCGCTCCGCTCCACCTTTGATGCGGATTAAGATCAACATTCCCCAGTCGCGAATCATACTGTATCGTGCGCAGTGCCAGATGTCGTGCGATCATCGCCTGGTCGACCAGCCCCTCGCATGCAAATCACGACGGGTTTCTGCTTGGTATTCTCAGCCCGCCATCGGTTCGCCCCACTTCGTCCCGGTATTACCGGCGCTCGACTTTCAAGGCCGTGCGACGGGTCGACTCTGGAGCGTCATCGCCCTCGAAAGCATGGCACAGCCGTGATGGCAGCGACGCCGCAGCGAAGGCGACCGTGCCCCATGCCAGCTGCCGTTCTGATCGCGGTCCTCACGCATGGCCGACGCCTCCCTGCGGGATGGAGACGAACGCAAAGCATGCTACTGCCTTCGAGGATGCGTCATGCAGACGAGCCACGCGGATGACCATGGCCCAATCGAAGATCGTTCGTCGTCCGACAGGTGGAATTCCGTCCCGGCTCATCGCTCTCGCGCTCGTCGCGATCATCCTCGTCCCGGCTGTCGTGTTCGCGCTGGTGGTGATCAAACGGTTTTCCGCCGCGGAGCGCGCCCGCTACGAGCAGGACGCGCTGGAGGTCGCAAGGAGCGCCACGTCGATCCTGGACCGGCAGCTGCTTGGCTGGAAGACTGCGCTGCAGACGCTGGCGACGTCGGAGCATCTGCGCTCCAACGACCTGCCGGCGTTCCATCGCCAGGCCATGCTCGTCAAATCGTTCATCGGCGGTGACATCGGGCTTCGCACGCTGAGCGGCGAGCAGTTGCTCAGCACGACGGTACGCCATGGCGAACCGCTGCCGCCCTCACGCATCGCAGCCGATCCCGAGGCCCTCTCCGCGGGGAGGCCGTTCGTTTCCGACGTGTTCGTCGGCGGCATCGTCAACCGCCCTCTCGTGGCTATGGTTGTCCCCGTCACCATCGATGGGGCGGTCAAATTCCTTCTCCATGTCAGCGTTGCGACGACTGTTCTGCACGACATCCTGAAGGACGCCGTTCCACCCGATTGGATCGTCGGTGTCGGAGATCGGGCCGGAACCTATGTCAGCCGGTCAGACAACGATGCTTCTTTCAGGGGCAAGCCGGGCAACCCCGTCTTCCTCGCCAAGGCTGTTGGCGAAAGCGGAACATTCTCCGGCAAGAGCGCCACCGGCGATGACGTGCTTGTCGGCTATGTCCACTCGGACATCTCGGGTTGGCTGGTCGCCGCCAACATCCCGCAAGCACTGATCGAGCGCCCACTGCAATCCGCGTTGCTGACGCTCGCCGGTGTCGGCGTTTTGATCCTGACCCTCGCCTCGGCCGCAGCCCTGTTGCTGTGGCGGACGATCGAACGACCGCTCGGCATCCTGACGATCGCCAGCGCTGCTCTCGGCAAGTCCGACCAGCCCATCGTGTTCGAGACGCGCTTGCGCGAATTCGCCGCCTTGCGAGACGCGCTCTCGTCAGTCTCCCACCATCTGCGGCTCGACAGCGAAGCCCTGGAGGCGCGTGTCGCCTCGCGGACCCGGGAACTCGAGGAATCCAACGAAAAGCTCACGGCCGAGATCGAGCGGCGGACGCGGCTGGAGGCGATGCTGGTCCAGTCTCAGAAGATGGAAGCGATCGGCAATCTGACCGGCGGCGTCGCGCACGACTTCAACAACCTGCTTCAGGTCATCGGCGGCAATCTGCAGCTCCTCTCACGCGAGGTCCACGGCAACGAAAAGGCGCAGGCTCGCGTCGAGAAGGCCATGGCTGGCGTCGCAAGAGGCGCCCATCTGTCGTCCCAGCTCTTGTCTTTCGGGCGCAGGCAGCCGCTCGAGCCGAAAGTCGTCAGCGTGGGCCGACTGATCCGCGACATGGACGATCTGCTGCGCCGAACCATCGGCGAAGGCGTCCAGATCGAGACGATCGTGGGAGGGGGGCTGTGGAACACTCTGGTCGATCCGACCAACCTCGAAAACGCCATCCTGAACCTCGCGATCAACGCCCGCGATGCGATGGAAGGCCACGGCCATCTCACGATCGAGGCCGGCAACGCCTTTCTCGATGACGCCTATGCCGATCGGCACGCCGAGGTGGTGGCCGGGCAATATGTGCAGCTTTCGGTCACCGATACAGGTGCCGGCATGGAGGCTGAGGTTCTGGCAAAGGCCTTCGAGCCGTTCTTTTCGACGAAACCGCAAGGCAAGGGAACGGGTCTGGGACTGTCGATGGTCTTCGGCTTCGTCAAGCAATCCGGCGGGCATATCAAGGTCTACAGCGAACCCGGACAGGGCACGACCGTCAAACTCTATCTGCCGCGGTCGAACCAGGCCGAAGACGGCCCGTTCGTGGACGATACAGGCCCGATCGTCGGTGGAACGGAAACAATTTTCGTGGTCGAGGACGACGATGCCGTACGCGACACTGTGATCGCGAGCCTCGAGGAACTCGGATACAGCGTGCTGAAGGCTCCCGACGCCCAAAGCGCCCTCGTCGTTTTCGAAAGCGGCGTGGCTGTCGACCTGCTGTTTACCGATGTCGTCATGCCTGGCCCGCTCAAAAGCGCCGATCTAGCCCGCAAGGCCAAGGAACTCGTCCCTCAGCTCAGCGTGCTTTTCACGTCCGGATATACCGAGAATTCGATCGTCCATGGCGGACGGCTCGACGAGGGCGTCAATCTGCTCTCGAAGCCCTACTCGCGCGATACGCTGGCGCGCAAGATCCGGCAGGTCCTGACCCGCGACGGAAAGATGCCGAAGCCAGGACCCCAACCCGCGGAACCTGAGATGCAGCCGGACAATTCCCTGCCGCTGAGACACTCGCTCATCGTCCTCGTCTGCGAGGACGATCCGCTGATCCGTCTTGATACCGCCGACATGATCCAGGAACTCGGCCACACGGTGATCGAAGCGGAGAACGGCCTGGACGCGCTCGAAATCGCAACGGCGCGCGACATCGATGTGCTGTTCACCGATATCGGCCTGCCCGACATCAGTGGCAGTGATCTGGCTGCCCGCGTTCGCACGCACAAGCCGCACGTCGCCATCGTCTTCGCCACGGGCCAGACCCGCGTCGATGGCTTCGAGGACGCTCCCCGAACGGCGATCCTCAACAAGCCCTACCCGTTTTCGAAACTGCAAGAGGTCCTGGAGAAGCTGCTCGACTAACGGGGCTTCAAAGCTCGCCGTTGACGCTGGTCACCTGCATGGGCTCAGATCGGAGGGCGGTGTCGGCCGTCGTTGGCGGGGTGCGCCGGGACCACATGCCGGATCATATCGTCAGCGCGACCGGCCGGCATTGAAGCGCAACAGCCGCAAGGCGTTGGCCGTGACGATGACCGTTGCGCCGGTGTCGGCCAGGATCGCGACCCAGAGCCCGGTGTAGCCGAAGACCGTGGTGACCAGGAACACGGCCTTGAGCCCGAGTGCGATGCCGATATTGACGCGGATGTTGCTCATCGTCGCCCGCGCCAGCCTGATCATGGCGGCGACGTCGCGGACACGGCTCTTCAGGATCGCGGCGTCGGCGGTCTCCAGCGCCACGTCGGTGCCTGACCCCATCGCCACGCCGATGCCGGCGGCCGCGAGCGCCGGCGCGTCGTTGATGCCGTCGCCGACCATCATGACCGAGGTCCCGGCAGACAAGGCCTTGATCGCCGCGACCTTGTCCTGCGGCATCAGCTCGGCCTTGTGCTCCATGCGAAGCGAGCCGGCGATAGCGGCGCCGGTGCGCGCATTGTCGCCGGTCAGCATCAGCGAGCGGACGCCCAGGGCCGTCAACTCGGCGATGCCGTCAGCCGCATCCTCGCGGGGCTCGTCGCGCATCGCGATCAGCCCGGCGAGGATGCCGTCGGCGATCACGGCGGCGACGGTCTTGCCCGCCATCTCCAGGCGCTCGACGGCGGCTTTCGCCGCGTCGTCGAATGTCGCGCGTGAAAACGCATGGCGCGGTGCGCCGACGAAGATCGTCACGCCGTCGAGCGTGCCCGTGACGCCCTGGCCGGCGATGGCCTTGGCCTCGCTCGCGCCACGCAAGGCGATCGAGTCAGCCTCGGCGCGGTCGATGATCGCCTGCGCCAGCGGGTGGCTCGAGCCGGTCTCGACCGAGGTGGCCAATTCGACGACCTCCCGTTCAGACCGGCCCAGCGCGACGACTTCCGTCACGCGGGGGCGGCCCTGCGTGAGCGTTCCCGTCTTGTCGAAGGCGACGATGCCGGTCTTCGCCGCAGCCTCGATCACGACGCCGCCCTTCATCAGCAGGCCCTGACGGGCGCCGGTCGAGAGCGAGGCCGCGATCGCGGCCGGCACCGAGATGACCAGCGCGCAGGGGCAGCCGATCAGCAGCAGCGCCAGCGCCCGGTAGATCCAGACCGACCATTCGCCGCCCAGCAGCAGCGGCGGGATCACCGCGACCAGCACGGCGAGCGCCACGATCGCCGGCATGTAGATGCGCGAGAAGCGGTCGATGAAGCGCTCGGTCGGCGCGCGCGCCTCCTGCGCCTCCTCGACCAGGCGGATGATGCGCGAGATGGTGTTGTCTTCCGCTGCCTTGGTAACGCGCACCCGCAGCGCCGCCTCGCTGTTGACCGAGCCGGCGAAGACGGGCTCGCCGACGCCCTTGGTCTTGGGAACGGACTCGCCGGTGACGGGGCTCTCGTCGATGCCGGAGATGCCGTCGGTGATCTCGCCATCGGCGGGGGTGCGGTCGCCGGGGCGCACCAGGACGATCTGGCCGATCGTCAGGGCGGCAGCATCAACCGTGCGGGTTTGCCCATTCTCCTCGATGATCGCGGTCTTGGGCACGAGATCGCCCAGAGCCCGGATCGAGGCGCGCGCCCGGTCGGCGGCGACGCCTTCTAGCACCTCGCCGACGGCGAAGAGGAAGACGACCAGCGCTGCCTCCTCCGCCGCGCCGATGACCAGCGCGCCGGTGGCGGCGATGGTCATCAGCATCTCGATGGTGAAGGGCATGCCGGCGCTGGCTGCGGCATAGGCCTTGCGCGCCACCGGGACGATGCCGATCAGGCAGGCCGCGATGAAGGCCCAGTGCGCGGCCGCAGGCCAGGCGAGGCTCGCCGACCAGGCTGCGGCGAGGCAGGCGCCGGTGACGAGCACCAGTCTTCCCTTGCCGGTCTGGTACCACGACATGCCATCGGGCGTCGCTTCATGGACATGGCCTGGCGTCCCGTGGCCGGCATCGGCCGCCTGCTTCGGGCTGACGGCTGGCGCATGATCATGACCGTCATGCGCGTGGTGGTGTCCATGGTGGCCGTGATCGTGATGGCTGTGGTCATGCCCGGAGCAGCCGCAGCCATCCGCCTTCGCAGGCGTCGACGGCGGGACGGCCTTCGCAGCCAGTGCGACGGTGGTGTAACCGAGGCTGGCGACGCGCTTCTCGATCGCCGCGCGATCTGTCCGGCCCTCGTCGAGCGCCAGCGTCATGGTTTCGCTCATCACCGAGAGCCTGACATCGGCGACACCGGGCAGGCGCTCGACGGCGCCACGGATCGTCGCGGCGCAGCTCGCGCAGTCCATGCCGCCGATCTTCCAGCTCAAGGTCTGGGAGTTCGAGATCGGGGCGGGCACGGTCCCGCCGCTCGAATTCTGGGTCGTCGTCATGGTGTCTCCGCTTGCAGGCGCTGCGAGACATCCTAGATACGACCTCTAGCGACTTCAGGTTCAAGAGGGAAAATGACGATGGAGGTGAAAATCGCCGAGCGCGTCATGCCGATCGGCTCGCTGTCGGAGCGAACCGGCGTCAAGGTCGAGACGATCCGCTATTACGAACAGGTCGGGCTGCTGCCGCCGCCGGAACGCTCCGAGGGCAACCAGCGCCGCTATGGCCGCGTTCATCTCGAACGGCTCGCCTTCATCAAGCATGCGCGCGATCTCGGATTTCCGGTCGACGGCATCCGGGCCTTGCTGCGGCTGTCCGACAATCCCGGCATGGCCTGCGACGAGGCCCATGCGATCTCGGTCGCCCATCTCGACGAGGTCAGGCACAAGATCGCGCGGCTGCGCTCTCTGGAAAAGGAGCTGGAGCGTATCGCCGCGACCTGCTCGGGCGGCGTCTCCGCTTGCGATTGCGCGATCATCGAAGCGCTGGCGGACCACAGCCAATGCCGGCACGAGCGACACTGAATGCACGGATGCAACGAGCGACCACCGACAGGTCCGACCGGAAGGAGCGCGCGATGACCATTGCGTTCGACAACAGCTACGCAAGGCTCCCGGAGCGCTTCCATGCGCCGACCATGCCCTCGCAGGTGCCCGAACCGCGTCTGGTGCGGCTGAACCTCGCGCTGGCGGCCGAACTCGGGCTCGATGCGGACTGGCTGGCGAGCCCCGAAGGCGTCGCGGTGCTGGCCGGCAATGCCGTGGCGGATGGCTCGACGCCGATCGCCACCGCCTATGCCGGGCATCAGTTCGGGCAGTTCACGCCGCAGCTCGGCGACGGGCGCGCCATATTGCTGGGCGAGGTGATCGACCGCTCCGGCGCGCGCCGCGACATCCAGTTGAAGGGCGCCGGGCGGACGCGCTTCTCGCGCGGCGGCGACGGGCGCGCGGCGCTGGGGCCGGTGATGCGCGAATACATCGTCAGCGAGGCGATGGCGGCGCTCGGCATTCCCACCACGCGCTCGCTCGCCTTCGTCCTGACCGGCGGCGTCGTGATGCGCGAGGAGGCCTTGCCGGGCGCGGTGCTGGCGCGCGTCGCCGCGAGCCATATCCGGGTCGGCACCTTCCAGTTCTTCGCCGCGCGGCAGGACGTGGAGGCGCTGCGGCTGCTGGCCGACCATGTCATCAGCAGGCATTATCCGCAGGCCGCGCGGGCGGCGAACCCGTGCCTCGCGTTGCTCGAAGCCGTGATCGCGGCACAGGCCGATCTGGTTGCACGCTGGCTTCTGGTCGGCTTCATCCATGGCGTGATGAACACCGACAATGTCTCGATCGCGGGCGAGACGATCGATTACGGACCCTGCGCCTTCCTCGACGCCTATGACCCCTCGACCGTGTTCAGCTCGATCGATCGCGGCGGTCGCTATGCCTATGACAACCAGCCCAGCATCGCGCTGTGGAATTTGACCCGGCTGGCCGAGACCTTGCTGCCGCTGCTGGCGCCCGATACCGACCAGGCGGTCGCCATCGCCCAGAACGCGCTCGGCGCCTTCGCGCCACGCTATCAGGCGGCCTATGATGCCGGGATCGCGCGCAAGCTCGGCCTGCCCGGCGACAGCGAGGCCGATACGGTTCTCGGCGCCGAATTCCTAGGCCTGCTCGTGGTGCATCTGGCTGACTTTACCTTGAGCTTCCGCCATCTCAGCCGGCTGCATGCCGGGCTTGCGGGCGAGGAACCGCTGCGCGCGGTGCTCGAGAACGATCCGGCGCTGGATGGCTGGCTGGTGCGATGGCGCGAACGCAGCGCCGGAACGCCACCGGGCGCGATGCTGGCGGTCAATCCCGCCTATATCCCGCGCAACCACCGGATCGAAGCGGCGATAGCAGCGGCGCAGGCGCAGGACGATTTCGGGCCCTTCGAAACGCTGATCGCCGTGCTGGCGCAACCCTTCGAGGAGCGGGCGGAATTCTCGCGGTATGAGGCGCCGCCAGAGCCGCATGAGCGGGTGATCGCAACCTTCTGCGGCACCTGAGCCGCCTTGGGACCCAGCCATGCGCAGGCCATCAACGGCGGCGCCGAAAATGTCGCGCCAATGGCCTTCCCCAGCCGAAGAATTGTGCTCTGATCGCGCCGGGTCACCCAGGCCCGAACACAGGGACGAACGACGATGCAGGGCCGCCGACCGACAATCCAATCCCGCCACGGCATGGTCGCCGCCGCCCATCCGCTCGCCGCACAGGCGGGCGCGCGGCTGCTGATCCAGGGCGGCAATGCCTTCGACGCCATCGCCGCGACCGCAGCCGCGCTGAACGTGGTCGAGCCGTTCATGTCGAGCCTGTCGGGCATGGGCTCGGCGACGCTCTGGTCGGCTGCCGAGGGGCGCGTGCGTGTGCTCGACTTCGTCCCGCCGATCCAGAAGAGCTTCCCGTCGGACCGCTTCTCGCAGCGCTCGGACCTCGAACGCGGCGCGCATGCGGTTGCCATGCCCGGCAATCTCGCCGGCTGGTGCGAGTTGGCCTCGCGCTACGGCCGCAAGCCGCTCGCCGAGATCCTGGCGCCGGCGATCGCGCTGGCGCGGGACGGTTTCGCACTCTCCGAATTCGGCGTCGCGGAGTTCAACGAGCAAGCTCCCTTGCTCGAAGCCTGGCCTGAGATCTACCCCAGCTTCGCCGCGACCTATCTGCCCGATGGCGGGCCGGTGAAGCTCGGCCAGGTGCTGCGCCAGCCCGATATGGCACGGACCCTCGGCGAGATCGCTGCCAAGGGCCCGGACCACCTCTATCGCGGCGCGCTCGGGCAGCGCATCGTCGGCCATCTCCAGTCGCTCGGCGGCCTGATGACGATGGATGACCTCGCGGCGGTCGCGCCGCGCTGGCGCGAACCCTTCTCGGCGTCCTATCGCGGCCTCGACATCCATGTGCCGCCGCCGGCCTGCGAGGCCTTCCAGTTCCTGCTCAGCCTGAAGCTGCTCGAAGGCTTCGATCTGGCCGGCTTGCCCAAGGACGGCCCGGAGCATCTCGACCTCGTCTACCGCGCGATCAGACTCGCGGCCGGCGTGCGGATCGCCGCCAACAATCCCTCGGCGGAGACGCTGGCGGCGATCTTCTCCGAGGATTCGCTAGCACAGCTTCGTGCGCGCCTTGGTGACGGCGTGCCGGTCGAAGGCCCGACCGAGCAATGGACGCCGCAAGCCGGCGAGGATCCGGCGCATACCACCTCGTTCTCCGTGGCGGATGCCGAGGGCAATCTGGTCTGCATCACCAACAGCCTCGGCAGTCCCTTCGGCAGCGGCATCGTGGTGCCAGGCACCGGCCTTTGCCTGAACAACTTCCTGTACTGGTCCGACGTCCAGCCCGGCAGCCCCAACCGCTCGAAACCCGGCGACGAACTGCCGATGTGCATGTCGCCGAGCATCTCGACGCGCTCAGGAAAGCCGGTGCTCGCGCTCGGCACGCCGGGCAGCTACGGCATCATGCAGACGCAAGTTCAGGCCATGGTGCAGCATCTCGATTTCGGATTGCCGCTGCAGGAGGCGATCGAGGCGCCGCGCTCCCGGCTCTGGGACGGGCGCGCGATCGAGGCGGAGAACCGGATTGCAGCCGAAACGCTGGCCGAGTTGCGCCGGCGCGGCCACGTCATCACCGCCTTCGACACGGGCTGGACCATGCGCTGCGGCGGCATGCAGGCGGTCGCGGTCGATCCCGCCACCGGAGTGATGACCGGCGCGGCAGACCCGCGCCGGGATGGTTATGTCGTGGCGGTGTGAGGGGCGCGGCCCCTCGTCAATCCTGCGCCGTCATCCCGGGCGACCGCAGGGAGACCCGGGATGACCCGCGCTTGTTCAGCGCGCGGCGGTGCAGACGATCTCGATCAGCGCGCCGCCGAGATCGGCAACGCCCACCGTCGCGCGGGTCGGGAGCGCATCGCCGAAGAACGCCGTCCAGACGGGGTCCATTTCCTTCTTGGCGGGCAAATCGGTGACGAAGATCGTCGCGGCGACGATCGCCTTGCGGTCGAGCCCGACCTCACCGAGATAGCCCTCGATCTTGGTCAGGATGTTCTGCGTCTGCGGGCCCATCGACTGGGTGATGTCGTCGGCGATGCAGCCGCCGACGAAGACGAGATTGCCGGCCTCGACGACGCGGTTCTGGATCGGGGTCTTGATGTGGCGCTTGATGGTCATGGTGTTCTCTCCTGAGGTGAAAGGCTGTGGTCGTCATTGCGAGCGCAGCGAAGCAATCCAGGGCCACAGCGCTCGGCGGCCCCTGGATTGCTTCGCTACGCTCGCAATGACGGCTGATGTGACGACGGCGCCGCAAACCGCGCGATGCCGAGCCCGTCGATCGGCACATTGCTGGCGCCGGTGGCGATGATCTCGGCCATCACGGCCCCTGCCCCGGGGCCGAGCTGGAAGCCATGGGCCGAGAAGCCGAACTGGTGGTAGACGCCCTCATGCTTCGCGCTCTTGCCGAAGACCGGCAGATCGTCGGGCATGCGCGCCTCGATGCCGGCCCAGGCGCGCAGGATCGGCGCAGCCCGCATGATCGGAAACAGGTCCCAGACCGTCCTGGCGTTGGTGGCGAGCTTGCCCCAGTCGAGCACGGTGCGGTTCTCGTCGCGGATGGCGCGGCCGAGATAGCCGCCGCCGATCAACACGGTGCCATTGGCGAACTGCTTGAAGGAGAGCTTGCGCTTGCGCAGGATCACCACCGGCTTGATGAAGGCCGGCATCGCTGCCGTGATCATCAGCATCGGCGCGATGACCTCGAGCGGCACCGGCTCGCCGAGATCGGCGGCGATGCGGTCGGCCCAGGCGCCGGCCGCATTGACGATGCGGGGCGCGAGGAAGACGCCGTGATCGGTTTCGACACGCCAGTTGGCGCCGTCGCGGCTGACGCGAGTGACGCGCACGCCCTCGCGGATATCGGCGCCCAGGCTCTGGGCCTTGCGCTTGAAGGCCTGCGTCGCCCGCAAGGGGATCGCGGCGCCATCGCGGCGAGAGACGACGCCGCCGGGGCAGCTGTCCGCAACGGCAGGGACGAGGCGGCGCAACTCCGTGGCGTCGATCAGCTCCTCATGGTGGAAGCCGCGCAGGGTCAGGTCGTCGACGCGGGCGCGGCAGTTGCGGAGGTCTTCCTCGTCCTCCGCGACCAGCACCTGGCCGTCCGACGTGAAGCCGCAACCATCGTCGACGAGGTCCTCGATCCTGTGCCAGAGCGCCATCGACGTATTGGAGAGCGGAATCTCCGCGACATGGCGCGCAAGCTGGCGCACGCCGCCGGCATTGACGCCGGAGGCATGGCGGCCAGCATGGTCCTTCTCGATCAGGATGACCGAGAGCCCGCGCATCGCGCAGTGCAGCGCCGTCGAGCAGCCATGGATGCCGCCGCCGATAACGATAACGTCGGCGCTGCGGCGCGCTGCGGTCACCGGACCACCGCTTTGACCGCAGACTCCGTCGGCGGCAGCGCCGCGAGCTCGGCCAGCGTCACCGGCTTCACCGGAGGGCGCAGCCGATAATAGCCGGTCTCGGCGGGAGAGACGCCGCGAACCTGCGCGATCAGTTCGACGACGGTGGGGCCGCAGAGACGGCCCTGGCAGGGGCCCATGCCGCAGCGCAGGAAGGCCTTCATCTGGTTGGGGCCGGTGACGCCGAGGCGGCTCGCCGTGTCGCGGATCTGGCCGGCGGTGACCTCCTCGCAGCGGCAGACGATGGTCTCGTCCGCCGGGGGCGCCAGGAATTGCGGGGCCGGGCGATAGAGCAGGTCGAGGAAGCGGCGGCCGCGCAGGCTGCGTGCGAGTTCGGCCCGCGTGGGTGCGGCCTTCTCGTTACGCTCAGCCTCCGAGATCCGGCCGAGGCGGCGGGCTGCGTCGAGCGCCGCGATCTCGCCGCGCAAGGCCGCGCTTTCGGCGCCGCCGATTCCGGCTCCGTCGCCGGCGATGGCGATGCCCGGGATCGAGGAGGCGAACCAGTCGTCCACCGTCGGCGTCCAGCAATGCTGGACCGTGTCGAAATGCTGCGCGCAGCCGGCGGCATTCGACAGGTTGATGCCGGGGATGACGCCCTGATGCAGCAAGAGCGCGTCGCAGGGAATCGTCTCGGTCGCACCGCCGCGCGTCACCTTCACACCCGTGACCTTGCCGGAGCCTTCAGCCGCCAGCGCCGTGACGCCGGTCCTGAACGCCAGCTCGCGGCGCGCCGCCGCCATCAGCTTCAGCCCCTTGGCGAGATAGGGCGAGCGCAGGAAATCCGGCAATGATGCAAGTGCGGACAGCCAGTTGCGGCGCGGCGTCGTGTCGAGCACCGCGACGATGTTGGCGCCGGCCGCCGCGAGCTGGCCCGCCAGCAGATAGAGCAAGGGGCCGCAGCCGGCGATCACTGTGCGCCCGCTCGGCACGAGGCCGGAGCTTTTCAGCGCGATCTGCGCGGCGCCGGCCGTCATCACACCGGGCAGGGTCCAGCCGGGGATCGGGAAGGGCCGCTCCTGCGCGCCCGTCGCCAGGATGACCTGGCCGGCGCCCACAAGCCGCGCCTGCCCGCCGAGGGACAGGCCCAGTTCGAAACCACCCGCCTCGTCGGGCGCGACCGACCAGACCGTGCAGCCCGGGGCGTAGGCCGCGCTGGTCCGTTCCAGCCTCGTGACGAGCGCGCCGCCCTTCCAGTAATCCTCGCCGAGCACGCTGCGGTCGGCGACCGGGGTCGTGGTGATGGCGCGGTAGATCTGCCCGCCGGGCGCCGGGTTCTCGTCGGCCAGCAGCACGGAGAGGCCGAGTTCGGCGGCGCGCGCGGCGGCGGACAGCCCCGCCGGCCCCGCGCCGACGATGGCGATGTCGTAATGCTCGGCCAATTGGCCGATCTCGCGAAGCGTGTTCATGCGCGCACCGAATCGGGCTGGCGGCGCCCGGCCTGGGTTTCGATCCGCATGCCCTCGCGCAGCGGCACGAGGCAGCCCTGACGGTTGCCGACGCCGTCGATGACGACGAGGCATTCGAAGCAGACGCCCATCATGCAATAGGGGCCGCGGTCCGCGCCCGAGACCGGCGTCTGGCGGCAGGCCTGGACGCCGTTGGCCAGCAGCGCGGCAGCGACCGTGTCGCCGGCGCGCGCCGTCAGGGCGCGGCCATCGAAGGTGAAGGCAAGCGCATCGGCTGCCTTCAGCTCATGCATGGGCCGGAACATGGAACCTCCGTGCGGAAAAGGCATCGAGCGTCGTCGGCAGTTCGCCGGACAGGATGGCGGGCGCGATCGTCAGGACGTGGTTGGCGGCCAGCGTCACGCCGGAATGGCAGGTCACGACGAAGGCGCCGGGGTGGCTCAGCGACTGGTCGTAGATCGGAAAGCCGTCAGGGCTCATCACGCGCAGCGCCGACCAGGAGCGAACGACGTTGAGGCCGGCGAGGCGCGGGAACATCCTGATCGCGCGCTCAGCCATCACCGAAAGGATCGGCTGGCCGACGACCGTGTCGAAGCCGCGATCCTCCTGGCTGTCGCCGATCATGATGCCGCCCTCGTCGGTCTGGCGGATCGTCACCATCGGGTTGTGCAGGAAGGCGTCCGTCTTCTCGGTGACGATGATCTGGCCCTTGCTCGGCTTCACCGGTGCGTCGAGCCCGACCATGGGGGCGAGCCGCGCATTGCCGAGGCCGGCTGCGAGCACGACCTTGCCCGCCGCGATCTCGCCGAAGGCGCCTTTCAGCCGGAAGGCGCCGCCGCTCTGGGTGATGCTGTCGACCGTGCAGTTGGGCCGGTAGTCGACGCCGCGACGCTCGCTGGCGTCGCGCAGAGCGCGGAACAGCTTCAGCGAGTTCACATGGCCGTCGAGCGGGCTGTAGACCGAGCCGACTACGTCGGGCCCGATATCGGGCAGGCGGCGTTTGGTCTCGTCATGGTCGAGGATTTCATAGGGGAAGTCAGCCAGCGACATCTGGTTGTGCAGCCGCTGCATCGTGTGGCGGCGCTGCTCCAGCTCGGCCTCGGAGAGGCAGAGCATGAAGCCGCCGGGCTGGCTGTGGGCGACGTCGATGCCGGCCTCCTCGCTCAGCACCCCGGAAAGCTGGTGCCATTGCTCGGCCGAGCGGCGCGACCACATCGCGTATTCGGGCATGCCCAGCCCCTTGGACTGGACCCAGACCAGCGCGAAATTACCGCGCGAGGCGCGAAAAGCGACATCGCCCTCGTCGAGGACGGTGACGCGGGCGCCGCCACGCGCCAGGCCCAGCGCGATCGCGCCGCCGACGACGCCACCGCCGACCACGACGATGTCGGCTTCCGATGTGAGGTTATGCGCAGTCACGGCCTGTCAGCCCTTTCCGGATCCGACGAAAAGACGGTCGAGCCCGAACAGCCGGTCGAGCGCGAAGAGCAGGATCGCGGTCATGGCGATGAGGCAGGCCGAGACCGCCGCGATGAGGGGATCGATATTGTCCTGGATGTAGAGGAACATCCGCACCGGCAGCGTCACCGTCGCCGGCGAGGCGATGAAGACGGTCATCGTGACCTCGTCGAAGGAGTTGATCGCGGCGAGCAGCCAGCCCGAGACTACGCCGGGCAGGATCAGCGGCAGCGTCACCCGCCGGAAGACCGTACTGGTCCCGGCGCCGAGCGAGATCGCGGCATGCTCGATGCGCCGGTCGATGCCGTATGAGGCCGCCAGCACGAGCCGCAGCGCAAACGGGATCACCACGATGATGTGGCTCAACACCAGGCCGACAAAGGTGCCGGAGATGCCGATCTGGGTGAAGAAGCGCAGGAAGGCGATGCCGAGCACGACATGCGGCACCATCAGCGGCGACATGAACAGGGTCGTCATCGCCTCGCGTCCGGGGAAGCGGTAGCGCGCGATGGCGAGCGCGGCGGGCACCGCAAGCCCGATCGCGATGGTCGAGGACAAGGCAGCCAGCCAGAGCGAGTCGCGGAAGGCGCGGATGAACTCCGGATAGTCGAAGATCGCCTTGAACCAGCGCAGGCTCGGGCCGCGCGTCGGCAGCGAGAGATAGCCCTCGGGCGTGAAGGCGACGATGCAGACGATCAGCAGCGGCGCCAGCATGAAGACGACGAAGAGGCCGTGGAATATCAGCGCGGGGAGACTGTTGCGCCTCATTCGAACACCTGTGCATAGCGGCGCTCGATCAGGCGGTTGGAGCCGACCGTGATCAGCACGAGCGCGAGCAGGAGCAGGCTCGCCACGGCCGCGCCCAGCGGCCAGTTCAGCGTGTTGAGGAACTCGTCATAGGCCAGCGTCGCCGCGACCTTGAGCCGGCGGCCGCCGATGATCGCGGGCGAGGCGAAGGCGCTGGCCGCCAGCGAGAAGACGATGATCGAGCCCGACAGGATGCCCGGCACGATCTGCGGCAGGATCACGCGCCGCCAGATCGTCAACCGGCTCGCGCCGAGCGAGAGTGCCGCGTTCTCGATCTGCGGATCGAGCCGCTGCAGCGAGGCCCAGACCGCCAGGATCATGAAGGGGATCAGCACATGGATCAGCACGATGACCACGCCGGTCTCCGTGAACATGAACTCCAGCGGCGTCGTGATCAGCCCGAGCGCGATCAGCCCTTGGTTGACGAGGCCGGTCGAGCCGAGCAGCAGGGCCCAGCCGAGCGTGCGCGCGACGACCGAGACCAGAAGCGGCCCGATCACCACCAGCAGGAAGGCGCTGCGCCAGACCGGAGCCATGCGGTTCAAGATATAGGCCTCGGGCACGCCGATCAGGATCGACGCCAGCGTGACGAGGATGGCGATGCGGAAGGTCCGCATGAAGATCTCGAAGAAATAGCTGTCGGTGAAGACCTCGATCCAGTTCTTCAGCGTGAACTCGGGAACGATGCCCTTGTACTGCCCCCAATCGTAGAAGGAGAGCAGCACGGTCATCCCGAGCGGGATGATCACCAGCCCGAGGAAGACCAGCAAGGCCGGCCCTGTCAACAGGAAGGGCGCGTTGCGTTCGGTCACCGCGACGCTCATGGCGCCGCCCCGCCGGGCAGGAGCGCCGCGTCGGCGGCGTTGAAGCGCAGGCGGACGGTCTCGCCCTCGCTGGGGACCGCCGCACCGTCATTGCCGCGCATCAGCGTCAGCGCACCCGCCGCGCTTTCCGCGCTGAGCAGCCAATGCGTGCCCTGGAAGACGCGGCCGGTGATGCGGGCCTCGAGGCCGGGCTCTCCCACAGCCGCAAAGCTCAGGCGCTCGGGCCGGACCGCCAGTTGCAGCGGGCCCTTGCCGGCGCCGGGAAGCTGGAGGACGAGATCGCCGATCGCAACCGAGCCCTGCCCGTCGCCGGAGCCGGAGAGCACATTCGTCTTGCCGAGGAAGCTCGCCACGAAGGCGCTGGCGGGGCGGTCATAGACCTGGTCGGGTGCGCCGATCTGCTCGATGCGACCCTGGTTCATCAAAACGATGCGGTCAGACAGCGCCATCGCCTCATGCTGGTCATGGGTGACGAGGATCGTGGTGGTGCCGACCGAGCGCTGGATCTGGCGCAATTCGCCCTGCATCTCCTCGCGCAGCTTGGCGTCGAGGTTCGACAGCGGCTCGTCGAGCAGGAGCAGCGCCGGCTTGATCACCAGGGCCCGCGCCAGCGCGACACGCTGCTGCTGTCCGCCCGACATGCGGCGCGGATAACGGTCGGCGAAGCCCTTGAGACCGACGAGGTCCATCGCGGCGAGCGTCTGCCTGTCGCGGTCGGCCTTGGGCACGTCGCGCATCTCCAGCCCGAAGGCGATGTTCTGTGCCACCGTCATGTGCGGGAACAGCGCATAGCTCTGGAAGACGATGCCGAGCCCGCGCTTGTTGGGCGCGACGGAGACGAGATCGGCACCATCCAGCCTGATGCCGCCCCGATCGACGTCGACGAAGCCGGCGATCATCTGCAGCGTCGTGGTCTTGCCGCAGCCCGAAGGACCGAGCAGCGAGACGAATTCGCCGCGCTCGACCGAGAGGTTCATGGCATCGACGGCGGTGAAGCCGCCGAAGCGCTTGGTCAGGCCATCGAGGACGAGATGCGACATGGGACTTTCGAAGGTTTCAGCTCAAAGATCGGGCGTCATGGTCGGGCTTGACCCGACCATCTCTGGACGTCTGTGACGAGATGCTGGGGTCAAGCCCGAGCATGACGGTGGAGACATGCTCGTCACGCTATTCCCGGGTCGCCGCTTTGCGGCGCCCGAGAATGACGGCCTGCTGAGGCTTACCGCTCGACCTCGCGGTTCCAGCGCTTCGTCCATTCCTCGCGCTTGGCGTTGGCGACGTCCCAATCGACCGCCTTGAGCTTCTTCACGTCCTCGCCATAGGGCAGGCCCTTCTGCTCGTCAGTGGTGAGCGTCACCGTCGTGTTGGCAGGGCCGAAGCCGGCGCCGGTCGCCATCACCTTCTGGATCGCGGGCGACAGCATGAACTGGATGAAGGCGTTCGCCTCGGCCGCGTTCTTCGAGCCCTCGATCGGGCAGGCGGCGACGCCCAGCGCATAGCCGCCTTCCTTCGGATAGACGAACGCGACCGGGAAGCCGGTGTCGGCGAAGGCCTTGACGCGGCCCGAGCCCCAGACGCCGAGCACGGCCTGGCCGTTCTGGAACAGCTCGGTCATCTTCGCCGGAGACGGCTCATAGGCGATGATGTTGGGGTTGATGTCCTTCTTGAACGCCTCGAAGCCGGGCTCGATGTTGGTCTCGCCGCCGCCGCCCATCTGGGCGAAGGCGATCAGGGCATGCAGGCCGTAGGTGTTGTTGATCGGCGGCGTGACGATTTTCTTGCCATAGGTCTTGGACTTGAGGTCGTTCCAGGAGGTCGGGGCCGGCCATTTGTTCTCGGCGAAGACCTTGGTGTTGTAGAACAGCCCGGTGCCGACGAGACCGAGGCCCACGCCCTTGTTGGACTTGAACTTCATCACCGGCGCGACGTCCTTGTAGACGGGGCCGTCGGTCAACGTGCCGCAGAAGCCGAGCGCCACCGCCTGATAGGCGGGGCCGTCATCAACGATGGCGACGTCGATCTGCTGGTTGCCCTTCTGCGCCTGGAGCTTGGCGAGGGTGTCGGTCGAGTTGCCGGCGACGTATTCGATCTTGACGTTGGCCTGCTTCTCAAAGACCGGGATGACGTCCTTGCGCATCGTTTGCTCGTAGGAGCCGCCATAGCCTGCGACGAACATCGTCTTCTGCTGCGCCATGGCGGCGGTGCCCGCGCCGAGCGCCGTGGTGGTCAGCAGCAGTCCTACCCAGGAAATCTTCATCGTCCCCTCCTCGTTTGCGAGTGATGCGTGAAGGTTCTGCGACAGATTGTAACGGGTCAAATCGAATCATTCGCGCAATCCATACCAAATTGTTATGGTCCGGTTTTCATGGGCCGAAGCCATGCTGAATCCGCGTCAAATCGAAGCCTTTCGTACGGTCATCGTTACTGGAGGGGTCACTTCGGCTGCCCGCGCACTGAATATCAGCCAGCCGGCCGTGACGCGCCTGATCCACGATCTGCAATATGTGCTCGGGCTGACGCTGTTCGAACGGCGTGGAACGCGGCTTGTGCCCACCAATGAGGCGCTCTCGTTATACCGCGAGGTCGAGCGCCAGTTCATCGGCCTGGAGCAGATCCAGAACACGGCGCGCAATCTGCGCGACGGGCTGTCGGGAAGCCTGCGCATCGCGGCGCTGCCGACCTTCAATGTCGGTTTCCTGCCTCGCCTCGTCGCGGCCTATATGAAGGACAAGCCGGGGCTCGACATCGTCATCTATGGCAGCATCTCGTCGCAGGTGGTCGATTGGGTCGCGACCGGCTTCTGCGATATCGGCTTCGCCCAGTACCCGCTCGACTTTCCCCATATCGACGTCGAACAACTGCCCTCGGTCGCCGCCGTCGCCGTGCTGCCGGAGGGCCACCGGCTCGCCGACAGGCCGTTCCTCGAGCCGCCGGACTTCGTCGGCGAGCCCTTCGTCTCTCTGGCCGGCTCGACCCAGTGGCGCTACCGCACGGATGCGCTGTTTTCCGCCGCACGGGTCACGCGACAGACGCGCGTCGAGACGCCGCTCTCGATGATCGCCTGTTCGCTGATCGCATCGGGGGCCGGGATCGGCATCGTCGATCCCTATACCGCGGCCGAGTACAGCGGCCGGGGCATCGTGGTACGGCCGTTCCGGCCCGAGGTTCTCTACGACATCGGCGTCGTCTGGCCCGCCGGCCGCTTCCGCTCGCCGCTGGCGCTGGGCTTCGTTCAAACCGTCCGGACCGCCATCCAGGCCATGGCGGATGGCGAAGCGGGGTCCCCCGGCTCTAGTAAGCCGCGCGCAGATGCGGCCCCGTATTGACGTCGATCACGCGCGGCAGTTCCACCTCGACCGGCTTGTCCCAGCCCCCGCCGAGCGCCTTGTTCAGCGCCACGAAATTCGAGGTGGTCGCGACGCGGCTCTGCAGCAGCGTGTCCTCGGCGCTGTAGAGCGAGCGTTCGGCATCGAGCACGTCGAGGAAGCTTGCCGCCCCTGACTGGTAGAGCGAGCGCGACAGCCGCGCCGCCTCGCGGAAGGAGTTGGCGGCGGCCGAGAGCTTGCCTGCGCGCTGCCGCTCCTTGGCAAGGTTGACCAGCGAGTTCTCGACATCCTGCAGCGCTGTCAGGACAGCGAGCCGCAGCGCCGCGTCCGACTGGTCGCGCTGGGCTTCCGCCACCTCGACCGCCGCGCGCAGTTCGCCGCCATTGAAGATCGGCACGCTGAGCGACGGCCCGAAGGACCAGCCGATGGCGGAGTTCTTGGCGAGGTCGCCCGTCTTCAGCGCGGTGGCGCTGATGTTGCCGGTCAGGCTGACGCGCGGATAGAGCGCCGCTTCCGCCTGGCCGATCTTGGCGGTCGCCTGGGCGAGCTGGCGCTCGGCGCGGCGCACATCGGGGCGGTTGACCAGGACGTCGGCGGGAATGCCGGCCGGCGGCGTGCTGCGGGCGGATGGGATCGGCCCGCCCCTGCCGAGGATGCCGGCAAGCGCCGTCGGAGCCTCGCCGGTCAGGATGCCGAGCTGGTGCAGGCTCTGGGCGTAGGCGGCCTCCAGCGTCGGGATGGCAGCCTCGGTCGTGGCCGCCTGCGCGGCGGCGCGCTCGACGTCGAGCGCCGAGGCCGAACCGGCGGTGAACTTGTTGCGGGTGAGCTTCTCCGTCTCGCGCTGTGAGGCGGCGGTGCGGCGCGCGAGGGAGGCCCTCGCCTGTGCGCCGCGCGCCTCAATGTAATTGGTGGCGACGTCGCCGATCAGGGTCAGTAGCGTGGCGCGCAGATCCTCGTCGGCCGCATCCGCCCCATAGGTGGCGGCCTCGACGCCGCGGGCGTTGCCACCGAAGAGATCGAGCTCGAAACTCGAGTCGAACCCGGCCTGGAACAGGTTCGAGGTGATGTTGCTGCCGCTCGCCGAGGTCGCGGCCGAGCTGCGCGAGCGGGTCGCCGAGCCCTGCCCGTCGACGGTGGGGAACAATGCGCCGATCGCCTGGCGCCGCGTCGCGCGGGCCTCGCGGATACGGGCCTTGGCCGAGGCGACGTCGAGATTGCCCGCCACCGCGCGATCGACGATCTGGTTCAGCCTGGCGTCGCCGAGCGTCTTCCACCATTGCGAGAGCCGGCGCGCGTCGAGCGGCTTTGCCGTCTTGGGTGCGTTGCCCCAACTCGCGGGAAGGAGCTGGCCCGATGCCGCATAGTCCGGCCCGACCGCGCATCCCGCCAGAGCCAGGGCGACGAGGCTCAGCCCCGCCAGCCGCGACAGGCGCGCCGCAGCGCAGTTCATGGCGAAAGCCGTCTTCGTCATCCGCTCGCCATCCAGGTTACGCATCGGCCGGAGCCCCCGCCGAAGTGACGTCCGGCGCCTTGCGCCACCGCCGGACGGTGCCGGCCACGACGACATAGAGCAGCGGCACGAAGAACACGCCGAGCAGTGTGGCGGCGATCATGCCGCCCATGACGCCGATGCCGATCGAATTCTGGCTGCCGGAGCCGGCGCCCGTGGCGATCGCCAGCGGCATCACGCCGAGGATGAAGGCGAAAGAGGTCATCAGGATCGGCCGCAACCGCTGGCGCGCCGCATCCACCGTGGCCTCGACCAGGCTCTTGCCCGCCGCTTCCTGCTCGATCGCGAATTCGACGATCAGGATCGCGTTCTTTGCCGCAAGGCCGATCGTGGTCAGCAGACCAACCTTGAAATAGACGTCGTTGGTCTGCCCGAAGATCGTGGCCGCGGCGAGCGCGCCGAAGATGCCGATTGGGACCGAGAGCATGACCGCGAAGGGGATCGACCAGCTCTCGTAAAGCGCCGCCAGGCAGAGGAAGACGACCAGCATGGCGAGCGCGTAGAGCGCCGTCGCCTGGCTGCCCGAGAGCCGCTCCTGATAGGACAGGCCGGTCCATTCATGGTTGAAGCCGGCCGGAAGCTGCTTTGCCAGCGCGTCGATCTGGTCCATCGCAGCACCCGAGCTGATGCCGGCCGCCGCGGCGCCCTGGAGATTGACGGCCGAGGCGCCGTTGTAGCGTTCGAGCCGCGGCGAACCATAGGTCCAGTGGCCCGACGCGAAGGCCGAGAACGGGACCATCGAGCCGCCACTGTTGCGGACATACCAGCGGCCGATGTCCTCGGGCTGCATCCGGAACGGCGCGTCGGCCTGGACATAGACCGATTTCACCCGGCCGCGATCGATGAAGTCGTTGACATAGGCCGAGCCCCAGGCGGTGGAGAGCGTGGCATTGACGTCGCCCAGCGACAGCGTCAGGGCGCTCGCTTTTTCCTGGTCGATCTCGACGGAGTATTGCGGCGTGTCTTCCTGGCCATTGGGGCGCGTGCCCGACAGCACCGGGCTCTTCGCGGCAAGGCCGAGCAACTGGTTGCGGACCTCCATCAGCTTGGCGTGCCCGGCGCCGGCGACATCCTGGAGATAGAATTCGAAACCGGCGCTGTTGCCGAAGCCCTGGATCGAGGGCGGCGCCAGCGCGAAGACCATGGCGTCCTTGATGCCCCGGAAGGAGCCCATGGCGCGGCCCGCGACGGCCTGGGCCGTCGCCTGCTTGCCGACGCGCTCCTCGAAGGGCTTGAGCCGGACGAAGGCAATGCCGACATTCTGGCCCGAGCCGCTGAACGAGAAGCCGGTGACCGTGAGGACGCCCTCGACGAGGTCCTTTTCCTTCTCCTGGTAATGCTGCCTGACCTCGTCCAGCACCTTGAGGGTGCGGTCCTGCGTCGCGCCCACGGGGAGCTGCACGATGGTGAAGAGCACCCCCTGGTCCTCGTCCGGCAGGAAGGAGCTCGGCAGCCGCGCGAAGAGATAGACCATGCCGCCGCCGATCAGCAGGAAGACCAGCATGAAGCGCATCGGCCGCGCGATCATGCCCGCGACGCCGCCGGCATAGCCGTGCATCGTCCTGTCAAAGCCGCGATTGAACCAGCCGAAGGGGCCCGTCTTCGCGGCATGGTCGCCCGCGGGCTTCAGCATGGTCGCGCAGAGTGCCGGCGTCAGGATCAGAGCCGTGACGACCGACAGCGCCATGGCGGTCACGATGGTGATCGAGAACTGCCGGTAGATGATGCCGACCGAGCCGCCGAAGAACGCCATCGGCACGAACACGGCCGAGAGCACCGTGGCGATGCCGACCAGCGCGCCGGTGATCTCGTTCATCGACTTGATCGTCGCTTCCTTGGGCGACAGCTTCTCTTCCTGCATGACGCGCTCGACATTCTCGACCACGACGATGGCGTCGTCGACGAGAAGGCCGATGGCGAGCACCATGGCGAACATCGTCAGCGTGTTGATGGAGTAGCCGGCGACCGCGAGCACACCGAAGGTGCCCAGAAGCACCACGGGCACCGTGATCATCGGGATCAGGGTGGCGCGGAGGTTCTGCAGGAAGACATACATCACGATGAAGACGAGGATGATCGCCTCGATCAGCGTGTGAACGACCTTTTCGATCGAGACCTGCACGAAGGGCGTGGTGTCGAAGGGATAGACGACATCGACGCCCACCGGCAGCGTCGGCTTGAGCCGGTCGATCGTCGCTTTCACGGCCGCAGCCGTATCGAGCGCGTTGGCCCCGGTGGCGAGGCTGACGGCAAGGCCGGTCGCGGGCGAGCCGTTGTAGCGTGTCGCGGTGGTGTAGTCCTTGGCGCCCAGTTCGACGCGCGCGACGTCGTTGAGCCGCACGATCGAGCCCGACGAGCCGCTCTTGAGGATGATGTTCTCGAATTGCGTCGGGGTCTGAAGCCGGCTGACGGCGGTCACCGTCGCGTTGAGCTGCTGTCCCCTGGTTTGCGGCAATCCGCCGAGCTGGCCGGCCGAGACCTGCACGTTCTGAGCCTGGATCGCATTGACGACGTCGCTGGGCATCAACGCGTATTTCTGCAGCTTGTCGGGATCGAGCCAGATCCGCATCGCATAGCCGGCGCCGAAGAGCTGGGTCGAGCCGACGCCGGCGACGCGCTTCAAGGTGTCGTTGAGCGTCGAATCGACATAGTCGGCGAGGTCGGTCGTGGACATCCGCCCGTCCGTGGAGACGAAGGCGGCCACCATCAGAAAGCCGCTCGAGGCCTTGGCGACCGTGATGCCGGTGTTTTGCACCGTCTGCGGCAATTGCGCGGTGACGAGCTGGAGCTTGTTCTGCACCTGCATCTGGGCGACGTCGGGATTGGCGGCGCTGGTGAAGGTCAGCGTGATCGTCGCCTGTCCCGACGAGGTCGAGGTCGCCGACATGTATTGCAAATTGTCGACGCCGGTCATGCCCTGCTCGATGACCTTGGTCACCGAGTTCTCGACCGTCTGCGCATCGGCGCCGGGATAGCTGGCGCTGATGCTGACGGTGGTCGGCGCGATCTGCGGATATTGCGAGACCGGCAGCGTGCGCAGCGCGAGCAGGCCTGCGAGCATGATGACGATGGCCACGACCCAGGCGAAGATCGGCCGTTCGATGAAAAAACGCGACATGACGATCAGTTCTTCTGCGTCGGTACGGCGCTCGGCCCGGCGGGAAGCGCAGCCTGCCGGTTCGCGGATTTCAGCTCGCCGCTGGCCTCGTCGATCGTCACCTCATTGCCGGTAACGGTCTGGCCCGGGCGGACAAGCTGGGCACCTTCGACGATGACACGCTCGCCGTCCTTCACGCCCTGCCCGACGAGCCAGCTGTTGCCGACGCTGCGGGAGGTCGCGATGACCCTTTCTTCGACCTTGCCGTCGGCGCCTACGAACTTGGCCGTGGCCTCGCCCTTGGTGTTGCGGCTGACGGCGCGCTGCGGCAGCAGGAAGCTGTTCTCGGCGACGCCCTCCTGGATCACGGCGCGCACGAACATGCCCGGCAAAAGCAGGCGGTCGGGATTAGGGAATTCGGCGCGCACCGTGAAGGTGCCGGTGGTCTCGTCTATGTTCGCCTCGGCGAATTCGAGCTTGCCGGATTGGGCGTATTCGGCGCCCGTGTCGAGCTTGAGCCTTACCGCGACATTGGGGCCGCTCAGCTTCAACCGCCCGTCGGCCACGGCGCTGCGGAACTTCAGCAGATTGGTACTCGACTGGATGACATCGACATTGATCGGATGGAGCTGGCGGATCGTCGTCAGCGCCGTGGTCTGGTTGGCCGTCACCAGCGCGCCGGGCGTCAGCGTCGAGCGGTCGACGCGGCCTCCGATCGGCGCGGTGACCTTGGTGAAGGCCAAATTGATCCGTGCGCTGTCGAGATTGGCCTTCGCGGAGGCAACGTCGGCCTGGGCCTGGGCCAGCGCCGCATTGGCGTCGTCATTGTCCTGCTTGCTGATGGCGTTCTGGCGGATCAGATCGCGGTAGCGATCGACCTTGGCCTGGGCGTTGGGCACGGAGGCCTCGGCTTTCGCCAGCGCGGCGATGGCACTGTCGAGGGCCGCCTGATAGGTCGCCGGGTCGATCTCGTAGAGCAGGTCTCCGGCCTTGACCTCGCTGCCCTCGCGAAACAGGCGCGACTTGATGAGACCGCCGACCTGCGGGCGCACTTCCGCGACGAGGCTGGCGGCGACGCGGCCGGGCAGTTCCGCGCTGATGGCGACGGGTTTGGAGCGCAGGACGACGACGCTGACCTGTGCCTGCGGTTGCGGCGGGGGGGCCGCAGCCTTCTCGCTGTTGCAGCCGGCCAGGGCCACTGCGAGCAGGACGCTCCCCGGCAGGAGGAGGCGCTGGACAATGTCGGCTCGCTCGATCGGCATCTGGCGCTCCTTTAGGAAACTCGGGAGTTTCTTAACGCTTGATTTCTCGCCCTGTCAAACGCCATGATGTTTCCGGGAGTAAGGGATGATGGTGGACAATCACGGGGAAGCCACGGTGGCGGCGGCGGCCAGGCCGCGGGTTCGCGGCCGGCCCAAGCAGCGATCTGATGAGGACGAGCGCCAACGCATCGTCTCTGTCGCCCGCGAGCAGTTCCTCGACGCCGGCTACGGCGCCACCACGATGGATGGGGTGGCGGCCCGATGCGGCATCTCCAAGAAGACGCTCTACCGACTTTTCCCCGCCAAGACCGACCTGTTCCGTGCGATGGTCGCGGATCATCGCCGGACGATGCTGGCGCTGCCGCGGCCGGACGACGCGTTGCCACTGGCGGAAGCCATCGCCGCGATTTTCCGCCTCGATATCGACGAGAACGAGAATCGCGAGCGGCTCGCTTTCATCCGGCTGGCGATGGCGGATGCGGATCGTTTTCCCGAGATCGGCGAGGCGATCACGCTCGAAGGCGCGGAGCCGGCGCGGCGGCTGCTGGCCGACTGGCTCGCCCGGCAACAGGAGCGTGGCGCGCTGCGGCCCTTCCCGCCTCAGGCGGCGGCGCGCATGCTGATGGACATGGTGTTCGGCGTGCTGGTGAAGCGCTTTCCCGGCGAAGGTCTGCTGAAGCAGGAGGAGCGCTTGGCTCATGCGCAGCGCTGCATCGACGTGTTCCTGCATGGTCTCGCTCCGCGCAGCGAGCCGGCCTGACGGGGCCGAGGGGTCGGCCCGAATGGTCAGGCCGGCGCCGACAGCGCCCTGCCCCAGCCGTGATCCGCGACGATGCGCCCGGCCTCGGCGACGACGCGTCCGCGCACGAGCGTCATGACGGCCATTCCCATCGTCGCCATGCCCTCGAAGGGCGTGACATTGCCGATCGAGTGCAGATCGGCGCCCCTGATGATTCCGGCAGCATTCATGTCGACGAGCACGATGTCGGCGTCCGTGCCGGGCAGGAGCGAGCCCTTGCGCGGGTAGAGGCCGAAGGCGCGGGCCGGCGCCTCGCAGGCCATGCGGACATAGTCCGGCAGCGTGATGGCACCCGCCGCGACCTGCGTCAGCATCAGCCGCATCGAGGTCTCGACACCGGGAAAGCCCGGCGCGGTGCGCCAGATCGAGGCCTGCCGCTTTTCATCCGGCAGATGCGGGGCGTGGTCGGTGGAGATCATGTCGATCAGTCCCGACGCCAGCGCCTCGAACAGCGGCCCGGCATGGCCGGCCTCGCGCACCGGCGGCTTGACCCGCAAGGGGTTGCCGCCAGCGCGCTGGGCATCATCCATGCTCAGGAAGAGGTAGTGCGGGCAGGTTTCGGCGGTGAGATCGACGCCGCGCCGCTTGGCGTCCGCGATCAGCGGCAGCGAATGGCGGCAGCTCTCATGGGCGATATGGACCGGACAACCCGTCCATTCGCTGAACAGGGCGATGCGCGAGACCGCCTCGACGGTGGCGATGTCGGCATGCTGGTCGAGATGCGCCTGAAGATCATCGCGCCCGGCCGCCCTGATCTGCGCCTCGCGCCAGCGCAGGATGCCGGTGTTCTCGGCATGGACGGTGACGCGTCGGCCGAACCTGGCGATCTCCGCCATCGCGTCGAACACTGCTCCGTCATTGGGGCAAGGCACGAGCGGGTTGTCGCTGCCGAGATAGAGCTTGAAGGCCGCGGCGCCGGCCCGCGCCATCGGGGCGAGCTCGGCGATGTTGTCCTCGCCGATATAGCCGTAGACGCCGAAATCGATCAGCGCCTGCGGCGAGGCCAGCGCGATCTTCTGGGCCACGGCCTGCGCAGTCGCGGTCGGCGGGTTGGTGTTGGGCATGTCGAGCACGGTCGTGACGCCGCCGATGGCGGCCGCCGCCGTCGCGCTCGCCCAGGTCTCCTTGTGGGAGAAGCCCGGCTCGCGGATATGGACATGGACATCGATCGCGCCGGGGATGACGTGCCGACCGCCGGCATCGATGACCCGGCGCGCGGGCGGCATCGCGGCGTCGCTGCCGGTCGCGACGATCCGGCCGCCATCGATCGCGACGGCGCCCGGCGTCATGCCATCGGGCGTGACGAGGATGCCGTTTGCGATGACGAGATCGACCAGGCGGGCGTTCATCAGGGAGCCTCGCGCGCGATCGCCTCGGCGACCGCGAAGAGATCGGCGTTGCGGCGGCGCAGGCTCGCGACCATGCCCTCGATCTCCGACAGCGCGCCTTGCGCGTCGAAGCCGGTGACCTTGCCGTCCTCGACCAGGATGCGGCCACCGACCATGGTCAGCGCGACGGCCGCGCCCGTCTCGGCGAAGACGAGCTGGCTGACGGGATCGTTGACGGGACGCCACCAGGGCGCGTCCAGCCGGTAGAGCACGAGATCGGCCAGCATGCCGGGCGCGAGCGCGCCGATCTGCCCTTCAAGCCGCATCGCCTTCGCCCCGCCTTGCGTCGCCATGCGCAGCGTATCGCGGGCGCTGACCCAATTCCGGCGATCCGGCAGATCGGCGCGGTGCAGCAGCGCGGCGCTGCGCATCGCCTCCTGCATGATCAGGTTGTCGTTGGCGCCGGAGCCGTCGGTACCGAGCGCGATGGGGATTCCGGCCGCGAGCATGTCAGGCGTGCGCATCCGGCCCGTACCGAGCCGCGCATTGCTTTCGGGGTTGTGGACCGCGACGACCTGCCTTTTTGCCAACAGGGCGATGTCGGCATCGTCGATCCAGATGCTGTGAGCGCAGGACCAGCGCTCGGATAGGATGCCGAGCGCTTCGAGATGGGCCACTGTCGTCGTGCCGTAGCGCGTCGCTGCGATGGCGGCCTGCGCCCGCGTTTCCAAGAGATGAGTGTGGATGCCGAGGTCGTGGCGCTCAGCGAGTTCCGCGCAGAACAGCAGGGCGTCGTCGCTGCAGCGGTCGGGATTGGACGGCGCCGGAAAGGCCTGGAGCCTGCCGGCATGGCCATGCCAGCGCGCGACGATATCCGGCATCTGCTCGCGCAGTTGCGCGAGGGGGTGGGGCTTCAGGATCTCGACCTCGCGCACGGCCGCAGCCAGTTCGGGCGGCCAGGCGATGCCGCGCGGCAGGATGTCACCGAACTCGCCGTCGAAGAAGCGCATCGCCAGCGTCGCGCGCATGCCGGTCTCGGCCCAGGCCGCCATCACCGCATCCATGTCGGCGAGGCTGAAGCGCTGGCCGGGGAAATGGTCGATCACCGCCGTGGTGCCGCTCGCCAGCATCTGCGCGGCGCAGAGCAGCACCGCGAGCCTGATCTCATCTTGCGTCCGGCGCGAGGTATGCGCCTGCGTCAGCCACATGAAGACCGGGTGGCTGAGCCGGTCGCCGAAGCCCGACATCGTGCCGGACTGCGAATGCATATGCGCGTTGACAAGGCCGGGCACGGCGAGATGCCCTTCCGCCTCGATGACGCGGCCGGCGCGCGCCGCGATCTCGGGCGCGACCGTGCCGATGCTCTCGATCCGGTTGCCGCGGATCAGGATGTCGGCGCGTGGCAGGATCGTGTCGCCCGCGTCGAGCGTCATCACCATCGCATTGCGGATCAGGATGCTGTCGTCGCCCATATCGCCTCACCCGCCCACGAGATCGACGATCTGGCCGAGCCCGCGCAGCTCAGCGCGTTCGACCAGATGTTGCGCCAGCAAAACATCCTGGATGGCGAGCCCCATCGATTTGAAGACGAAAACGTCGCGGCCAGGCGACAGCGGCAGCGGCCCGCCCGGGCAGGCGCCGATCTCCGCCCGCATCTGCTCGGGGATCAGCGCGCCGCTCGCCAGTGCCAGGCGGATGTCGCCAGCCTTGTCGGCCGCCCCGGCGCGGGCATCGAGATAGATGTCGGCGCGGCGCATCAGGGCATCGTCGGCCTCGCGGGCGCCGGGCCGGTTGGCACCGCCGAGCACGATGCAGGTGCCCGGCTTGACCTCCTCGCCGGGGAAGACCGGCGTCTCGGAGGTGGTGACGGTGACGATGATGTCGGCGGTTGCAGCGGCGTCCTGCGCCGAGGACACGACGACCTGGACCCCTGCAAACTCCGGCCAGCTTCGCACGGTCCCGGCCAGCGCCGCGACGCGGCCGGGGTTGCGGCCGACGAGCATGATCCGGTCGAGCGAGGGTCGCACAGCCTTGAGATATCGCACCGCCATCGGCGCGCTCTTGCCGGCGCCATAGACGGCGAGCGTCCTCGCATCGCGTTTCCCAAGCAGGTTCGCCCCGGCGGCGAAGCCTGCCGCCGTGCGGTGGTCGTTGAAGGCGCGGGCCGCGATCAAGGCGCGGGGCTCGGCGCGGCGCCAGTCCCAGAGCGTCAGCAGGCTGTTCCATAGGCGGGGCGCGTCGAGGCCCTCAGGATAGGCGTGGACGTTGCTTTTGACCGCCAGTTGGTCGGGACCGCTGGCGCCGACCAGCATCAGGCAACCGGCCTTTGGATCATCGCGGCGCAAATCGCCGCGCACCGGCGCGGGCACGCTGCCGTCCGCCTGGAGACGATAGGCCTCGGCGGCAAGCCTGATCGCGTCGGGGATCGCGATCAGGCTCTCGACATCGGCCTCGCTCAGGATGCGCATGGGGGTCAGCAGCAGCCGAGCCGGGAGAGATAGTGGTTGCGCACCGCGCGCTCCAACGGCGGCAGGGCGGCGACGAGACCGGCGCGCTGCGCGATGCCCGAGCGATAGATGCCCCGCAATTCGTCATGGACGGCGTCGAGATCGACGCCCTGCACGCGGCCGTGGCTGACGATCGTGCGGCCTGCGACGATGAGCTCGCGGATGTGGCGGCGGTTGGCGCGGGCGAACATCAGCTCGAGCGGATCGACCGGCATCAGCGCGTCCTCGTCCAGCGCCGCGCGATCGAGGATCAGCAGGTCGGCCGCCTGTCCCTCCGCAAGCTGCCCGCCTGGGGGCGCGCCGAGCGCGATGCGGCCGTTCTCCAGCGCCATGGCGAGCACGTCGCGGGGCGACAATTCGGTGTCGAAGCCCCAGCCTGAATGCAGCGACCAGAGCAGGCGCAGTTCGCGCAGCGCGTCGTCATCCTCGTCGAAGGCCTGGCCATCGACGCCGAGCGCGACCTTGCAGCCGCGGCGGACCATCTCGGCGACAGGCGCGAGGCCCGAGCGCAGCGCGAGGTTGGAGGAGGTGTTGCTGGCGATGACGCAGCCGGCCTCGGCGATCATCTCCAGTTCGTCGGGCCTTGCCCAGACGCAGTGGGCCAGCGTCAAGCGCGGGGAGAGCAGGCCGATTTCCTTCCAGTGCTTAACCAGCCCGTCCGGATAGGTGCGGTCGGCCCAGTCGCGCTGATACTTCGTCTCGAAGAGATGGGTGGTGACGCGCCGGCCGGTGCGGGCCGAGGCTTCGGCGATGGCCTCCCAGAGCGCGTCCGAGCCCCATTGCGGGCCGTTGGGGGCGTATTGCACATCGACTATCGGGCCGGCGATGGCCTCGGCGACCGCATCGACGCGGGCGATCTGCTCGGCGATGGGGAGCATCGGCGCGAGATAGCGCGCCTCGATCTCGGCGCGGGAGACGGGGTCGAGCTCGTCGAGGACGGGGGCGTGATCGCCATAGACCAACGGGTTCTGGTCGCGCATGCCGACGCCGAAAGCGATGCGCACCCCCACATCGCGAGCGGCGCGGGCCATCGCGGCGGCCTCGGTGGGGAGATCGGTCAGCCCCATCGGCCGGACATGGTGGATCATCACCGCGCCCTGTCCGCCCAGCGCAGCACGGCCGAGCGGCGCCAGCGTCGCGAGATAGGGATCGACGGGGGCAAACAGAGCCAGCCGGTGCAGCCATTGTTCGAGCGGCCGGGCGAAACCGCCGACCGAGCTGGTGCGGATCGGGCGGGCATGGTCATGCGCGTTGACCAGCGCCGGCAGCACGACGATGTCGTCCTGAGGCGGGCTCGCGGCGGCCTCGACGGCAGCGATCATGCCGCCGTCGACGGTGAGCGTGGTATCGCCCAGGCTGCGGCGCGCGTCGAAGGCATGGCTGGCGGTGATCTGGCGCATCATGAGGCCTATGCTGGTGGATCGGCGCGTCGTCGCGTGTTGTCGCACGTCATGCTCGGGCTTGACCCGAGCATCTCTGAAAACCAGCCTTCTGCGTCACGAGATTCTCGGGTCGGCGCTGCGCACCGCCCGAGAATGACGCGTCGGCCTCAGCTCTTCGGTGCCGAAAGCTTGCGCTCGGCCAGCGGCGGCAGGAAGGAGCGGTTGAAGACCTCGTCCACCTTCGGCGTGCTCTTCAGCTCGAACGCCTCGCGGATCTGCGTGATCGCCTTGGCCATGCGCTCGTCGGAGACGTCGCCGGCACCGAGCTTCTGCGTCTCGGGGGTGAACATATGCGCCTTGTAGGTGAATTCGATGCGCTTGGCCTCGATCTCGGCGTTCACGGTCGGCTCGACGCGGTTCATCACCTTGCCGCCCTCGGCCGCGTTGGCGGTCAGTTCGAGCATCGCCTTGTTGATCGCCCGGACGAGCCCGGCGACGGCCTTGGGATTATCCTTGATCAGCTTCTGCGAGACCATGACGCCGTTCGAGTAGGACTCGATGCCGTGGTCGGAATACATGATGAACTTGTAGTCCTTGTCGGGATTCAGCTTCATCCCGATCAGGTTCATGTAGGAGGTGACGGTGAAGACGAAGCCGCCATCGACCTGGCCCTGCACCATCATCATCTCCTGCACGGAGGGCGCGATGTTGACGACCTCGACCTTGCTGGCGTCGATGCCGTTGAGCTTGGCGAAGATCGGGAACAGCCGGTGCGTCGCCGAGCCGGCCGGCGAGGTCAGCTTGCGGCCCTCGAGGTCCTTCAGCGTCTTGATCGGGCCGTCGGCCTTGTGGATGATCGCGAAGGGCGCCTTGTTGTAGATCATGTAGACCATGACCGGCTGCTCGCCCGGCTTGTTCACGGCCTGCTGGATGATGGCGTTCATGTCACCGAAGCCGGCATCATAGGCGCCGCCCATGATGCGCGTCACGGTCGCGGCCGAACCGTCTCCCTGGTCGATGGTGACATCGAGACCTTCGGCGGCGAAATAGCCCTTCTCCTTGGCGTAGAAATACCAGGAGTGGACGCCCTGGAACTTCCAGTCGAGCGTGAAGCGGATCTTGGTCGGCGCCTGCGCCAAGGCAGGCGCGGCGAAGCCCATCGTCGCCGTGATGGCGGCGGCAAGCGTGACTTTCAGAAAGTGGCGGCGCATGAATCTCTCCTGTGAGGGTGGCAGGCCCGGAATGCTGCTGGACGAACGTTCAAGCACCGCGACGTCATCCCGGGCGCAGCGAAGCGAAGACCCGGGATCCATGCCTGAACCCCGATCGGAAAGGCTCCGGAATGGATCCCGAATCGGTGCCGCTGACGCGGCTTGTCCGGGATGACGCGGTGGGTGTGGTGAAGGACATCGCTCAACCCGCCGCGAGATCGGTCTTGCGGTGGGCCCAGCCGGTGACGCGCCGTTCGATCAGCGAGAACAGGACGTAGAGGGCGACACCCAGGCCGGCGAGGACGAAGAGCCCGGCGAAGACGAGCGGCACGTTGAAGCTGGATGAAGCGATCATCATCATGTTGCCGATGCCCCGGTTGGAGGCGACTGTCTCCGCCACCACCGAACCAACGAAGGCGAGCGTGATCGCGACCTTCAGCGCGGCGAAGAAATAGGGCATCGCGCGCGGCAGGCTGACATTCCAGAGGATGTCCCATTTCGACGCCTTCAGCGTCTTCATCACGTCCTCGAGCTCGGGCTCGACGGTGGCGATGCCGGTCGCGACGTTCACCACGATCGGGAAGATGCAGATGATCATGGCGGTGAGGATCGCCGGCACGGTGCCCGCGCCGTACCAGAGCACGAAGATCGGCACGACCGCGACCTTGGGGATCGAGGAGAAGCCGACCAGCAGGGGATAGGCGGTGTCGTAGGCGAGCTTTGACGAGCCGATCAGGATGCCCAGCAGCAGGCCGATCGCCACGCCGATGCTGAAGCCGACAATGGTCGTGTAGAGCGTCTGCCAGGTGTGCGGCCAGATCGCCGGCCAGTACTGGATCAGCGCTTGGATGATCTGCGTCGGGCGCGGCAGCAGGATGTCGGAGATGCCCGCCATCAGGCAGAACAGCTCCCAGAACACGAAGACGCCGATGATGAGCGCGGTTGAGGCGCCCTTCTCGCGGATGATCTCGCCGAGACGTTCCATCAGAGGCTTTCCTTCGTGAGTGCCTCGAAGACGCCGGACAAGCACGCCGTCATCCCGGGCGAAGTGAAGCGAAGACCCGGGATCCATGCCTGAACCGTTCCGGAATGGATCCCGGATCGGCGCGGTTGCGCCGCTTGTCCGGGATGACGTGGAGGGTGAGACTGGCGCTTCATCACATTCCTCCTCAGACCGGTTTCGGGGGATGGCTGACGATGCCGGTGCCGCCGCGTGCGCCGACGATCATCGCCCGCAGGCGCTGGTTCAGCGCGACGAAATCGGGCTCGAAGGTCATGTCGATGGTGCGCGGGCGCGCGATCGCGACGGGCGAATCGTCGAGGATGCGGCCGGGCCTTGCGCTCATCACGCAGATGCGGTCGGCGAGATAGGCGGCTTCTTTTAGATCATGCGTGACCAGAAGCACGGTCAGCTTCTTGGAGAGCCAGAGATCCTGCATGATCGCCCAGAGCTCCTCGCGGGTGAACTGGTCAAGCGCCCCGAAGGGCTCGTCCAGCAGCAGGAGATCGGGGTCGTGGATCAGGGCGCGGCAGAGATTGGCGCGCTGCATCATGCCGCCCGAAAGCTGCCAGGGAAATTTGTCGCCGAAGCCGCCCAACCCCACCTGGTCGAGCAAGGCCTCGACGCGGTCGCGATATTCGGTCTTGCGCTTGGCGCGATAACCCTGCCGGAAGGGCGGCACGATCTTCAGCGGCAGCATGACGTTGTCGCGGATGTTGAGCCAGGGCAGCAGCGTGGGGTTCTGATAGGCCATGCCGATGCGGATCGGCGTCGCGCCGATCTCGCGGCCGGCGACGAAGACATGGCCGGTCGAGGGAGCCAGCAATTCGCCGACCATCTTGAGGATCGTCGACTTGCCGCAGCCCGACGGGCCGACGAGCGCGACGAATTCGCCCTCCCCGATCTTGAGCGAGGTCGGTGCCAGCGCCTGGACCGCCCTGGCGCCGCGGCCATAGGTGATCGAGGCGTCCTGGAACTCGATGAAGGTTGGCGCGGGCGTCGCGGTGCCCTGCCTGATATCGGTGACGGCGGCGTTCACGGCCCGGCTCCCTCTGCGGTGATGGCAGGCGCTTGCAAAGAGGCGGCCAGGGTCTGGTCGGCGTTGCGAATGGTGGGTTTCGGCATCGCCTGGATCGACGTGACCTGCCGGCCCCAGCCGCTGGTCTCGGGGACGAGCTTGCGGTCGCGCTGGACGAAGCGGCCCCGCACCAGCGTGTGGATGGGGACGCCGGTGACGCTGACGCCCTCGAAGGGCGTGATCTTGCCGCGCGAGTGCAGGGCTTCCGCTCGGATCGTCTCGGTCCTGTTCATGTCGACGACGGCGATGTCGGCATGGGCGCCGGTCTCGATGCGGCCCTTATGCGGCCAGAGCCCGAAGGACTTCGCCGGGTTCTCGGCCGAGATCGCGACGTAGTGCTCGAGCGTCATGCGGCCTTTCGAGACCTCGTTCAGCATCAGCGGCATCTGCGTCTCGACGCCGGGGAAGCCGCAATCGGCCTGCCAGATCACGTCCCTGGTCTTCTCCTCGACCGTATGGGGCGCGTGGTCGGTCGCGATCATGTCGATGACGCCCGATTGCAGCGCCGCCCAGATCGCTTCCGAATCCGAGGCCTCGCGCACCGGCGGGTTGACCCGGATGATCGAACCGAGCCGCGCATAGTCGCGCGAGTCGAGCAGGAGATAGCAGGGGCAAGTCTCGCCGGTGATCTCGACGCCGCGCGCCTTGGCGGCGGCGAGCGGGCGCAGTTCGGCAGCCGAGGAGATGTGCAGGATATGGATGCGCGCGCCGGTCCATTCCGCCAGTTCCGCCGCGCGGGAGACGGCCTCGGCCGCGACGATCGCCGGGCGCGCGGCGATATGGGCGAGCGGGTCGTTACGTCCCGCCTCCATCAGCCGCTTCTGGCGCCAGGCCATGATCGAGGCCGTCTCGGCATGGAGCGAGATGCGCAGGCCCGAGGGCGCGATGATCTCGAAGCCCTCCAGCATCGCCCCCGTCGAGGGCGAGGGCAGATTGCCGAAGGTGTTGCCCATGAAGCATTTGAAGGCGTTGACGCCGCCGTCGATCAGGCCCTGGAGCTCGTCGATATTGTCTTCTGCCAGCAGGCCGTAGATGCCGTAATCGACATGGGCCTTGGCGGCAGCCTCCTGCTTCTGGCGCAGCTCCTTGACCGAGCGCGTCGGCGGGTTGGTGTTGGGCATCTCGAAGACGGTGGTGGTGCCGCCCATCGCGGCCGCCGCGCTGCCGGTGCGCCAGTCTTCCTTGTGGGTGTAGCCGGGCTCGCGGAAATGGACGTGCACGTCGATGGCGCCGGGCAGCAGGAATTGGCCGGTGACGTCGACGGTCTCGCGGGCGGCCGGCATCGCGGCGGGTGAGCCAACGAGCGCGATCAGCCCGTCCTTGATCGCGACATCGGCGCGGTAGCGCGTCTTGCCGCTGACGACCGTGCCGCCAGTCAGGACGAGATCGGCGATGAAGGGCGTCTCGCTCATCGGGGCGCTCACAGCATGGCCCAGCCGCCATCGACCGGCAGGTCGACGCCGGTGATCTGGCGGGAAACGTCGGAGGCGAGGAAGAGGCAGGCATTGGCCACGTCCTCATCGGTCGAGACGCGCTTCAGCGCATAATCGGCCGCGTGCTTCTCGAAGGCGGCCTCTTCCGAGATGCCGAGGCGCCGGGCCATCTCCGGCACGACCTTGCCGCGGAAGCGCGGCCCGTCGACCATGCCCGGCGCGACGCAGTTGACGTTGATGCCATAGGGGCCGGCCTCGAGCGCGAAGCTCTTGGTGATGCCGCGCAGTCCCCACTTTGAAGCCGAATAGGCCATGCGCCCGGCCCGCCCGCGCATGCCGAAGGTGCCGCCGACATTGACGATCTTGCCGCCCTGCTGCGCGATCATCGCCGGCAGGCAGGCGCGCATGGTGTTGAAGCAGCCGCGCATGTTGAGATCGACGATCTCGTCGAACTCGTCCTCCGTGGTCTCCCAGCCGGTCTTGCCGATCGGCCCCGAGCCGCCGGCGACGTTGACGAGGATGTCGATGCGCCCGCCGAATTCGGTCAGCGTCTGTGCGATGGCCGCCTCGCAGTCGCTGCCCTTGGTGATGTCGCAGGCGATCACGATCGCTTCCGCGCCCTTCGCCCGCACCTCGGCCGCGACCGGCTCGATCGCCGCGACGTCGCGGCCGATCAAAGCGAGCCTGCAGCCCTCAGTGGCGAAGGCCCGGGTGACGGCGGCGCCCATGCCCTTGGCCGGGCCGGTGATGACCGCGACGCGGCCTGTGAGGTTCAGATCCATGCGTATGTTCTCGGCATCAGAATGGGCGCTGTCGTCGCTCAGTGATTTCAGTTGTCATTCCGGGGCGCCCCGCAGGGGCGAACCCGGAACCCACGGGAGGGGACACGACCTTCCCGCCTCTGGGCTCACCCGGTCGTGGGTTCCGGGTTCTCGCTGCGCGAGCCCCGGAATGACGGTGAGGTTCACCCCAGCTTGGTGATGCGGTCGGCCAGGGGCGGCAGGAAGGCGCGGCTGAAGATCTCGTCGGGGGCCGGCATCCGCGGCAGGCCGTCTGCCTCGACGACGATGGCGATCGACTTCTTGAAACGCGCGTCGTCGACATCGCCGAGCCCGATCTTGGCCGCCTCGGGATGGCTCATCTCGGAGGCCAGCGTCGCGATCAGGCGTTCCTTCTCGATCGCCTTGTTGATCAGCGGCTCGCGCCTGGCGACGGCCTCGATCGCAGCGTCGTTATCCTTGAGCGTATCCTTGATGCCGCGATCGATCGCCCGCAGCAGGCCTTTCAGCGCGTTGGGGTTCTCGGTCGCGAGCTTGCGCGAGGCGATCATGGCGTTGGAGTAGAGGTCCATGCCGTAGTCGCCGAAATTGATGAAGCGGAAGTCCTTGTTGGGGTCGATGCCAACGAGCTTGGCCGAGAAGGCGATGGTGTTGACGAAGCCGAAGACACCGTCGACCTGGCCGCGCTGCAGCATCTGCTCGCGCAGATTGGGCTGCATGTTGGTGATGTTGACCTTGGAAGCGTCGATGCCAGCGAGCTTGGCGAAAGCCGGGAAGAGCTTCAGCGCGCCATCATTGGCCGGGCCGCCGAGCGTGCGGCCTTCGAGATCCTTGGGCGTCTTGATCGGGCCGTCAGCCTTGACCGCGATGGTGAAGGGCGGACGGTTATAGGTCGCCGAGATCGCCAGCGGCGTGGCGGCCCCGATCTGGCTTTTCGCCACGAGCTGGATCAGTGCGTTGATGTCGCCGAAGCCGAGATCATAGGAGCCCGAGGCGACCGAGCCGACGGCGGCGCCCGAGCCATTGCCCTGATCCATGGTGATTTCCAGGCCTTCGGCGCGGAAATAGCCGCGATCCTCGGCCAGGAAGAACCAGCCCTGCGGCCCCTGATAGCGCCAGTTCAGGATCATCTTGAGCTTGGTCGGCGTCTGCGCCAGCGCCGGGCGCGGCAGGGCGGAGACCAGGGCCGCCGCACCGGCGGCAAGGCTGAAACGGCGTCTGCTGATCCCCGTCATCTGCGGTCTCTCCCATGCCTGCTGCTTGCGCGGCCCTCTGCCGCTGCCATGGATGAAGCCTATGCCGGGTTGACCGATGCCGTCTTGTGCTGACTTCTTGCCGGAGCTGTTCGAAAAACGCATCGCTCATGAGGATCGCGCCGTGAAGCATCTGCGCCTGCTCACCTATATCGACGAGGTCGCCCGCGTCGGTTCGATCCGCAAGGCGGCCGAGCGGCTGAACATCACCGCATCGGCCCTGAACCGGCGCGTGCAGGACATCGAGGAGGAGCTCGGCACCAAGATCTTCGAGCGTTTGCCGCGCGGGGTCAGGCTGAACGCCGCCGGCGAATTGCTGATCCGGCATATCCGCAGCCAGCTCGCCGATATCGGCCGGGTGCGCTCGCAGATCGAGGACCTGTCGGGCTTCCGGCGCGGCACGGTCTCGATCGCCTGCAGCCATGCGCTGGCCCATGACTTCCTGCCCGTCGAAATCGCCTCCTACCGGCGGGCCTTCCCGATCGTGGAATTCGACGTGCGCGTCGCCGTCCACAGCGAGGCCTTGCGGGCACTCGTCGCCTATGAGGTCGATCTCGCGCTGATCTTCCGGATGTCGGCGATGGCGGGTTTCCAGGTCGTCGCCTCGGCCGAGCAGCGCATCGTCGCGATCATGCGCCACGACCATCCGCTCGCCGGAGAGGGCTCATTGCGCCTGCGCGACTGCGCCGATTATCCGCTGGCTCTGCCCGACAAGGGCTATGGCGGGCGGCAGTTGCTGGAGGAGGCGCTGGCGCGCAGCTCATTCCGGATGTCGCCGGTGGTCGAATCCAACTCCTTCGAGTTCCTGCGCAATTATGTGCGCTTCGAAAATGCGATCACCTTCCAGATCGAGATCGGCGCACCGAGCAACCTCAAGGAACGCGACGGGCTGATCTCGCGGCCGATCGATCCGCGCGACATCGCGCCAGCCCGTTTCGCGATGGGGCAACTGCACGGCCGCTCGCTGCCGGTGGCGGCGGCGAAGTTCGCCGAGCAATTGGCGCGGAAGCTGGAGAGCAACGCCTGACCCGCGCTGTCACGACGCGTCATTGCGAGCGCAGCGAAGCAATCCAGGGGGGCGTAGAGCGCTGCCGCTCTGGATCGCTTCGCTATACTCGCAATGACGGAAACGGCCTCGCCTTCGATCTACAGCCATTTCGGCACGGTGACGCGCTCGAAGGCGATCAGCCCGTCGAGCAGGCGGGCCGGATCGGCATCGGCCACGATGCCATCCCGATGCGCCGGCGGCAGGAAGCCCTGCGCGATCATATGGTCGATGAAGCCCATGAAGGGCTGGTAGTAGCCGGCAACGTCGAAGAGTCCGGCCGGCTTGTCCATGTCGCCGAGCTGGTTCAGCGTCCAGGCCTCCATGAACTCCTCGAGCGTGCCGATCCCGCCGGGCATGGCGACGAAGCCGTCGGCGAGATCGGCCATGCGTTCTTTCCGCGCCCGCATACCGTCGACGATCTCGTGGCGGGTCAGGCTCTCGTGGAGGTGGCCGAGATCGGCGAGCCTTCGCGTGATCACGCCATGCACCGCGCCGCCTTGAGCCAGCACCGCATCGGCGACGATGCCCATCAAGCCCTTATGCGTGCCGCCATAGACCAGCGTCAGGCCGCGTCGGCCGATCTCGGCGCCGAGCGCGGTTGCGGCTTCGCGATAGGCCTCGCCATGGCCGGTGTTGGAGCCGCAGAACAGGGCGATGGCGGTCAGGTCTCTTGGCATCGTGGTCTCGGGTTGGCGTCGGCAGAGCCGTCAACTCGCAACGTCTCGCCGGCCAAGGCAAGAGGCCGACCGCCGCAGCGCACGAAATTTGCACTCGACAGGCGAAGCGCCCGCAGCCCATCCTCACGCGACAGCCGCCACGGACGGATCATGACCCATCACCTGAAAGCCTCACCGGAAACCTGTCACTGGGGCTATTTCGATGCCCGCGTCGCCCCCGCGCTGACCATCGCCAGCGGCGAGAGCGTCACGATCGAATCCGTCAGCGGCACGCTCGAGACCCTGCCGCCCGCCGGCTTCCATGTCCCGCCCGAGCTGCATGCGATTCATGCCGCGCAGAAGGGCCCGCCCTTCGGCCCGCATATCCTGACGGGCGCCGTCTCGGTCGAAGGCGCCTGGCCCGGCGACGTGCTGCAGGTCGACATCGAATCCGTCTCGCTGCGGCAGGACTGGGGCTACAACCTCAACCGGCCGCTCGCCGGCACGCTGCCCGACGACTTCCCGCATTTCCACCTGATGAACATCCCGCTCGATTCCACCCGCATGGTCGGCACGATGCCCTGGGGTCTGGAATTGCCGCTGGCGCCGTTCTTCGGCGTGATGGGCGTGGCGCCGCCGCTGGAATGGGGGCGCTGCACCTCGATCATCCCGCGCGCCTTCGGCGGCAATCTTGACAACAAGGAGCTGGTCGCCGGCACGACGCTCTATCTGCCGGTGTTCGTGCCCGGCGCGCTGTTCTCGGTCGGCGACGGCCATGGCGTGCAGGGCGACGGCGAGGTCAACGTCACCGCGATCGAGACCGCGCTGTCGGGCACGTTCAAGCTGACCGTGCGCAAGGACCTGCACTTCACCTATCCCCGCGCGGAGACGCCGACCCATGTCATCACCTGCGGCATGGACCCCGATCTCGACCGCTGCGCCGAGAAGGCGCTGCGCGACATGATCGTGCTGATCGTCGAGCGCACCGGCATCACCCGCGAACAGGCCTATGCCCTGTGCTCGATGGCGGCCGATCTGCGCGTCACCCAGACGGTGAACCAGCACAAGGGCGTGCATTGCATGCTGCGGAAGGAGCTGCTGGCGAAGGGGTGACGGGGGCCGCAGGCGAACAGGCGGGCGTCATTGCGAGCGCCTCTCAAATGTCCAGCGTATTTGTCCGCTCCCATTGCGTCAGGTGGCGCGAATAGTCGTTCCACTCCTGCGTCTTGAGCTTGAGGAAGCCGTCGATCAGCGGGGCGCCGAGCGCGGTCCGCAACACGGTCGATTTGTCGAGCGCGCGCAGGGCATCGAGCAGGTTCAGCGGCAGCTTCTTGGCGCCGCGGACCTTGTGGCCGTCGGTGTACATGTTGATGTCGAGGCGTTTGCCCGGATCGCGGGTGTTGCGGATGCCGTCCATGCCGGCCGCGAGCACGGCAGCGGGCAGCAGATAGGGGTTGGCGGCGCCGTCCGCGAGGCGGAACTCGAAGCGCCCGGCATCGGGGATGCGGATCATGTGAGTGCGGTTGTTGCCGGTATAGGTCACGGTATTGGGCGCCCAGGTCGCGCCCGAGACGGTGCGGGGCGCGTTGATGCGCTTGTAGGAGTTCACCGTCGGGTTGGTGATGGCGCAGAGCGCGTCGGCATTGTGGATCAGCCCGCCGATGAAGCTGTAGCCGAGCGCGGACAGGCCGAGTTCGCCCTGCGGGTCAGAGAAGGCGTTCGTCTCCCCCTTCCACAGCGAGACATGGATGTGGCAGCCCGAGCCGGTCAGGTCGATGAAGGGCTTGGGCATGAAGGTCGCGCGCAGGCCGTGCTTCTCGGCGATCGAGCGGACCATGAACTTGAAGAAGACGTGCCGGTCGGCGGTCTTGAGCGCGTCGTCGTAGTTCCAGTTCATCTCGAACTGGCCGTTGGCGTCCTCATGGTCGTTCTGGTAGGCGCCCCAGCCGAGCGAGAGCATCGCGTCGCAAATCTCGCGGATGACCTCGTAGCGGCGCATCAGGGCCGACTGGTCGTAGCAGGGCTTCACGGCGTTGTCGGCGGCATCGGAAATCTGCGTGCCATCGGCCGAAATCAGGAAATACTCGCATTCGACGCCGGTTTTCATGGTGTAGCCATCGGCGGCGGCGAGCTGGGTCTTCAGCACCGTGCGCGGCGCCTGGGCGACCGGCTTGCCATCCATGACGAGGTCCGAGGCCAGCCAGCCGATCTCCGGCTTCCAGGGCAACTGGATCAGGCTGTCGGGATCGGGCACGGCGAAGAGATCGGGATCGGCCGGGCTCATGTCGAGCCAGGTCGCGAAACCGGCGAAGCCCGCGCCATCGCGCTGCATCGGGCCGATCGCGCTGGCGGGCACGAGCTTGGCCCGCAAGCCCCCGAAGAGATCGACATAGGAGATCAGGAAGTACTTGATGCCGCGTTCGGCGGCGATCTTGGCGAGATCGGTGGCCATGGTCGATGCAGTTCCCCTCGAAGGCCCGTTATCGGGCTCATTCACATGATGCGTCGTGCCCCCACTCAGAAGCGGCCGGTCACGCCCGGTATCCAGTCCGTCCCCGCAAGCGGGACTCGTGCCATCGCGGCGGCCTCGATCGTCAGCGCGACCAGATCCTCGGGCTCGAGGTTGTGGACATGGCTCTTGCCGCAGGCGCGCGCGATGGTCTGGCATTCGAGCGTCAGCACGGCGAGGTAGTTGGCGAGGCGGCGGCCGGCCGCAACCGGATCAAGCCTGGCCGAGAGCGCCGGGTCCTGCGTGGTGATGCCGGCGGGGTCGCGGCCCTCATGCCAATCGTCATAGGCGCCGGCCGTGGTGCCGAGCGCCTGGTATTCGGCCTCCCACTGCGGATCGTTGTCGCCGAGCGCGACCAGCGCCGCCGTGCCGATGGCGACCGCATCCGCGCCCAGCGCCAGCGCCTTGGCGACGTCGGCACCGTTGCGAATGCCCCCGGAGACGATGAGCTGGACCTTGCGGTGCATGCCGAGATCCTGCAGCGCCTGCGCCGCCTGACGGACGGCCGCCAGCGTCGGGATGCCGACATTCTCGATGAAGACTTCCTGCGTCGCCGCCGTGCCACCCTGCATGCCGTCGACGACGACGACATCGGCGCCGGACTTCACGGCGAGCGCCGTGTCGTAATAGGGGCGGGCCGCGCCGACCTTCACATAGATCGGCTTCTCCCAATCTGTGATCTCGCGCAGTTCCTCGATCTTGATCTCGAGATCGTCGGGCCCGGTCCAGTCCGGGTGGCGGCAGGCGGAGCGCTGGTCGATGCCGACCGGCAGGGTCCGCATCGCCGCGACGCGCTCGGTGATCTTCTGGCCGAGCAGCATGCCGCCGCCGCCGGGCTTGGCACCCTGCCCGACGACGATCTCGATGGCGTCAGCCTTGCGCAGATCGTCGGGGTTCATGCCGTAGCGTGACGGCAGGTACTGGTAGACCAGGATCTGCGAGCTCTGGCGCTCTTCCTGGGTCATGCCGCCATCGCCGGTCGTGGTCGAGGTGCCCATAGCCGAGGCGCCACGCCCGAGCGCCTCCTTGGCATTGGCCGAGAGCGAGCCGAAGCTCATGCCCGCGATGGTGACGGGAATCTTCAGGGTGATCGGCTTCTTGGCGAAGCGCGTGCCGAGCACGACTTCGGTCGAGCATGTCTCGCGGTAGCCCTCCAGCGGATAGCGCGAGATCGAGGCCCCGAGGAAGAGCAGGTCGTCGAAATGCGGGAGCTTGCGCTTCGCGCCGCCGCCGCGGATGTCGTAGATGCCGGTCGCCGCCGCGCGGCGGATTTCCGAGAGCGTGTAGTCATCGAAGGTCGACGAGGTGCGCGGGACCGTCCGGGGTGTCTTTCTCAGATCGCTCATCGCCAGGTGCCTTCAGTAGCTCGACACGTTGTCGACGTGGAAATGATAGAGCGTGCGCGCCGAGCCGTAGCGCTTGAACTCGCCGATATCGACGGAGCCGGCCAGGCCTGCCGCCTCGAGCTTGGCCGCCAGCAGCGCCCGGTGCTCGTCGCGCATCTCCTTCTCGATGCAGTCGGCGCCGAGGCTCGCGACCGTGCCGCGCACGAACAGCCTGGCCTCGTAGAGGCTGTCGCCCAGCGCCTCGCCGGCATCGCCGAGCACAACGAGACTGCCCGCCTGGCCCATGAAGGCTGACATGTGGCCGACCGAGCCCTTCACGACGATGTCGACGCCCTTCATCGAGATGCCGCAGCGGGCGGAGGCATTGCCGTCGATGACGATCATGCCGCCGCAACCGGTAGCGCCGGCCGACTGGCTGGCATCGCCCTTCACATGGACGAAGCCCGACATGATGTTCTGGGCGAGACCGACACCGGCATTGCCGTTGACGACGATGCTGGCATGCTTGTTCATGCCGCCGCAGTAATAGCCGACCGGCCCGTCGATCTCGATCGTGACGGGGGCATCGACCCCGGCCGCGACCGCATGGAGCCCGCGCGGATTGGAGACGCGCCATAGCGTCTCGTTGGTGTCGGGGCTGAGCGCGTGCAGCGCGGCGTTGAGCTCCCGCACCGAGCCGGTGGCGAGGTCGATGGCATGATGGGCGCTCATTGCAGGCGGTTCCAGAAATAGACCTTCGCGGGTTCCGGCTCCCAGACCCTCGCCTGGGCGATGCCCGGCAGATCGGCCAGCGCCCGGTATTCCGAGCCGAAGGCGACGTAGGATTGCGTCTCCGCCATCACCGCCGGCTTGCAGGCGATCGGGTCTCGCAGCACGCCGAAGCCGCTCTCGGTGCCGACGACGAAGGTGTAGAAGCCGTCGAGATCATCAAGCGAATGCTCCAGTGCCTGCCCGAGCGTGTCGCCCGTGCGCATGCGCGAGGTCAGGTAGGCAGCGGCGACCTCGCTGTCATTGTCGGTGGCGAAGGCGAGCCCCTCGCGCTCCAGCCGTCGGCGCAGGCCGCGATGGTTCGAGAGCGAGCCGTTATGGACGAGGCATTGGTCCGCGCCGGTCGAAAAGGGATGGGCGCCGTCGGTCGTGACCGCGCTCTCGGTCGCCATGCGGGTGTGGCCGATGGCGTGGGTCCCGGCCATGCGCTCCAGCCCGAAGCGCTTGGCGACCTGCGTCGGCAGCCCGACCTCCTTGTAGATCTCCATGCGCTCGCCGGCGCCGACGACGGCGATGCCGGAGGCGCTTGCGGCCAACGAGGCCCTGACCGCCATCTCCTGCCCCACCGGAACGGTGAGCACGGCATGGGTGTCGCGGATGGTCGCCGGCAGGCCGAGGCCGGCGGCCAGACCAGCGAAATCCGTCCCCTCGGGTCCACGCAGCGTCAGCTTGACCGAGCCGGGGCTGCCCTCACCATAGATGGCGAAACCGGCGGAATCCGGCCCGCGGTCGCACATCACGCCGAGCATGGTCGAGAGCAGCGAACCGAGCTCGGGTTCGAGCTGCGGATCCTTGATGAACAAGCCGACAATGCCGCACATGACGCCGTTCCTGACAGGTCAGGCGCCCGTCGCAGCGCCCTACGCATGTCTAGATTGCAGCCCATGAGCCGTCAATCATAGGAATATAATTTTCTCTTGGAGAAAATCAGACGGCTGGCGGCAGCCGGTTGAAGATGATGATCGAGAGATAGGTCATCGGCCGCACGATCAGCTCCTCCGGCCCATGGGTCGCGGCGGAATCGAACAGCAGCGAGTCGCCAGGGCGCAGATGATAGGTCCGATCGCCATGACGGTAGATGACCTCGCCGCTCAGCATGTAGATGAACTCGACGCCGGCATGGCGGAAGCCGGTATAGGGCACCGCCTCCTCGCTCAGGGTGATCAGATAGGGTTCGACCGCGATCTCGCCGCCAAGCGCATGGCCCAGCAGTTCGTAGAGATGGCCGACCTTGGTGCCGCGCCGCTCGATATGGACGCCCTGCCCGGCCGGCACATAGGAGCAGTCGCGCTTTTCCTCGAAGACCGAGAAGAGCGAGCTGATCGGCACGTTGAGCGCTGCCGTGATCGCCTGCAGCGTCGCAAGCGAAGGCGAAATCAGCCCGTTCTCGATCTTCGAGAGCATCCCGACCGAGATCGCAGAGGCCCCCGCGAGGTCCGAGACGGTCAGGTCGAGGTCGTGGCGGATGGCGCGGATGCGCTGGCCCAGCGCCTGTTCGAGCGTGCGGCCGGCGGCAGCGGGCGCGCCGGAGCCCGTTCGCAGCTCATCGGCGGGGACATCTGCCGTCTTGGCGTCCTTGCGTCCGGGCCGTATCGCCAACGCAATCTCCTATCCGGACGCATTTGCGCGAACCGGCCGCCCATGGCGGGAGCCGGTCCGTCGCGTGGTCGTTTCAGGCCTTGCCCGTTCAGGCCTTGGCTGCTCAGGCCTTGGCCCGGGCGGCGCGCTTGGGCTTCGCGGCGGCGACGGCCGGAACCGCGGCCTTGCGACCCAGGCCCATCGACTTGGCCAGCGCCGAGCGCGCCTCGGCATAGGCCGGAGCGACCATCGGGTAATCGGCCGGCAGGCCCCACTTCGTGCGGTACTGCTCGGGCGTCAGGTCGTACTTGCTGCTGAGATGGCGCTTCAGCGACTTGAAGGACTTGCCGTCTTCGAGGCAGATGATGGCCTCCGGCGTCACCGACTTGCGGATGGACACGGCCGGAACCAGCGGCGCGGCAGCCGGCGCCTCGGGCTCGCCACCAAGCTTGGCGAGCGAGGCGTGGACGCTGGCGATCAGATCGGCGAGATCGGCGCGGGGGACGTTGTTGCGGGCGACGTAGGCGGAGACGATCGAGGTCGTCAGGTCCAGAAGCTCTTCGTTATTGTCTGCCATGGTGCGTTCCGATCGAGAGAAAAAATAACATTGCTGTGAGAACTGTATCGGGATTACGGCGAAGACAGGAGAATGTCTATCCGCAGCGCATCGAAACCTGCGTCAAAGGTTGACGATCCACCGTAGGTTCCGCGATATGCGGCCGCTTTGCACGCACGGCGTGCAACGACACAGGCCGGCACCAGACGCACAAGATCGAGGTGCTGCAGTTCTCTGCGGCCGCTTTTCGAATCACTTCGACGGACTGGTGCGTTACGTGCCTGTCGCTCAGAACAGGAAGTCGTCGAGGCTGTCCGTCGACTGCACGACGACGGGCGCAGCCGCTCCGGATTGCGCCGGCAACAGCAATCCGATCACAGCCTGATGGATCGTCCGCTCGCCCACCATAGTATAGTTCGGCCAGATGTGAGCATCGACGAGACCGCGCACGCGCTCGGCGACATCGGCCCGCGAGGGCATCTCCTGATCGGCCGCCCCGCGCGCGAGTTCGACGGCGCCCGAGGCGATCAGGTCGCTCATCGCGCCCGCATTGGAGAAGGACAGCCGCGCATCCGCGACCACGGCACTGAAGCCGCCGCCCTCACGCGTCAACTGGCCCAGTGTCGCACCGAGCCGGTCGCCGGTCTGGCGCATGGCCGAGAGGGAGCTGCGCATGGCTTCGTCCAGAGCGGCGAAATGGGCAGCGTCGAGGCGCCCGCCGCGCGTCAGCCCGGCGGAGGCCTCCTGCATCCGCGCGAAGGTCGGCGTCAGATGGTTGGCGTCCGTCGCGACCTGATCGGCCGCGACTTTCAGCTCCTGGGCGATGACGACGAGGCTGCGCCCGCCGGTGCCGATGCGTGCTGCGCGCAGACCTGCATTCATGCCGATGAGGACGATGCTGGAGACCGTGCCGGCGAGTGCCGCGACAGTCTGCTGGCAGGTTTCGAGCACGGTCGCGAGGGCCGACGTGACGCGATCGACACCGGAACGGGCGCGGTCGCACTTGCCCAGCAGATCGGAAGCCTGCGCCAGATCCGATTCGAGATCAGCCAGGAAGGAGCCCGACTGGCTGCGCTCGGACTTGCCGCCACCATCGCCTTGATAGAGCGAGCGCACGAGATCGAGCAGGCCAGCCGTGTCGCCGGCCAGCAGCGCGAGCGCGGACTCGATCGCATCCGCGTCCTGCGCGAGCGTCAACGCGCTCTCGTCGAGTTGCGCGGCCTGAAGCCTGCGCAGCACGAGCCCGGCTGCGCCGCGCTCCACCGCGTCGAAATCAGCGCCCGGCCCCGACGTGCCGTCGAGCGAGCCAAGTAGACGCAGCGCCTTGATGACATGCTCCAGCCGCTGCCGGATGCTGTCCCCCGATTGCAGGGCGATGATCGCGCCGCCGGCCGCCATCGCGATCTTGCCGGAATGGGCCGCGGCATCGCTTGTCAGGGAGACGCTGCGCCGCTGGCGCTCGGCCACCTCGGCAAGGGTTTGTTCGAGATTGTCGGCCAGTCCCGACAATGCATGGCCATAGCGCCCCTCGAAGTCGCGCTGGGCCGACAGCGCCGAGCCGAGCAGGGCACTCAGATGGTCGTGGTCTCGGGCGCAACTCTGGATGGTGTGCTGGGCCTGCGTCGTCAACGCGACGATCTCGCTGGTGAAGTCGCCGAAATCGCGGCCTGCCGCCTGCACCGAGACGGCCTCGATCCGGGCGCTCCGGGCGAGAATGGTGATCAGCCGCATATGCTCCAGCAGGCGATCGAGAGCCAGAGACGCCGCCTTGCTGTGGGTCGTGAGTTCCTGCAGCACGCCGGTCTCGTCGCGCAGCCCGTCATTGATCGCGCGCAACTCCCCCGCCAAACCCGAAAGGGACTTGCCCGCATCCGCGATCTCGGTCCCGGACAGTTCCGCCGAGAGCGTCGAAAGCCGTTCCTTCAGGCCCTCGAACAGGCTCAGGCCTTCACCGAGCTGGCTGCCGGCCCGGGCAAAGGTGACGTCGATCTCGCGGGCACTGCCTTCGAGTGCCGCGACCAGCCTCGCCAATCCCGGATCGCCTACGCCGGTCGCCGCGCCACCGATGCCATTGTCGACTTCAAACGTCGCGCGCATTCCCGCCCCCCAACGCAGACGTCGCCTGCGGCCACGCCATGATCTCCTGCGGTACACGAGATAGCTTGACGATCCGTTCGGCCGCGCCGAGATCGATCGCCTCCTTGGGCATTCCGAAGACGACGCAGCTCTCGGCGTCTTGTGCCAGCGTGCGTGCGCCGGCCTTGCGCATCTCGAGCAGCCCGCGCGCGCCGTCATCGCCCATGCCGGTCATGATGATCCCCAGCGCGTTGGCGCCGGCATATTGCGCCGCCGAGCGGAACAGCACATCGACCGAGGGCCGGTGGCGCGAGACATGCGGACCGTCCTTGATCGCGACGCGGTATTGCTGGCCGACACGCTGCAGCAGCATGTGACGGTTGCCCGGAGCGATCAGGACGCGGCCGGTGGTGACCTCGTCCCCATCCTCCGCCTCCTTGATCTCCATCGCACAGATGCTGTTCAGCCGCCTCGCGAAGGCCAGCGTGAACTTCTCCGGCATGTGCTGGACGATCGCGATGCCGGGACAATCCGCCGGCAACTGTTCCAGAACCTCGCGCAGGGTTTCGGTTCCGCCGGTCGAGATGCCGATGCAGACGATCTTGTCCGTGGCATGCCGCACGCGCCCCAGCACCGGCGGCGGCAGGATGGCGTCGGCCGTCAGCTTCTTCTCGACTTGCAGGCGCGGTTCGCGCGGACGCAGCTTGGCCTGGGCAGCGGCTCGGACGGCCTGGCGCAGGCGGTCCGCGGTCTCCATCAGAGCCGTGCGCGTATCGATGCGCGGCTTGGGCAAGACATCGACGGCGCCGGCCTCCAGCGCATCGAAGAGCGCCCGCGATCCCGCCTCGGTCAGGGTCGAGCAGATGATGACGGGGATCGGTCGCTGCGCCATGATCTTGCGCAGGAAGGTCAGCCCATCCATGCCGGGCATCTCGATATCGAGGATCATGACATCGGGAATTTCGCTCTGCAGGCGGCGCGCGGCAGCGAAAGCATCCGCCGCAGTGCCCATGACCTCGATCCCGGGATCCTCTTCGAGGATCGCGTTCATCACCTGACGAACTGAGGCAGAGTCGTCGACGATGAGGACGCGGATGGGCTTGCGGTTCATGCGGCGGTCCTCCTGCCGGCGGCCTGGCCGGCCTGGCTGGCCTGATAGATGGTGGGGGCGACCGAGTTCAGCCCATCGATGCCGCTGCCGGCCATCGATTCCGAATGGCCGAGCATGAGATACCCCCCGGGACGCAGATGGGACGCGAGCCTGGAAATCACGGCCAGCTGCGTCGGCTTGTCGAAATAGATCAGCACGTTGCGACAGAAAATCACATCGACGTCGCGGTCGAAGGGGTAGCTCTCGTCCATCAGGTTGAGCCGCTCGAAATGAACGGTCCGGCGCAGCTCAGGCGTGATCCTGACGACCGTATCGCGTGGGTTCCTGGCGCGCATCAGGTAACGCTGCTGCATCGCCGCCGGCACCGGAGCGACGAAGTCGCGCGGATAGATCGCCGCGCGCGCATCGCGCACCACCTCGGTCGAGATATCCGTCCCCAGGATCGAGAAGCGCAGCGGCGTGCCGGCATTGACAAGATCCTGCAGCACCATCGCCGCCGTGTAGGCCTCCGCCCCCGTCGAGCAGGCGGCGCTCCAGATCTTGAGATTGAGCTGCCGCTCGCCGCGCCGGCGTGCAAGCTGCGGCACCGCCACATCGCGCAGGAACTCGAAATGGCTCGGCTCGCGGAAGAAATCCGTCTTGTTCGTGGTGACGCAGTCGATCAGATGGACAAGCTCCGCGTTCAGGCCATCCTTCTTGAAAAGTAGGTCACCATAGGCCGTGAGGTCTGCCAGACCGAGAGCGCGCACGCGCTTGCGCAGGCGCCCCTCGACCATGGTCTGTTTCGTCTTCGGCAGCTTGATGCCGACGCGCGTCTCGATAACCTGCGCGATCGCGGTGAAGTGTCTATCGTTCAGGCGGTCGAACGCGTCCGTTTGAGGCTGCGCCATTAGATCAGGCTGCCTCTTCTGCCGGCGCGCCGGCGAAGGCGGGCAGATCGTCCGTTTCCATCAGGCGTTCGAGATCGAAGACGACGATGAAGGACTCGCCCTTGCGGCCGATGCCGGCAATGTAGTTCGACTGCCAGCGGCCGCCGACATCGGGGGCTGCCTCGGTCTGGTCGTCGTCGAGGCCGGTGACCTCGAACACGCGGTCGGCGACGAAGCCGACGCCCAGCGTACGGCCCTTGACCGGCACGTCGAGGATGATGATCCGGGTGGCCTCCGTCGGCTCGGCGCGGACCAGGCCGAGCTTGGTCCGCAGGTCGACGATCGGGTAGCCGGCGCCGCGGACATCGATCATGCCGAGCAGGAAATTCGGCGCATGCGGAAGCTTCGAAATGGGCCGCATGTCGAGGATTTCCCGGACGTTGCGGATATCGATGCCGAACAGCTCCTGGTCGATGCCAAGCGTCAGATATTGGGCGGTATCAGCCATGGTGACCTCGCGGTGAGAATCTGGGACCAGCGGCCCGGCTCCGCCGATGACGAAGCCGGGCTTGAGCCTCTCAATTGCGGTGGAAGGCGGCGTCGTCGTTGTCTTCGCCGGCATTCATGTCGAAGGTGAAGCCGCCATTGGCGACCTTCCTGGCGGAGCGGGCCGGCGTCCTCTTCGGCGTGATCGCCGCCGACATGCTGGCGGCCTTGCCGCGCAGTTGCTTGACCGCCTGGTCGACGACCGCGGGCCGAGCCGCAGTCTGGTTGTCCAGGCGGAAGAAGGCGGTGGTGGCCTGGAGCTGCTCGGCCTGGGCTGCGAGCTGCTCGGAGGTGGCGGAGACCTCCTCGGAGGCCGCCGCGTTCTGCTGCGTGACCTTGTCGAGCTGTTGGATCGCCTGGTTGATCTGGCTGGAGCCGACATCCTGCTCGCGGCAAGCGGCGGTGATCTCCTCGACCAGTTCAGCCGTCTTCTTGATGTCGGGCACCAGCTTGGCCAGCATTGCGCCAGCCTCCTGGGCAACCTTCACCGTGTCGACCGAGAGCGTACCGATTTCGGCTGCGGCCGCCTGGCTGCGCTCGGCGAGCTTGCGCACCTCGGAGGCCACCACCGCGAAGCCCCTGCCGTGCTCGCCGGCTCGGGCGGCCTCGACCGCCGCGTTCAGGGCCAGAAGATCCGTCTGACGCGCGATCTCCTGAACGATGTTGATCTTGGCGGCGATGGTCTGCATGGCGTCGACCGCCTTGCCGACCGCGATGCCGGAGGCCTCGGCGTCCTTGGCCGACTGGCCAGCCATCTTCTCGGTCGTTGAGGCGTTCTCGGCGTTCTGCTTCACATTGGCCGCCATCTCCTCCATCGAGGACGAGGCCTCCTCGGTCGCCGAGGCCTGCTCAGTCGAGCCTTGCGAGAGCTGCTCGGCGCTTGCCGACAGCTCCTGCGAGCCGCTGGCGACCTTGCTTGCAGCGTCCTCCACATCGACCGCGAATTTCGTCAGGCTGTCGACCAAGGCATTGATCGCGTCCTTCATGCGCTGGTGATCGCCTTCGCATTCGATTTCGACACGTTGTGTCAAATCACCGACGCTGACACACCTGAGCACGCGGTTGCCTTCCGCGATGGGCAGGATGATGGCATCGAGCATGCTGTTGATCCCGAGCACCAACTCGGCGAAATTACCAACGTACTGATTGGCTTCGCCCCTTTCGCTCAGCCGGCCGGCGGTGGAAGCCGAGATCAGGCGCTGGACTTCGGTGATGATCGAACGGAGGTTGCCTCTCAGCGTCTCGATCGTCTCGTTGATGAAGGCCTTCTTGCCAGGGAATTGCTCCAGAGGCGCGTTGAAATCACCTTCGCCGAACGCCTTGATACAGGCCATGGCTTTCTTCTTCACGGCGATGTGGCCGGCCACCATGTCGTTGATGCCCTGCGCCATCAGGGCAAAGTCGCCCTGAAAGCGGTCGGTGGGAACGAACACATCGATATCGCCCTTGTCGTGCTCCGACGACATGCGATCCATTTCCGAAATCAGACCCTTGAGATTGGCTCTCAGCGTCTCGATCGTCTCGTTGATGAAGGCTTTCTTGCCGGGGAGCTGCTCCAGCGGCGCGCTGAAATCACCCTCGCCGAAGGCTTTGATACAGGCCATGGCCTTCTTCTTCACGGCGATGTGGCTGGCCACCATGCCGTTGATGTCCTGCGCCATCAGGGCAAAATCGCCCTGAAACCGGTCCGCGGGAACGCATACGTCGATATCGCCCTTGTCGTGCTCCGACGACATATGGCTTATGGCGTCGCCGAGTGAAATTGCCGGGCGCGTTGCGGTTTCGAGTAACTCGTTAACGGCAGACAAGATTTCTAGGGCGCCTCCAGTCGCGTCCCCCAGATTTGCTCGCGCGGACAGTTTTCCATCTGCGAATGCGCTCTTGATGCGGTTGATTTCATCGAGAGCCGTCTTCGTCCTGGAGCTCTTTTTCAGTCTAACGAAGAACGACATTTTTTGTTTCTTTCCAGCTAGATAGGTTGTTGGGACATTCCGCAAGGGCAGGCCCGGCATGGTCCGGAGCCTCCGCCGTGGCGGAGGCTCCGTGTCTCGTCAGGACGCGCGGCTGAAGGCGGCGTCGCGTTCGTCACCAGCCTCGTCGAGATCGAAGGCGAAACCGCCGCCCTTCGGGGCCTTCCCCGAACGGGGAGCGGGCGTCGCCTTGCGAGGCGCCGAGGCGGCCTTCATCTGCTTGGCCTTGGCCTTGAGCTGGCCGACCGCGCGGTCGGTCGCCGAACCGCGGTCGTCGGTCTTGAAGAAGGCAATGGTGGTCTGGAGCTGCTCGGCCTGGGCGGCGAGTTCCTCGGAGGTGGCGGAGACCTCCTCGGAGGCCGCCGCGTTCTGCTGCGTGACCTTGTCGAGCTGCTGGATCGCCTGGTTGATCTGGCTGGAGCCGACATCCTGCTCGCGGCAGGCGGCGGTGATCTCCTCGACCAGTTCGGCGGTCTTCTTGATGTCGGGCACCAGCTTGGCCAGCATCGCGCCAGCCTCCTGGGCGACCTTCACCGTGTCGACCGAGAGCGTGCCGATTTCGGCTGCGGCTGCCTGGCTGCGCTCGGCGAGCTTGCGCACCTCGGACGCCACCACCGCGAAGCCCTTGCCGTGTTCGCCCGCACGGGCGGCCTCGACCGCCGCGTTCAGGGCCAGAAGGTCGGTCTGGCGAGCGATCTCCTGCACGATGTTGATTTTCTGGGCGATGGTCTGCATGGCGTCGACCGCCTTGCCGACCGCGATGCCCGAGGCTTCGGCGTCCAGCGCGGACTGGCCGGCCATCTTCTCCGTGGTCTGGGCGTTCTCGGCGTTCTGCTTCACATTGGCCGCCATTTCCTCCATCGAGGAAGACGCTTCCTCCGTCGACGAGGCCTGCTCGGTCGAGCCCTGCGAGAGCTGCTCGGCGCTGGCCGAGAGTTCCTGCGAGCCGGACGACATGTTCTCGGCTGCCGTGTTGACTTGGCCGACGACGTCGCGCAGCTTCTCCACCATCGCCTGGAAGGCGCGCTGGAGATCGGTGATCTCGTCGCGGCCGGAGATGGCGACATCCTTGGTCAGGTCGCCCTGGGAGATGTCGTTGGCGACGCTGAGCGCACCCGACAGACCCTTTGAGATCGACAGCGCCATCCACAGCGCCATGCCGACGCTGATCACCAGCGCGGCGGCGACGAGGCCGAGCAGCATGGTGCGGGTCGACTCATAGGCGCTCTCGGTCTCCTTGACGAAACTGTTGGCGACCCGCGTCTCCTGCGCCTTAATGGCCTCGACCTCTGCATTCAGCGCGCCTCGGGCGACCGTGAACGGACCGCGGTAAAGAACGAGCGCCTTGGCATCCGTGTTGGCGACGCCGAGGGCTACGGCCTTCCGAACTGAGGCTTCGAAGGCGCGGAACGCCACCGCAACCGAATTGGCATCCGCCGCGTAAGCTGTACCGGCGCTCGCGGCAACGATCTGTGCCTGTTCGTCGGCGGTCCGCTTCAACCGCGTCTGGAACGCCTCTTCGGCTCCCTTCAGCTGCTCGTCGTCAGTAATCACGATTGCGGCGTAGAGATCACGACGCAGATAGGCGACGTTCAGGGCGAAAGCCGTCGTGGCTTTCGCCACCGCTTCGCTGACATCGCCGTGCGCCTGCAGCGCATTGATCTTGGCTTCCAGTTCACCGCCGAGCTTGCGGGTTTCACCCGTCGCAATGTCGCTGGCGGCGTTGGCTGTGTTCTGCACCACCAGATCGAGTGCCTGGGTGCCTGCTGCCGTCAGCTGATTCCAGGCCATTTCAAGCTTGCGGACCCGGTCCTGCGCTGCTGGCTCAACCTGAGAGCCATAGTCCTTCAACACCCCGCGCAACTGCGCGTCGGTGACTTTGAAATCCTTCTGCAGCTTCAAGCGAGCTTCCGTGGTCGACTCCGCCAACGAACGCGCGATCATTCGAGCAGCATCGTAGCCGATCTTCTCCATCTCCATGACGCGCTGGACCTGAATGAATGGCTTGCTCGCAAAGGCCTGCATGCGGTCGTTCGAGCTCGACAGGCTGTTGATCGAGAGATAACCCGCTGCAGCAAAGAGGAGAATAATAATCCCGAATGCCAAGCTGAGCTTGGCCTTGATCGTAAAACGCATCTTCGTTGCCCCCAACTTACAGAAAAGCTCAGTCCAGGATCCTGGACATGTCCGGCACGATGACGAATTCATCGTTCCACTTGGTGATGAAGCGGATGAACTCCGGCCGCCAATGGCTGCCGAGGCGCGGCGTCTGTTGCATCTGCCGCGTCGAGATTTCGGTGACTTCGTAGACCTTGTCGGCAAGGAGCCCGAGGGTGACCGGATCACCGTCGATATCGACCTCGATCACGACGATGCGGGTGTCGGCGGTCGCTTGCGTCTTCGGCATGCCGAAGCGGATGCGCAGATCCGCCAGCGGGATGACGTTGCCGCGGACATTGACCAGCGCCGGCAGGAAGGCGCGGGCGCCGGCCACGCGCGTCACCGGAACAGGGTCGATGATCTCGCGGACCATGTCGGTCTCGACGGCGAAGATCTCGTTGCCCAGCCCGACCATCAGCACCTGCAGGCGGGTTTCGGTTGCCTGCGGCAGGCCGATGGCGCCCGCCTGCGGGGTTGTTTGCATCTGAGCCTGGCTCATCACGCGGCCTCCGGGGTTCTGTCGCTCTCGGCGCGGGACTGGCCGAGCGTCACGAGCTGGGCGACGTCCATGATCAGCGCTGCCGTGCCATCGCCCAGGATGGTCGCACCCGAGAACATGGTGACGTCCGAATGCAGCTTGGACAGCGACTTGATCACCGTCTGGTGGCTGCCGATGATCTGGTCGACGACGAGCCCGACGCGGGTATCGCCGATCGAGGTCACGATGACCTTCTGATGCGGGTCAGGCTGTCCTTCCGCATCGAAGACGTCTCGCAGGCGCAGGAAGGGCACGAGATCGCCGCGGACATTGAGGAAGCTGCGCCCCTTGGCGCGGGCTTCCGCCTCCGCGGTCAGCTCGATGCACTCCTCGACCGCCGAGAGCGGGATGATGTAGCGGGCTTCGCCGACCCGGATCAGCAGGCCGTCGATGATCGCCAGCGTCAGCGGCAGGCGCAGCGTCACCGAGGAGCCGTGTCCGGGGATCGTGGTCAGGTCGATGGTGCCGCGCATCGCCTCGATGGTGCGCTTGACCACGTCCATGCCGACGCCGCGACCCGACAAGGCCGAGATGGTCTTGGCGGTCGAGAAGCCCGGATGGAACAGGAACTGATGGATGTCGTGTTCGCTGAGATTGGCCCCGGGAGGGATCAGCCCGTTTTCCTCGGCCTTGGCGCGGATGCGGGCGGTGTTGAGCCCGGCGCCGTCGTCCTGGACCGTGACCAGCACTTGCGCGCCGACATAGCGCGCCGAGAGCTCGATGCGGCCGGTCGCGGATTTGGAGGTCGTGGCGCGATCCCCAGCATTCTCGATGCCGTGGTCGATGGCGTTGCGGATCAGATGAACCAGCGGATCGGCGAGACGCTCGATCATGGTCTTGTCCATCTCGGTCTCTTCGCCGACCGTCACGAAGTCGACCGGCTTGCCGAGATCGCGCGAAAGGTCGTGAACGAGGCGGCGGAAGCGGCCGAAGATCGACCCCATCGGCACCATGCGGACGCCCATGGTCGTGTCGCGCAACCCAGAGGCGAGACGCTCGATTTCCTCCGCGATCGCCTTGATCGCGAGATCGGTCCCGGAATGGGCGATCTGGCTGAGGCGGGCCTGGGCGATGACGAGTTCGCCGACCCGGTCCATCAATTCGTCGAGGCGCTCGGCCTGGACGCGGACGGTGGTGCCCTTGTCTTCGGCCCGGCGGCCGAGTTCGGCCTTTTCGGGGGCGGACGAAGCAGCGGGCGAAGCCTCGGGGCGGGATTTCACCGCCGCGGGCTTTTCGGCTGCGGCAACGCGCGGGGGCGCCTCCTCCACGGCATCCGGCATCGACATGTCGAGTTCCGGGTAGAGCGGGGCAGTCCCGCCCGGGAGCGGCGCGATGGCGAGCTTCATCTCGTCGCGCACGAACATGAAGACGTCCTCGATCTCGTCCTTCGAGCAGCTGCTGTGCAGCGTGACCTTCCAGGCGATCTGGCAGCTCTCGGGATCGAGCGCGCCGAGCTCCGGAACATTGTCGAGATCGGCTTCGACGGCACAGGGGCCGAGCGCACGCAGATCGTCGAGCAGTACGAGAGGGTTCGTGCCGTTGCGCAGGATGTCGGACTCGAATGCGATCTCGATCGACCAGCCGGCCTGGGCCGGCTCTTCCGCTGAAGACCCGTCGGCGGCTTCGGGCTCGCCAACGGGGGCCAGGCCCGTCGCCGGGGCGGAGCCGCCGCCGATCAGGCGCTGGAGTTCCTCGACGATCGCCTCGCCGATGATCGGGTCGGTGGAATCGGGGTCCTCGATCAGCGTGCGGATATAGTCGCGGGCCGAGAGCGACACCGTGACAATGTCGTGGTTCGCATCGATCTTGCCCTTGCGGATCAGATCGAAGGCCGTCTCGAAATCATGGGTGAAGGCTGCGACCTTGTCGAAGCCGAACATGGCGCCGGACCCCTTGATCGTGTGCAGCGCCCGGAAGGCGGCATCGATCAGGTCACGGTCCTGCGGCGTCTGGCCGAGGTCGAGCAGCACCGTTTCGAGCGAGTCCAGCAGCTCGGCGGCTTCCTGCCGGAATGTTTCCGTCGGGTCGAGTTCCATCAGGTCCTCACGAGTTTGGCGACAACGGCGAGCAGCTGCTCGGGCTTGAACGGCTTGGTGATCCAGCCCGTCGCGCCGGCTGCCTTGGCCTCCTGCTTGACGGCATCGTCGGATTCGGTGGTCAGGAAGACGATCGGCACACCCATGAAGGCGGGCAGCGCGCGCAAGGCCTTGATCATCTGCATGCCGTTCATCACGGGCATGTTGAGATCGGTGATGACGAGATCGAAGGTCTGCGCCTTGGCCTTGGCGAGGCCTTCCGAGCCGTCGCCGGCCTCGACGACGTTGTGCCCCGCCGGTCCCAGCACGAGCTTGATCATCTGCCTGACGCTCGGAGAATCGTCGACGGTGAGAATGCTGGCCATGATCAGTCCCTGGATGGTTCGGAAGACGCCATGCCGGGCTGCGCCACCCCGGCACGCTGGAAAGTGGAGGTTGCGATGTCGCTCATCCGCGCCAGCACGAACGGAAGATCGCGCGAAGCAAAGCTGCGCTGTGCGCTGACGAGAGTCTGGACGAAGGTGATGTCGGCCTGCTCGACAGCCGAGCAGTCGATCTCAATTCCATGCCCCGAGTTCATCAGTTCACCGAGAGATACCGCCATCGGCTTCGCGTTTCGGATTGTCGAATCCGCGACACACTGGAACTTATTGGACTTGATTTCGTTGTTTCTTGCCATCGTCACCGCGCGCCCCCGAATTCACGCCCTTATCGCCGGCTTACTTACAAAAATATACAGTTAAAGGTGTTTATAATTCACTTAAAGTAACGGTGTTTTATTTTAATCTATTGTAGACGCCGCTGCGTTTTTGGAGTCGTCGCTGCGCTTCGGGAGTCGGTCAGGTGGAAAGCGGTTGTTTTTCGTTAACCATAACAAAGTGATACGGTTCCCGTAGGGGAACCGCTGCTCATTTTGGGATCACCGTGCAGGTAATCGCGTCTCAGCGACGACTGCGCGTCTGTGAGGGCTGCTCACCGAAGGCCTCGCGATATTCGAGGGCAAAATGGCCGCGATTGACGAAGCCCCAATGCCGCGCGACGCACTCGATGGAGAGCGTCGATGTCGGATCCAGAAGCGTGGCCCTGGCGCCGGCCAGCCGCGCGAGCTTGATGTAATCATGCGGCGACATCTGCTTGTGGCGGCGGAAGCCTTCCTGGAGCGAGCGCAGTCCGATGCCGACGGCCTCCGCGACATCCTGGACCGTGAGTGGGCCGGCGGTGTGCGCGTCGATGAATTCGATCGCCCGGCGGATCTGCCAGGGTGCCGGTGCCGCCGCCTGCCGTTCGAACCAGGACGAATGGGCATGCGGGACGCTCTCGAGGACCAGCATGATCAAGGCGTCACGCAAGCGTCGGGCAGCATGCGGCGCGTCCGCGAGCGGGGCGTCGCCCTGGAAACCCGCCTCGATCGCCGCCATGATAGTCGCCAGGGTGGCCCCGGTGCCGGACCGGCCATCGAAACCCACCGAAAAATCCAGCCGTTTCGTCACCGGGCGCTCGAAGGCTGATTGCAATGTCCGTATGACGTCCTCGCTATGAAGCGTGAAGGTCGAATGGACGCTGCCTTCCGCATATTCGCCGCTGTCGGCCAATGCCGTGTTGAGGATCAGCCCCTGGCCGGGCGCAGCGGCGAGCGTTTCCCGGCCGACGGAATAGAGCGTGCCGCCGGCAGAAACCATGCGGATGGTCAGGTTGTCGTGAGCCCTGTCGCGCCGCAACCGCATGCCGAAGGGATACTCGGCCTGCACAAGGTTCGCTGAAGCAAGGCAGCGCCCTGTCAGGCGCGCCTCGAAACCGTGGGACCGCAAAGGCTCGAGTACGAGGTCCCGCCGCAGCAGTTCGACAAGCCAAGACTGCGTTTTACCGGCATCCTGGCTGACAAAGTCAAAACAGTTCTCTTCCGGAGGGGATCCGGCTTTCAACGATTTCGAGGGCTTCTGCGGCGGCCTCTTCATGCCGCTATCTGAGACCGGGCCGCCTGCCCGATCAAGTGAACCGGGCTGCGACCTCTTTACGCTGCGCTTCAGGCGCCGACATATTTGAAATGGGCGCCGATGCTGCGATACGACGCTTCCAGCACGTCGACGCCGCCAGCGAGCCGCAAGGCTTCGGCCGTGGCGAGGCCGAGTTCGACGGCCTCGCCGCCCGCGCGATCGTCGCTGGCGGTGATGCGCTTGGCGCCATCATACGAAGTGATCTGCGCGTGCAGGAAGAGCCGGTCGCCCCGCCAGGTCGCGCTCGCGCCCACCGGAAGGCTGCAGCCGGCGCCCAGCGCATGCAGCATGGCACGTTCGCAATCGACCTCGGCGCGCGCCTTGGGGTCCTCGATGTCCTTGAGCATGGCAAGGATCGCCGGGTTGTCGTCGCGCGCCTGGACACCCAGCGCGCCCTGCCCGATCGCATAGGGGAACAGCATGGGATCGAGCAACTCGGAGGTGGCGCCCTCGAGACCGAGGCGCTGCAGCCCGGCCTGCGCCAGGATCACCGCGTCGAGCCCGTCATCGCCGTTGATCTTCGCCAGGCGCGGCCCGACATTGCCGCGGATCGGCACGATCTCGACATCAGGCCGCAGGCTGAGCATCTGCGAGCGCCGGCGCAGCGAACCGGTGCCGACGCGGGCGCCTTGCGGCAGGTCTGCCAGCGTCGCGCCGCAGAGCACGTCGCGCGCATCGGCGCGCTCGGGCACGGCGGCGAGCACCAGTCCTTTGCGCAGCGTGGTCGGCAGGTCCTTCAGCGAATGGACGACGATGTCGACCTCGCCCGAGGTCAGCTGCTCCTCATGCTCGGTCGAGAACACGCCGATGATGCCGAACTGGTGGAATTCGGAGACCCGGTCCTTGTCGGCGATCGTCGCGATCGGATGCAGCGAGAACTCCGCCTGCGGGTGCTTCGCCTTGATCAGGCTGGCAATGTAATTTGTCTGCGCGATCGCGAGCGGGCTGCGGCGCGTGCCGATTTTCAGGAGCATGGACGAACGACCTAACCTGGAGGCCGTGCCAGCCCCCGTCTTTGGAACGGGTCTATATCAGCGGATCGCCCGCGCCGCGAGTGCGGCGTACCGCCATCCCGACCGGCTGCCCTGCATGGATCAAAGGCGGGCCCGGAGCCGGAATGAACCAACACCGTCGCGCGCCGTTAAGCGCAGGCCAGCAGGGAGAAGCGGATATGGAGCGCAGCAGCGCCGACAGGTCACGGGAAGGAACCGCCATCGAGGCGGAAACGGTGATCGATTTCTGGCGCGATGCCGGGCCGGAACGCTGGTTCACGAAGGATGCCGCCTTCGACCTTCTGTTCCGCGAGCGCTTCATGCCGCTCCACCTCGCGGCGGCACGACGGGACCTCGATCATTGGGCCGGCTCGGCGCGGGGATCGCTCGCGCTCGCGATCCTGCTCGACCAGTTCCCGCGCAACAGCTTCCGCGGCACCGCGCATATGTACGCGACCGATCCGCTTGCGCTGTCTTTCGCTCGGCAGGCGCAGGCGAAGGGCCAGGGTGAAGCGATCGAGCCCGAACTCAGGCTGTTCCTGCACCTGCCCTTCTGCCATTCCGAAGACATGGCGGACCAGGAGCTGTCGGTCGTGCTCAGCACGCCCCTGGGCGGGGACGCCCTGGAATCGGCAAAGGGCCATCGCGAGATCATCCGGCGCTTCGGCCGCTTTCCGCATCGCAACGCCCTGCTCGGACGCGAGACGAGCGCGGAGGAAGCGGCTTTTCTGGCGGACGGCGGTTTTTTGGGCTGAGGATCAAGGCCCGACGAGTGTCGATCAGAGCGCCGGAAGCACGCCCGACCCCTCTCCCGCTTCGAGCGCGGCGTCGCTGTCGTCCTTCAGATCGACGCCGGTCAGTCCGCGACGGAAGCCCTGGTCGACCAACCAGGCAAGCTTGAAGGCAGCGTGCTGGAAGCCGAGACCGCCGGGCCGGATGTTCGAGACGCAGTTGCGCGCGGCGTCGGTCAGGCCCCGCCTCGGGGCGAAGGTGAGATAGGCGCCCAGCGAATCGGGCGAGGACAGGCCCGGGCGCTCGCCGATCAGCACCACGACCATGCGCGCGCCCAGCGCGACAGCGACCTCGTCGCCGAGCGCGACGCGGGCCTGCTGCGCGATCACGATGGGCGCCAGGGTAAGCTTCTGGCGCTGGAGGAAGGGCAGCAGGGCAGCGATGAGCGGCGCCGCGTTCTGCTGCACGGCAGTCGAGGACAGGCCGTCGGCGACGACGATGGCGATGTCGAAGCTGCCACGGCTTGCCGCCAGCGCCGCCTCGCTCTCCTGCGAGAGGCAGCGGCCGAGATCCGGCCTCCGCAGATAGTCCTGGCGCGAGTGCGCCGCGCTGTGCGCCATCCGCGTTTCCAGGCCGAGCGTCGCGAGTTCGTCGGCAATCTGCTCGGGACGGAAGGCTGCATGCACGGCATCGCGGGCCTGCGCATGAGCGAGGCCGAAGCGCAGCAGCTCGCTCGTCGGCAGGGACGAGCCGGAGCGGCCGAGCGCGATCCGCGCTGGGGTTAGCCGCGCGAGGTCGGCGAAGCGGGTCGCAGGCCGCTGCGGCTCGTCCGGCCCGGTCATGCCGCGCGGTCCTGCATCGCCGTCAGCAGGGCCTGCCCGCCCTGCCCCGTGCTCAGGCGGCCGGCCACGTCGATGATGTCCATGCGCCGCAGCCAGTCCTCGAACTCCGGCGCGCGTCGCAGCCCCAGCACCTCTCGGATATAGAGCTGGTCGTGGAACGAGGTGGACTGGTAGTTCAGCATCACGTCGTCGGCGCCGGGAACGCCCATGATGAAGTTGACGCCGGCCGTGCCCAGAAGCGTGAGCAGCGTGTCCATGTCGTCCTGATCGGCCTCGGCATGGTTGGTGTAGCAGATGTCGCAACCCATCGGCACGCCCATCAGCTTGCCGCAGAAATGGTCCTCCAGCCCGGCGCGGATGATCTGCTTGCCGTCATAGAGATATTCCGGGCCGATGAAGCCGACGACCGTGTTGACCAGCAGCGGCCGATAGGCCCTGCAGACGGCATAGGCGCGCGCTTCCAGCGTCTGCTGATCGACGCCGTGATGGGCGTTGGCCGAGAGCGCCGCGCCCTGCCCGGTCTCGAAATACATCAAGTTGTCGCCGACCGTGCCGCGCTTCTGCGACAGGCCGGCCTCCAGCCCCTCCTGAAGCACGGACAGCGTGACGCCGAAGGAGGCATTGGCTGCTTGCGTCCCCGCGACCGACTGGAAGACGAGATCGACCGGCGCGCCCTGCTCGATCAGCGCGATCGAGGAGGTGACATGCGTCAGGATGCAGGCCTGCGTCGGGATGTCGAAGCGGGCAATGACGCCGTCGAGAAGGCGCAGCAATTCGCCGATCCGCTGCGTGCTATCGGAGGCCGGGTTGATGCCGATGACGGCGTCGCCGCAGCCATAGCTCAGCCCGTCGATGGTCGAGGCGAGGATGCCGGCGGCATCGTCGGTGGGATGGTTGGGCTGGATGCGCACCGCGAGGCGGCCCGGCAGCCCGATCGTGTTGCGGAAGCGCGTAACGACGCTGCATTTGCGCGCGACGAGGATGAGGTCCTGGTTGCGCATCAGCTTGGAGACGGCCGCCGCCATCTCCGGTGTGACGCCCGGCGCGAGCCTGGCAAGGACCTCCGTCGTCGCGGCCTCCGAGCAGAGCCAGTCGCGGAATTCGCCGACGGTCAGGGACGCGATGGGGGCGAAGGCGACGGCGTCATGCGTATCGACGATCAGGCGGGTGACCTCGTCCTGCTCGTAGGGGATCAGCGCCTCGTGCAGGAAGCTGCGCAGCGGCAGATCGGCGAGCGCGATCTTTGCCGCCATCATCTCCTCCATGCTGCCGGCGGCGAGACCGGCCAGCCGGTCGCCCGAGCGCAGCGGCGTCGCCTTCGCCATCAGCTCCTTGAGATCCGCGAAGACGTAAGACTGCCTGCCGACAGCGACGCGATACCCCATCAACCGTCTCCCTGCGCGCAGTCGCTACGCCATATCAACCGCTCGCTCCGCTCTAAGCAAGGCGCAGGCCGAAGGTGTGGGCCGGCGATCGTTAGCCGCGTCCCCTCCCCCCCGCTTGGGGGGGGGAAGGGTTGGGGGTGGGGGGGCGTAAAGCCGGAACTCCACCTTGCATCGTGTCGCCGAGCGGTACTGCCCCCCACCCAACCCCCCCCACCGCAGGCGGGGGGGGGGGTGTGACCCGCTCCTAATACCAACTGCACCCGGCGGGGGCACTAGGCGGGGAGTGCCTCTCGGGCGCCGCGACCTCATGACACCTAGACAGTGAGGAGTGGTGATGGCAGAGGGGCGTGCT
>NZ_LGSZ01000067.1 GCF_001298265.1 Allobosea vaviloviae | reverse complement strand
GATCTTGCGCGCCAACGTGGTCTTGCCCGACTGACGCGGTCCTGCGATCGCGACGACGCGCGTGTCGGTCAGCGCTTCGCGAATGCGGCTTTCGGCATGGCGTGGGTACATGTCAACGCGCCTGTCGACTCAGCGTCCAATCCGGAATCTATAACCGTCCAATCCGGAATTGGAAAGCGTCTGATCCGGCGTAAAGCGCCCGAGCCAGGGAGCTGGCCGGTCCAGCGGTTCATTCGAACGGGCGGTCCACCGAGAGCAACGCAATCCCGCTCTTTTGCGATGGCGTCCTGGTCCGGTTCCGGATCTTCCACGATCAACCCGCAAGGGGTCGGCTACGCGAGCGTGCCGCCGCTGCGGCTGACGCCTTCGCGGTGATCGCGACCGGCCCCGGCCCTTCGAGGAGCCATCGAGCGGGAATTCCCCCGCTCTCGGATGGAGCCTCACGATGTCGAACGATCTTGTCCTTGCCCAGAGCCACGCCTTCGCACTCGCCCGCACGCTGATGGTCCCGGTGACGGTCTTCCAGATCGACGGCGCCTACGGGGTGCTGCCGAGCGACGAACTCGACGCTGCCGACGAGCTCCGCGTCATCCATGAGTTCGACCCTCATGATCGCCGGCCGCCTCATTGAGCTGACCTCGTGTGCCGCTGGCGAGCAGTCGCCCGCAAGGGAGGCTGCGCCGCGGACGATCGATCTCATCTTCTGTCGACGGTCGATCCGCGCCCTTGCAGGCGCCGCTCTTTGCGGCGGTTGGGCTTGGACCCGCGAGATATGCGTGAGGGACGACGCAGCAGGAAAGGCCGGACTCAAGCGCCGGGAGAGATGATGGAGCAACGAGAACTCGAGGAACTGAAGGGGCGCGTGCTGTGCGCGGCGGTGCTGGAGAAAGCCGGCTTCGCCATCGATCTGAAGGAGAGCACGCGACGCGCCGTCAAGCATCGGCGCGGCAGCGACATCATCATCGTGATCCATGACGGACGAGGCTGGTTCGATCCGCTTTCGGACGCCAAGGGCGATGTCTTCACGCTGATCCAGCACCTGGACGGCGTCGCCTTCACCGAAGTGCTTGTGCGTGCGGCCGAGCTGGTCGGGTTTCGACCGGCGGAGCCTGGCTGGACGCAGCCTGCCCGTGAGCGGCAGCCTTCCGTATCTCTTGCCGAACGCTGGCGCGCCCGGCGAGACCTTCGGCCGGGCTCCGCCACCTGGCGCTACCTGCGTCAAGAACGCCATCTCCCCGAAAGCATGCTGCGCGCCGGGACCCGGCAGCACCGGCTGCGGGAAGGACCACACGGCAGCTTATGGGCCGCCCATGTCGATGACGGGGGCATTGTCACCGGATGGGAAGAGCGCGGGCCGCAATGGCGCGGGTTTTCGACCGGCGGGATGAAGGTGCTGTTCCGGCTCGGCGCGCCCGACGCACTGAGGTTTTGCATTACCGAGGCGGCGATCGACGCGATGAGTCTCGCGGCGCTCGAGGGGCTGCGGGAAGGCAGCCTCTATCTCAGCACCGGCGGCGGCTGGTCGCCTGCGACAGATGCGGCGGGGCGAACGCTCGCCACGCGTCCCGGCGCCCAACTTGTCGCGGCGACGGACGCCAACAGCCAGGGCGAGGCGTTTGCCGGACGGTTGCGCGAGATCGCCGAGACGACGGATTGCGACTGGATCCGGCTGACGCCGCCGGGCGATGATTGGAACGAGGCTTTGAAGGAGAAGGCGAGGGAGGAGCAGGAATGGAGGAATGGGAGGAGAGATCTGCCGCATGCCCGCCGGCCGCATCAAGGGTGACGCTTCGCCCGGCTGCGCCGGCCCTTGACCCGGCCGGACGGCGAAGCGGCCGCGGGGGAGGGTCAGGAAGAGCCGAAGATGATGGCGATGTCGCGAGGATGAGCCGCGCTCCGGTCTGACGAGACCCTAGGAGCCAGCCCATGACCCTCTCCCCGATCCGAAAAGTGTTTCAGGGTATCGCCGACCGGCGGGAGATGTTCCGCATGTTCGACCGCCACGCGCAGCGGCCCGATCGCGGCCAGGGTGACGCCGGCTCGCTCTATGCCGGCGAATGGTTCGAGATCGGCCAGGCGGCGCATGACTATATGTTCGAGGCCCTGCCGCCAGTCATCTTGGCGGTCGATATGTTCGCGCTGCGCGAGTTTTTGACCCGTTCCGTCACGAGCGTCTTCTTCACCTTGTGGATCGACGGCCGGGCCCGGTATTTTCACGGTTATTGCGATCTCGCCGATATCACTTCTGGCGGGCACATGCGCAAGGCGATCGTCGAGCGCGAAACCCGGCCGGTGCGGGCGATGACGCGGCAGGAGCGCCTCGAGCACATCTGGTCGAGCACCCATGACGACTATCGCGGCTATGCCGGCGAGCGCTGGCCCGCCCCCGACCGGGGCAAGCGCACGATTTCCGTCTATGGCGGCCGGCAGGGAACGACTCTGAGGCTCCTCGACGGCCTGACGGACCAGGAGATCAGCGAAAAGCTCCCCGTGCATCTGCGCTATCTGCCTGACGCGATCGCGGCGTGATGGGCTGCGGCGATGTTCAGCTTTTCCGTCACGGATGTCCGCGCCGTCATCACACGCGGACGGATCGACGCCGTTCTCAATGGCGGCTTTCGCAATCCCCATTATGGCCTCGCCCCCGGGCAGGACGAACGACCGGGCGTGTGGCTGGTCGGCGATGAGGGCGTCTATATCATGTCCAACGGCAAGCTCGCCGAGGGCAAGCGTCCGCTCGTGGTCTACGCCCAGGAGTGCGATCCAAAGACCAACCCGGACTACTGGCATTACAAGCGCCAACACTTTGGCGGCGATGACGGCGTCGAGTTTCTCGATGCAGCCGAGCTCGTGAAGCTGATCGTGGCCGCGCCAACGGCGACGCATCTCACGATCGCGATGACCGACAGCGCTATCTCGCTCGCCCTCGTCCGGCGCTGATCCGCCGAACTGCCCAGCCGTCCCATCCAACGTCTCGCGACCATCGCAACTCTCGTCGGACTTGATCTGGCGGGAACGATGGCGCGCGCCCGAACTCAGGAGAATTCGCCATGGCGCAAGATCACCGCCTGAATCTCGATCCCTTCACGATCGACCTCTTCAACGACACCGCTCTGTCATCGTGCCTGAGCCTCGGCGTGACGGCCTTTGCCGGCGGCATCGTAGCCAATGACGACGATGACTCGGAGCCCACGCCGCCTTCGCCAGCGCAGCGGATCACTTCGCCCGCGACGCGGCCCTCCGCGCTTGGTCGGGGCGTCAATTTCGGCCTCGACGGCGACCGCGGCCTCGCCGCGAGCTGGAAGGATCGCGCTCGCGACAGCATCGCCGGGATCCAGCTCGCCGCCAAGATCGAAGCCGAGGAGCGGCCTGCGACGTCGGACGAGCAGCACAGGCTGATCCGCTTCACAGGCTTCGGCGCCTCCGACCTCGCCAACGGCGTATTCCTGCGACCGGGCGAGACTTCGTTCCGAAAGGGCTGGGAGACGATCGGCGGCGCGCTGCAGGATGCGGTCAGCGATGCCGATTACGCTTCGTTGGCGCGCTGCACGCAGTACGCCCATTTCACGCCGGAGTTCACCGTTCGGGCGATCTGGGCCGGTCTGCAGCGGCTGGACTGGCGCGGCGGCCGCGTCCTGGAGCCGGGCATCGGAACCGGGCTGTTCGCGGCACTCATGCCGGAAGCCTTTCGCGATTGCGCGCATGTCACCGGCGTCGAGCTCGATCCGACGACGGCGCGCATCGCCCGGCTGCTACAGCCGCGCGCTCGCATCGTCCCCTGCGACTTTGCACGCACAGAGCTCCCCGCGATTTTCGATCTCGCCATTGGCACCCCGCCGTTCTCCGATCGCACGGTCCGCTCCGATCGCGCCTATCGATCGATGGGACTGCGGCTGCATGATTACTTCATCGCGCGCTCGATCGATCTGTTGAAGCCCGGCGGGCTGGCGGCCTTCGTCACCTCACATGGCACGATGGACAAGGTGGACGCGTCAGCGCGCGAGCATATCGCGAAGGTTGCCGATTTGATCGCCGCCATCCGCCTGCCGCAAGGCAGCTTCCGCGCCGACGCCGGGACGGATGTCGTCGTCGACATCCTGTTCTTCCGGAAGCGGAAGCCGGGCGAGCCGCAAGGAGATCTCGCGTGGATCGATATCGAGGAGGTGCGGACGGCCACAGCCGACGAGGGCGCGATCCGCGTCAATCGCTGGTTCGTGCGCAATCCCGGCTTTCTGCTTGGCACGCACGCCACCACCTCAGGCCCGTTCGGCGAAGCCTATACCTGTCTGCCGCACGCTGACGTTACTCTCGATGCCGCGTTGGACGCCGCTATCCGTCGTCTTCCGGAAGGTCTCTATGACGGTGAGCCGGAAGTGGTCGATCTCGACCACGGCGACGTGCCGGACGCAAATCCTGCGTCGCCGCGAGAGGCGCGAGTCCGCGAAGGCAGCTACTTCGTCGACCCGCGTCGCGGGCTGATGCAGCTCGTCGACGGCCATCCGGTTGCAGTGAAGGTTCGGAGAGGGCGGAGTGCGGAGGGCGTCCCGGAAAAGCACGTCCGGATCATCCAGAAGCTGATCCCGATCCGCGACGCCGTGCGCGCGGTCTTGACCGCCCAAGAGCAGGGCAGGCCCTGGAAGGATGCGCAGGTTCGCCTGCGCATCGCTTGGTCGAGTTTTTTGCGCGAGTTTGGCCCGATCAACCACACGACGGTTTCGATCTCTGAGGACGAGTCGACGGGCGAGGTTCGCGAATCTCATCGCCGGCCAAACCTGCAGCCATTCCTTGACGATCCCGATTGCTGGCTCGTTGCCTCGATCGAGGACTACGATCTCGACACCGACACGGCAAAGCCCGGTCCTCTCTTCAGAGAGCGCGTCATCGCGCCGCCTGCGGCGCCCGTCATCACCTGTGCCACTGACGCCCTTGCCGTCGTCCTGAACGAGCGCGGCCGGGTCGATCTCGAGCATATCGCCGAGCTGCTCCATGGCGATATCGCCGATGTCGTCATCGAGCTTGGCGACGCGATCTTCCAAGACCCGGTCGATGGCGCATGGCTGATGGCGGACGCTTATCTGTCGGGGCCGGTGCGCGACAAGCTGAAGGTGGCGGAAGCGGTTGCTGCGCTCGACCCCGCCTTCGAGCGCAATGTCCGCGCTTTGGTCGCGGTCCAGCCGGCCGATCTCGGCCCGTCCGACATCACCGCGCGTCTCGGCGCTCCCTGGATTCCGGCAGCCGACGTCGTCGCCTTCGTCAAGGAGGCGATGGGCGCCGAGATCACGATCCGCCACATGCCGGAGCTGGCGTCCTGGACAGTGGATGCGCGCCAGCTCGCCTGGCTGGCGGCGGGAACGTCCGACTGGGGCACCGGCCGTCGCCATGCCGGCGAATTGCTGAACGACGCCCTGAACAGCCGCATTCCGCAGATCTTCGACATTGTGAAGGAGGACGGCCGCGAGCGCCGTGTGCTCAACGTCGTCGATACCGAAGCCGCCAAGGAGAAGCTGCACAAGATCAAGACGGCCTTTCAGAGCTGGGTCTGGTCCGACCCCGACCGCACCGACCGGCTGGCGCGGGTCTATAATGACCGCTTCAACAATATCGCGCCGCGCGCCTTCGATGGCTCGCATCTGAATTTGCCCGGCGCAAGCGGCGCTTTCACCCTCTACCCCCATCAGAAGCGCGGCATCTGGCGGATCATCGCCGCCGGCGCGACCTATCTCGCCCACGCGGTGGGCGCCGGAAAGACCATGACCTTTGCTGCCGCCGTGATGGAGCAGCGCCGTCTCGGGCTGATCGCCAAGGCGATGCTGGTCGTGCCCGGCCACTGCCTGGCCCAGGTCGCGCGCGAATTCCTTGCGCTCTACCCAAACGCCCGCATCCTCGTCGCCGACGAGAGCAATTTCACGAAGGAGAAGCGCCACCGCTTTCTGTCGCGCGCTGCGACCGCGACCTGGGACGCAATCATCATCACGCATTCGGCGTTCCGCTTCATCGACGTGCCGTCCGCCTTCGAGCAGCAGATGATTCAGGACGAACTCGAGCTTTATGAGAGCCTCTTGACGAAGGTCGAGACCGACGACCGCGTTTCGCGCAAGCGGCTGGAACGCCTGAAAGAGGGCTTGAAGGAGCGGCTTGAGGCGCTCTCGACCCGCAAGGACGATCTCCTGACCATCTCCGAGCTCGGCATCGACCAGATCATTGTCGACGAGGCGCAGGAGTTCCGGAAGCTCTCCTTCGCCACCAACATGTCGACGTTGAAAGGCGTCGATCCCAATGGCTCGCAGCGCGCCTGGGACCTCTATGTGAAGTCCCGCTTCGTCGAGACGAAGAACCCTGGCAGGGCGCTCGTGCTGGCGTCGGGGACGCCGATCACCAACACGCTCGGCGAGATGTTTTCGGTCCAGCGCCTGATGGACCATGCCGCGCTTCGGCAGCGCGGACTGCACGAGTTCGACGCCTGGGCCTCGACTTTTGGCGACACCACGACCGAACTCGAGCTGCAGCCATCGGGCAAATACAAGCCGGTCTCGCGGTTCGCCAGCTTCGTCAATGTGCCCGAACTGATCGCCATGTTCCGATCCTTCGCGGATGTCGTGCTCCCCGACGATTTGCGGCGCTATGTGAAGGTGCCGGCGATCTCGACCGGCCGCCGTCAGATTCTGACCGCCAAACCGACATCGGCCTTCAAATCCTACCAGCGCTTGCTCGACGAGCGCATCAAGGCGATCAAGATGCGCGACCGGCCGCCGGAGCCGGGCGACGACATCCTGCTCTCGGTCATCACCGACGGCCGCCATGCCGCGATTGATCTGCGGCTGGTTGATCCCGACAATGACAACGAGGCGGAGAACAAGCTCAACCTCCTGATCGGGAATGCGCTACGCATCTGGCGGGAAACCACGGACGCAACCTATGTCCGGACTGACGGCAAGCTGTACGAGGTCGCCGGCGCCGCACAGATGATCTTCTCCGATCTCGGCACGATCAGCGTCGAGAAGAGCCGGGGGTTCTCGGCCTATCGCTGGATCCGCGACGAGTTGGTCAGACGCGGCGTGCCGGCCTCCGAAATCGCCTTCATGCAGGATTTCAAGAAGTCGGAAGCCAAGCAGCGCCTGTTCGGCGATGTCCGCGCGGGCAAGGTGCGCTTTCTGATCGGCTCGTCGGAAACGATGGGGACCGGCGTCAACGCCCAACTCCGCCTGAAAGCGTTGCATCATCTCGACGTGCCGTGGCTGCCCTCGCAAATCGAACAGCGCGAGGGCAGGATCGTGCGGCAGGGCAACCAGCATGACGAAGTCGATATCTTTGCCTACGCCACGCAAGGCTCGCTCGACGCCACCATGTGGCAGAACAACGAACGAAAGGCGCGCTTCATCGCCGCGGCGCTTTCGGGCGACACCTCGATCCGCCGGCTCGAGGATCTCGGTGAGGGGCAGGCCAACCAGTTCGCGATGGCGAAAGCGATCGCGTCGGGCGATCAGCGGCTGATGCAAAAGGCCGGGCTTGAGGCCGAGATCGCCCGCCTTGAACGGCTGCGCGCCGCGCATCAGGACGATCAGTTCGCCGTACGCCGCCAGATTCGAGATGCCGAGCGCGACATCGAGATCTCGACCCGGCGGATTGGCGAGATCGGCCGCGACATTGAGCGCCTCATTCCGACTGCCGGCGACGCCTTTGCCATGACAGTGACCGGTACATCGTACTGCGAGCGAAAGGATGCTGGCCGCGCCGTCTTCAAGGAAATCCTGACGCTCGTGCAGATGCGGCGCGAGGGTGAGGTGGTGATCGCCAACATCGGTGGGTTCGAATTGGAATATGCCGGCGAGCACGTCGGGCGCGACGGCTATCGCTATGAGACAATGTTGCTTCGCACCGGCGCTGAGCACGAGATCGATCTGCCGGTCACGGTGACGCCGCTTGGCGCTGTGTCGCGGCTCGAACACGCGCTCGGGAGTTTTGAGGGCGAGCGGGAGCGGTATCGGCAGCATTTTGCTGAGGCCCAGCGCCGGCTTGCGTCGTATCGGTCGCGCGAGGGCGGCACGTTCGCCTTCGGCGAGGAGCTGGCGGAGAAACGCCGACAGTTGGTCGAGATCGAGACAGCGCTGGCGAGCGATATGGACGGACCCGATGCGATGCCGGCGGTCGCAGCTTGATCTGAGCAAAAGGGCGGAAAGCGGGGCGAGAGAGAAAAATGAACCTTGCTCGCCGACCGGCCATTCCGGTGGCGCTGACGCTCAACCGCCGCCGTCGCGATCCCGGTCCGTTGTCCCGCGCAGGGCTTTGCCCCGCTTGGCCATCCGGACCGAGATGCTCG
>NZ_LGSZ01000066.1 GCF_001298265.1 Allobosea vaviloviae | reverse complement strand
GTGATGCTGGTCATACTTCGTCTGCTAGCTCGTTGTTTTTGAACAGGGAAAGTCCGCCACCCTAGCCTTGCACTTCTAGCTTCGTCGGCCGCGTCAGATGGGTATAAGAGACAGCCCCCCGCTGCACCCGACCAAGGGGGCTGTCGCGAGGCATCGTGCGGCCGGGTGGAGTGGCGGGTTTCGCGAGGCTCTGCCGTTGCAAAGCGGGGCTTGCGGAGGTCGACCGGTCGTTTCGTCCCATAGGCAAGGACGGAGAGCCGCAACGCCCAAAATCCCCGCGCGCGGAGCCGGGCGGCGCGAGATCGGCGCTGCATCGACACCTCGACATCGACACTCGACATCGGCACGCGGCAAGGACGCGCGCCACCCGGCTCCGCGCATCCCCTTTCGGGGGCTATCGTGCGAAACCCCGCGGCTCAGGCCGGTCGGGGGTTTTGGTGTGTGCAATGGCGAAGGGCGCGGGGAACCCCTCTCCTGCATCGAAGTCGGGTCTACCCGACTTCGACACTCAAGGTGCTGATCTCGGGCAAGCCCGAGATCAGTGAGGCAGGGGAGAGGTGCTGGCCCCTGGACCAGTGGAACTCAAATCTCCGAGCGACGCAGCGGTGAGCTCACGGCCACAGCGTCAAACGGCCGACCCCTCACCCTGCCCTCTCCCTACGGGAGAGGGTTCCCCGCGCTATCGCGGCAACCGCCAGGCGGCGGCTTCAAGCCCTCAATGCGCCCGCGCGACGCAGAAATCGACGGTCTCGTTCAGCGCCTGCTTCATGGCTGAGGCCGGGAACAGGCCGAGCGCGTCCTTGGCCATCTTGGCGTAGTGCTCGGCGCGCTGGATCGTGTCGTCGAGCGCGCGGTGGCGCTTCATGATCGCCTGCGCCTCCTCGAGATCACCGTCGCGGACGTCGCCGTTCTGCAGCGTGCGCGTCCAGAAGGCGCGCTCGCTGTCGCTGCCGCGCCGGAAGGAGAGCACGACGGGGAGCGTGATCTTGCCCTCGCGGAAATCGTCGCCGGTGTTCTTGCCGAGCTTGGCTGCGACGCCGCCATAGTCGAGCGCGTCGTCGATGAGCTGGAAGGCGATGCCGAGATTGAGGCCGTAGCTGCGGCAGGCGGCGGCGTCGGCCTTGGAGCCGTTGGCGATCACCGGGCCGACCTCGCAGGCGGCGGCGAACAGCTCGGCCGTCTTGCCGCGAATCACCGCGAGATACTCGTCCTCGGTCGTCTGCGTGTTCTTGGCGACCGAGAGCTGCAGCACCTCGCCCTCGGCGATCACGGCAGCCGCCGTGGAGAGAATGTCGAGCGCCCGCAGCGAGCCGACCTCGACCATCATGCGGAAGGCCTGGCCGAGCAGGAAATCGCCGACGAGAACGCTCGCCTCGTTGCCCCAGAGCATGCGGGCGGCGAGCTTGCCGCGCCGCATGTCGCTCTGGTCGACGACGTCGTCATGCAAAAGCGTCGCGGTGTGCATGAACTCGACCGAAGCCGCGAGCTTGACATGGCCCTCGCCATGGTAGCCGCACAGGCCCGCCGTCGCCAGCGTCAGCATCGGCCGCAGGCGCTTGCCGCCCGACGAGATCAGATGGTTGGCGACCTCGGGAATCATCGTCACGTCGGAGCCGGTGCGCGACAGGATCATCGCGTTGACGCGCTCCATGTCGGCGCGCGTCAGGGCGACCAGGTTCTCGATTCCCGCCTGGGCGGCGCTTGAGCCCGCTTCCTTCTCCTCGAACGCGACGACGACGCCCATATCCATCCACTCCGGCGGCCTGCGCAGCTTGGCGCGCGCGCTACAGCCTTGCCACAACCGTCGCATGGGTGACCAGCCCCCGCACATCGGCAATGACGCCGCAGGCCCGGTCCGGAGGCCCAATCAGGGCTTGCGCGCCCACCCCCGGATGGGCTCCATCAGGCCATGCATGAACTCCTCCGCACCAACGACATCGTCCTGCTCGGCGCCATCGAGGCGCTGCTCGCCTCGGCCAATCTGGACTGCCTGATCGCCGACCAGCACATCAGCGCGCTGGAGGGCATGATCGGTGCCTTTCCGCGCCGGCTGCTGGTGCGCGAAGCCGACCGCGCCCGTGCCCGCGCCTTGCTCACCGAAGCCGGTTTCGGAGCCGAATTGCGCGATGGATGAGATGCTTCCCGGGCTCGGCGAAATCGTCGAGGACCGCCTGCTCGACGGCCGCCTCCTGCTGCGCCAGCCAAAGCGCGGCCATCGCGCCGGCAGCGATGCGATCCTGCTCGCCGCCGCCGTGCCCGCTCTCGGCGAGGGCCCGCTGCTCGACATCGGCGCCGGTGTCGGGACGATCGGTCTGGCCGTGGCGCAGGCGCAGCCCGGCCTGCGGGTGGTCCTGCTCGAGCGCGACCCCGACCTCGCGGCGCTCGCTGCACAGAACATCGCTCTCAACGATCGTGCGGACCGGGTGTCGATCGTCACCGGCGACGTGACCGGCCCCGCCGCCGCGCTTGGCCTCGCGCCGGCGAGCTTCGCCTGCGTCGCGATGAACCCGCCCTTCTATCCGCCGGGCGGGACCAGGGCCTCGCCCGTCCCGAACCGGCGCGCAGCCCATGTCGTCGAGGGTTCGCTGGAGCCCTGGTTCAGGGCGGCGCGCCGCCTGCTGCGGCCCGGCGGGCGGCTCGTGCTGATCCACCGGGCGCAGGCTCTGGCGGAGATTCTGGAGGCCCTCGGCACTGGCTTCGGCGATGTCGCGATCCGGCCGATCCACGCGCTGGCGGACCGCCCGGCGATCCGCATCGTCGTGAGCGCCGTTCTGGGCAGCAGAAAGCCGGCAGAGTTGCTGCCGGCTTTCGTTCTCAATGCGCCGGGGGGCGGCTTCACCCCGCAGAGCGAGGCGCTGCACCGGGGCAGGGCAGGCCTAGCGATGGAACCGCTTTCTATGGAACCACTCGCGAGGGACCCCCTGGCGACGACGGCCGAGACCGGGCCGCCACCGCCAGGCGCCGATCAGTAGTAGTAGCGCGGCCCGTAGAGCGGCACCGGCGGCACGAACAGCGGCGGCGGGCCATAGAAGCGCGGCGGCCCGTAATAACGGCGCGGACCGTAGTAGCGCGGCGGGCCGTAATAGCGGCGCGGACCATAATAGCGGCGCGGGCCGTAATAATACTGCGCCTGCTGCAGCAGGCCGGTCTCGGCCTGGACGCTCTGGCCGGCCGCGACCGGGGCGGCGTTGGCGGGCGCGGCGACAAGCGACAGGCCGCCCAGGGTCGTCGCAGCCGCGAGGGCGAGAAGTGTCTTGCGGAACATGATCGTGATCCTCCTCGTTAGGGCGCCGCCAGCCTGCGCTGCGCGGTCTGCCGCCGTCCTGAGTGGCAGGGTTACTGCGATGTTCGAGCCTACTTTGACGTTCGGGCCTGAGCTGACGTTCAAGCCCACTCTGAACTGAAGTCTTACACCCCCAAAACTGAACGGCACTTGGTCGCGCCGTTCAGTCTGTCTTCAGATTGAGGCGCCATCTCGGCAGCCGGCGCCGGACTCAACGGCAGACGCGCACCGGGCGTACGACCCAGCCATAGCCGGTCCAGACGCGGCGCTGGGTGACGAAGCAGCGTGGGCGGTAGGCCGGGCGGCCGTAATAGCGCGGCCGGCCGTAGTAGCGGCGCGGGCCATAATACTGCGCCTGCTCGACAAGGTCGCCGGACGCCGGCGCGGTCTGGACCGTCCCGGCGGACACCGGCGCGGCATTGGCCGGGGCGACGATGAAGGCGGACGCGGCGAGGGTCAGCGCGCCGAAGGCCGCGGCGGCGATGCGGGATGACAGCATGGTATTCTCCTACTCGACTTGCGTGCCGCCGATCCGGCTCAAGCGCTCGCCCCGAACGCCGCGGATCCAGCGGATGATCGGACGTTACAGCGCGGCCGATGAACGGAAGATGTCCGGCCGCTCATGGGCAGGGCCATCGCTTGAAGGCGTGGCTTGTTTCCCTTCCCCCCGCTTGCGGTGGGGAAGGGTTAGGGATGGGGGGCCGCAAAGCCGGAGCGCTCTCCTTGATCGTCTCGCCGAGCGGTACTGCCCCCCCACCCAACCCTCCCCACCGCAAGCGGGGGGAGGGCTTGCGCCCGCCACCATTGCTGCGCCAGCTTCCAGGCGATCGCCTTGTGCTCATGCTCCCGCGCTTGACCGAAAGCACTGCCAGCCCCTAAGCACGCGGCCATTCCCGTCATTTGGAAGGCTTCGACATCGTGTCCGCTTTCGCTTCGCACTCCGCCGCGACATCGCCCGCGATGGACCCGACGCGCTCCTTCCAGGGGCTGCTGCTGACGCTGCAGCGCTTCTGGGCGGAGCGCGGCTGCGTCATCCTGCAGCCCTACGACATGGAGGTCGGCGCCGGCACCTCGCATCCCGGCACGATGCTGCGCTCGCTCGGACCCAAGCCGTGGAACGCGGCCTATGTCCAGCCCTCGCGCCGCCCCAAGGATGGCCGCTACGGCGAGAACCCCAACCGGCTGCAGCATTACTACCAGTTCCAGGTCATCCTGAAGCCGAACCCGCCCAACCTCCAGGAGCTCTATCTCCAGTCGCTCCAGGCCATCGGCATCGACGTGCTCCTGCACGACATCCGCTTCGTCGAGGACGATTGGGAGAACCCGACACTCGGCGCCTGGGGGCTCGGCTGGGAGTGCTGGTGCGACGGCATGGAGGTCAGCCAGTTCACTTACTTCCAGCAGGTCGCCGGCATCGAATGCGCGCCGGTCTCCGGCGAGCTGACCTATGGCCTCGAGCGCCTCGCCTGCTATCTGCAGAATGTCGAGAGCATCATGGAGCTCAACTTCAACGGGCTGGAAGGCGACGAGAAGGTCACCTACCGCGACGTCTTCCTCCAGGCCGAGCAGGAATACTCCCGCTACAACTTCGAGCACGCCGACACCGCCGCTCTGTTCCGCCGCTTCGCCGAGGCCGAGGCCGAGTGCCGCGCTTTGCTCGACAAGGGCGAGAGCGGCGAGCGCCACCTGATGGTCCAGCCGGCCTACGACCAGTGCCTCAAGGCCGGTCACAGCTTCAACCTGCTCGATGCGCGCGGCGTGATCTCGGTCACCGAGCGCCAGAGCTACATCCTGCGCGTCCGCGAACTCGCCAAGGCCTGCGGCGCCGCCTGGCTGAAGACGGCGGGCGGGGGAGCGGCGGCTACCTGATCTCGACGATCCGCTCGCCGGCCTGCAGAGCCGCGACGATCTCCGGCAGGGCCGGTTCCAGCGCCCGCCACAGTGCCGCATTGGTGACATTGCCGATGCGGATCCAGATGACCGCCACGCCGGTGGCATCCGACCGCGCGAGTTGCACGAAATCGATATCCTTGGTGATCAGCGCATCCGCCAATGCGGGCGCCTGTCGCCAGATGGCGAGGTCGCTGGCTCGCCCAAGTCCGATGCGGTCGACATGGCTTGCCTCGAACCCCGCCGCCACGAGCCGCTCGGCCAGGGCGGGCGGCAATTGCGCGTCGTTCAGAAAGCGCGGCGTCACGCAGCGGTGATGACGCGATGGTCGATCTGGGCCGAGGCATAGGCCAGCGCGGCCGCGATGTCCTGTTCGGTCAGATAGTCGAAATCGGCCAGGATCTCGGCGGGGGTGGCGCCGCCTGCGAGCATGTCGAGGATGTCGGACACCCGCATGCGCGTGCCGGCGATGACCGGGCGGCCGCCGCAGATTCCGGGGTCGGACTGGATGCGCGCCAGCGCGCTGTCAGGGTTGGATGCGGGCATCCTCGATCTCTTTTGTGAGCGACGGCTCTCAAATCTACACCAAAACCCGCATCGGGACAGCTTGCCTCCGCCGGCCTGAACGCGCATTGACATCGCGTCCCCAGATGCCAAGAAGCCGACATGCCTGATCTCCTGCTCGAACTCTTCTCCGAAGAGATCCCCGCCCGCATGCAGCGCAAGGCGGCCGATGACCTTCGCAAGCTCGTCACCGATGCGCTGGTCGAGCGCGGCCTTGTCTATGAGGGCGCCAAGGCCTTCGCCACGCCGCGTCGGCTGACCCTTCATGTCGCCGGCCTGCCCGTGCGCGGCAGCGACATCCGCGAGGAGCGGAAAGGTCCGCGCGTCGGCGCGCCCGATGCGGCCGTGCAGGGCTTCCTCAAGGCGGCGGGCCTGACCTCGCTCGACCAGGCGACGATCGTCAGCGACCCCAAGAAGGGCGACAGCTATATCGCCATCATCGAAAAGCCGGGCCAGGAGACGATCGCCGCCATCGCCGAGATCGTGCCCGCGGTGATCCGCAGCTTCCCCTGGCCGAAATCGATGCGCTGGGGCAAGGCCTCGGCGGCCGGCGCCAGCCTGCGCTGGGTGCGCCCGCTGCACGCCATCCTCTGCACCTTCGGGGCGGAGACGGAGGAGCCCGAGGTGGTGCCCTTCGAGGTTGGCGGCATCGTCTCCGGCAACGTCACATATGGCCACCGCTTCCATGCGCCGGGCGCCATCACCGTGCGCCGCTTCGACGACTATGTCGCCGCGCTGGAGAAGGCGCGGGTCGTGCTCGATGCCGACCGGCGCAAGCAGATCATCCTCGCCGATGCGCAGACGCTGGCCTTCGCGCAGGGGTTGGAACTTGTCGAGGACGAGGGCCTGCTGGAGGAGGTGGCGGGGCTGGTCGAATGGCCGGTCGTGCTGATGGGCTCCTTCGAGGAGCGCTTCCTGGACATCCCGGCCGAGACGATCCGCGCGACGATCCGGGCGAACCAGAAATGCTTCGTGCTGCGCGATCCCACGACGGATGCGCTGGCCAACCGCTTCCTGCTGACCTCGAACCTGATCGCCAGCGATGGCGGCGCCGCCATCACCGCCGGCAATGAGCGCGTCGTGCGCGCGCGCCTCTCCGACGCCGCCTATTTCTTCGAAACCGACAAGGGCCCGCTGCCGGACCTCGACACGCTCAGGGACAGCGCCGAAAAGCTTGGGCTCGATCTCGCCAAGCCGCTCGACCAGCGCATGGCCAAGCTCGACAAGCTCGGCGTCGTCTTCCACGCCAAGCTGGGAACGCAAGGCGAGCGCGTGCAGCGTATCGCGGCGCTGGCGCGCGAACTCGCCCCGATCGTCGGCGCCGATCCCGATCTCGCCGAGCGCGCCGCCAAGCTCGCCAAGGCCGATCTGCCGACCGAGATGGTCGGCGAGTTCCCCGAGCTGCAGGGCCTGATGGGCCGCAAATACGCCGAGCTTCAGGGCGAGCACCCGTCCGTCGCTGCGGCCATCGAGGAGCACTACAAGCCCCTCGGCCCCTCCGACCGCGTCCCGACCGACCCGGTCTCGGTGGCGGTCGCGCTCGCCGACAAGCTCGACACGCTGGTCGGCTTCTGGGCCATCGACGAGAAGCCGACGGGAAGCAAGGACCCTTATGCGCTGCGGAGGGCGGCGCTGGGGGTTATTCGGTTGGTGGTCGAGAATGGGGTGCGGTTGGACTTTCGAGCCACCCTACCACAACAGGTCGCACGTTTTTTCGTTGGAATGCGGCTGAAGCAACTCAACGCTGCCTTCAATCGTGTGCAGGATGTGGCTGATGCCAGCGTCGATGTTCAAATTCTGGAGCCGGTTGCAGAGGCCATCCGCATTGAAGGCTCAAGAGCCGGATTCGAGGCATTTGGGAAAGAGACGGCTCCGCAAGCGTATGACGCCTACACCGACCTCCTTTCCTTCTTCCACGACCGCCTGAAGGTCATGCTCCGCGACCAGGGCGCGCGGCATGATCTGGTCGATGCGGTGCTGGCGGGCGCGGGCTCCCCTTCTCCCCTGGCGGGAGAAGGTGGCGCGGCGCGCAGCGCCGTGACGGATGAGGGGGCGCGCGACGCTTCCGATGTTGGCGCTCTTCAGACACAAGCCGGAGAGGGCACGGCGCCCCCTCATCCGTCTGCTGCGCGGACACCTTCTCCCGCGAGGGGAGAAGGGCAGGTCGGCGCCTCCGACGACCTCCTCCTCATCACCCGCCGCGTCGGAGCGCTCGGGCGCTTCCTTGAAACCGAGGACGGCAAGAGCCTGCTCGCCGGCTACAAGCGCGCCGCCAACATCCTCAAGGCTGAGGAGAAGAAGGACGGCGAGGGCGCTTTCGCGGGCGCGCCCGACCTCGGTCTCATCGCGGAAGCCGGCGGGATCGAGGAGAAGGCGCTTGCCGTCGGTCTCGACAAGGCCGGCAAATCAGCCGCAGCCGCCGTCGCGGCGGAAGACTATGAAGGCGCGATGTCGGCGCTGGCGGAACTGCGCCCGGCGGTCGATGCCTTCTTCGACAAGGTCACCGTCAACGACGCCGACCCGCGCTTGCGCGAAAACCGGCTGAAGCTTTTGAACCAGCTTCGCGAAGCCACCCGCGCCGTGGCGGATTTCGGGCGCATCGCGGGGTAGGGTCGCGCTCGCGCGGCGGGCAGGGCGCATCCCCTTCCCCCCGCTTGCGGTGGGGAAGGGTTAGGGATGGGGG
>NZ_LGSZ01000064.1 GCF_001298265.1 Allobosea vaviloviae | reverse complement strand
GCGGAGCCGCGCGCGCGGTGGGGGGGGGGCGGGGCCGGGGGGGGCGGCGGCCCCCCCCCCCCCGCGGGGGGGGGGGGGGGGGGGGGGGGGGGGGGGGCGTAACGCCGAGACCCCCCCTCGCGCGGGGTCGCCGAGCGGTCCGGCCCCCCCCCCAACCCTCCCCACCGCAGGCGGGGGGAGGGCTTGAACGCGCCATGACCGCCCCGAGAGTTTGCAAGCGATCATCCGGGCCGAAACAGCAGGTCATAGACGACAGTTCCATTGCCGGGTCGTGCCACGCAGCTTATCCCTCGCCCGGTCAAGAGCGGGAGCCACCCGCCGTCACGAGCAGGAAACGCCATGGCCGACCACGATGATGCCGGACGCCGCACGATCGGCACCTATGATTACGTCGTGATCGGCGCGGGCTCAGCTGGCTGCCTGCTCGCCAACCGGCTCTCGCGCGACCCGCGCAAGAAGGTGCTGGTGCTGGAGGCGGGCGGGCGCGACGACTGGGTCTGGTTCCACATCCCGGTCGGCTATCTCTTCGCCATCGGTAATCCGCGCGCCGACTGGCTGTTCAAGACGGAGCCGCAGGCGGGCCTCGGCGGCCGGGCGCTGACCTATCCGCGCGGCAAGGTGGTCGGCGGTTCGTCGGCGATCAACGCCATGGTCTATATGCGCGGGCAGGCGGCCGACTACGACGGCTGGCGCCAGCTCGGCCTCTCCGGCTGGGGCTGGGACGATGTGCTGCCCTATTTCCTCAAGCATGAGGACCATACCGGGCCGGGCGCCAGCGGCATGCACAAGGCCGGCGGTGAGTGGCGCGTCGAGCATCCGCGCGTCCGCTGGGCGATCCTCGACGCGATCCGCGAGGCGGCGGCTGCAGCGGGCATCGCCAAGATCGACGATTTCAACACCGGCGACAACGAGGGCTCGTCCTATTTCCAGGTCAACCAGCGTCGCGGCCGGCGGCTCAGCAGCTTCAACGCCTTCCTGCGGCCGGTGCTGGACGCGCGCGAGACCAATCTGCGGCTCGAAATCGGCGTGCTGGTCGAGCGCGTCGTGGTCGAGAACGGCCGTGCCACCGCGGTCGAATTCACGCATGGCGGCGAGACGCTGCGCGTCGAGGTTTCCGGCGAGGTCGTGCTCTGCGCCGGCGCCGTCGGCTCGCCCGCCTTGCTCGAACGCTCCGGGATCGGCGACGGGGCGCGGCTGCAGGGCCTCGGCATCGAGACGGTCGCGGACCTGCCCGGCGTCGGCGAGAATTTGCAGGACCATCTCCAGATCCGGCCGGTCTACAAGGTCGAGGGGGTGCGCACCCTCAACAGCGACTACGCCAAGATCTGGCGCCGGCCGCTGATGGCGCTGCAATATGCGGCGCTGCGCAGCGGGCCGCTGACGATGGCGCCCTCGCAGGTCGGCGCCTTCGCGAAGTCGTCCGCCGATTATGCGACGGCCAATCTGCAGTATCATTTCCAGCCGCTCTCGCTGGATTCATGGGGCTCGGGACTGCACCCGTTCGATGCCTTCACCGCCAGCGTCTGCAATCTGCGCCCGACCAGCCGCGGCCATATCCATATCAAGACGCCGCATGCGCAGGATGCGCCGAGCATCTCGCCGAACTATCTCGACACGCAGGCCGACCGGCAGGTCGCCGTCGATGCGCTGAAACTGACCCGCCGGATCGTCGAACAGGCGCCGCTCGCCCGCTTCCGGCCGCAGGAGCATCTGCCGGGGCCGACTGCGGCGAGCGATGCGGAGCTGCTGGATGCGGCGGCGGCGCTCGGCACCACGATCTTCCACCCCGTCGGCACGGCCAAGATGGGCCGTGAGGACGACGCCCGCGCGGTGCTCGACGAGAGGCTGCGGGTGCGCGGGATCAAGGGGCTGCGCGTCATCGACGCATCGGCGATGCCGGCGATCACCTCGGGCAACACAGCCAATCCGACGATGATGATCGCCGAGAAGGGTGCGGCGATGATGATCGAGGATGCGAAGACGGGGTGAGCCTTCTTGGGTCGCGGGCAACCTGCGCTCGTCACGCGCGCGCGGGTCGTCCCGGGCGACCGCAGGGCGACCCGGGACCCATTCCGGAACCTCTCCGACAAGCGCTCCGGAATGGATTCCGGGTCTCCGCTTCGCTGCGCCCGGGATGACGGCGCGTGTTATGGCAGAAGGCCTGAGAATTGCTGGGATCGCGCAGGATGAGTCGGCGCGACGCGAGCCGGTAAACGGCCGAGCGCGATGCAAGGACGATCGATGACCGAACGGCCGACCCCAGACGAGAAACGCAACCCCGTCGCGCGCGTCCTCTTCGCCATCCTGCGCGCGGTGCTGACCGTCGTCATCGTATTCGACGAGATCGCGCGGCCGCTCTACCGGCCGCTGATCGACTGGGTGGCGTCGCTGCGGATCGTGGCGCGGATGGAGGTCGCCATCGCCCGGCAGTCGCGGCTGGCGATCCTGGCGCTGCTGGCTGTGCCCTTCGCCCTCGCAGAGCCGTTGAAGCTGCTCGGTCTGGTGATGATGGCGGACGGCCGGTTACGGACCGGGCTCGTGGTCTTCGCCTTCGCCCATCTCGTCAGCTTCCTGCTGGTCGAGCGCATCTACCATGCGGGCCGCGACAAGCTCCTGACCTATGGCTGGCTCAGCTGGCTGATGACCCTGCTCGACCGGCTGCGGCGCCGGGCGCTGGACTGGGTCAGGAGCAGCGCGGCCTACGCCTTCGCCATCCGGGCCCGCGATGCGGCGCGGGCGTGGTGGCGGGGATTGCGCGCCTGAAACGCGCGTTAGACGACCTGATTGCGCAGGACCGTCTCGCCGCGCGCCAACCGGCCGAGGTTCTCGATCAGCACGTCGACGACATTGCCCTCATAGGCGCGCGTCTCGCCGGCGCTGTGCGGGGTGACGATGACCTGGGGCATCGCCCAGAGCGGCGAGGTTGTGGCCAGCGGCTCCTCGACGAAGGTGTCGAGCCCCGCGCCGGCGATCCGTCCCTCGCTCAGGGCCGCGATCAAAGCCTGCTCGTCAACGACCTTGCCGCGCGCGACATTGATCAGGAGCGCGGTCGGCTTCAACGCAGCGAGCGCCCTGGCATCGATCAGGTTCTCCGTCTCGGGCGTCAGCGGGCAGGTCAGCGCGACGATGTCGGCCTGCGCCAGAACCTCGTGCAACTGGTCGGGCCGCACGATCGCCTCGATGCCGGGTTGCGGCTCGGGGCTGCGGCGGACACCGATGACGCGCAGCCCGAAGGCTGCCGCCAGCGTCGCCAGGCGCAGGCCGATGCGGCCGAGCCCGACGATGACCAGCGTCTTGCCGCCGAGTTCGTCTTCGCGCCGGGTGCGGTCGCCGATCATCGGGCGCCAGCTCTTCGCCGTCTGGTTGTCGCGGGCGAGGTGGATCTGGCGGGTGAGCCCGAGGATCAGAGCCATGGCGTGCTCGGAGACGGCGCGCTCATTGGCACCCTGCGCGCTGGCGAGCCGAATGCCGGCGGCCGCGAAAGCCGCCTTGTCGTACTGGTCCGTGCCGGCGGAGACCGACTGGACGAAGCGCAGCTTGGGGCAGGTCGCGATCAGTTCGTTGCGCCAGAGGCCCGAGACCACCACCACATCTGCCTCAGGGGCGCGGGCCTTGAATTCGTCGAGCGAGCGGACCTCGAAGCTCTTCGCCGGGCGCCCCCGCGTCTGAAATTCGGCCTGCAACTGGTAGGCGGCATGGGCGAAGCAGATGGTCAGTTCGCCATCGGGCAGCAGTGCGGGCATTCGATCGATTCCTCTCGAGGCAAGGCATGTTCAGGCAAGATCAACGGCAAACTAGCGGGCGGTTGCGGTCCTGTCCCGGCGCGTGGCGCATGCAAGGCTCAAGCTGAGACCACGCCCCGCGCGAAGGATGCCAACGCCGCTTCGAGCCTTGTCCAGGCTGCCGCATCGCCCGGCAGGCCGAAGCGCAACCATGTCGCGTCGTTCTGGAAGCGCCGGACATAGAGGCCGTGCCGGCCGAGATGGGCGAAGAGCGAGGGGGCGTCCGGGGTGGCGAGCAGGCGAAACAGCGTCGTGCCGCCGACGATCTGTCCCAATGGTGACAAAAGCGCATCGAGCCGCGCCGCATCGGCGGCACGGGCGGTGCCTGCGTCCGCCAGCCATCGCGTATCGGCCAGCGCCAGAGCCCCGATTCGCAGGGCTGGTCCGGCGACGGCCCAAGGACCCATCGCGGACCGCAACGCCGCCATCGGCGCCACCTCCCCGATGGCGAAGCCGAGCCTCACACCCGCCAGCCCATAGGTCTTGCCGAAGGAGCGCAGCACGATCGTCGCGGGCGGCAGCATCGGGAGCAGGCTCGCTACAGGCGTGAAATCGGCGAAGGCCTCGTCGAGGATCAGCATGCCGCCGCGCCCGGCGCAACGCGTGGCAAGAGCGGCCAGGTCGTTCGCAGGAAGGCAACGGCCGTCGGGGTTGTTGGGGTTGACCAGCACAACCGTCGCTGCGCCGGCCGTTCCGGTCAGTGTCGCAACCTCGATCACCCGCGCGCCCGCCTTGCGCCAGGCCAGCGCGTGCTCGGCATAGGTCGGCCCGAGCACGGCAACCGGGCCGGCCGCGACCAGTTCCGGCAGCACGCGCGGCAGCAGGTCGATCAGGATCTGCGTACCGGGAGCCGCAATGATGTCGGCCTCAGGAGGGACGCGATAGGCAGCACGCGCCGCAGCCAGCAACGCCGCCTCGTCATCGGCGCCGGGCAGGCGCTGCCAGAGGCTTAACGGCAGCTTCGGAAGCGGATAGGGGATGGGATTGATCCCGGTGGAGAGATCGATCCAGGGCTTCGGCGCATCGGGAAAGAGCGCGCGCGCCGCGGCGATATCCCCGCCATGCCAGATGCCGTCTTCAGCCACGATTTGCCCGCCCGTCCATGGCCATGCCCGACACCCTGCTTCTGCTGCTGGCCGCGCTTCTGATCGAGGCGGCATTCGGCTATCCGCAGCGCTTGTATGCGCTGATCGGCCATCCCGTCACCTGGCTCGGCGCCTTGATCGCACAGCTCGACCGCGCGCTGAACCGCGAGGATGCGTCTTTCGCGATACGCAAGGCGGCCGGCATCGCGGCGCTTCTCATCCTGCTTGCGGTGACGCTTATGCTCTCGCTCGGCCTGACATGGCTGTGCCGGACGCTCGGACCCGCCGGCCTGCTGCCGCTCGCTGTGCTGGCCTCGACCCTACTGGCGCAGCGCAGCCTCCATGAGCATGTCGCCGCCGTCGCCGAAGGGTTGGAGCGCGGCGGGCTCAGCGAGGGGAGAAAGGCCGTCTCGATGATCGTCGGCCGCAATCCCGACAGCCTCGACGAGGCCGGAGTGTCGCGCGCCGCGATCGAGAGCCTGTCGGAGAATTTCTCCGATGGCGTGGTCGCGCCGGCCTTCTGGCTCGGCGTCGCCGGACTGCCGGGAATCGCGCTCTACAAGGCGGTCAACACCGCCGATTCGATGATCGGCCACAAGACGCCGCGCCATCTCGCCTTCGGCTGGGCCGCAGCCCGGCTCGACGACCTCGTCAACCTGCCGGCCTCGCGACTGACGGCGCTGCTGCTGGTGGCGTCTGCGGGCCTCGACGGTGAGGCGGATGCGGCGGGGGCGTGGCGGGCCGTGCGGCGCGATGCGCGCCGACACCGCTCGCCCAATGCCGGCCGTCCGGAAGCGGCGATGGCCGGCGCGCTGGCCTTGAGGCTGGCGGGGCCGCGGATCTATGGCGATGTGACGGTCGAGGATGGCTGGATGGGCGACGGGCGCGCCGAGGCGACGGCGGCCGACATCCGGCGCGCGTTGCGGCTGTACAGGCGGGCCTGCGGGCTGCTTTGGGGGCTGGCGGGGCTGGGGGCGGTAGTTGCGCTTGCCTAACCGCCGTGCTCAGGCTTGACCCGAGCAGTTCGTGCCGACGCAGGCTTTGAGGTCCTTTTCGGGCTGAGATTCTCGGGGCAAGCCCGAGAATGACGCGCCTCGCCTAGAACTCGATCCCTTCCTGCGCCTTCACGCCCGCCGCGAAATGGTGCTTCACCAAAGTCATCTCCGTCACGAGATCAGCGATCTCGATCAGCTCCGGCTTGGCGTTGCGGCCGGTGACGACGATGTGGAGGTAGCTGCGGCGTGCGGATAGCGTCGCCACCACCTCGGCCAGCGGCAGGTAGTCATAGCGCAGCGCGATGTTGAGTTCGTCGAGCACGATCAGGCGGATCGTCTCGTCTGCCATCAGCTCTTTGGCTTTCTCGAAAGCACGCGTCGCGGCGGCGATGTCGCGGGCCTTGTCCTGCGTCTCCCAGGTGAAGCCCTCGCCCATGGTGTGCCAGGAGACCTGGCCGCCGAACGCCTCCAGAGCGCGTCGCTCACCTGTCTCCCAGGCGCCTTTGACGAACTGCACAACGCCGATGCGCCAGCCATGGCCAAGAGCGCGAAGCGCGAGCCCGAAGGCGGCCGTCGACTTGCCCTTGCCCGGCCCGGTGTTGACGATCAGCAGGCCCTTCTCGACCGTCTTGGAAGCGACCTCGGCATCCTGCACCGCCTTGCGCTTTTCCATCTTGGCCTTGTGGCGGGCGGCTTCGTCGATCTGCGTTGTCATGTCGACCTCACTTCACCTGCATCGGCAGGCCGGCGACCATGAAGACCACGCGGCAGGCGCGGGCCGCAACCGCCTGATGCAGCCGGCCGGCCTCGTCGCGAAAGCGCCGGGCCAGCGCATTGTCGGGCACGATGCCGAGGCCGACCTCGTTGGTGACCAGCATGACGGGGCCTGACGCCTGCGCGCAGGCCTCGATCAGGTCGCGGCCGGCGGCCGCGACGTCTTGCTCCGCGAGCATGAGATTGGTCAGCCACAGCGTCAGGCAATCGACCAGAATCGGCCCGGCCGTGACGCTGCGAATCGCGGCAGGCAGCTGCAGCGGCGCGTCGAGGGTGAGCCAGTCGCCGGAGCGCCGCGCGCGGTGCTCGGCGATCCGCACGCGCATCTCGTCGTCCCAGGCCTGCGCGGTGGCGACATAGGTCCAGGGCGGCGGCAGCGCCTCGATCAGCGCTTCGGCATGGCGGCTCTTGCCGGAGCGGGCGCCGCCGAGGACGAGGGTGAGATGGGGGATCGACGTCATGGTCGTCTCGTCAAAGCGGTCGTCATTGCGAGCGCAGCGAAGCAATCCAGAGGGCATGGAGCAAGCGGCTCTGGATTGCTTCGCTGCGCTCGCAATGACGGTGGAGGCGGATCGCCGTCTAGAGGGTCCATTGCACAGCATCGCCCACATGGCTAATGATCTCGGCCGACGGTGCCTCCGCGAGGAGGTGAAAAGGGAACGCGGTGCGATGCCGCGGCTGCCCCCGCAACTGTAAGCGGCGAGTTCTGCGCCATCGGCCACTGGGACACCATCCCGGGAAGGCGGCGAAGGATGCCTAGACCCGCGAGCCAGGAGACCTGCCGTCAACAGTGTTCCTATGGGCCCATCGGACGGGGTGTTCCGACGGCGGCTGTGTTCGCGTGGCGAAGGTCATGCGGCTCCGTCCTTGGGAACGTTGGCCGGTCGCAAGACCGGCTGCCTTGTGACGGAGACCCCTCGACCATGACGCCACGCATGCGCCTGACCCTTGCCTTCACAGCCCTGGCCACGACACCAGCCTTCGCCCATCATCCGATGGGCGGGAGAACGCCGTCGACACTGACCGAAGGGCTGCTCTCGGGCCTCGGCCACCCCATTCTCGGGCTCGACCACCTCGCCGCGCTCGTCGCCGTCGGCCTCGTCGCCTCGCGCTACGCCTCGGGCGCGCTGCTGCTTCCCGTCCTGTGGATCGTCGGCATGGGGCTCGGCGCCTTCGCCCATATGAACAGCCTCGACCTGCCGGGCGGCGAGATCCTGGTCGCCGGCAGCCTCGTGCTGATCGGCGCCATCGGCGTGCTCAAGCCCTCGCTGCCATTGCCCGCACTGGCGGCGATCTTCGCGGCCGCGGGCTTCGCCCATGGCCATGCGCTCGCCGAATCGATCATCGGTGCGGACACGGCCGTGGTCGGTGCCTATCTCGTCGGCCTCGTCGCGATCCAGGCCGCGATCACGGTCGGCACGATCCTGCTGGTGCGGCGCCTGTTTGCGATGCCGGCGGCCCTGCCATTGCCGCTGCGCGCGGCCGCTGCCGCTCTCGCCTGCGTCGGTCTGGTTTTCCTCGCAGCCGCCCTGCCCGGCGCGGCCTGAAACCCGATCGCAGCATGAGCACCACCATGATGCCGCCACGCTTGCAATCAGGCGCGGGAAACGTGCGCATTCTCGTTTGCGCCAGTTGCCGTGCGGCCGGCGCCGACCCTGACGCGCCCCGCCCCGGCGCCGTTCTCGCCGCCGGGCTGGCGCAAGCGCTCGACACCGCTTGCGAGGCGTCCGTTACCGTGGAGACCGTCGAATGCCTCTCGGTCTGCAAGCGGCCCTGTACGGTCGCGCTGGCCGGCGAAGGCCGCTGGACCTATGTCTATGGCGATCTCGACCCGAAAGACGGGGTCGAGACGCTGCTCACCTTCGCGCGCCAATACCGCGATACGCATGACGGCATCGTGCCCTGGCGCGAACGCGCCGACGCGATCCGCAAGGGCGTGGTCGCGCGCATCCCTCCCATCGCCATAGCGAGCCCGACATGACGTCACTGACCAAGATTCCCTGCACGATCATCACCGGCTTCCTCGGCGCCGGAAAGACCACGCTGGTGCGCCACCTGCTCGAGAACGCCGAGGGAAAGCGCCTCGCGGTGCTGGTCAACGAGTTCGGCGATCTCGGCTTCGACGGCGAATTCCTCAAAGGCTGCGGCATTTCCGGCTGCACCGAAGAGGATGTCGTCGAGCTGCCCAATGGCTGCATCTGCTGCACGGTCGCCGATGATTTCGTGCCGGCGCTGGAGAAGCTTTTGAACCGGGCCGATCCACCGCAGCACATCCTGATCGAGACCTCGGGGCTCGCTTTGCCCAAGCCGCTGGTCCAGGCCTTCAACTGGCCGGCGATCCGCGCCCGCGTCACGGTCGACGGCGTCATCGCCGTCGTCGACGGCCCGGCCGTCGCCGGGGGACAGTTCGCCGACGATCCCGAGGCGATGGCGGCGCAGGCCGCGCAGGATGCTTCCGTCGAGCACGACAACCCGCTGGAAGAGGTGTTCGAGGACCAGATCCTGTGCGCCGACCTGATCCTGCTCAACAAGAGCGATTTGATCGACGAGGCGGCCAAGGCCCGCGTCAAGGCCGAGATTGCCGCGCATCTGCCCAAGGCGATCAAGATCGTCGAGACCAGCCATGGCAAGGTCGAGCCGGCGCTGATCGTGGGACTGGGTGCGGCGGCCGAGGCCGATCTCGCCGCGCGCCCCTCGCATCACGGCGAGGGCGAGGATCACGACCATGACGATTTCGATTCGGTGGCGCTGGCCCTGCCCGCGGGTCTCTCGCCGGAGGCTTTGTCCGCTCGCGTCGCAAAGGCCGCCGAAGCGGACGGCGTGCTGCGGCTGAAGGGATTCGCGGCGGTGCCGGGCAAGCCGATGCGCCTGGTCGTGCAGGGTGTCGGCCGGCGCGTCAGCCATCATTTCGACCGTGCCTGGGGAGAGAGTGAAGCGCGCGACGGGCGCCTCACCGTGATCGGGCTCAAGGGCTTCGACGTGAAGGCCGTGGAAGCGGCCCTCGCGGGGGCCTGACGCAAAGCGATGCATCTTCTCCCGACCAGCGAGATCAGGCTCGAAGACGGCGAGGACGCCGTCGATCTCGGCTTGGCTGCGGGCGACGTGGTGGTGCTCTCCTTCGCCGACAGCGATCTGTCGGCGCTGGCGGCGGCCCTTCTCCCTCCCCCCGCCTGCGGTGGGGAGGGAGAAGGGCCGCCGCC
>NZ_LGSZ01000063.1 GCF_001298265.1 Allobosea vaviloviae | reverse complement strand
ACTCGGTCAAAGCGCTCTCTGAGCGATTGGGGATCACCCGCTCAAGCTTCTACAATGCCTTCGAGAGCCGCGAGGCCATGTTCATGGAAGCGCTTGAACGCTATCTCGAACGTTCGCCCGACCGCGCGCTGGCGGTGGTGCCGCCTGAAGGAAGCGTCTGCGCGCTGATAACCGCGACATTCAAGACGGTCTGTCAAAGCCTTGCCCGGGATGTCGACGCGAAGGGCTGTCTGGCCGTCAACAGCGTTGGCGCGCTCTGCAACGTGGATGCCGAATTGGGCCCTAAGGTGGCCGCCCATATGGTCGAGCGGCTCGGGCGGATAGAGACATTGCTGGGCGTGGCCGTCGCGCGCGGAGAGCTTCCCCACGACACCGACATCGCTGCGACCGCGCTAACGCTGAAAACCTTCCTGGTTGGTTTGAACGTCATGGCGAAAGTGGCGCCTGATCGTGCTGCCTTGTGGTCGGCTGCAGGCGCGATGCTGGCTTCTTTCGGGATTTTGCGCGAGTCCGTGACACGGGAAGCTTGAAGATCGCGCAGACTGCCGTCAGCGTCGCGATGTCAGATCGCGGCGCCGGGTACATAGTCAGGCAACTCTCGATCAGAGCGGTCTTCAAATCCTTTTGCCCTCATGGCGGAGGAACGTCTCGACGATACCGAAGAATTCCGGTGGCACTTCAAGCATCGGATAATGACCGGAATGCTCGATGACGTGCAGCAGCGCGTTCGGCAGCTGCTTGAGATAGGTCTCCTTGAGGAATTCAGGACCAAGAGCGTTGTCGGTGGCACCGCCGATGACAAGCACCGGCGTGCCGATCGAGCCAACTTCGGCAGAGAAATCGGTTGTCGTCCAGGTGCGGAGGTAGCCGAGAAAGGCTTCGCGCGAGATCGCTCCGCGCGCGGCGGCGGTCAATCCTTCGAGAAAGGAGGAGGAATATCGTTCACCCGTCAGCGTGTTGAAGATGGCCGTAAGCGCGCTGTCATCGTCTGCCGCGGTTTCGAAGAACGTCCGCGTGCCATCATCGACAGGAAAGCCTGAAGCCGGCACCGGCGTCGCAGCAACCGCGGAAGTCACACGCCCCGGGGCCTGCAAAGCCATTTTCTGAATGACCATGCCGCCCATCGAATGGCCGACCACTTGAAATTCTTGCCATCCAAGCAGGTCGCACAAATCAAGGGCGTCTTTAGCGATCTCGTCCACGGAATAGGTGCCAGTGACAGCAGCGCGATTGAGGCCATAGCCCCGGAAATCCATTTGTGCGATCGTGAATTCCGCCTGAGAAAAGCATGGAACAATCGTGTCGAAGACGTGGTGATCACTCAGCCATCCATGCAGGAAAAGGACTCTACGTGGTCCATAACCGGAAACGTTCGCTTTCAGGGTCATCATATCCTCCTCGATATTTTCTTTGTTGCGCTCGCCACGGCTGATGTGCCCGACTGCGGTCGGGCGGTGGAAACTCAGGCTGCGCGCAATTGTCGGCGCGCCGCCGCGGAAAGCGACAAGCCGTGCCCCGGTGCCGCGCCTGCTGTCAGCATTCCGTTGGAATCGACCTTGGGGACGCCGTCGAGAAGCGGTTCGAGGAGCGGGAAATCCTCAAGCCAAGTGACGTTCGGCGCCGCAGCCGCGACATGAGCAAAGAGACCCGGCAGGAAATGCGGCATGACCTCAACCCCGAAGGCTTCCGCCAAGCGGGACAGGCGCAAGGTTTCAGTCAGCCCGCCCATCATAGCGAGATCGGGCTGAATGACGGCGCTCAATCCGTCCTTCAAATACGGAAATACCGCCTCGCAACCCTGCAAGTGTTCTCCAGTCGCAATCGCTCCTGGGTGCGCCTTGGCGAGAGTTCGGTACCCTTCGAGGTCGTGCGCCGGAAGCGGTTCCTCGACAAAGAGCCCGCCATTGGCAAGAACAGCGGCAATCAGTGTGCGCGCCGTGGTCAGGTTTCCCTTTTCATTCATGTCGACCATCAGCCATTGATCTGATCCCATGTGCGATCGGGTAGCGTCGATCAATGCGATGTCGTCGGGTCGACCGGATAGTCTAAGCTTCACCGCTTTGAACCCTTGTTCGCGATGGCGCAGAACTTGATCGGCGATTGCATCTTCCCCCTGGTTCGGTCGATAGCCGCCGCTGCCGTATGCTGGCACGGGCCTCAATGCACCACCCATCGCGACGCCAAGTGGAACGCCCAGGCGTTTGGAGTGCAAGTCCCAAAGCGCGACGTCAAGCGCCGCAAGCCCTATATAATTGGGACCACGCCCTGTCCTGTTGCAGGCTATTTTCACGCGTCGCCAGGTCACTTCCGGATGTTCAACCGGCGAATTCAAAACGATTTCACGACCGATTTGGTCGAGCGCTTTGACAGCGGCAGCACCTCGACCGCCGATCGCGTAGGAAAAGCCGAAGCCTTCGACACCATCGTCGGCAATGAGATCGCAAACGATGACATCGATTTCCCCGACGCCAGAACCGCCAGTCGCGCTGGGCAATTTATATGTCATCAAGCCTGACGAAAGGCGTCGAACATTCATAGACAATTCCCAGACAGAGCGCCGCTGAGCCCATGAGGGCGAGCTCCAGACAATTGCGGACGGTTGCCGGGTTCGTTTCGCCCAACGGAGCCGTTGGCTCGCCCGAAACGGTCATCCGTGTTTCGATACGGGTCTGCCGCAGGGAAATCATTATATTGGCGCCCGAAACGTGGAGTTCATCTGTTAAAGGAAGTGTCATGATCGGAAGAAAGGCGGTTCTTAGCATCGTCCCCCGCAGCGAAAGCGTGCTGGCGCGCGCTCAGATCGAGATGCGTTCCGGCAAGTCGCGGCTCATCGACAATCTGCTGCAAGGCCTGTCCAAGCGTGATCCTGATCTCGACCAGGACCTGATGCAGTGCGGGCTCGGCATTCAAAGCTGCTATAAGCCGCAAACAATCGCGAAAGTGCTCTTCAGCAAACCCGCCTTGCTGCTGGTCGTCTCGGGCTCGAAGGAGATGCTGCTTCCAAACAAGCGTTATGTCGCTAAGTCGGGCGAATTCCTTATAGTGCCCGCTGACACGGAATTCTGGATCGGCAAGTACCCGGATGAAGCGACCGGAATATATCAAGGCCTTGGATTTCGATTCGATATCGAGACGATTCAAGAGTTCCAGAAGAGTTTTGGCCAGGGGATTGAAAACTGGAATCTCGCGCCGCACTGGCATGCTCCCGCGTCAGAATCTTCGCTCGAATGGGTGGCGCACTGGCTCGATTGGAGCCGGAAATACCCTGTTTCGATACAGATTCAGCGTCATCGCCTGGTCGAGCTGCTACTGCTTTTCGCACAAGCAGGCCTCGCCGGTAATATCCTCGTGAGCCGCAGTCCTAGCTGGCGCCAACGCGTTTCACAAATGCTCGGCGTCGATCCGGCCCGAGCTTGGCGCTGCAAGGAGGTGTGCAAGGCACTGGGCGTTAGTGAGTCAGCCATGCGGCGACGACTGCAGGTCGAAGGTACGAATTTCAGGGAACTTCTCGAAGAAGTCCGTCTGATGTCCGGCCTGACAATGGTTCAGGAAACGCATCTGACGATCTGCCAGGTGGCGGATGCAGTGGGGTATCAATCCCAGTCGCGTTTCACCGACAGGTTCAAGGAACGCTTTGGCGTCACCCCTACGGCGTTGAGGCGTTCAGGACAGGCTTACTGAGGCGAAGATTCCGCGGTTGGGGGCGAGTTGCCTGCCCCGCATTGTTTCACTCTCACGCTCGAACACCGTCAGCTTGAGGGTACGATGATAGATTTTAAAATGTTAATTGGTGGCGATGAGCGCATCGCCGCAGGCGAAGGCTGGATTGACAGCGTCAACCCGTTCACCGGCAAGGTATGGGCGCGTGTACCGCGCGGGCAGGAAAGGGATGCGATCGCGGCAGTCGAGGCTGCTGCGGCTGCCATGGAAAATCCCGCCTGGGCGAACATTACCGCCAGTCAACGTGGTGCGCTTTTGCGCAAGGTTGGCGATCTCATCCTCGACAATGCCGAACGCCTTGCTGACCTTGAGGTCCAGGACAACGGCAAGCTCAAGGCCGAAATGCTCGGCCAGCTTCGCTACCTGCCGCAGCACTATTACTATTACGGTGGTCTTGCTGATAAAATCGAAGGGGCCGTTATTCCTTCCGACAAGGCAGGGATGTTTACCCATACCGTCTACGAGCCGCTCGGCGTGGTTGTGGCCATCACGCCGTGGAATTCGCCGCTGTTGCTGACGACATGGAAGCTCGCGCCGGCGCTTGCGGCGGGCAACGCCGTCGTCATCAAGCCTTCCGAGCACGCTTCCGTTTCAATGATTGAATTCGCGAAGCTGTTTCTTGCGGCAGGGTTCCCGCCGGGTGTGGTGAATGTTGTCACCGGCTATGGCAACGAATGCGGCGCGGCTCTGGTGGAGCACCCGAAAGTCGCGAAAATCGCCTTCACGGGGGGCGATGCCGGGGGTAAGGCGGTTTACCAGGCCGCCGCCAAGACGCTCAAACACGTCACGCTCGAACTCGGTGGTAAGTCCCCGAACATCGTCTGTGAGGATGCGGATATTTCGCAGGCGGTGAAGGGCGCTGTCTCCGGCATTTTTGCCGCCACCGGTCAGACCTGCATGGCCGGGTCGCGCTTGTTGGTCCATGAGGCGCGTCACGATGAATTCGTCGCGGCTCTGCGTGCCTTCGTCGCTAACGCGAAGATGGGCGACCCGATGGCACTCGACACGCAGATCGGTCCGGTCGCGACATTGCCGCAATACGAGAAGGTGCTCGATTACGTTGCCATCGCGACCGCAGAGGGAGCCACGCTGGCGCATGGCGGCAAGCCCTATCGCGGCAGCGGATGCGAGAACGGCTGGTTCGTCGAACCGACGATTCTGACCGATGTTACCAATTCGATGCGCGTTGCCAGGGAAGAGATCTTCGGGCCGGTGCTCTCGATCATCCGCTTCAAAGACGATGATGAGGCAATCGCGATCGCGAACGACACGCCCTATGGCCTCGCCGCCGGTGTGTGGACAAACGACCTTACCCGCGCCTTCCGTTACACCAAGGCGCTGAAGGCAGGCACGGTTTGGGTCAACGCCTATCGCGTCGTGAGCTACGCGGTGCCGTTCGGCGGTTTCAAGCAATCGGGCATCGGGCGCGAGAACGGTCAGGAGATGATCAAGGAATATCTCCAGACTAAGAGCGTCTACATCAATCTCGAGAAGGACGTTCCGAACCCGTTCGTCCTGCGCTGAGGCGCGATTGGCGCAACGCCCTCGCGAGAAGGGCGCGCGCATGTGTGGGAATCAAGGAAACATCAAACAAGGAGTAGGGCATGGAAGCGTCTTTCCTTATGCCGACACACGTCATCCATGGCGCCGGGGTCCTCGCGGGCATCGGCTCAGCCATTGCGGCGATGGGCATCCGGCGCGTTCTGGTCGTTACCGATGCTAATATTACGCCGCAACCGTTCTATGTGGCAATTCTCGACGCATTGGACAGAGCGGGTATTCGCGTGAGCGTCTATGACGGCTGCCGGATCGATGCGCATCTCGATGAGGTGGACGAGCAGGCCGCGCGCGTGAGCGCAGGTTCGCTCGAAGCGGTGATCGGCGTCGGCGGCGGCTCAGTGCTCTGTGCCGCCAAGGCCATCGCGATTGTCGCGAGGAACCCGCCGACATTTCGCGCCTGCGCCGGTGTTGCCCGCTTTCCCCATCGCGCTTTGCCAATGTTCCTGGTGCCGACAACCGCCGGGTCCGGCGCTGAGGTATCTCAGTTCACACTGGTGAAGGATGACGCGAACGGCGCAAAATTCGTGGGCGGCGGCCCTTTGAGCTTTCCCACCATAGCGTTCCTGGATCCGGTCGTGCTGGCCGCTATTCCTGCCCGCCTTGCGGCGATTTCAGCAATCGATGCCTTGACCCATGCGATGGAGGCGATGTTCACCGAGTTCGCAACTCCACTGACCGACGGTCTTGCGATGACCGCGATTGGTCTGCTGATGCGCTCGATCACCTGCGCGGTCACGACACGCGCCCCCGACGCTTGTGCTGATAATTTGCTGGGCTCGGCAATCGCTAACATGGCGTGTGGCAATGCTCGACTTGGCCTTGCGCATGCGCTGTCGTTACCACTGGAGGCTCGTTGTCACGTGCCGCACGGCATCGGCGTCGGTGTTCTTTTGCCTCATGTCCTTGCCTTCAACGCGCCAGAGGCACCAGCAAAGGTGCGGATGATGGCGGCGGCGATGGGACTTAAGGCTGGCGACGGCGACGCCGCAGTATTGGCCGACGTCCTCGCAACGCTTGGCCAACTCTATGACGAGATCGGCTTTCCGCACCATTTCGATGGTCATTTCGACAAGCCCTCGTCGCTGCGTGAGATTGCCGAGGCTGCATTGCCCGGGCTCTATGGGATGGCCCCAGCGGAGCCGGTTACGGCGAGCTCAATAATCGCCTCGCCGAATATCCGCCGGGCTAGCGTTGAGGATGCGAGTGCGCTGTATGCGGCGTGTTTTGAATCCCTCGATCGTGCCCGGATATAGGCCGAGCCAACGTTTCGCCGGACGTTCCTCACCCAGACCAAGCGATAACAACGGCAAGTTTTCTCGTCCCTGGTTCTGGCGCCGCTGCGGCAAGCGAAAACGGTCTCATCGACTCAGAGGGAGTGTCCGGCCGCACGGCGACCAGCCACGCCCGATAAAGTAAGGCGCCAACGCGGAGCGATCTCCTCCAGCGCGCGGTTGGAGGGCCGACTTTGGCAGGCGAGCTCTGTACCGATGGGCGATTGGGGCGAACGGATAGCATTTACAGGCCTGAGGCGATGTGACGAGCCTATATAGCAAAGGCTAAGAGAGTCGCTGCAGGCGGCCAGCACGGTCACCACCAATGGTGACTCAATGATAAGCGGGAGGACTGAAATGAAACTGAAATTTACACTCGTCGCCTTGACGTTCGCGATGGCTCCGCAGGCTTTTGCGCAAGCTGTCAATTACCCCCAGATGAACCTTCGTCTCGCGCATTTTGGGCCGAAAGTCTTCGTCCAAAGCGGTATCGATCAATGGTGGGCCGACGAAATCAAGAAGCGCTCGGGCGGCAAGATCAATATCAGGATCTTCTGGGGAGGATCGGCGGGCCAGCCGCTGGAAATCCTGGGTCTGGTCGGTTCAGGCGCCGTTGATTTCGGTGCCGTGCCGCAGGCGTATTTTCCCAACGAATTGCCGCTGATCGGGGCGCCCAATTCCGTACCTTATGTCTTCAAGACACCCAAGGCGGCGGTTGCGGTCTCGGCCGGGCTGGTGGCGGAAAACAAGGCGGTTCAGGAAGAGCTTCGCAGGAACAAGGTGAAGCCGCTCTTCTTTCATCCGATGAATCCTTATTATCCGCTCTGCACCAAGCCGGTTAAGGTGATGGCCGACTTCAAGGGGTTGAAAATCCGGAGCTTTGGAGCCTATCAGCCACCGATGTGGGACGCGCTCGGTTCGGTCGGGGTGAACGTCCTTCCCTCGGATATCTACGAGGGCTTGCAGCGCGGGCGTCTCGATTGCGGGTTCTTCTCGGCTGATCTCTACAAGGTCACGAAACTGTACGAAGTGGCCAAGCACCTGTCGACCGCCGGTGTCGGACCGGTCGCGACCTGGCCGATCTGGGTCAACTACGACAAGTGGGAGAGCAGCTATCCGGCCGAGGTCAAGAAGCTGATCACCGAGGTCAGCGAAGAGGCCGCCGAGCGCAGCATGCGGGCGATCGCCGAGGCTGAAGCTGAGGCGCTCGACTTCCTCAAGAAGCAGGGCGTTGCGGTTGTCGATTTCGCCGAACCCGATGCCTATCACGCGGCGATCCCCGATATGCGCGAGGTCTGGCTCAAGAGCATGGTGTCGAAAGGGCTGGGCGAGCAGGCGAAAACCGTGCTTGATTACTGGCGCGCCAAGCAAGCCGAGATCGAGTAGGGCGGACGCAAATGCACTCGATTCATCTTGTAGGTCGCGGCCTTGACCGGGCACTGCGAGCCGGCACTCTGCTGTGCGTGAACGTCGCCGGGGCCCTGATCCTCCTGATCGTCGGTGTCGGCGCGCTCGACATGGTCATGAGTTTCGCGCTGAACAAGCCGATCGCCGCTGCTACGAACCTGTCCGAGGAACTGTTGCCCCCCTCGGTCTTCCTGTCGACAGGCATGGTTGTTCGAAACCGGGCCGATATCGTGGTCGATGTGCTCACGGAATGGATGAGCGAGCCTGTCAAGCGAGTGGCCGGAGTGCTCGCGGCGGTTCTGTCATTCGTGTTTCTGGGCATCCTTGCGCTCGGCGCCGTGAAGCTTGCGGTGTCCAGCGTGGCGATCCGCGAAACTGCTGTCGCGGCCGGCGAATTTGCCGTCTGGCCCATGAAGGTCGCCTTTGCCATCGGCGTGTGCATGACGAGTTTCGAAGCCGCGCGGATCGTCGTCCTGAGCCTGATCGCCCCTGCGGATGTCATTCCGGCCGCCAATAAGAACGAGGAGAACTGAGTTGGGTAGTCTTGCTCTTGGTGGCCTCGCGATCGGCGTGGCGCTCGTTCTCACCTTGATTGGCGTTCCCGTGGCATCGGCGCTTGGCCTCGTTGGCCTTGCCGGTCTGTTCATGGTCGGCGGGCAGACATTGCTCGCGTCTTCGGCCGAGACGCTCGTGTACAATGCGCTCAACCAGTATTCGTTTATTGTCATCCCGACTTTTATGTTGATGGGAATTCTCGCCCACCGCGCGGGAGTGACGAGCGATCTGTACGAAGCGTTCTATCGCATACTGGCACGGGTCCGCGGCAGCCTTTTCATTGTGACGATCCTGTCTTCAGCGGGATTTGCGACGATATCCGGCTCTACCGTTGTCAGCGCTGCGGTCTTCACCCGGCTAGCGTTGCCACAGATGAAGCGATTCAACTATGATTCCGGCGTCGGTGCCGGGTGCATTGCAGCTGCCGGCACATTCGCTTCGCTCATTCCGCCTTCCATGATGATGGTGATTTATGCGCTGCTGACGGGCGAATCTATCGGACGCCTCTTCGTGGCGGGCGTCATCCCCGGCATTTTCACGGCGATTGCGTACGTGGTCTTCGTTTTCATTCTGGTGCGCGTTCGGCCGGCCGTGGCGCCGGAAATGGGGAGAGCTTTTAGCACACAGGAGAAACTCACTGCCCTGACCCGTACGGGGCCCTTCCTTGTGCTTGCGGCGATTGTGGTCGGCGGGATCTATAGCGGCCTAGTGGCTCCTACGGCGGCCGGTGCGATCGGAGCGCTCGGTGCGCTGGGCATCGCCGTCTGGCGTGGTGTGGGCAAGCCGAAAATGATTCGGGAGGCACTGGAGGAGACGGCAGTCAGTTCAGGGACGATCTTCCTCGTTCTGATCGGCGGACTCCTGTTCGCGCGCTTCCTTGTATATTCCGGCTTCATTTCAGAGCTCGTCGATGCAATCTCAGCCAGCGGCATTGCCCCGTGGCAGGTATTGCTGGCGGTTGTGATTGCGAACCTGATCCTCGGCATGTTTATGGATACTGTCTCGATAACCGTGGTCACCGTCCCCTTTCTTCATCCGATCATGGTGGGCCTGGGGTACGATCCGATTTGGTTCGGCATCGTCCTCATCAAGCTAATCGAGATTTCAGCGATCACGCCTCCGGTCGGGCTCAATCTCTTCGCGGTCATGGCGTCGGCCCGAACTGAGATCACAACGCGAGAACTCTTCCGCGGCGTAATCCCATTCATCTGCGTAGAACTGGTCTTGCTGACGATCATTATTGCTCTTCCGAAACTCTCGCTTTGGCTACCGGAGCAAATTTATGGACCGTGAAATCGAACTGGCCTGCTGCGGGTTTCGTGGAGGGGTAGGTAAACCGAATTGCTCTGCCCGTGATCTTGCAGAAGCAGAACAAAATTCTGCTAGAGCGAAACCCGATCTGATTGAGTCGTCTGGGATTCCCAAATCGGTTCTGAGCTGATTCATATGTGGACGCCCCCTTTGGCAAGGCGTTTATGTCGGGATGATTTGATCGGTTGCTTTCATATGTCCGGCCTGTTTGTGCGGCGGGTTGTCTGCCGCTGGCCCTGATGGAAATCCGCCGACGAGGTCCCTATCAAACTGACGCGCTGCAGGAACGCATTGAATCACGCGGGTTGATCTCGTCATTGGCTCGATCGTCACTCATCATCGACTGCCGTCACCAATTCGGGTTGTTTCCATTGTTGGCTGCTAGGCGCCGAGCTGATAGGGTCTGTAGGCCTCCTTGCGCGTCAGCAGGACCCACGCGATCCGCGCGAGCTTGTTGGCGAGCGCGATCGAGACCAGCCTAAAGGGCTTTTTCTCGAGCAGCTTCCTGATCCACGCGGCCATCGGCGTCGGCTTGTCCTTCGTATGCCGGATGACGGCCGTGGCGCCGACGACAAGCAATCGGCGCAGGTAGCGGTCTCCCTGCTTGGAGATTCCGCCGAGCCTGGTCTTGCGTAGTCGTCCGGTGTCGGCCCTTTCAGCGTTCTGATGGGCGGCTTTTAGCGAAGGCGGCTTTTCCGATGGCGCGACGCCGGGCCAGCTTTGCGATGTTGGTCTTTATGGTGGGAAGATCGATGTCCTCGGG
>NZ_LGSZ01000062.1 GCF_001298265.1 Allobosea vaviloviae | reverse complement strand
CTCGCTCGAGCGAGCGGCGGCGACGCGATTGGCACCGCGCCTATCTGCGGTCGGTGATGGAACGGGATGCGCGCGAGATATCCTCGGCCGAGCGGCTCGACCGCCTTCCCGACCTTTTCGGGCTGCTAGCGGCGCGGGCTGGCCAGCTCCTCAACTGGTCGGCGTTGGGCAACGATGCGCGGCTCGACGGAAAGACCGTCGACCGCTATGTCCGTCTGCTCGAGCAGCTTTATCTTGTGCGCCGCGTCCCGGCATGGTCCGGCAATCAGACGCAGCGACTCGTCTCGACGCCGAAGCTTCACTTTGTCGATTCCGGCCTGCTTGCGACAACGCTGAACCTCGCGACCGCTCAGCTCGCGTTGGATCGCTCGCCATTGGGCTCAGCCCTCGAAAGTTTTGTCTTTGGCGAACTGGCGAAGGCTGCCGCAGTGGCCGACGATGAACTTATGATCTCGCACTATCGCGACAAGGATCAGGTCGAGGTCGATTTCGTCATCGAGAACGGTGCCGGTCTTGTCCTGGGGATCGAGGTGAAAGCGTCGTCGAGCGTGCAGGCGTCAGATTTTCGAGGGCTGCGGCGATTGAAGGACCGTGTCGGATCGCGTTTTGCACAAGGGATTGTGCTCTACGATGGAAAGTATGTGCTGCCTTTCGGGGAAAAGCTCAACGCTGCACCGATATCGGTACTTTGGGTCTGAGTGAGACGCTCATGCCGACGCCTCTGCCGGCCCGCGTCAGGGATGGACGCCCGGATGGGTGAAGACCTGCAGGGGCTTCAGCTTCGCCGACAGCCCGGCCCGAAGGGTGACGCCGTGACTTACCTACGCTTTTTCCGATGCCGCCGTCTCTTGCCGAGCACGGGCATCGGCTTCTCCCGCTTCCCTTCGGTCTGTTTCGCCCGCAGCTGCCGGGTAACATCTTCGATCTCGCGAATAGCGGCCGCTACCTCCCCAGCGGGAAGGAAATGGCCGGTGATCCATCGGTCGATGTATTGACGCACGTCAGGAGAACAGCCGCGCTTGAGGAATCCAAGAACGAGCGCCACGTTTCCCGATCTGAAACGAATAATGCGCTCAAGAAGAACGCTCGTCGCTTGCATGCAGCGCAGATCAAATCGATCGGACTCGCGCCAAAGCTGGTTGAGAAACGTGATCGTGACTTCGATATGCGATCGAAGATCGGCGTTCCGTGTCCCGATGAAATTCGCGATTGCCCGGAAGTTCTCCAACCCATTCTTGGGGTCTGCGCGGAGAACCGCGAACATCGTGGCTACGTTTAGGGAAAGGTGTCCGTGACGACGCCAGGCCAGTTTGACAACAAGATCGACATAGCGGCGAGCATCGATCGCGCCGATCTCGTGAGCGAGCGAGAAGACCGGCTGCAGCCAAAGGCCCTTCGCCGAGCAGGCAGCTTCCGCGAACTGTCGGTAGTACATGTCTTCGGAGAGGAGAAGATGATCCGTTCCCGCGAGGGTGGCAGCGTCGAGAACATGGCCACCAAAGGTCTGGGTGATCGCGGCCGCGACCTCCCTGGGATGGTCGGGAGCCACAACGGGGCGAACCTCACAGGTGGCCTCGATCCGCGCGAGCTGCTCGATGATGTAGTCGCGCCGCGCGGCGATATCTTCAGCCGTGTGCTCCTGGCGGACGTATTCGCCATTGTGCCAGGTCATAGTCATCGATCGCCCGGCAGGTGTCTCCTGCTCGTCCCGCAGGTTCTTGATTTCGTCGATGACGGTTTGTGGGACGATCAGCGTCCCACAAACGGATTGCAGCACATCGAAGGCATCCATCGTAGACACTGTCCAGGCAGTGTAGGCGTCGAGCACTACCCCCGACCGGCGATGGGTGTCCAAGAGACTACGGGCAGCCAACCGCTCCGGTTCCGTGCCTAGGCAAGTGCGAATATCGAAATCGAGGAAGCGGATGTACTCGACGAACCGAATCGTATCCCGCTCGCCTTTCGCGACGACAAAGCTGATTGGGCAGTTGTGCTTGAGATAGAGATCGGCGCGATTGCGATTGCTCTCTGCTCCCCGCCGCACCTGCTCTAGCGCGGGCTGAATATCACCCTCCTGCATGGTGATCGTGTAGAAGCCCTTGGCGTCCGGAAACCGGTTCTCAAAATTCCCCATGACGTCGTGGAGGGCATGGAGAAATTTGTGCTTGATCTCGACGACGCGCCATCGCCGCGTGCCGCCGAGCGCGACTGGCATCTCGAATTCGTCGCCCACCCGGAGACCAAAAGCGGCCGCAGCCATCGAATGGGTTGGGCTCACGACATCGTCTGCCGGACGATCTCGTCCCTCCTCGATGAGAAAGGCATGACGTTCATGCCGGTCGCTCTCGAGCCTGACCCAGGTGTCGACGGCGACGGTCTCCGCAGATGGGATCGGACCATCATCGGGGTCCATCATGATCAACCCGAAATAGCGGAGAACGGCCTTTTGATCATTGCGAGCCGACTGGAGCACGTCATAAGCGTATCGAAGCGCCTTTGACCCCTCGCCGATTTTTCGCATCACCTGGGCTAGGAACATCTTCTGGGTGGGTGTGCCCGTGACCGTCGCTAAATCGATGCCGTCGACGAGCGCCTTGACCTCATCCCCTCGGTCGAGGCGATGAAGGACGGAAAACAAGGAAATGTAGTTGTCGAGATCGGGCTCAGCCGCTGCGGCCTTCCGCAACGCGGCTTCAGCTTCGGCCAACGCTCCGCGATTGAAGTGCAGCAACCCTTCGGCATGCAGGTAATAGGGAAGTTCGCGCACCGTTGCGGGGAGGCGGGCGAAGAAAGTAAGCGCACGCTGGCGGATCGGACTGTCATTGACAAAGGCCCGCGCCAGCATTCGAAGTTCATCGCTGTCGTGGTCTTCCGCGACCCTGCCATCCAGCAAATCGACGACGATCGCAGCCTCGCCACGCCGGTTGGCGTGATGTGCCACCATTTGGCGATCGGCTGCATGGCTGTCGCCGTCAATCTGTTTGAGAGCCGCATCGAAAGCGGCATCGGCAATATCCTCCATTCCCTCGCGACGCGCGAAATCCGCAACCACAATGCTGGCACGGGGATCGCGTAACGCGTCTTCGGCAACAATCGCGATTTGCCGTCGACGCTCATCGGGGTCGTCGACGCCGATCCTGATCGCCGCCAGCTTTGCGGTGATCGAGATGATCGGCTCCTCCGTCGGGGGGATCAGTGCCGCATCGCTCTCGAAAAGATCGACGACCGCCTTCCAATCTGCATGCGCCGCATGAAAGCGAAACTTCATGACCACGCTGTCGGCGGTCTTCGGCAGTTTCGGAAGCAGTTCCGCCGCGAATAAGTCATCGCCTGCTTCGAGTGCAACCATTGCCGCGCGGACGATCAGGTCCACGTCGTCAGGCGCAAGAGCGAGGCCTTGGCGCGCAACGTCGAGTGCTGTGGAGAATTCGCCGAGCCCCACCAGCCCCACCACGACGTTTCCGCACACGGCAGCATCTTCCGGCCGCAAGGGACCGTCGGTTGCGCGCTCGCGATCCCATTGCGAGGTGAGCGCGGCGGTCGCCGCCTCCAGCTTTTTTCGCTCCCCGGGCGACAGAGCGCGCATGCGCTGAAGACGTTGGCTGGTCAGGATTTCATCGAGATCAGCTTCGGCCGCAAACTGCACGGCATGCGGGTCGGTGGGATGCATCGCGAGCGCCTGGCGCGCGGCATCCCACCACTCGCCAAGTTGTCCACGGCGCCTGACAAAGTCGACCCACCCGATCTGTACCGCCGAGGTTCGATGTAACGGTTCCGGAACCAATTCGAGCGGGCCGGTCACAGACAGGTCAAATCGGGCGGCCTGGACGAGATAGCCAGCAAGCCATTCATTCGTGGAATCGGCTTCGAGCTCTAACTTTCCGAATACGAGCAACTCTTCCCATTTTCCTTGGAGCAGCAGGCCGAAGGCCTTATTGGCGATCGCCTTAGGCTCACTCGGGGCGTGGTCAAATGACGCGAGCAGCATGGCAGCCGCTTCCTCGTCCTTGCCCAGTGCCAGGAGGCAATGGCCGATATTCGCCTTGATGCGAAAGAGGATGCGGCCGGAGGCGGAGGCCCCGACACGCGCCAGCAAGCGCTCCAGCAGCGGCATGGCCGTCAGTGTTTTGCCGCTGTTGTTGAGGTCGCGATACTCGTCGATCTGGGCATCGAGATGTGCTTCGACGGTATTGATCTCGATGGTGCTGTCGCCGGGCGGATTGGCGAGCCTGCCGCTCACCTCCGCGAACATCGACTCCATACGGGAGAGACCGGCAGCAAGGTCCTCGCGTATCTCGCTCTGACCAGCGGACATCGACCTAGTCTCGGCGAGGATCTCCTCGCTGAAGAGCGTATAGGTCGGATCGAAAGCCTTGCGCGACGGCGCGTCTTCGCTGATCCGCTCCTCCAGCGTATTCCATCCATAGACGTACACGCGCATCGCCGTGCCGGCCGTGGCGAGTTCCCTGGTGATCTCCCGCGCAAGCTCCTGGATCGCAACGTCGTCCGGCGCGGTCGTGGTGACGTAGTACTCCTTGAGCGGCGGCTTGAAGGTTAGTGCCTTATTGACCTCGGCGCGGACTTCATCTTCTGATAGGGCATGTCCCTCGCCCTTCAGTTTGCACTGGATGCCGACATACGAGTCGACGTCGCCGTTGCGGATGCCGAAAAGGTCGACGCCATTCTGGCGCTGGCCACGGCGGCCATTTCGCTGGACTGAAGGATCGTTGAGCAGACCGCGCCACAAGACGACGGAAGCGCGCTCGAACGCCTGCTCATCGGCAGGTTTCGGGATCTGGGTGGCAGCGAGCAGCGACATCGGCGGGCGTCAGAACAAGAGGTCAGCGTCATCGGGAGACTGCGCCAGCACACCGGGCACGCGGCTATGGTGCATGATCCAGGCTCGCGTCTCAGCGCTGATCCAGCCGGCGACCTGCAGCAGAGACGCATAATCGGCAGCAAGGTGCCGGTCGAAGATGGGCTCGTGATGTGCGATCCGGTTTCGGAAGGTGCGCAGATAGTCGAGCGGGGCGTGCGCCGCCTTGCGGCTCAGCCGTGCGTGCGCGAATGCTCTGAAAACTCCTGCACGCCAGATAGTCATGTCGTAATTGGCCTTGCCGAAACCGGGTAGCCGCCCGCCCGGGCCGAGCAAAGCGACCCAGAATCCGAAGGACAGCGCCGCCACCATGTGGGGCGGATCGTCGGGATAGCCGTCACGCCGCAAGTCCGCGCGGGCTGCGGAAATCCTCGCAAGCGTTCCGGTATCCAGCCCCGCCCCCGGATTGTCGTACCAGTCGGCACCATAACGAACTGCAAGTTCGCGATTCACGCCATTGCGCAAGGCCACCTCCAGCCCCTGAAGCGGGCCATAGAAGGCTGCACTCACCGCCGTGTTCCAAGTATAGAGACGAACCGCCCGCTCGCGGTCCCCGTCCGCCCGGCCGACATACGTCGCCATACGCTCCGGCGACAGCGATGTCTCCAGAGCATCGATGACAGCATCGGTATAGGAGAAGGCGTTCTTGACTAGTGCCCCCGGGTCACCCATATTACCTCCTGTAAGCCCTGGGACCGCCTCTGCCGTTGGCACGCACCCGGGGCTCAGCTTTTCTAGAGGCTGTTCTCTCCCACTGATCAACGATCACGCTGCAGCCTCCTTGGAGGGCTGGGAGCTCTTCGGAGATTTGTAGCCGCGTTTGGCGACCGCTTTGCGCGCCGCCCGGGCGGTTTCCTCGGCCTCCCGGAAATCCGGCTCGAGCGCCTGCAGCTTCTTCACGAGCCCGGTGAGATCATAAGTATTGCTGAGCTTGCCGCCGTTGCTCGCGCGCCGTTCGATACGCTGAACCAGCCCCTCCTGCTCCAGTTCCGCAATGTAGCGCTGAATCTGGCGCTCGCTCAGGCTGAGGCGCTGCGACAGGGTTTCCTTGCTCGGGAATGGCTTGCGCTCCTTGTCCCACCAGAAGTCGCAAAGCTGCAGTAGCACCGCGAGCTGGCTAGGATTTAGATTCAGCCGACGCTGCGCGCGCAGAAGCAGCGATGGCACGACGCAAAATCCCAGATCCATGACGGCCTGGCCCCATTTCTCAGCCGAGGCCTTCTTCGGCGCCTTGGAGGCAGATGCGGGTTCGTCTTCAGCAGGTTGTTCGGCTTCCGTCGTCATGATAGGTTTCCTGTCAGCTGTTGAAGCCAACAAATGCAGCCGGTTATGGCGATCCGCAATATTCCGCAAGCGGACATATATGACCCCTCCCATCGGACATAAGCGTCTGATGGGCTAGCGACAAGAGCGTCTCCTAAAGAAAGACACAGCGTTCAATTCGGATGAAAGGCGATGCGGGATAACGAGTAACGCTTTTACCACCGGTCGAAGATGTCCGGTGGGGTTGGGTCGCCGAGATGCCCGTTAGCGAAATCCGTGTCTTCACCCGCATCTCCTCAAAATTAAGACGGGGTCCGGCCATCGGGTTCGTGTGGCGCACTGCCGCGACTTCTTTTAGCAGGGCTCGATCGCCTGCGGTTTTCATCGGCTACATGTAGAAGCTGTAACGCGGCGCGATCTCCTGTCCCTCGCCGACGTATTTCAGCACCTCGCCGACGTTTCTCGCGGCCGCGATGGTGATCGGCAAGGCGTTGTCGAATTGCGTGTTGTTCCAGTTCATCTTGGTCAGGGCGAGCGTCTCCTCCGCGATGTGCTGGAGTGGCTGCCCCAGGGCCTGGCAACGCAGCATGAGCGGTCGCGGCACGTACATTCCGGGATACGTCCGGAAAAACTCGACGCTCCCGCGCGTGTAAAGGAGTGCCAGATCCTTGTCGAAGCGCAGTAAGCTGCCGCGAAGCGGAGGGTACACTCCCATGCGGTACAGGCGCGTCATGGACCTCTGGACCCAGACGAAGTCGGCGTAGTCGATGTCCCGCTCGTCGATCGCCTTGTGAAAGCCGTCGAGCTCGTTCCGGTCGAACCGGGACGTCTTATGCAGGACGACGCGAGCGGGATAATGCCCGTGCTGGGCCCTGAACACCTTGAGGGATTCCCTCAAGAGAGAGTAAGCGTCCTCGGCCGTCAGATGAGGCTTTCGATCCTCTTCGCTTTCCACCATTCGGCCTCCCCGAAGGATCAGCCCCTCGCCGCGCTCGTCAAACATCTGGGCGGTGCTCGTGTGAACGTGGTCGCCGTCGATGGATTTGTAGAAGCTCAGGCCCACGAAGGACGTACGAAGTTGGCGCGCGTCGCGTGCAAGTCGCCAGGGTAGTCCGCCGGCCTTGTAGTAGGCCGCGGTGAGCAGGTTCCACGCGATCGTCGCCGGATCCTGGGTCCGACGCTCGCTGCTCTCCTTCAGCTTGCGAGGGATCTTGTAGGCCGGATCGAACGTCGTGGGCCACAGGAGCTGGATCGGGATACGAAGGCGCATGCAGGCTGCCTTCAACATGCCACGGAAGTCCAGGTCGCCGCCGGCCTCCGTCCCGCTCGACTCGTCCCCTCCGCCGACGTCGCGGGCATTGTAGGTTCGTTCGATGATCTCGATCGGCAAGGCGACCAACACGACGTCGGGCCTCGTCGTACGCTCCGACAGCACGCCGATCTCGTCCGCGATGGTTTCGACCACGGCCCGGGTCATCTCGCGCTGGCCGGGGATCGCCGCCAATCGCGCGATCTCACGCGGAGGCAGAACGCCCTGAAGCTCGTCCGACGTGACGAATTCGCAGCGGAAGGTTTCCTCGAACCCCGTTCCGGGAAACGGCGGGAAGAGGTTCGGTTGACGGCTCTTCTTCGCCGAGAACCCTGTCGTGCACGTCTCCAGCCAGCGCGCTGTTCCCTCGACTGTCTCGGCGCTGCCGACGATCCCCAATTTGATCCTCTTCGGCGCCCCCTCCATGCCCAGGTCGAACGGGCCGTAATCCATGATGCCGAAGCGAATGTCGGGGTGGCGGAAGGCGCCACCGAATTCGAGCGACGGTTCTTCCAGATGGGTCAGTTTCAATCGATCGCCCCCTCGTCCCTCTCGTCCGAAAGCGCGAACTCGAAGAGCGGCGAGGACGGGTCGGCCTCCTGCGACTTCCAAAGCGCGTCCGGCACGCCCACGCCCAGTTCGAGCGGGGCTGTCTCCGAAAACGATAGGAACGGGTACCGCTCGCTCAGCAGGTCGCCTGTCCCATGCTTGACGAGGAAGTCGCGCCACATCACGAACTGTCCCATCACGGCGGCATTGTTCTCCAGCTCCTTGATTTTCTTTAGGCGTTCGCCCGCCCAGGCATCCGTGTCCTTGCCGTTGTGGGTGAAGTGGTAGGTCGGCGTCATCTCGGCGAACCATTTCCCGCCCAGTCGCACGAAGCGGTGGGTGAAGGCCGAGTGGCGCCAATAAGACGCCCGCGTCGGGTCCTTCTTTTTCCTGCCGTACCGGCCGACGACGCGGCGGGTCGTGGTGACCTGAAGGCTTCGGTAGGAGAAGTGCAAGTTGTCCCGGTCCCGCGGCTTTCGAAAGTAAAACACCCCGGAATCGCGATCTTTGTAGAGCTCGGGCCTTACGAACGAATCGATCGCGCGGTTGAGCAGCGCGACGAAATCGCGCTGACGATCCTCGTCCTCGCTGTCGGACCACTCCGACATGTCGAACTCCTCGATCGCCGACGACTCGCACAGTTGGCTCCAGGGACGCCGGTCCAGATCGTGAAAGGACATCACCGCGTTTCCTCGCACGATCCATTCCGACCCGGCATTTGGATCGAGATCCCGCAGCGCGGCGCCGAACGCCTTGTCGGTCTTGAGCGTAGTGGGTGCCCAGTACAATCTCGACGCGAAATTCACGCCGACGAGATTGGTGAGAAGTTGCTCGTGAATGCGAACGCTCGGGCTCGGCGCGCCGGGCCGAACCGCGACGGCCACGGCGGTCAGAGCCGCCTTTGCGTCGGGGGTAAATTCATCGACCTTCTTGTCGAACTCGACCTTTCGCGTCTTGACCCGTTCCGGATCGGCGAACCAACCGTTGATCGACTTCCAATACGCCTTGCCGCTCTTCAGATGGACGACGACCAGCAGAACCGGCGCCGTGCCTTGGGTCCAATAGGCAATGTCCGCGTCCGAGCACGGCCAATCGAAGGCGTCTTCCGTTTCGCCCGGCAGGCGATCCTTTTCCGTCGCCTTGCCCTGGACCTGAAGCAGAAGGTTGCCAACCTCGCTGGTCTCGGCGTCCCTCAGTTCCACGAAAGCGTCGATACCGGCCTCGACGCCACCCGTGGGATAGAACATGAAGCCCATCGAAAGCACTACGCCTTCGATATGAGCCATGCCACGCTGCCCTATGATGTCGCCGCGGCCGATCTTTTTCACGCCCACTCCCCTTCAAGCAGTATAACGTTCATGTTTGGTTCTGCGCCAGTGTTATCTGGTCGCGCCAGGACGCCGCTAGCCGCCGAGTTCTACTTGGAGCGAAGTGTCAGAAGCACGGGGCTGTACCCGACCCTTTCCATCGGCATCATCGGCACCGTTCGAGTGCCGCAGTTGAAATCAAACTCCCGCAGATTGAAAATCGCCTGCGGACTTACATAATCCCCCAGGCCCGGTAACGTTTTCGCCCGGTCAATTCGCGCGGCAGACTGCCGCCGAGCTCCTTCAGCATCGCCTCGATCGCCTGCGACGTCACCTGCAGGCGCGCCGCCGCCAATTGCACCGTCACCAATGGCGACGCGACGAACAGATCGACCAATTCCGGCAGTTTCGAATTCCCCCTCCTGCCCTCACACCTCCGCAACATCACAATCCGCGCCAGCGACAGACGATCGAGATCGGCCTGCCCGAACGCCGCCGCCTCGCGAAAGGCGCCGAGCAGCCCGTCAATCCGCACCGGCAGCGCTTGGTGCGGGCTCCACCTGAATTTCCCCCGTCTCAGCCCGACCCCAACCACCGGCAGATGCACGTCCGCCAGCCCCCGCTGACGCAACACGGTCGCGGCAAACGCAAACCCGAGCTCGCCGGCGCGTTCCGACGGCTCGAGGAAAAGCCAGGCATCGAGCGCCAGCGCGGCGGCGAGCGCGGCCGGCAGCCCCCTGCCCTCCTCCAGGATCGCTTCCCAACGTGAAAGCCGCCCGGCCGCGTCATAGCCGGGATCGCGCAAAGTCAAGCTTTTGCGACCCGCGTCGGAGGACAGATCGTTCCAGGCATCGAGCTTTTTTCGGGTGCGCGCCAAGAGCGCGTCGATTTCGGCAAAGGCCGGATCCCCGTGATCGTCCTCCTCCTTCCGGCCGAGATCATCCTCATCGGCCTGGTCCTCATCGTCCTCTTCACGATCGATCCGGTCCCAGGGTGCCGCGACCTGTTTCGCGGTCCCCGATGGGGTCGTCCTCCTGCTCCTCCGATCCTCTTCCTCGGGTTCGTCGATACCGAGCCGCTGCCGCAGGGCGCTTGGGCTCAAAACCTCGGCCGGCTCACGCCGGGCCAGGCGCCGGCGCTCGTCGAGCATGGCGGCGGCCCGGGCGATCTCGCGGGTCGGGCTGCGCACATCCATGCCGGCGTCGTGCAAGACGAGATCCTCGAGCGGGCACAGGCTCCCGGTGAGCCCGATCAGCGCCTGGGCTTCAAAGGCGTGGCCGCGCTGGCGAACCCCCTCGGCCAAAAGGGGCTCGGCGCGGAGCAGACGCTCGTCGAGGCGGGCGAGCGCGACCGCCGCGGCCTCGGCGGCTGCGGCGCAGTCCGAAGCCAGGGCTTGGCGCTGAGCGCTGGAGAAGTCGTAGCGATCTGAATTCACACCTATAAAGATATCATAGCCAAGCTAAATAGCCATTGCCTTGTTTCACGTCGATACCACCCAAAGTCTACACATTACTATCGATAAGAACCTATTATCGATAGTGATGGACATGCCTGCGGAAATCGGCGATTCTGGCGCTTCAAAAGCCCGCCGGCGACATCTGCCGGGCCTCTGGTCGATGAAATCGGCTTTCGCGAGCCGCACAAGGAGCAGCCGTGGCCTCGACATCCCTGCTCTCGGCCGAGACCGAAACGCGACGCGCCCTACAGCTCGACGCGCTTGCCGGCATCCTGCCGATGGAGCGCCGCGACAAGCTCGCCACCATCCTGACCGACGACGACGTCGCGACGCTTCGCCACCTGGCCAAGGAAGGCATGGGT
>NZ_LGSZ01000073.1 GCF_001298265.1 Allobosea vaviloviae | reverse complement strand
GGACGAGCTCGCCGAGGAAGGCGATATTGGCCGGGGTCAGCTCGAGGGCTTTCAAGGGCGCGCATCCGGTAGCCACGCCGTTCTTCAGCGTTAGGTAGGTGCCGCCCGACGCCCGCACGAAAATCTCGGCGCCGCGGTCCTTGTCGAACATGACGCGTTGGCAGCCGAACTTTTCCGCCTGGGCGAGCAGGAAATTCTGCAGCACTGTTTTACCGGAGCCCGACGGCCCGCAGATGAAGGTGTTGCCAAGATCGCCCGCGTGGAAGGAGAAGTGATAGGGCGAACCCGACGCCGTCTTCAGCATGGCGACTGACGGTCCCCAATGGTTGCCAACGGATCTGCCGGCCGGATGACTGTGGAACGGCGACAGCGCCGCGAGATTGCGGGATGTGATCGCGCCGGACCGGGCACGGTGCTTGAACAGGCCTGGCATCTGCGCCCAATAGGCCGCCTCAAGCCCAAGATCCTCACGCGCCACGACAGCGCCGGCCTCGGCCAGCACGCGACGGGCCGGTGCCATCGTCTCCAGCAGAGCCTTTGGGTTCTCAGCGCGGACCAGCAGCGACAGATGGTGGTCGCCCATAACAAAACGGTTGGATTCCAGATCGTCCAGCGCGTCGTTGAGGTCATCGATCTGGGAGGCAGCAACATCCTGGGTCGAGACGAGCTGGTTTTGCTTGCGCGTCAGCACTGTCTTGGCGTCGGCTTTCGATAGGAAGGCGAAGCTTTGCGAGAGCACGAACTCGAACGGCGCCGACAGCAGGCCGTTCAGCATGCCGGGCCTGGTCGAGGCAGGGTATTCCTTCAGTCCGAACATCCCTGAGAAGAGCGAGCCGCCGGCGGCGCGGCTCTCGACCGCCTCGCGGCCGAAGATGACTCGGTTGGTGTAGATCGCCGAGCCGATGCGCCCTTGCGGCAAGGCCGTTGGCAGATCCTCGCTCGACGCCAGCAGATGCAACAGCCGCATTGGCTCCGAGAACAACAGGCCGTTGTCATCGACGAGGCCGAGTTGAGTGGCGCCATAGCGACCAAGTGCCGCCGTGATATCGCGTGCGGCGTCATTCAGACGTTTCAGCGCGGCGGCATCGACCTCCCCTCCCCCGCGACGCGCCTGGCCAAGGCGTGACACGAAACCGACGGCGGCCTCCGCCCGATCGCGTCCGGGATGGGCGACGACGGTCAGGTAGAGCTCATTGCGAAAGAGCTTTGTTCCCTGAAGCGCCTTGCGATAGCCATGATCCAGATCGCGGGCGAAGCCGGAGGAGAACTCGCCCTCAGGATAGCCAGTATCCCGCCGCCGGATCAGATGCGTCCAGATCGCGAGACGATCGTCGGCGAGATTGCGAAGCGTGAGATTGAGTTTGGCGTGCAGATCATTGAGGTCGCCGATATCGGCGGTCTCGAAGGCGATGCCGTCGAGGCGGATCGTCGTCATAAGCGCTCGGGTCGAGAGGCTTATGACGGACTCGGTCACATGTCGGACGTAAGGCAGATGAACGGCAGGCTCGACCTCGCGACCCATGAGGCGGGCGGCGTTAGCCATGGGCCACCTCGGCTGCTTTGTAGCGGCGCACGAGGCGCAACGGTGTCGGCGACGAGCCGCCCCAGAACGCGCCATTGCGCGCACGACCACGGGTCTCCAGCCAGGCGACAAGCAACCGGAACTGGTTTGGATCATGCCGGCAGATCGCACGGCAGGTCAGGTGGATCGGCAGGGCGATCAGCCCCCAGACGATCGAGCCCGCCATCAGGAACAGGATGCAGGACGCCATCACGTTGATGGCCATCGCCTCCATCGTGACGCCCGCGATCATCGCAGGGCGCGTGCAGGCAAGGAACAGTGTGTCCTCGGTCAGACGCTCGGGCTCGCTCGTCATCGCCACGAGCCTACTTGCCGCCAGTGAGCGTCGAGACGACTTCCGAGGCGCCGAAGACGATGGCGACGCCCAGCACGACATAGGCCGCCTTGCGCAGATCGAGATAACCGAACATCCAGGCGATGCCGACGATGATCACGGCGAGCGTCGCAAGCAGGCGCGCGACATTGCCGGTGAGCATCGTAACGATGTTTTGCAGCACGCCCTCGATGTTGGCGGTCTGCGCGAGCGCGGGTTCGGCAGCGAGAAGAACGAGCGCAGCCCCTATGACGGCTGGCGCGGCGAGTGTTCGGATTGGCAGGGGCATTCGTGGTCTCCAGGCAAGCGCATTCAACGCCGCACATCGCGTGCGGTCGGGAAAAAGGAATTGGGTTGGGCTAACGGCTGTAGATCAGCAGCGCGGAGCCGCGCTGCGCGCCATAGACGATCCAGGACGGCGGGTCCTTTGCGGACGCGATCTCCTCTTCAGGGCCATCTGACTTCGTCTTACGGCGCGAAGCCGTGTCGGGCTTGGCTGCGGCTGCAGGAGGCGCTGCGGTCCGATCGGATTTGAATGAACCCGTGGCTCTTTCGCTCGCGGCGGCATCGTCGAGGCCGCTCGACACGAGCAGCGCCTTCCGCTCTTGAAACACGCGCCCGACGCCGGCGATGTGGGCGCACGGGTCGAATGCAGCGGCGATGGTGAGCCCGGCCGCTTTCAAACCTGCGGCATCAAGCTGAGCCAGCCCGACCCGAACCGGATGCCCTGCTGCCGCGGCTTCGCTGGTAAGCGCGATGGCCTCAGGTTTCGAATCGGCCAGAACCCTGATCGGCCGCCTACCCGCGATCGTCAGCAGCAAGGGCTCGAACTCGCTCGCCTGGCGCATGATCGCGGCAACCGGCCGCGCCAGCGTTGGCGCCGTGCAGCGGTCGATCAATGTTTCGATGTCGGCGGCCTCCATCAGAACCGCACCCGTGTGCTGACGCCGTCCGATCCGGTCACGTCGATGAAATTGGGTTGGGCGCGATGACGAGCCGCCTGGATGTCATGCGGCTGGCACGCCTCATCGGCGCGGTCGCAATCACGGACCGGCTTCGCCGATATGCATGACGGTTGGCTGGCGCCATCACGCCCAAGCTCACGCAGGACGTATCCATCCTGGCAGGGCTCATAAGGATCGTAGCCGACAGGCGACGTGCTCTGTCCGGCGGCGGAACAGGTCGGAAAGGCCCCTCCCCGCTTCATGTGCGACCAAAGCCGCGTCACAGGTGGGACGCAAGCCGCGTACTGCGTCGGCCCGCCCGGACTGGCGAGGCAGAGCAGGACGGTGCATCCCCAGTCGTCGGCGCGGGCGGCGCCAATCGATAGGCCAACGATGCCAGCCGTTAACAATGTGACTTTGATCATGTCCTGGTGCTCGTGAGCTTCAGGCGGCCAATGGCAGCGGCATGTCGAGCGGGAGAACTGGACCAGCCAAATCACCGTTGCGACGGATTGCCTCGAGCGCGTCCTGCTCGACCGGCAGCAAGCCTGCGACCGCGACGGTCGATCCGATGCGCTGCGGCGCGCCGAGGCGGTCCAGCGTCCATCCGGCCCGACGCAGAATGCGCTCCATCCGCAAATCGGTCACGGTCGCGATCGACGCTAGCCCCCTCGCCTTGCCCCATTCGAGCATGGCGGCAAACAGCATGAACGTCGCCTGCCGCAAGCCGCCGTCGGTAGTGACGTCGGTCGCTTCGGTGTCGACGCAGAAGCGCGAGCTTTCCGCGACGAGGTCGGAGTGTGGTGCGGGCCCACCATCCAAAAGCTCGGGAAAGGTGTCTGCCAGCATGTTCGGGCCTGTCGTCGGCAGCAGTCGAACGCAGCCAAGGACAGCGCCGCGGTCGGCAACGGCCAGGTAAGTCGCATCCAGCGTGTCGTAGCGATCCATCTCGAAATCGCCCGTGGTCGAGACCGACCAGTCGAGCCGGTCCTTGAAGACCTTTCGCCGCAGGCGGTGCATGCCCATGAGCAGCGAGATGTTGGCGCCATATCCGGCGCGGCTCAGTTCGACGACCTGCATGGCCTCCTCCGAATCGCGTTGATCTGGAGGCCAATCAATCAGACGCGGGCTTAGACCGAACCTGTCGGATCTGACAGGGCGGTTTCTCTCTCAGGTTGTGCCGCTCTATCGCCACATCTTCCCGGCAAAGGCCGTCGGCATAGATCGCAAAGGATGATCAGGCGCGTGAAGCAAGGCGCCGCAACACAACGGAGACCCGATGAAATCGGTGGAAATGGCTTATCAGGAGCTGGTCGATGGTCTGCATTCGTCGGCCGCGGAAGCGGAGTTTGGGCGCGTCGGACAACGCGTCGCCGAGAGCATGGGGTTCCGCTACTTCGCCTATCTCGGCTTTGGCGAAGCCGATCCGGTTTTGATCTCGTCTTATCCCAAGCGCTGGAGCGAGCACTATTTCTCGGAAGGCTACCAGGACGTCGATCCCGTGGTCGCTTTTGCCCGGAGCGGGCGCTCAACGCTGCAATGGACACGCGAAGCCGCGCGTCAGTTCCCGCTGCGCGCCCAGAAGCGGCTCTTCGATGACGCCGACGAGTTTGGCATCCGCCATGGCGTCTCGGTCGCGATCGCCGGCGGCTTCAATCGGTTTGCGGCTTTCACTTTCGCGGTCGACGAGCTCAACTCGGCACACGGAAGGATGATCACGGAAGCAAATGATATCGTCCAGTTGATCGGGTTGGCATTCCACGCTCATGCCGATGCGAAACTGGGACTGCTGTCGCCGCGCAATGAGGCTGTGCCTCTCACCCAGCGCGAGCGTGAATGCCTCACATGGGCTGCTCGTGGCAAAACGATGGACGCGACCGCGATGATCATGGGCGTCACGCCACGGGCGGTGAAGTTCCACCTCGATAACGCCAGGGCGACCCTTGGGGCCGAGACCTTGCCGCAGGCGGTCGCGATTGCCCTGCGGTCGCGGGGGATCTGCTAAGCCCGATATCCGCTCTCTGGAGATGCAGTAGGAAAGCGAGAACGAACGAGGGCTTGTGCTGACTGCGGCTCATGGACGAAGGACATCGAAAGATATACATTCGCCGAAGTAGATCAGGAGGATGACATGCAGGTTGCGCGTTGGGGAAACAGCTTGGCCGTGCGTCTGCCCTCGTCAGTTGTCGAGGCGCTTGACCTGAAAGAGGGCGATGAGATTGCGATCCAGATCGCCGGCGAACGCGCGTTCGATGTGGAGCGCGATCGGAGCCGTGAAAGAGCGCTGGAACGCATCCGCATACTTCGTAGGCCCCTCCCCCCAGGATGGCGCTTCGATCGCGAAGAGGCGAATGGGCGGTGACATCACCGAACGAGTTCATCGACACGAACGTGTTGATCTACGCTTTCTCGAGCGACCCTAAATCGGTTCCGGCTGAAGCGCTGCTGGCCAAAGGATGTGCGACGAGTGTCCAGGCGCTCAACGAGTTCGCCAATGTCGGCCGCCGAAAACTCTTGCTTGACTGGCGCGAATTGAGCGATGCGCTCGACGCCATCAGGGCGTTGGTGAAACCGATCGCCGCGCTCGATCTCGACGTCCACATCGTCGGGATCAAACTTGCTGAACGATACCAACTGTCCGTCTACGACTCCATGATGGTGGCGGCTGCATTGCGTCTCGGCTGCGCGACATTCTGGTCAGAGGATATGCAAGATGGCCTTTGTGTAGATGGTCGCCTGACAATTCGAAATCCGTTCGCGGTTGGGCAAATCTAACCGCTGGCGTCGGCGCGCCATCGCGCAAAGGGAAAAGTTGCCGGCCGGCAACTTCGGTTGGCAGCTCGCTTTGAAGTTAACTACTCGTTAACCCTTAATCGCTTGCCAGACTCAGGGAATCGGGCGATCTTGTCACGGCAATTAGCGCCATGCGCGCTCCTTTCCGTGTTTACGCGAGCTAGCTGTGGAACCTGCCCACAATCTTGTTCAGCCCAAGAAGGCGATCCACGAGTTGGTGGGCGCTCATGCGCGCGAACTATCATCGAAGCTCCATGCTCACAGGCTCCAACTGTTTCCACCGGAGGCCAGGAAGACGCTTAGGCGCTTTTCGTCGATCGAGGCCGCCAAACTGATCGGCATCAATGACGGCTATTTGCGGCGGCTGTCTCTCGAAGGCAAAGGCCCGCAAGTCGATGTCGGCCGGCAAGGGCGGCGGTCATACACAGTCGAGGACATCCAGGCGCTCCGCGAGTTTCTCGATATAGGCAGCAAAGCCGATCGTAGATATGTCCCACGCCGTGACCGCGACGAGCATCTCCAGGTCATCACCGTGGTCAATTTCAAGGGGGGCAGCGGCAAGACGACGACCGCGGCCCATCTGGCTCAGTATCATGCACTGCGCGGCTACCGCGTCCTGGCGATCGATCTCGACCCGCAGGCGAGCCTATCGGCGCTCCACGGCTTCCAGCCGGAGTTTGACGTCGGAGACAATCAGACGCTCTACGGCGCGATCCGCTATGACGAAGAGCGCCGGGATCTGAAAGAGATCATCAGGAAAACCTACTTTGCCAATCTCGATCTAGTGCCAGGCAATCTCGAGCTAATGGAGTTCGAACACGAAACTCCGAAAGCTCTGATGGGCCCGAAGCAGCTGGAAACGATGTTCTTTACCCGAATGGATGCGGCGCTGGCATCGGTCGCAGACGACTATGACATCGTCGTCGTCGACTGCCCTCCCCAACTCGGTTTTCTGACGCTATCGGCCCTGTGTTGCGCGACGGCGGTTCTCGTTACGGTTCATCCGCAAATGCTCGACGTCATGTCGATGTGTCAGTTTTTGATCATGACCTCCGATCTGCTCGGCGTCGTCGCCAATGCCGGCGGCAACATGGGCTATGACTGGATGCGCTATCTCGTCACCCGATATGAACCCGGCGATGGTCCTCAGAACCAGATGATGTCGTTCATGCGTTCCATGTTCGGAGAACATGTCCTGAATTACCCCATGCTGAAGAGCACGGCCATTTCGGATGCGGGAATCACTAAGCAAACGCTCTATGAGGTCAGTCGCGACCAGTTCACTCGTTCGACCTATGACCGAGCGCTCGAGGCGTTGGACAACGTCAATAGCGAGATCGAACAGCTGATCCTCTCCGCTTGGAGACGAAGCTGATGGCGCGTAAGAACCTCTTGGCCGGGCTGCTCGACGAAAAGTTGCCGGCCGGCAACTCGGCGGCCATGCCTCCGCTTGCCAGCCCGACACAGCCGATTCGAGGCCTGCAGTCGAACGCATTTGGCCCTCGAGGTGGCGCCATCGGCGCGGTGACGCGTTCGATTGAACAGCTAAAGGCGCATGCGGTACTCGACCTCGCAGCCGACCTGATTGATGCGTCACTGATCGCCGATCGTCTGGCGGACGCAGGCGATGACCACAACCTGCTGGTGGCATCCATTCGAGAGCACGGCCAGCAAGTGCCCATCCTGGTGCGGCCCCATCCGGACCAAGAAGGCCGATATCAGATCGCCTACGGTCGGCGCCGGCTGAGAGCCTTGAAAGAGCTCGGCCAGACCGTTCGGGCTATCGTTAAACCTCTGTCGAACGAGCAGCTGGTCGTTGCGCAGGGGCAGGAAAACAGCGCCCGGACGGATCTATCTTTTATCGAGAAAGCTCTCTTCGCCGCCCGCCTGGAAGAGGGGGGATTTGATCGCGAGACGATCATGGCGGCTTTGTCGGTCGACAAGTCTGGCTTGTCCCGGCTGATCTCCTCGGCCGTCAAGATTCCCTATGACATCATCGAGTCCATCGGGCCTGCGCCAAAGGCTGGGCGTGATCGTTGGATCGAGTTGTCGGCGAGGCTCGACGGCGCGGCTGCCATTGAAAAGGCACGTAAAGCGACCGCCGCAGTACAGTTCCCTGCATTGAGTTCAGATGAGCGCTTCAGCAAGATCTTCGAGGCCGTGGCGCCGAAGAAGGCAAAGGCTGTGCGGCCAACAATATGGAAGTCCGACGATGGTCTTCGTATCGCCAGCATTCGAGATGACGCGAAAGCGCTGACCGTCACGATCGACAAGAAAGTGGCCGCCGATTTTGGTGCGTATCTTGTCGAGACGATTCCCGAGATCTACGCGGCATTTAAACGCCGCGCAGGAGCGTGAACCGCGTATGTTCAACACCAACGGAGCGTTTTAAGCAAAGAAAAAGGCCCCCGAAACTGAGTTCCGGAAGCCCTTCTCATTCCTGGCAGTCTGAGAATCGCACTTCCACGAATCACCGTCAAGAGTCTCGTGTGAGATTCAGCGCCGTTTCGGCGAGCAGTTTTCCTTTGCCCTAAACGAGGCAAGGATCATGGAAACACGACTTTCGACGACGCCCTTTGGGCGGCGGTCGCTGACACTTGCCCATGTGGCAAACCAGGCGGTCGCAAAAACGCGGCCGCCCGAAAAGGCGGTCCACAAATGGAATATCTTCCGGGCGATCTGCACGGCCAAGAACGCGCTCGGCGTGCCCGAGCGAGCCTTGGCTGTCCTGGACGCGTTGCTGTCCTTCCACCCCGAAACAGTCCTGACGGGCGAAGGCCTCGTGGTCTTCCCATCGAACCACCAGCTCGGCCTGCGTGCGCACGGCATGCCGATGGCGACGCTGAGGCGTCATCTGGCGGCCTTGGTCGATGCCGGCCTGATCGTCCGGCGCGACAGCCCCAACGGCAAGCGTTACGCCCGCAAGGGCAGGGGCGGCGAGATCGAATTCGCCTTTGGCTTCGACTTGGCGCCGCTCGTCGTGCGATCGGAGGAATTCGAAGCTCTCGCGGCCGAGGTCGCGGCCGAAGCTCGGGCGCTGCGCCTGGTCCGTGAGCGCATCACGATCTGCCGGCGCGACATCGCAAAAATGATCGCGACGGGGATCGAGGAAGGCGTTCCGACACAGGCAGGTGGGCAGGGGCCGGCCGACTGGGCCGAGATACACCAGCTCTATCGCGGCATCATGATCCGGATTCCGCGCATCGCTACGCGGCAAGCCCTGGAGCCAATCGCCGACGAACTCTCGCTCTTGGCCGACGAAATCCTCAACCTCCTGGAAACGCATATCAAAACTCAAAAAATGAGCGGCAATGAGTCTCAGAATGAGCGTCACATACAGAATTCAAATCCAGACTCCCCTGTTGAACTTGAACCTCGCTTTCCAGAAAGCAGGGGGGTTGGTTTGGAGATCGTGCCGGAACCGAAGCGGGTGCCGGATGGGACGTTCCCGCTGGGCATGGTTCTGGACGCCTGTCCCGACCTCATCGACTATTCGAAGGGCGGAATCGCCAATTGGCGCGACTTCTTGGCGACGGTTGCCGTCGTCCGGCCGATGCTCGGGATCAGCCCAAGCGCCTGGGAGGAGGCGATTGGCGTCATGGACGAGGTCCAGGCCTCGATCGTGGTGGCGGCGATCCTGCAGCGCGGCGAGGCAATATCCAGCGCCGGCGGTTATTTGCGCGAGCTGACCCGCAAGGCGCAAGCGGCGGAATTCTCGATCGGGCCGATGCTGATGGCGCTGATCGGCAGCCGCAAGCGCGAAAAGAAGCGGGCGTGATCGTGATGCAGCGCGGCCACGCTCTGTCTGGATGTTTTGCTCAGGGCTATCGCGGCCTTGCAGGCGCCGCCGCGAGGGCTTGTGATGCTAGCCATGGCAAAATTGTCCCGATCGATCCTGACTGTGCTTTTCTCCGGTCGCCACGCCGCACTGGGTGGTCGCTCGGCTCGCGAACGGGCGGCCAATCTGGCGCGGATCGCGGCGGCCTATAGCCGTACCGAGCTCGAGGCGGAAAAGGGCATTGGACCCGCGCGGGCGACGGCGGTCGAGCATTGGCTGGAAGGGCAGGGTTCTTCGCTGCGCGCCGAGCAAAGCTGTTCGATCTCGGCGAGCGTGAGCGTCGAGATGGTCGCGGTCGGCAACGCCGGCTCAGAAGTGCAATGACGGCCAGCCTCTTCTGCCCGGCAACCATGTGTCCGCTCTTCGCGGCAAACGGGTCGCGTTTCAGCGGGGCGGTCAATGCGCGGTGCGAGCGCGGGGGCTGCCGCTGGTTCGACGGCACGATCTGTCAGGCCGGCCGGCCGGGTGGCGATTGGCGAGGTCGCGATGGCCTCTGCCAGGCAAGGTGGGTCTTGGCCGCGCCTGAGCGATTCGATGCGTCGCCGCGCGTTCGACTGCCCGCGCGCGCATGAATGTTCCTGTCAGCAGCAGTCGCCGGGCGGCCTGTGTGCTCTGCGTCGCGCTTTGGCGCACGGGCTCGATCCCCGCCGCTGTCGATAGGAGGCTACCGGGGCGGGTTCGAGGAGCGCTGTTCCAGGCGCAACAGGGCCGCGGCTCGACGCATTTTCTCCTCCTTCCAGCGCGCCTCGACCTGATCGGCGATCAAATCCCTGTCGGCGATGACGATGCGCAGCATGCCGAGCTTGAACGAGACCTCCGACAGCAGCGACAACTCGTCTTCGGGCAGGTCGTAGGCGCCGCCATCGAATACAGGCGCCAAGGCCGCCTTGGCCGCATCGACGGCCTGGTCGAGCTGCGCGCAGAAAAGCTGTCGGTTGTCGTCGCTCATCGGCATAGCTGCGTCTTTCGTGAACCGTCTGGAAGCATGCAGGCTGTCGGACCCGAGAGGAAGCTCATACCGCCAGCCGCGCGGCCTTGCCCAGCGCCTGGTCGGCATCGTTGTAATAGCGCGCGGCCTGCTGGACCGAGCGATGCTGCGACTGGCGCATCGCGGCGGGCAGCGCGACGCCGTTACGGGCCGCTTCGGTCAGATAGCCCGAGCGCAGCCCATGGGCGGAGAACTCCACCGGATCGAGCCCGGCCATGGCGCAGCGGCGCTTTAGGATGAGATTGACAGCTTGGGGCGTGAGCGCGCGGTCGTCGATCGCCTCCCAGCGGTCGATCGCCCGAAACACCGGCCCCTTCTTGACATCAGCCCGCTCGATCCATTCGCGCAAAGCCGTGACGGGCGCCCCGATCAGCAGCACCCGGGAATCATCGTCGTCGGCCTGGGCCGTTTTAGTGCGCCCGAGCGCGATCGCCATGCAGGGCAGGCGCGGCGAATCCTTGTCATCGGGATCGAGCAGCACATCCGGCTCGACGGTGAGCTGCTCGAGCCGTAGCCTTGCGACCTCGCTCCGGCGGCGCCCGCCCGAGGCGAAGGCCAAAAACAGGATGGCGAGATCGCGCGTGTCGGCGAGACGCTCCGATTGGCAGGTCGCGATCAGCCGGTCCAGGATATCGCGCGTCACCGCGCGCTTGCTCTTTCGCCGCCGCGGGCGGGCGCTGGCCCTGACC
>NZ_LGSZ01000051.1 GCF_001298265.1 Allobosea vaviloviae | reverse complement strand
GGTCAGGGCCAGCGCCCGCCCGCGGCGGCGAAAGAGCAAGCGCGCGGTGACGCGCGATATCCTGGACCGGCTGATCGCGACCTGCCAATCGGAGCGTCTCGCCGACACGCGCGATCTCGCCATCCTGCTTTTGGCCTTTGCCTCGGGTGGCCGCCGGCGCAGCGAGGTCGCGCGGCTAAGGCTCGAGCAGTTGAGTGACGAGCCGGATGTGCTTCTCAATCCCGATGACAAAGATTCGCCGCGGCTGCCCTGCATGGCGATCGCGCTCGGGCGAACCAAAAATACTCAAGCTGATGATGATGCTCGGGCGCTGCTGATCGGGGCACCCGTCACGGCAATGCGCGAATGGATCGAGCGGGCTGATGTCAAGAAGGGGCCGGTGTTTCGGGCAATCGACCGCTGGGAGGCGATCGATGACCGGGCGCTCACGCCTCAGGCGATCAACCTGATCCTGAAACGCCGCTGCGGCATGGCCGGGCTCGATCCGGTGGAGTTTTCGGCCCACGGCCTCAGATCGGGCTATCTGACCGAGGCAGCCCGCAACGGCGTCTCCCTGCCCGCGGCGATGCGCCAATCGCAGCACCGGTCGGTTCAGCAGGCATCGCGGTACTATAACGACGCCGATCAGGCGCTTGGAAAGGCTGCAAGGCTGGCGATCTAAAAACTTTCCATAGGCGCTGGCTGCGGTCATGTTTTCGCGTGGTCCACGAGAGATGCAGCGATGCCGATGAGCGATAAAAAGCGACAGCGCTTCAACGCGCAGCTCGACGAAGCCGTCGATGCAGCCAAGGCGGCTCTGGCGCCGGTGTTCGAAGGTGGCGCCTACGACTTGTCGGAAGATGAGCTATCGCTGCTGTCAGAGGTCTCGTTCAAGCTCGGCATGCTGCGCATCGTCATCATCGACCAGAATCTGATCGCCGATCAGGTCGAGGCCCGATGGCAGGAGGAAAAGGCGAGGCGAGCTGCCGCCGTGCTGCGCCTGGAACAGCAGTCCTCGAATTCGCTCCGGTAATCTCTATCGGCAGTGCCGCGGATCGAGCCCATGTGCCAGGGCGCGACGCGGAGCACACAAGCCACCGGGTGACTGCTGCTGCCAGGTGCATTCGCGTTCACGCGGACAATCAAAAGCGCGCCGGTGCATCGGATTGCTCAAGCGTGGCCAGGACCCACCCTCTCCGGCCGACGCCATCGCGACCTCGCCGATCGCTACGCGGCCAGCCTGACAGATTGTGCCATCGAACCAGCGGCACGCTTCGCGCTCGCAGGTCGCATTGACCGCCCCGCTAAGCGTCGATCCGTCCGCCGCGAAGAGTGGGCACATCGTCGCCGGGCAGAATGTGGCGTCCATCATGGGAATTCCGAGCTGGCCACCCGCACAGCACCGCCAGCAGTGGTCATTTCCGCGAGAGCGATCGCCGAGACCGCGCCATCCCGTTCGACCCGCAGCGACAACCCCTGCCGCCGAAGCCAGACCTCCACCTCAGCCGCACGCGCGGGTCCGATGCCCTTCTCCTGCTCGAGCTCGAACCGGCTATATGCCGACGCGATCCGCGCCAGATTGGCCGCCCTGTCACGCGGCGAGCGTCCGCCAAGTGCCGAGTGACGCCCAGAGAGAAGCACGGTCAGGATCGCCCGGGACAGTTTTGCCATGACGCGCATCACAAGCCCTCATGACCCCGCCCGCAAGGCCTCGATTGGCCTCAGCAAAACATCCAGACAGAGCGTGGCTGCGCCGCATCACCATCACGCCCGCTTCTTCTCGCGACGCCGGCTGCCGATCAGTGCCATCAGCATCGGCCCGAGCGAAAACTCCGCCGCTTGCGCCTTTCGCGTCAGCTCGCGCAGATAGCCGCCGGCACTGGAAATCGCCTCGCCGCGCTGCAAGATCGCCGCCACGACGATCGACGCCTGAACCTCGTCCATGACGCCGATCGCTTCCTCCCAGGCGCTCGGACTGATCCCCAGCATGGGCCGGACCACAGCGACGGTCGCCAAAAAGTCGCGCCAGTTCGCAATCCCTCCCTTCGAATAATCGATCAGCTCGGGACAGGCGTCCAACACCATCCCGAGCGGGAACGATCCGTCCGGCACCCGCTTCGGTTCCGGCACGATCTCCAAACCAGCCCCCCTGCTTTCTGGAAAGCGAGGTTCAAGATCAATAGGGGAGTCTGGATTTGAATTCTGTATGTGACGCTCATTCTGAGACTCATTGCCGCTCAGATTTTGAGTTTTGATATGCGTTTCCAGCAGGTTGAGGATTTCGTCGGCGAGCAGCGACAGCTCATCGGCGACCGGCTCCAACGCCCGGCGTGTCGGGCTACGCGGAATCCGCACCATGATGCCGCGATAGAGCTGGTGGATCTCGGCCCAGTCGGCCGGCCCCTGCCCTGCTGCCTGCGTCGGAACGCCTTCTTCAATCCCCGTCGCGATCATCTTGACGATGTCGCGCCGGCAGATCGTGATCCGCTCGCGGACCAGGCGCAGCGCCCGGGCTTCGGCCTCGACCTCGGCCGCGAGGGCTTCGAACTCTTCCGATCGAACGACGAGCGGGGCGAGGTCGAAACCAAAGGCGAACTCGATCTCCCCGCTCCTGCCCTTGCGGGCGTAACGCTTGCCGTTGGGGCTATCGCGCCGGACGATCAGGCCGGCATCAACGAGCGCCGCCAGATGGCGCCTGAGCGTCGCCATCGGCATGCCATGGGCACGCAAGCCGAGTTGGTGGTTCGAGGGGAAAACCACGAGGCCTTCGCCCGTGAGGACGGTTTCGGGGTGGAACGACAGCAGCGCATCCAGCACCGCCAGCGCCCGCTCAGGGATGCCCAGCGCGTTCTTGGCCGTGCAGATCGCACGGAAGATATTCCATTTGTGGACCGCCTTTTCAGGCGCCCGTGTCTTCGCGCTCGCCTGGCTGGCCACAAGGGCAAGCGTCAGCGATCGCCGCCCAAAGGGCGTCGTTACGGATAGTCGCGTCATGGTTTTGCCCTTCAGCTTCAGGCAAAGCGAAAGCGCACACCAAAACGGCGTCCAATCTCCTGACGGAGACTCTTGACTGTGATTCGCGGAAGTGGGATTCTCATTGTCGCCAGACTAACGAGAGGGGCTTCCGAGACGCTGTTTCGGGGGCCTTTCTTTTTGCCTAGGCTACCTCTTAGTTTGTTGCACCATCATCCGGCTTCGGCCAATGCCTTCGCCGCCTCCATTGCCCTGCTCGACCTTGTCAGATGACAAGGTCGAGCAGGTCGCCGAAATCACGCTTCGCCCTCTCGGGCAAAAAATCGCTCCATGAGCACCGGCAGCTCCCCCTCGAGGAAAGCGCTGAAGGCCTGACCGTGACCGGCCGAGACCGACAACCGGACGTCGTCGTTCGAAAACATCGCCTTGCCGACGACCCTTCCAGCCGGGCTCCTCAGCTTCATTTCCCGGCGCGGTCGCGCGACAGGTGGCGTCACCGCGGCCAACGCCCATTTGAACCGCTCGTCCGACGGAAGCGCTGACACCTTGTCATCTGACAAGGCCTTCCTCACTCTATCGAGAGCCGAGGTGTCGTTGCCGATCGCAGCTGCCAGCGCCGTCCAGCGAGGTCGCCCAACCTTCGGCGCCCGACCGATCGCTTCGATGATCTCGACCGGCAGGACCCGGGAAACCGCTCGCAACCTTGCCAGTTCCGGATCGTCCACGGACAAAGCGGCTCGGACATCGCGCGACCTGATCCCCGCATCATCCATGCGCTTGGCGAACAGCGCGCGTTCGACCCAGCTCAGATCCTGGCGTGCGGCATTTTCGATGCCTTGGGCGACGACGAGCTCGACATCCGACAGCGCGAGAATCGTCGCCTTGACCTTGATCCCAAGGTCGGATGCGGCCCGCCACCGCCGATGCCCGTAAACGACCTGATAGCGGCCCTCATGCGAAGGGTGCCGGCGAACCTGGATCGGGACCTTCTGACCCTCCTCCGAGATCAGCGTCTTTAGCGCCGCGAAATCGAGATCATCGTCATCGGGCAATCGGTCGGGGAAAGGGGAGGGGTCGATCAGCTTGGGATCGATATCCACTCCGCCGCCGGCATCGACAAGCGCCATCAGGCGATCGCGCTCCTCCCGCAACTCGGTAAGCGAGCGCTGTGTCGCTCCGATCACGCCCGCCCCAACCCTGGCCAGCGGCTGCGCTGCCATCGAACCGACGTCCGCACCCGGCGCATTCGGAGCCGCTGTGTCGGGCTGGGAGAAGGAGCCAAAGTTCGCCAGGATCGATTTTCCGCCGGCACGTTTGCCCATCATGTCCGGCCCCAGCTTTGCTTAATCAGGCTGAGGATCTGGTCGTTGACGGCATCGACGGACTCGCGCGCGCGTTTGGCTGTCGCTGCTGAGATGTTGCCAGGCTCGAGCTCGTACAACGTGCGCTTCGCCAGGCCCGCCGTCTCGATGGCGGCGCTTTCAACCGCGGTCGATGTGAGAACGTCTTCGGTGAAGAGATGGCGAAGCATGGTCACGACATGGACCTGCGATTGGTCCATCGGGTCGTGCCGCGTCACCACGTAGCGCAGAAAATCTTGGCTCATCGTGGCTCCAGCGTCGCGGATCACCGAGATCAGGTCCCCCATCATCAGGAGGAACTGGCTCATCGACATCACGTCGAGCATCGCGGGGTGCACGGTCACGAGCAGCCCGGTCGCCGCGTAGATCGCGCCCAGCGTCAAGAACCCGAGCGATGGCGGCGTATCGAGGATGACGACGTCGTAATCGTCCTCTACCTCCGCCAGAGCGAGCCGAAGGCGCTCGAAAAAGATACTGTCCGAGCCAGCCTGGCGTTTCGAAAGGAAGCGCGGCGTTTCGTGCTCGTACTCCATGACCTCGATGTTTCCCGGGATCAGGTCGATCCCGCTGAAGTAGGTCGGCCGGATGATCTCCGCGATGGGGCGGCGTTCGTCGTCGTATCGAAGGGCGGCATAGATCGTCTCGTTGTGCTGCACATCCATTTCAGGCTGCGCGCCGAACATCGCCGACAGAGAAGCCTGCGGATCGAGATCGATCGCCAGAACGCGATAGCCATGCAATGCCAAGTAATGCGCCAGATGGGCGCTCGTCGTCGTCTTCGCGCTGCCGCCCTTGAAATTGGCGACGGCCAATATCTGCAAATGCTCGCCGACTCGCCGATGCGGCAGGAATCGCAAGGCTTCAGCGGGGCGTTGCGCGGCGAACAACGCGCGAAGCGCGTTGATCTGCGCCAGCGTGTAGGCGCGGTGATTGTTCTCGAGCCGGGCAGGGACGGGGCCCTTGCCTTCATTCGACATCAGCTTGAGGGTCGACTCAGGAATCGACGTCAGCCTGGACACTTCATGTATCATGAAATGCCTGAGGCTCTTTTGCGCGTTGGGCGGATACATCTGCTTGCGCCGTGCCTGCAGGTGATCCGAGAGCATGCCGGCGTGCCGGACGATCTTGTCCGCAGGATCCTCGCCCTGCATTGTGGTCAACGCCTGCGGCATCATTGTCGATTCTGAACCCCATTGTCGGGCTAGGCACGTTTTATCGCCCTACGCCCGACAAATGTTGGCCATGATTCTCGCCTGCCGTCCAGAGATTTAAGGTTAACAGATACTTAATGGCGCTGGACGACGTGGTTCCTTTCACGTCCGGCCCGAGGAATTGTAATAGGTTCTCAGGTGTTTACGTTCTGGAGGCCGTGCCTTCAGCTCGAGCGCAAAAACGAGATTGTTGAAACCGGTCAGGCAATCCACCGTGCTTTGAGCGCATTGGCGACAGCCTGCGGCAACGTCTCCGCTCCGAGGTTCGCCCGGGCGTTATCAAGGTGAAACTTAATCGCCCGTGGCGTGATCCCCATGATCATGGCGGTCGCCTCCATCGATTTTCCGCGAGCAGCCCATGTCAGACATTCCCTCTCGCGCTGGGTCAACGGCACCACGTCATTGGGCGGAGACTGCAGCCCCAATTTCGCATCGGCGTGAGCGTGGAATGTCAGCCCGATCAACTGGACGATGTCGTTCGCTTCCGTGACCATCCTTCCGTGTGCCGAGCTGACCTCGTCGACCGCAAAGGTGAAAGCAGCGAATCGATTGAACCCGCCGGCGATCGCGACCGAGACGCCGTGTCGGATGCCAAACTCGTCTGCGTCGTCGAAAAGCCGCTTCTGGGCTCGCAGCGGAAACTGACGCGCGGCTTCGCGGGTCCACTGCAATGTGGAGCGCCCGCTTCGAGCGAAGGCGACCACGGGATCGACGTCCTGGTAGCCTTCCGTGAAATAATGCTCGGTCCAGCGCTTGGGATAAGACGAGATCAAAACCGGATCGGCTTCGCCGAAGCCGAGATAGGCAAAGTACCGGAAGCCCATGCTCTCGGCGACGCGCTGGCCGACGCGCCCGAATTCCGCTTCCGCAACCGACGAGTGAAGACCGTCGACGAGCTCCTGATAGGCCATTTCCACTGATTTCATTCGGTTTCCGTGGGTTGCGGCGCCTTGCTTCACGCGCCTGATGATCCTCTTGCGATCGATGAGAACGGCCTTTGCCGCGAAGATGTGGCGATAGAGGGGCCACAACTTTAGAGCGAATCCATCCTGTCAGATCCGACAGGTTCGATCGGAGGCCCGTGTCTGATTGATTGGCGCCAGATCAACGATTCGGAGCTGGACATGCAGGTCGTCGAACTGAGCCGCGCCGGATATGGCGCCAACGTCTCATTGCTGATGGGCATGCATCGCCTTCGCCGGAAGGTGTTCAAGGACAGGCTGGACTGGTCAGTCGCGACCACGGGCGATCTGGAGTTGGATCGCTTCGACACGCTGGATGCGACTTACCTCGTTGTTGCCGATCGCGGCACAGTACTCGGCTGTGTGCGGCTGCTGCCGACAATGGGCCCGAACATGCTGGCCAACACATTTCCGGAGCTTTTGGACGGCGCTGATGCGCCGCGCTCCGACGCTATCGCGGAAAGCTCGCGCTTCTGCGTCGATACCGAGCTGACCGACGCCACGACGGATGGAGGCTTGCGGCGGGCGACATCCATGCTGTTCGCTGCCATGCTCGAATGGGGGCAGGCGAGAGGCCTCGCTTCGATCGCAACAGTCACCGATCTGCGTATGGAGCGGATCCTGCGCCGGGCAGGGTGGACGCTCGAGCGCCTCGGCAAGCCACGGCGCATTGGATCGACCGTCGCCGTGGCAGGATTGCTGCCGATCGCGGATGGCATGCTCGCTGCGATCCGACACAATGGCGGCGTGGCGTCCCCTGTTCTGCCGGTCGACATGCCGCTGCCGCTGGCCGCGTGACGGCGCCGCAAATGATCAGGACCACGCTTCTTGCCGCCGGACTTATCGGCCTCTCGGCCGGCGCTGCCCGCGCCGACGATTGGGGCTGCACGGTCCTGCTGTGCCTCGCCAATCCGGGCGGGCCGATGCAGTACGCCGCCTGCGTTCCACCGGTGACGCGGCTTTGGCAGCATCTCAAGCGGGGAGGGGTCTTTCCCACCTGCTCAGCCGCCGGATCGAGTACATCTCCCGTCGGATACGATCCTTATGAGCCCTGCCAGGACGGATACGTCCTGCGTGAGCTTGGGCGCGATGGTTCACCTCAGCCGGCTTGCGTCTCGAGCAAGCCAGTTCGCGAATGCGATCGCACGGACGACGCCTGTCAGCCGCACGACATCCAGGCGGTCCGCCATCGCGCCCAACCCAATTTCATCGACGTCACCGGACCAGATGGCATTAGCACACGGGTGAGGTTCTGATGGAGACCACTGACATCACAACTTTGATCGAGCGCTGCACAGCACCAGCGCTGGTGAAACCCGTCGCTGCGATCATGCGGCAAGCTAGCGAGTTCGAGCCCTTGCTCGTCACCATCGCTGGCAAACGGCCGATCAGGGTCCTGGCCGATTCCAAACCTGAGGCGATCGCGCTGGCGAGTGAAGCTGTGGTGGCAGGCCAAACTGTCCGGATCGGGATGGCACAGCTTGATCCTAAGGATCTCAAATCGGCCGGTCTCACGATCGCAACCGCCTTCGATCCGTGCGCGCACATCGCCGGCGTCGGACGCGTGTTTCAAGAGCGCAGGACACGGTTGATGGCCGAGGGCGTCAGAGAGCCCATTGCAGGGGACCAGGCCGTTTCATCATTCAAATCCCCAAGGACTGACCAGCCGTCGCGGGCGGAGGTCAAGCCTGAGATCGTTGGTAATCCGGCTAATCAACTTGGTTCTCCGCAAGAGGTGATCGCATCGGCCAAGGATCCGCCGTCCTGGAGCGTCTATGGCGCCCGGCGTGTCTCCTCGCTCCTGATCTACAGCCGCTGATCCATTCCAACTTATCCCACCGAGCGCACGCCGTTGCGCGCCGTCGAAACACGCCTGTCCCGGAGATCCCTTATGCCCGTGCCGCTTCGCCCATTTGCAGCCCCTGCCATCATGGCGGCCGCGTTCGTTCTGTTCGCTGCCGAGCCCGCGCTGGCCCAGACCGCCAATATCGAGGGCGTCCTGCAAAACATCGTCACGATGCTGACGGGCAATGTTGCGCGATTGCTGGCGACGCTCGCAGTCATCATCGTCGGCATCGCCTGGATGTTCGGCTATCTCGATTTGCGCAAGGCGGCCTATGTCGTGCTCGGTGTCGCCATCGTGTTTGGCGCGTCCGAGATCGTCTCGACCCTGACGGGCGGCACCTGAGGCGCGGCCGCAATGACGAGCGCACCCGAGCGCCTGACCGAGGACACGCTGTTCCTCGCCTGTACGAGGCCTGCAATGATCGCGGGGGTCACCATGGAGGCGATGGCCATCAATGTGATGGCGTCCTGCATCCTGTTCCTGATGGCCGGATCGATCGTCTACGGGCTGATCGCCTTGCCAATCCACCTGATCTGCCGCGCGATATGCCGACACGATCCCAACCAGTTTCGCCTGCTTGTCGCCTGGCTCGAAACACGCGGCCGCGCGCGCAACGGCGCGCTCTGGGGCGGGTCGTCGCCGACGCCCTTGCGTCTCGTGCGCCGCTTCAACATTCGCGAGATCGCTCATGGCTGACGCGGCCCGCCTGATGGCTCGCGAGATCGAGCCTGACGTTCATCTGCCCTATGTCCGGCACGCCACCGAGACCGTGATCAGTCTTTCGACGCGGGCGCTGATGACGACGATCCGTCTCGACGGCATCGCCTTCGAGACCGCTGACATCGGCGATCTCAACGACCTGCACGCCAAGCTCAATCTGACCCTTCGCAATCTCGCCGATGATCGCCTGGCGCTCTGGACGCATCTGATCCGGCGCAGCGACAGCTCCTATCCGGAGGGTGAGTTCTCGTCCGCCTTCGCCCGCGATCTCGACCAAGGGTATCGTGGGACGATTAAGGGCACGAAGCTGTTCCGAAACGAGCTCTATCTCACCATTGTAGCTCATCCCGGCCGGGATCGTGCGGAAGCAGCGGTCGGGTTCGTCTCCCGGTTGGGCCAGGCGCGCCGCGGGGGAGGGGAGGTCGATGCCGCCGCCCTGAAGCGGCTGAACGATGCGGCTCGCGACATCACGGCCGCGCTCGGCCGCTACGATGCAAGACAACTGAGCCTCATCGAGCAAGACGGCATTCTGTTCTCGGAGCCAATGCGGCTCCTTCACTTGCTGGCCTCCAGTGAGGATTTGCCGACGGCGCTCCCTCAAGGTCGGATCGGCTCGGCGGTCTACACCAACCGCGTTATTTTCGGCCGCGAGGCGATCGAGGTCCGGGCGGCAGGCGGGTCCCTCTTTTCCGGCATGTTCGGCCTGAAGGAATACCCGGCCTCGACCAAGCCCGGCATGCTGAATAGCCTGCTGTCGACGCCGTTCGAGTTCGTGCTCTCGCAAAGCTTCGCCTTCCTATCGAAGGCAGACGCCAAGACGGTGCTGACGCGCAAGCAAAACCAGCTCGTCTCGACGCAGGATGTCGCCGCCTCTCAGATCGACGACCTGAACGACGCGCTGGACGACCTGGAATCTAACCGCTTCGTCATGGGCGACCACCATCTGTCGCTGCTGGTCCGCGCTGAGACCCCGAAAGCCTTGCTAGAGACGATGGCGCAGGCGCGTCGTGTGCTGGCCGAGGCTGGCGCGGTCGTCGCGCGCGAAGATCTCGGGCTGGAGGCCGCCTACTGGGCGCAGATGCCGGGCCTGTTCAAGCACCGAGCTCGCTCGGGCGCGATCACCTCGCGCAATCTCGCGGCCCTGTCGCCGTTTCATAGCCATCCCGCCGGAAAATCCGTCGGCAACCATTGGGGGCCGTCGGTCGCCATGCTGAAGACGGCCTCCGGCTCGCCCTATCACTTCTCCTTCCACGCCGGCGATCTCGGCAACACCTTCATTTGCGGCCCATCCGGCTCCGGCAAAACCGTGCTGCAGAATTTCCTGCTCGCCCAGGCGGAAAAGTTCGGCTGCCAGCGCGTCATGTTCGACAAGGATCGTGGCGCCGAGATCTTCGTGCGCGCCTCTGGCGGCACCTATCTCACGCTGAAGAATGGCGTCTCCACCGGCTGCGCGCCGCTGAAGGCGCTCGACTTGACACCGACCAATCTCGCCTTCCTCGGCGAGCTCGTCCGCAAGCTAGTCACGATCGAGGGCAGGGCGCTGTCCGTCGTCGATGAGGAGCGTATCGATTCCGCTCTCGAGGCGATGCGGGCGCTCCCGCGCCAGGAGCGCTCGCTGTCGGCACTACGCGCATTTCTCGGGCAGCAGGATCGCGAGGGCATCGGCGCAAGGCTGGAACGCTGGTGCAATGGCGGACCTCTCGGCTGGGTACTCGATGCCGAAGAGGACGCCATCGCGCTTGACGCCGACTTCATCGGCTTCGACATGACCGACGTGCTCGATCATCCGATCGTGCGCACGCCGCTGATGATGGTGCTGTTCCATCGCGTCGAGCAGCTCATCGATGGCCGCCGCATAATCATCGACATCGACGAGTTCTGGAAGGCGCTGGGCGACGACGCCTTTCGCGCGCTGGCAAACGACAAGCTCAAGACCATCCGCAAACAGAACGGCGTCATGGTCTTTGGCACGCAGTCGCCGCGCGATGCGCTCGCGTCCCCGATCGCCCACACCATCGTCGAGCAGTGCCCGACGCAAATCTTCATGCCGAACCCGCGCGGCACGCGCTCCGACTATGTCGATGGCTTCCATCTCACAGAAACCGAGTTCCGGCTGATCAAGGAGGAGCTCTCAGTCGAGAGCCGGCGCTTCTTGGTCAAGCAGAATGGGAAGTCCGTCGTCGCGGAACTCGACCTTGGCGGGATGGATGAGGCGCTCGCCGTGCTGTCGGGCCGCACCGAAACCGTCGAGCTGCTCGACCGCCTCCGTGCGGAGGTTGGCGACGATCCCGCAGCATTCCTGCCCCGCTTCCATGCCGAGAGAAGGATCGAACGATGAGAGTGTCTCGCCTCCTGATTGCAGCAGCACTGGCTGGACTGCCCGCACATGGCTTCGCGCAGCAGGGTGTGCCGGTGTTCGACGCCGGCGCGATCGCAAAACATGTTGAGCAGATCGGCAAGCTGACCGAGCAGATCAAGACGATGCAGGCGCAGCTCACGCAGGCCAAGCAGCTTTACGAATCCTTCAACAAGCTGACTGACGTCAACGACGTCGCCTCGCTCCTGAACAGTGATGAATTCCGGAAGCATCTGCCGAAGGAGTTCGGCGAGATCGAGAAGCTCGTCTCCGGCGGCGGTGGTTCGCTCGCCAGCGTCGTCGATCGCTATCTCGATCAGAATCGCGCCTACCAGGGCGACGACGCGAACTCCTTCTATCGCACCGAACTCGACCGCATCGCCCGCCAGACCGGCGCGAAGCATTCGATTGGCCAGATCGTCTACGACACGGCCTCCAAACGCATCGATGGTCTGGAGGAGCTTCGTCGGAAGATCACGGGGTCTAAGGACGCCAAGGACGTGCTGGACCTCTCAGCCCGGATCCAGGCCGAGCAGGCGCTGCTGCAGAACGAGGTCTTGCGCATGCAGGGCCTCGCCATGGTCCAGCAGGCGCGCGGCGACATGGACGGCCAGCGTCAGAAAGAGCGCGAGCGCCAGCTTGTCGACGAGATGAAGGCGGCGCTGCAATGAAAGCGCGGACGCTGCTGTGGACCTTAGCACCGCTGCTCGTGCTCTCGGGGTGCGGTGAAGGTCACGACGATCGGCAAGCCGCGCCGCCAGCCCAGACCGGGGCTACCGCGCCTGACGCCTCGCCCCGCACTGTGAACTGGTTTCTCGATAATCCCGCAGCGCTTGCGTCGGGATGGGATCGTTGTCGAAACGATCCCGGCGGAATCGGGACCTCCGCCGAGTGCATCAACGTCAGCGAGGCTCGCCGCCGGCAAACCGCTCGCGAAGTCCAAGACGCTTTGAAGTGACCCTGGCATGGCCATCAACGTTTTCGACCAGTTCCTGAAGGAGTTCGAGCAGCCGATCACGACCTTCGTGTCGACGTCGGTTTCGAGTCTCACCTCTTTCGTCGACGGACCGTTGCGGGTGGCGGTGCTGCTCTACGTCGTTCTGTACGGGTTTGCGGTCATGCGCGGGGCGATCGCAGAACCGATCCAAGAATTTGCCTGGCGAGCGATGCGCCTCGTCGTGATCATACTGCTCGCCTCGAATTCGAGCTCTTTCCAGCAATATGTCACCGACCTCTTCTTCACCTCGCTTCCAAAGGAGATCGGGAATGCCTTGGGCGGCTCAACATTGGATGTCACGTCCGGTCAGCCCTTCGACAAACTGC
>NZ_LGSZ01000003.1 GCF_001298265.1 Allobosea vaviloviae | reverse complement strand
TCGCACGGGCGGCTTCCACCGCCGCGTTGAGCGCCAGCAGGTTGGTCTGGAAGGCGATGTCGTCGATCACCCGGATGATGTCGGAGATCTTCTGCGAGGCGCTCTCGATGCGCGCCATCGCCGCGACAGCCTGGCCGGCGATGGCGCCGCCGCTTTGCGCGGCCTGCATCGCCTCGCCGGCGATGGACGCCGCCTGCCGCGAGGCCTGGGCCGAAGCCTTGACGGAGGCCGCCAGCTGCTCGGTCGTGGCGGCGGTCTCCTCCAGCGAGGAGGCCTGCTCCTCGGTGCGCTTCGACAAATCGTCGGCGCCCATGTTGATCTCGCGGGCGGCGAGCCCGACATCCGCAGACGTCGCCTGGATCGTGCGCATCGTCGTCGAGAGGCGGTCCACGGTCGCATTGAAATCGTCGCGCAGCATCGCGTAGTCAGCGGGCATGGCGGCGTCGATGCGGTGGGTCAGATTGCCCTGCGAGAGCTCGGCGAGGCCGGACGCGATCGCGCCAACCACCTGTTCCAGCTCCTGTGCCTGCTGCATGCGCTGCTGCCCGGCCAATTGACGTTCTTCGTCCGTCGCACGGCGCGTCTCGTCCATCAGGCTCACCTGGGAAGCGGCCTCGGCCTCCAGCCTCTCCTTCTCGATCGCGGCGCTGCGCAGCACGTTCACCGCGCCGGCCATCTCGGCGAACTCCCCGGCGCGAAAGCGCGGGACGGCCGAGGCGAGATCTCCGGCAGCAATGCGCTCCAACGCGCCTTTGAGGCTGCCGAGCGGCTTCATCATGCCGCGAACCAGCATGAACAGCGCGGCCCCGCCGACGACGGCGATCACCAGACCGGCGACGACGTTGCCGGCGATCATCTCGTTGATGACGGCCAGAAAATCCTGCTGCTTGATGCCGACATAAAGCACGCCGATGACGCTGTTGTCGGATTTCTGAATGATCGGCTCATAGATCGTGAAATACGGCGTGCCGAGGATGTCGGCCGCTCCGGAATAGGTCGCACGCTGCTTGAAGACGGCATCATGGGCGGCGCCTGGAGCGAGCTTCGTGCCAACGGCGCGTGATCCATCGGGCTTCTGCACATTCGTCGCGACGCGGACGTCACGCATGAAAACCGTGGCGGTGCTGCCGGCAAGCGTCTTGACCTTGTCGACTGCAGCGAAATTGCCGTTCACCAGCTCGGTACCAAAGAACAGCTTGTCGCCTTCAAGCCTGGGCTCGCCCTTCGTCATCAGCAGATCGCGCAGGAGGTTGATATTGACCGAGAGACTGATCTGCGCCCGCTCCCTCATCGCCTTCTCTGCCGCCTGAAGCGACACCAGAACGGATGCCGCCACAGCAACGCCGACGAAAAAGACCCCGATGATCGCGAGGCGGGTTGCGATCGGCAGGCGAATGGACAGAAGATTTTTCATGGACGGCCCATTTTGAAAGCGACGCCAACCACAAGCCGAAAATCTATCGTAAGACATTCGACCTTGAGCAATTGCGCCGGGACTCTTGAATTTGTGAGAAGGCGATCGCGCGCGAGGAAGCGCGCCATAGGCATAGGCCGGTCAATTGATCTCTTGGATCAAGCATCGGCGAACGACTCCGCCGCAGCATCTCAACAGATTGGAATTAGATTTAACCAGATCCGTGAAGAATAACTTAACCAAGCAGTTCCGATCGCACGACAGCCCGATACGCGTGACATGGAGAATGGTCGGAGCACCTGGGGAACCGCGCGGGCCGTCGGCGCTGGCCCATCCCTCCGTTGCGCATCCGCCACAGCCGCCGCTCGCCACATTTCCGACACGGCGCGTTCACCCCACGGCCATGCCGCGCGCCTTGAACGTCTTACGCGGCGTCGCCGGTGGAACGCCGAGGCGTTTGCGCCGTTGTTCAGCCGCACCCGCAAGACCAATAAAGCAGAGCCAAACTTCATGTCCGTTGATTCGCCCGTCACATCCTCCTCGACCCTTGTGTTCGAGCGCCCGTTGAAGCGCCTCGGCGCACTGCTGATGCCGTTGCTTCTGGCGGCCTGCGTCGGCGGGCAGCCGCAGCCTTTCGAGGTGGCGCATACGCCTGGCTTCAACGTCAGCGCCGAATATCTGGCGATGTATGGCGAGCGCCCCGACGAGCAGTTTCCGCTGCCCGCGACCGACCTGTCCGAGGTCGATCCGCGCTTCCTGAGGCAGGAGGTCGCCTATCCCACACGTGAGCAGCCCGGCACCATCGTCGTCGATACGGACAACAAGTTCCTCTATCTCGTCCGCGAGAACGGCCGCGCCATCCGCTACGGCATCGGCGTCGGCAAGCAAGGCATGTCCTGGCGCGGCCGCGCGACGGTCGCCCGCAAGGCGGCCTGGCCGCGCTGGACGCCGACCGCTGCGATGATCGCGCGCGATCCCGAGAAGAACGGCCCCTGGGCGGGCGGCATGCAGGCGGGCCTGGACAACCCGCTGGGCGCCCGCGCGCTGTATCTCTATCAGGGCGACCGCGACACCCTCTACCGGATCCATGGCACCACGGAGCCCTGGTCGATCGGTCAGTCGGTCTCCAGCGGCTGCATCCGGATGTTCAACCAGGACGTCATCGACCTGCACAGCCGCGTCCCCACGGGCACGACCGTCGTGGTTCTGAACCGCCGCCAATTGCTCACTCCGGCGCCTGGCGAGACGTTCGACGAGTTCACCTCCGACGACGGCATCTGACGTTTGGACAGCCCTGCGTCATCGCTCTGACACCTGCGGTCTTCACCACACTGCACATCGCGTTGCTCGACGTGTTGTGCAGGTGCAGCAATTTGGTGTACGCGGATAATGTTGGTCGTCTCTGCCGCCCTCGCTGCGCGTGCATCCGCCGCACGTAACGGTATCGCGGCCAGCCAGCGGGGAGAGTGCATTTATGCGCGTGACGATGATCGGTTCAGGCTATGTCGGCCTGGTGTCGGGTGCCTGTTTTGCCGATTTCGGCCATGTCGTGACCTGCGTCGATACCGATGCGTCCAAGATCGACGCATTGAATCGGGGCGAGATTCCGATTTTCGAACCTGGCCTCGACGACCTTGTCGCCAAGAACGTGCGCGAAGGCCGCCTCAGCTTCACCACCGAACTCGCCGGGCCAGTCGCCAGCGCTGATGCGGTCTTCATCGCGGTGGGAACGCCGACGCGGCGCGGCGATGGTCACGCCGACCTGTCCTATGTCTATCAGGCCGCGCGCGACGTCGTTGCCAAGATCGATGGATTCACCGTCATCGTGACCAAATCGACCGTGCCGGTCGGCACCGGCGACGAGGTCGAGCGGATCATGCGCGAAACCCGGCCCGACGCCGATTTCGCCGTGGTCTCGAACCCGGAATTCCTGCGCGAGGGCGCCGCCATCGGCGATTTCAAGCGCCCCGACCGGATCGTCATCGGAACCGAGGACGAGCGCGCCCGCGGCGTGATGGAAGAACTCTATCGCCCGCTTTATCTCAACGCGGCGCCGCTGCTGTTCACCCAGCGCCGGACGTCGGAGGTGATCAAATACGCCGCCAACGCCTATCTCGCCATGAAGATCACCTTCATCAACGAGATGGCCGATCTCTGCGAGGCAGTTGGAGCCAATGTCCAGGAGGTTGCACGCGGCATCGGCCTCGACAACCGCATCGGCGGCAAGTTTCTGCATGCCGGCCCCGGCTTCGGCGGCTCCTGCTTTCCGAAGGACACGCTTGCTCTGATGAAGACGGCGCAGGACCTCGGCAGCCCGCTGCGCATCGTCGAGACCGTGGTCGCCGTCAACGACCAGCGCAAGCGCGCCATGGCGCGCAAGGTGATCGCGGCCTGCGGCGGCAGCGTGCGCGGCAAGCGCATCGCCGTGCTCGGCCTCGCCTTCAAGCCCAACACCGACGACATGCGCGAGGCGCCTTCGCTGTCGATCATCGCCGTGCTGCAGGATGCCGGCGCCGACGTCGTCGCCTATGATCCCGAGAGCATGGAGCCGGCCAAGGCCCTGCTCAGCGGCGTCAGCTTCGCGGCAGATGCCTATTCCTGCATCGAAGGCGCGGATGCGCTGGTGATCGTGACCGAGTGGGACGCCTTCCGCGCGCTTGACCTCGACCGCGTCAAGACCGGCCTGCGCACGCCGATCGTCGTCGATCTGCGCAATATCTACCGCTCGGACGACATGCGGCGCCGCGGCTTCGAATACAGCAACGTCGGCAACGCGTGAGCGCACTGACCCTGCGGCAATCGCTGGCGTTCACCGCCTTGATACCGTCACACGCACACACCACCTCTTGAGCGGCGGCGCATCCGCGCCGCCCGACATGAGAGGAGATGACGATGACGCCGCAAGAACGCGACGTGATCGCCGGGATTTTCGACCGCCTGAAGCAGGCGGCCAACCAGCCCCGCGACCCCGAGGCTGAACGCTATATCGCGGAGCGCCTGCGCGAGCAGCCCTATGCGCCCTATGCCATGGCGCAGGCGGTCTATGTCCAGGAAACCGCGCTGACCAATCTGCAGGCGCAGGTCGAGGATTTGCAGGCGCAGGTCCGCGAGTTGCAGACCAAGCAGGCCGAGGCGCCCGCCCAGTCCGGCGGCTTCCTGTCCGGCATCTTCGGCGGCGCAGCGCAGCCGGCGCGGCCGCGCTCGGTTCCGTCCTTTCCGCAACGCGGACCGGATGCTCCCTCCTCCGCCTGGAACAACCAGCAGCCGGGCACCATGCAGGCGGCGCCCGGCGGACAGGCCGGCCCTGCTGCACAGCAGCCCGGTCCCTGGTCAAACCAGGCCGCGCAGCAACAGGCTCCGGCCCGTGGCGGCGGCTTCATGGCGAGCGCGCTGACCACCGCGGCCGGCGTCGCCGGCGGCATGATGCTCGGCAGCGTCCTGACGAACGCCTTCAGCGGCGGCGGCGCGGCCAAGGCGGCGGAAACTTCGGCAGGCTCCAGCCTCGCCGACAGCGTCGGCAGCAACAGCGGCGCGGGCGCCAGCAGCGCCGGCTACAATGACGGCTCGTCGAATTTCGGCTCCGGCTCGGATACGCAGTCGGCCGGCTATGACGACGGTTCGTCCAATGCGGGCAATTATCAGCAGGCCGCGCATGAGGACCCCGTCGATGCCGGCTATGATGACGGATCGAGCGGGTTCGACGGCGGAGACGACGACAACTGGGCTTGAGACAGCCCGCCTTCTCAAGAAATGACGAACCCGCCCGGCACGAGCCGGGCGGGTTCTTTCATATCGGCGGCCGGCAGATGGCCTGGGATCAGATCACCAGCACCTTGGCGCCGACGCGGACCCGTTCATAGAGGTCCGTGACATCATCATTGGTCATGCGGATGCAGCCGGAGGACACGGCCTGACCGATCGTGTGCGGCTCATTGGTGCCGTGGATGCGGTAGAGCGACGATCCAAGATACATGGCGCGGGCGCCCATCGGGTTTTCCGGACCGCCGGGCATGAAGCGCGGCAGATCGGGCCGGCGCTTGAGCATCTCGGGCGGCGGCGTCCAGGTCGGCCATTCCGCCTTGCGGCTGACGCTCTTCAGGCCGGCCCAGGAGAAGCCCGGACGGCCGACGCCGATGCCGTAGCGCAGGGCGCGGCCACCCGGCTGGACCAGGAAGAGGAAGCGCTGCGGCGTGTCGATGATGATCGTGCCGGGCTTATGCGGGCCGTCATAGGCGACCTCCTGCTTGTGGAAGCGCGGATCGATGACGCGCTCGATCGGCCGCTCGATCTCGATCGGCTGACCGTAAGCCGCGACGCGGCGGCCCGGCGCGGGCTGCCGGTCCTGGGGCTGGAACGGATCGGCCTCATAGCCTGCGGCCGCGCGGCGGCTCTGGCCATAGGCGGCGTAGCCGCCCGGCCGGTTGTAGACGGCTCCCCCGCGCGGCTGCGGCGAGGGATCACGGCCGGTCATCAGCATCTCGATGAAACCGCCGCCATAGTTGGTCCGTGCCGTCGATGCGGTCGTCATGGGGTCGGCCGATCTGGGATCGGCCGGGAGGGTGCCGCCGTAAGTCTGAGCCTGGACCGAGGCCGAGCCGGCCAACACTCCTGACAGGACCAACAATGGAACGAAGAGGACTGGACGCATGACGCAACTCTCTCGATATCAACTGCGAGGAGCCTGCCGACGCGTCTTAAAAGGAATGGTGAATCGTTGACGCTTACTGTGAGAAGCCGGCGCCAAACCGGCGAATTCGCCGAATTAACCTTATCGACATGGAAACGGACAGGGTGAAGGAAGCGTTGCCGAGCAACGGTCGCAAGCCTCGGCTGTTCAGGCACGCCGTCCGCGTCGACCCGCCCACCAGAGCAACGCCAGCGTCCGGCAGCGCGCGACGTCGCAGATCACGACGATCGCGCCATAGGCAAGCGCTCCGGCGACGACTTGCAGGACCAGTTCCAGCGCAGGGTCGAAGCGGTCCCGCAGCGGCCAGATCGTGGCCGCCATGGCGGCAACCGCGAAAAGGATGGCGCCGCAGTCGCGCAGTGGCGGCAGCACCGGCAGCGAGCGCAGGGCCATCACGGCCGTGATCGCGAGGACGGCCAGAAAGGCTGCCGTCTGCGCCACGCCATAGACCATGGGGCCTGACGTGGCGAGGGCCGCCACGATCGCGAGATTGACGCAAAGGCCGATGACCGCCGCGAGCGTCGTCACGAGCGTGCGCTTCTCGATCAGAAAGACCGGATAGAGCGCGGCCTGGAAGATCGTGATGGCCGCGAAGCCCGGCAGCAGCAGCGCCATATAGGCGGAGAAGCGCCCCTGGAAGCTGGGCGGCACCAGCATCCGGTCAAAAGCCGGCAAGATGAGCCAGAACCCGACCACCGCAGGCAGCGCCACAGCCAGCACGATCACGATATTGGCTGCGATGCGCTTTTGCGCCGCGCGCCTTCCGCGCGTCTCGTCGAGGCGGATCACCGCCCGCAGCAGCACGATTTCGAGCGTCGCGCCCAGCGTTCCGAACAGGCGCAGCCCCATATCGGAGGCGAGCGAGAAATAGCCGGCCTCGGCGAAGCCATGGGCGCCCGCCAGCAGCGAGCGGTTGAGCAAGGGAATGAGCGAATAGATCGCGTTGCCGGCGACGAGCGGCAGGGCATATTTCGCGAAGGTCCAGGCGAGGTCGCGGCGCGCAGCCGAAAACGACAGCGGGGCGTCGGCAAGCGTCTTGCGCACCGAGACGAGGGCAACGGCCGCGCTGAGCAACCCGCCGAGCAGCACCACCGTGGGATCGCGTGTCAGCCAGGCACCGCCGACCATCAGGATCAGCGCCAGCAGGTTCTTGACGATGACGAGCCGGGCATAGGCCGCATCGAGGAAGCGCGCGCGGGCGATCGCGCCGTGATAGTCGAACAGGCCCGCACCGATGCCGGCCAGCACGGACGCGGCCAGCATCATCGCCGGCATCCTGAAATCGACGCCGGCCGCGACCGCCGCCAGCAGAAGGGCGCAGAGGCTGATGCTGATGCCGGCGATGAGACAATCGAGCGTCGCGCGGATCTCGGGCTGCGTCTCCCGCGTCTTGAGCGAATAGAAACGGACTGCGGATAGCTTGATCCAGTCGAGCATCGCCGTGTTGACGAGAACGACGATCGCTGCGCCGATGGCGTAGCGCCCGAATTCGGCTGGTCCCAGGAAGAACGCGATCATGAGACCGAGGACGAAATTCAGCCCGGCATTCACGACGAAGGGCAGCAGGACTGTCATCGTGTCTCGGTCATGTCCGTCCACTTTGCGATGCCGGGGGCGCGTCCGGGTCGGGTCCATCCGACTCATCCTGGCCCCGTCCGCACGCTACCTGCCGTAACGGGCATGCCCATGTTTTCCAAGCGCAGCTTGAATGCCGATCCATGGCGTGAACCGAACAGACGTCACATGCGTTGGGCGAGCGACGTCTCTTAAGCGAGGAATATCGGATGCCTGCGACACCGCTTCATCGGCTGGTCTATTCGTCGACCTACAGAACGGGGCGCATCGACAATGAGCTTTTGGCGCTGCGCGACATTCTTTCCCAATCCCGCAAGAACAACCAGAAATCCGAGATCACCGGCTATCTGATGTTCGATGGCGAGAGCTTCGTGCAGGTGCTGGAAGGTCCACGCGAGAGCGTCGAGGCGACGATGGCCCGTATCGCCCAGGACGAGCGCCATCGCGACGTGACCATCATCGCGATCAAACCCACAGAAAGCCGCGCGTTCCACAACTGGACGATGGGCGGTTATCGACGCAGTGCCGAACAGGATCCGATCTTCAGGGCGCATGGCATACCGGGCCAGATCGATCGGGCGCAGCTCAGCTTCGATACAGTGGTTTCGCTGGCGATCGCCCTGGGCGCCGATCAGGCCAAGAGGGCTTCTTCGTCCTCCAACACCCCATAGGAAATGAAGCTGACCGCTCCAGGCTGATGCTGCAGGTGCTCGGCTGCGCTGACGGCATGGGGAGGATCGCGGCGGCCCTCTATCGCGATGCCGGGATTGGCCCTAATCGGTCGGACATGACCAGCCTGCCGCCTGCCCTGCGCCCTGCCCGCGACGATGATTCAGAGCCGCTCGCGAGCTTGATCGCGGCGAGCTTCGCGGAATATCCGAACTGCCTGTTCGCCTGGGAGGAGTTTCCGGAGCTGCGGCGGCCGGCGAGCCATTTCGCTGCCAAGAAGGGAAAGCTCTGGATCGCCGATGCACCCGGCGGAGGCATCGCCGCCTCTCTCGGCGCCACGCCCGTGCCCGAGCAGAACGCCGTCGAGATCACCAAGGTCTATGCCGCCCCGGCCTTCCGCGGCACCGGGCTGGCGCAGGCCCTGTTCGGCGAGGCGCTGCGCTTTGCTCAAGAGGGCGGCTTCGGCGAGATGATGCTCTGGTCGGATTCGCGCTTCGCCCGGGCCCACCGTTTCTACGAGAAGCTCGGCTTCCGGCGCTGGCCGGGCGAGCGCTACCTCGCCGATATCTCAGCGACCTGGGAATATCCCTTCCGCCTGTCCCTGCCGACGCGCCCATGACCGTGGGTCCAGCGCTACGGGCCCTGCTCGGCATCGCGCTGCTCACCGCCATGGACGCGGTGGTCAAGGCGCAGATGCAGACGCATCCGTTCATCCTGACCCTGTTCATGCGCTTTGCCATGGGTGGCGTCTGCGCGCTCGCGGTTCTGGCCTTCGTCCGGCCGCCCAGGCCGACGCGCGCGAGCCTGATCGGCAACACCGTTCGCGTGCCGATCGTGGTGCTGACCGCCGGCAGCTTCTTCTATTCGCTCTCGGTGCTGCCGCTGGCCGAGGCGCTGACGCTGGCCTTCCTCGCACCTGTCTTCGTCGCCCTGCTCGGCGGCCTTCTGCTCAAGGAGAAGCTGGACAGCCGCATCCTCCAGGCGCTTGGCTTCGGCGTCGCCGGCATGCTGGTGATGGTCTGGCCGCGCCTGCAGGGCCATGTCACCGGCGCCGGACTCGGTGTCGCGGCGGCGCTGTTCTCGGCCGTCGCCTATGCCTTCAACCTGATCCTGCTGCGGCGGATCGCGATGAAGGAGCATCCGGCTGTGATCGTCGCTTTCCAGAACTGCGGGCCGGCGCTGTGTCTGGCCATTCCAGCGGCACTCAGCTTCGTGCCGATGAGCGGCCGCGACCTGCTGGTGTATCTGGCGGCCGGCGCGCTCGGCGTCGCCGGGCATCTGACGCTGACCTCCGCCTTCGCCCGCGCCGAGGCCTCGCGGCTCGCACCGCTCGAATACACGGCGCTGATCTGGGCGAGTGGGCTGGGCTATTTCGCCTTTGGAGAGGTGCCGCTGATCACGACCTATGCGGGGGCGGTGCTGATCGTGGCGGGGGCGATCGCGATCAGCCGGCGCTAGCGCGGCTCAACCGGCCGCCTTCACCGGAAAGATCATGCAGGTCTCGGTGCCATGCGCCAGCAGCTTGCCGCGCTCGTCCACCAGCCGTCCCTCGCTGGTTGCGACCGTGCCGCCGCGATGGATCAGCTTGCCCTCGCAGCGCACCGTACCGCTGCCGGGCATCACCGGCCGGACGTAGTTCACCTTCATCTCCAGCGTCGTGTAGCCCTCGCCGGCTTTCAGCGTCGCATGCGTCGCGCAGGCCATGGCGGAATCGAGGATCGTCGCGGTCCAGCCGCCATGGATGGTGCCGAGCGGGTTGAAGAAGCGGGCCGAGGGCCTGCCGACGAAGACCACCCTGCCCTCCTCCACCTCCACCAGGTCGAAATCCATCGCATCGGCGAAAGGCGGCCCGGGATGGCGCCCCTCGATCATGCCCAGCAGGAAATCGAGGCCACTGCCGGCCAGCAGGGTCTCCCGCGATACCACCCCGACTTCGCGCGCCATCGCCTGTCCCATCCATTATCGTGTAGATGCACGTTATGGCCTGGGTGCTGTCGTGGTCAAGCTGCCGTCAGACCGTGCCGCGCGCGACGCGACGCAGAGCCTTCAGCCGGTCGCGCGTCTCTGACCAGTTATCCTTGCCGAGCCCGCCTTCGATCCGCTCCTGTGCCTGCCGCCAATGCGGGATCGCGGCCTCGATCGCGGCGCGCCCCTTGTCGGTGACGGCATGGATCGAGGCGCGTCCCTTGCACGCGACCGGCTCGATCAGGCCGCTCGCCACGAGCAGTTGCAGGTTACGCGTCAGCGAGGTTCGCTCGAGTGCGAAGCGCTCGGCGAGTTCGGTAACGGAGCGCCACGCGCCGGTGCTCAGGGCCGAGAGCAGGACAAACTGCGTGATCTTGAGCCCGCTCGGGCGCATGGCCTCGTCATAGGCGCGCGTCACCGCGCGCGCCGTCATGCGCACATGCAGCGCGACGCAGGTGCGGGCGATGTCGTCCAAGGCGGGAGCGGTCGAGACGGGTTGCGGCGCATCTGTCGTCATTCCGCCATGCTAACGTGTTCGAAGCCCGTTGCCAGCAGGCCCGGCGACCCCACGCATTCACCTTTCTCCGGGATGATTTCTTGACTCTCCGCTGGCACGCGCCTATCTCCGCGCCATCGGTTGGCACTCGCAGATCGAGACTGCTAACAGATGCCCATCGCGGGCACCCGGCCCGCACCAGATTATATGTAAGAGGAAGACAGAACCATGAAGTTCCGTCCGCTGCATGACCGCGTTGTGGTCCGTCGCCTTGATGGCGAAGAGAAGACCAAGGGTGGCATCATCATCCCCGACACCGCCAAGGAAAAGCCCCAGGAGGGTGAAGTCGTGTCCGTGGGCCCCGGCGCCCGTGACGACGCCGGCAAGCTCGTCGCGCTCGACGTCAAGAAGGGCGATCGCGTCCTCTTCGGCAAGTGGTCCGGCACCGAGGTCAAGATCGACGGCCAGGATCTCCTGATCATGAAGGAATCCGACATCATGGGCGTCATCGGCTGAACGCCTGAGACCGCCCTTCCCGTCAATTCATAAGGAGTTGCTCTCATGGCAGCCAAAGACGTCAAGTTCTCCACCGATGCGCGCGACCGGATGCTGCGCGGCGTCGAAATCCTCGCCAACGCCGTCAAGGTGACGCTCGGTCCCAAGGGCCGCAACGTCGTCATCGACAAGTCGTTCGGCGCTCCCCGCATCACCAAGGACGGCGTCACCGTCGCCAAGGAGATCGAGCTCGCCGACAAGTTCGAGAACATGGGCGCCCAGATGGTGCGCGAAGTGGCCTCGAAGCAGAACGACCATGCCGGCGACGGCACCACGACCGCGACCGTTCTCGCCGCCGCCATCATGCGCGAAGGCCTGAAGTCGGTTGCCGCCGGCATGAACCCGATGGACCTGAAGCGCGGCATCGACCTCGCTGTCGAGGCGATCGTCGCCGACCTCAAGAAGAACTCCAAGAAGGTGACCTCCAACGGCGAAGTCGCGCAGGTCGGCACCATCTCGGCCAATGGCGACGAGACCGTCGGCAAGATGATCGCGACCGCGATGCAGAAGGTCGGCAACGAGGGTGTCATCACCGTCGAGGAAGCCAAGACCGCCGAGACCGAGCTCGACGTCGTCGAGGGCATGCAGTTCGACCGTGGCTATCTCTCGCCCTACTTCATCACCAACTCGGAGAAGATGGTCGCCGAGCTGGAAGACCCCTACATCCTGATCTTCGAGAAGAAGCTGTCCTCGCTCCAGGCGATGCTGCCGATCCTCGAGGCCGTGGTGCAGACCGGCAAGCCGCTGCTCATCATCGCCGAGGACGTCGAGGGCGAGGCTCTCGCCACGCTCGTCGTCAACAAGCTCCGTGGCGGCCTGAAGGTCGCGGCCGTCAAGGCTCCGGGCTTCGGTGATCGCCGCAAGGCCATGCTCGAGGACATCTCGATCCTGACCGCCGGCCAGATGATCTCGGAAGACCTCGGCATCAAGCTCGAGACCGTGACGCTCGCCATGCTCGGCCGCGCCAAGAAGGTGCGCATCGAGAAGGAGAACACCACGATCATCGACGGCGCCGGCAAGAAGAAGGACATCGAGGCCCGCGTTTCGCAGATCAAGGCGCAGATCGAGGAGACCACCTCGGACTACGACCGTGAGAAGCTCCAGGAGCGTCTGGCCAAGCTCGCCGGCGGCGTCGCGGTCATCCGCGTCGGCGGCGCGACCGAGGTCGAGGTCAAGGAGAAGAAGGACCGCGTCGACGACGCCCTGAACGCGACCCGCGCGGCCGTGGAAGAAGGTGTTCTGCCGGGTGGCGGCGTTGCCCTCCTGCGCGCTCTGTCGACCGTCAAGGCGATCAAGACCGCCAATGACGACCAGAAGACCGGCGTCGAGATCGTCCGCAAGGCGATCATGGCCCCGGCTCGCCAGATCGTCGACAATGCCGGCGATGACGGCGCTGTCGTGGTCGGCAAGCTGCTCGAGTCGAAGGACTACAACTTCGGCTACAACGCCCAGACCGGCGAGTACGGCGATCTGGTCAAGGCCGGCATCATCGACCCGACCAAGGTCGTGCGCACCGCCATCCAGGACGCGGCTTCGATCGCCGGCCTGCTGATCACCACCGAGGCGATGATCGCGGAGCTCCCCAAGAAGGACTCCCCGATGCCGATGGGCGGCGGCGGCGGCATGGGCGGCATGGATTTCTGATCCATCCGACCTTCGCTCCTGCGAAAACCATGGAAGGCCCGGCGCAAGCCGGGCCTTTTCTCTTTGAAGCTCCATGACGCTTTCGACACATCAGCGTCGCATGGCCGAAATCAGAGGGTGGTCGGGTGTCCTCTCACGGGATCATCACCATGCTCACACGCCGCACCCTACTCGCCGGCCTCGGTTGCTCCGTGGCCCTGCCAGCTTTGTCCCAGGAGGACTGGCGGCGGTCCGTCCCTGAAGTGCGCATCGGCATCTCCTCGGCCGAGAACGAGGCCGGCGCCATCGCACGTCACCAACCCCTCGTGGAATACCTCTCCACCAAGCTCGGCGTGCCAGCCAAACTCTACCGCGTCAGCGACTATGCCGGCCTCGTCGAGGCGATGCGGGCCGACCAGCTCGAGTTCTCGCGCTTCGGGCCCGCCGTCTACGCGCTCGGCCGCCGCATCCTCGGCGACAAGCTCGAGCCGCTGTTCCGCGATGTCGACCAGCATGGCCAGGAGGGCTATTTCTCCGTCGTGCTGGTGCGGGCCGAGAGCCCCTATCGATCGGTCGCCGACCTGAAGGGCAAGAGCTTCGCCTTCGCCGACCCGAACTCGACCTCGGGCTATGCTTTTCCGGCCTATTTCCTGCGCAAGCAGGGCCTCGATCCGCAGAGCCATTTCGGCGGCACGGTCTTCTCCGGCGGGCACGACAATTCGGTTCTGGCGCTGGTGCGCGGCCAGTTCGACGGGGTGGCGACCTATGAGGTCAATGCCAATGCCGGCGTCGCGCAACGGCTGGCCGAGCGCGGCATGATCAAGAAGGGATCGACGCGGGTGATCTGGACCTCGCCGCTGATCCCCTCCAGCCCGTTCTGCACGCGCGCCAACCTGCCCGCCGGGCTCAAGACCACCTATATCGCGGCGATGAACGCGATGAAGGACGAGGCTCCCGAGGTCTGGAAGACCTTCACCGACGGGCATGTCTCGCGCTATGCGCCGGCCCACCACGAGGACTATGTCGACGTGATCGCCGTCACCGAGGAACTCGACGCGCGCCGCAAGCAGAGCCGCGGCTGACATCGGCCCCTGGAAACGCCGCTAGACCCGGCCCGAGCCGGCGCAATCGTTCGGCAGCAGCCTCGTCCCCCCCCCCCCGGTGGGGGGGGGGGGGGGTGGGGGGTGGGGGGCGGAAAAGCAGGGCTCGCCCCTTTCGCCGACGAAGCGCCGAGCGGCAC
>NZ_LGSZ01000021.1 GCF_001298265.1 Allobosea vaviloviae | reverse complement strand
GGACCGAGCGGCACGTGGCTGACTCGATCGCTACCATCCGCGTCCGCCTGATCAGAGCCCTGTCCCGCCGTCTCGAACGATGTCCATGCTGCCAGAGAACCGTTCGACAGCTTATGACACAGTAAGACTAGAGGGCAAAAGGCACGTCGCTTGCCAGCCTGGTTTTCGCGATAGCCGACTGAAATTGACCATGACGCCAGAACTGAACTCGGCAACCAGCGTTATCGCGACGCGTCGCGTCGTAGTAGGGCGCCAAGGAGATGGTTCGAACCGCGATCATCGCGTTTTCGCACCGGGACCCGGGTCTCCGCAATTGGGGGCTCGATCTTGATCGGGCCGAATGCGCCTCGCCATCCAAGACAATTCCCGCATCAACTGCTCTCTCCGCGTTTCAGGATCCGGCATCATCGCCACGAATTCCCGCACCTTCGTCGCCAGAGCCAGATCGCTCCCCTTCCCGGTCCGCTCGAGCTCCTTGGCCTGAGCCAAGTACTGAGCGCGGATCTTGGCCTGACGTTCGCGAGCCTTTGGCTCCCAGGGGCGTGCGCCGCCGACACCGGACTTCGCCGCCCGAACGACGTCGTCTCTCGCGCCCTTGTCGGTATCGGGAACGATGCCACGCCGGCGTAGCGCCACCACAGTCCCCTTGTCGTGCTTGCGCACCTTCCCCCTCGTCCTCCGAGGTGTCGCTTCGGCCGCAACGCCGCGTACTCGAAGCTCGCCTGCGAACCGATCGCGCCAGGTCGCGAGATCGGCCTTCCGCGGATTCAGGCGCTTCCCGTTGTAGCCCTGCGAACGAACCGTCAGATGAACATGGGGGTGCTTGTCATCGAGATGCTGGACGAAGACATAATCGTGGTTGGCCTTGAAGGTGTCGATCGCGAACGCCCGCACGGCGTCCTTCACCGCGATCGGATCGGTGCCGGGCGGCATCGACAGGATGATGTTGATCGACACGCTGCCGTCGCGCCGACGCTTGTCGTCAAGCGCAGTATCATCGGTCCAGCGCGCCTGAAGATCCTTGAGGCCCTCCCTGCCCTGCATGAGCGAGCCCTGCTCGGTCTCCGCCGTCAGCTCGCCATTGCGCATGATGTATTCGAAATGGGATTTGAGATGCCCGGCGTCTTTCGTACGCCCGGTGATCTTCACCATCACCTCCGGCGCACGGCCGACGATCCGTTCGAGCCGGGCCCGCATCGCCGGCGTGACCCGCTGCGGAGCGACCGGATCGGGAATGTCGGCCTCGGACACGCGTGGCCTTCGCACTGGTGTCCGCCAGACATAGGAGATTGGCGGCAGATCATCGAGAAGCTCCTGAGCACCCTTTCCGCTCATCACCGGCCTTCCCAATAGGTGCTGGTTCGATCCAGAACCTCTTTCAATTCGCCCTGTAGCGCGTGAAGCGCGCCTTGGGCCTCGCTCAGCACCTTCCAACTGTCGGCCCCTGGATCGAGCTCGCTACGGTTGGCTGCACGAGCGATCTGATTGATGTTGCCTCCGATCCGACTGAGCTCCCGAGCAATCGTCCGCAGTGCCTCCCGCTCGCCCTCCGACTGCTGCGCTGGCGCGCCAAGACGCGACCGAACCAGCGACGTGATCCACTGCGTCCGCGTCATCCCGCGCGCAGTAGCCATCTCACCAACCTGACGCAGCTCGCTCTCGCGGAAGCGCACCGTCACCTTCTGCGGCAAGCCAACCGCAACGGGTGCGCGCTTCGATTCTGGCGCACCGACCGCGCCCTCGAGCAGCCGCCGAATGAGCGCCGACTTCCCACCTTCAGTTGCGGCCAAGGCCGCGAACTGAAGCGCCAACTCGTCCGAAACCCGCAACGTCAGCGTCGGCATCAGGGTGCTCTCTCTCAGCAGCGAGATCCATCAACGCGCTAGGGCGCGTCGCCACGCCAAACTGACGTAATAATTCGCTGGCGGCAAGCCTATCCTGCACTAGAAAACACCTCAAAGACTCACAACAATCCACCTCGGTTAACGATTCGTGAAGCGCGATTCAGCAGCGCCGCTGGCAGCCCAAAGCAAACTGACGATGCTGACGCTGATTCGGGAAATGAGACCGCCCTTGAACCGACGCAGCGTGGTTCGAACCACACTCTGGGCGAAGCGCTGGGCTCGCAGCGTCAGCCGATGAGGACCGCTTCGATCCGAAGCGCGGTCACGACAGCATCCTCGACCGACCCGTCATCGAAAGAGACGCGCGCGAACCCTTGGCTGCTCGCCATGGTATCGTCGAGCACCAAAGCACCATGCCGCTTGCCGACACGGACTCGCACGACAGCTAAACCCTTTGCCGCAGGACGCGGTTGCGGCGCAATCGCTACGGAAGTGCGCGCGCCGCGGTCAAGCGAACGACCGGACTGGGTGCTCTCCATCGAGCCAACCGGCTTTTCGGCCCTCGCATCTATCGCTCTTGGCGGCGCGCCGGATGATCGAACCGTCGCCGCAAATTCTCTCGCCTGAGCATCTGTGAAGGCCGTGCGGTCCTCGACCGCGCGCTCGACCTCCTTCGGCTGCTGCCGCCAGGCCTGATAGAGTTCGTAGACCGCGCGGATCGAACTCGTCGCCAGCATCTCCTGCAGGAAGGGCGGCATCTTCGGCACCGCGCCATAGCGCGAAACCCAGTCGCGCGGTTTACCCAGACGCCGTGCGACCTCTGTCTGCTTCTCACCCGCGTCGAGGCGCGCCGTGATGAAGCGTGCGATCTCACTGGCTTTAAGATCGTCGCGCTGGATGTTCTCGACCATCTGGGCGTAGGGGTTCGCATCATCCGCATCCTGAATGAAGATGGGTGCCTCATTGAGCTCGGCGAGCTTCGCCGCCCGATAGCGCCGCGCGCCCATCACGATGATGAAGCGCCCGGCCTGCTGTGACCGCCTGACGACGATCGGTTGGAGAATGCCGTCGATCCGGACCGACGCCGCAAGATTCTGGAGCTCCTCCTCGGAAAACTCGCGCCGCGGCTGATCAGGATCCTCGTCGATCAGGTCCAGCGCGACCTTGAGCGGCCGACCGTCGGACGCGTTGCCGACGGCGACGTCGGCAAGCTCCTTGAAGCTCAGATCTAGCGCCACGCGATCACCCCATTTGCTCGACGATGCGCGACAGCACGGTGCGGATTTCGCGGCCGGCCTCCTGCGCCGAGCGCTTCTTCAATGTCCAGACCGGTACCCCCTCCGCCACCGCCTCCGCATAGCCGTCGCGCGCGACGATGTGGCCCGGAAAGACGTACTTGCCCGCTTCGCGCAGAAGCTGGTCGAGATGCGTCCGTTGGCGCGGTGACTTCGTGTTGAAGTTCGACGGAAGCAGCCCCAGGAACTTCATGTCGGAACGGCCATAGCGCTGCTGCACGCCGATGACGGTCTGGAGCAGCCCCTTCACACCCTTCACCGAATAGTCCTCGAGATAGATCGGCGACAGTACATGCGTTGCGGCGACGAGCGCTGCCACGCTGCGCAGGCCCAGCGAAGGCGGAGTGTCAATGACGCAGACGTCGAACGTATCGCTCACCGAGCGAAGATTGTCGCGGAACTGCTGAATGCCGGCCGCGTCTCCGCGGTCAACATCGGTGAGCGAGCTGTCCGAGGCAGCCAGCGTGATCCCGTCGGCCCCGCCAGAGACAGGCGCCCTGCCCGGCCGAAACAGCTCGGCGGCGGTGACGTCGCCACGATGCCGCTTCATCGTGTCGGTGGCGTTGCCCTGGGCATCCGCGTCGATCAGCAGCACGCGACCGCCGGTCTCGGCGAGGTGCCAGACAAGGTGGACGGCGAGCGTCGTCTTACCGACGCCGCCCTTCTGGTTGTTGATCACAATGGTCTTCATGGCGAACGCGGCATGACACTGGTCCCGGCAACTCCGATGCGGGACGCCTTCTGACGGCCGATCGCGGCGATGGCGTGACGGTGTGGTTCAAACCACACCGAAGGCGAGGCGCCATGGACAACTCACGCCTGCGCGCAGCGAAGCAAGCGCAGGCGCGGGCGACATGCGAAAAGCCGGCCCGACGCGTGTCGCGTCAGACCGGCCAGTTCGATTCGTGATGCTCAGAACGGCAATGCGGCAAGCTCCGCTGCGTGAACCGCAGCCCAGCCTTCGACCTCCGCAAAGTACGCCGTCTCGGCCTCGCTGCGGTCCTGCTCGGTCAGGAATTCCAGCTCGCGCTGCGCTTCGCGCCGCTCACGCTGTGTCAGGCAGGCATTGTTCAGTTCGGCCTTGAGTTCGGCAATCTGCTGATCGATCGGCATGGTCATGAGAACCTCCTTCGTCTCGAATGGACGAAGGCGCGCCACGCGTCGGTGGAGACCGGGTCAAGGATCGGCGTCAGCCGACCGCCGGAGGCGGCGCGTGGGGGAGCCGAAATGCGAAGCATTTTGGGGGCACCGCGCGTCCTTGAGGCGGGCTCCGCCGGCCGTACCATGGCACGACCAGAGAGCCCCTCCAGTTCGCACCGGAAGCACCAGGACGGCTGACACGGCTCAGAGGGTGCGAGGATGGAGGTGTGGTTTAAACCACCAATTGCCGAAAGTATGGTTTGAACCGCAACGCGCCTGCCGACCGATTCATCGAGTGAGGTGTGGTTCAAACCACATCCGACCTTACGCGGTGGGAAAAGGCGGCACCGTTGCGTCGGCGATGCGGCGTCCGAAAGGATTGGCCCCGCCTCGCGGCGGGGCCATCTTGGACTGGCTTCAGTCTCGGGTCGGCCGGGACCAGATGAGCTGCAGGCCGTCGCTGCCCTCGACCTCGATCAGCGTGGCGTAGATGGCGGCAGGAAAACTCGGATCGTCGAGCTTGACCGAGAGATAGTCGCGCCCCTCGGTCGAGGTCTTCTGCCAGGCCGCGCCGAACTCGACATTCCCTGCGAGGATACGGAAGGCTGGGCCCTTCTCGGATGGCCGCTCAGGGCGCACCATCTTGGCTTTGACGTTGAGGTTGAGGGTCTTGATCGTGCCGTTGAAACCATCGCCGTTCGAGGTGAAGCTGCCGATGATCGCCATTGTCCTAGTTCCTTCTGGTTGCTCGAGGCCTTGCGCCCATCGCGGCCTCGATGGCAGTCGAAGGACCGGAGGCGATCGACCTGCATCCTGAAGGGACCGCAACGCAGTGGAGGACGGCCGGGAGCGGCTTTCTTGTCCCGCGAGGAATGGGGCCGCAGGGCCCAGGGGAAGAAAGCCGCGGACGGCCGTTGCAGGTGTGAGAGCGAGACGGCGCGCCAGCGACGACGGCCTCCCGGTCAGACATGCCCATCGAGGACGCAGTGGACACAGGCCCAGCAAACGCCCGGGATACGCAAGGCGATAGTATTCGCCGCAATTCCCGAACTGGCTCCGGCATCATCGAGCTCGACCACTCATGCAGCCTCCGCGATCAAGCCAGCCTGCGGCTGAAGCCCATGGAGATAGGCGACGGCCCGTTGCGCATGTGCCGCGGCCGAAAAGATGAAGCGCTTGTCGTTCGACAGAACCTCGAGCCAGGAGGCGAGATAGCTGGCGTGATCCGGACGCGGCTCCAGCTCCGGCGCGATACCGAGATCGGCGCAGAGGAAGCAGCTTCCAAGTTCCGCGATCAGCTCCTCGCGCGCCCGCTCGCTCCGATCCTTGCCGTAGCGGCTGAGATCACGGTTCACGCGATGGGAGGCTGCTGTCCAATGCATCGCCTCATGGCTGAGCGTCGCGACATAGGAACTTCCATCGCGAAACGTCGCAAAGGGCGGCATCTGAATATGGTCCGTCGCCGGGGAATAGTAGGCGCGGTCGCCGCCATGTCGAATGACGGCGCCGGTCGCGGCGAAGAAGCGATCGGCATGGTCGATCCGCTCGATCGGATCGCGCGAAGGTTCAGCCTGCCAGCGATGGTGGTCGGGTAGGCCATCGATCTGCTCGGCGTTGAAGACCGTGTAGGATTTGAGGAACGGGATCTCTCGATCGACCATGTCGCCTGTGGCATCGGTTTCGGTTTTCCTGAAGCGGCTGGCGAAGACGACCATCGAGCCGGTCTCGCCCTTTCGGACAGCGCCGCCAAGTTCAAATGCCTGCTTGAACGTCATCCAGATCGGCGAGGAGAAGCCGCGCGCTGCGGCTTCAGACCAGAGAAGCAGCACGTTCATCCCGCTATAGGGCAACCCGTTGTGCCGCAGCGGCCGTGTCACGCTTCCGTTGCCACTGCCTGAACGCCACGGCTGCATCCAGGGACGCACGCCCCTTTCCAGTTCCGCGACGATCCTGTCGGTGATCCGCGCATAGATGTCCGCGCGCGGTTTCTCTTCTGACTTGCTCATGATCCAACCTCTTTGTGGAGGTCGCGCCGATCGCGACCGCGTCACGAAAGGTCGAAAAGCCGGGAGCCCAGGCGATGGCTGCACCCAGCGGGCTGGAACGAAGTGAAAGACGGCAAAGCCGTTGCAGCCGATGCCGTCCCGGCTCAGACCGTCGGCAGAGACGGGTCGCGATCGAATGGCCGGCCAACCGCTCGCAATCCAATCTCACTTCCAGGGGCTGGCGCTGGAGCCCGACAGCCGCTATCTTCTGACTATCTGACTAGGTCTATCCTCATCGCGAAAAGAGCTGCGCGAATGTCTAAGGCACTGCCCCAAGGACGATGGAAGCTCGAAGACGCCAAAGCGCGCTTCAGCGAAGTCGTGCGTCACGCGCGGACCGAGGGGCCGCAGCGCGTGAGTGTGCGCGGCCATGATGCGGTTGTCGTCATGAGCGTCGAGGAATTCGAGCGTTTGGTTCCGCAGAAACCGCAGGCGCCCTTCGTCGAATTCATGGAGAGCCTGCATCTGGACGGGCTCGATTTAGCGCGCGAAGCGGACTTCGGGCGGGACGTCGAACTTTGAAAGGCTGGCTTCTCGACACAAACGTCGTCGCCGCTCTGATCAATCCCAATGGTGCGCCGTCGGTCAAGGAATGGGCGCGCGACCAGCCCGAGGACAGCTTTTACATCAGCATCCTGACGCTGGCCGAATACGACAAGGGGATCCACAATCTGAGCGCCGATCATCCCGACCGGCCTAGATACAAGGCCGCCCGCGACGCCCTGGCGCAACGATTCCAGGATCGGATGCTCGGCGTCAGCAACCCGGTCGTGCTGGCATGGGGGCGGATGTCGGGAGAGATCAGGCGGGCAAGCGGACATCCGCCGCCGGTGATCGACACGATGCTGGCGGCGACCGCGATCGAGCACGAGCTCTATCTCGTGACACGCAACACCAAGGATGTCGGCGCGACCGGCGCGGTGGTGTTCGATCCTTGGAACGATGATCCGGAACGGTTTCCGCTTCGGCCTGCCGGAAAAAGAGCGCGATGAGCGATGGCCGGCCGCAATGGCCAATGTGATAGTGAGCGGGACTGGCGCCCCGCTCACGCCGGCTCAGCCGAACGCCGCCATCTGAACTGCGGCCGCCTTGCGGTCGACGGATGGACTTGTGGTCTCGGCGGCTCGCTCGAAAGGCTTCCACCGTTCGCCGATGACCTGCTCGTATGCCGCGACAGCACCCTCGGCCGCCATCAGCAGTGCGTGGGCCTGGACGCCCATGTCGGCCGCGAATTCTCGTTTGCGCTGGGCTGGACCGTCGAAGCCGACCGGGCCATCGACATCCTCGTCGCGAGCATCGCAGGCCGATTTGGCCGTGGCGTCGCGCGCCTCGGTGACCGCGCGGGAATAAAACTGCCCGGCACCATGGGCCGAGCCGACATAGGCGCCGACGATGCGCTGCAGGTGGATCTGCATCGCCCGCTCGCCTAGCCCGTCCTGCAGGCTGGCTGCCGTTTCCACGATCAGACGCTCGTGCAGATCGCGAATACCGTCGCCGTCCAGGACGGGAAGCCCGAAGCTTTCGGAGATGAGAAGCGCCTGCTGCTGGTCGGGGCAGGCAAGCCGGGTCATTTCGATGGTCGTGCCCTTGCGGAGCGGAACGACGCGGGCGGTCTGGCGGGGTGAATGTGCGGTCTTGGGCATGGGAAAGTCCTTTCTTCGGTTGCGCCCTCGGAGCCGGATCGGCGCTTGGCCGTCGTCCCCTCGGGTGCGGTCCATCCGAACCGTCGAATGCCCTGGCGCATCAGGGCCCGGCCTATGCCAGGCGAGCGGACGAGGCTTGCGGGCAAGCAGGGCGTCAGCCCTCGCGAAGGACGCTGCGCCTCGTCTGCGAGATCGGCGAAGGCCGGCCGCCACGCGGCGCGGCACGCGGCCTTGAAGCGCCTGGCCGACGGTTCAGACCGCAGCAAACCCGAGAGGACGAGGGCCAGCCCGGCCTAGCCTCAGTGACGCCACCGAAACGGACCCTCGAGGCCTCGCAGCAGCCATGCGCCGCCGATCGCCTCGGATTTGACGGACCTGCCAAGCTCACGACCCGCATCGCCCGGTCACGCCGCGCGCAAAAGCGCAATCTGCTGACGCTCGTGATGGGCGGCGATGGCCCGGTCCTGCCGCGCGACCTTGCGCGACAGCGCATCGATCTCCGGCTGACGCTCGGCCGTCAGCGCGGCAAGTGTCGAGCGGTAGCGTTCCAGCACCATGCAAACGTCGGACGATTTTCCTCGCCGATCGCCATGGCGTTTGCGCTGCTGCGGGACCAGCGCGGTCGCCCTGCGCGTGATCTGACGCTCGATCAGCTCGAGTTGGCGCTGGATCTGCCGGCGCGCTTCCTCCATGCGGGAAAGCTGCGCGACAGCCGCAGGCAGGACCGTCACGACGACGTCCCGCGCTGCCAGCCGATGAAGCTGGAAGGCCCGGCATAGACAGCGTGACGGGATGGATCGATGATGAAGCCGAACCGGCCTACCGTGTACTCGTCGGCCGGAACGAGAAAGCGGCGCTCTTCGGTTCCGGCTCCGCGCCGGCCGCCCGGCGTGGCGACGCACTCGACGAACCCCTGATGATGACCGGACGAGATCGCCGAGACCACGATCCAGTCACCGGCATGTGCGTTATGAAAAGCCCGCTGGTCCTTCTCATGGGATTCTCCTGATCCGAGTACGACGCCAAAGATCGCCTCCCAGGCATCGGGCCAGCTATCCTTGACCGAGCGCTCGGCGCAGCGCCGCTCAAAGCCGGTGAAGAGTTCCGGAAAGGTGATCGCGACGATCGCCCAGGCGCAATCCTCCTCGTACGAACCGCCCTCCGCGCGCAGCAGAGGATGGACGTGTCGGTTGCGCTCGTCCGAAAGCTTGAAGCCGCCGTGGCCGGCAGTCGAATGGGATACGATGCCGTCGATGTAGACTGTACAACCGCGCATCAGAACACCCATCTGTCTATGTGATTGAAGAGAAAAGGTTTTGCTCGGCGGGATGTGATCCTGCGGGGTATTTGGGGTTTCGCCGCGCCCGTACGGTGATCGATTGGGCGGCCTCCGTGGCCAAAGCGGCGCGCGCGAAGACCCAAGGCCCGTCCGGTAGGGGATGGACGGCTTCGATCTCGCCGGCTTCGGCGGCGAGTCTGAGCGTCCTGGTCGAGACCTTGATGAGCTTGGCGGCATCGGTGAGGTTGAGCCAGGGCTCGACGCCATCGGCGGCGGGTTTGAACACAGGGACGCGATAGTTCGACCGCATGGAAGTGACGCGCTCGCGCGTCCAACGATTGCCGTTGCCGGTCTTCAGGCCATTGCGGTTGAGAAGACCGGCGATCAAGTCGTCGCTGGCGATCAGCACCAGCTCGCGCACGGCCGTAACGATGTCGGTCGATGTGCTGTTGCGCTGCCCGCGCCGCCGCTTCGCCAGGCGCATCTCGCTGTGGGCGCCGCCGGCCCAGTGCACAATCAGAACGATCTCCGACGTGGCGTCGTCGATATCAGCAACCACTTCGTTGATCAGGATCCGGACGATCCGCTTCTTCAGCCGAGCGTCGGTGGTCGGCGCCGACCATACGGTTTGCAGGTTCGAGGCGAGCAGGCCGAATGCGGCAGGGTCGACGCTTACCGCAGGCTTGGCCGCATCATGTGCGGCGATCCTGCTCTCGATCTCCCCCACCTTGGCGAGTGCCCTGTTCCAGCGCGCTTCGAGTTCGCCAGCCACCAGCCGGTTGGCCGGGTCCGCGGCATCGTACTGCCGGAAGGCGCGGTCGGCGGCGTAGCGTGCCGCTTCCAGATCGCGGCCAAGGGCGTCGCTGACCTGATCCCGCTGCCGAGCCGCCTGTGACGCGGCTTCCTGCGCAGCGGCGACAGCGCCAGGGCCAACCACGCCAAGCAGCGCCTCCTCGATCGCATCGTCGACGCGCAGGCCGCCGAAGGCGATGCAAGACGGACCGCCATGATCCATCCAGGCGCGCGAGCAACTGTAGCGTGGGATGCCGTGCCTGGCCCCGGTGTAGCGAAGCGTCAGCTTGCGGCCGCAGCGCTGGCAGCGGATCAGGCCAGAGAGCAGCGCCTCGCCATGCTTGGGCGCGCCGTGATGCCTGCCGGTCGGAACATTGCTTGCCACCATCGCGCGGATCGCTTCGAACCTCTCCCAGCTCACATAGCCGTCATGGGTACCGGGCTTCAGGGCGAGCCATTCGTCCCGCGCCTTGCGGCAGGTCTTCATCTTGATGCCGTCGGCGGTATAGGCCGCCGCCGCGCTCGTCTTACCATAGGCGTAGGCCCCTCCGTAGACTGGGTTCTCGATGATCCGATGGATGGAAGCATAGTTCGGCCGGCGCCAGATCGTGTCGCCGTTGCCCTGCTTCACAGGGAGGTCGAGATCATGTTCGTGCAGCCAGCACAGCGCCTGACGTGCGCTGCCGAGTTCCTGGACCTTGTCGAAGACGAGCGTGATCGCCTCCTGAACGCGCCGGTCCGGATCCTTCTCATAGCGGTCATCCGCCTTCACGAAGCCGATCGGCGCGGAGACGATCAGCTCGCCTCGGCGTGCCTTGGCGTAGCGAGCCGCGAGAGAACGCTGACGCAGAAGATCGAGCTCGTACTCGTTGAGGCTGCCCTTGAGCCCCAGCAGCAGGCGATCGTCGCCATGGCGCGGCGCATAAACGGTCTCCTGATCGACGAGCACCGTATCGACCACCCGGCACATCTCGATCAGCTGCTGCCAGTCGCGGCTGTTGCGGGCAAAGCGCGAGACCTCTCGGGCGCAAACCGCGCCGACCTTGCCGAGACAGACCTCCGCTACCATCCGCTCGAAGCCCACACGCTGGACGGAACCCGTGGCGGAGCGGCCGAGATCGTCGTCGATGACTTCGATCTGCGACCATCCCAGTGCCGTCAGACGGTCCCGCATCGCATACTGCAGCGCGCCGCTCTCGCGGTTGTGCAGCACCTGGTGGGCGGAGGACTGGCGCACATAGAGGATCGCCTTGCGCTCCAGGTGATGAGGCCGAACCTTCTCAGAGATCATCGCCGGCCTCCTTTGCTGGAAGCGGAACGGCCGTGGCGGCGTGGGCGAGTATCAGCCGCGCCATCAGGTCCGTCAGCGCAGAGCGTGCTTGCTCCGGCAGCTCCGGCCAGAGCGGCGCGCCGCCGGACTCCGGCTTGGCGATGTCGAACAGGTCCATCTGCTGACGCACGCGCGGCCGCTTCTGCCTGCCGCTGTTCGCCGCCGTCGCCGTCGTCGCTCGCATGGGCCTCTCCCCGAATCTGGTCGTGAGAGGATCGGGATGCGCCCGAAAGCGGGGCATTCGATGATGACGTGGACGTCTTCAGCACACGATCGAGCAGCGCCGACAGCTCCGCGAGCGCGTCAAGGCTGACGAAGGGGGCAGCGGTCAGCTCAAGGCCGCCGGGACATGACGCCCGCTCGAACATCCAGGCGGGAACCTCAAGCCAGCGATCCCCCTGGCCGCCCGCCACCGCACAACGAAAATATACGCCGCCGCTCTTCGCTACGACGCCATGAATGCCGACATCACGGCCAAACCACGGGTGATACCGATAGAAAACTTCGCGGAACTCGATCCCGTGGGCGTTCTCAAGCCTTGTTGTAGCACACTGTGAGACCCCCCATGGCGTCTGCACCCTGCTCTGGACGTCACGGCGACCGAGCGTCCTCTTCTCGCGCTGATGCTCCGCCTGCTCCAGGACCTTTGCGCGGAAAGCCGCCTTATCCGCCAATTCGCCGGTATGGCCGTAAAAGTCGGACCGACGCCATTCCGCGACTGGGCGCGCAATCCGCCAGCCCGTCGAGAGATAATGCCGACCGTCATGCGCCGGCATCATAGCGAAGCCATTGTCGGCGACCCGGGCGACCGGAAAGCCCTCGGTTGATCGCCCGAACTCGACCTCTGGCACTTCGGTGATCGCACCGGTCGCGGAGTCGCAAGACGAAGCGCTTATCATGCCGCCCTCCCCTCGACGACGGCGGCGCCAACCTCGTCGGCCGTGACCTCCTCGAGCACGGCGAGCGGATAGCCATGACGAGAGAGCCATTCCTTTGCGGCAGGCCGATGCGACGCGAGATGGACAAGCTCGGCAGCCTCGCCGGGCCGATCGAAGACACGCACCAACCCGATTGCCGGGCGCTCGACCACGCTGAAGTACAGGGTCGAGTCCAGCGAGAAGGTGCGATGGACCCGGATCGCGACGACGCCCCCAGTGCCGAAATCCGCCTCATGCAGGGTGAAGCTGGCGGACAGGCTGAGAGTGCCCATGCTCCTGCTGGGCTGCTTCCGGATCAGGCGGCCCTTGCCATTGCTGGTCAGCCAGGCCGCGAGTTTCCTGGTGAAGCGCTCAGGCGGGCGCGGTGTGCCGTCGGACCAGGCAATGATCGAGCCGATGGGTGCATTGTCATGGATGGCGTGCGCGGACATTTTTTGTCCTCCGTGATGGCGCTGCGTGAAAACGAAACCGCCGCCGGCATGAGGCCGGCGGCGGGATGTCGATCGGAAGAGAGCGAGGAGGTCGGGGTTATTCCGCCGCGACGCGGTAGGCCTCGTCGATGGCGTCGAGATCAACGTCGTCGAGCGCCTCTGCATCGCCGGGCCCGATATCAGGATCGTGCGCAGTGGCATCCGCGTCCTCATCCGCGACGACGATGCTCTTGGAGCGCCAGGTCGCGACCTCGGCTGCAGTCGGCGCAAACACCGCGCTGGGATGAACGAAGCGCCTCTCCCCAAAATGCTGAACGAGCGCGGCGCGCGTGTCCTTGACCCGGGCGCGGGGAAGCACGGACGTGTCCTTGCAGGAGCGCTCCAGCGCCTGGCGTGACAGGCAGGACAGAAACTCCTCCGTGCCCATGGTCGGCAGAAAACCGTCCGCGCCGATCGCGTCGCCGGCGAAGCGCGCAACGATGCCGCTATTGGTCCGGTTTTCGCGAGCCGAAAGGACATCGATCAGAGCCGAGCGCGCCGCGACCCGCAGCGTGTCCCTGTCGAAGGTGAGCTTGCCGTCCTTGCCGACAAGGCCAACGGCATGCCGCTCCATGCGGGCAAGCCCGTAGACGTCGTCGGACGCGCCCGACTGGACCGAGATGTTGCGACCGGCAAGCGCGAGCACGAGCAGCGCCATCAGCGTGTCGTCCTCGATCGGCGCCCGCGCCAGCGCCTCATGCAGCGCATCGGTTCGGAAGTCGCCGATCATCTCGACGCCATTGCGCGTCACGTCGGGTCGCGGCTTGGCCATCACGATCGTGTCGTCGCCACCCTCCGCGTCGTCGGCGCCCTTGGCCTTCTTCGGCTCCGGCAGCCGAAAATGAACGCTCTGCACCTTGCCCTCGCGGTCGAGATACATCGCCGTCCGGTCTCTCTTGCCCGGCTTGCCGTGAACCCGTTCGGCCTTGGGCGGCAACACGACCTGACCCCAGTTGTTGACGTCGGTGATGACGCCGCGCTTGGGTAGGTGGATGGTCATCCATTCCTGCTGGGCGCCGAGGAACCCTTCCACGTTGGTGGTGTAGCGGCTGTCCTCATCGGCCGGCGCGAAGAGATCCTCGACCCATGAAATGCCGTAGGCCTGGGCCAGATCGTCGCCGAAGCTCGCGTCGCGCGCGTACATGCGCTTCTTCGACAAAGCGTTCGCGACGCTCCACCAGGAGACCTGCGGATCGCCTTTCTTCGGCTTCTGCGCCTTCCAGACGTCGCGCTGCTCGTCGAGGTTCGCTGCCGCGATCGCGCGCAGTTGCTGCTCGCCCGGCATATCGCCTTTGGCCATGTGGTCCAGCATTGCGGGCAGCACATTCGCCAGCACCCTCAGTTTCTTGATCTGGCGCACCGGCAGTGCGAGCGCGATGCCGATCGCTTCCTCCGTCCAGCCGAGCGCGACGAGACGCTCGATCGCCCGCCACTGATCGACCGGGTTCAGCGGCTCGCGGGCGATGT
>NZ_LGSZ01000027.1 GCF_001298265.1 Allobosea vaviloviae | reverse complement strand
GCATGCTGCTCGGCCGGAAGGACGGAAAATTCCTCTGCTTCGGCGGGCCTGAGCACGTCATGGTCTATGCCCCAACGCGCTCGGGCAAAGGCGTCGGCTATGTCATCCCGAACCTGCTGAACTGGCCGGATTCCGTCGTCGCGCTCGACGTCAAGAAAGAGAACTTTGACCGGACCGCAGGGTTTCGGGAGGCAAGCGGGCAGGCGGTCTATCTGTTCGATCCGCTCGACGAGCAGGGCCGCACGGCGCGCTACAATCCGCTCGCTTATGTCCGCCGCGATCCGGTCGATCTTTATGACGATCTCCAGCGCATCGCGGTCATGCTGTTCCCGGGAGAAAACCGGGCCGACCCGTTCTGGTTCGAGACTGCCCGCTCGGCCTTTGTCGCGATCGGCGGTTACGTCGCCGAAACGCCAGGTCTGCCCCTGACCATCGGCGAGATTCTGCGGCAGCTTTCGGCCTCGAGCGATTTGAAGGCGCATTTCCTGGCCGCGATGAAGCAGCGTGCCAACAGCACGGCGCCTCTGTCCTCGCACTGCATCGGGGCGCTGAACGATTTTCTGTCGGCCTCCGAGAACACCATGAACTCGGTGCGCAAGACCACGACGGCGCGGCTGGGCCTTTGGCTCAATCCGCGCATCGATGCCGCCACCTCTGCGAATGATTTTGACCTACGCGAACTGCGGTCGCGGCCAATGTCGATTTTTCTCGGCGTGACCCCGGACAATCTTGATCGCATGGCGCCGCTGCTGAACCTGTTCTTCCAACAGGTCGTCGATCTCAATAGTCGCGAGCTGCCAGAGCAGAACCCAAAACTCAATCGCCGCGTCCTGCTGCTGCTCGACGAGTTCCCGGCGCTTGGCCACGTCGGTGTGCTCGCCAAATCCGTCGCCTTCGTCGCCGGCTACGGCATCCGCCTGCTCACAATCATCCAGAGTCCAGCGCAGTTGCGGGCGATTTACGGGCCCGATCTCGCGAAGACAATCATGACCAATCACGCGATCGAAGTCGTGTTTGCGCCCAAGGAACAGGATGTCGCCAATGAGCTGTCGGAGCGGATCGGCTACGACACGGTTCAGGCAAAAAGCCGTTCTCGTCCTTGGGGTCTGTCGTCGGGCAAGCGCAGCGAGTCGGTGTCGGATCAGCGCCGCGCGTTGATGCTGCCGCAGGAGCTCAAGCTGATTCCGTCGTCGAAGGCGTTCATTCTGGCGGCCAGCGTGCCGCCGACCATCTGCGATAAGATCATCTACTATGAGGACGCAGCCTTCACCGCCCGCCTGAAACCAGCACCGGTGATCGCCCCCAATCGCGGCCCCTCGAACATGCTGCTGGCGAGTGAGATCATCGAGCTCAAATCCGCTGTAGCCGAGTTGCAGGCGACGTTCAGGACCCGGCCGATGACCGATGAGGAAATCGCCGACCCGTCTCTGATCCCCGACGATGCGACGTTTGATTTCGGCGACGTGCCCGTCGATCTCGAAGGCCTTTCAGAAGACGAGTTGAAGGACTGGTGCTCGCAGGTGATCGATGCGGCCATCGTCCCCACAAAGGAAACAGGTGGATCGGTGAAGGAGGTGCGCCGTGGACGGTGATCGCAAAACCGATGAAGAGTTCACGATCGATCGCGGCGCTGAAAAAGATCGGGGCGCCAGCACGTCCTCGCCGCGCAGCGCGTCAAACGTGCCTCCGAGAGAAAGAGCCGAGCAAGCGGAATTTGATCTCGGAGCAAAGGGTCAGCGCGAGGCCGACGGCGGCATGCCCGAGCGGCTCCGGCGAAAATACTATGTCGCGGAAGCCGACGTCGGCGCCGAGGCCAAGGTCTATGCCGACCCCAAAGGTGAATACCTCGCATTCAAGGTAACAACCGAGCGTATGGCGACACGGCTCGAGGGTTCGGGCGTTATCCGTGACATGGTGTCGATCGCGCAGCACCGGAACTGGAAGGAGGTCGAGCTTCGGGGATCGGAAGAGTTTCGGCGCACGGCTTGGCTCGAAGCGTCTGCGCGCGGGATATCGGTTCGCGGCTATGAGCCCGATCCAGTTGATCGGGCCGCTTTGGCCTTCAAGACGAAGCCGGATCCTCGTTCAACGCGGGCGCCATCACAAGGGTGGCAACGCGAGGCGGAAGCGTCGGAGACGGTTTCTGTCGCAGGCGTTTCGACCAATAGGCCTATCGAGACGACAGTTCTTCCACCTCAGCGCAGCACGGAGACAAGGCACCGAAGGGACGACCGGGAAGCTCAATTTCAAAGCCCTGACGGCTCAGATCGGGCGGGTTCGCGAGGAGGTCAGACCGCGGAATGGCCTTCCAACAGAGCCGCCATCACGATCGACGTCGTGCCGTTTCGAGCGGAAGCGTCACCTGAACCGCCGCACACGGTCGGGCAGCATCGTGCTGGAATTTTTCGATCGGCCGATCATCGACTGAACGCAGGTGATGACGTCGTAAGGGCTGCACGATCACAGTTCGCGGCGATCGAGCGGGCCTTAAGCAAAGCCGTTCGCGATCCCGTTTTGCGACGCTCCATTCTGGCTCACGCGAAGGCGAGGATTGCGGAACAACTTGAGAGGGGCGGGGAATTCAAGCACGCTGAATTGCTTCATCGAGACGCGCAACAGAAACGACAGCCCGAAAGTAGGTCTCAGTCTCAACGGGAGAATCGCTCCAAGGAACCGGAGCACAACCGAGAGCGGTAAATCATCAGCTTGGTAGCCCGTTTTCTTGCGCACGCGTTTTAAAAACGATCGAATTTCGAAAGGCCAGCGCGAGACCCTGACGGCCTGGAACCGCTATCGTTGTTGCGCATCCCCTTGAGGCTAGTTGTTTGATTCCGGATTTTGATGGTGCAGTCTTCTCGCAGAGCTGGAGGGATGCGCTATGGGCCAGGTTCACCACGGGAGCGCCACGACGACAGCGGCGGTCCGTCGAGCGATACAGCATAGTCACGAGAGCCTGAGGGCTCTGGCGAAGCGCTACGGCATCAATCAGAAGACCGTCGCGAAGTGGAAGAAGCGAACCTCGGTCGCCGATGTGTCGACGGGTCCAAAGAACCCGACCTCGACGGTGCTGTCGATCGAGGAGGAGGCGGTGATCGTCGCCTTTCGGCAGAACACATTGCTGCCGCTCGACGACTGCCTTTACGCCCTGCAGCCGACGATCCCGATCCTGAGGCGCTCGTCGTTGCATCGCTGCCTGCAGCGTCACGGGATCAGCCGCCTGCCCGAGGTCGAAGGCGAGACGACCGCAAAGACGAAGTTCAAGAGCTACCCGATCGGCTTCTTTCACATCGACCTGGCCGAAGTGCGCACGGCCGAGGGCAGGCTCTACATGTTCGTCGCCATCGACCGGACCAGCAAATTCGCCTTCGTCGAGCGGGACTGTCAGGATTTCCGTGTGCGGGCGGCGGGTTGAACATCAGGCCGCCATGGCCCTGGTGAAGCGCTCGCCGAAGATGACGGCGAACTGAGCCTTGGCCATCACCCATTCACGAGGCCCCATCTTCCACTCCTTTTCCGAGCGGTTCAAGACGAGGAAGAGGAGCTTCATCGCAGCCTCGTCGGTCGGGAAGTGGCCTCGGGCGCGCACGGCCCGGCGCAGTTTGGCGTTCAGCGCCTCGATCGCGTTGGTGGTGTAGAGTATGCGACGAACGTCGGCCGGGAAGGCGTAGAACGGCACGACCTCGCTCCAGGCGCGCCTCCAGCTCTGGCCAATCGCCGGATAGCGGCGGCCCCAATGCCCCTCGTCGAAGGCACTGAGCGCCGCTTCGCCGGCGGCGGCATCGATGGCGCGGTAGATGCCCTTCAACGCCGCGGCGACGAGCTTTCGGTCCTTGTAGGAGACGAAGTCCAGGCTGTGGCGCAGCAGATGAACGATGCAGGTCTGAACCATGGCCTCGGGATAGACGGCGCGGATCGCGTCGGGGAAGCCTTTCAGGCCATCGACGACGGCCAGCAGGATATCCTCGACGCCGCGGTTGCGGAGCTCGTTCATGACGCGCAACCAGAACTTTGCGCCCTCGTTCTGCTCCAGCCAGAGACCCAGGATCTCCTTGGCGCCGTCGGCACGGACGCCGAGCGCGATGTGCACGGCCTTGTTGCGGACGACGCCTTCGTCGCGAATCTTGACGCGCAGGGCATCGAAGAAGACCAGCGGATAGACCGGCTCCAGCGGCCTCACCTGCCAGGCCGCTATCTCGTCGAGCACGGCATCGGTGACGGCGCTGATCAGATCGGGCGAGACCTCGATCCCATAGAGCTCGCGCAGATGCCCGACGATCTCGCGGGCGCTCATGCCCCGGGCATACATCGAGACGATCTTGTCGTCGAAGCCAGGGAAGCGGCGCTGATACTTGGCGATCAGCTGCGGATCGAACGTCGCCTGTCGATCGCGCGGAATCTCCAGCTCGATCCGACCGGTCTCTGTCGTCACAGTCTTGCGGCCGTAGCCGTTGCGGCTGTTGCCAGCCTCATCTCCCGCCAGATGATGATCCATCTCGGCGTTCAGGGCCCGCTCGGCGAAGGCCTTCTTGAGATCGTCGAGCAGGCCATTGGGGTCGAAAGCCGTCTTGGGGTCGGCGCCAGCCACAACTGGTCCAAAAGCGCGTCAGGAATGCGGGGGGCTTTGCGTCGTGCCATCGGGAACCTCCATCGGATCCATTATGGCCGCCCGCACACGGAAATCCTGACAGTCCCTCGTCGAGCTTCATCGAGAAGCCAAGCAGCGGACGGCTGGCGACTTCCTCCGGCGCTTGATCGAGGCGGTCCCTTACAAGATCCACACCGTTTTGACCGACAACGGTATCCACTTCACGACGCCTGGCGCCGGCGGCTCGGCCGTGCCGCTGATCAAGAAGGCGATGGCAAACGGAGAGCTGTTCCGCGCCCACGCCTTCGAACTCGCCTGCGCCAAAGCCCATATCGACCATCGGACCACCAAGCCGAAGCATCCCTGAACGAACGGCCAAGTCGAGCGGATGAACTGCACGATCAAGGACGCGACCGTCAAACGTTACCACTACAACGATCACGCGCAGCTCGAACGCCACCTCGCCGACTTCGTCGCGGCCTACAACTTCGGCCGCAGGCTCAAGACCCTCAAAGGCCTCACGCCCTACGAGTTCATCTGCAAACGCTGGACGATCGAGCCCGAAAAATTCAACCTCAATCCGCTCCGGCAAATGCCGGGACTAAACATCTAGTTGTCGAATCCCACAGAATCAGCATTCGCTGGTGACAGCCCCCTTTTTGGGGCGCGAATCCCACCGAAGGAGCTGTTTGAGGGATCCTGTTCTCAGGGGGCTAGCCTTCAACGCGATAAGGGGGCTGCGCTTCAACCCAATTTGACACTGATCGGGCGTAAAATGACGCAATGACGCTCTATCGAGCAGCAACTGCGCCGGAGAAGGCTTCTGCGAGGTAATCGCCGGGTGAAGAGATCCCCGCAGCGCAGCGGCCCGCGAATATCGCCGTCCCGCCATGCGGAGAGGCTTGCCGCTCGTCGCGCCGGCCGGACCGACTGCCGCCTCGCGGCTATTGGACCTCCGTCCCCCGGCGGTTCTCAGGCGCGTGGTCTTGTCCCGCTCCGCCCGCTCCCCCGGCCGCCGTTCATCGGCAGCCACAACCCGTTCTCGGCGGCGCAGGCGACGGCGTCCTCGTAGCCGGCGTCGGCGTGGCGCATGACCCCTGTCGCCGGATCGCACCAAAAAACGCGGGCGAGCTTTTCGGCGGCTTCGGCGGTGCCGTCGGCCAGCATCGCGATTCCGGAATGCTGCGAGAAACCCATACCAACCCCGCCACCATGATGGAAGGAGACCCAGGTCGCGCCGTTTCCTGCGTTGAGCATGGCGTTCATGATCGGCCAGTCGGAGACCGCGTCGGAGCCGTCCAGCATCCCTTCGGTCTCGCGCATCGGCGAGGCGACAGAGCCCGAATCCATGTGGTCGCGACCGATGACCACCGGAGCCTTCAGCTCGCCCTTCGCCACCATCTCGTTGAAGGCGAGCGCCACCCTGTCGCGCTGGCCGAGCCCGAGCCAGCAGATGCGCGACGGCAGCCCCTGGAAGTGGACATGCCGGCGCGCCTTGTCGAGCCAGTTGTCGAGCGCAGCGTCGCCGGCGATGAGTTCGCGGACCTTGGCGTCGGTCCTGTAGATGTCCTCAGGATCACCGGAGAGCGCAACCCAGCGGAACGGCCCCTTGCCGCGGCAGAAGAGCGGGCGAACATAGGCCTCGACGAAGCCGGGATAGCTGAAGGCGTCGACGGCGCCCGCCTCCTTCGCCATGGCACGGATGTTGTTGCCGTAATCGAGCGCGATCGCGCCCTTGGCCTTGAAGCCGAGGATGGCTTCGACCTGCAGCGCCATCGCCTTCTTAGCCGCCTCGGCCGTTCCAGCGGGGTCCCGTTCGGCCCGGGTCCGCCATTCGTCGACGCTCCAGCCGGCGGGCAAATAGCCGTTGATCGGATCATGCGCGGAGGTCTGGTCCGTCACGACGTCGGGGACGATCCCCCGCGCCAGCATCTGCGGGAAGATTTCCGCCGCGTTCCCAAGGAGCCCTATCGAGACGGCCTCGCCGCGACGACGGGCATCCTCGACCATCACCATGGCCTCATCGATCGAAGCGGCCATGCGGTCGAGATAGCCGGTGCGCTGCCGGAATGCGATGCGGCTCGGCTGGCACTCGACGACGATGATCGACGCGCCGGCCATGGTGGCAGCGAGCGGTTGGGCACCGCCCATGCCGCCTAGTCCGCCCGACAGGATCAGCCTGCCTTTCAGCGAGCCGTCGAAATGGCGGCGGCCGATCTCGCTGAAGGTCTCGTAGGTGCCCTGGACGATGCCCTGGCTGCCGATATAGAGCCAGGAGCCAGCCGTCATCTGGCCGTACATCATCAACCCCTTGCGGTCGAGCGCGTTGAAATGCTCCCAGGTCGACCAATTGGGGACCAGGTTGGCGTTTGCGATGATCACGCGCGGCGCGCCCCGATGCGTGGGAAACACGCCGGCCGGCCGGCCCGACTGCACCAGCAGCGTCTCGTCTTCCTTCAAAACCTTGAGCACCTCGACCAGACGGTCATAGCTCTCCCAGTTGCGCGCCGCTCTTCCGATGCCACCGTAGACGACGAGCTCTTCGGGGCGCTCAGCGACGTCGGGATCGAGGTTGTTCATGAGGAGGCGCATCGGTGCCTCGGTCTGCCAGCTCAGCGTGTGGAGTTCGCTGCCACGCGGCGCGTGGATGGCGGGGCGATTGATCTTGGTCGACATGGCGGCCTCTTTTTTCGTCAGATTGCGCGAGCCGCCCGCAGGGCCGCGATGCGTTCGCTCGTCAGACACAGGATGTCTGCGAGGACCTCGTCGGTATGCTCTCCGACCATGGGGCTGCGCTGAGGGCCGTCCGGCCCTGGCGCGCCGTGGAAGCGCACCGGCTGGCCGACCAGCGGGATCGTTCCCAACTTGGTGTTAACCCCTTCACGGACGAGGCCGCGGGCCTCGACATGGCCGCTGTCCAGCAATTCCTCGAAGCTCCAGACCGGAGCGGCGGTCACGTCTTCGCGGCGCAAAGCGGCGACCGCCTCGTCGCGGCCGAGGCCCGCAGCCCATTGGGCGATCGCCGAGCGCAGCTCCTCCTCATGCGCATTCCGGCCGATATTGGTCGCCAGCCGCGGGTCCGCACTGAGATCGGGGCGGCCGATAACGGTGCAGATCTTGCGGTAGAGCCCGTCCGTGAAGCCGACGATCACGATGTCCCCGTCGCGGGTCGCAAAGGAATCGACCGGATAGGTCTCGGGATGACGGTTGCCGACGCGGCGGACCGGCTTGTCGGTGTAGAGCTTTCGCGAGAGCGCGGTGATCAGCATCGAGAACAGCGAATCGAGCATCGCCACCTCGACGCGGCGGCCCGTCCCGGTCTTCTCGCGGTCGTAGAGCGCGCTCGCGACGCCGAAGGCCGCAAACATGCCGGTCGTCACGTCGGCGAGGCTCTCGCCGACAGCGGTCGGACGACCATCGCGCTCGCCGGTGATGTGCATCAGGCCGCTCATGGCCTGCACCACGAGGTCGAAGGCCGGCCAGTCGCGATAAGGGCCCTCCTGGCCGAAGCCGGATATCGACGCGTAGATGAGGCGGGAGTTCTGCGCCTGCAGCGCCGCGTGGCCAAGCCCCAGCCGCTCCATCACTCCGGGACGGAAATTCTCGACCAGCACGTCGGCCGTCTTGGCGATGTCGCGAATGAGGGCGATGCCGTCCGGCGACTTCATGTTGACCGTCACGCTCTTCTTGCCGCGGTTTAGCATGGCAAAATAGGTGCTTTCGCCCGCGACGTGCGGCGCGAAGAAGCGTCCCTCCTCGCCGCTACCCGGCAGCTCTATCTTGATGATCTCCGCCCCGAGATCGGCCATCATCGCCGTGCAGAACGGCCCCGACATCACACGCGTCAGATCGAGTACGCGGACGCCTTCGAAAATGCGGCGGTCGAGCATGGACGTCACCATCAGGCCGAGGGTTCGAGGATGAGCTTGCCGTGACTGCGGCGGCCGGCGAGATCCGCCAGGGCCTGCGGAAGCGCAGCCATCGGGTAGCCGGCGCCGAGCGGCGGACGGGTCTCGCCGAGCGCGAACATCGCCATGATCTCGCGCTGGAGGCGGGCCAGCATGGCACCGTCGCGATCGTGGCTCCAGTAGACGCCTATCGCGGAGGCTCGTTTCATAAGGAGCCGATTGGCGGGCAGCTTCGGGATCTCGCCCGATGCGAATCCGACGACGAGGTAGCGTCCCTGCCAGCCGAGAAGGCGCAGAGCCGCATCGGCGAAGGCTCCTCCCACAGGATCAAGCACGACGTCGACGCCTTCGGGCGCCGCGGCCCTGACGCGCGCGCTCCAGTCCGGGCCGTCATAGTCGACTGCGAGATCGACGCCCTGCGCTTCCGCCAGCGCGATCTTGCCGGCGCTGCAGGCGGCGATGACGCGCGCCCCGCGCCGTCGCGCGATCTGCACCGCGGCCAGCCCGACGCCACCGGCGGCCGCGAGCACCAGCACGGTCTCGCCGGCCGCGAGCCTGGCCGACTCGCCCAGCGCCACCGCGGCCGTGGTATAGGACACCGGGACCGCCGCGCCCTCGGCGAAGGAGAGCGCTTCGGGCAATTCCATCGCCATGTCGGCGCGCATGGTCGCGTAGGCGGCGAAACCGCCCCAGTTCACCTTGCCCGCCATCCGCGCGCCGGATTTCAGACCGCAATTCGGGCCTGCGGCGACGACCGTACCGGCAACCTCTTGGCCAGGCACGAACGGGCGAGGCGGGCGAACCTGATAGGCGTCGTCCACCATCAGTATGTCAGAAAAATTCAAAGCCGCCGCCTCCACGCGCAGGAGAACCTCTCCGGGCCCCGGCCGCGGTACGGCGATCTCCGCCAACCGCAGTCCAGCGAGCCCTTTCGCCTCGCTGATCCAGGCGAACATCGTCGGCGGCGTCGACGGCAACGTCACGGCTCGCCTGCCCCCGCCGGGGCGGCGAGGCGAGTCGCCAGTTCGACCCCGGCGTCCTGAATGCGCGCCACGAACTCGGCGATCGTTGCGGCGTCGACTCGCTGGCTCGGCGCCGCGATGGCGATCGAGCCGAGCGGCAGGCCGCGCGGCGTGAGGATCGGCGCCGCGACGCCGGTCACGCCTACATAGGTTTCGTCATGCGTTACGATGTAGCCTTGGTCGCGCACCGCCTCGATCTCGGCAGCGAGTCGGTCGCGTCCCGAAGGGGCGCGGGAATTTACATGGGTCAGGTCTCCATCGAGAACCGACGCCCGCCTGCGTTCCGGTAGGAAGGCGAGCACCGCCTTCGAGGTCGCGCCGGAATGCAGCGGGTAGGACGCCCCGACGCTCTCGAAGACGCGCAGGCCGCCCTGGCTGCTCGGGATTTGCGCGAGACAGGTGACGCAGCCACGCGCCTCGTCGAAGACGGTCAGGATGATCGTCTCGGCCGTCGCCTGGGCGAGTTGCTCGAGAAGATCGCCCGCGAGATCGACGAGATCGAACTGGCTCTGGGCGCGCCGGCCGAGATCGACCGCGGCGAAGCCGAGCGTGTAGCGGCCGCGGGTCTCCATGAGATAGCCGCGCGCCACTAGGAAGCGGACGAGCCGCCCGAGCGTAGAGCGCGCCAGCCCGGTTTCCCGCGCCAGCTCGACCTGGGTCCAGGGGCCCCGTTCGTCGGAAAAAAGATCCAGGATCTGGAATCCTTTTTGCAGGAGACCGACCCCCTGCATGGAAGATTCAGATGGGATGTTGACAGCGTCTCGTTTCATTGCTCGTATTGTGAAGCATCCGCTCACGATATGGCAAGAGGAAATCTGCCTGCCGCGAGCGCGATCAGTCTTCGCCACGATAGACGCCCCAGGCGCAGCCGGGCGGGACTGCTGAAGCCGGCGAGCCGCCGGCATGCCGACAGAGGGGATCACCATGCTCAGGTCACGTTTCAGCGCCGCCGTCTGGGGTTCGCTTATCGCTGGCGCGCTCGCCCTCCCCGGCGCCGCCCATGCCCAAACGAAGAAGATCGGTATCTCGACCATCGTCGAGGTACCACAGCTCGTCGAAACCAGGGACGGCATCATCGCCGCGCTCGCCGACCGCGGGTTTGTCGTCGGCAAGAACCTGACGATCGACTACCAGAACGCCAACGGAAACGCCCCGACGCAACAACAGATCGCCCGCAAATTCGTCGGCGACGGGGTTGACCTCGTGGTCGCGATCACCACTCCCACGGCCCAGGCCATGGTGTCCGCGACGAAGGATATACCGATCGTCTTCGCCTCCGTGACCGATCCGCTCAAGGCCAAGCTCATCGACAGGTTCGAGAAGCCCGGCGGCAACGTCACGGGCGTCTCCGACGCCGCTCCGATCGCCGAGCAGCTGGTGCTCTTTTCCAAGATCAAGCCGGGCCTGAAGCGGCTCGGCTTCCTATACAATCCCGGCCTCGACAGCTCCAAGGCCACGCTCGACTGGATCAAGGAAGCTGCCGCAAAGGTCGGAATCATCATCGTCGAGGTCGCCGCTCCAACCTCGAACGAAGTGGTGCCGGCCGCTCGCAAACTGGTCAGCCAGGTTGATGCCATCTACGTGCCCAACGACACCACCGTCGTGGCCAGTCTCGAGGCCGTCATCAAGATCGGCGAGGAGACGCGGACCCCGATCTTCTCCGGGGAAACACGTGGCGTCGAACGCGGCACGGTCGCTTCGATGGGCCTGAACTACACCGAGATCGGCCGCATCGCCGGCGATATGTCGGCCGATGTTCTGGGTGGGAAGAAGATCGGCGAGGTCGACGCGGTGATCGCCTACAAGGCGAAGCCGAAGTTCGTCGTGGTGGTCAACGAGGGCGCGGGCGCGCGAATGGGTACGCCCGTCCCGGCTGAGGTGCTCGCCGCAGCCACCCGCGTCGTCAAGTAATCGCAGACACAGAGGGGGCGGACGCCCGCGCTCCCTCGTCTTGCCCGGACGGATATCATGTCGCTTTACGAATTCCTAGGAACGATCGAGGTGGGGCTGGTTTTCGGATTGGTCGCGCTCGGCGCCTTCCTGTCCTTCCGCGTGCTCCAGTTTCCAGACCTGACGGTCGAGGGTAGCTTCCCGCTCGGCGCGGCGGTGGCGGCCGTGCTCATCCTGAAAGGCGTCCCCCCTGGTGCAGCGACGCTCGCGGCCGGCGCATCCGGTTTCGCCGCCGGTTATCTGACCGCAACGCTGAACGTGCGTTTCGGCATTCTCAACATTCTCGCCGGCATCCTGGTGGCGATCGGGCTCTACTCGATCAATCTACGCGTGATGGGTGGGCCCAACGCGCCCCTGCTCGGGCAGCGAACGATCTTCTCGGGCCTGAATGGCTTCGGCGTACCGAGCTTCTGGCTGACGCCGCTTCTCGCCGGCGCGATCGTCGTGACGGTGAAGTTCGCACTCGATCTGTTCCTCTCGACGGGTGTGGGGCTCGCGATGCGCGCGGCGGGCGCGAATCCGGCCATGTCGGCCGCGAACGGCGTCGATGTCGGCCGCATGAAGCTGCTCGGGCTTGGCATGGCGAATGCGCTGACGGCGCTGTCGGGGGCGCTGTTCGCCCAGCTCTTCGGGGCGGCGGACGCCTATATGGGCATCGGAGTCGTCATCGTCGGCCTGGCCTCCGTCATCGTCGGAAACTCCCTGCTGCCGGCCAGGACATTGGTGCTAGCGACGTTCGCTTGCCTCGTTGGCGCGCTGCTCTACCGCTTCGCTGTCGCGCTCGCCCTCAACGCCGACTTTCTCGGCTTGCAGGCCTCCGACGTGCAGCTCGTCACGGCAGCGCTTGTCGCGCTGACGCTGATCGCGCAGCGCTCGCCGGGCCGGATGGGCCGGCTTTTCAAGGCCGGTGCGCGATGATCGAACTGTCTGGCATCCGCGTCGTCTTCAATCCCGGCACGGCTCTAGAGAACGTGGCCCTGCGTGGCGTCGATTTGACGATCCCGCAGGGCCAGTTCCTCCCCGTGATTGGCTCCAACGGCGCGGGCAAGTCGACGACGCTCAACGTGATCGCAGGACTGGTCCGGCCGCTCGCGGGCTGCGTCGAAATCGACGGCACCGACGTCACGAACTGGCCGGTGCACGCGCGGGCGCGTCTCGTGTCGCGTATCTTCCAGGATCCGAAGATGGGGACCTGCGAGGACTTCTCGATCCTCGAGAACTACGCCCTCGCACGCGCCCGCACCGCGCCACGCGGCCTGCGGATGGCGATCGGCGCCGGCCTCCGCGAGGAGGCGGTGGAGCGTCTGAAGGTTCTCGACCTCGGCTTGGAGAACCGCCTCGACGACAAGGTCGGGCTGCTCTCCGGCGGGCAGCGGCAGGCGCTGAGCCTGGTCATGGCCACGGCTGGCGAGACCCGGATCCTGCTGCTCGACGAGCATACGGCAGCGCTCGATCCCAAGACGGCGCACTTCGTGATGGAGCTGTCGCGCCGCCTCGTCGGTGAGCTCCGGCTCACCGTCATGATGGTAACTCACTCGATGGCTCACGCGCTCGACTATGGCGACCGCACCATCATGTTCCATCGTGGCCGCGTCCTCCTCGACCTGTCGGGCGAGGCGCGCGATCAGATGACGGTCGACGGCTTGATCGCCCATTTCAAGAACGACGGCATCGCCGACGATGCTCTCCTGCTAGGCTGAGAAAGAACAGACATGACGTATTCGGAGGTCGCGGCGTCGCCGCTGGTTCTCGTTCCGGGCGAGGTCCCGATTTCGATGTGGCGCCGCATCTTCGCCGAGGAGACGTCGATCACGCTCGCCGATGGTGCGAAGGAGACGGTCGACGCCTGCCTTACAGCGCTGGGGACCCTGATCGCCGACGGAAAGCCGATCTACGCCGTCAACACCGGCTTCGGAAAGCTGGCCTCCATCCGCGTCGACGACGACCGGCTGACGGAGCTGCAGCGAAACCTGATCCTGTCGCACGCCGCCGGGACGGGCGAGCTCCTGCCCGATGCGATCGTCCGGCTGGTGATGACCATGAAAGCGACCGCCCTGGCGCAAGGCTTCTCCGGCGTACGCTGGGCCGTGATCGACGCTCTGGTCCGGCTCGTCAACGCGCGCGTGTACCCCGCCGTGCCCGCCAAGGGATCGGTCGGCGCCTCAGGCGATCTCGCTCCGCTCTCCCACATGGCCGCTGCCCTGCTCGGCCTCGGCGAGATGCGCCACGAAGGCCGGCTGATGCCAGCGACCGAGGGACTCGCGATCGCAGGCCTCGCGCCGATGGCGTTCGGTCCCAAGGAGGGCGTGGCCCTGATCAACGGCACCCAGGTCTCGGCGGCGCTCGGCCTTGCGGGGCTGTTTTCGGCGGAGGACCTGTTCCACGCGGCGATCGTCACCGGCGCATTGTCGGTCGAAGCCTGCAGGGGTAACGACGCGCCCTTCGACGCGCGCATCCATGCGGTGCGTCGGCACGCCGCACAGATCGACGTCGCGGCTGCCTATCGCGCGCTGCTCGACGACAGCCCATTGCGCGAGAAGCATCGCGCCAACCTCAAGGTGCAGGACCCCTACTGCCTGCGCTGCCAGCCGCAGGTGATGGGCGCCTGCCTGCAGAACCTGCGGCACGCCGGAGCCGTGCTGGCGACGGAGGCCAACGCGGTCTCGGACAATCCGCTGGTGTTCCCGGCTGATGGCGCCGTCCTGTCCGGCGGCAATTTCCACGCGGAGCCCGTCGCTTTCGCGGCCGATATCTTGGCCCTGGCGATCTGCGAGATCGGCTCGCTCTCGGAACGACGCCAGGCGATGCTCGTCGACGCCTCCTTGTCGCGCCTGCCCGCGTTCCTGACGGCGCATTCCGGGATCAATTCGGGCTTCATGATCCCGCAGGTCACGGCTGCGGCGCTGACCGCCGAGAACAAGATGATGGCCCATCCAGCCTCGGTCGATTCTATTCCGACATCGGCCAACCAGGAGGACCATGTCTCGATGGCATGCCACGCCGGCTATCGCCTGCGCGGCATGAACGACAACCTCGCCGCCATCCTCGCGCTTGAATGGCTCGCCGCGGCGCAGGGGCTATCCTTCCTGCTCCCGGAGACGCCGGCCGCTGCGCTGGCCGAGGCCGTCGCCATCCTGCGCGACGAGGTTCCAGCCCAAGAGGAAGACCGCTTCATGGGGCCGGACATCGAGGCGGCGCGCCGCCTGCTCGCGTCGGGCGCACTGCTGCGCCTCGTCTCCACCCCTCTCGTGGAAAGCCTGACAGGATGAGCGACGTCTCTCCCATCGTCGTCGCGCGCGTACGCGGGCTCGCGACCGTGCCGCCGGCTCACACGCCGTCGGACGACGAGCCGGGCCGCCCGGTTCGCAGCTTGCATCTCAATGAATCGCCGTTCGGCCCCTCGCCGGCTGCCGTCGCCGCGATGCGCGAGGCTGTCTCCTTGCTCAACCGCTATCCGGATCACGACGGCAGCCTGCTGATCGGCCGACTGTCGACCCGCAGCGATGTGCCGGCCGGGCGGATCGTGATCGGCGCAGGCAGCAACGAACTCCTCTATGCCAGCGCCGACGTCTGCTTGGACGCCGGCCATGAGGCGGTCGCGCCGGTCCCAGGCTTTCCGACCTACGCCAAGACGATCGCGCTGCGCGGCGCAACACATGTCGGCGTACCGGTTAGGGCGGACGGAACCGTTGATGCCGAAGCCATGCTAGCAGCGATTACCGGCAGGACGCGCCTCGTCTTCGCCGCCTCCCCGCACAACCCGACCGGCGGTCTGCTCGACGCCGCTGGGGTCGAGGCCCTCGCGCGCGGCGTGCCCGACGACGTGCTGCTGCATTTCGACGAGGCCTATTTCGAGTTTGGCCGCCATGCGGGCGGGCCGGATGCGCTGGCGAGCCTGCAGGCGCGGCGTGGACCCTGGATCATCACACGCAGCTTCTCCAAGGCTTTCGGCCTCGCCGGGGCTCGGCTCGGCTACGGACTGTGCTCCGATGCCGGGCTCGCCGACGCCTATCGCCGCATCCGCGTCAATTTCAGCGTAAACGCGACCGCGCTGGCCGGAGCGCTGGCCGCGCTGGGTGACCACGGACATCTCGAAAAAATCCTCGCCCACACGGCCGCCGAGCGCGCCGTCCTCTCCCGCGGCCTCGCCTCGCTCGGCTACGCCGTCCTTCCCAGCGCCGCGAACTTCGTCTCCGCCATCGTCCCCGACGCAGCCGGCGACCCCGTTGCGCGGCTGCGCGCGGAGAACGTCTTCATCGGCGGCTTCGCTTGGATTGACGGGCGCAAGGCGGTGCGGATCACCATTGGCTCGCGCGAAGACACGGAGGCGGTGCTTTCGCTTCTTGGGGCGGCGCCTTGAACCTCGCCGCACTGAAGGACGCATTGCGCGCCCGGCTCGGCGACGACGCCGTGCTCGACGCCGATGCGGACCTCGATGGCTATCGCGGCGATCTCTCCTCGGCGGTGGGAGAGGCGCCGGCGCTCGCGGTCAGGCCGCGCAGCACCGCAGAAGTGATCGAGACGATGCGGCTGGCGGCGGAAGCGTGCATCGTAACGGTTCCGCGCGGCGGCGGCACGGGGCTTTCGGGCGGCGCGGCCGCCTGCCGGGGCGCGCTCGTTCTGTCGCTCGAGCGCATGCGCCGTATCCGCCGGATCGACCGGCACGGGGCAACCTTGACGGCCGAAGCCGGCTGCACGCTGGCGGAGCTGCACGCGGTCTCGCGCGACGCCGGCCTGATGCTTGGCCTCGATCACGGTGGAGCGTCCAGCCAGCTCGGCGGCAATCTCGCGACCAATGCCGGCGGCAAAAACGTCCTGCGCTACGGCATGGCGCGCGAACAGGTCCTCGGCATCGAGGCGGTCCTTCCCGGCGGAGCGCTGATCGAGGCGCTGGCGCCGTTGCCCAAGAACAACACCGGTTACGATCTCGCCCAGCTTCTGACCGGCTCGGAAGGCACGCTCGGCGTCATCACCGCTGCGACACTGAAGCTACGCCCTGCCCCGGATCGCAGCGCCACAGCCTGGCTCGCGGTGCCCGACACGGCCTCGGTGCTCGCGCTGCTCGCGCTCGCGCGGGCCGAGCTCGGAGAAAGTCTCTCCGCCTTCGAGCTGATGTCGCAGGCCGCCTTGGGGCTGGAGTACGCCCACGCCGGATCGCGAGGCCCGGAATTTGCGTCGCCCTGGACGGTGCTTCTCGAAGCCGAGAGCGCCAGCCGCCATTTCGCGATCGATGATGCAATGGTCGCACTGGTCGAGGTCGGGCTAGCCGAGGGGATCGTCACCGACGGCACGCTCGCCGCCCGCCAATCGCAGCGGGAGGCGATGTGGCGGCGGCGCGAAGGGATCGCAGCCGGGATGATCGAGACGCCGGGCGCGCTGAAAGGCGACACGGCGGTGCCTGTGGCCGAGATCCCGGGGGTCATTGAGCCCGCCTGTCTCGCGGGCGGGGCGGTCGCGCCCGGCTGCGCCCCCGCCTCTTCTACCCATCCGGCGCTGCCGCCGCAGGTCGGGGAGTGTGTC